>NZ_LGYE01000001.1 GCF_001262495.1 Microbacterium sp. GCS4
ATGTGCGGACTCCCACCCCAGATGACCAAAGCCCACCACCTGCGATGGTGGCACCGCGACACCGGACCCACAGACCTCGACAACGGGGTACTGCTGTGCGAATCGTGTCACCACCGCATACACGACAACGGATGGGACATCCGCACCGACGGCACCGGAATCCGGGCGCGGGTGTGGCTCATCCCACCCGCCACGATCGACCCCACCCGCACCCCACGCCTCGGCGGACGCGCCCGCTACGACATCGCCGCCTGACCGCGCGCGGGAAGCCGCGCTGCCTGTCCGACGCCCCGGGTAGGCTGAGAGCATGGCTGCTCCGCGTTCTTCGTCCCGAGGAGGAGCCGCGTCGTCCAAGATCCCGCAGGTGTCCTGGCGCGACCCTCGTCCCGCACCGCTCGTGCTCGTCTCCGGTCCCGAAGAGGTCTGCGCCGAGCGGGCCATCGCGGGAGTCCGCGACTATCTTCGCGCCGAAGACCCGGCGCTCGAGGTGACCGACGTCCGGGCCGACGACTACGCCCCGGGCACACTGCTGTCGCTCACCTCGCCCTCCCTGTTCGGCGAGCCCCGCCTCGTCCGGGTCTCCGGGGTCGAGAAATGCTCGGACGCGTTCCTCCAAGAGGCGGTCTCCTACCTGGAGCACCCACAAGAGGGGGCGACCGTCATCCTCCGGCATACCGGCGCGAGCGTCCGCGGCAAGAAGCTGCTCGACGCTCTGCGGTCCGGCACCGGCGAAGGGATCGAGATCGCCTGCCCGGCGATCAAACGCGACGGTGACCGGGTCGATTTCGCCGCCGGAGAGTTCAAGGCCGCGAAGAAGCGCATCGCCCCGCCGGCCCTCCGCGCACTCGTCTCCGCCTTCGCTGACGACCTCACCGAGCTCGCCGCGGCGTGCCAGCAGCTCATCGGCGACGTCGAAGGCGACGTGACCGAAGAACTCATCACCAAGTACTACGGCGGCCGTGTCGAGGTCTCCGCCTTCGTGGTTGCCGACACCGCGATCGCGGGACGCTACGGAGAAGCCCTCGTCGCGCTGCGCCACGCCCTCGCCTCCGGCGCGGACCCCGTGCCGATGGTCGCCGCCTTCGCGATGAAGCTGCGTACCATGGCGCGCGTCGCCGGCAACCGCGAACCCAGCCGCCAGCTCGCTCAGCGGCTCGGCATGAAGGACTGGCAGGTCGACCGCGCGCGCCGCGACCTCGCAGGCTGGAACGAGTACTCCCTCGGCCTCGCCATCCAGGCCACCGCCCGCGCCGACGCCGAGGTCAAGGGCGCAGCACGCGACCCCATCTTCGCCCTCGAGCGGATGCTCACGGTCATCGCCACCCGCCAGCCCTTCGGAAGGGAACCATGAAGCTGCTGCTCATCCGCCACGGCCAGACCCCGAGCAACGTGATCGGCGCGCTCGACACGGCGCGCCCCGGACCTGGTCTCACCGGCCTCGGACACGCGCAGGCCGCTGCGATTCCAGCGGCGCTGCAGGGGGAGCGCATCGACGCGATCTACGCCTCGCCTCTTGTGCGCACGCAGCTCACCGCCGCCCCGCTCGCCGAGGACCGCTCTCTCGACGTCCAGGTGGTCGAAGGGCTGGAGGAGATCTCCGCCGGCGACTGGGAGATGCACAGCGATCGTGAAGCGGTCGAGGGCTACGTCCGCACGGCACGCCGATGGCTCACAGGCGACGTCGACGTCACGATCGAAGGCGGCGAGAGCGGTACGGAGTTCTTCGCACGCTACGACGCGGCGATCGACGCCATCGCCTCGAACCACCAGGACGGCGCAGTCGTGGTCGTCAGCCACGGCGCGGCGATCCGAGTGTGGGCGGCAGCCCGCCTGCAGGGGATCGACCTCGACGACGCCGCGCACTGGCGGCTGTACAACACCGGTATGGCCGTGCTCGACGGCGACCCGGACGCCGGCTGGCAGCTCGTGTCGTGGCACCAGGACCCGCTGGGAGGGGCTGATCTCGAAGACCCCGAGGCACTCGACGTTCCCGCCGAGCCCGTCGGTGAGCCCGGCGACCCCGTCGAGACTCCGACCGGCTGAGAAGCCGCGCAGGCGGCAGCCCGCATACCGCCAGAACGAAGACAGAAACAGGAAGGGCCCGTCTCGACGAGACGGGCCCTTCCTGTGTGATCTGAGCTCAGAGAGCGGCGACCTGCTTGGCGATGGCCGACTTGCGGTTCGCTGCCTGGTTCTGGTGGATGACGCCCTTGCTGACGGCCTTGTCGAGCTTGCGGGACGCGGTCTTCAGTGCGGCCTCGGCTGCGGCCTTGTCGCCCGAGGCGACGGCGGTGCGGGCGGCGCGGACGTGCGTCTTGAGCTCGCTCTTCACGGCCTTGTTGCGCTCGTGAGCCTTCTCGTTGGTCTTGTTGCGCTTGATCTGCGACTTGATGTTTGCCACGTGTGGACGCTTTCTGTACAGGGATTGTTCGGAATGCCGGCAGAAGAAGAGGGCTTCCGCACGGCGGTCGTGAGGGAAGAACCCACACGCAAGCCAAGAGTCGAGTCTACCAGCAGACGAGCCGTTCCCCCTAAACGGGGACCGACGGGTGCACAATCGACCTTATCCGCACCCCGCCGCGCCGCCCGCACGGCCCGATTCTCACGACGCCGATGTCAAGGAGTGCCATGACCGATCGCCCTGCAACGAGCGCGCACGACACCGCCTCCGCGCGCGTGGGCGCCCGATGGATGGCGGTGTTCACCCTCGCCTGGCTCGCCATCTGGACGGTCCAGCTCACCCCCGTGCAGCTGCTTCTCCCGCTGCAGCTCGACACCCCCGAGGACGACTGGATCCGCGGGGTCGTGTCCTCGGGGTTCGTCCTCGGACTCGGCGGGCTCGCCGGCATCGTCGCGGGCCCCGTCGCCGGGGCGCTGTCCGATCGCGCAGGTGCAGGCAGGCGACGTCGACGCCCCTGGGCGCTCGGAGGCGTGCTGCTCACCGCAGCATGCCTGGTCGTCACGGGGTTCTCGGAGGGACCGTGGGGCGTGGGACTCGCATGGCTCGGCGTCTCGGTGGGCGTCGCGGTCTCCTCCGCCGCGTTCACCGCGCTCATCGCCGACCAGCTCCCCGTGACGCAGCGTGGCGCCGCGTCCGCCGCGGTCGGATCGAGCCAGGCCGTCGGCATCGTGCTCGGCGTGGGGCTGGTCGTGCTCCTCGGTCTCGGCATCCGCGAGGGATACATCCTGCTGGCGCTGGTCATCGCCGTCGTCGGCGCGGCCGCCGCCCTGCTGCTGCCCGACCCGCCCGCGGAGGCCCGACTCGTGCCGGAGCGCCGACGCTCCCGGCATCCGCTCGCCTCTCTGCGCGACCGCGACTTCGCCTGGATGCTGTCGGGGCGACTGGTCACGAACATCGGCAACGCGCTCGGCACCGCGCTCTTCCTCTTCTACCTCCTGCACGGGCTCGACCAGGATTCGTCGACCGCACAGGACAACCTGCTCCTGCTGATCGTGGTCTACACGGTGTTCGTCGTGCTCGCGTCGGTCGTCACGGGGATCGTGTCGGATCGGACCGGGAACCGTCGCACGCTCACGGTCGCCGCGACGCTCGTGCAGGCTGCGTCCGGCGTCGTCATCGCCGTCATCCCGTCGTTCGAGGCGACGCTGATCGCCGCCGCACTGATGGGCCTCGGCTATGGAGCATTCTCGACCGTGGGGCTCGCGTTCGCCGCCGACCTGCTTCCCGACGAGAAGGATCACGCCCGAGATCTCGGCGTCGTCACGGTGACGGCCGCGTTGGGACAGCTGATCGGTCCGGTACTGGGAGCCGGGCTCGTCGCCCTCGCCGGCGGGTTCTGGCTCGTGTTCGTCGCTGCGGCCGTGCTCTCGGTCGTCGGAGGAGTCCTCACGTCGCGGGCGCGCCAGCGACGCTGACCCCACCGGCCTCGACCGTCGCGATGCCGAGCCGCAGTACGGAGTTGAACACGTCCGGCCGCATGGCGGTGACGAGGTGCGAGGTGCGCGGCACGACGATGAGCTCGGCGTGCGGCGCGAGCCGCTGGAACAGCGCCTCGTTGATGCGCAGCTGGTCGTACTGCCCGTTCACGAACCAGAGGGGGATCTCGATCCGCGCCACGGCGGTCGCGAGGTCGAGCGCCGAGAGCGCGGCGAGGGCGATGTCCTGCGTGTCGAGCGCATAGCCTCCGGCGGCGAAGTCGGGTCGGGTCTCGAGCGGGATCGTCGCCTCGAGGATGCGCTCGGTCAGCCACAGTCCGCGGTCCGGCAGTCGGTCGACCAGGCGGGCGATCGTCCGATAGGCGCGGAGACCGGCGCCGTGGGGGAGCGCGGTGCAGGAGGCCGCGATCAGCGCGGCGACCGGGGGCTTCTGCGCACCGCCCACATACGCGAGTGTGAGGAGACCGCCCATCGAGTGCCCGACGAGCAGCACCGGTCCCCGCGAGGCGGCGTCGCGGACGGCGGCGTCGATCGTGTGCAGCGCCTCGTGCAGTGTGAAGTCCTCCGCCATGCGCGTGCCGTGCCCAGGCAGGTCGACTGCGGCGACGGGGATACCGGCGGCTTCGAGGAACGCGACCTGAGACCGCCACATCGTCGCGGACGTGCGGATGCCGTGCACGAGGACGACCTGGACTGTCACGACTTCAGCCTAGAAGTGTCGAAGCTGAAAGCGGCGAGACGTGCAGGAATCTCGGAGCACCGGTATTCAGCTGAGTGATGCATTGTCGCAGCGAGCTGTGCCCAGAAGAATCGGATCTCAAGTCCCATCTGAACGACAAAACGCCGCATATGACTATTGCAGCGCGACCAGGGACAAACCGCTCCGGAGGCGAATCATGCGCGAGCGGTTGAGTGAACGGAGACGATCTGTGACCGAGTCGACACCTGTGGGCCCGGCCGCGGACGACGGGCAGAACGCCGAATCACGTCGGCGCCTGTGGGGCTCCCGCGAGTATCGGGCCTGGTTCGCCAGTGACTCTCTGAGCCAGATCGGGACGTTCGTGGGCGGCTTCGCCTTCACACTGCTGGGGTTCCACGTGACCGGCGACGTTCTCCTCGCGGGTGTCGTCGGGTCGATCGCCGCGCTTGCTCAGTGCCTCGCGCTGCTCCCCGGCGGCGTCCTCATCGACCGCGTCGACCGTCGGCGTCTGCTGCTCGTCTCCGGTGCGGTGGCCGCCGCCGTGTGGGCGATGACAGCGGCGCTGCTCCTCACGGGCGCCATGACCGCGGCCGTGCTCATGGTCCTGGCCGCGGCGTCCGGCCTAGTCACCGGAGCGTTGGAGAACCTCAGCGACGCCATGCTGCCGCAGGTCGTCCCCGGCGACCTGCTCCCCGCGGCGACGGCGGCGAACGAGGGCAGGGATGCCGGGCTCCAGCTCGGCGCCGCGCCCCTGTCCGGCCTGCTCTTCGGCGTGCATCCGGTCCTGCCGTTTGTGGTGTCCGCGGTCGCGCGCGTCGGGCAGTTCTTCGCCGCGTTGTCGCTGCGGGGCGACTACGCCGCGGAGCGCGGGCTGGACGGAACCCGCCGCTGGACGGCAGGGATCCGCTGGCTGATCCGCTGGGGTCAGCCGCGCACCCTCGTGCTGCTCGTCGCCGGAGTGAACGTCGCCCTGGCGATGTGCGGTACCGCGATCATCCTCAGCCAGCAGGCTCGCGGCACCGCGGCCTGGCAGATCGGCCTGATCCAGACCTTCCAGGGAGTCGGTGTGCTGCTCGGCGCGGTGCTGCTGATGGGAGTGATGCCGCGTCTCAGCGGAGCGTGGATCATCCGCTGTGCGGTCGTGGCCATGGGGATCGCGGTGGGAGCCGCGGCCTTCACACAGGACATGTGGACCATCGCCGTCATCGGGTTGCTCGCGTCGCTGCCCATAATCCCGCTCAACGCCGTGCAGGGGGCCTACGTCTCCCTACTGATACCCAACCGTCTGCGTGGTCGTGTGCTCGCCGCGACCGCGCTCGTGACCGCGGTGCTCGCAGCGCCCGCGTCAGCCCTCGCCGGCATCCTGCTGGAACTCTTCGGCTATCCGGCTGCGATCGTCACGGCTGCGGCGATACTCCTCGGCGTCGGGGCGATCGCGATCTGCTCCCGGTCGGTGGGCTCGGTTCCCCGTGCAAGCGACTTCGACGATTGCGTGCCCCTCGAAGAGACCGGCACCAAAGCCGATCCGTCCTGACATACGAAGCGGGGCCGGTGGTTGCCCACCGACCCCGCTCCCGTACTCAGGACGAGTGCTTACTTCTCGTAGCCCACGTTCTCCACCGGCGTGATGCCGAAGAGGTCGAGACCCACGTAGGGCTCGGGCGTGAGGTTGGCGAGGCCTTCCTTGACGGTCCAGATCTCCGGGCCGTTGAGGACCGGGATGATGCCCCAGGTCTTCGCGAAGATCTCGGACTCCATCTCCATGGCCTTCTTGGTCTGCTCCACGGGGTCGGAGATGGTCTCCAGCTCCTCGTGGATCATCTTGTCGATCTCCTCGGTGCCGGTGCCCGACAGGTTCAGGCCGCTGTCCGAGCAGTACAGCTGGCAGAACCAGGCAGCACCGAACGGGTCGGACGACGTGAAGTTCAGGAAGAAGATGTCACCGTTCTGCGTGGTGTAGTCCTCAGCGAAGTCGGCAGACGGACGGGTGTCGATCGTGACCTCCACGCCGACCTCCTTGAGCTGCGCCTGCACGGCCAACGAACGGGCGCGAGCGGTCTCCGTGTCGGAGTGCACCGGGAAGACGAGCGACAGGCGCACGCCGTCCTTCTCACGGATGCCGTCGGAACCGGGAACCCAGCCGGCCTCATCGAGGAGCTTGTTGGCGCCCTCGGTGTCGCCGTCCTTGCGGCCGGCCTCTTCCAGCGCGTTCACGTAGTTCGGCTGGAACGAGAACAGCGTGAGGGACCCGGCGGGCTCCTCGGTGTAGTTCAGGCCGTTGAAGACGATGTCCTTGACCTGCTCGATGCTGATCGCCTCGAAGACGGCCTTGCGGACCTCGAGCTCCGACAGGGCCGGGTTCGTCGAGTTCAGCGTGAAGATCGCGTTCGCGGTCGCCTGGCCCTTGTAGGTCTTGACGCCGTCGAGGCCCTCGACCTGGGCGAGCAGCTCGGCGCTGCCGGTCTCGGCCATGTCGACCTCGCCGTTGCGCAGAGCGTTGACCGCGGCGGTCGGCTCCATCTGGATGAAGGTCACCTTGTCGAGGAGCGGAGCGTTGCCCCACCACTTCTCGTTCGGGACCAGGGTGACGACGCCACCGGTCTTGTCGTAGTCCTCGACCGTGTAGGGGCCGGCTGCCCACTCCGGGTGCCAGTCACCGAGGAACGCGGTGTTGAAGAGCTCCGGGGTGTTGACGGCCGGGTGCAGAAGCTGCGAGTAGACCATCTCGGGCCAGGCGAACTCGCCCTTGAAGGTGACGATGACGTCGCGGTCGTTCTCGCCGGCCTCGACGGACTCGATCTCCTTCCAGCCGTCGGTCGCGTTCGGCTGGTACTCCTCGTTGGTGCCGTTGTTGGCTTCCCACGTGGCCTTGAACGCGGTGACGTCGATCGGCGTCCCGTCGTTCCAGACGGCCTTCTCGTTGACCTTGAAATGCAGGACGGTCTTGCCCTCCTCGACACCGAAGGAGTAGTCGTCGAGGTACGCGTCGTTCTTCTTGACAGTGCCGTCCGGATCCATGAGCAGGATCTGCGGGCGGAACCACGTGCCGATCTGCGTGACGCGCGCGTCGCCATCGCTGTGGAAGTAGTTCAGCTGCTCGGCGATGTTCGAGACGGGGATGCGGAGTTCCCCGCCCTCTGCGAGGTTCTCGCGCGGCTGCGGGTTGTAGTCCGCGCCTTCGACGGTCTGGGCCTCGCCCTGGTCGCCTGTGCTGCCACCGTTGCCTGCCGGCGCACAACCGCTCATGACGAGTGCGAAGGCGGCGCCGAGAGCAGCGATGCCCATCAGCTTCTGATGCCGTTTCATGGTACTCCTTAGTGCCTGTCGGCCTTACTTGGGATGAGGGCAGAATAACTCCGCGCCTCGCGGGCGAAAGCACTTGTGCACAGATTCGTTACCGGACTGTGCACAAGTGATTCATCGTTAACTGGCAGGGACGGCCTGCGCATCGAAGCCTTCGACGGGCAGGATGATCCGCTCGCGTGTGCGCTCGATGTCGGGGTCGGGGATCGGGATCGCCGACAGCAGCGCCTTCGTGTACGGATGCTGAGGGGCGTCGAACACCTGGTCCACGTCGCCGTGCTCCACGAATTCGCCCTTGTACATGACGGCGACGCGGTCGGCGATGTGCCGGACGACCGCGAGGTCGTGCGCGACGAAGAGGTACGACAGGCCCATCTTCGCCTTGAGTTCGTCGAGCAGGTTGATGACGCCGGCCTGGATCGACACGTCGAGCGCCGAGACGGGCTCGTCGAGCACGACGACCTTCGGGTTGGTCGACAGAGCGCGGGCGATGCCGATGCGCTGACGCTGACCGCCCGAGAACGCCTGGGGGAAGCGGTCGCTGTGCGCCGGATCGAGACCGACCAGGCCCATGAGCTCCTCGACCCGGTCGAACACGTCGTCGCGGCTCATTCCGATCGCGAACATGGGCTCGGCGATGATGTCCCACACGGTCATGCGCGGGTCAAGAGCGCCCATGGGGTCCTGGAACACGATCTGGAGGTCACGACGGAGCTTGCGCTCCTCGGCGCGGCTCTTGATGTCGGAGACGCTGGTCCCGCCGATGCGGATGTCACCGTCCTCCTGCTTCACGAGATCCATGATCTGCAGCAGCGTGGTCGTCTTGCCGCTGCCGGACTCGCCGACGATCGCGAGGGTCTCTCCCTGCCGCACGTCGAAGCTGATGCCCTTGACGGCGTGCACTTCCCCGACCTTGCGCTTGAACAGCGCACCCTTCATGAGGGGGAAGGTCTTGTTGAGGTTGATCGCCTGCAGCGTGATCGGGCGCTCCTCGCGGGGCACCTTGGTGAGACTGCTCTCGGGCACCTCGGGGGCGGGGAACACCGGCAGGCCGCCGATCGTGCCGTCGTCGTCGATGTCCTCGGCGCGGATGCACGCCACGGTGTGGTTCGCGTGACCCTCGGTCGAGATCGGGAGCAGCTCGGGCTCGCCCTGCCGGCACGCGTCGATCGCGATCGGGCACCGTGCCGCGAACGGGCACGCGTCCGGGAGGTTGATCAGCAGCGGGGGATTGCCCTTGATCGGGATCAGCGGCACCTTCTCCGTCTTGTCGACGCGAGGGATCGCGCCGAGCAGACCGATCGAGTACGGCATCCGCGTCCGGTAGAAGAGCTCGCGCACCGGCGCGTGCTCGACGGGCTTGCCCGCGTACATCACCAGCACGTCGTCGGCGGTCTTCGCGACCACGCCCATGTCGTGCGTGATCATGATCATGGCGGCGCCGGTCTCCTTCTGCGCCGTCGCCATCAGCTCGAGGATCTGCGCCTGGATCGTCACGTCGAGCGCCGTGGTGGGCTCGTCGGCGATGATCAGCTTGGGGTCGTTCGCCATCGCGATCGCGATCACGACACGCTGGCGCATGCCCCCGGAGAACTCGTGCGGGAAGGACTTCATGCGCCGCTCGGGCTCGGGGATGCCGACGAGCTTCAAGAGCTCGACGGAGCGGTCCCAGGCATCCTTGTTCGACAGCCGCCGGTGCACCGTGAGCGCTTCGATGAGCTGGTCGCCCACCGTGAAGACCGGGGTGAGGGAGGTCAGCGGGTCCTGGAAGACCATCGCCATGCCGTTGCCGCGGATGACGGAGAGCTGCTTGTCCGACTTGCCGATGAGCTCCTGGCCGTCGTAGACGATCGACCCGGTGACCTTGGCGTTCTCGTCGAGCAGGCCCATGATCGCGAGCGAGGTGACGGACTTGCCCGAGCCGGACTCGCCGACGATGCCGAGCGTCTTGCCGGCCTCGAGGTCGAAGGAGACGCCACGGACGGCATCCACTCGACCGGCCTCGGACGGGAAGCTGACCTTGAGGTCGCGGACGGAGAGGACAGTACTCATGCGCGACCTCCAGCCGCGGAGGTCGGGTCGAGGGCGTCGCGCAGACCGTCGGCGATGAGCGCCATCGACACGGTGAGCAGCGTGAGCGCCGCAGCGGGGAAGTAGAACAGCCAGGGCGCGCTCACGAGAGTGCTGGAGCCGTAGCCGATCAGCGCACCCAGGGACACGTCCGGCAGCTTCACACCGAAGCCGAGGAACGACAGTGCGGTCTCGGTCAGAACGGCCGACACGACGCCGAGGGTGAAGTTGATGACCAGCAGCGAGCCGATGTTCGGCAGCATATGCCGGATGACGACGCGCATGCCGGAGAGCCCCGCGTAACGAGCCGCGTGCACGTACTCACGCTCGCGGATCGACAGCGACAGCGTCCAGATGATGCGAGCGGGGAAGAACCACCCCACGATGAAGATCATCACGAGCGAGATCACGAGCCAGTTTCCGCCGGCGTCGTTCGAGATCATCGCGAGGATCAGGAAGTTCGGAACCACCATCATGAAGTGGATGATCGCGAGCATGATGCGCTCGTAGGCTCCGCCGAAGTAGGCGGCCGTGGTTCCGACGATGGCCGAGACCACGGTGGTCCCTACCGCGACGAGTGCGGCGATCATCATGGATCGCTGCAGCCCCACGGCGACCTGGGCGAAGTTGTCGTTGCCGGACCCGTTCGTACCGAACCAGTGCTCCGCCGACGGTCCCTTGCGCAGAGCCAGGAAGTCGAGGTCGGTGTGGCTGTACGGCGCGATCAGCGGACCGATCACGGCGAACAGCACAAGAAGGGCCAGGATGACGATGCCGATGACGGCGCCGCGGTTGCGCATGAAGCGTCGCGTGTAGAGCGACAGCATCGTGGTCCGCTTGCGGCTCCTCGGCTTCTCCGGCTTCTCCGCGATTTCGGGGGATACCCCGATGGTTTCCAGGGACATCAGCTCACCCGCACTCTCGGATCGAGGACGACGACGGCGACATCGGCGAGGATCGCGCCGATCGCGGTCATCAGGGCGCCGAAGGCCGCGACCGCGACGACGCCGTGAATGTCGTTGTTGTTGAGGGTCGTGATGAAGTACCGACCCATGCCGTTCCAGTTGAAGATCGTCTCCGTCAGGACCGCGCCCGTGAATACGGCCGGGATCGTGAAGGCGACCTGCGTCGTGACGGGGATGAGCGACGTGCGCAGTGCGTGCTTGCGGATCGCCTGCTGCTTCGTGAGGCCCTTCGCGCGCGCGGTGCGCACGTAGTCGGCCTTGATGTTGTCGAGCAGCAGCGACCGCTGCAGGAAGTGGATCTGCGCGTAGCCCGTGATCACGAGGCCCAAGGTCGGCAGGGCCAGATGCTGAAGCGCGTCGAGGAGAACGGGGAAGAAGCCTTGGACACCCGGACTGGACGACCCTGTCACGTAGAACACCGTGGTGCCCACGGCATTGTTGAACCCGATCGCGAGCAGCACGAGCGCGAAGCCCGCCACGACCGTCGGGATGTTCATCGTGATGATGCTCGTGCCCTGGCCGATGCGGTCCGCGAGCTTGTACTGCCGTGACGCCGTGTACACACCGAGCGCGATGCCGAGGACCGTCGTGAGGATCGTGGCACCGAGCACCAGCTCGGCACTGACCCAGACGCGGTAGGCGACCTGCTCGTTGACCGACTCGCCGGTCGGGCCCAGACCCCAGTCCCAGCGGAACAGGATGCCCGAGAACCAGGTCCACCAGCGCTCGATGAGCGGTACGGACTCGCTGAGGTTGCGCGGGCGCAGGAGGTTGTCGATCTGATCGGCGGAGAGCGGGGGCCGCCGTCCGACGTAGTTGTTCTCCGGATCGAGATACAGCCAGGCGAGGAAGTAGGTGATATTCGTCGCGATGACGATCATCATCAACCACCCCAGCAGGCGGCGCACGAGATACTTGATCAAGGTGTTGATTCTTTCTCTTTTACAGACGCGCGCGGGATCTGCCGACGCAACGCTGAGCCGGAAAGACAGTCAATCACCATCTGCCGATCTGCGCGACACGACACCTGCACCTTGTCTGTGACGGAGTCTTATCGCTCACGGGATCCGGTGTCACGGATTGCTCCCGGGCAACTTCGCGAGAATATCACCGGATCCGCCGAATCGGGCATTAGCCTCCCCTCACCGTAGAATCGTCGGGACATGTCACCACGCGCTCTCACTCCGCTTCAGCCTGCCGCGACGCCTGCGACGCAGATCCGCAACTTCTGCATCATCGCGCACATCGACCACGGCAAGTCGACCCTGGCCGACCGCATGCTCCAGATCACCGGCGTGGTCTCCGATCGCGACATGAGGGCCCAGTATCTGGACCGCATGGACATCGAGCGCGAGCGCGGTATCACCATCAAGAGCCAGGCCGTGCGGATGCCGTGGGAGCTGGAGGGTGAGACCTTCGCGCTCAACATGATCGACACCCCGGGGCACGTCGACTTCACGTACGAGGTGTCCCGCTCGCTCGCCGCATGCGAGGGCGCGATTCTGCTCGTCGATGCGGCGCAGGGCATCGAGGCCCAGACCCTCGCGAACCTCTACCTCGCTCTCGAGAACGATCTGCACATCATCCCCGTGCTCAACAAGATCGACCTCCCGGCGGCCGACCCCGACAAGTACGCCAAGGAGCTCGCCTCGCTGATCGGCGGCAAGCCGGAGGACGTCCTGCGCGTCTCCGGCAAGACCGGCGTCGGTGTGGAGGAGCTCCTCGACCGGCTCGTGCAGGAGATCCCCGCCCCGGTCGGCGATGCGGATGCTCCGGCCCGTGCCATGATCTTCGACTCGGTGTACGACGCCTACCGCGGTGTCGTCACCTACGTGCGCATGGTCGACGGCAGCCTGTCGCCGCGCGAGCGCATCCAGATGATGTCGACCGGCGCGAACCACGACGCTCTGGAGGTCGGCGTGTCGAGCCCCGAACCGATTCCCACGAAGGGGCTCGGCGTCGGCGAGGTGGGCTACCTCATCACCGGTGTGAAGGACGTGCGCCTGTCGAAGGTCGGCGACACCGTCACTGCAGCGCGCAAGCCGGCGACCGAGGCCCTCGCCGGTTACACCGACCCGAAGCCGATGGTGTTCTCGGGCATCTACCCGATCGACGGCAGCGACTACGCCGAGCTCCGTGAAGCGCTCGACAAGCTCAAGCTCTCCGACGCCTCGCTGCAGTACGAGCCCGAGACCTCGGTCGCCCTCGGCTTCGGCTTCCGCTGCGGCTTCCTGGGGCTCCTCCACCTGGAGATCATCACCGAGCGCCTGTCGCGCGAGTTCGGGCTCGACCTGATCACCACCGCGCCCAGCGTGATCTACGAGGTCCTCACGTCCGACACGGGTGAGACCGTCACCGTCACGAACCCCAGCGAGTACCCCGACGGCCGCATCGGCTCCGTCGCCGAGCCCATGGTGAAGACAGCGATCCTGCTGCCCAAGGACTACGTGGGCACGGTCATGGAGCTGTGCCAGTCTCGCCGTGGCTCTCTGCTCGGCATGGAGTACTTCTCCGAGGAGCGGGTCGAGCTGCGGTACATGATGCCGCTCGGTGAGATCGTGTTCGACTTCTTCGACCAGCTGAAGTCCAAGACCCAGGGCTACGCCTCGCTCGACTACGAGCCCGCAGGCCAGCAGGAGGCCGACCTCGTGAAGGTCGACATCCTGCTGCAGGGCGAGAAGGTCGACGCGTTCAGCTCGATCGTGCACCGCGACAAGGCCTACGCCTACGGCACGATGATGGCCGAGCGGCTGCGCAAGCTCATCCCTCGCCAGCAGTTCGAGGTGCCGATCCAGGCGGCCATCGGCGCGCGGATCATCGCGCGCGAGACCATCCGCGCGATCCGCAAGGACGTCCTCGCGAAGTGCTACGGCGGTGACATCACCCGCAAGCGAAAGCTCCTCGAGAAGCAGAAGGAGGGCAAGAAGCGCATGAAGATGGTGGGTCGCGTCGAGGTCCCCCAGGAGGCGTTCATCGCGGCGCTCTCCGGAGACGTCGAGGGCAAGGACAAGAAGTAGGTGGTCGGTCGACCGGGTGATCGTCCAGGCGACCACGGGTAGGCTGGACGGCATGCGGCGCGGGACTTTCCGAGACGACACGGTTGACTATGCGGCTGTGGGTGCGACCCATGCGCCCGACCTCATGCAGTATCCGCCGGAGCACAGCATCCCGGCGGAGAGTTCGTGGCGCATCGGCAGCGGATCCGAGCGCTTCGAGACCGCGGGCGAGTCGCTGCTCACGTGGACCGCGCAGCGCGCGTCCGGACTCGCCGTCGAGGACGTCCGTCCTGCGCCCGGCCCCGCCTATGCGGGCGTGAGCTTCGACGCGGAGGGCACCCCGATCGCGCCGAGCAAGAACGAGGTCGAGCAGCGCTTCGACGCCGAGGGCACGCCGTTCGCCGGCCCCGGGATGACCCTGCGGGTGCGCGGACGGGTCGGCAGCATGAGCGCCGATGCCGAGCTCCGCGTGATCTCCGTGACCGAGGAGAAGCGACGGGTCGGACTCGTGCTGGGAACGGTCGGCGGATCGGTCGTGCGCGGTGAGGAGTCCTTCGACGTGGAGTGGCGCGAGGACAACGACGAGGTGTGGTTCACGGTGCGCGCCTTCGACGCCCCGAACTCCCTGCTCTACCGCACGATCCCCGCGCTCGTGAAGCGTCGGCGGCGGGAGCTGTTCGCACGCTACCTCCGCGCGATCTCCCCGATGTACGCGACTCCCGTCTGAGATGGCGGGACCCCTTCCCCTCGGCGATCCGGCTCCGGCCGACGGACGGCTCCCCGGAGATCTGCCGATCGACGCGAACGCGCCGTTCTCGGCATACCTGCACGTCCCGTTCTGCAGCGTGCGCTGCGGATACTGCGACTTCAACACCTACACCTCGAACGAGCTGCGGGGCGCGAAGCAGGAGGACTACGCGTCGACGCTGATCACCGAGATCGACCTGGCTCGCCGTGTGCTGACGGATGCCGGGGCGCTGCGCCCCATGGACACGGTGTTCTTCGGCGGGGGCACCCCCACGCTGCTGCCCGCGGGCGACCTGGCCCGCATGCTGGCCGCCGCGACCGACGCGTTCGGCCTGGTGGACGGAGCCGAGGTCACCGTCGAGGCGAACCCCGACACGGTCACGCCCGAGGTCGCCCGAACACTCGCCGACGCGGGTGTGACGCGTCTGTCGATCGGCATGCAGTCGGCCGTGCCGCACGTCCTCGCCGCGCTCGACCGCACGCACCGTCCCGAGAACGTGCGCACCGCGGTGGCCGCGGCGAAGGATGCCGGGCTCGCCGTGAGCGTCGACCTGATCTACGGTGCGCCGAGGGAGTCCCTCGCCGACTGGGAGGCGTCTCTCGACGCCGCGCTCGCGCTGGACTCCGACCACATCTCCGCGTACGCGCTGATCATCGAGGACGGCACGAAGCTCGCGAGACAGATCCGTCGCGGAGAGGTCCCGACCCCCGACGACGACCTGCAGGCGGACATGTACGAGCTGGCGGACGCGCGACTGGCGGCCGCCGGGTACGAGTGGTACGAGGTCAGCAACTGGTCGAAGACCCTCGAGCAGCGGTCACAGCACAACCTCGCGTACTGGCGGGGGAGTGACTGGTGGGGCTTCGGCCCCGGGGCTCACAGCCACGTCGCGGGGCTGCGCTGGTGGAACGTCAAGCATCCGGCGGCGTACGCGCAACGACTTGCGGCCTCCGAGTCCCCGGCCGCGGGCACGGAGCGTCCCGACGAGGAATCGCGGATGCTGGAGCGCATCCTGCTGCTGAGTCGGATCCGCGAGGGCATCGTGACATCCGACCTGCCGGCGGACAAGCGCGGCCGCGTGGCCGGACTCATCGCCGACGGTCTCGTGGAGGGACAGGCCGCGATGCGCGGGCGGGTGCAGCTCACGCTCCGAGGTCGCCTGCTCGCCGACGCGGTCGTGCGCGAGCTCACCGACTGAGAGCGCGCCTCAGCGGCTCCGCGGCTTACGCTCTCGCAGGGACTCAGGGGAGCAGGTCGAGAGCTTCGGTGCGACGCTGCGGACCCGTGGAGCTCTCGGCGTCGAACACCCGGGTCGTGTGCTCCGGGCCGTAGGCCGGCCATCCCGGATCACCCGTCATGATGAACGAGATCCACGCCCGATGCATCTCGTCGGCGAGACGCTGAGGGGCCTCGGCACCGGCGAGACGTGTCGTCTCGGGGTCGTCGAGCCGGTCGAACACGAACCCCAGCTCGAGCGCGTGGGCCGCGCGGAGATCGCGGATCGGACTCGGCCACGCGAACTCGTACACGTAGGTCGGAGCGCGCCGCGCCCGCGCGACACGGGTCAGCGGCGCACGCAGCATGACGTCGGTCGCGAGCTGGCCGAAGATCTCGCCCGTCGACGCACCGGGGAAGGCCCTGCGGTAGGCCGCGACGGCTCGCGCCGGGATCCGCAGCGCCGACCGGGCGAGCAGGAGCTTCAGCCGACCGATGCCGGCGAGCGCATCCGGGGTGAACCACAGCCGATACTCGTCGGTGTTGCTGCCGATGAGCAGCGGTACGTCGATCTCCGGGATCACCACGTGCGGAGAGCGCGGGAGCGAGTCCTCGTCGATCGCGAACTGGAATCCGGGTGCGCCCCCGATCGGAGAGGACCCGGATGCCTGCTCCCGTCGTGCGTTGAGCAGTTGATCGGGGCTCACCCCGAGGAACGACGCGCGGTCCGGGGCGATGCCGAGACGTTTCGCGAGCTGTGCGGTGACGCGTCCCGCCTTCGATGGAGTCTGCGCTGCCAGCGGTCCCGACTCGATGATCGCGCGGGCGACCAACGCACGCGAGTCCGCCCGCGCGAGCAGACCGGCGACGATCGCGCCGCCCGCCGATTCGCCCATCAGGGTGATCTGCGACGGATCGCCGCCGAACGCGGCGATCTCGCGGTGCACCCACTCGAGGCCGGCCGCGGCGTCGAGCAGTCCGAGATTGCTCGGTGCTCCGTCGAGCACCGAGAAGCCCTCCGAACCCAGTCGGTAGTTGATCGAGGCGAACACGACCCCCGCGCGGGCGAACCTGGCCCCGTCGTAGAGCGACAGAGCCGCGGTACCGCGTTCGAGCGCACCGCCGTGGATCCAGAGGACGACCGGCGCTCCTGCAGCGCCCCTCGGCGCCCACACGTTCACGGAGAGGATGTCGTCGCCGGGGATCGCGACCGATCCCAGCAGCTCGCCGATCGCGGCGGGGTACGGATGCTGCGGAGCGGTGGGCCCGAAAGCGGTCGCCTCCCGCACACCGGACCAGGGCTCGCGGGATGCGGCGCCCGGAAGCGGAGATCGCCGAAGGGAGCAGCAGCGTAGGGGATGCCGAGGAAGCGGCGGACACCGTCCACGACTTCCCCGCGCACGATCCCGCTGGACAGGGTGGTGTCGGTGGCATCGCTCATGCTCGTCATCGTAGAGGCGTTCCGCGCATCCGCTCCGAGGGCGGGTAGAATTGGCACTCGAAGCCGGTGAGTGCCAGACCAAGGGTGCCCCGGCACGACGAGTTCAGACGAGGGGAGAGGCGATGGTCAGCGAGCGAGGCCTCCAGGTGCTGCGCGCGATCGTGCAGGACTACGTGGAGACCCACGAGCCCGTCGGCAGCCGCTCCATCGTCGACCGCTACTCGTTCGGCGTGTCGGCTGCCACGATCCGCAACGACATGGCGCTGCTCGAGGACGAGGAGCTGATCGCGGCACCGCACACCTCTTCGGGGCGCGTGCCCACCGACAAGGGCTACCGCGTGTTCGTCGACCACCTCGCCCAGCTGCGCCCGCTCTCGGTGGCGCAGCGCTCGGCGATCGAGTCCTTCCTCACGGACCCCGCGGATCTCGACGACCTCATGGCCCGGACGGTCCGCGTGCTCACGCAGCTCACGGGTCAGGTCGCTCTCGCGCAGTACCCCTCTTTCGCCCGCGCGCAGCTCACCCACATCGAGCTCGTCGCCCTCGCCCCGAACCGCCTGCTGATCGTGCTCGTCACGGACGCCGGCGGCGTGTCGCAGCGCATGGCGCAGCTGCCGTCCGACATCGACGAGGCCGACATGGGGCTGCTCCGGGCGCGCCTCTCAGCCCTGCTCACCGGCCGGGCCGTGAGCGATGCGGCCGAGCGGGTCCGGGCACTGCTCGACGGCGACGACCACGCGAACGACGCGGTGCTGCGCACGCTCGCGACCGTGATCGTGGAGGAGCTCGGCACCTTCCGGCAGGAGCGCCTGGTGATGGCGGGCGCGGCGACGCTCGCACGTCGTGAGCACGACTTCCGCGGCAGCATCCATCCGCTCCTGGAGGCGATCGAGGAGCAGGTGACCCTCATCCGCCTCATGAGCGAGATGGAGACCGACGCGCACGGTCTCGCGGCGAGCATCGGCGCTGAGAACGCGTCGTTCGGTCTCGACGAGGCGTCGATCGTCGCGAGCAACTACGCCGCGCGCAGCGGTACGGCGCGCGTCGGGGTCATGGGGCCGACGCGCATGGACTATCCGAGCAACCTCGCGGCGGCACGGGCCGTGGCCCGCTACCTGTCGCGGATGCTCGACGAGGACGAGGTGTCCCGCTGACGCGGACGCCCAGAGAACACACGCAGAAGGGCCATTTGTGGCGGACCACTACGAGGTACTGGGCGTCTCCCGCGACGCCTCCACCGACGAGATCAAGAAGGCGTACCGGCGACTCGCCCGGCAGCTGCACCCGGATGTGAACCCGGGTGAGGAGGCTGCCGAGAAGTTCAAGCTCGTGACGCATGCCTACGACGTGCTGAGCGATGACGACTCGCGCCGCCGCTACGACATGGGCGGCGGTGACGGCGCGTCGGGCAACTTCCAGGGCTTCGGCGGCTTCGGGGACATCTTCGAGACGTTCTTCGGCGCGGCCCAGGGCGGCGGACGCGGGGCCAGGCCCCGGTCGCGACGGGAGCGCGGACAGGATGCTCTCGTGCGCGTCACGCTCGACCTCGGGGATGTCGTCTTCGGCGCGCACCGCGACATCGAGGTCGACACGGCCGTGCTGTGCGAGACCTGCAACGGCTCCTGCTGCCAGGAGGGCACCTCGCCCGTCACCTGCGACATCTGCGGCGGCTCCGGGCACGTCCAGCGCCAGGTGCGCAGCCTCCTCGGCAACGTCGTCACCTCGCAGCCGTGCGGCACGTGCGAGGGCTACGGCACGACCATCCCGTACCCGTGCGGCACGTGCGGCGGCCAGGGCCGTGTGCGATCGCGTCGCACCGTGTCGCTGGACATCCCCGCGGGGGTCGAGACGGGTCTTCGTCTGCAGCTCCCCGGATCGGGCGAGGTCGGCAAGGCGGGCGGCCCGAACGGCGACCTGTACGTCGAGGTCACGGTGAACCCGCATCCCGCGTTCAGCCGCGACGGCGACGACCTGCTCGCGACGCTCGAGGTCGCGATGACCGATGCGATCCTCGGCACTGAGACGAAGATCCAGGGGCTGGACGGCGAGGTCGACCTCGAGATCCGGGCGGGAGTGCAGTCCGGCGACGTGCTCACGATCAAGGGTCGGGGGATCACCCCGCTGCGCGGCACCCAGCGCGGCGACCTGCGGGTCGGCGTGCAGGTTCTGACGCCGACGAAGATCGACTCCGCGCAGCGCGCGCTGATCGAGGACTTCGCGAAGAAGACCAAGGCGCCGGCTCCGCAGCTCGCCCAGTTCCAGCAGGGACTGTTCTCGAAGCTCCGCGACCGGTTCCGCTCGCACTGACCCGAAGGACGCCGTGGCCCTGCATTTCCTCGTCGAGACGTCCTCGGACGCCGTCGCCGGCGACCTCGTGTCGCTGACCGGTGCCGAGGCCAAGCACGCTGCCGTCGTGCGTCGCCTCCGTGTCGGCGAAGCGGTCACCGTCGGCGACGGTTCCGGGGTCTGGCTGACCGCGACGGCGGAGCACGTGTCGCCGTCGCTCGTCGACGTCCGGGTGTCGGACAGGCGGGTCGACCCGGCGCCGAGTCCGCGGCTCGTGCTCGTTCAGGCCCTCGCGAAAGGCGACCGCGACGAGCTCGCCGTGCAGGCCGCGTGCGAGCTCGGCGTGGACGAGATCGTGCCCTGGCAGGCGAGCCGCAGCGTGTCGCGCTGGGAGGGCCCGAAAGCCGTCAAGGGGCGGGAGCGCTGGGCGACCATCGTCCGCGAGGCGGCCAAGCAGGCCCACCGGTCCTGGGTACCCGAGGTCGCGGCTCCGGCATCCACCAAGGATCTCGCTGCCCGCGCGGCCACGCAGCGCGTGCTGCTGCTCGATCCGACTGCTCCTGACCGGTTGTCCGCGCTCGTGCCGGACGGACGCGACATCGTGCTCGTCGTCGGCCCGGAGGGCGGGATCGCGGATGCCGAGATCGAGGCGCTCGTCGCGGCGGGAGCGGAGCGCGTCCTGCTGGGCGACACCGTTCTGCGGACCTCGACCGCCGGGCCCGCCGCCGTCGCCGTGCTCTCGACCGCGCTGGGGCGCTGGTGACGGCTCTCCCGGCCCGGTCGGTGGACGATCGGTAGACTGGCAGCATGTCCGAACCCTCGATCTTCACGCGCATCCTCGACGGCGTCATCCCGGGTGAGATCCTGCTGGACACCGGCCGGGTGTTCGCGATCCGGGACATCGATCCGCAGGCGCCGCTGCATGCGCTCGTGATCCCCAAGACCGCGGAGTACCGCGACGTCACGGAGCTCGCCGCCGGCGACCCCGGTCTCCTGGCCGAGATGGTCGCCGCCGCGAAGCAGCTCGCGACCGAGCACGCCAACGGCGAGTACCGCCTGATCTTCAACAACGGCGCGAGCGCCGCCCAATCCGTCTTCCACGTGCACGCCCATGTGCTCGGCAACATCGAGGAGAACAAGCTCGTTGGCTTCTGACCACGACAACACACCCACCGACGGCGACGTCACCGAGCGGTTCTATGCCGACGGCGTCGCGATGGTGCAGCTGCTCGGTCCGCAGGATCGCCTGCTCCGGATGCTCGAGAAGGAGCACCCGGACGTCCAGGTGCTCGTGCGCGGCAACGAGATCACGCTCAGCGGCGCGGCGGATGCCGTGGCGCGGGCGAAGAACCTCGTCGACGAGCTGCTCACCATGACGAAGGCCGGGCACGACCTCGCTCCGAGCGACGTGTCCAGCTCTGCGCGGATGCTGCGCGCCGACGGCGGACCGCGGCCGAGCGAGGTGCTCGGCGAGGCGATCCTGTCGACCCGCGGCAAGGTCATCCGACCCAAGACGCTCGGGCAGAAGGAGTACGTCGACGCGATCGAGGAGAACACGATCGTGTTCGGCATCGGTCCCGCCGGTACCGGAAAGACCTACCTTGCGATGGCCAAGGCCGTCCAGGCGCTGCAGCGCAAGGAGGTCACCCGGATCATCCTCACGCGGCCCGCCGTGGAGGCGGGGGAGCGTCTGGGGTTCCTCCCCGGCACGTTGACCGACAAGATCGACCCGTACCTGCGACCGCTGTACGACGCGCTGAACGAGATGATGGACCCCGAGATCGTGCCGCGCCTGATGGCCACCGGCACGATCGAGGTGGCACCGCTGGCGTACATGCGCGGTCGGACGCTCAACGACTCCTTCGTCGTGCTCGACGAGGCGCAGAACACGACGCCCGAGCAGATGAAGATGTTCCTGACGCGTCTGGGCTTCGGAACGCGCATGGTGGTCACCGGCGACATCACGCAGGTCGACCTGCCGCAGGGGGCGTCGGGCCTGCGACTCGTCACGCGCGTGCTCGACGGCATCGACGACATCCACTTCTCCCGTCTCACGAGCGACGACGTCGTGCGCCATTCGCTCGTCGGCCGCATCGTCGACGCGTACAGCGAGTACGACGAGCGCCGCACGGCGCAGCGGCACGAGCGGGAGCAGGCGGCCGAGTTCGCCAACCGCGCCGAGCGCCGTGGCGCTCAGCGACCCGGACCTCGAGACCGGATGCCGAAGCGAGGCCTCTCCTGATGAAACGACCCCAGGTCCTGATGAAACGAGCCCACTCATGATCGAGATCAACAACGAGTCGGTCATCGACGTCGACGAGACGGTGCTGCAGCGACTCACCGACTTCAACCTCGCCCAGCTCCATGTGAGCCCGGACGCCGAGGTGGCGATCGTGCTCGTCGACGAGGGCGCGATGGAGGCTCTGCACGTGCAGTGGATGGATGAGCCGGGACCCACCGACGTCCTGAGCTTCCCCATGGACGAGCTCCGCCCCGGCACGGAGGACCGGCCCACGGCACCGGGACTGCTCGGCGACATCGTGCTCTGCCCGCAGGTGGCCGAGACGCAGGCGCAGGCCGCAGGGCACACCCTGATGGACGAGCTGATCCTGCTCACGACCCACGGGCTGCTGCATCTCCTCGGCTTCGACCACGCCGAGCCCGACGAGGAGCGTGAGATGTTCGGCCTGCAGAAGGAGCTCATCCAAGGCTTCGCGGCGGCCGAACGTCGGCGATGACCGCGGGTCTCCTGCTGGCGGGCGCCGTCCTGCTGGTCGCCTTCGGCGGCCTCATGGCGGCGATCGACGCCGCTTTCGGCGTCACCTCGCGCTCCGACATCGAGGAGATGTCCGCAGAGGGCCGCAACGCGCCTCAGCTCGCCCGCATCGCCGCCGACCCCGACGCGCACGTCAACTCGGTCGCCTTCATCCGCGTGCTCGCCGAAGTCACGGCCGCCGTGCTCGTCACGGTCGCGTTCACGATCCTGATCGAGAACAACTGGCTCGCGATGCTCGCGGCCGCGGTGCTCATGACCGGAATCACCTTCGTGCTCGTGGGGGCGAGTCCGCGGTCCTTCGGACGTCACCATGCCGACGGCATCCTCCGGGCCAACGCGCCCGTCGTGCGCGGCCTGCGCATCATCCTCGGCCCGCTCGCGCAGGGGCTCGTCCTGCTCGGCAACAAGGTGACCCCCGGCACGGGCCGCAGCTCGTTCACATCCGAGGAGCAGCTGCTCAGCATGGTCGACGAGGCCGCATCGAACGACCTCATCGAGGCCGACGACCGCGACCTCATCCACTCGGTCTTCGACTTCACCGACCAGTTCGTGCGCGCGGTGATGGTGCCGCGCACCGAGCTGGTGACAGTCGACGCCACGGCGACGACGGACGAGGCGATGACGCTGTTCCTGCAGCGCGGGGTCTCGCGTATGCCGGTGGTCGACGACGAGGCCGACGACGTCGTGGGGGTGCTCTACCTCAAAGACCTGGTGCAGTTCGCGTACCGCGACGACAACGCCTGGCGCGCGGCATCCATCCGTCCGATCTCGAGGCCGGCGACCTTCGTGCCCGAGTCCATGCGCGCCGAGACGCTGCTGCAGCAGATGAAGCGCGACGCGGTGCACGTGTGCCTGGTCATCGACGAGCACGGCGGGATCTCGGGCCTGGTCACGCTCGAGGACCTCATCGAGGAGCTCGTGGGCGAGATCGCCGACGAGTACGATCAGGTCTCGACGGAGGTCGTCGAGCTCGGCGAGGGAAAATTCCGCGTCAGCTCGCGACTGTCGTTGGAGGACGTGGGGGACCTGTTCGGTCTCGAGCTCGAGGACGAGGACGTCGATTCGATCGGCGGGCTCCTCGGGAAGACCCTCGGCCAGGTGCCGCAGCCGGGGGCCACAGCCACTGTCCACGGCCTCGCCCTCACTGGAGGAGCGTCCCGAGGACGCGGACGAGGGATCGCGACGGTGTTCGTCGAGAGGGCGGCACCGGAGCAGACAGCAGACCACGACAGGGAGCGGAACGATGACTGAGAACACGCGGAGCGGCTTCGTGACCTTCGTCGGACGGCCGAACGTCGGCAAGTCCACCCTGACGAACGCCCTGGTCGGCGAGAAGATCGCCATCACGAGCGAGAAGCCGCAGACGACTCGTCGGGCGATCCGCGGGATCGTCAACCGCCCGGACGGTCAGCTCGTGATCGTCGACACCCCCGGGATCCACAAGCCGCGCACGCTGCTCGGCGAGCGTCTGAACGACCTGGTGGAGCAGGTGCTGGGCGACGTCGACGTGATCGGATTCTGCGTGCCCGCGACCGAGAAAGTCGGCCCCGGCGACCGACGGATCGCCGCGTCGCTCGACGGCTACCCCCGAGCGAAGAAGATCGCGATCGTGACGAAGACGGATGCCGCGTCGCGCGACGAGATCACGGAGCGCCTCATGGAAGCGGATGCGCTGCGCGAGGACTGGGCCGCGGTGATCCCGTTGTCCGCCCTGACCCGCGACCAGCTCGAGGTGCTCACGGACGAGATCCTCACGCTGATGCCGAAAGGCCCCGCTCTGTACCCGGACGACGTGAAGACCGACGAGTCCGTGGAGGACCGCATCGCCGAGATGATCCGCGAGGCGGCGCTGCACGGGGTGCGCGATGAGCTGCCGCACTCGATCGCCGTGGTCGTCGACGACATCGCCCCCCGCGAGGACAGCGACCTCACCGACGTGCACGCCTCGATCGTCGTCGAGCGCGACAGTCAGAAGGCGATCATCATCGGACACAAGGGCAGTCGCCTGCGCGACGTCGGAGCCCGAGCGCGTTCAGGCATCGAGGAGCTCCTCGGCACCCGCGTGTTCCTCGGACTCCACGTGAAGGTCGCGAAGGAGTGGCAGCGCGACCCCAAGCAGCTCGGGCGTCTGGGGTTCTGAACCGATGCGCGCGCGGCAGTGGATCGCACCCACCGAGGGAACGCCGGAGACCTGGCGACTCGTCGAAGTCGAGGTGCCGGATCCCGGTGTCGGCGAGATCACGGTGCGGGTCCGGGCCGCGGGGGTGAACCCTGCGGATGCCAAGCACGTCGCGAACTCTCGTCCGGGCGTGAGCTTTCCCGTCCCGATCGGCTACGAGATCTCCGGCGAGGTCGTCGCGGTCGGCCCCGACACGCGCATCGGTTCCGGCGACGTCGCGATCGGCGACGAGGTCCTCGCGTTCCGGGTGCAGGGCGGCTACGCGACCGCGCTGACGTTTCCCGCGGAGAAGGCGTTCCACAAGCCCGATGCGCTGAGCCACGCCGAAGCGGCGAACCTTCTGCTTGCCGGCACGACGGCAGCCGAGATGCTCGCGGTCACGGGTGCATCCTCGGGGGAGACGATCCTGCTGCACGGCGCCTCCGGAGCGGTCGGCGTGAGCGTGCTGCAGCAGGCGGCGCTGCGCGGCATCCGTGTGATCGGCACGGCCAGCGAGGAGCGAGCCGAGGTCGTGCGCGAGTACGGCGGCGTGCCGGTGCGCTACGGCGCGGGACTCGTCGAGCGTGTCGAGCAGATCGCGGGCGGGTCGATCGCCGCCGCTCTGGATGCTGTCGGCACGGATGAAGCGGTCGATGCGTCGCTCGCCCTTGTGGCGGATCGCCGACGTATCGTGACGATCGCCGCCTTCGGACGAGCGTCTGCCGACGGCATCCTCGCGATCGCCGGATCCATGCCCGACAGCGCGCGATTCCGCGACGGCATCCGCGGCGAGCTCGTGGAATCGGCCGCGCGCGGTGATCTCGTGGTGCCCATGGCGCGCACGTTCCCGCTGGAAGAGGCGCCCGCGGCGCTCGACCTCGTGCTCGGCGGGCATCCCGGCGGCAAGGTCGCGCTGATCCCCTGAACTACGGACCGTTCTCGATCAGGTTCAGCTGCGTCCCGTCGGGGTCGATGAGGAATCCTGCGCGCTGCCCCCAGGGCTGATCTCGTACGGGGTGCAGTCGGGGACGGCCCACGGTCTTCTCGGCGACCCCGGTCGCACTGATCTGCCGATACAGCTCGTCGACATCGTCGACACGCACACTGCACATGGCGTCGCTCTCCTCGGGCACGAGGTCCGGGAACTCGAAGAACTCCAGCACGAGTTCTCCCCGCCGCAGGATCAGCCACCCCTCGTCCCGGTATACCTGCGCGAACCCGAATCCGCCGTAGAAGGCGATCGTCACCTCGAAGTCACGGGACGGGAGATTCGGCACCGCGTGATCGGTCATGCCGGAAGCATAGTCAGCCGGCCCTCTGCTTCCGTACGCCTCAGTCGACCTCGCGCAGCGCGGAGGTGACGATCACGACGTCGTCCCCGTAGACGCTGTCGATGGCATCCTGCAGCGTGCCGTCGTCCCAGACGACCTGAGACCAGACATACCCGCGGTTGGTGAAGATCGCGGAGACCCTGTCGCCGAGTGCCGTCGAGAGCTCGTCCTGGATGCGAGTCAGGTCGTCTGCCGGCGTCGAACCATCCACACCGCCGGTCGGATCCTCGGGGGCGACAGGGTCGAACAGAGCGAGCATGATCGGCGGTTCCGTCACGGTGAGATGCTCTCCGTCGTACATGCCGTAGACGGCATAGAATCCCCATGTCGTGTCGCCGCTGCGCTCGTACCCGTCGACGCCGTCCCAGATCCAGCCGACGAGGGGGAGGCCCGCGCACTGCGGCGGATACGACTCCATGATGGCACCGTCGCACAACCGCGCCTCGCCCGCGTCGTCGATCACCATGCCCACGCCGATCACTCGTCCGTCGGGCGGAGCCACATCGACCTCTCCCAGGGTGGGCGTGGAGGTGCTCGTCGGTGCGGGTGACGAGCCGGGTCCGGTCGCGCACGCCGACAGGACGAGGAGACCTGCCGTCAGACCGGCGGCGAAAGACGTGCGACGCTGCAGGGTGCTCATGACAGAGAGTGTCGGAGCCCCGCCGATCGTCTCAGATCCGGTCGAACCGCTCCGAGCATCCTGCTACCATGGCCGCATGCCTTTCGGCGGTCTGCTTCTTCTTAGCTGCCGCGACGAGTCCTGAGAGCTAGGGCCTTCCTCGTCGCGGCGCTCGTGTTGGCCCGAACACATTCCTGACGAGAGAAGAAGCCCCTCATGAAGAACACTCAGCGCCCGTCGGCGATGCCGATCCACAAGTACCGGCCTTTCCACGAGCAGATCTCGGTGCACCTGCCCGACCGCACCTGGCCCGAGGCCCGCATCACCGAGGCTCCGCGCTGGTGCGCGGTCGACCTCCGCGACGGCAACCAGGCTCTCATCGACCCCATGTCTCCCGAGCGCAAGCGCGTCATGTTCGAGCTGCTCGTCAGCATGGGCTACAAGGAGATCGAGGTCGGGTTCCCGTCGGCGAGCCAGACCGACTTCGACTTCGTGCGCCAGCTCATCGAGGAGAACCTGATCCCCGACGACGTCACGATCCAGGTCCTGACCCAGGCGCGTGAGCACCTGATCGAGCGCACCTACGAGTCGATCGCCGGCGCGAAGCAGGCCATCGTGCACCTGTACAACTCGACGAGCGTCCTGCAGCGCGAGGTCGTCTTCCGCACCGACAAGCAGGGCATCATCGACATCGCGCTCGAGGGTGCCCGCCTGTGCCGGAAGTTCGAGAAGACCATCCCCGACACGCAGGTGTACTACGAGTACTCGCCGGAGAGCTACACCGGCACCGAGCTCGAGTTCGCTGTCGACATCTGCAACCAGGTGATCGAGGTCTTCGAGCCGACCCCCGACCGCAAGGTCATCATCAACCTGCCGGCCACGGTCGAGATGGCCTCACCGAACGTCTACGCCGACTCGATCGAGTGGATGAGCCGTCACCTGGCGCACCGAGAGAACGTCATCCTGTCGCTGCACCCGCACAACGACCGCGGCACCGCGATCGCGGCAGCCGAGCTGGGCTACATGGCGGGCGCCGACCGCATCGAGGGATGCCTGTTCGGCAACGGCGAGCGCACGGGAAACGTCGACCTCGTCGCGCTGGGCATCAACATGTTCACGCAGGGCATCGACCCGCAGATCGACTTCAGCGACATCGACCAGGTGAAGCGCACGGTCGAGTATTGCAACCAGCTGCCGGTGCCCGAGCGCAGTCCCTGGGCAGGAGACCTCGTCTTCACCGCGTTCAGCGGCTCGCACCAGGACGCGATCAAGAAGGGCTTCGAGGCCATGGCGGCCACGGCCGAGGCCAAGGGCGTCACGGTCGACGAGATCGAATGGGCCGTGCCGTACCTGCCCGTCGACCCGAAGGACCTCGGACGTTCGTACGAGGCCGTCATCCGCGTGAACTCGCAGTCGGGCAAGGGCGGGGTCGCCTACCTGCTGAAGGCCGACCACGCGATCGACCTCCCGCGCAAGCTGCAGATCGAATTCTCCGGCGTCGTGCAGGCGAAGACGGATGCCGAGGGCGGAGAGGTCACGAGCGAGCAGATCTGGTCGGTCTTCAACGACGAGTACCTGCCCGCCGACGACTCGGCCGCCAAGTGGGGTCGTTTCGAGCTGCTGGCGACGCAGACCCGCAGCGACATGTCGGGCGACGTGGTGCTCGACGTCACGCTGCGAGACGACGACGAGCAGGTGTCGGTCACGGGCAACGGAAACGGACCGATCGCCGCGTTCATCGAGGTGCTGCGCGCGCAGGGCTTCGACATCACGCTGTACGACTACGTCGAGCACGCCCTCAGCTCGGGCGGCGACGCGCAGGCCGCGGCGTACGTCGAACTGCAGATCGGCGACCAGCGCCTGTGGGGCGTCGGCATCGACGGCGACATCTCGACGGCCTCGCTCAAGGCGATCGTCTCGGGTGTGAACCGCTCGATCCGCACGCGTCAGCACGAGCTCGCCGCCGTCTGACGCCGACGCGAGGCAACGCCTGCGCTCGGCGACGACTCGCCAGACGCTGACGCCCCCGCTGCGCTACGAGGCCCCTGCCCAGTCACGCAACTGAGCAGGGGCCTCGTAGCGCAACAGGGGCGTCGACGGGGCGGCGGGCATCGACGAGTGCGATGCCGAGCAGTGGGGCGAGGCGCGGTTGGCGCTGCGCCTCAGTCGAGGCCGGGCTTGACGATCGGGATGACCCCGGTCTCGGCGGCGACCTTGCGGCGGTAGAGGCGGCGCTGCTCGGGGAGCGACACGTCGAAGCTCACGGCGAGCACGCGGATGACGGCCGTCACGGCGATCCCGAGCACTGCCGCGAGCGGAATCCCCATGCCGAGGGCGTGCGCGATCACGATGAACGCCGACCCACCCCCGGCGGCCACCGCGTAGAGCGACCCCACGTGCATGATGGCCGTCGGCAGGCCCATGAGCATGTCGCGCAGGACGCTGCCGCCGACAGCGGCGCACACGCCGATGAACACCGCCGGAACCTCGGGGATGCCGAGCGCGAGCGCCTTGCTCGTGCCGAAGGCGCCGAACATGCCGATCACGATCGCGTCGAGCCCGACGATCACCTTGTTCAACCGCGTGAAGAGTCCGGCGAGCAGCATCCCGAACAGCGCGGCGCCGGTCGCGGTGACGAGATACCACTGGTTCTGCAGCGTCGCCGGGGTCTGGCCGAGCAGGATGTCGCGGATGAGACCGCCACCCATCCCGATCATGATCCCGATGATCGCGACGCCCAGCCAGTCGAGGCGGCGCTGCCCCTGGAATCCCGAGGCGAACAGTGCGCCCTGGACCCCGCCGAGTCCCACGCCGAGGAGATCCGCCCAGAACGGAATGATGAAGAGCGGTTCGGTCACCCGTCCATTGTCGCGCACGGAGGATAATCGAGGGGTGCCCACGTATCGAGACGAAGCAGTGATCCTGCGCACCCACAAACTGGGTGAGGCCGATCGCATCGTCACGATGCTGTCCCGGCGTCATGGCAAGGTGCGCGCGGTCGCGAAAGGCGTGCGACGGACCTCGTCGAAGTTCGGCTCGCGGCTCGAGCCGTTCATGGTCGCCGACGTGCAGCTGTATCAGGGTCGCTCGCTCGACATCGTGCAGCAGGCCGAGTCGCTCGGTGCGTACGGCGCCGATATCGCCTCGCACTACGACCGGTTCACCTCGGCGAGTGCGATGGTCGAGACGGCCGATCGGCTCAGCGACTCGGAGGCCACACCCGAGCAGTACCTCCTCCTGGTGGGCGGGCTGCGAGCGCTGTCCCGCGGAGAGCACGCGCCGCGCAGCATCCTCGACTCGTACCTTCTGCGCGTCATGGCGCTGTCGGGCTGGGCGCCCTCGCTCGGAGACTGCGCCCGCTGCGGAGCTCCGGGACCGCACACGACGTTCGTCGCCCAGCTGGGCGGCCTGGTGTGCCGTAACGACGCCCCGGCCGGCAGCCCGCGCATCGCCGACCGCACGCTCGAACTCCTCCGCTCGCTCATGGCGGGGGAGTGGGACGTGATCGACTCCGCATCCGTCGCCGAGACCTCCGCGGCCTCGGGCCTCATCGCCGCCTACGTCCAGTGGCACCTGGAGCGCGGCATCCGCTCGCTCGCGCATGTGAAAGACGACCCTCGAGAAGGAGCACGGTGAGTCCCAAGCCGTACACGCACAAGGATGCCGTGGCCTACCGCCCGCTCGACTGGACGGGCGTGTACCCGCCGACCTTCCCCGCCGTGCCCGAGCACGTCGCGATCGTCATGGACGGCAACGGCCGGTGGGCGAACCGCCGGGGACTCACCCGCATCGAGGGGCACAAGGCGGGCGAGGAGGTGCTGCTCGACGTCGTCGCGGGCGCCATCCAGGCCGGGGTGAAACATCTGTCGGTCTACGCGTTCTCGACCGAGAACTGGGCGCGGTCGCCCGAGGAGGTCCGCTTCCTCATGGGCTACAACCGCGACGTGCTGCACCGCCGCCGCGATCAGCTCAACGAGTGGAATGTGCGCATCCGCTGGGCCGGCCGCAAGCCGCGTCTGTGGGGCAGCGTGATCACCGAGCTGCAGCGCGCCGAGGAGCTGACGAAGAAGAACACCGGGCTGACGCTCACGATGTGCGTGAACTACGGCGGGCGGGTCGAGATCGTCGACGCGGTGCGCTCTATCGCCGCCGACGTGGCCGCGGGACGGGTCAGGCCGAACGCGATCACCGAGAAGATGATCCGCCGCCACCTCTACGTGCCGGACATGCCCGATGTCGACCTGTTCCTGCGCAGCTCCGGGGAGCAGCGCACCTCGAACTTCCTGCTCTGGGAGTCGGCCTACGCGGAGATGGTGTTCCTCGAGACCCTGTGGCCGGACTTCTCGCGAGAGGAGCTGTGGCGGGCGATCGGGATCTACCTGTCTCGCGACCGGCGGTTCGGCGGCGCGATCGACACCCCCGACGCCCCGGCCTGAGCCCGCAGCCACCGCTCGGTCTCGCGGGGGTGGCGCAGGCGCACGATCGTCAGGTGCGGGAACTCGACCTCGGCCTCCGGCATCCGCTCGGTCCATTTGTGGAGCGTCTTCGTCTGCCAGGCGAGGATGTTCTCCTCGGGGGCACCGCGGAACATCCTCCAGATCGGCTTCTCGACGTTGCCGTTGTACATCCTCGTGCGCAGGATGCTGCGGCTCAGCGTCCGCCGCAGCAGGCGGGAGCGCACCACCCGGTACGGGTAGTCGAGCCAGATCACCAGGTGCGCCCGGGGCGTGAGGATCAGATCGGTGCCCTTGCTCGTGTACTGCCACTCGGTGACCCAGCGGTCCTCGGCGGCGAACGCGCGCACGTCGTCGATGAACGTCGGCCGCGGCGTCCAGCCCTCCCCGTGGAACAGTCCGTCGATCTCGGTGTGGCGGAGACCCCACAGCGCGGCGATGCGACGCGAGAGCGTCGTCTTTCCGGAGCCGGTCACGCCCGCGACCAGCACGCGCTCGGGCACGCGCGGGAGCGGATCGTCGGCGGAGAGCATCCGAGAATCCTACCGACCGGAATAGGCCGGTCGGAGATGCGGTTGGATGACAGTGTGACTGACGCCATCTCCATCGACATCTGGTCCGACATCGCCTGCCCCTGGTGCTACATCGGCAAGCGCAACCTCGAGAAGGGCCTGGAAGCCGTCGCCGGCGACGATGACGCCCCTCAGGTGAACATCACCTTCCACTCGTTCGAGCTCTCTCCCGACACCCCCGTCGACTTCGACGGCGACGAGGTCGACTTCCTCGCCGGTCACAAGGGCATGCCGCGCGAGCAGGTCGAGCAGATGCTGTCGCACGTCACCGGCGTGGCCGAGAACGCCGGCCTGCAGTACCGTTTCGACCTGCTGCAGCACACGAACACGGTCAAGGCGCACGAGCTTCTGCACTTCGCGAAGGCGAACGACCTGCAGCACGAGATGGAGGAGCGGCTGATGTCCGCATACTTCACCGAGGGCAAGCACGTCGGTCGGGTCGACGACCTCGTGGAGCTCGCCGTCGAGGTGGGTCTGGATGCCGACGCAGCCCGCGAGGCCCTCGAGTCCTCCCGTCACCTGCAGGACGTCCGTCAGGATCAGGCGCAGGCTCAGGCCTACGGCATCCAGGGCGTCCCGTTCTTCGTGATCGACGGCCAGTACGGCATCAGCGGCGCCCAGCCGCCCGCCGCCTTCGAGAACGTCCTGCGCGACCTCTGGGCCAAGCGCGGCGCTCCCGAGGCCGAGCCGGAGACCGCCTCGGCCTGAGGACTGTTCACGCAGAGGGGCGTCGGGACTTCAGCTCCCGACGCCCCTCTGCTCGTCCGAGCGTCAGATCCTCTCCTGCTTCGGAGCCAGCGAAAGCGGCTCCATCGGCTGGTCGTCCGCGGTGAGGTCGATCCCGAGATCGCGGGCGTACACGACCCGCGTCGCGATCGCCACCGCGTCACCCGTCTCGGTGAGCTCGAACACTCGACCGCCCCGCATGCGATTGCGCTCGGCGCCGTCGAGGCCATACGCGCCGAACCCCGTGCCGGGTGCGTAGCCGAGCTTCACTCCGTAGTAATCGCCGACATAGTCGTTGACGTGATCGTGTCCGACGAAGACGCCCTTCACGTCGCCGCGCTCGAGGATCGCATTGAACATCCCCGAGTTGAACGGACCCGGGCACTCGTCCTCATTCCGTTCGCCGACGATCCCGTGGCGGGCGCGACCGCGCGCGGCGTCGGCCTCGGTGCGAGTGTCGACGCCGCCCCACCACATGAACCGGTGCTCCCATAGGGCGATATGCAGGAACATGAGCCCCGGCACCTTCGCTCCGCGCCGCTTCTCGAGCTCCTGCGACTGCTGGCGGTACCAGGCGACCTGATCCATGCGCACCCAATCCCAGGTGGGGTAGCCGGCGAAGTCCTGGCCGTTCAGTGCCTCGGGGGCGTAGCGGCCGGAGTCCATCAGCCACAGGGCGAAGGCCTCCCTGTTCTTCTTCGCGGAGGAGGCGATCGTCGCGATCGTGTTGCTGGTGCCGGTCACGCCGCGGGTGCTCTCGGCGTTCATGTTGTAGTCGTACGAGCGGTAGATCGCCAGCATCCCCGCCTCGTCGACCCCCGACTGAGGCAGGGAGTCCTCGTCGTGATTCCCGAAGGTAACGGCCCACGGGATCTGACGGGACTCCATCGGCCAGACGACGTTGTTGATCGCCTGCTTGACGGCGAGCCGGGTCTCGCATCCCCCGGTGATGACATCGCCGTTGATGACCACGAAGTCCGGCGTCTCCTGATCGAGCACCTTCTCGATGAGTTCCACCGTGCGACGGTCGGTGAGCTCGTCGTCCTGCGTGTCGTTGAACTGCACGACCTTGAAGGTTCCGTCGGTGCGGAACTGCAGCCGTCCGACCTTGCCCGGCTTCGTCGGCCGCGCAGACGACGAGGCGTCGGGGCTCGCAGAAGCGTTCTCCGGCGCGGCGCCGAGCGGGAGAGCGGTGCTGAGCGCACCGAGCGCGCCTGCGGTCAGGACGGTCCGTCGGCTGATCGGCATGGTGTCGGGCATGGTCGGTCTCCTTGTCGTCGAGCGGCTGTCGCCGCGGCGAGACTACGGAGGATGCATGGCCGTGAACCGACCGACAGGTGAACGCGGCTTCCGACCGTCGCCTGAGAGGCGGGATGCGCGGGTGACGCCCAGATGAACCGGGCGGTCGCCGCGTCGCCTAGCGGGTCAGCGCGGACTCGATCGCGCCGACGATCGCGGGGTCGTCCGGCTTCTGCTTGGGGCGGAAGCGGATGACGTCGCCGTCGGGCAGCACGAGGAACTTCTCGAAGTTCCACTCGACGCGACCGGCCTTGCCCCCGGCATCCTCGGTCTGCTTCAGCGCCTTGTAGAGGTCGGCGGCGTTCCGGCCGTTGACCTTGACCTTGTCGTTGATCGGGAAGGTCACGCCGTACGTCGTGGAGCAGAAGTCGAGGATCTGCTCCATCGACCCGGGCTCCTGACCGAAGAACTGGTTGCACGGGAACCCCACGACGCTGAATCCGCGGTCGCCGTAGAGGCGCTGCAGCTCCTCGAGCTGCTCGTACTGCGGGGTGAGTCCGCACTTCGAGGCGACGTTCACGACGAGCACCACATCGCCCAGATCGTCGAGCGTCTTCTCGTTGCCGTCGGCGTCGAGGAAGGGGATGGAACGCACTGCGGGATCGGTCATGTTCACAGCTTAGGTCGATGCGCCGCCACGGGCTCCGTGTCTGGGAGAATGGACGGGTCATGACTGTCGCAACCGCCCCCGTTCCCACCCTCCGCATCGGCCCGATCGCGCTCGACGTGCCCGTCGTCCTCGCGCCCATGGCGGGGATCACGAACACGGCGTTCCGTCGGCTCTGCCGCGAGTACGGCGCCGGCCTCTACGTGAGCGAGATGATCACGTCGCGCGCGCTCGTCGAACGCAACGAGACCACCATGCGCCTCATCCGCCATCACGAGTCCGAGACCCCGCGCTCGATCCAGCTGTACGGCGTCGACCCCAAGACGATCGCGGATGCCGTGCGCATCATCGTCGCCGAGGACCACGCCGACCACATCGACCTGAACTTCGGCTGCCCCGTGCCCAAGGTCACCCGCAAGGGCGGAGGCGCGGCTCTGCCGTGGAAGTCCTCGCTGTTCGCGGACATCGTGACCCAGGCCGTCAAGGCGGCGGGCGACATCCCGCTGACGGTCAAGATGCGCAAGGGCATCGACCCCGACCACCTGACGTTCCTCGATGCAGGACGCGCCGCGGAGGATGCGGGGGCCGCGGCGGTCGCACTGCACGCCCGCACCGCGAGCGAGTTCTACTCGGGCTTCGCCGACTGGAACGCGATCGGCGAGCTCAAGCAGGCCGTCACCAGCATCCCCGTGCTCGGCAACGGCGACATCTGGTCGGCCGACGACGCTGTGCGGATGATGGCGCAGACAGACTGCGACGGTGTTGTCGTCGGCCGAGGCTGCCTCGGGCGTCCCTGGCTGTTCGGTGAGCTCGCGAACGCGTTCGGCGGCGAGGGCAAGACCGTCGACGCGACGCTCGGGTTCGTCGCCGACGCGTTCAAGCGCCACGCCGAGCTGCTCGTCGAGTTCTTCGAGGACGAGGACCGCGGATGCCGCGACGTCCGCAAGCACGTCGCCTGGTACTTCAAGGGCTACCCGGTCGGCGGCGACATCCGCACCGGCCTCGCGACGGCATCCAGCCTCCAGGAGATCGACGACCTGCTCGGGCAGCTCGATCACTCGGCTCCCTACCCCGGTGCGGATGCCGAAGGCCAGCGCGGCCGGTCCGGGCGACCCAAGCGTCCCGCGCTGCCCGACAAGTGGTTGGAGTCGCGCGAGCTCGCGGCGTCGGCATCCGAGATGATGCGAGGTGCGGAGATCGAGAACAGTGGTGGCTGAGGCTCGGGCGTCTGCCCGGGCGGACGGCTACGACCAGCGCGACGCCGAGCGCTTCTTCGCGGAGACACATCGATCCGAGCGCGACGACTTCGCGCGCGACCGCGCCCGCGTCCTCCACTCCGCGGCGCTGCGCCGGCTGGCCGCCAAGACGCAGGTGCTCAGTCCCGCCAGCACCGCCGACTTCGCCCGCAACCGGCTCACGCACTCGCTCGAGGTCGCGCAGGTGGGGCGCGAGCTCGCCACCGCGCTCGGAGTCTCCGCAGACGTCGTCGACACCGCGTGCCTGAGCCACGACCTCGGTCATCCGCCGTTCGGCCACAACGGGGAGCGGGCGCTCAACGAGTGGGCAGAGCCCATCGGCGGTTTCGAGGGCAACGCGCAGTCGCTGCGCATCCTCACACGGCTCGAGGCCAAGGTGATCGACGACGACGGGCACTCCGTGGGGCTCAACCTCACCCGCGCGAGCCTCGACGCGACGTGCAAGTACCCGTGGACCGTCGACAGCCCCGTCCCCGATCCCGGAGGTCGTCTCAAGTTCGGCGTGTACCCCGACGACGAGGCGGTGTTCCGCTGGATGCGTGAGGGGGCGACCAAGCGCCTGCGCTGCATCGAGGCCGAGATCATGGACCTATCCGACGACATCGGCTACTCCGTGCACGACTTCGAGGACGCGATCGTCAACGGCTACGTCGACGTCGCACAGCTCTCCGACCCCCGCGCGCACGAGGCGCTGATCGACCGCATCCAGCAGTGGGTCGGCTACGACTTCACACGCGACGAACTCGCCGACGCCCTGTACCGCCTGTCGTCGCAGCCCATGTGGCTCACCTCGTTCGACCGCTCCCGCCGCGACCTCGCGAACCTCAAGAACCTGACGAGCGACCTGATCGGCCGCTTCGCCCGCGCCGCGGTCTCCGCGACCCGCGACGCGTACGCCGGACCGGTGCTCGTGCGCTACAACGCGCACGTGGTCGTGCCGCGCGTGGTCGAGGCCGAGATCGCGGTGCTCAAGGGCATCATGGGCCAGGCGATCGTGACGATCGAAGCGCGCAAGGGTGTTTACAAGGAGCAGCGTCGAGTGCTCACCCGTCTCGCCGACGCCCTGTGGTCGACGGATGCGCTGTGGTCGGCCGGCGCCGACGTGCTCGAACCGGCGTTCTCCGCCGACTTCCGCGCCGCGACGTCTGATGCCGAGCGCGCGCGCGTGGTCGTCGACCAGATCGCCAGCCTCACCGACCAGAGCGCGATCGACTGGCACAACCGACTCGTGGGAGAGATCGACCCAGCCGAGGTGGGCATCTGGACGCCGCGTCACGCACGCCCCGGCGCTCGCGTGCACACGCCTCCGGCCGCGGTCATCGAAGGCGCGCGCTGATGCCCCGCATCCGTCAGGCCGACGTCGATGAGGTGAAGGCCCGCACCAACATCGCCGACATCGTGGGGGAGCGGGTCGCGCTGAAGTCGGCCGGTGTCGGCTCGCTCAAGGGGCTCTGTCCCTTCCACGACGAGAAGAGCCCGAGCTTCCACGTGCGCCCGCAGGTCGGGTACTACCACTGCTTCGGCTGCGGCGAGTCCGGGGACGTGTACTCGTTCCTGCGCGAGATGGACCACGTGAGCTTCACGGAGGCCGTCGAGCGCCTCGCCGGCAGGATCGGCTACACGTTGCACTACGAAGACGGCGGCGCGGCGCCTGAGACCAGCGGACGGAGCCGCCTCTACGCCGCGAACACCGCGGCCGCCGAGTTCTTCCGCTCGCAGCTGCTGACGCCGGATGCCGAGGCGGGGCGTCGCTTCCTCGGCGAGCGGGGTTTCGACGCCGGGGCGGCCGCGCACTTCGGCGTGGGCTTCGCGCCGCGCGGCTGGGACGGAATGCTCAAGGCGCTCAGCGCCCAGGGTTTCACGCGCGAGGAGCTCCTGACCGCGGGGCTCGTGTCGCAGGGCCAGCGCGGGGTGTACGACCGGTTCCGCGGACGTCTGGTGTGGCCCATCCGCGACGTGTCCGGTCAGACCATCGGCTTCGGCGCCCGCAAGCTCTTCGACGACGACCAGGGCCCCAAGTACCTCAACACCCCCGAGACACCGATCTACAAGAAGGCCCAGGTCCTCTACGGACTCGACCTCGCCAAGCGCGACATCTCGCGCGGCGACCCCCGCCGCGTGGTCGTCGTGGAGGGCTACACCGACGTCATGGCCTGCCACCTCGCGGGCCTCACGACCGCGATCGCGACGTGCGGCACGGCGTTCGGCACCGACCACATCAAGGTGCTGCGGCGAGTGATGGGCGACGACAACGCCTCCGGCGAGGTCGTGTTCACGTTCGACGGCGATGAGGCCGGACAGAAGGCTGCGCTCCGCGCCTTCACCGAAGACGATCGCTTCAACGCCCAGACCTTTGTGGCCGTGGCGCCCGACGGCCTCGACCCGTGCGACCTGCGCCTGCAGCGTGGCGATGCCGCGGTCCGCTCCCTCATGGACTCCAAGCAGCCCATGTTCGAGTTCGCGATCGATCGCAAGCTCGGCGGGTTCGACCTCTCCACGGTGGAGGGGCGGGTCGGCGCCCTGCGCGCCGCGGCGCCGATCGTGGCTGAGATCAGGGACCGTCTGCTGCGCCCGGGGTACGAGCGCGTGCTCGCCCGTCGTCTCGGTATGGACCCCACCGAGGTGCACGGAGAGGTCGAGCGTGCGGCACGGAGCGGATCATCGTCGTCCCGATCCGAGGGCAACCGACACGAAGCCGTCTCCATCGAGTCGGTCCAGGGCGGATCGGGCTTTGCGCCCGTGACGCTCGCGAGCCTTCCCCGGAATCCCGATGTCGGCGTGGAACGCGATGCACTGATGGGCGTCATGCAGTACGGCCACCGCCTGGACCAGTCACTGGTCGCACGGGCCCTCGGGGCGCCGTTCCGCACGCCGGGTCTCGACGCGGTGCGCGAGGCCGTCGCCGCGGCTCCCGACCGCACCAGGGCCGGCTGGGTGACCGAGGCCGTCAATGCCGTGCGTGAGCCGTATCGTTCACTGGCGGGTGAGCTGCTCATGACCCCATTCCCCGCGCGCGACGAGGAGGGTGCGGTCGTCTCGGCCACCGACCTCGCGCGTCGACTGATCCTGCGCGGGCTCGAGCACGAGAAGCAGGAGCTCCTGGGGGCCGTGCAGCGCGTGCCGGCGGACTCCGACGGGGGGCGCGCTCTGCGGATGCGCCTGCGCGACATCGACGTGGAACGCCAGCGCTTCACCGAGTCGTAACGGCATCCCTCGCGACCCGCAGGGCAGGATGGATTCATGTTCTCTCGGCCCGAATCGACCCACGCGATCGACTGCTCCGACCTGGTCATCGATCGGGTCGGCCACAGCGGTCCGACCCGCGCGATCGACGGTGTCACGTTCGCCCTTCCGCCCGGGGAGCTGATCTGCGTCGCGGGGCCCACCGGCTCGGGCAAGTCCACGCTCGTCGCCGCGCTGGCGGGATCGACAGACCCGTCGGTGCGCGTGGTCGGAGGCAGCGCTCAGGTGTGCGGCGTCGACATCCGTCGCCCGGGGCGCCGCCACCGCCTGCTGACCTATCGCACGGGATTCGTGCCGCAGGGAGCGGGAGCGGACCTTCCTCCGCAACTGACGGTCAACGAGGTCATCGCCGAGCCGATTCTCATCCGGGAGAAGCGCGTCAACACCAAGGCGCTGTCGATACGAGTGGCCACTCTGCTCGACGAGCTGCACCTGCCGCTCGGGACGGCTGCGAAGTTCCCCTACGAGCTCAGCGCGGGCATGCGGCAGAGGGTCGCGATCGCGCGGTCGTTCATCCTGGAGCCGCGCGTGCTGATCGCCGACGAGATCCTCGCGAACCTCGACCTCGAGGTGCGTCCGGTCGTGTTCGACGCGATCACGCGTCGACGCAAGGAGCAGGGGATGGGCGCTCTCCTGGTCACGAACGACGCCGACTTCATCCGCGAACTGAACGCCGAGACCCTGATGCTCCGCGGCGGTCATGTCGTGGCCCGCGGGGTCGGCAAGGACCTGCTGTGGGCGCCCAATGCGGAGGCGGATTCGCAGCATTGAGGGCGGCGAGGTCGACACGCCCGATGTGCGGCCCGTGTCACGAGCACGGTCTGGAGTTTGCTAGGATTGACGAGTTGCCCGCGCAGCGGAGCACATTCCTCGGTAGCTCAATTGGCAGAGCAGCCGGCTGTTAACCGGCAGGTTCTTGGTTCGAGTCCAAGCCGGGGAGCCAATACCCCTGATTCTCCTGGAGAGTCAGGGGTTTTCCCTTTCCTGGGGTCTGATCGCGCGCGGCCTCCGCAGACGACGAGGGCCACGCCGGTCGGCGTGGCCCTCGTGGTATGCGGTGTCGAGATCAGCGCGCGGCACCCGCGAGCGAACCCGTGGTCTGACCGGCCGAGTCGAAGATGATGCACTGGATGACGCGGTCGTTGTACTCGTCCCAGGTGTCCTTGGTCGGCGTGATGGTGGTCACGTCGAGAGCGGAGTCCTGGTAGCCGATGCCCACGAAGCTCGTGTAGGCGTCGCCGATGCACTCCTGCGAGGCCGTGTCGATGTCGGTCTCCGAGAACTCGCCGTCGGGCATCGTGATCTCGTAGTAGACCTCCTGGTCGTGCGGCTCGGAGCACGGCACGACGTCGATGTCCTCGAGCAGCCCGGTGGGGCTGTCCATGGTGCAGTCGCCGACCTTCAGCGAGAAGATGTCGATGTTCGCGCTCTCGGTGACCTGTCCGGTGTCCTCGTCGCGGTCGGCATCGCCGGAACCCCCGCCGAGGATGCCGTTCAGTGCGCTACAGCCGGTCAGAGCGACCGAGAACGCCACCGCAGTGCCGGTGAGCGCCAGTGCGCGTCGCGTGCGCAGCTTCATCATGATTTCCCTCCCAGAAACGTCTGTGGTGTGGGATACCGATATATCCCCCCGGAGCACGCTAGCCGGGTCCGAGTCTGTGATGCAACTCCGAAGACACTGTGCTCCCGCTGGGAACGGCACGCCGTCGTCGGCGAGACGAATCAGCCTTCGAGATCGTCGACGCCCGGCATCCAGCTCGCGCCGGGGCGTCCCCACCCGCGCTTCCGCGCGATCTTCTGCACCGTCTTCCAGTCGCCGTCTGAGAGCCGATCGATGTAGAGGATGCCGTCGAGGTGGTCGAACTCGTGCTGCATGATCCGCGCACGCCAGCCGTCCACGGCGATCTCGACCGGGCTCCCGTCCAGGTCGGTGCCGGTCACCCGCACGCGCTCCGAGCGACGCAGCGCGAAGCGCTCTCCCGGGAAGGAGAGGCACCCCTCGGACTCGAGATCGTCATCCGGAGCGCCCGGCTCCAGGGGCACCATCCAGAGCTCTGGGTTGATGAGCACTCCTCGCCACGGCTGATCGTCCTCGTCGACGTAGGCGTAGGTGTAGATCCGCAGAGGAACCCCGACCTGGGGCGCAGCGAGGCCCACGCCGGGGGCGGTGTCCATGGTCTCGAACATGTCCGCCACGAGCGTGCGGATCTCGTCCGTGATCTCTTCGACGGGGGAGGCGGGGGAGTGCAGGACGGGGTCGCCCATGATGCGAATCGGAAGTACAGCCACGCCATAACCCTACTCGGCGCGGATCGGCGGGTAGGGTCGTGATGTGAGCATTGCGGTGTGGATGACTGGGGCTGAAGACATCACCGACCAGCTGGTCGGTGTCTTCCAGAACCCCAAGCTGCTCCTGGGCATCCCGCTCGCCCTCGCGGGTGCCGTGTTCATGTCCCTCGGTGCGCAGTACCAGCATCGGGGAGTGGAGAAGGTCGAGCGACTGAGCGGCGCTCAAGGCACGAACGGTCTCAGCGGCGGGCAGCTCAAAGCACTCCTCACGCGTCCGTCCTGGCTCATCGGCACGCTCATGCTCGGTCTCGCCATCGTCTGCCAGCTCGCCGCGCTCTCTCAGGCTCCGCTGATCGTGGTGCAGCCGCTCGGCGCGATCGCCCTCGTCATCACGACGCTGCTCAACGCGCGCATCTCCGGCCATTCGCCCACCCGGCAGTCGATCACGGCGATCGTCTGCTGCGTCGGCGGCATCTTCCTCTTCGTCTCCTTCGCCGCGCTCTTCGCGACCGAGAAGAAGATCGGCGACAGCGAGCTCTTCACGATCCTCGCGATCCTGCTGGTCGTCATCATCGTGCTCGGAGCCTGCTGGCTGATTCTGCGACGCCGCATGCGCGCGCTGTTCTACGTGATCGGCGCCGGCATCCTCTACGGCTTCGTCGCCACGCTCGCCAAGGCCATCATCAGCCGGATCGAGGCCGGCAACTTCGAGTGGATCACACTCGTCTGCCTGATCGCCCTGATCGCGGCCGGAGCCGTCGGCGCCTACTTCGTCCAGACCGCGTACAGCTCGGGCCCACCGGACCTCGTGATCGCAGGTCTCACGGTGGTCGACCCCCTCATCGCCGTGCTCATCGGCATGGTCGTGCTCGGCGAGGCTGCGGCCGCTCCGCCGTGGGTGCTCGTGATCTTCGGCGTCGCGGGAGCCATCGCCGTCTGGGGCGTCGTCGGCCTGGCGCGCTACCACCCGCAGGTTCTCAGCGAGAGCCAGGAGCTTCCGATCGTGCGGGGGAGCGACTCTGCGGACTCCTCCGACCGTCCGGCTGCCGCCGCCGACGGCGAGTCCTGATCGGCCGGACCTCGGCTGACCCCTGAGCGGGCCCGGTCGACGCGTCCCGGTCGACGTCCGTCAGTAGGCCGAGTCGATCAGATCCGGTGACACCTCGGACGCGGCCGCCTCATCGACGAAGAAGACGGTGCGCTTGCGCCCCTTCGCACCCGCGGCGGGCACGCTGGCATAGCTCGCACCCGCAAGCGCGAGGCCGAGAGCCGACGCCTTGTCGGCACCAGTGAGGACGAGCCAGACTCGCTTGGACGCGTTCAGCACCGGACGCGTGAGCGTCACGCGCTCGGGCGGCGGCTTGGGAGAGTTCCGCACGGGGAGTGCGGCGGCATCGGTCACCGTGACCTCGGGACGGTCGGGGAAGAGGGAGGCGATGTGCCCGTCCGGTCCGACCCCGAGGAAGCACACGGCGAAGGAGGGCCACGGATGCTCGTCCGTGCCGTAGCGTGCGAGTTCGGCCTCGTAGGCCGCGGCGGCCTCGTCGAGGGTCAGGCCCTCGTCGGCGGCCGCGACCTCGTGCACGTTCTCGGCGGGTACGTCGATGTGGTCCAGAAGCGCCGCACGGGACTGGACGGCGTTGCGGTCGGCGTGGTCGCGGGCGACGAAGCGCTCGTCGCCCCACCAGAAGTGCACGAGAGACCAGTCGATCGTCGCCGCACGCGGATGCTCGAGCGTGGCGCGCAGGACCGCACCGCCCATCGAGCCGCCGGTGAGGGCGACGTGGGCGATACGGCCGTTGCGCGTACGTGCACGGAGCCGTGTCAGGAAGCGGTCCGCGACCCGCTCGGCGACGGCGGCGGGAGTGGACTCGATCACGACCCGCTTCTCTGCGGACGCTGACTGCGACGACATCATGCTCCTGTCTCGGGCGGACCCAGCTTCTCCCAGCCCTCGGTGATCACTCGACCGTACAGGACGTCGGGATCGAGACGGCGGAGCTCCTCGGCGAGGCACTCGCGCAGGGTGCGTCGCGGCAGGTGCAGGTCGTGGTCGGGCTGGCCGGGCTGCGTGAGCACGGCGTCGCCCGGGGCCGGACGCTCGAGAAGGATGTCACCGGAGGCACGGGTGAGACGCACCGACTTGATGCCCTCCTCCCAGTTCTTCGGGTTCTCGTACGACCACTTCACCGGAACGTCGAGGGCCATCTGCAGCCAGGCGGCGAGGAGTGCCGTGGACGGCGACGCGGACGCTCCGCGGACCTCGACGCCTGTGACCTCCTCGTACGGCGGCTGGTCCAGCACGGCGGCGAGCTGCTCGCGCCAGTGCGTCAGACGCGTCCACGCGAGGTCGGTATCTCCGGGGGCATGCGTGCGGCCCAGGAGCGCCAGACGGTCGCGCACATCGGGCGAGGTCGCGGCATCCGTGATCCGGCGCTGAGCGATGCGTCCGAGCGGCGAGGTCGCGGGGGAGGTGGGAGCCTCCTCCGGCCACCAGGCGACCACGGGCGCATCGGGGAGCAGCAGACCGGTGAGGAGGCTCTCCTCGTTGCTGGCGGCCGCGCCGTAGGCGCGCAGCACCACGACCTCGCTCGCTCCGGCGTCGCCGCCGACGCGGATCTGCGCGTCGAGGCGGGCTTCGCCGTCGCCCGTGGTGAGCACGATGACACGCATCGGGTGCTCGCGCGAAGCGTCGTTGGCGGCGTCGATGGCGGCCTCGGCGACGCCGTTGCGCGCCGAGATCACGAGTGTGAGGACGCGTCCGAGGGCGACCGCGCCGCCCTCTTCGCGCACCTTGACGAGCTGCTTGGCGACCTGGCTGACGGTCGTGTCGGGAAGGTCGATGATCACGGTCGTCTCCAGACTCGTCCGTCGCGGGCCAGGAGGTCGTCGGCGGATGCCGGACCCCACGAACCGGGTGCGTACTGATCCACGGGGCCGCCTTCGGCCGCCCAGAACTTCTCCACCGGGTCGAGGATCTTCCAGGAGAGCTCGACCTCCTCGTGGCGCGGGAACAGGGGCGGGTCGCCGAGGAGCACGTCGAGGATGAGCCGCTCGTACGCCTCGGGGCTCGCCTCGGTGAACGCGTGGCCGTAACCGAAGTCCATGGTGACGTCGCGCACGTTCGTGCCGTTGCCCGGCACCTTCGATCCGAACCGGATGGTCACGCCCTCATCGGGCTGCACGCGGATAACGAGCGCGTTCTGGCCGAGCTCGGTGGTGTTGGACCGGCCGAACAGGTGCTCGGGAGCGCGCTTGAACACGACGGCGACCTCGGTCACGCGGCGGCCCAGGCGCTTACCCGTGCGCAGGTAGAACGGCACACCGGCCCAGCGGCGGGTGTCGATCTCGAGCTTGATCGCCGCGTAGGTCTCGGTCGCGGACTGCGGGTCCATGCCCTCCTCGTCGAGGAAGCCGGTGACCTGCTCGCCACCCTGCCATCCGCCGGCGTACTGACCGCGCGCCGTGGCGAGGGAGAGGTCGTCCGGCACGTGCACGGCCGCCAGCACCTTCTCCTTCTCGGCGCGCAGATGCTCGGCCGAGAGGCTGATGGGCTCCTCCATCGCCGTGAGGGCGAGGAGCTGCAGCAGGTGGTTCTGGATGACGTCGCGAGCCGCGCCGATGCCGTCGTAGTACCCGGCACGACCGCCGACGCCGATGTCCTCGGCCATCGTGATCTGCACGTGATCGACGTAGTTGCGGTTCCAGATCGGCTCGTACAGCTCGTTCGCGAAGCGCAGCGCCAGGATGTTCTGCACCGTCTCCTTGCCGAGGTAGTGGTCGATGCGGAAGATCGAGTCGGCGGGGAAGGCGACCTCGAGCGCCGCGTTCAGGGCGCGAGCGGAGTCCAGGTCGTGGCCGAACGGCTTCTCGATCACCACACGGCGCCAGTGCTCGTCGTCGTCCGCGTCCTCGCCGACGAGACCCGAGTCCTTGAGCTGCTTCGCGACGAGCGGGAAGTCCTTCGGCGGGATCGACAGGTAGTACGCGTGATTGCCCATCGTGCCGCGTTCGACGTCGAGCTTCTCGACGGTCTCACGGAGCTTGCGGAAGGACTCCGGGTTGTCGAACTCGCCCGACACGAACCGGATGCCCTGCAGCAGCTGCGCCCACGTCTCCTCGCGGAAAGGCGTGCGGGCGTGCTGCTTGACCGCGTCGTACACGACCTGCGCGAAGTCCTGGTCCTCCCAGTCGCGGCGGGCGAACCCGACGAGCGCGAACCCGGGCGGCAGCAGACCGCGGTTGGCCAGGTCGTATACGGCCGGCATGAGCTTCTTGCGGGAGAGGTCTCCGGTCACGCCGAAGATCACGAGGGCGCTGGGGCCTGCGATCCGGTTGAGACGACGATCGTCGGGGTCGCGCAGCGGGTTGTGCGCGCGCGAGATGGGAACGGACATCAGCGGGTGATTCTCCTGGGAGTTACTTCTGAGCTGCTTCGAAGAGGGTGAGCACGTCGGCCGACGAGTCGGTGATCGTCAGAGTGACGACAGGGCGGCCGTGCTCGGCGAGGACACCGGCGTCGCCGGCTGCCTGCGCCTCGATGAGCTGTCCGAATGTGAACGGACGCTCGGGGATCTCGAGATCCACGTCGGTGCGCTCCAGGATCTGGAGGTACACCCCCTGCGCAGGACCGCCCTTGTGGTACTGGCCGGTCGAGTGGAGGAAGCGCGGTCCCCAGCCGAACGTCGTCGGACGGCCGGAATCGGCGGCGACGAGTTCGCGTAGGCCCTGGAGCTGCGGGAGGTCGAGACGGTTCACATATGCCTGGATCGACACGTAGCCGTCGTCCGCGAGGCGCGCCCAGAGAGCATCCATCACTCCCTCGACCGTGCCGGACGCCGCCAGCGCGGGATCGGACACACGCACTTCGACGCCGTTCTCGACGAACACCGGGGCAGTGGGCTCGGGGCGTGCATCGAGCAGGCCGCGCGCGGCGACCTTCGCCGACTCGACGTCGGGCTGGTCGAACGGGTCGATGCCGAGCAGGTGACCGGCGATCGCGGTGGCGTACTCCCAGACGAGGAACTGCGCGCCGAGCGTGCCGCTCACGAGGATCTCGCCCGGGTGGCGCTCGCGGAGGTGGAACTCGTCCGCGTCGTCGACCAGCCGAACGATCTGCAGGTCTGCGGGAACGGAGTCGAGCTCGGGGGAGACCGGCAGCAGCACGACCGGGAGGATGCCGGTGGCGTCCTTGCCGGTCGACTCGGCGATCAGCTGCTCGATCCAGTCGGGCAGCCCCTTGATGTGGGTGCCGTCCGTGACCAGACCGAGCTTGTCGCGTCTCGGCGAGGTCGCGGCGATCGCGGCGGCCAGGCGCAGCGCGGGGTTCTCGGCCGAGTCGACCGCGACCTCGAGCAGCGACGCCTCGGCCTCGTTCAGGAGCTCGTCGATGTCGACGCCGGCCAGACCGGAGGGGACCAAGCCGAATGCGGTGAGCGCGGAGTAGCGGCCGCCCACGTTCGGGTCGGCGTTGAACACGCGATAGCCGGCTTCGCGGGCCGAGACGTCCAACGGCGATCCGGGGTCGGTGACGACGACGATGCGCGCGACGGGGTCGATGCCGAGATCGCGGAACGCGGCTTCGAACGTGCGGCGCTGCGAATCAGTCTCGATGGTGGAGCCGGACTTGGACGACACGACGAGCACCGTGTCCTGCAGGCCGTCGTCGAGCGCCGAGAGCACCTGGCCCGGGGCCGTGGAGTCGAGGATCGTCAACGGCACCCCGGCGGTCTGCGCGATGACCTCGGGAGCCAGCGACGATCCGCCCATGCCGGCGAGCACGACCCGGTTCACGCCCTGGGTGCGCAGCTCGTCGCGCAGCGCGACGATCTCCGGGACGAGGGGACGCGATACCGAGACCGCGTCGACCCATCCGAGCCTGATCGACGCCTCGGCCTCCGCGGCGGGACCCCACAGGGTGGAGTCGCCGCCGGTGAGGCGTGAGGCGACCAGATCACGGACGAGAGCCGGGACGGTCTCGTCGATCGCGACACGCGCCGGGCCCGACGCGTGGATCGCGAATGTCATCGCTGGGCCTCCAGCGCCTCGGTCACCTGACCGAGCAGATCGTGCCAGGAGTCGATGAACTTGGCGACGCCCTCGTCCTCGAGCACCTGGGTGACGTCGGTGAGGTCGATGCCGACGGCGGCGAGCTCGTCGAAGACCTTGTGGGCCTCGGCGTAGCCGCCGGTGATGGTGTCGCCGGTGATCTCACCGTGGTCGAACGTGGCGTCCAGCGTCTTCTCGGGCATCGTGTTGACGACGCCTGCGGCGACGAGCTCGGTCACGTACAGGGTGTCGGGGAGGTTCGGGTCCTTGACGCCGGTCGACGCCCAGAGCGGACGCTGCAGGTTCGCGCCTGCCGCGAGGAGCTCCTGCGCGCGCTTCTCGGCGAACGTCTTCTCGAACAGCTCGTAGGCGAGACGAGCGTTCGCGAGTCCTGCCTTGCCCTTGAGAGCCGCGGCCTCGTCGCTGCCGATGGCGTCGAGGCGCTTGTCGGTCTCGGTGTCGACGCGCGACACGAAGAACGACGCCACCGAGTGGATCGTGGAGAGGTCGATGCCGGCGGCCTTGGCGGTCTCGAGACCGGAGAGGTACGCCTCGATGACCTCGGCGTAGCGCTCGAGGCTGAAGATCAGCGTGACGTTGACGCTGATGCCGGCGCCGATGGCCTCGGCGATGGCCGGGAGGCCCGCCTTGGTCGCGGGGATCTTGACGAGCAGGTTCGGACGGTCGATCTTCTCCCACAGCTGCTTTGCCGAGGCGACCGTGCCCTCGGTGTCGTGCGCGAGGTCGGGGGAGACCTCGATCGAGACGCGGCCGTCGACGTGGTTCGTGGCCTCCCACACGGGGCGGAAGACATCGAGCGCGTCGGCGACGTCCTGCGTGGTCGCCGCGAAGACGGCATCCTCTGCGCTCGTGCCCGACGCGGCCAGCTCACTGAGCTGCGCGTCGTACGACGTGTCGTTCTTGTTCGTGATCGCGTTCGCGAAGATCGTCGGGTTCGTGGTGACGCCGACGACGTTCTTGGTGTCGATCAGCTGCTGCAGGTTGCCGGAGGAGATGCGCGTGCGCGACAGGTCGTCGAGCCAGATGCTGACGCCGGCGGCGGTGAGGTCTGCGGTGGGGGTGCTCATGAGTTCTCCTTGATCAGTTGGCGTTCTCGGCCAGGGTCTCGCGCGTGGCCGCGACGACGGCCTCGGTGGTGATCCCGAACTTCTCGAACAGGGTCTTGTAGTCGGCGGAGGCGCCGAAGTGGTCGATGCCGACCGAGCGGCCGCGATCGCCGACGATGCCGCGCCAGCTCAGCACGGAGCCGGCCTCGACGGAGACGCGCGCCGTGACGTTCTTCGGCAGGACGGACTCGCGGTAGGCGGCATCCTGCTCGTCGAACCACTCGAGCGAGGGAGCGGAGACGACGCGGACGTTGACGCCCTCCTTCGCGAGCTCGGCCCGCGCGTTGACCGCGAGCTGCACCTCGGAGCCCGTCGCGACGATGATCGCGTCGGGCGTGCCGGTCGGAGCCTCGGCGAGCACGTACGCGCCCTTCGAGACGTTGTCTGCCGAAGCGAACACGTCTCCGGATGCCGCGCCCTCGCCACGCTCGAACACCGGGATGTTCTGACGGGTCAGTGCGATGCCGGCGGGGCCCGCGGTGCGGCGCAGGATCTCGAGCCATGCGGCGGCGGTCTCGTTCGCGTCGGCCGGACGGACGAGCGTGAAGTTCGGGATCGCACGGAGCGTCGCGAGCTGCTCGATCGGCTGGTGCGTGGGGCCGTCCTCGCCGAGGGCGACGGAGTCGTGCGTCCAGACGAAGATGCTGGGGACGTTCATCAGAGCGGCGAGACGCACCGGCGGGCGCATGTAGTCGCTGAAGATGAGGAACGTGCCGCCGAACGCGCGGGTCTTGCCGTGCAGGACGATGCCGTTGACGATCGCGCCCATGGCGTGCTCGCGGATGCCGAAGTGCAGCACGCGTCCGTAGGGGCTGCCCGACCACTCGTGGGTCGACCACTCGGCGGGGATGAACGACTTGGCGTCCTTGATCGTCGTGAGGTTCGACTCGGCGAGGTCGGCCGATCCGCCCCAGAGCTCGGGGAGCTCAGCGGCGAGGGCGTTGATGACCTGGCCGGAGGCGGCGCGGGTCGAGACGTCCTTGCCGCTCTCGAACACGGGCAGTGCGGAGGCGATGCCCTCGGGCAGGTCGCCGGCCTCGAGGCGGTCGAGCAGAGCCTTGCGCTCGGGGTTCGCAGCCGCCCAGGCGTCGAACGACTTCTGCCAGGCGGCGCGCTCCTCGGCGGCACGGGCGGCCAGCCCGCGGGTGTGCTCGATCACGTCGTCGGCGACGACGAAGTTCTTCTCGGGGTCGAAGCCCAGGACCTCCTTCGTGGCGGCGAGCTCGTCGGCGCCGAGGGCGGAGCCGTGGATCTTGCCGGAGTTCTGCTTGCCGGGCGACGGCCAGCCGATGATGGTCTTGAGGATGATGAGCGACGGCTTGGAGGTCTCGCCCTTCGCGGCCTCGATCGCGGCGTAGAGCTCGGCGACGTCCTCGACGTACTCGCCGGTCTTCTTCCAGTCGATCGTCTGCACCTGCCAGCCGTAGGCCTCGTAGCGCTTCGCGACGTCCTCGGTGAACGCGACGTTCGTGTCGTCCTCGATGGAGATCTGGTTGGAGTCGTAGATCGCGATCAGGTTGCCGAGCTGCTGGTGGCCCGCGAGCGAACCCGCCTCGCTGGTCACGCCCTCCTGCAGGTCGCCGTCGCCCGCGACCACGTAGACGAAGTGGTCGAACGGGCTGGTGCCCTCGGCGGCCTCGGGGTCGAACAGGCCGCGCTCGTAGCGGGCGGCGTAGGCGAAGCCGACGGCCGAGGCGAGGCCCTGACCGAGCGGGCCGGTCGTGATCTCGACGCCCTTGGTGTGGCCGTACTCGGGGTGGCCCGGCGTGAGCGAGCCCCAGGTGCGCAGCGCCTCGAGGTCGCTGAGCTCCAGGCCGAAGCCGCCCAGGTAGAGCTGCACGTACTGCGTGAGCGAGGAGTGACCGGCGGACAGGATGAAGCGGTCGCGGCCGAGCCAGTCGACGTCGGTCGGGTCGTGACGGAGCACGCGCTGGTACAGCAGGTACGCGGCGGGAGCCAGGCTCATCGCGGTGCCGGGGTGGCCGTTGCCGACCTTCTCCACGGCGTCCGCAGCCAGCACGCGAGCGGTGTCCACCGCGCGCCGATCGATCTCATCCCACTGCAATTCCGACACGGTGAAGCCCTTCTTCAACAGTTCGATAGCGCCCTGGCCGCAGCATCGTTCCGCTTCGTCACGGAGAAAGGTGAATGTGCGCTGGGCGCGCGAGTCCCCCCAGCATAGCGCCGGGGGTCGACCCCGTTTCCTCCCTTTACAACGTGGGAGGAGTCGGGTAATTCCCTCTTGGAAGGGCGAAATCGGATGCCGTGGAATCGCGTCCCACGCGGGGTGGAACGCGATGCCTCAGCAGCCGGGGGCGCCCGGATTCTCCGCGCAGGTGTGCGCCACCAGCGCCGTCCGCGCCTCGAACACGCGGATGTCGCGGCCAGGCCCGTCGGTGCGGAGTTCTCCGGCCACCGGGAGCCAGCCGGTGCCGAGATCGACCTCGGCCGCATACCGCACGTCGACGTCGGCACGGTAGGTGCCCCGCTCCCGGTAGACGTGGCTCGTGGGCGTCGTCGTGAACTGCGCCTGGCCGAGTTCCGCCCAGGTGCGCCCGGGCGCGTCGCGCGTCGTCGCGGTGCCGTCGCCGTAGGTGTAGTCGTAGGCGACGGGCGTGAAGCGGACCGTGATCGGCATGCCGAACAGAGTGCCAGACACGGTCTGCGTAGACGCGGCGCTCACGAAGTTCGCGGGCATGCCGGCGATCGCGACGTCGCCGGGCTCGGCGGTCGTGGCGACCGGAGGCGGCGCGAACTGGGCGAGATCGGCGATCGTGACCGTCGGCAGTGACGGGGGAGCGGAGGGGACGTTCGGCCGATTGGGCATGAGCTCGAAGCACCGTGCGAACTCCCAGTCGTCGATGCACCGCTGCAACTCGGATCGCGGGTCGGCCGGGGCCGGGGCGGTGTCGCTCTTGCTTCGAGGTTTCCCCGCGGGCGGTGGCGTGCCGGGCTGCTGCTTCGTGCCCGAGATCGTGAGCGTGGACCCGTTGGTCGAACAAGAGTTGATAGTTGCTTGGAGCGCGGGAGAACAAGCGGTTGATGAAGACAGTGCTACCCACCCGGAGAAAGGTGCGACAACGAAGGCGGCGAGTAACGCTATGGTGCGCATGACTCATCTGTGCCTTCAGTCTCGTCTGTGATCAAAAACCTTTGCTCCTGGTGGCGCATCGTTACTATTTGCGCGATCACGCTTGGTCGTTCGACGGGGGTCACATCTGTTCCACCCTCGTCGAGCGCGCGGGTCGCGGACAGGTCGAGGCATACATGGGCCGTCAACTCGGTACTGGTTTCAAAATGGGCCTCGATGCTGGGCGCAAAGGACTTCACGAAGATTGAGCCTTCGAGGCGAACGCCGAGCGAATCGAGATACCGCTGAGCCTCAATGTCGCCTTCGAGGGCATTGCTGATGAGGAAGTCTTGGGGATCAGGGCTACTCAAGCCGGAGTTGCGCGCATTCACGGCGTCGTTGTACGCCCGGTACACCTCCTCCGCAGCCGCAAAAGCCTCCTCATCACTCGCGAAGGCGGGCGTCGGGCTCGGGGTCGGAGCGGGATCAGGGGCGCAGCCCCCGAGCATCCCTCCGAGGGCGAGCACGCCGAGGGCCACGAGGGGGAGACGGTGGCGGAGGAGCATCCGGTCACGGTAGTCGGATCGAGATGGTCGGCGTGCGCGTTATCCACAGGCCGAGACGCCGGATCTCGGGGCAGACCGGTGCCCGGACCGCCCTCCTGCGTGTCGTAGACTGGAAAAGCTGTCGTGACGTGTGTGGAGGAGGCGATCGAGATCTCGACGATGTCTGATCAGACCGTTGTGAAGAAGACCTTCGGTCGTACCGTGAAGGCGTACGTCGCCCTCACCAAGCCGCGCGTCCTCGAACTCCTGCTCGTGTCGACCGTACCGGTGATGTTCCTCGCACAGGGCGGCCTCCCGAACATGTGGCTCGTGCTCGCCACGGTCATCGGCGGTGCGATGAGCGCCGGATCCGCCGCGGCGTTCAACATGTACCTCGATCGCGACATCGACGCGCACATGCACCGCACGTCGAGCCGGCCCCTCGTGACGGGCGAGATCACCCCGCGCGGCGCCCTGGTCTTCTCCTGGACCCTGGCAATCCTGTCGACCGTGTGGCTCCTGGTCACGACCAACTGGCTGGCCGCATCGCTCTCGGCGTTCGCGATCTTCTTCTACGTCGTGATCTACACGATGATCCTCAAGCGGCGCACCGAGCAGAACATCATCTGGGGCGGCATCGCCGGATGCTTCCCCGTGCTGATCGGCTGGTCGGCCGTGACCGGCTCGCTCGACTGGCCCGCCTTCATTTTGTTCGCCCTGATCTTCCTGTGGACGCCGCCGCACTACTGGCCGCTGTCGATGAAGTACAAGGACGACTACGACGATGTCGACGTGCCCATGCTCGGCGTGACCCGCAACGCCTCGCAGGTCGGCCTCCAGGTCATCCTCTACGCCTGGGCGACCATCGCGTGCTCGCTGCTGCTGATCCCGATCGCGAACATGGGCCTCGTCTACACCGTCTCCGCTCTCGTATTCGGCGGATGGTTCATCTACGAGTCGCACCGCCTGTACAACCAGGCCGTGCGGGGGAACGAGGCGCGGCCCATGCGCGTGTTCCACGCCTCGATCACCTACTTGACGCTGATCTTCGTCGCGGTCGCGGTCGATCCGCTGCTGCCGTTCTGAGATCCCTCGTCGTCGGTCGTCTCGACGACCTCGTCCGTTGACGCCTCGACGTTCTCGGCATCCGTCTCTGCCATGACCGGTGCCTCCGTGCCCTCGGCGGGAGCGGGCTCTTCCGCGGTCCAGTCGATCGGCTCGACGACCACGGACGCCGCAGCGGGCAGCAGCGCCTGCACGGCGGTGAGTGCGACGGCGAGCAGGATGCCGATGATGCCGGCGCCCAGCAGCACCGATCCCACGACGATGAGTGACTGACCCACGTAGACGTCCACGCCCGTCGCGGTGTTGTCGAGCAGCGTGCTGGTCATCGAGCCGACCTGGCCGGCGACGAGCCAGCCGCCCACTCCCGCGGAGGCGAGCGAGAGCACGAGGAGGAGCCAGAAGCCGATGCTGCGTGTGAGTGACTTGTTCATGCCCGCCACGATGCAGGAGCGACTGATGAGGGGCTGATGCGCGCCCTATGCATCCCCTGTGCCCGGGCGGATCGGGTCGCCGCGTCCCGATCAGCGGGCGGCGGCCCGATCCGCTGATCGGATCCGGGTCATCGCCCCGCAGATCGGGACGGAGTCAGCTGATCGGGGCGTCGACCGCGGCCTTGGCCTTCTTGAGGTGCAGCACGACGAGCGTGTACGTCGCCGCCGACAGGGAGGCGAGCACCATGTGGATGCCGACCAGCAGCGGCGGAAGGCCCTCGCGAGCCTGCCACACGCCTACGCCGACCTGCACGACGATCGCGATCACGAGCACCAGCAGCCACTTCCGCGGCTCGAGCTTGAGCACCCAGGCCGAGACGGTCATCGCGAGGACGAGCGCCGCGAGGATGTAGCCCGGCCACGAGTGCACGTGAGCCAGAACGGTGGCGTCGAAGCCGTGACGCAGCACGTCGGCGTCCCCCGAATGCGGGCCGGATCCCGTGGTCAGCACGCCGAACACGATCGTGACCGCGAGCGCGAGACCGGTGACGTGGCTGAGGATCATGAACCAGGTCGGCACCACGCGCTCGCGCGGACCGGGCACGGCGTACAGGCGCGACAGGAACGCCGCCGTGACGCAGACCAGCAGCAGCGAGGACGTGTAGTGGAACCCGACGATGAACGGGTTCAGGCCGGTGAGCACCGTGACGCCGCCGACAAGCGCCTGAGCGACGACGCCGATCAGCACGATCCATGCGAGCGCGTAGAGGTCGCGGCGCTCCGGCGCCCTGCGCGTGGAGAAGACCGCGGCGGCGATCACGGCGAGCAGCAGGACGCCGGTCGCGACGGGGAACGCGTGCTCGAAGAACTGCGAGACCACGAGGTAGGCGCCGGCTGCGGCGGCGATCCCGCCGACCGCGAACCAGAGCGTGCGCACGAGCGTCCGGGCGCCGCCGAGCGTGTAGAGCACGAGCAGCACCACGGCGAGCGCGATCACGCCCACCACGCCCGTCATCAGCCGGTTCCCGAATTCGATCAGCCCGTGCACGCCCTGATCGGCGTAGATCGGGACGAGGGACTCGGGGGTGCACAGCGGCCACTCCGAGCATCCGAGGCCCGACCCGGTGAGGCGCACGGCACCGCCCGTGCCGATGATGATCGTCTCGGTGACGAACGACAGCCACGCGAGGATCCGCAGCATCCGCCCCCAGACGTCGGCGCGTGCGGACGCCGGTGCGAGCGCGGGGGAGGAGGACGCGATGGTGGTCTCGGGCATTGGTGTCTCCGAACCGCAGCGGACACGGCGGGCGGCCCTGTCGTCAGGCGGAACCTGTAGAATCGGATTGTTGCGATGAGCGCTGACCGCGCTGAGGCATCGACAACAGTTTAGGCGCGATGGAAGCGCCGGTGATGAGGGCCCACCAACGGCACCAGCTCCCGCAGACTCGACGGGGATCAGGTGTGCCGGGGCGGATGAACCGTTTTGGGACCTGTGAGGAGAGTGTGTGATGTCGGATGTGCTGATCGACCGCCCGGAGCTCGATGGTCTGGGGGTGTACGAATTCGGCTGGCACGATGAGGACGCCGCAGGCGCCGTCGCGCAGCGAGGGATCTCCGAGGAGGTCGTCCGAGGGATCTCGGCGCTCAAGAGCGAACCGGAATGGATGCTGAAGACCCGCCTCAAGGGGTATCAGCTCTTCGGTCGCAAGCCGATGCCGACGTGGGGCGCCGACCTCAGCGAGATCGACTTCGACAACATCAAGTACTTCGTGCGCTCGACCGAGAAGCAGGCGCAGTCGTGGGAGGACCTCCCCGAGGAGATCCGCGAGACCTACGAGCGCCTCGGCATCCCCGAGGCCGAGCGCCAGCGCCTGGTCGCCGGCGTCGCCGCGCAGTACGAGTCCGAGGTCGTCTACCACCAGATCCGCGAGGACCTGGAGGAGCAGGGCGTCATCTTCATGGACACCGACACGGCGCTGCGCGAGCACCCCGAGTTCTTCGAAGAGTACTTCGGCACCGTGATCCCTGCCGGCGACAACAAGTTCGCCGCGCTGAACACCGCTGTCTGGTCGGGCGGCTCCTTCGTGTACGTCCCCAAGGGCGTGCACGTGGAGATCCCGCTGCAGGCGTACTTCCGCATCAACACTGAGAACATGGGCCAGTTCGAGCGGACGCTGATCATCGCCGACGAGGACAGCTACGTCCACTACATCGAGGGCTGCACGGCCCCGATCTACAAGTCGGACTCGCTGCACTCGGCCGTCGTCGAGATCATCGTGAAGAAGAACGCCCGCGTGCGCTACACGACGATCCAGAACTGGTCGAACAACGTCTACAACCTCGTCACCAAGCGCGCCGTCGCGCACGAGGGCGCGACCATGGAGTGGGTCGACGGCAACATCGGCTCCAAGGTCACCATGAAGTACCCGTCGATCTACCTGATGGGCGAGCACGCCAAGGGCGAGACGCTCTCGGTCGCCTTCGCGGGTCCCGGTCAGCACCAGGACGCCGGCGCGAAGATGATCCACATGGCGCCGTACACGCAGTCGTCGATCGTCTCGAAGTCGATCGCCCGCGGCGGCGGCCGTGCAGGCTACCGCGGCGAGGTCCGCGTCGACGCGAACGCCCATCACTCGGCGAACACCGTGCGCTGCGACGCCCTGCTCGTCGACACCAAGTCGCGGTCGGACACCTACCCGGCGATCGACATCCGCGTCGACGACGTGCAACTCGGCCACGAGGCCACGGTCTCGAAGGTCAGCGAGGAGCAGCTCTTCTACCTGCAGTCCCGCGGCATGCCCGAGGACGAGGCGATGGCGATGATCGTGCGCGGCTTCATCGAGCCGATCGCGCGCGAGCTGCCCATGGAGTACGCGATGGAACTGAACAAGCTCATCGAGATGGGCATGGAAGGATCGGTCGGCTGAGATGACGACCCCCACGACGACGCCCACCGCGTCGCGCTCCTCCAGCGCGCACGTGGACCCCGCCGCCCAGGTCGCCGACGCCGGCTTCGTGCCGGTGCAGACGCGCTCGGAGCGCCCGCACTCGTTCGAGCCGGCCGACTTCGGCGCCCCCACCGGGCGCGAGGTCAACTGGAAGCACACGCCGGTCGCGAAGCTCTCGGGCCTCCTGACCGACGAGCCCGGAGACCCGGATGCCGTGACCTACGGTCTCGACGCCGTCGAGGCGCTCCTGCAGCCCGGCGAGGGAGACGCGTACGGCGAGTTCTTCCGCCCCGAGGATCTTCCGAGCGCGCTCGCATGGAAGCACGGTCCCCGCGGCCTGCACATCCAGGTGCCCGCTGAGGCGGAGCTCGACGAGCCCGTCCTCGTGCCGATCACGGGCGCCGGGGCCGACAAGCGCGCTTTCGGGCAGATCCTCATCGAGGCGCAGCCCCACTCGCGCGCGACGGTCGTGCTGGACCACTCCGGTTCGGTGCAGTACGCGCAGAACGTCGAGATCGTCGTCCGCGACGGCGCGACGCTCACCGTCATCAGCCTCCAGCGCTGGGACGATGACGCCGTGCACGCGGCCGCGCACCAGGCCACGGTCGGCGCCGACGCCACGCTCAAGCACTTCGTGGTCAGCTTCGGCGGCGGTGTCGTGCGCGTGAACCCGAGCCTCGAGCTCACCGGCGCAGGCTCCGAGGGCTACATGTACGGCCTCTCGTATGCGGATGCCGGGCAGCACCTCGAGAGCCAGGTCTATCTGCACCACAAGGGCGCGCACACCAAGGGCGACGTTCTCTACAAGGGCGCGCTGCAGGGCGAGAGCGCACACTCGGTGTGGATCGGCGACGTGCTGATCGGCCCGGATGCCACGGGCACCGACTCCTACGAGGCGAACCGCAACCTCGTGCTCACCGAGGGCGCGCGCGCCGACTCGATCCCGAACCTCGAGATCGAGACCGGCGACATCGTCGGCGCCGGCCACGCGAGCGCGACCGGTCGCTTCGACGACGAGCAGCTGTTCTACCTCCAGGCCCGAGGAATCACCGAGGAGGAGGCGCGCCGCCTGGTCGTGCTCGGCTTCCTCAGCGACATCGTGCAGCGCCTCGGCATCCCCGCTCTCGAGCAGGAGCTCCTCGCCGCGATCGAGACCGAACTCGCCGAGGTCCAGGCGTGAGCGCCGAGCGCGTGTGCGGCGTCGACGAGCTCGAGCTCGACACGCCGATCCGCGTCGAGCCGAACGGCGTGCCCATCACCGTGATCAAGGACTCCGAGGGCGTCATCCACGCCATCGGCGACACCTGCACGCACGGCGACATCTCCCTCTCCGAGGGGTTCGTCGAGGGTGACACGGTCGAGTGCTGGGCCCACGGCTCGGCGTTCTCCCTGCTCACCGGCAAGCCCCAGAACCTCCCCGCTTATGAGCCCGTTCCGGTCTACGTCGTCGAGATCGACGGCGACGACGTGCTCATCGACCCGACTGTGACGAAGGAAGTCTGAATGTCTGTTCTCGAAATCCGCGACCTGCACGTGACGGTCGAGACCGAGGCCGGGACCACCCCGATCCTCAACGGAATCACCCTCACCATGAAGACCGGTGAGACCCACGCGATCATGGGCCCCAACGGCTCGGGCAAGTCCACGCTCGCCTACACGATCGCCGGGCACCCGAAGTACACCGTGACCTCCGGCTCGATCACCTTCGACGGCGAGGACGTCCTCGAGATGAGCGTCGACGAGCGCGCCCGCGCGGGTCTGTTCCTCGCGATGCAGTACCCGGTCGAGATCCCCGGCGTGACGGTCACCAACTTCCTGCGCACCGCCAAGACCGCGCTCGACGGCGAGGCCCCCTCGATCCGTCAGTGGACCAAGGACGTCAAGGCGTCGATGGCGAACCTGCGCATGGACCCGAAGTTCGCGCAGCGCAACGTCAACGAGGGCTTCTCGGGCGGCGAGAAGAAGCGTCACGAGATCCTCCAGCTGGAGGTCCTGCAGCCGAAGTTCGCCGTGCTCGACGAGACCGACTCCGGTCTCGACGTCGACGCGCTCAAGATCGTCTCCGAGGGCGTCAACCGCGCCAAGGAGGCCACGGGCCTCGGCGTGCTGCTGATCACGCACTACACGCGCATCCTCCGCTACATCCGTCCCGACTTCGTGCACGTGGTCGTCGCGGGCAAGATCGTCGAGGAGGGCGGCCCCGAGCTCGCCGACCGGCTCGAGGACGAGGGATACGACCGTTTCCTCGACCCCGCAGCCCCCGTCGAGGCGTAGGCTGATCGCATGACAGCCACCCTCACCGACGCGAAGTACGACGAGGTCACCGAGGCTCTCAAAGACGTCATGGATCCCGAGCTCGGGATCAACGTCGTCGACCTCGGCCTCATCTACGATCTCGCGTGGGATGACGAGAACGATGCTCTCGTCATCCACATGACGCTCACCAGCGCCGGCTGCCCGCTCACGGACGTGCTCGAGGACCAGACCGCCCAGGCGCTGGACAAGGTCGTCGACCGCTTCCGCATCAACTGGGTGTGGATGCCGCCGTGGGGCCCGGAGCGGATCACGGACGACGGGCGCGACATGATGCGCGCGCTGGGCTTCGCGATCTGAGGATGCTCGAGGTCACCGCGCTCCCGCTGGACGAACTGCGGAAGCGCACCAGCGAGAAGTGGCGCGAGTACCCGGACGACGTCCTGCCTCTGTTCGTCGCCGAGACGGACTTCCCGCTCGCGCCGGAGGTCACGAAGGCGCTGCAGCGCGCGCTGGACGCGGGCGACACGGGGTACGTGGCGTCACGGACCCCGGTGGCGTCGTCGTACGCCGCTTTCGCCCAGCGACGATTCGGGTGGGACGTCGACCCGACGCGGGTACGCACCACGGCCGACGTGAGCATGGGGATCGTCGAGATCCTCCGTCGCGTCACGCAGCCGGGGGAGCGCGTCGTCGTGATGCCGCCGATCTACCCGCCTTTCTACGACCTCGTGGCGGAGGCGGGTGCGGAGGTCGTGCGCGTGCCGCTTCGCGACAGCGGTACCGCGTGGGAGATGGACCTCGACGGCATCCGCGCAGCGCTCGACGACGGCGCCACCGCCATCCTGCTCTGCAATCCGCACAATCCCACGGGCACGGTGCATCGAGGCGACGCCCTCACGGCGCTCGGCGAACTCGCCGAGGAGTTCGGGGTGGCGGTCGTCTCCGATGAGATCCACGCGCCGCTCGCGCAGCCGGGGACCGGCTTCACTCCGTTCCTCGATGCGGGAGACGCGGCGCGCCGCGTCGGCTATGCGGTGGTGAGCGCCAGCAAGGCGTTCAACCTCGCCGGCCTCAAGTGCGCGCTCATGGTCACTGCGGTCGACGAGACCAGTGCGGTGGTGCGCGGTCTCCCGGTCGAGGTGGAGTGGCGCACCGGCCAGTTCGGCCTCCTCGCCGCGGTCGCGGCGTTCTCCGAGGAGAGCGATCCGTGGCTCGACGGGCTGCTGCGCACGCTCGACGCCAACCGGGTGCTCGTCGAGGACCTCCTGGCCTCGCGCCTCCCGCAGGCGAAGTACCGCGTCCCGGATGCGGGCTACCTCGCGTGGATCGATCTCTCGGGTCTCGGCTGGGGCGACGCTCCCGCCCGGCGCATCCTCAAGGACGCGCGAGTCGCGCTCAGCGCCGGGTCGACGTTCGGAGCCGAGGGCGCCGGTCATGTGCGCCTGAACTTCGGGACGAGCCCGGAGATCATCACCGAGGCCGTCGAGCGCATCGCCGCGCTCGTCGGCCGATGAGCGGATCCTCCGTTCCCGCCTCCATCTGGGACCGGGAACGACTCTGGGTCACGGCCGGTTCCGTCGCGCTGATCTTCCTCGCCGCGATCGAGGCGCTCGCGGTCACCACGGTCATGCCGATCGTGAGCGACGCGCTCGACGGACGCGAGCTGTATGCGGTGGCGTTCGCCGGCACCCTGGCGACGAGCGTGATCGGCATGGTGGCGGCGGGCGCATGGTCGGATGCCCGCGGCCCCCGAGCCGCGCTCTACGTCGCCGTGTCGCTGTTCATCGTCGGCCTTCTGCTGTCGGGGTTCGCGATCACGATGCACCAGTTCCTGGTCGGTCGGCTCGTGCAAGGGCTCGGCGCCGGCGGGCAGACGGTCGCCCTGTACGTCGTGGTCGCCCGTCTCTACCCGCCGGACCTGCACGGACGCGTGTTCGCCGCTTTCGCCGCCGCGTGGATCGTCCCGTCGATGATCGGCCCGTTCCTGGCGGGCGCGGTCGCGGAGTACCTCGACTGGCGCTGGGCCTTCCTCGGTGTCGCGGTGCTCACGGCCGTCGCGTTCGCGATCATCGCGGTGCGCCTGCGTGCTCTCGACCTGGGGCACGGCGAACCGCAGGACCGTCGGTCCCTCGTCATCCGCCTCGCGCTGGCCGTCGTGGTGGCCGTCTTCGCCGTGGCCGTGGGGTTCAGCGCCGACATGCCGATCGCGATCGGCTGGCCGGTGGCGCTCGGGGCCATCGCGGTGATCGCGGTCGCCGTGCTGCCGTTGCTCCCGCGTCGCACTCTCCGGGCGGGCCGCGGCCTGCCGAGTGTCGTCCTGATGCGCGGCATCGCGGCGGGCACGTTCTTCGCCGCTGAGGCATACATCCCGTACCTGCTGATCGAGCGATACGGGTTCAGTGCGACCTGGGCGGGCGTCGCGCTCATGCTCGCGGCATTCGCGTGGGCGGGTGCCTCGCAGATGCAGGGCCGCTACGGCGATCGTCTCGGCAACACGCGGATCGCGTTCATCAGTCTGTCGTGCCTGCTCGTCGCGATGCTCGCGGTGCTGATCGCCGCGCTGGGCACCGTGTCGCCGGTGCTCGTGATCGTCGGCTGGGCGTTCGCGGGAGCGGGCATGGGGTTGCTGTATCCGCGACTCACCGTGCTCACGCTCGCGTATTCCAACGCGGGGAACCAGGGGTTCAACTCCTCGGCGCTCTCGATCTCGGACTCCACGGGAGCCGCGGTCGTGATCGCCCTCGCGGGACTCGCCGTCGCGACGCTCGGAGGAGGAGCGGATGCCTTCGCCGTCGTGTTCGCGTTCTGCGTCGCCCTCGTGCTCGTGGGGCTGGTCCCGGGACTGCGGCTCGGCCACGCCGCGGAACCCGCTCGCGACTGAGCCCCACGCGACTGATGCCGCTCGCGGTCGGCCGCCGACCAGCGCGGGACGGATCAGCGCGGTTGCACGGGGGAGCGCTGGATGCCGGAGAGCGCGGTCACTCCCAGGTCGAACACGCGGTCGAGTCCGGCTGTGACGTCGTGCGGACCGTCGTCGGGCAGTGCTCCGTGGCTGTCGGCATGCATGCGCTGCTGCACGAGGGTGGCGTGGCCGAGGACGAACTGCAGGAGCGCTGCGGCACGATCGTCGGGGTCGTCGGCGCCGGAGTCGCGGAGGGCGGCGGCGAGTGCGGTCTGCGCGCGCGAGGAGCCGAGGCGCAGGGCGTAGGTGCTGAGCACGAGTTCGGCGCCGTCTCGGTGGGCGAACAATGCGTCGCGGATCGTTCGCGCGGTCGTGAGCACATCGGTCCCGGAACCGTCGATCGTCGCGGTGATGCGGTCGCTGAGGTCGGCCAGGAGCTCCTGTTTGCTCGCGAAATGCCAATAGAGCGCGCTGGGCTGCACATCGAGGCGCGCGGCGATCCGGCGCATCGAGAGGTCTGGCAGACCGACCTCGTCGAGGAGGGCGAGCGCGATCCGCGCCACGCTGTCACGGTCGTGCCTGGTCGAGTTGTGCTCGGGGCTCATGCTCTGAGTATAGTGAACAGCGTTCAGGTGAACACTGTTCAGGAAGAAGGAACCATGACCTCGCATCGCAGCGACCTCGGGCGCGACCTCGCCCGCATCGCGGTCTTCGCCGCACTGATCGTCGTGCTGGGCACCGTGACCGTCCCGCTGCCGGGCGGTGTGCCGCTGACCGCGCAGACGCTCGGAGTCATGCTCGCCGGCATGGTGCTCGGACCGCGGCTCGCGCCGATGGCCGTGCTCCTCGTGCTCGTCCTCGCGGCGATCGGACTTCCCGTGCTCGCGGGCGGACGCGGGGGACTCGGCGTCTTCGTGGGACCCACTGCCGGCTACCTCATCGGATGGATCGCGGGCGCGATCGTCATCGGTGTCATCGCGCGCGGAGGCCGCATCACGTGGTGGCGCACCGCACTCGGCGCCGTGGTCGGCGGCATCCTCGTCGTCTACCTCTTCGGCATCCCCGTGCAGGCGCTCGTCCTCGGCGTCGAGCTCGCGCCGACGGCGCTCTCCAGCCTCGTGTTCCTGCCCGGCGACCTGCTCAAGGCCGCGGCCGCCACCGTGCTCACCCTCGCACTCCTGCGCGCGTACCCGCCGGCGTTCGGTCGACGGCCCGCACTCGGTGCGCCCGCCCGTGCGGTCTGACACGCGCACCCGGCACATCGCGCTCGACGGGGTGAGCGTCGAGCGCGACGGGCGCACAGTCCTGCGCGAGGTGAATCTCGGCCTCGACGCAGCGCGCATCGCAGTCGTCGGTGCCAACGGATCGGGCAAGTCGACCTTCGCGCGGCTGCTCAACGGCCTCGTCGCCCCGACGGCAGGTCGAGTCTCGGTGCACGGCCTCGACGTGCAGAAGGAGATCCGAGAGGTGCGCCGTCGCGTCGGCTTCGTGTTCACGGATCCGCAGGCGCAGATCCTCATGCCGACGCCGGCGGAGGACCTCGCGCTGTCGATCCGGGGCGTCTCGCGCGCCGAGACCGAGCGTCGGGTGCGGGAGGCGCTGGCCGCCCACGGGCTGCAGGATCACGCCGACGTCCCGGCATCCGCTCTCTCCGGCGGTCGCAAGCAGATGCTCGCCCTCGCATCCGTGCTCATCACCGCTCCCGCGGTCATCGTGGCGGATGAGCCGACCACGCTGCTCGACCTCCGCAACGCGCGGCGGATCGGCGATCTGCTGCTGACGCAGAATGCTCAGGTCGTGATCGTCACGCACGATCTCGAGCTCGCGGCGCGTTGTGACGAAGCCGTGCTCTTCGCCGACGGGCGCGTCATCGCGATCGACGAGCCGGCCGGGGTGATCGCCCACTACCGGAGGTCGTGCGTGTGATTCAGCTCCACCGACCGGGTACGAGTGTGCTGCACCGTCTTCCGGCGGGCATCAAGCTCGCCGCCCTCGCGGTCATCGCGATCGTGCTGTCGGCCTTCGCTCACGACGCCGTGTGCATCGCGGTGTCTCTCTGCGGGGTCGGGCTGCTGTTCCTCGTGGCCGGACTCCCGCTCCGGGTCCTCGGCACGGAGGTGTGGCGGCTGCGCTGGCTGGTCCTGGTGCTGGGACTCGCGCTGTGGATCTTCGTGTCCCCGCAGATCGCCTGGATCAACACCGGGCGCGTCGTCGCGTTGATCCTGCTCGCGAGTCTGCTCACGATCACGACGCGGATGAGCGAGCTGCTGGCGGTGCTGTGGACGATGCTGCAGCCGTTGCGACGGTGGATCGACACCGAGGCCGCCGCCATGACCGTGTCGCTCGCGATCTCGATGATCCCCGTGGTGTCGGGGTTCGCCGGCGACATCGCCGACGCGCAGCGTGCGCGAGGCACCCGTCTCGGCGTGCGCGCCGTCGTGCCGCTCATGGTGCGCACGCTACGACACGCGGACGACGTCGGAGACGCCCTCGCCGCGCGCGGGCTCGTGTGAGCGGCGCGCAAGGCGCAGTGCCACGACCGATCCGACCACCGCGAGGGCCGCGGTCACCACGGTCGTACCCACCACCAGCAGAAGCGCGATCGACGCGATTCCGAGGGCGACCGCCACGGTGAGCCTCCGAGGCGAGCTCGTGGACGCGGGTGCCGGCCGGTTCTCGAACCGCGTCAGGGACACTGCGACCACGGCGCTCAGCACGACGGCTGTCAGGAGCCACAGCGGGCGACCCGCCCACCATGCGGCGCTGCTCGGCGCGGGAAGGACCGCGCCGGTGGTGATCGAGAACAACGCCGCGGCCCCGGCCATCGTGAGCAGCACGGGCATGTGCCAGAGGTAGATCGTCATGGTGCGTCGATTGACGAAGTCGGAGAACGCAGCGGGCAACGGCCGACGGCTGAACCGCGCGATGCGGTCGCGGAGCAGCGACACGAGTGCCAGGTGCACGACTCCGACGAGCAGCAGCGCACCCGTGGGAGGGTTGATGTTCGCGACGAGGTCGGGGGAGTAGACGCCCGTCGCGACGCAGCCGATCAGAACCAGGAGCGCCAGACCCGCGCCGAGTCCGCGCGTGCGGCGGCTCAGGCGGTCGATCGTGCCGTCCGCGAGGAAGAACCCGAGCTGCTGGAGCGTCAGCCACACGAACGCGAGGTTCAGGAAGCCCAGTGCGTCGACTCCGGTATGGGCGCGCATGATGTCGACGAGGATCGCAGCCCCCGCGAGCATGCTCAGCGCGACGACCGGGGAACGCCGGTGCGCGGCGGCGAGCACCGGCAGCAGCGCCTGGCACAGCAGGAACACCCCGAGGAACCAGAGCGGCTGCGCGAAGCGGAACCCCGCGATCGCCACGAGATGACCGGGCACTCCGGAGAGGAGCAGCGCCGCCAGCAGTGCGCCGACGACGCCGATCACGAGCACGGCGGGCCGCAGCAGACGGTGGATGCGGGTGGCCACGAAGGCTGCATCCGTCTGCCCGCGCTCCCGACCCCGGCGGTGGGCGATGATGCCCGCGAATCCTCCGATGATGAAGAACAGGGGCATGACCTGCAGAGCCCAGCTCACCGGGAGGATCCACCACGTCCCGTCGCTCGCGTTCTCGAAGACCGGTCCCGCATCCGTCACCGTGACCCCGACCATGATCGCGTGCAGCAGTACCACGCCCAGCACGCAGAGCGCGCGGAGGAGGTCGATCGCGGTGTCGCGGGTGCTCGGCGCCGATGCGCGGGATGCGGATGCCGGTGGTGCCTCGACGGCGGCCATGTGTCCTCCTCGGTCAGGGTGTCCGAGGAGCGTATGGAGCGGGTGGCGGCCGAGGGATCACCCTGCGGGGCTGTTCGACCCCCTACCGCGGGGTGAGTCAGGAAGCAGGTTCGACGAGCCCGGTGTCGTAGGCGAGGATCACGGCGTGCACGCGATCGCGGAGGCCGAGCTTGGACAGCACCTTGCCGACGTGCGTCTTGACCGTCTGCTCGGCGATGAACAGCTCCGCCGCGATCTCGCTGTTCGAGCGGCCCCGGCCGATCTGCACGAGCACCTCGCGTTCACGCTCCGTCAGATCGGCCAGCACGGTCTGCGACCGCGGAGCGGCAGGTCGACGTCCCGCGAACTGCTCGATCATCCGTCGCGTGACGCTCGGCGCCAGCAGCGCGTCACCGCCCGCGACGACGCGCACCGCGTGCACGAGCTCCTCCGGCAGGGCATCCTTCAGCAGGAACCCGCTGGCACCCGCCTCGAGCGCGTCGTACACGTAGTCGTCGATGTCGAACGTGGTCAGCATGAGGATCCGCGGGATGTGCGCTGCGGAGTACCCGGGGCCGAGGATGCGTCTCGTGGCCTCGATGCCGTCGAGTTCCGGCATCCGCACGTCCATGAGGATCACGTCGGGGTCGAGACGCGCCGCGAGGGTCACGGCCTCCGCGCCGGTCGCCGCCTGCCCTGCCACCCGGATGCCGTCGTGGGCGTCGAGGAGCGCGGCGAAGCCGGCGCGGACCATGGCCTGGTCGTCCGCGATCAGCACGGAAATCGTCACGGGTTCTCCTCGGTGTCTGCTGTCGTATCGGCGGTCGCGTCGACGGCAGGCAGGGCGGTCGGAAGCGTCGCAGAGACCTCCCAGCCTCCGTCGGGGGTCGGAGACGCGGTGAAGGTCCCGCCGAGCAGCTCGACGCGCTCGCGCATGCCCCGCAGCCCGTGACCGCCGCTCCGGGGTTCATCGGCGGTGGCAGGACGGGCATTGCGCACCCGCAGACCGACACGGGCGGCATCTGCCTGGACCCGCACCGTGACGGCAGCGCCGTGCGCGTGCCGCACCGCATTGCTCAGAGCCTCCTGCGCGATCCGGTAGGTCGCGATCTGCACCGCGGTCGGCGCATCGGCGACCGGCCCGGTGATCTCCAGACCGACGGTGACGCCCGCGCGTCGGATCGTGTCGACCAGCGCGGGGATGTCATCGATGCGCTGCTGCGGTGCGAGATCGGCCGTCTGGTCCTCGGTGCGCAGCACCCCGAGCATCCGCCGCATCTCCGTCAGGGACGACCGCGCGGTCGCCGCGATGCTGTCGAACTCCTCCGCGGCGGTCGGGTCGATCTCGGGAAGCCGGTAGCGCGCGGTCGACGCCTGCACCTGGATCACCGACATGCTGTGCGCGATCACATCGTGCAGCTCGCGGGCGATCCGCGTGCGCTCCTCCACGAGCGCCCGCCGGGACTCCTCGAGTGCCGAGTGCTCTCGTTCCTTCGTGAGCTCTTCGGAGACCCGAAGGCGGCCGGCGGTCAGCGCTGCGATCAGATAGGTCGCGAGAACGACGGATGCGGTGACGATGAGGTTCGCCGTGACGTTCGCGGCGACGCCGGCGGGCGCGAGCACGTCCTGACGGAGCAACGGCAGCGCGAGCGACGCCAGGCTGCCGATCACGAGCGGGAACGCACCCAGGCGCGCACCGTGGCGGAACGTCACGACCCCGACGAGGAGCACGAAGGACAGCAGAGCCGGGACCGACCACGGCCACGGTGACGCGGCCACATCAGCGATCGAGACGAACAGCGGCGATGCGACCGCCGCCACGGCGAACAGTGCGATCGCGGTCCGCGGCCGGTTGACCGCCAGCAGCGGAGCCCCGCACACCGCGGCGCCGAGGATGAACGACAGCGGCAGCGGAGTGTCGAAGAGCACGGTCTGCAGGGGGACGAACACCGAGTAGAGCACGACGACCGCGGTGCCCAGGAGCGCGAACGCGACGGTGCGACGATCGACCCGGGACACCCGTTCGGTGCGCTGCCGTGATCGTGCCATGACAGTCATCCTGCCAGGTGCGGTACGGGGTCGCGGCGGCGCCGGGCTGCCGTGATGCGGTCGATCACGAGACCGAGGAGCAGCGCGACCGCGATCCCGATGCCCGCGCTGAGGAGCGGCTGATCCGTGATCCAGGCGCCGGCGAGGAGGCCGATCGCGAGGCTCAGAGCGCTCCAGCTCGTGCCGGCGACGAGACTCAGCGGCACGAAGCGACGCCAGGCGAAACCGAGAGCGCCCGCCGACATGTTCACCGCGACCCGCCCGACCGGGATGTACCGTGCGCCGAGGATCAGCGCGGCGCTGCGCCGATCGAGAGCGTGGTGCGCATGGGCGAACGCGGCGGAGACCCGCGGGCGCCGCATCCATGCCCAGCGTGTGGTGCCGACGCGACGCCCGATCGCGAAGGCGATGTTGTCGCCGATCGCCGCCCCGACCGCCGCGATGAGACCCAGCGGGAGCAGCATCCACAGCGCCCCTGTCGACGCCGCGACGGCAGCCGCCGCGACGAGCACCGTCTCGCTGGGCACGGGCGGGAAGAATCCGTCGATCACGGTCACGACGAACAGCACGAGGTACAGCCACGGCGACGCGACGGTCTGCAGAATGAGCTCGTTGATAACATCCACCCGAGAAGGCTAGGAAGCAGGAGGGTCGTGAAGCATCACCCCGGAGTATCGACCGCATCACTCCGCAGAGTGACTTCGCAGAGGTCCGCGCTGGTCGGCGAGACACTCGTGCTCGGTCTTCTGGTCGACGACGAGACGCGCTGCGAGCACTATCACGGCCCGCTCGACGTGATCGCCCTGCGCTTCGCGTGCTGCGGGGAGTGGTACCCGTGCCACGAGTGCCATGCGACGATCGCGGATCACCCCGCAGCGCAGTGGCCTGTGGAGGACCGTCACGAAGAAGCCGTGCTCTGCGGGGTCTGCGGGTCCCGCCTGCGGATCGACGCCTACCTCGACGCGGACGCCTGCCCGCAGTGCGCGGCGGGCTTCAACCCCGGATGCCGTCTGCACCACCGGCTGTACTTCGACTGAGCACCCAGCTGGGCGATCTATACTGGGAGGCTGGTCGCTCGACCTGCTTCCCCCTCTGACGAACGGACATCCGCTGTGCTCGCCGTGCACGAACTCGAGATCCGCGTGGGCGCACGCCTCCTCATGGAGAACGTGTCGTTCCGCGTCAACGACGGCGACAAGATCGGACTCGTCGGACGCAACGGAGCGGGCAAGACCACTCTGACCAAGGTGCTCGCCGGCGATGTGCTGCCCTCCGGCGGCAGCGTCACGCGGTCGGGCGAACTGGGCTACCTCCCGCAGGACCCGCGCTCCGGCGATCCGGAGATGCTCGCCCGCACCCGCATCCTCGACGCCCGCGGCCTCGGCAGCCTGGCGCTCGGGATGGCAGAGGCGACCGTCGCGATGGGATCGGACGACCCGGCCGTCGCCGATAAGGCGATGAAGCGCTACGCGCGCCTCACCGAGCAGTTCGAGGGCCAGGGCGGATACGCGGCCGAGGCCGAGGCCGCGTCGATCGCGAACAATCTGTCGCTTCCCGACCGCATCCTTGACCAGCCGCTCAAGACGCTCTCGGGGGGCCAGCGCCGCCGCATCGAGCTCGCCCGCATCCTGTTCTCGGATGCCGACACGATGATCCTCGATGAGCCGACGAACCACCTCGACGCCGACAGCGTCGTGTGGCTGCGCGAGTTCCTGAAGAACTACAAGGGCGGGCTGATCGTGATCAGCCACGACGTGGAGCTCGTCGGCGAGACCGTGAACCGGGTGTTCTACCTCGATGCGAACCGTCAGGTCATCGACGCGTACAACATGAACTGGAAGAACTACCTGCGTCAGCGCGCCGCCGACGAGGAGCGTCGCAAGAAGGAGCGCGCGAACGCCGAGAAGAAGGCGACCACCCTTCAGCAGCAGGCCGCGCGCTTCGGTGCCAAGGCCTCGAAGGCCGCCGCCGCGCACCAGATGATCGCGCGTGCAGAGAAGCTCCTCGCCGGACTCGACGATGTGCGCCAGGAGGATCGCGTCGCGAAGCTGCGGTTCCCGAAGCCCGCCGCGTGCGGCAAGACGCCGCTTATGGCATCCGGACTGTCGAAGTCCTACGGATCGCTCGAGATCTTCACGGACGTCGACCTCGCGATCGATCGCGGCTCCAAGGTCGTCGTGCTCGGACTCAACGGCGCCGGCAAGACCACCCTGCTGCGGATGCTCGCCGGAGTCGACAAGCCCGACACCGGCCAGCTCGAGCCGGGACACGGCCTCAAGGTCGGCTACTACGCGCAGGAGCACGAGAACCTCGACGTGAACCGGTCCGTTCTCGAGAACATGGTGTCGGCCGCCCCGCACATCACCGAGACCGAGGCTCGCAAGGTGCTCGGATCGTTCCTGTTCACGGGAGACGACGTCCTGAAGCCGGCCGGCGTGCTGTCGGGCGGGGAGAAGACGCGTCTGTCGCTCGCGACGCTCGTCGTTTCTTCCGCGAACCTGCTGCTCCTGGACGAGCCGACCAACAACCTCGACCCCGCTTCGCGCGAAGAGATCCTCGGTGCGCTCGCGCATTACGAGGGTGCCGTGGTGCTGGTGTCGCACGACCCGGGCGCCGTGCAGTCCCTCAACCCCGAGCGGGTGCTCATCCTGCCCGACGGCGTCGAGGACATCTGGAACCAGGAGTACCAGGAGCTGATCGAGCTCGCCTGACCGGCTCGGTCGTCGCGTGCACGCGTGTCCTAGGCTCGAACCGTGACGCACGACGACTCGACGCTCGACACCAGGCTCAACGACGGGTTGCGCGGCAGGCACGCCCTCACCGGTGACGCGCCCGAGTGGGATCTCGAAGCGCTGCCGGAGGACCCGGCAGTCCTCTTCGCCGAGTGGATGGAGGCGGCGGATGCCGCCGCGGTCCCCGAGCCGCACACGGCCACGCTCGCGACGGTGGATGCCGAGGGCGTGCCGGACGCGCGGACCCTCATCCTCAAGCGGGTCGACGAGCGCGGATGGGCGATCGCGAGCACCCGGTCGTCGCGGAAAGCTGCACAGCTCGCCGCCGCCCCGGCCGCGGCGCTGAACTTCTGGTGGCAGCCGCAGGTGCGCGCCGTGCGGGTGCGCGGTCGAATCGAAGAAGCGACTGCTCGAGAGAGCGCCGTCGATCTCGCGGCTCGGTCACGGGCCGCCCAGGCGCGCGTCGCCGACGGGGATTGGGTGCTCTGGCGCATCGTTCCCGATCGCATCGAGTTCTGGCAGGGATCGCGAGACCGCCGCCACACCCGTGTCGTCTATGTGCCGGCCGAGACCGGTTGGTCGCACACCGTCGCCGTCGACTGAGCGGGGATCCCCGACAGTCAACCGATCAGCGTGCGTCGAGCAGCTCGTCCTCGATGTCGGCATCCGCATCGCGTCGCCGCGGCTTCTTCTCGGGTGCCGGGCGGCCCTCGACCTCTTCGCGATGCTTCATGACCTCGGTGCGGATGATGTAGCCGATGAAGATGAAGCCCATGATCGCGAACAGGATCCACTGGATCGCATACGACAGATGCGGTCCCGGGTCGTCGGTGGGGGAGTCGAAGCCCCCGAGTGCGGCGTCAGGTGCCGGGTCCTCGCTCACGATCTGTCCATAGGCGCCGGTGACGACGTCCTCGCCCACGAGGTCTGCGATGGACGGCAGATGGATCGTGGGAACCTGTCCCTCGGGGGCACCGCGACCGGAGGCCGGGAGCTGTTCACCGGGTCGCAGACGCACGACGACCTCGACCTCGCCAGACGGCGGTGCGGGCACGGCATCCGGGGAGTCGCCGTCGCCCGGCGGGACCCACCCGCGGTCGACGATGAACACGCGCCCATCGACGTCCCGGAAGGGTACGAGCACCTCGAACGCGCTGGTGCCGCCGTGCGGACGATTGCGAACGAGGAGCTGCTCATCGGCGAGGTACTCGCCCTGGAGCAGGACGGGGTGCCACACGTCGCCGGCGTCGAGCTGCCCATCGGCGCCGATGAGGTCGGCGAGCGGCACGGGCTCGGCATCGTAGTTCTTCTCGACCAGGGCGATCTGCTCGGCTCGTGACTCGTTGCGCTCGAACTGCCAGTGCGACAGGAAGGCGCACGCGACGGCGAAGCCGATGGCGATGAGCACGTAGACGCTCCACCGCCGCAGGCGGGCGCTCATGAGAGAGCTCCGTCCGTCGCTGCCGCAGGAAGGTCGCGGACCGTCACCGGGAAGTCGCGTGCGGCGAGGTAGTCGCGGAGGAACGACACGTGCTCGGGGCACGCGAGCCAGATCTTCTCCCGATCAGCGGCGTGAATGCGCGGGTTGCGCCACACCACCTGGGATACGGCCGCGTCCCGGCATCCGGCACGCGAGCATTCGAGCCCGGTCACGCTCGATCCTGGCCGCTCTCATGGATCGTGATGATCCACGGGTCCGCGGTCTCCGACGTCCGGACGTCCTCGGACTCCGGACGCCGAGGAGCCTCGATCTCCTGCACGGGCGATTCGGCCGTCGTCTCGGTGCTGTCGCTGCCCGCATTCGCGAAGACCACGGCGATGTACGGCAGCACGGCGGCGGCGGACGCGAAGACCCACGTGTACCAGCCGTAAGGCTGCACGAACATCATGAGACCGAAGCAGACGATGCGGATCGTCATCGTCAGGGCGTAGCGGCGCACACGGTGATCACTCTCGGCCTGCGGCGACTGCGGCAGGGAGGTGACAGCGGGTGTCAGACGCTTGCTCTTCACGATGAGTCCAGCCTACGCCGCAATGAGGCGCGCGGCATGCCGATCCGGCGCGTTCACGCGGCCGCTCGCCGCGCCGTGTCGAGGTCTCAGGTGGCGAAGACGAAAGGCAGCGTGAAGGCGCCGACGAACAGGAAGCTGATGACGGTCATCACGATCCCGAGGAGGAGGAACCCGACCATGACGTAGCCCATGATGAGCCCTGCGAAGGCCATGCCGCGTCCACCGATCGCGGGGTTCGCCTTGGTCTGTCGAAGGGCCATATGTCCCGTGATCACCGCGACGATGGGGATCAGCAACGGCAGGATCAACCAGAAGAAGACGCCACCGAGGACGACGCCCGCGATGCCGCAGATGAGCGAGGTGATCGCGAGGCCGCTGTTCGGACGCTGCGCGGGATAGATCGTCGCGGGGTGTGCCGGGACCTGGTAGGCGCCGGGCTGGGCGTACGAACCTGCCGGGTACACCGGCTGCGCAGGGGCGCTGCCGTATGCCGGTGCGGGTGTGGGCGCCGCGCCCGGATACGCCTGGGTCGGAGACCCTGTCGGGTACGTCGGGTTCTGCGGGTACGGCGGATTCTGTGGGTACGACGCCGTCTGCGGGTACGTGGGCGCCGGTGGGTACGCGGGCGTGGCTTGGTACGGCGGAGCCAGCGGTGCGGCTGGAGGCGGCGGCGTTGGCCGCTGCCCGTCGGAGGAGGTGGGGATGCTGTTGTCGCTCACGCTCGTGCCTTTCGTCGCGTTCAGCGTTCCAGGCGTACCTGCATGCTGTCAAACATGAGTCGGGTGACGTCCCCTGGCCGACGACTAGGATCGATGGCGACCCGGCCGTCGACCCGTGCGGCCAGATCTGGAGTGGAAATGAGTTCTGAGCGCGTCGTCCTCGTCACCGGCGGCAACCGCGGCATCGGCCGGGCCATCGCCGAGCGCTTCGTCCGCGACGGCTACCGCGTGGCTGTCACCGCCCGCAGCGGCGAGGGACCCGACGGGACCCTGACCGTTCGCGCTGACGTGACCGACTCCGCGTCGCTCGACGCAGCCTTCACCGAGGTCGAGCAGCAGCTCGGGCCGGTCGAGGTCCTCGTCGCGAATGCGGGAATCACGAAGGACACGCTCCTCCTGCGCATGAGCGAGGACGACTTCGACAGCGTGGTCGCGACGAACCTCGGCGGAAGCTTCCGCGTCGTCAAGCGCGCGTCGAAGGGCATGCTCCGCGCACGCTTCGGCCGCATCATCCTCATCTCGAGCGTCGTCGGACTGTACGGCTCGGCCGGTCAGGCCAACTATGCGGCGTCCAAGAGCGCCCTGGTCGGCTTCGCGCGATCGATCACGCGCGAACTCGGCGGTCGAGGCATCACGGCCAACGTCGTCGCCCCCGGATTCATCGAGACCGACATGACCGCCGAACTCCCCGAGGAAACCCAGGCGCAGTACAAGGCGAACATCCCCGCCGGTCGCTTCGCGACGGCCGACGAGGTCGCAGGAGTCGTGACCTGGCTCGCGGGCGACGACGCGGGCTACATCTCCGGCGCCGTGATCCCGGTCGACGGCGGCCTCGGCATGGGGCACTGACCGCGCACGTTTCTCGTTGCCGGGATGACAGCCCCGGGTGACTCTTCCGCCGCTCAGGAGCGTCGGGAGACCGCCGAGTCGATGAGCTCCGCCAGACGGTCCGGAACCGAGAACTGCGGCCAGTGCCCGGAGCCGATCCGCACGACCTCCGTGTCGGCGATGTTACGGAACTCATCTCCGTAAGACCCCCACTGGTCGAGCTCCGACAGCAGCGTCTCGTGGTCGAGGCCGCCCATCAGCAGAGTCACTGGAACACGATGGCGGCCGCCGTCGAGGACCACCGGATCGGTCGGCACCCTCGCCGGGACGCTGCGGGTGAGCGGGACGGTGCGAGCCCTGGTCGCCTCGTCGAGGTCGTCGACGTCCTCCGCGGGGAAGAAATCCCACCCCGGGAACGGGATCACGCCGTCCACCACCTCGAACTCGCTGATCGCGGCACCCGAGGGCGGCGGCACGGTATCGACGAACACCACGCGGGCGACCGCGTCCGGGCGGGCGTCGGCGACGCCCCATGCCACGTTGCCGCCGCCGCTGTGTCCGACCACGGCGACCGGCCCGCCGATCGCGTCCACCGCGGCGACACCTGCGGCTACCCAATCGGCGATGCCGATCTCGGCGGAGTCCGCGGCCGAGGCTCCGACCCCGGGCATGGTGAGCGCGTGCACGGTGTGTCCCGCACGCTCGAGGTCGGGGGTCACGTCGTTCCAGCTGTCAGCGTCGAGCCACAGCCCGGGGATGAGGATGATGTCCATGGCCCGACGATAGACGGGGCCACCGACATCCGCTACGGCAGCAGCGGGATGACCTCGGACAGGTCCTGCGGCCCGATCACGAGGCTCGCGGCGGCGCGCACAGCGGGCTTGGCGTTGAACGCGAGGCCGAGCCCTGCGACGCCCATCATGAGGAGGTCGTTCGCGCCATCGCCGATCGCGATCGTCGCGCGCCGGGGGACGCCGAGCTCGCCCGCCCACTCCTGCAGCGACGCCGCCTTGGCCGCGGCATCCACGATGTCGCCGTCGACTCGTCCCGAGAGCGCGCCGTCCCGCACATCCAGGCGGTTGGCGCGCCAGCGGTCGACGCCGAGTCCCGGCGCGATGTGATCGAGGATCTCGTGGAAGCCGCCGGAGACGACGCCCACGACTCCGCCACGGGCATGGATCGCGGCGGTCAGCGCGTGCACGCCCGGTGTCGGCTCGACGCGGGCGCGCACGCGCTCCAACCCGGCGAGGGGGACACCGGCGAGAGCGGAGACCCGGGAGCGCAGGCTCGTCGCGAAATCGACCTCACCCCGCATCGCCGCCTCGGTCGCGGCCTGCACCTCGGCGCGGCGCCCGGCCTCGTCGGCGATCAACTCGATCACCTCGTTGCGGATCAGGGTGGAGTCTGCATCGAGGACGACGAGGAAGCGCGCGGAGGTCACCCGTCGAGCCTAGCGACCGGGACCGTCGCGCTCGGACGTCATGACACGCGCCGACCCGGCCCGGTCACGGCTCGATGAACACGCCCTTGCCGACGACCGTGATGCCGGACTCGGTCACGGTGAAGCCGCGCGCGAGGTCGCGTTCGCGATCCACGCCCACGGTCGCCCCGTCGGCGAGCACGACGTTCTTGTCGAGGATCGCGCGATGGACACGAGAGCCCGCCCCGACCTGCACATGGTCGAACAGCACGGAATCCGTGATCGTGGACCCGCCCCCCGCGAGAGTCCAGGGGCCCACGACGCTGCGCTCCAGATGGGTGCCGGAGAGCACGGAGCCCAGCGAGACGATCGAGTCGATCGCGTTGCCGATGCGGCCCACCGAATCGCGCACGAACTTCGCGGGCGGCGAGTTGACCGCCTGCGAGTGGATCGGCCACTCCATGTTGTAGAGGTTGAAGATAGGCAGGGTCGCGATGAGGTCGCGGTGCGCGTCGTAGAACGAGTCGATCGTCCCCACGTCCCGCCAGTACGAGCGGTCGCGCGGCGAGGAGCCGGGCACCTCGTTCTGCTTCATGTCGTAGTACCCGGCTTCGCCGCGGTCGACGAAGTAGGGCACGATGTCGCCGCCCATGTCGTGACCCGAAGTCGGTGACTCCCCATCGGCTTCGACGGCCGCGATCAGCGCATCGGCGTCGAAGATGTAGTTGCCCATCGAGGCGAGCACCTCGTGCGGGGAGTCCGAGAGGCCCTCGGCATCCGTCGGCTTCTCGAGGAACTGCCGGATGCGGCCGGACTCCGTGTCGGCGTCGATCACGCCGAACTGCGAGGCGAGCGCGAGAGGCTGACGGATGCCGGCGACCGTGGCCTTCGCCCCGGATTCGATGTGAGCCTCCAGCATCTGGCGGAAGTCCATCCGGTACACGTGGTCGGCGCCGATCACGACGACGATGTCGGGCTTTTCGTCATTCAGCAGGTTCATGCTCTGCAGGATCGCGTCGGCCGATCCGGAGAACCACCGCTTGCCGAGGCGCTGCTGGGCGGGGACGGACGCGACGTAGGAGTCGAGCAGCGCGGACATCCGCCAGGTCTGCGAGATGTGCCGGTCGAGGCTGTGGGACTTGTACTGGGTGAGCACCACGATCTGGCGTAGGCCGGAGTTTATGAGGTTCGAGATCGCGAAGTCGATCAACCGGTACTGCCCGCCGAACGGTACGGCGGGTTTGGCCCGGTCAGCGGTCAGAGGCATGAGCCGCTTGCCCTCGCCGCCGGCGAGGATGATACCGAAGACCTTCTTTGGTGCTGACATGACCCCACCTTAGATGCCGCGGCCCTCGCGGAACTAGCATCTGGACAAGCGAGTCACTAGCGTCTAAGAATGCGCGTCGAGATGATCACGAAGGAATACCCGCCGGAGATCTACGGAGGGGCCGGCGTGCACGTCGCCGAGCTCGTGTCGGCGCTCCGCGAGACGGTCGATGTGACAGTCCGGGCGTTCGGCGCGGAGCGCGACGAATCGGGCACCTTCGCGTATCGCACGCCCGCGGGTCTCGCGTCCGCGAACCCTGCCCTGCAGACGCTCGGCACCGATCTCGAGATCGTCGCGGCGATCTCCGATGCCGACCTCGTGCACAGCCACACCTGGTACGCGAACTTCGCCGGGCACCTCGCCTCGCAGCTGCACGGCATCCCGCACGTGCTCACCGCCCACAGCCTCGAGCCCCTGCGTCCGTGGAAGGCCGAGCAGCTCGGCGGAGGCTACGCGGTCTCGGGCGGCATCGAGAAGCTCGCCTATGAGAACGCCGCAGCCGTCATCGCGGTCAGTGCCGGCATGCGGGCGGACATCCTGCGCAGCTACCCGGCCGTCGACCCGACCAGGGTGCGGGTGATCCACAACGGGATCGATGTCGACAAGTGGCGACCCGTGCACGACGAGGCATTCCTGCGGTCCATCGGCATGGATCCGGCGCGGCCGTCGGTGGTGTTCGTCGGACGGATCACCAGGCAGAAGGGGCTGCCGTACCTGCTGCGGGCCGCGCGGCTGCTCCCGCCCGAGGTGCAGCTGATCCTCTGCGCGGGCGCGCCCGACACCCCCGAGATCATGGCGGAGGTGCAGGAGGGCGTCCGCCTTCTGCAGCAGACCCGCGACGGTGTGGTGTGGATCGAGCGGATGCTGCCGCGCGACGAGCTGTCCGCGATCCTCACCGCTGCGACGACGTTCGTGTGCCCCTCCGTGTACGAGCCGCTCGGGATCGTGAACCTCGAGGCGATGGCGTGCGGCGCGGCCGTCGTCGGCACGGCGACCGGCGGCATCCCCGAGGTCGTCGTCGACGGCGTCACGGGCAGACTGGTGCCGATCGAGCAGGTGCAGGACGGAACGGGCACACCCGTCGACCCCGACCGCTTCGTCTCGGACCTCGCGGCGGTGCTCACGGAGGTCGCCACGGATCCTGCCCGGGCGCGGGAGTACGGCGATGCCGGACGGGAACGCGCGCGCGACGACTTCAGCTGGGCGGCGATCGCCGACACCACGCGCGCGCTGTACGCGGAGCTGACCGCCTGAGCCGATAGGCTGGAGGGCATGTCGAGCGCTCTGGAATTCACCGACGTCGTCGTGCGCCGCGAGGGGCGCAACATCATCGATCACGTGACCTGGCGGGTCGACGACGATCAGCGCTGGGTCATCCTCGGGCCGAACGGCGCGGGAAAGACGACGCTGCTGCAGCTCGCCGACACGCTGATGCACCCGACCGCCGGCACCGTCACGGTACTGGGGGAGACGCTGGGCCGCACCGACGTCTTCGAGGTGCGCCCGCGCATCGGCTTCGCATCGTCGGCCATGGCCAAGCGCATCCCGCGCGACGAGACGGTGCTGAACACCGTGCTCACGGCCGCGTACTCGGTGCTCGGCCGCTGGAACGAGAGCTACGAGGACATCGACGAGCGGCGCGCGCTGCGGGTGCTCGGCGACTGGCGGCTCGAGCATCTCGCCGACCGCACGTTCGGCACGCTGAGCGACGGTGAGCAGAAGCGCGTCCAGATCGCCCGAGCCGTCATGACGGACCCCGAGCTCCTGCTGCTCGACGAGCCGACCGCCTCGCTCGACCTGGGCTCGCGCGAGGAGCTCCTGGCGCTGCTCAGCGGCTACGCCTCGGCGCCGACCACGCCGGCGATGCTCATGGTCACGCATCACGTCGAGGAGATCCCGGTCGGGTTCACCCACGTCCTGCTGATCCGCGACGGCGGCATCGTCGCAGCGGGTCCGATCGCCGAGACTCTCACCGCCGAGGCGCTGGGGGAGACCTTCGGAATGCCGATCTCGCTCACGAGCGAGGGCGGCCGCTACGCCGCTCGAGCCGCGTCCTGAGCTCTCGCGCGGACTGCGAGAATCGATCTGATAGAATCGATCCTTGGTGCATTCGCACCGCAGACTTCCCTCGTCCCTGGCACAATCCAGGGCAGTAGCTAAGGAATCCCATGAAGACTGACATCCACCCCGAGTACAAGGCCGTCGTGTTCCGCGACCTGGGTTCGGGAGAGACCTTCCTCACCCGTTCGACCGTCACCGGCGACAAGACCATCGAGCTGGACGGTGTCGAGTACCCGGTGATCGACGTCGAGATCTCCTCGGCCTCGCACCCGTTCTACACGGGCAAGCAGCGCATCATGGACTCGGCCGGTCGTGTCGAGAAGTTCAACCAGCGCTTCAAGGGCTTCGGCGGCTCCTCCAAGTAAGGACTCCGCACAGCGAAGGCCCCGGTTCCTCGGAACCGGGGCCTTCGTCGTATCTCCCGCCCCCTTCCCCGCCCGTCCCCAGCCCGTCTATTTCTGCCGAACGGCGCGAATAGACGAACGGTTTGCGCCATATGACGCAAATAGACGGGCTTGGGGGCGGCTCAGAGATCGAGGGTGATGCGGTCGCCGCGGATGCCGTTCGGCGGATCCCCCGCGACGGGAGCGGGTGCCGTGCGCTTCGTCTGCCGGTCGCGCTCCATGCCGGCACCGTGCGCCGACGGCATCCAGACGGCCTCGAAGGAGCCGCCCAGCCCGCCGCCCGGGCCCTCGTACTTGCGCTCGAGCGGCAGCCGCGAGTACACCGCGACGATCACGACGACGACCGCGATCACCACCACGAGCACGATCGCGATCGTCAGGAGCATTCCCACGGTCTCGGCCATGACACCCAGGCTACGGGGAGGCCGCAGCGATCGCGTCCCCCCACGGGATGACGTTCAGCGGATGCGGCGACCGTGCGCGAGATCGATGAGGCGCGTGAGCACGCCTCCGGAGCGGAGTCCGTTGTGCTCGTGCTCGCTCGTCACCCACAGGTCGACGCCGGGCAGCAGGCTCGCGGTCTCGAGCGAGAATTCCACGGGCACGTAGACGTCGTTCACGTACACCGCGGCAGCGCCCGTGGCCCCGGAGGCCGCGATCGCGGTGGCGTCGTACACGCGCGGCCATTCGAACTCTGCGAGTTCCAGGGCCACGTCGCGCCACGGCTGGAACGCCGGGACCGTCTCGGTCCATTCCCGGCGGATGTGCTCGCCCGTGAAGAGCGTCACATCGTCGCGGAAGTCGTCGGGCTCCACGCGCTCGGCCGACCAGCGAGTCGCCTGACCGTCGGCGTAGCTCGACTCGTGGAACGCGAAGTACATCGGGTTGCGCCCGTCGAACGGCATCGCGTGCTGCAGGTCGTACCGGAACGCGTTCGACGACGGGTCGCGCTCCAGCAGCGACCACACGGTCTGCCAGCCGTCGTCCGTGCCGAGCGCGGACCCCACCGACCTCAGCCGCGAGGGGGAGACCACCTCTCCGTCGGGCAGGATGATCTCGCCTGAGCCCGCGAGATCGACGAGCCGGCGCATCCGGTCGCGGTGCGCGGGGAAGCGGCGGTAGTAGCGCGCCGAGGCCGAGCGCATCTTGTCATAGCAGAGGGCGTAGACCTCGTCGGGGTGGCGACCGACCGTGCTGAGGCCTCCGGTGATGTAGACGTCCGCGAGCGAGTCGGCGTGCGTGGACAGGTAGGCGAGGGTCGTGAACCCGCCGAACGACTGCCCGAGGACGCTCCAGGTGATGGCGCCCAGGTGCTCGCGGAACGCCTCGCAGTCGCGCACGATCGAGTCGGCGCGCAGGTGTGTGAGGTACTCGGCGACGGCTGCGGACCCCTGCGCGAGAGCGTCATCGCCCACAGGACTCGACAGCCCCGTGCCGCGCTGGTCGAGCAGCACGAGCCGGTAGTGCGCGAGGGCCTCGTCGAGCCACGTCGGCGCCGTGGAGGCGTGGAACGGTCGCGGCGCCTCGTGGCCCGGCCCGCCCTGCAGGAACACGAGGTAGGGGAGATGGTCGCCCCCGTCGCGCGTCACCACGCGGGCGAAGACGTCGATCGTGCGAGGGTCGGCGGGATCGTCCCACACGAGAGGCAGCGTCAGGGTGTGCTCCTCGATCGCGAGATCGAGGAGGCGGTGGATGCTGGTGGTGCCTGTCATGTCACATCACATTCCCGATATAGGAGTACTTCACGAAGACCTCGGAGGCGATGCCCGCCTCGTCAAGGACGCCCTGCACCGCGTTCATCATGTAGTTCGAGTCCCAGCCCATGTACAGATGGTGCGTGTCATCGAGCCGGTCCCACTGGCCCTTCCACGCGGTCGCGTCGTAGATCGGCCCGCCGTGCGCTGTGCAGTAGGTGACGGCGGCGTCGCGCGTGTCGGTCCAGGCGCGCCGAAACACCCGGTTGAACATATGCTTGACGTCGTAGACCTCCCAGCGCTCGCCCCGGTACTCGACGTACTCGAACTCGCGCTCCCAGCCGGCGGGCCAGCCGCGGCGGCGCACCGCGTCGAGCACGGGAGTCAGGCCGTCGTCGTCGATCTCGGGCAGCGCCGGCCGTGCCCAGATGCGGAGGAGATCGGCAGTCAGGCGGATGGTCCGCGCCGAGATCGCCGCGGTGCCCCAGGTCGGGGTCTCTGCGAGCGCAGCGGTCTCTGCGACGGAGCTGCGGGCGTAGGCGGACGACCGTTTGACGTCGTAGGACTCGCCGAACCAGCGCTCCGCGAGATCCTGCTCGAGCAGCGTCAGGTTGCCCAGCGTCGGAGCGAGGGCGCGATGGGCGTTGCGCTCGTCGTCGGAGTAGTCGATCCAGGGCCGCTGCCCGTCGCCCGACCAGCTGTCGCTCGGCACCGTCGGGACGATGTGCTCCACGTCGTAGTGGGTCGTGTCCTCGACCCCCTCGATGCGCCCGAGGACGTAGGCGGGGTGGGGGAGCTCGCTGTACTTCAGCACGGCGCTCACCCGCTCGTCGGAGGGCGTGATGCGTGCGAAGGCCCGCGCGAGGGCGTCGCGGCCGTTCGCGCGCGCACGGCACAGGCGGGCGACGAGACGTTCGTTCGGAAGGCTGACGAGAGTGCGGCGAAGGTACATCGCCTGGATCCACTCGAGAGTCTGCAGCAGCTCCGCGCGCTCGATCAGGCCCCGTGCATGATCGCTGTACACGCTGAGCACGAGCGGGTAGGCGGCGCGACCGAACGTGTTCACACCCCGGAGCTGCGCGGCGATCTCGGGATCGGTCTCGAGTGAGGGATCGAGCAGGATGCCGTAGATCTCGGCGTAATGGCGCCAGACCTCGGCATCCGCCTGAAGGTGCTTGACGTCCACACGGGGAAAGGAGTGCCGGAAGGCGCTGTACACGCCGTGCTCGCCGTTCGCGGCGACCTCGCGACCTGTCGTCATGACGAGGTAGTGCCGCCAGAACGCGCCGATCGTCTCACCCGTGTGGCGTTCGATCGGCAGCCAGAAGCGCGCCTCGACGTCGAGCTGCTCGGAGTGCGTCAGCCCCATGAGGATGTAGTTGTGGATGAGCTCGTGATCGCGCAGCGGCTCACCCGTGGAGTTCAGGCTCTCGAAGATCTGCTGCGCGTTGGCCTCGGCGCCGAGCGTGATCGAGACGTGCTCGAGCCTGCGCAGGCCGCGCCAGATCGACGCCGCCTCGTCGGCGTGCACCTGGCTGCGGAAGAACGCGTAGTTGTCGTCGAAGCGCGATTCCCGGTCGCCGTGATCGTCGCGCTCGAGCACAACCGACTCGTACAGCTCGGCCCAGGCGTCGTGCGGGCGCAGCTTGGTGCGGGCGGAATCGTCCGGACGCACGAGCACGCGCGAGAGCTCGGCGGCGAGGTCGGGGTCGCTGTCGCGCACTGCGTGCTGGAGGGCGGCGACGAGCAGCATGAGCGTCGTGATCCGCTGCTGGCCGTCGATCAGGACGAGGTCCGTGTCGGCATCCGAGTCGTCCGCGGCGGACAGGATCGAGCCGATGAAATGGCGGTGGGAGTAATCCTCGCGTGCGACCGCCCGCACATCGGCGAGGAGCTGTTCGCAGCCCCCGATGTCCCACCGGTACTGCCTCTGATACACCGGAACGACGATGGTCGTGGAGTCTGCTGCGAGCCAATCGATCGTGTTGACGGCTGTCGCCTCGACGTTGGTCGCAGTGCTCATACTGGTGTCTCGTCCTCCCGTACCGCAGCGCGCCGGGGAGTCGCCCTGGCGCTCGATTCAGTCTATTCGCTTATTCACGGCGGCCCCCCGCGGCGCTCCCAGCGCCCGCTGTTAGGCTTGCCTTATCAGGGCCTGTTAAAACGTGCTGGCCCCCGATGAAAGGACATGACCTCGATCATGGGATACATCACCTCGAAGGCGCTCGAAGACAAGGGATTCGTCGTACTCGACAGCTACAACCAGGAGCTCGACCCCAAGGAGTGGCTCGACATCGAGTACAACGACTGGAAGTCCTCGGGCGACACGCGCTTCGCTCCGCTTGCGAGCGCGAAGGGCGAGATCGAGTGCAACGGCTTCTGGAACCACAAGCCGCCGCGCACCGACAAGGACGGCGTCTGGATCGACTCGCAGACCGCCAAGGCGCCGAACCTCACGCGTCGCGCGCAGGAGCCCGGTGCGAACGTCGGCCGTTGCCGCGTGATCGAGCTGCAGCCGACTCCCTACGGCGAGTGCCTCTACAACCTCCACCAGGACGACAACAACCGTCTGAACCCTGACGGCACCGGCTGGGTGGTGCGCGGCTTCTTCAACCTCACCGACGACAAGGACAGCTTCTTCGTCCTGCGTGAGAACCGCACCGACCCGAGCATCGAGTACCGCATCGCTCTGCCGGCCGGCGCTCAGCTCATCGTCGACACGCAGCGTCTGTGGCACGCGGCCACGCACGTCGGCACCGAGCCGCGCTACTGCCTCATCACCTCGTGGACCTCGGGTCCCGAGCTCGACGCCTACATCGAGAAGTACAACGGCACCCAGGACGTGCCGAACGTCGAGGTCCCGCAGGATGTGCTCGAGGCCGGTTACGCCGAGCAGGCGCGTCGCGACGCCGCCCGTGCCGCGTACTACGCAGCCAAGGGCCAGCAGGTCAAGCAGGCCATGAGCGAGGCCTGAGCGCCCCCTCACACGGAGAGCCCCGGTCGTCTGCGGCCGGGGCTCTTCGCGTCCCCGAATCACACGCTTGTGATTTCCTCGTCCCTGGGCGAGAATGGGCGCATAACCGCATATCTCGCCGGATCCCGTGGTTCAGGTCGTTGGGGAAGACGCACCTGATGAAACGGAGAGATCATGGCGACGGCTTACGCACGCGGAGTGGTGTTCATCCACTCTGCACCTCGCGCGCTCTGCCCGCACCTGGAATGGGCGGTCGGACGCGCTATCGGTCGCGCCGTCAGCTTCGACTGGAGCGACCAGCCCGTGCTCGATGGCGCCCGCCGTGCCGAGTTCTACTGGGATGGTCCCGTCGGAACCGGCGCCGCGCTCGCGACGGCCATCCGGGGCTGGGAGCACCTCCGCTTCGAGGTCACAGAGGATCCCACGCCGCGCAGCGACGGCGGTCGCTGGCTGCACACCCCGGATCTCGGCATCCACTACGCGCAGACGGACGCTGCGGGCAACATCGTGATCGGCGAGGACCGCATCCGCTACGCGATGGAGATTGCGGCCGGCAGTGCCGTCGAGCTGCAGCGCGAACTCGACATCGCCCTCGGCTCGGCATGGGATGAGGAGCTGGAGCCGTTCCGGCACGCGAGCGACGACGCGCGAGTCGTGTGGCTGCACAAGGTCGGCTGAGCACTTCCGGAGACGTGGAGCGGGGAGGCGCGAGTATCGGATGCCGGTGATCCGTCCCGGACGCTGAGAAAGCGAATCCCCCTCCAGATGACGAGGACCCCGCCCCTGCGAAGGGGTGGGGTCCTCGTCTGCGCGACGATCAGATGACCGCGGCGTGAGGGATCTCCTCGGTGCGGGGCGTGTCACCGGCATGGACGTCGTCCCACGCCAGCCGCAGGCGTTCCATGGCCTGTGCTGTTCGTTCCGGCGGCAGCGTGATGGGGATCCGCACCCGCCGCTCCAGCACCCCTCCCGTCGCGAACCGCGGGCCGGGCGGCAGCACGAGGCCGCGGTCGCGCGCCGCGAGCGAGACGGCGGTCGAGATCGGAGCCCCGAGGTCGAGCCATGTGGACAGCCCGCCGGGCGTCGGCGGCATCTCGACACCGTCGATGCCGCCGAGCCCCGCCGCCACGGCATCCCGCCCCAGACGCAGCCGGGAGGCGACATGAGTCGTGAGCGCAGGCATGTCCTGCAGGAGTTCGATAGCGATGCACTGCTCCAGCAGCGCCGTGCCGAGCTCGAACGTCGGGCGAGCGGCGAGCAGCCGGGCCACGAGCGCGCGATCGGCTCGGATCCACCCGATGCGCAGGCCTCCCCAGGCGATCTTCGACATCGAGCCGACCGTGATGACCTCCGGGCTGAACGCCGCGAACGGACGGGGAGACCATCCGCGGTCGATGTCGAGCTCCGAGGTCGTCTCGTCCACGATCACGTGGGTGCCGACGTTGCGGGCGGTGGTGGCGATCCGGGCGCGGGACGAGTCGGGGAGCGTCGCGCCGGTGGGGTTGTGGAAGTCGGGGATCAGGTACGCGACATGCGGTCGATCGCGCAGCAGGGTGTCGGTCACGTGTCGCTCGTCCCAGCCCTCGATGTCGACCGGGGTGGGGAGCATGCGGTATCCGTGGTGGTGCAGTGCTTCACGCGCGTGCGGGAATGTGGGCTGCTCCACCAGGGCGCGTTCTCCGCGACGCCCCAGAGTCGCGAGCACGAGGTTCAGGGCGTTGAGCGCGCCCGAGGTGATGACGATCTGATCCGCGTCGGTGGGGGCGCCGCGCTCGCGGAAGCGGCGGGCCACCGCTTCGCGCAGCTCGGGGAGACCGCGCAGGGAGTACCCGCTCGTGCCGCGGAGTGCGGCAAGACGCGGCAGCGACCTCACGGTCGCGTCGTACAGTCCGGGCGTCGAGTCCATGGAGGCGATCGAGAGGTCGATCATCGACTCGTCGTCCGCCTCGATCGAGGCGGACGACGCATGGGGGAGCGCGACCCTGGTGCTGCCGCCGTGCACGCGCGACACGTAGCCGTCCTGGTCGAGGAGGTCGTACACCCGGGTCGTGGTCGAGCGCGAGCGGTGCAGCTCGAGTGCGAGCGCTCGCTCGCTCGGGAGACGCTCGCCGACGGTCAGCCGTCCGTCGAGGATCAGTGCGCGGATGCGGTCGGCGAGTTCGACGGCCGTGGCGCCGGCGACGTTCTGCGGTCCGAGGTGCTCGACGAGTCGGGAGGTCATGCATCCAGCATGCCGGAAAGTGGACTGGAATCGTCAGGCCACTTTCTTCTCACTGGCCTCGACGGGAACAGGGGCCTCCGCGCCACGATGGAGGGATGCAGCTCCGCTCCCCGTTCCTCCCGGTCACCGCGACCAGTGGACGCGATCTCGCCGAGCGTCTCGCGCAGCTCGTGATCGGCCTCTTCCTGTACGGCGTCGCCCTCGGCTTCATGGTGCGCGGGGGGATCGGTGTCGCCCCGTGGGACGTCCTGGCCCTGGGAGTGTCCGAGCAGTTCGGTCTGGGCTACGGTCTCGTGACCGTGCTGGTGTCGATCGTCGTGCTGCTGCTGTGGATTCCCCTGCGCCAACGCGTGGGGATCGGCACCGTGCTCAACGCCCTCCTGATCGGACCCAGCGCCGACCTCACTCTCACGGTCGTCCCCGCCCCGCCGTCGGTGTGGATCGGTGCGCCGATGTTCGTCGCCGGTCTCGTCCTGCTCGCCTTCGCGACCGGCCTGTACATCGCGGCGGACTTCGGACCCGGACCGCGCGACGGCCTGATGACCGGTCTCGTGGCCCGAACCGGATGGCGCGTCTGGATCGTCCGCACGTTGATCGAGGGCAGCGTCCTCGTGATCGGGTTCGTGCTCGGCGGACCGGTCGGCGTGGGCACGGTGCTCTTCGCGTTCGGCGTCGGCCCGCTGGTCGGAGTGTTCCTGCCCTGGGCCACCCGGATGCGCGCGGCGCGGTCGCAGCAGCTCGCCCGGACGTCGCGGGTGTAGTCCCGCGCCCGGAGACGAAAGGGGCCGCCCCGGGGATCATCCCCGGGGCGGCCCCTTCTTCGTGCGGGTCAGAGCTCGTTCGCGAACACGGCGACGGCGTTGTGGCCACCGAAGCCGAAGGAGTTGCTGATCGCGATCTGCGGGCCGTCGCCGAGCGGTTGGGCCTCGCCCGAGAGCTTGAAGGGCACTGCAGGGTCGGGCTCCGTCATGTTGATGGTCGGCGGCGCGACGCGGTCGCGGAGCGCCAGCAGCGAGAAGATCGCCTCGAGCGCGCCGGTGCCGCCGAGCAGGTGGCCCGTCGACGCCTTGGTCGCCGAGACGGGGATCTCGTCGATGCGGTCGCCGAAGACCTTGCGCAGCGCGACGTACTCGTTCGGGTCGCCCACCGGCGTCGACGTGGCGTGCGCGTTGATGTGCGTGACCTGGTCGGCCGTGATGCCCGCGCCTTCGAGCGCCTGGGTCACGGCGCGCGCCGCTCCGTTGCCCTCGGGGTCGTTGCCGGTGATGTGGTAGGCGTCCGCCGTGACGGAGCCGCCCAGCACGTAGCCGTAGATCTTCGCGCCGCGCGCCTTCGCGTGCTCCTCGGTCTCGAGGATCAGCGCAGCCGCACCCTCTCCCATCACGAAGCCGTCGCGGTCGATCGCGCCCGGACGGGATGCCGACGCGGGGTCGTCGTTGCGGCGCGAGAGCGCCTGAGCCGAGGCGAAGGATGCCATCGTGATCGGGTGGATCGCCGACTCGGTGCCGCCCGCGATCACGACGTCCGCGACGCCCTCCTGCAGGTGGTCGTAGGCGTGGATGATCGACTCGGTGCTGGAGGCGCAGGCGCTCACCACGGTCTGGGCGTAGGCGCGGGCCTCGAACTGCAGCGAGAGGTTGCCCGCCGCGGCGTTCGGCATGAGCATCGGAACGGTGAGGGGCATCACACGGCGCGGGCCCTTCTCGCGCAGCGTGTCCCACGCGTCGAGGAGAGTCCAGAGGCCGCCGATGCCGGTCGCGAAGTCGACGCCGAGGCGCTCAGGGGCGACCTCGGGCGAGCCGGCATCCGCCCAGGCCTCCCGTGCCGCGATCAGGGCGAACTGCGAGGACGGATCGAGGCGCTTCGCCTCGTGGCGCGGAAGGACCTCTTCGGGACGGACGATCGCCTCGGCCGCGAAGGTCACGGGGAGCTGATACTGCTCCACCCAATCGTGCTCGAGGGTGCGAGCGCCGGAGACTCCGGCGAGGAGGTTGGTCCAGTTCTCGGGGGCGGTCCCGCCGATGGCGGACGTGGCGCCGATGCCGGTGACGACGATGCGCTTGGTCATGTGTGGTTCCTTGTCAGGCGGGTCGAGCGGAGGGCGGGCAAGGCAGAGGATGCCACGCCCCGCGGATGCGGGGGTGGCATCCTGGCTGGATTACTCCTGGCCTGCGACGATGAAGTCGACGGCGTCGCCGACCGTCTTGAGGTTCTTGACCTCGTCGTCCGGGATGGTGACGCCGAACTTCTCCTCGGCGTTGACGACGATCGTCATCATCGAGATCGAGTCGATGTCGAGGTCATCGGTGAACGACTTCTCGAGGGCGACCTCGGAGGCGTTGATGCCGGTCTCGTCGGTGATCAGCTCTGCGAGGCCGGAGAGGACCTCATCCTTGGTGAAAGCCATTGTGGTCTTCCTTTTCTTACGGGGTTGATTTCGGAACCGTGGAACAGTCTAGGGAAGGTCGGGGCGTTCTCAGGGGAGGACGACGACCTGGGCGGCGAAGACGAGCCCCGCGCCGAAGCCGATCTGCAGGGCCAGGCCGCCGGAGAGCTCGGGGCGCTCGGCCATCAGACGGTGGCTGGCGAGCGGGATCGACGCCGCCGAGGTGTTCCCCGTGGTCTCGATGTCGCGCGCGATCACGGTCGACTCCGGCAGGCCGAGCTGCTTGGCGAACTCGTCGATGATGCGCATGTTGGCCTGATGCGGGATGAATGCCGCGATGTCGGCAGGCTCGACGCCCGCCTTGTCGAGAGCCTCGCGTGCGACCTTCGCCATCTCCCACACGGCCCAGCGGAAGACCGTCTGACCCTCCTGCCGCAGCGTCGGCCACGGCACCTCGCCGTCGCGGAACTCGGTCAGGGTGCTGTTCATGCCCACGGCATCGGCCTTCGAGCCGTCGGATCCCCATACTGCGGGAGCGATGCCCGGGACGTCGCTGGGGCCGATCAGTGCGGCCCCCGCACCGTCGCCGAGCAGGAACGAGATGCTCCGGTCGGTCGGGTCGACGATGTCGGAGAGCTTCTCGGTGCCGATGACGAGCGCATAGCGCGCGGCGCCGGCCTTGATGAGGGCGTCGGCCTGGGTGACCGCATAGGCGTAGCCGGCACAGGCGGCGTTCACGTCGTAGGCGGCCGCGGGGTTCGCACCGACACGATCGGCGACGATCGCCGAGACCGAGGGCGTCTGCTTGGGGTTGCTGATCGTGGCGACGATCACGAGGTCGACCTGGTCGGCGGGCACGCCGGACTTCTCGATGGCCTCGGCCGCAGCGGCGGCCGCGAGGTCGATCGCGTCGGTGTCCTTGTCGGCGCGCACACGCGTGACGATGCCGGTGCGCTGTCGGATCCACTCGTCGCTCGAGTCGATCGGCCCCACGAGGTCGTCGTTCGGCACGGCGTTCTCGCCGCGCGCGGCACCGTACGAATAGATGCGCGTGTAGGCGGGACCCGAGACCTGGTTCAGGGCGGCGGTCATGCTGCTTCTCCGTTCAGCAGCGCGACGGCTGCGTCGAGGTCTTCGGGGGTCTTCACGGCGACGGTGGGCACGCCGCGCAGGCCGCGCTTGGCGAGCCCGGTCAGGGCACCGGCGGGCGCCAGCTCGATCAGGCCGGTGATTCCCTGGTCGGCGAACGACGTCATGCAGAGGTCCCAGCGCACGGGGGAGGAGACCTGGTCGACGAGGTACGACAGCGCGGTAGCCCCGTCGGAGACCACGGAGCCGTCGCGGTTGGTCCACAGCGTGATGGTGGGGTCCGACGGGGTCACGGTCGCGACGGCATCGCGCAGCGCATCGACAGCCGACGACATGTAGGACGTGTGGAACGCACCGGCGACCTGGAGGGGGATGACGCGGGTGCCCTTGACCGGCTCGCTCGCGAGGGCGTCGAGGCCTGCGAGCTCGCCGGCGACCACGATCTGGCCGCCGCCGTTGAAGTTCGCGGGGGACAGCCCGAGGTCCGTGAGACGGGCGAGGAGCGTCTCCTCGTCGCCGCCGAGCACGGCACTCATACCGGTCGGGGTCTGCGCCGCGGCATCCGCCATCGCGCGACCACGGATGCCCACGAGACGCATGCCGGTCTCGGCATCGATCACGCCGCTGTCCACGAGTGCGGCGATCTCGCCGACCGAGTGTCCGGCGACGCCGTCGGCGCGGCGGCCCGCGCGGGACTCCAGTGCGGTCGCGGCGACGAGCGACGCGGCGACGATCAGCGGCTGCGCGATGCGCGTGTCGCGGATCGTGTCGGCATCCGACACGGTGCCGTGCTGCGCGAGGTCGACCTGCGCGGCCTCGGAGTAGGCGGCGATGCTCTCAGCCGCACCGTCCAGCTCGAGCCAGGGGGAGAGGAAACCGGGGGTCTGCGAGCCCTGTCCTGGGCATACGACGACAATCACATCCCCAAGTCTGCCAACGATCGGGCGGAAGCGGTGGATGATCCATCACAAGTTTCGGAAGATCCCTTGTGTATGGCGTACAGTCTCGGCGTGTCGCGGACGTCAGCGCGTCGGCCGACGCAGAGGCGCACGCCTGCGGACCTGATCCGCTGCGCCGATCGACCCGAGGATGAGCGCGGTCTGCAGGATCAGCGCTTCGCGCGGACCCGTGGCATCCCAGCCGATGACCTCGCTCACGCGCTTGAGGCGGTAGCGCACCGTGTTCGGATGCACGAACAGCTCGCGCGCGGTCGCCTCGAGCGAGCGTCCGTTGTCGAGATAGCTCCACAGCGTCGTCACGAGATCGGTCGAGTGCGCCTGCAGCGGGCGGTAGATGCGTTCTATCAGCGTCTGCTTGGCAAGCGGATCGCCCGCCAGAGCACGCTCAGGGAGGAGGTCGTCGGCATCGACGGGGCGCGGCGCGCTGCGCCAGGCCCGCGCGACGGCGAAACCCGCGAGCGCGGCGCGCGCGCTCTGGCTCGCGTCGACGAGCGCTGCCACGGCCGGCCCGAGGACGACGTAGCCGGGTCCGAACGACGGCTCGAGCCGGGAGGCGATCTCGTCGAAGCCCAGCTCCGGCTCCTCGCCCTCCTGGCCCGGAACGCGGGCGCGGCCGATCACGAGCACGAGCCGGGAGCCCTGCACGCCGATCAGCACGTCGATCGAGAGCTTGCGTGCCGTGCGGCGCACGAGATCGACGTCGAACTGCGGGGGAGTCGTGCCGACGAGCACCGCGACCTCGCCGTGGCCGTGCCACCCGAGCGCGGCGATCCGACTGGGGAGCTCCTCGTCGGCCTCGCCCGTGAGGATCGAGTCGACGACCAGTGCCTCCAGACGGGCATCCCACAGGCCTCGGGCTTCGGCGGCACGGGCGTAGACGTCGGCGGCCGCGAAGGCGAGGTCGCGTGAGTACAGCAGGATCGCCTCGCGGAGATCCTCTCCGCGCCCGGCGACGCGCTCCTCCGTGACCTCGACGGTGACGCGGATGAGCTGCAGCGTCTGCTGCAGGCTGACGCTGCGCAGCAGCTCTCGCGGAGCCGCCGCGAAGATGTCGGCGGCGATCCACGGGGTCGACGTCGGATCGTCGTACCACTGGATGAACGAGGTGATGCCGGCCTGAGCCACCAGCCCGACCGCAGAGCGGCGGGCCGGTGGCATGTCGGCGTACCAGGGGAGCGTGTCCTCCAGCCGCTTGATCGTCACCGAGGCGATGTCACCGGAGATCCGGCGCAACCAGGTGAGCGTCGCGGCCTTGTCCATTCCGCGTGCAGACGATGCTGTCACCGATGGCTCAGCTTTCGCCGCCCGCGTTGCCGCTCGTGCCCGCGTTCACATCGTGGAGGCGGTACTTCTCGATGGCCTGTGCGGCCAGCGAGCGGTCGACCGTACCCTCCTCGGCGAGTGCCTGCAGAGTGCGGACGACGAGCGAGGGACCGTCGATCTTGAAGTAACGACGAGCCGCGGCACGCGTGTCGGAGAAGCCGAAGTCGTCGGCGCCGAGCGTGGCGTAGCGGTTCGGGACCCACGGACGGATCTGGTCCTGCACGGCGTGCATGAAGTCGCTCACCGCGACGACCGGACCCTCGGCGCCCTGCAGCTTCTGGGTGAGGTAGGCCGTGCGCGGCTCCTCCTCCGGGTGCAGGAAGTTGTGCTCGTCGGCGGCGAGGCCGTCACGGCGCAGCTCGGTCCAGGACGTGACGGACCAGACATCCGCCGCGACGTTCCAGTCGTTCTTCAGGAGCTCCTGCGCGTCCAGTGCCCACGGCAGGCCGACGCCCGACGCGAAGAGTTGGGCGCGGGGGCCGTCGCCCTCGCCGACCGAGATGCGGTGGATGCCGCGGATGATGCCGTCGACGTCCACGTCCTCCGGCTCCTTGGGCTGCACGTAGGGCTCGTTGTAGAGCGTCATGTAGTACATGACGTTCGGGTCCTCGTGCTTCCCGCCATACATGCGCTCGATGCCGTCGCGCACGATGTGGGCGATCTCGTAGCCGTAGGCAGGGTCGTACGAGATCGTCGCGGGGTTGGTCGAAGCCAGCAGGTGGGAGTGGCCGTCCGCGTGCTGCAGGCCCTCTCCCGTGAGGGTCGTGCGCCCGGCGGTTGCTCCCATGATGAAGCCGCGAGCCATCTGGTCTCCCGCTGCCCACTGGGCGTCGCCCGTGCGCTGGAAGCCGAACATCGAGTAGAAGATATAGATCGGGATGAGGGGCTCGCCGTGCGTGGCATACGAGGTTCCGATGCCCGTGAACGCGGCCAGGGCGCCGGCCTCGTTGATGCCGACGTGGACGATCTGGCCCTGCGGGCTCTCCTTGTAGGCCAGGAGCAGCTCGCGATCGACCGACGTGTAGTGCTGGCCGTTCGGGTTGTAGATCTTCGCCGTCGGGAAGTAGGCGTCCATGCCGAACGTGCGCGCCTCATCGGGGATGATCGGCACGATGCGGTGGCCGAAGTCCTTGGTGCGCAGCAGGTCCTTCAGGAGGCGGACGAACGCCATGGTCGTGGCGATCTCCTGCGTGCCGGAGCCCTTCTTGGGCAGCGCGTAGGCGGCATCGTCGGGCAGCGAGAGCCCCACGTGCGTCGAGCGGCGCTCCGGGAGGAAGCCGCCGAGTGCCCGGCGGCGCTCGAGCATGTACTGGATCGTCTCGTCCTGGGGTCCCGGGTTGTAGTACGGGGGCAGGTACGGGTTCTCCTCGAGCTGCGCGTCCGTGATAGGGATGTGCATGGTGTCGCGGAACGTCTTGAGGTTGTCCAGCGTCATCTTCTTCATCTGGTGGGTCGCGTTGCGACCCTCGAAGTGCGGGCCGAGGCCGTAGCCCTTGACCGTCTTCGCCAGGATGACCGTCGGCTGGCCCTTGTGCTCGGCCGCCGCCTTGAAGGCCGCGTAGACCTTGCGGTAGTCGTGGCCGCCGCGCTTGAGGTGCCAGACCTGGTCGTCGGTGTAGTCCGACACCAGGGCTGCGGCACGCTCGTCCTTGCCGAAGAAGTGCTCGCGGACGTACGCGCCGGACTCGGCCTTGTACGTCTGGTAGTCGCCGTCCGGCGTCTGGTTCATGATGTTGAGCAGCGCGCCCTCGGTGTCGCGGGCGAGCAGGTCGTCCCACTCGCGGCCCCAGACGACCTTGATGACGTTCCAGCCGGCGCCCCGGAAGTACGACTCCAGCTCCTGGATGATCTTGCCGTTTCCGCGGACGGGGCCGTCCAGGCGCTGCAGGTTGCAGTTGATCACGAAGTTGAGGTTGTCGAGGCCCTCGTTGGCGGCGACCTGGAGCTGGCCGCGGCTCTCGATCTCGTCCATCTCGCCGTCGCCGAGGAAGGCCCACACCTGCGAGGACGACGTGTCCTTAATGCCGCGGTTCTCGAGGTACTTGTTCGACATGGCCTGGTAGATCGCGTTGATCGGGCCGAGGCCCATCGACACGGTCGGGAACTGCCAGTAGTCCTGCATCTGGCGCGGGTGCGGGTAGGACGGGATGCCGAACGGCGCCTGCGACTGCTCCTGACGGAAGCCGTCGAGGTGCTGCTCGCTCAGACGGCCCTCGAGGAACGACCGGGCGTAGATGCCGGGGGAGGCGTGTCCCTGGATGAAGATCTGGTCGGCGCCGCCCGGGTTGTCGGCACCGCGGAAGAAGTGGTTGAAGCCGACCTCGTACAGCGCTGCCGAGGACGCATAGGTCGAGATGTGGCCGCCGACGCCGATGCCGGGGCGCTGTGCGCGGTGCACCGTGACGGCCGCGTTCCAGCGGATCCACGCGCGGTAGCGGCGCTCGATCTCCTCGTCACCGGGGAACTCGGGCTCGTTCTCGACCGCGATCGTGTTGATGTAGTCGGTGGTCGGGACCATCGGCACGCTCAGGTGCAGCTCCTTGGAGCGCTTGAGCAGGCTCAGCATGATCTCGCGTCCGCGGCCGTGCCCCTTCGCCTCGACGAGCTCGTCGAGCGACTGCTGCCACTCGCCCGTCTCTTCCGGATCGCTGTCGAGGTTGCCCTGGGAGTACGGATCCTGGTCGTGCACAGTCACGGGGGAGCCTTTCGTCATGCTGGCAGGTCATGCCAAGGAAACGGGAAGCGACGCGGGCAGCCTTGTCGGCTGTGCACAACGCGTGCCGCCCTCAGCCTATCCCTCTTCCACGACATGGGTGCGCATCGGGTCGTCTGTAGACTGGACGCACCAGGGCCTTTAGCTCAGCTGGTAGAGCGCCACGTTTACACCGTGGATGTCGTCGGTTCGATCCCGGCAGGGCCCACAGGATTCTCCGGCGCGACTCCGGTCTCGAGCCAGGACACCGGGTAGCCGGTCGCCAGGGCGAACGCGACAAGGTCGCGACGACGCGGCTTGTGCCGCCCGTTGATCCAGCTCGATACGGCGTTGCGCGAGACCTGGATGCGCTCCGCGAGCTCAGCGACTCCCATGCCCGAGTGACGAACGGCCTTCGTCATGCGGTCGGACAGGTCGAGTTCGAAGCGCGGATCGGTCAGTGGATTCATCGACATATGCACAGTCTTATGCATACGCGCCAACTTGTGCAAGTAGCAGACGCGCGCGTTCCGCTAATTGACAGCATGCGCTAAGTAGTGCAATGTTGCACTCGTGACAAACGACCTGATTGGGACGGCGGAGGCGGCGAAGATGCTGCGCATAGACCGCAGCTCACTCGTTCGCCGAGTGCGCGCCGGCACGGTCGACACCGTCCAGAAGCTCCCCGCCGCCACTGGCGCATACCTGTTCGATCGCGCAGTCATCGAGCAGCTGGCGGGAGACCAGTCGTGAGCGTTGAGTCAATGGCGATTGCGCTGCACCATTCCCGCGCGAAGGGCACGGCGAAGCTGGTGCTCCTCGGCATCGCGAACCATGACGGCGACGGCGGTGCGTGGCCCGCTGTGAAGCAGCTTGCGAAGTACGCCGGCGTCGACCCTCGCAACGTGCAGCGCGCGATCGATCAGCTCGAGAAGCTGCACGAGATCCGTCGGCACGTGCAGGCCGGCGGCGATCACCGGTTCGCCGCGCATGAGCGCCCGAATCGGTACTCATTCCTGCTCCGATGCCCCCTCGACTGCGACCGGACGGCGCAGCACCGGATGCCGAAGGACAGTCCCGCCTTCCTCGAGATCGACGCCCCGGAGGGGGTGGCGGAGGCGTCACCCCCTGACGCTCCCGCCAGGGGAGGGGTGGCGGAGGCGTCACCCAAACCGTCCCTTAACCATCCCAATACCTCGAAGAAGAAATCTCACGTTGGTAACCGCGCGAGCCGCGGAGCCTGTGGTCACGACCTCATCGACGAACGTCACTGCGAGCGCGGATGCGCGACCGCCCGAGTCCAGGAGACAGCATGACCACCCTCGACCCACACGCACCCACGAACACCGACCGCATCGCGCTCAGCAACGAACTCTACGAACTCGCCGAGTCGTTCCTGTTGGAAGCACAGCAGTGGACCTCCACCGACGCACAGCAGCAGTGCGCACGCTCCGGACGCACCACCGCCGAGATCGCACGACAGCTCCTCAGCGGACGAGCCGACTACGCGAAGGCCACGGCCTACGCCGAGGCGGGGCGGCTGATCCTCGCCAACGTCGTCGCATGCCGGCGGTTCTTCACATCCATGCTCACCCCGCCTTCGAGGGGGAGCCTGACGTGATCGACAACATCGAGCCCGTGCCCGCGATCATCACCGGCATCGTCCTGTGGACGCTGCTCGTCACCCTCTGGATCGGAGACAGGAAACGCCGTGTCGAAGCATCACCGCGACAGCAAGCACACATCGGGCACCTACCACCTGCGACCCGAGATCGAGGCACGTCTGCCCTTGCCCTGCACCGAGTGCGGTCGACCCGTCGAGAAGGGGCAGAAGTGGCACGTCGCACACCTGATCCCCGCATCGAAAGGCGGACGCACTACACGACAGAACACGGGAGCTGCGCACGCGATGTGCAACCTACGAGCGGGCGGGAAGCTCGGAGCCAAGACCACCAACGGACGCAGGCGCAGCAGCGCCGGAGCGCGTGAAGGAATCAGACCATGGTGAACCACAACAAAGGAGAAGCAGTCATGAGCACGCCCACCATCACCCTCGAATCCGGCGGACACCGCACACCCGAGGCTGGCATGTGCCTCCTCGAAGCAGCATCGTTCGTCGCCGGGGAACCGTTCAGCGACCACCCCGAATGCGTCTCGCCCGTGCTCGGAGCGTACGGCCGCGCACTCAACGACGTGCTGCCCGACGACAAGCGTCAGGAGCTCGTCCCGCTCATCCCACGCATCATCGGCACCCGCGGAGACGACCGCGACGAGCGCCGTTCCTACATCGCCCTCGACTGGCTGATTCGAACCTACCTGCCTGCCTTCCTCGACCTCGCGGTGCCCGAGCACGCACAGCACGTTCGTGCCCTCGCACCCATCATCGACATGCCCACAGCCGAAGCAGCGGGCCCGGTCGTGCGCGCAGCATGGGACGCAGCAGGGGCCGCAGCAGGGGCCGCAGCAGGGGCCGCAGCAGGGGCCGCAGCAGGGGCCGCAGCAGGGGCCGCAGCAGGGGCCGCAGCATGGGACGCAGCACGGGCCGCAGCAGGGGTCGCAGCAGGGGCCGCAGCATGGGACGCAGCAGGGGTCGCAGCATGGGACGCAGCAGGGGCCGCAGCAGGGGACGCAGCACGGGCCGCAGCACGGGCCGCAGCACGGGCCGCAGCACGGGCCGCAGCACGGGCCGCAGCATGGGCCGCAGCACGGGCCGCAGCACGGGCCGCAGCACGGGCCGCAGCACGGGCCGCAGCACGGGCCGCAGCACGGGCCGCAGCACGGGCCGCAGCACGGGCCGCAGCACGGGCCGCAGCACGGGACGCAGCACGGGAGTTCCTCGCACCCACCGTCGCCACCCTCCAGGCTGATGCGATTCGACTGCTCTCCGAGCAGCTCATCGATGTGCCCTGACCTGCTCGATCTACTCGATCAAGACGAACTGGACGCCGTGGACTGGTCACCCGGTGCACGGGTCCGGTTCGTCCCCACCGACCAACTGGAGGACTGATGTCGAACGCGATGGTTTTTGAGAGCTCGTCTGTACCTCCGCTAGCGGGCAGCACAACTTTTTCTCCCCAGGAGCGCGCGACGTGGAACAAGCTGCGCGACCGCGCGCTCGAGCCGACGTGGGTCGGCAAGCTCGATGACAGCGACGAGCTCCGCGCCGAGTTCCTCGCCGGAGCTGCGCTCATGGGCTATGTGCTCGTCGATCTCGACGACGAGCCCGCCGTCGCCGCGGCGCGCGCTTCCGACCCGCAGCTCGAGCCGCTCCGAGAGCACCAGCTGCTCCTGGCCGACGCACTCAACAGCGACGACCCGCGAGCCGCCGTCGAGATCCCGCGACGCGGCACCAAGACCACGACCATCCTGTCGTGGTGCCTGGGCCGGTGCGTGTCGCGTCCGCGCTACAAGGTGACGTTCTCCGCGCAGACCGGCATGGCCGGCGTCTCGGCTCTCGACGAGTGGGCTCGCGACGGCCTCGACCGGATCTCGCCCCCGGACGACGAGGGCGTGCCGCCGTGGCTCCGCGGCGTGAAGCGGAAGCCCGCCGCGCAGGTTCGCCACGAAGCGCTGTTCGGCATGGACGCTATCCCGCACGCCGAGCCCGAGACGTACGGGCGCGGGTTCCGGGTTCTCCGCGGCAACACGAAGGCCGGTGTGTACTTCGACAACGGCTCAAGCTTCCAGGTCGTGCGACCCGAGGCGAAGGCCTACCGAGGCAAGGCCGCAGACGTGTCATGGATCGACGAGGCGCAGGAGATCGAACCCGACGACGGCGCCGCGCTCCTCGCCGGCATCCTGCCCCTCCAGGACACCCGCCCGGACTCCAAGATCATCGTGTCCGGCACCGCCGGCGAGCAGCGCGCCGGCGTCCTCTGGACCTTCCTCGAGCAGCTCCGCGCCGGGAAATCCGGCATGGGCGGACTCGACTACGCCGCACCCGAGGACACCCCGTGGTCGATCGTCGAGGACGTGGATGCCGCGATGGAGCTGCTCGAGACCGTGCACCCCGGCGTCGGAACGCTCACGACCATCGAGACGATGCGCGAGCGCTGGCACGGCATCCCGCGCCCCGAGTGGGCTCGCGAGTACCTGTCGCTCTGGCCTGAGACGTACGGCGAGCGTGCCGTCCCCGGTGAGTGGTGGACGCGCACTGAGCGCGGCAAGCGCCCTCCCCTCCCGCGCCGTGTCGCGTTCGGCATCGCCGTCAAGCCCGGTGGCGGCGTCGCCGCGATCGTCGCCGCGTACCGCGACAACAAGAAGCGCGCAATCATCGAGGTCGTCGACCACCGCACCGGTACGCTCTGGCTCCCCAAGCGGATGCAGGAGCTATCGCGGAAGTACCCCGGCTGCTCGATCGCGTTCGACGACATCGCCGAAGGCAAGGCCACCGCGACCGAGGCGCAGCGGCTCCGGCCGAAGCCGCGACTCCGGATGCAGACCTACCGCGAGACCGCCGCAGGCTGCATCCAGTTCCTCCGCGACCTCGAGCGCGGCACGCTCATCCACTTCACCGGACAGACCGGCCTCGACGTGGCCGTGGAGCGCGCCGCGAAACGCGAGACTCGCAACGACCAGGGAGTCTGGCTGTTCACACCCATGGAGCGCGGCGACGACATCACCTGCCTTGACGCCGCCGTGCGAGCGCTCCGCAACTGGGACCAGCACTACGACTCCAAGGCCGGCGGCGACGCGACCGGGATCGTCGCAGCATGAGCGCCGCATCCGTCGCACCGAAGATCCGTCGCGAGGTAACGCGCGACGGCAGCACCGTTCGCTACGTCTACTCGTTCTGCACCGCATGCGCGTACTGGCATGCATTCGAGTGGTCTGTCGAGAAGGCCTACGAGCAGGGCGAGCGACACCTCATCAACGTCCACGGCATCGAGCCGCGCGTCGCCATGGCATCCCGCCACAAAGCCGCCGAGCGCGCCCGAGCGCGGAGAACCAGCATCGAGATCGGTCCGGCCTACGACGGAGGCCCGACCGCGATCCTCGAGTACGAGTAGTCCGCAGGGGAAGCGGGTAGGTGCACGGTCTGGGGACGATGCGCCGGCGACGGGCGGTGAGCTGGGGCTCCCGCCCGTTTTGCTGCCCGCGACACACCCGACACGCCGGTGCGCACCGGGTTAGTCAGACCGCATCCGGATAGTCGTGCTCGTGAAACTCACTCCACACGTCAGCCTGATCGAGCGTCTCCAGCGCGGTCGGCTCACCCCGCTCAAGGGATCGACGACGACGGGCATCGTGTCCCCGTGGAGTGACGGCAAGCTCGACTCTCTCGTCTGGACCGACATTCTCGGTATCGATCACGCGCCGGTCACCCGCTCGGAGGCGATGAGCGTGCCGGCGATCGCCGCAGCTCGCAACCGCATCGTGCAGATCGCTGACCGACCGCTCCGCGCGCTCAACGGCTCGACCGACGTGACGACCGAATCGCCGTGGCTGTACCGCACGGATGTCGACGAGACCGCGTGGGAGCGCACCGCTCGCATTCTCGACGACTGGATCTTCTACCCGTGGTCGCTGCTGCTCGTCGCACGCGAGGGCGAGACCATGGCCGGCACCAGCTTCCAGAAGATCGCGGACGCGCAGCATGTGCCCTACGACCGGTGGGACATCGACGACGAAGGCCGCATGACGGTCGACGGCGACGTGATCCCCGAGGGCGGCTACCTGCTCCTCCGCGGCCCGTTCGACGGTCTGCTCTCCGTGGCTCGCGACACCATCCGCGCCGCGAAGTCTCTCGAGCGGGCTTGGGCGACCCGCGTCCGCAACCCCACGCCGACGATCATCCTCGAGGAGCGGGAAGAGGGATCGTTCACCAAGAAGGAAGCGAAGGCCTACGTCAAGGCCGTGTCCGACGCGACCCGCGACCCGGACGGCGCGGTGATCTTCGCACCCCACAAGGTGAACCTGCGCCTCGAGGGAGACGCCGCCGTGAACGTGCTCACCGAGGCCCGGAACGCGGTCCGCATCGACATCGCGAACTTTCTCAACCTCAACGCATCCGCGCTCGACGGAGCGAAGCCCCAGGCGTCGCTCACGTACGAGACGCAGCAGACCGAGACGCAGGAACTCCAGGACCGCATGGCGTTCTGGACGGCCCCGCTCGAGTACCGGCTCTCGCAGGACGACGCGGTGCCCTCCGGCGTCCGCGTCCGCTTCGACTTCGCCAGCAGCACCCCGGCACAGACCGGCACACCCACGGAGGACTGACATGCCAGACATCGAGATCAGGGGCGGCGAGATCCTCGCCAACCTCGAGGAGCGCACCATCACCGGTCTGCTCATCCCGTACAACGAGATCGGCCACACCAACGTCGGACAGTTCCAGGTCGAGGCGGGCGTCATCACGCTCCCCGCCGACCCGTCCGTCGTGTCGCTGAACCTCGACCACGACCGATACCAGCCGGTCGGACGCGCGACACGAGTGTGGGAGGAGCCCGCCGGCATCATGGCGACGTTCTCGCTCGCCCGCACCCCGGAGGGTGACGCCGCTCTCGCGGACGCGACCAGCCCGAGCGGGAAGCGCCGCCGCTTGTCGGGCGAGTTCAAGACCGGCATCAAAGCGGGCAAGGCCACCGGCGGACCGCTCGCCGCGGGTGCACTCGTCGAGATGGGCGCATTCGCATCCGCGATGGTCCTCGCCGCCGACGCGAGCGCAGACGACGACGCCCCGGTCGTGATCGACGCGAACGACACCAGCGGCACGACCGTCGCCGAGGACCACACCGAGACCGTCTACACCGACGAGGACGGCAAAAAGTACACGCGCCGCTACGACAGCGAGACCACCGAGACGCCGATCGACGGCGGCACCGAGACCACCATCAGCACCACCATCACCGAGCAGGAAACGACCCAGTCCGAGGAGGACGACATGACCACCACCGACGTTCAGGCCGCGAAGGTCGGACTCAACACCGGAACCCCCGCTGGCAAGACCGCAGCGCGCGAGCCCGACAAGCACGAGATCATCGCCGCGATCGCCACCTACCGCAAGAACCCCTTCGACCAGGGTTCGCTCGAGGTGCTCGCCGCTCTCTCCGACATCAAGATCAGCGGCACCGGCGCTCTGCCCGCTGCCGGGGTCATCCAGCAGAACTGGCTCGGACGCACCGACCTGGGCGTGCCGTTCGTCCGCGAGATCATCACCCTGTTCAAGAACGGCACTGACATCACCGCCGGCGGCAAGAAGGACTTCAAGTTCCTCCGTGGCACCGCGCAGAACCCGACGTGGGGCGACGGCACCTGGGCCGGTAACAAGACCGAGATCAACTCGGGAGTGGGCCGCACCGTGACCAACGAGTCGACCCTCGACCGCTACGCCCGTGGCGCGGACATCGGACGCGAGTTCTTCGACCTCCCCGGAGGCTCCGAGGTCATCGAGGCATTCCTCGCCGAGCTCGAGCTGGACTACTACCAGTGGTCGGACGAGAAGGCCCGCGCCCTCGCCGTCGCCACCGCCGGCGCACCGATCGCACCCGCGGCGTACCCCGGCGTCGACGGCCACGACTACGCCGGCGCGATGGGGCAGCTCCTGCAGGGCATCCTCGCGATCCGCCGCAAGAAGGCCGACGGACGCCGCGACATCGCCACACTCGCGATCGCGAACGACATCGCCTTCGAGGAGATGTTCTACACGCCGAAGGATCTGATCCCCGAGTTCGTCGAGTTCGTCGTCAACCCCGACGGCACCGCGACCGCCACCGGTCGCAACGGCGGCAAAGTGCAGGTCGTCCAGGCCGACACCGGCGTCGAGGACACGGCATCCGTCATCGTCGGGGCCGACTACGCGCTCGAGTTCGACGAGCTGCCCGGCGGTCCGCTGCACGTCAACGCGCTCGAAATCGCCAAGGGCGGCATCGACGAGGCCGTGCACGGCTACCTCCAGAAGATGGTTCGCCGCGCCGAGGCGCTCGTCCACATCGGCACCGCCGACGCATAACCGACCGGTGCGGCCCGGTGGAGCCCCCCAGCATCCCACCCGCCGGGCCGCACCCGACCACCTACCTAGACGAGAGGACGAGCCGTGGCCGTCGACTGGATCACCCCCGACGAACTCCCCGACCTGTGGGACACCGCCGAGGGCATCGACGAGGATCTCCGCGCCGACATGCTCGACGCGGCGCAGGACGCCTGCGAGGCATGGGTGCCCGAGGTCGGCGACCCAGAGCGTCCCCGCGATCGCACGATCCGGCTCGCGCAGCTCACGCTCGTCCGCGGTCTGTGGAACGACGCGATCGCGGACGAGGGCGGATCAATCGGCGGCGACGGGTTCGATTTCAACCCGCCGTGGCTCGCTCGCGAAGCACGACGCATGATGCGGCCACCGCGCGGGGGAGCACCGGCCACCGGCCACGAGCCCGATCCTGAGCCGATCCCGGAGTCGGTCTGATGGTCGGCTACGCGGAGCTGCGCGCCCGCCTCGAGAACGATCTTCTCGCGGAGATCCCCGCCGGCACGTTCCAGTTTGTCCCGGTCCAGAAGAACATCGACCGGCCCTCGAAGCCGACGCTCATGCTCAAGCTCTCGAGCGTCTCCCGGCACGTCGCCGCGCAGGGCGTGCTCATGCCGACTTTCGTCCTCACCGTGATCTCGGAGAAGACCGATCCCGGGCAGGCCGACCAGCACCTCGACGAGCTGCTCGACATCCTCCTCGCGCCGATCCAGAGGCTCCGGTGGGTCGCGTTCCGCGGGGCCGACAAGGTCTCATTCCAGTCCAAGTACACCGCCTACGACATCCAGCTCGAGGCGCTCACCGCAATCAAGAAAGCAGAGTGACCATGTTCAACCCGCTCTACATGACCGAGTCCAAGATCACGATCGGTGGGACCGCCTATGAGGCGGAGATCTCCGGTGTGCGGCTCACCCCGACCTCGAGCACGGCGACGTGGAAGGGGCTCAAGAAGGGCTCCAGCTTCACGAAGGGCGGGCTCGCGACGTGGGTCGCCGGCATCAACTTCGGTCAGGACCACGAGGCCGCGAACAGCCTCTCCACATTCCTGTTCGAGCACGAGGGCGAGGAGTTCCCGTTCGTCATCGAGCCGATCGATGGCGGGACGGGGTTCTCCGGGACGCTCATCGCTCAGGCCGGCGAGATCGGAGGCGACGTCGACACCTTCGGCGCGGCATCCGTCACGCTCCCCGTGCAGGGCAAGCCCACCCGCACGCCCGCCGCGTAGGTCGCAGGGGTTCCGGTGCTCCGCGTCAGCGCGTACAGCAGCAGTGAGCTGCTCACCGTGCTCCGCGGGCTCCGGAACCTCGACCGGGAAACCAAAAAGCAGCTACGCCGCAACCTCAAGCAGATCGCGGAGCAGGCGTGGAAGCAGACTCTCGCGCAGCACGCGAGCACGAAGCTCGAGCGGGCCGTGCTCGCCGACTCCGGGCGAGTGCGCGTCTCCGACCAGAACGTGCGGCTCACGTCCGCGTCCCTGTCCCGAAGCCTCGTCGGCGGTCTCAAACCGTCAGAGAGCTTCGGGCCGGTCGAGTTCGGCGCGAACCCGCGTCCCGGATCGACCGAGACCGTGAGGTCACGGCGCGGTAACGAGTTCTCTCGCAAACGAGACCCGAACCGCCCGTTCAAAGCACCGAACCGGCGCGGGTACGTCGTCTACCCGTCCGCGGCATCCGTCATCCCCCGCATCCTCGCGATGTACGTGCAGACGTTCGTCCGCGCGATCCACGAAGCCCTCGAAGGGAAGAGCAGCTAATGGCGAAAGGTATCGATCTCGCGATCGCCGCAGACACGCGCTCCGCGATGTCCGCTATCAACCGCGGCGTGCTCGAGCCCCTCGAGGACGTGTCCGAGCAGCTTGAGCAGCTCGGTGACGACAGCAAGTCCGCCACGGACGACCTCGAGCGCGGGATGCGCGACGCGCAGCGACGCACAGACGACGCCGCCGACGAGATCCGCAAGCTGCGTGACGAGCTGAACAAGGCAGGGCGCCAGGGCAAGAACACCGGCGACGACATCGACGACGGATTCAGCCGAGCCAAGCAAGGTGCGGAGGAGTTCAAGGACGAAGCGAACCAGACCGCCCGCGAGGCAGCGGCATCGTTCGACGGCAGCGCCGAGTCGATCGGTGACGTTTTCCAGGAACTCGCCGCAAACGCCTTCGGCGGGTTCGGTCCCGCCGGCGCAGTGGCCGGCATCGCCGCCGCAGCCGGTATTGGTCTCGCGATCTCCGGTTTCACTCAGATCGGCGAGGCGTCGGAGGAATCGAAGCAGCGTGCCGCGGAGTGGGCGCAGGCGTACGTGGACGCCGGCGGCAAGGTGCTCACCACCGCGATCACCACCGCGAAGGTGATGGATATCGCGACCGACGCGGACAAGTACGCGAAGGCCGCGGAGAACGCCAAGAACTGGGGCGTGGACGTGTCCACGGCGATCAACGCCATGGCGGGGGAGTCGTGGGCGCTGAACGCGGTGAATGACAGCCTCGCCACGTCTGCGGAGAAGATCAACGACGAGATGCGCGAAGTCGGCCTTCAGTACGACTGGACAGGCGAGTCGATGACGGATCTCTCGACCCGCACGGCGAACGGGCAGCGCGCATTCGATGAGCTCACTAGCGAGATGAAGCGAGGCGCGGAGCAGGCCGACGCGCTCTCACAGTCGCTCGTCAACACCGCGGAGAACACCGAAGGCGCGAGCACAGTGGTCGATGAGTTCGGAGACAAGGTGACCACTCTGCCCGGCGGCACGACGATCTACATCGACGCGGAGACAGGTCAGGCGACCATCGACCTCGACCTGATCGAGCGGAAGGTCTACGCGATGCCCTCCGACAAGGAAATCACCGCCCGGATCAAGTCCGATGTCGCCGCAGCGCAACGAGACCTCGACGGCTTCTTTGTGCGCAACGGAGGCCGCGAGATCAAGATCAAGGGCAAGATCGTCACCGACGGGACGTGGCAGTAATGACCACCATCACCCACAGCGCGGGCGTCATCACTCCGACGATCGTGGATGGATACCGCGCGTCGCGCGCAGCCAGGACGATCGTGCATCGGATCATCGGTCGACCCGACCCCGACGTGTCGTATCGGCCCGCGTCTCTCCGTTCAGGGCAGCTCACGTGCGTGTTCGCGGTCGAGGCTGACGCGCACGCCGCAGAGGCGGTGTTCTCCGTTCCTCAGCCTCTCACCCTCAACGACACCGATGTGTCGATCGGCATGACGTTCATCGTTCCCGAGGGCGGTTCGATCGAGGTAGAGCTCGACGACGAGACACGCGACGTGTGGCTCGTGCGCGTCGACTTCGAAGAGGTCGTGCCGTGACGACGTTCTCCGAGCACACCTACGCGGCATCCGTCGATGATCAGCCGCTTCGCGCGCGCGGTGGCTCGATCGGTTTCGACGTGGCGCGCGCGCCGCACGTGGAGGGCCGTCTGGAGATCGCGATCCCGGATGCTGAGCTGCTCGAGCTGCTCGACCCGCGTATCGCACAGCGCGTGCTCATCGAGGTCGCGGCGCAGTTCTCGAACGCCCCGGACCAGTCGCGCACGTTCGACCTGTCGCTGAGATCCCGCACCGTCTCGCAGGACAACGCCACGGTCGAGTTGATGCTCGCGAGCGACGAGGCCCTACTCGGCGACTATGCGCCGCTCCAGGACGATCTCGGCGCGCTCCCGCATCAGCGGAGCCTGCGAGCGGTCATCAACTACGTTCTCGGCAAGGTGCTCGGCGCGTCGCTGGAGGCCTCCCCACCCCATGACGAAGACGTGCGCGTGCTGCTCCCCGCGACCAACCTGTCACCCAACAGCGGTTTCCGCACCAACACCGCAGGATGGATCGGTTCGGGCGGTGCCCTCACGCGCGTCGCCGGTGGCCCGGAGGGTTCACCGTTCTACGTGCGCGCAGCGGTAGGCGGCAACGCCGGCGGCGTGTTCAACCAGGGAGGCGAGACAGCGGGCGTCACCGCCGTCACCGTCGTCGGAGGGCAGCGATACCGCGCCACGCTGTGGGTGCGCGCGTCCGTCGCCGCCACGGTCTCGCTGAACATCGAATGGGTGAACGCCTCGAGCGGCTTCATCGCTGCGACGATCGGCCCCGCCGTCAATCTCGTCGCGAACGTCTGGACCCGCGTCGAGCTGACGGCTACCGCGCCGGCGAACGCCGTGCGCGCCGGCACCTACTGCTACCGCACCGCGGGCTCGTGGCCGGCAGGCGCAACCTTCGATGCCGCAGCACACAGGTTCTCCGCGTCTCCCGTGGACGACGCCGACACTCTCTTCGAGTGGTTCGACGGAGACAAGCCCGACACCGACCTCTACGGCTTCGCATGGACGGGCACCGCGTCTCAGAGCACCTCGAGTCGCATCGTGCTGATCAGCAGGTCGCCCGACCTCCTGCGCTGGCAGGCGGGCCGCTCCGCGCTCGACTTCCTCCGACCGATCGTCCAGTCGTTCGGATACCGGCTCGTGTGCGACGAGCTGCGACGCTGGACGCTCCGTGACGAGCACTACGAGGCCGGCGGGAGCCTCAGCGTCCTCCAGGGCGTGAACATCATCTCCGCATCAGACACCCTCGACCGCGCCTCCGAGGAGACCTTCGACGCGGCGGTGACCGTCTACACGTGGAAGGACGCTGACGGCAACGAGCAGCGCGAAGTGGAATCGTTCGCCCTCACTGACCCGCCCAAGCAGGTTCGACGGTTCGAACGCACCGACACCCCGTACCCAGGACCGGGATTCAGCGCCTACGCCGTGCGACGCGCTCAGGGCCGAGGGCGCACCCTCACCGTCACCAGCGTCGCTGACTGGCGATCCCAGGCCGAGCAGATCGTCATCGCCCGCGTCGAGGGCGCTCCGACCCTCGCGGGCTCGATCCAAGCGCTCGAGTATGACCTCGACCGGGACGAGATGACCCTCACCACCCGCACCGTCGATCTCCCCGAGGGCGCGATCGCGCTCCTGCCGGGAACCATTAACGCCCTGCCCGGCACCATCAACTCGCTCTAGGAGGAACCATGCCCATCGTCCCCACCCCCGGCGCTGACGCCGTCGCCGCCGGCATGGATCTCGTCCCCGGCGGCGGATACGCGAGCGACATCGACGAGTACATTAACCAGACCCGCGACTACATCGCGCAGCGCACGAGCACCGTGACCCCCGTGGCGAAGGGCGGCACCGGCGCGAGCACCGCCGCGGGCGCTCGAACGAATCTCGACGTGAACTCGAAGCAGGAGGACGCCGACGCGCTCAAGACGCGCGTCGTGAACCTATCATCGGCGACCAACGCCGTGCAGTTGCAGTGGATCGGTGGACGCCTACGAATGATCATCGACGCTTCCAACGTCGGCGACATCGCCAACACCGTCGATGTGGGCGCGAAGCTAGATGCCGCCGGCGGAACGATCACGGGCGGGCTCGTCGTCAACGGGAACCTCGTGCTCCCTTTCGCTGCACCCGCCGTCAGTGGCTACACGATCGCCTATATCAACGGTGACGGGCGTGTGTCCAAGGGTGCGTCGTCCGAGCGCTACAAGAAGTACATCTCCAAGATCGACCCCGCCTCGCTCGGCGACCTGTTCCCCGGTCTGTGGCGCTTCCAGATGCGCACCGGCGACGGCACGTGGAAGTACGGCGACATCGCCGAACGCCTCGCCGAGAACCCCGCCACAGAGCCATTCGTCGTCTACAACGACCAGGGACAGGCGGAGTCCGTCGACTTCATCGGCATCCTCAACGCCCGCGTCGCGCAGCTCCATCAGACAGTCGAAGCGCAGCGCGCCGAGATCGAGGAACTCCACACCGCCGTCGACCTCATCTCGCAGCGCCTCGAAGCGGTGGAGGGACGATGACTCTCTGGCCGAACGGCACACCCATCAAGCCGTACGTCTCCAGCGGCTTCGGCCCACGCCGCGCGCCGATCCCTGGCGCGTCGACCTACCACCGCGGCACGGACTTCTCACACACGTTCGACCTGATCCACGCCGTCGAGCCCGGACGCGTCGTCGCGATCAACGCCTGGCCCGCTCTCGGCTACTCCGTGTGGGTCCAGCACGACGGCTTCTTCTCCAAGTCCGGGCACATGAAGAACAAGCCCGCCGTGCACTTCGGAGAGACGCTCGACGAGGGCCGCATCCTCGGCGTCATGGGAAAGACCGGCACCGCGACCGACACACACCTGCACTTCGAGATCACCCCCGGCACCTTCCACACCATGAACACCGACCAGATCGACCCGGTGCCATTCCTGACCGCCCGCATCGGCGGCACAGCCGCAGGAGGCGGAGCACGACCCGTCCCACCCCAACAGAAAGAAGAGGACGACGACATGATCTTCATCTGCGAGACCCCGATCAACGGGAAGGACGCCACAGGCGGCGTGTACAGGTGGATCTGCGATCCCGCCGCCGGCACCATGCGCAACATCGACTTCGACGAGTACAAGTTCTACCGCGACGGGCTCAAGATGCGCGAGCTCCAGGGCCTCCAATCGCCCGCCGTCACCAACCGCTACCGCCAGACCAACTAGGAGCACACCATGAACAAGACCCTGATCTTCATCATCATCGCCGTGATCGCGACGCTCGGCACGATCGGCGTATTCGTGCTCCAGCTCACCCGCCCGGACGCCACGGCCACGCTCGTCAACTTCCTGTTCCAACTCCTCGCTCTGCTCGGCGGCTTCGGCGGACTCGCCTACATGCAGGGACAGCAAAACAAGGAGATCGAGACGATCAAGACCAACACGAACGGCACCCTCTCCCGCAAGGACGACGAGATCGCCGAGCTGCGCTCACAGCTCGCGAAGCACGCCCCCCAGGCGCTCGTGGAGTCCGCAGAGACCGGACCGATTGACGTGAGTGACAGGCTGCGAAAAGATCTCAGCTAGCGCTTGTCGGCCTTCATCTTCGCGATCTTCGCCTGGAAGAGACGATCCTCGTGGAGAGCGTTCTTGATAGCGCTCTTCACGACGAAGTAGAGCAGTCCGAGACCGACGAGCGTTGTGATCGCGGTCACGAGGATGAAGGCCGTCAGGTCGATGATCATGCCGCGATCTTAACGGAACCTCTGCCGGATGTCGCGAGCACCTCGCGGCCCGCGAGCGTGCGAATGCCCTCATCCTTCCGCCGCTCGCTGACCTGGGTGTAGATCTGGGTCGTCGAGAGGTGCTCGTGCGCGAGCAGCTCCTGCACGACGCGGATGTCGACGCCCTCCTCGACGAGATCGGTCGCGAAGGCGTGGCGGAGCGAGTGCGGCGTGAGCTTCCGCTCCGCGATCCCGGCGCGCTTCTTCGCCCTCGTGATGATGTTCGTCACGGAGGCCGCTAGGATGTGCCCTTCGCGGCCGCCACGGGCCGGAAACCAGTAGTCGTGGTCGGGCATCGTGTCGGCGAGTTCCGCGATCACCGGGTGCAGCGGAAACCACACCTCCTTCCGGCCCTTCACGACCGACCGGATGCGCCCGGTCAGGCGGTCGATGTCGTCCCCGTGCACGGGCGCGATCGACGAGGCCCGGAAGCCTTGGTAGTAGCCGAGGAGGATCATCGCTCGAGTCCGGGTGTACGCGCCGGTGGTGAGCAGGGCGTCGATCTGCTCGGCGGTGAACGGGCGCGGCTTGCCCTTCGGCACGCGGATCACGGGGAGCTTCAGCGCCGGGTTGTCGGCGCGGAGTCCCTCGTCGTGCAGGAACGTGTAGAACGCGGTCAGCGCGCCGCGCTCGGTGCGTCGCGTGCCGGCGGTGATCGGGGCGTCACGTCCGATGTAGCGGCGGAGCGTGAACGGGTCGCAGTCGACGAGCGTGCCCGCCCACCGGGCGAACGTGGTCAGGATGCTTCGCCGGTTAGTGATCGTGGTCGCGGCGAGGTTCTGCGCGCGCTGGTAGTCGATGAACATCGCGAGAGCGTCGCGGTCGTGGTCGTGCATGGTGTGTCCCCTCCGTTGAATGCCTGTTCGAGCATGTGTCTCGACCGTATGGATGCACGCGAATAGGCCGCGACGACCGACGCGCCCAGGAATCCGGGGGACTCACTGGGCGCGTCGTTCACGCGGACGGTCGGCATCTACCGTGTAGCGAACCTCCGGCGGCGTGCTCGCTGACGCTCGATCAGAACGTCGAGAGAGTGGCCCGTCTCGAAGTCGTGAGTGCGTCCCCACCGCGGAAGGTCCTCGATCGCGCCGCATTCGTGGCAGAGGAACCACGCGCCTTCGCGGCCAGCGCCGCCGCGGTCGTGATTGACCTTGCCCCCGCAGTCTCGGCAGCGCGCGGCCGCGAGATACGCCTTGTGCTCGTCCATCGTGCTCAACGTGCCGCCGCCGGACGGCAGGTAGATCGGCGTCCAGTTGGGCTCACCGCTCCACTCGCCGCCGAGCAAGTCGAGCAGGTCGCTCATGATGCGATCCGGTCGCGGATGTCAGTGATGGTGGCGAACCGTCCGGACTCCACCGTGGATGTCGTCGGTTCGATCCCGGCAGGGCCCACCGTAGTCGTGCGGATCCCGCAGTCGTGCGGATCAGGGGCGCACCGGCGGCAGCATCCGGTGCGAGAGCGCACGGACCGAGCGCAGACGCCGACCGTGGCGCAGGAACAGCGCGATGGCGGCCAGTCGGCGCCGCAAGCCCCACCAGGTGACGAGCGAGAGCGACTCGGCCACGATCGACCCGCTCATCTTGGACTCGCCGTGCTCGCGCTCGACGAACGTGATGGGGACCTCGACCACGCGCAGGCCGCGCTCGAGCGCACGCCACAGCAGGTCGACCTGGAAGCAGTAGCCCTGCGAGGCCACGTGCAGGAGGTCGATGCGGCGCAGCGCCGCGGCGCTGAACACGCGATAGCCGCCGGTCGAGTCGCGCACGTCGATGCCCAGCGCGAGCCGCGCGTACAGGTTGCCGCCGCGGCTGAGGAGTTCCCGACGGCGGGGCCAGTTGACGACCTTCCCCCCGGGAACCCAGCGCGATCCGAGCACCAGATCGTGGTCGATGAGCTGTTCCACGAGCCGCGGCAGCTCCTCGGGGCGATGCGAGCCGTCGGCATCCATCTCGACGAGCGCCCAGTAGTCGTGCTCCAGACCCCAGGCGAAGCCCGCGAGGTACGCCCCGCCCAACCCGTCCTTCACCTCGCGGTGCAGCACATGCACCTCGGGATGCCGGGCGGCGAGGTCGTCGGCGAGCTCGCCCGTGCCGTCCGGCGAGGCATCGTCCACGACGAGGATGTCGGCGTCGACGGACGCCAGCACGCGCCCCACGATCGACTCGAGGTTCTCGATCTCGTTGAAGGTGGGGATGATGACGAGCGTCTCGTTCATGGCTGGGCCTTTCGGGTCAGGCGCGGAGTTCCGCGAAGACGATGAGGTTGTCGAGATAGTGGCCGGTGGAGGCGTCGAACACGCCGCCGCAGGTGATGAGACGGAGCTCGGGGGTCGGGACGTTGCTGTACACGGAGTCGGTGGGGAACTCGGCCTTGGCCGACTGGATCGATCCGCTCACCGCGAAGGTGAGGTCGGAGCCGTCGGAGAGGGTGACGACGATCTCGTCTCCCGCCGTCAGCGCGCCGATCTGCGCGAAGACGGCCGGCGCGCTGGGGGAGTCCACGTGACCGGCGATGATCGCGGGACCGACGGCCCCGGGCACCACTCCGTCCGCGTACCAGCCCGCCAGGTCGTAGTCGACGGGAGCGCCGAGACGCCCGGTGGGATCGAGCGCGAGGTCCTCGAGGGCCGAGTCGACGCCGATCGCCGGGATCCGCACGTGCGTCGGCACGGCGTCGCCCGCGGTCTCGGCCGGGACGGAGGGATCCTGCAGACCTTCGGCGGAGAAGCCGTCCGGTCGTGCCGACGATGAGGCGTCGGCGGCGGGACCGGCGGCGGCGCCGCACGCCGCCAGGAACAGTGCGAGAACCAGGGCCCCCGCCGCTCCTAGCGCGCGCACGCCGCCGCCGCCGATCCGCATGGTCATGATGCGCTCGCCCCGCACCCACCGAGGGAGTCGTCGGTGAGCATGGCCGTGGCGAGCACGAGCCAGGCCGAGCCGTAGTACGTCGGATAGTCGACCGTGAGCCGGGCTGCTCGTTCGAGATCGACCGTCGCGGCGAGGCCGTCGCCTGCCGCGTGAGCCGCCGCCGCCCGAGCGGTGTAGCCGAAGGCGGATTGTTCCTGCACGAGCGGGCCACCACCGAGGTCGAGACGGGCCGGGAGCTCGTCCTCGCGCTCGAGCGTCTGCAGCGGCATCGCCGCCAGCGCGACGTCCGTCGGCGTGCAGGACTCCGCGTAGCGCAGCATCAGACGCGGCGCGTCGAACGCGTACTGCACCGGATCGCCCCCTCCGAGCGGACCGGGCATCGGCTCGATGAGCCCGTCGACGTGGATCTGCGCCCAGTCCGGCGGGAGGTCGGTCGCCTCGAGGATGTCGGCGGTGACGGCGCCGCTGCCCTGCTGGAGCTCGGCCCAGCGTGGGTCGCCCGTCGCGGCGCCGAGCACCTCGTAGGCGACGGGGGATGCGTAGCTGGGGTTGTATGCGTACGGTTCGCGGTCCGCCGCCCACAGGCCGGGCAGCAGGATGCGCCCCTGCGCGGTGACGGTCGTCATGCGATCCGCGATCACGGTCGCGAGCTCGACGCCGTCGGCTCGCAGGTCGTCGCGGCCGAACCGGTCGCCCGCGAGGACGAGGGCCCTGGCCGCGTCGAGATCGGCGTCGGACGCCGGTTCGTCGTCGACGACCGCGCCGTCGTCCCACCGCCAGGCCATCAGGCCGTCCGGGCGCACGAGCTCCTCCTGGGTCCAGGTCCAGATCTCGTCGAAGCTCTGCTCGTCGTCGGCGATGAGCGCCGCGAACAGGCCGTACGCCTGTCCTTCGCTCACGGTGTCCCCGCCCTGGTCGTGCCGGACGACCCGTCCGTCCTCGACCCAGTCGTCGAGGAAGTCGGATGCCAATGCGGCGGCGTCGAGGTCGGGAGCATCGGCCCCTCCGACCGGGAGCGGCGTGGATGACGGCTGCGCACCCGACTCGGGCGGGCCGTGGTCGGACGACGTCAGGCCCACGGCGAGCACCGCGGCGCCGGCTGTGACGACCGCGGCGCCCGCAGCGATCCCGATGAGTGCGGCGCGACGCATCAGAGGATCCCTCCCAGGCGCTTCGCCGGCCCCGTAGGCGCGGCGTCATCCGCATCGCCGCCCGCGGAGGCGGAGGCGAGGAAGCCTCCGCCGGTGTCGACGCCGCCGTCGGGAACGTCTCCCACGGATGCGCTGTCGAGGATCGGCAGGATCGTCAGTCCGCCGCTCGAGGTGTCGAGCACGAACAGCGTCGTGACGCTGCCGGCCGCGACCGAGACGTCGGCCGTGTCGGATACGCCCTCGCCGGTCAGATCGAGGGACCAGTCTCCTGCGGGGATCTCGGCGTAGCCCGTGGCGGACCCGGCCTTCGCGTCGCGGGCGATCGCATCGCCCTGCGCGGTCGTGACGTCCACCTCCGGGGTGAGCGTCGACGCCTGGATCAGACGGATGCGGGCGGAACCGGCCGCGGGCTCCGTAAGGTCGTCGTCGAAGGCGCGCACCTGCAGGTCCTTCGTCGGGCCGTACGCGGCGACGGTTGTCGCCGTACCGGAGTCGACCGTGACGGTCTCTGAGATCACCGGCGCGCTGGAGTCGGACGCTCCGGCGGGCACCATGCTGACGGTGTAGGTGCCGGCGGGGAGCTCCTGGTACGTGGAGACGTCACCGTAGCTGACGCCGTCCAGCTCGAACAGGGTGGAGCCGCCGCTCACGGCTGCGACACGCACGTCCACGGACTTGGTGTCGGGGGAGAGGTGGCCGAGGCGCAGCCAGCCGGCGTCGGCGCCCACGGCGGCGGGTGCCGGGTTCGCGGCGGGGGCCGAGTCCGCAGCCGACGCGGACAGCGGGGCCGCGACGGAGACGAGCAACGCGACGGCGCCGGTCGAGAGTGTCGCCTTCAGGTGCGGGAATCGTGAGGTGTTCATGATGTGCTCCTTTCAGTGGGGTTCATGCGGGTTCAGGGCAGGGTGGCCCTCAGGGAGATCGGGAAGCGGAGGACGAGATCGTCGCCGTCGACCGCCACGTCGGATGGCGCGTAGGCGCCGGTGAGCGCATCGACGAACGACTGCGCTGCGGCGCTCGGTGCACCGTCCACGACGGTCGGCGCGCCGTCGATCTCCGACAGGGCGAGCTGGCGGAACGTCTGACCGTCCTCGCCGTCGACGATCGGGAAGCCGGAGACGGTCACGGATCCCGAACCGGCCAGAGTGGCGAGAACGGCGATGATGCGGGCATCGACCTGCCCCGCGATCAAGCGGTCCCGGTCGGCGTCCGAGAGCTCCACCTCGGGATTCGACGCGAGCTCGGTGCCGAGCGCCGCACGGTTCTCCGCCGCATCCTCGGCCGTGATCTCCGCCTGCTCGGCACCGTCGATGGTGACACGACGCACGTCGACCGCCTGCGTCCCCGACCCGAAGGTCGCGACGACGACCGAGTTGTCGATCGCCTCCTGCACCTGCGGGAACGCGCCGGGGAACGTGCGCATGGAGTCGGTCGTGACGACGTAGTCGGCGTCGCGCCAGCCGTTCGGCGACTGCGCCTGCACGGCGGGATCGGTGTCGAGCTTGTAATACCAGATCACGTTGTCGCGGTCCCAGCCCGCCTTCACGAGGTCGACCCACATGGCGTCATCGACGATCACACGCTGGTCGGTGCCGGCATTCTCGATGAGCCACTCCTGCGCGTCGCGCAGCGGCTGGTCGAGATCGGCGAGCACGAAGCCGCGCAGCTGCGTGGTCCACAGCGGGACCGCGACGACCGCGCCGATCGCGGTCACGCCGACCGCCGCGAAGGCGAGTCCGCGGCGCGATGAGCCCTTCCGGCGGATCCGGGCGATCGCGGCATCCGCGACGCCTGCGACGAGGACGGCCCCGAAGGGGATCAGCATGATCACGTACGGCACCGGAAGATAGCCGCCCGGACGGAACATGAACGCGGTCAGGGTCAGCAGCAGCACCGCGTGGGGGCGGAACCGCGGCATGAACACCGCGGCAATCGCGGCGAGCAGGCTCAGCACGATGAACACCGGGTCGAGCTGCCACCACATCCCGAGGGTCCGGTTGATGAGCGAGTCCGGATCGAAGATCGAGCCGCTGCCCTCTCTGGAGCCGAGTTGGAAAGTGATGCCGTCCATGAGGCTCACCCGGCCGGCGCCGCTGAACAGCTCGCCCTTGACGGCGGCGAGGAGCAGGTAGCTGCCTCCGATCAGTACGAGGATGCTGGATGCGACCGAGAGCGTGTAGCGACGCGTCTCCCGGCGGGCGGAGCGCAGCATCACCCAGATGAGGAAGGGCAGCGCGAGCAGGAAGGTCTCCTTCGTCAGCACGGCGATGCCGAACGCGAGGGCAGAGCCCGCGAATGCGGCGAGCTGGCCGCGGCGGTTCATCGCGAGAACGAACGCGAGCAGCAGCCACGGCATCGCGACGTTGTCGAGGTACACGGTGCGGTGGAACTGCACCGCGAGCGGCGAGATCGCGAAGATCAGCGCGGCGATCGCAGACGCCGGGCGGGTCATCCCGAGCCGCCGCGTCAGCATCCACACGAGGACGACCGAGATCAACGAGGCGACGAGCACGGCCTCGCGCCCGGCCAGGACAGCGATGTCCCAGCGCTCGAAGGCGCCGGTCAGCTGCGTGTATCCGGCGATCTGCAGCCAGCCCAGCGGGGGATGGTCGTACCAGTACGTGTAGTGCGCGAGCTCGCCGAGGTGGGTCACGGCCCAGGCCTGCGCGGTGTAGGTCCCCTCGTCGTCGATCCGCTGCGGAGCGCCGCCGACGTTGAGGAAGTTCACGATCGCGCTCACCGCGAGCACGGGGATGAGCCACACCAGCGCATGGCTGCGGTCACGAAGCCAGCTGCCGGCGCGGCGGGCGCGGTCGCTCAGGGACGGACCGGAAGGCGTCGGCGCGTTCGTGGAACCCCCGGACTCGACCGGGAGCGGGCGATCCAGCATCGTGGTCATGCCGCCACCTCCTCGAGGACGCGTGCCGCAGCCGTCGGCGCGGCCTCCTCGCGATGGGCGCCGGTGTGCTCGGTCTTCTCCCATCCGCGCTCACCGCGGAGCTCGCGGAACACCGCACGGATCGCCGCCCCGGCGAGGAGCACCTGGAAGGGGATCGTGCCGAGCACGAGCCGCACGTAGTCGATCACGCGCACCTTCTGCCCGTACAGCCGCCCGAACTCTCCGATCCCGGCGATCTCCACCGCGACGGTCACGAGCGTCGGGGCGAGCGGGATGAACGTCAGGAGCGCGACCGCCGTTGGCACCTTGACCACGAGGATCAGGAAGATCGACAGGGGGATCAGCAGACCCGTCGCCGCCTGCAGGAACGGCATCGCGAGCATGTATCGGGCGAAGAGCCTCTGGCCGCGGGTGGGCAGCGAGCGCCACTCGCCCTTGCGCAGCACCTGCAGGAATCCCTGGTTCCAGCGGGTGCGCTGCTTGTAGAAGGACTTCAGCGTGCCGGGGGTCTCCTCCTTGGTGACGAACTCCGGGCTGTAGGCGACGACGACCTTCTCGCCCTGGCTCGACAGCCGCACACCGAGCTCGCAGTCCTCGGCGAGGCATTCGGCGTCCCAGCCGTCGTTGCGCACCAGCGCGTCGCGCTTCACGAACACCGTGTTGCCGCCGAGCGGGATGAACTTGGCGCCGGCGTGGAAGTGCAGGCGGGAGCGGAACCAGAAGTAGTACTCGAGGACGTTGCGCAGAGACCACCAGGTCGTGCGGAAGTTCATGAGCTGCACTCCGCCCTGCACGACCGTCGCACCGGATTCGGTGAACCGTGAGTCGATGTGGCGGAGGAGTTCGGGGTGCACCTCGTCCTCGGCATCGAAGACGCCGACGATGTCGCCTGCGGCGAGGGGGAGCGCGCGGTTGAGCGCCTTGGGCTTGTTCTTGGGCACGCTGTCGTCGACGACGACCTCGATTCGGTCGGGGTGCCGAGCGGCGGCAGCACGGACCACGGCGGTCGTGCCCGGGTCGTCGTCTCCGACGATCGCGATGATCTGCACGTAGGGATGCGTCTGCGCTGCGAGGGCGTCGAGAGTCTGGCCCATCACCTCCTCCTCGTGCCGGCCGGGGACGAGGAGCGTGAAGGTGTGTCGAGGAGCCTGCGGCTCGACCGAGAACGCCGTGCTGTCGTAGGTGCTCTTCGAGCGCCAGGCGTAGAGCATCCACCACAGGGTCGTGATGGCGATCAGTGTGAGCGCGAGCGCGACGGCGACCAGCCCGGCGTATCCGACGATCGACGCCCAGTCGACGCCTGCGGCGTTCTGCGCCTGGTCGACGAGGTCCGGGTCGAGCACCTCGCGGTTCGGGACGCCGGGCGCGGGTGCCGGTGCCTGGTCGGGGGCGGGAGTGAGAAGGGGGCCGGGAGCCGGGTCGGTCTCGAAGGGGCGGCCGGCGAGAAGGGAGAGGATCACGATGTTGCCTCCTGCGGAGTCCGGAAGACGAGGAACCGGTAGGTGAAGTACCGGAAGAGGGTGCCGAGCACGAGCCCGACGAGGTTGCCCGCGATGTTGTCGGCGAGCGCGGAGGTGAAGCCGAGCACGTAGTGGGACACGAAGAGGCATGCGGAGGCGATGAGCAGTCCGCCGCCGTTCGCCAGGAGGAACAGGAGCAGCTCCTTCGCGACCGTGGGACGACGCGTCGAACGGAACGTCACGTATCGATGCCCGAGCCAGGCGACGCCGGTCGCCGCGACGACCGACACGACCTTCGCCCAGATGACCTGATCGGGCATCACGGTGGCGCGGAGCAGGTTGTATCCGCCGACGTCGACGACGAAGGCGATCAGTCCCACGCCGCCGAAGGTGGCGAGCTGGGGCACGGCCGCCCGCATCGCCGAGGCGATGCGGGACAGCGAAGCGAATGGCGCGGAGGGGGAGAGCGTCATGCAGGGGGTTCGGATGCGTGCCCGCGTTCGGATTGGGTTAATTCGATAGTCGGCGAAATTCGTCCGGGGCATTGACTCCGGCCAGGCGAGCGTCTATTGTGACCGCGAGGAAAAGCGGTCCGACCTGGTCTTTCTCGCTATTTCGAACCCCGTCGAAAACTCGTTTCCGCTCGTCTCTCATAGGATTATGGGGTGGCGGGGTGGACGTGGCAGGCGTGGTTCGGGCTGATTGGCGGCGCGCTGCTGTTCTCGGCGGTCCTGGTCCCCATGCTGCTGGTGCAGACGCGTCGCTACGGTGCGCTGTCGTTCCGCCGTCTGCTGGGTGCGGCGGCGGTCAGCGTGTACGCGGTCGCGCTCGTGGCCTATACGCTGCTGCCGATACCCGAGCTGCGCGCCAATTGCGGCGCCGGCGGCGGCGGACTCGAGCTCGTGCCGGGTCACTCGATCGGCGACATCCTGCGAGAGACCGAGGGACTGTCACTGCTGCGCACTCTCACGAGCCGCGCGACGCTGCAGGTCGTGCTCAACGTCGCGCTCTTCGTGCCGTTCGGGATCATCGCGCGCCGGTATTGGAATCGCGGCCCCGTCCTGTCGATCCTGCTCGGCGCGCTGCTGTCGCTTCTGATCGAGGCGACGCAGCTCACGGGGGTCTGGGGCCTCTTCGAATGCGCCTACCGCGTCGCCGACGTCGACGACCTGATCGCGAACACTGCGGGCGCCGCGATCGGCGTGCTGATCGCCCCGGTCGTCCTGGCATGGATGCCGAGTGCGAAGAAGCTGCGGGCGGAGCGCGGCACGCCGCGCCCGGTCACGGTGTGGCGGCGCTGGTTCGGGATGATCCTCGACGCGATCGCGGTGCAGATCGCCGTCACTGTCGCCTCGCTGGTCCTGCTCGTGCCGAAGCTGATCGTCTCGGGAGGTTCGGGTCCCGGCGTGCCGGAGAATCTTGTTGAGGTCGTGGCGATCGGCGTCGGCGCCCTGCTCCTCGTCGTCGTCATCCCGGCGGTCGTGTCGACGGGGGCCTCGATCGGACAGCGCCTCGTGTGGCTCGCCCCGGAGTGGCCGGACGGCGGCCGGGCGCTCGGACGACGGCTCGCCAGAGCTGCCGTCGTCGGCGTGCCCTACACCGTGGCGACCGTCCTCGGACAGCTGCCGGAACCCGTCGCGGACTCGACCCAGACCGTCGCGGGCGTCATCGGGATCGTCAGCGCTCTCGTGGTGGCGATCGCCGTGATCTCGGTGCCCTTCACCCGCGGCCGCCGGGGGCTCTCACTCGTGCTCGCGGGCGGCGAGCTGCGCGACTCGCGCGCCTGACTCCGGTTCCCGCGCGATCCCGCTCGCGGAGCGGATTGTCTGGCGTGCAAACTTTTTCTTTGATTACGTGATCTTCGTGCTATTTTCACTGATAAACCAGTTGATAGAGCTACGGAGTCACATTGCTGAGTCATTCTGCACTTTCTGCTGATTCCTCCTCCTTCCCCGAACCGCCGACGTCCGCCGAACAGCTCGCGCGCGACAACATGCCGCTGGCGACGTTCCTGGCCGTCGAGAAGGCGAGGACGGCGGCGCACGTCGATCTCGACGACCTCCTCTCCGCCGCCCGCCTGGGGCTCGCCCGCGCAGCCATGACCTACGACGCGTCCCGCGGCATCCCGTTCGGCGCCTTCGCCAGCAGTCAGATCAACTGGGCCATGCTGTCGGAGATGCGCCGCGCCGACCCCGCCGGAGAGCGGGGACGGGACAAGATCGAACGCGTGCGCGCCGCGCGTGAGGTCGTGCTCGCCCGCACCGGACGCGCCGCATCCGTCGCCGAGGTCGCGCGGGAGTCGGGCCTGGATGTCGAGGCCGTCGTCGAGATGATGCAGCTCGACGAGATGGTCCGCGGAGCCACCAGTTTCGAGGAGCACTTCGACGCCGAGACCGGACGCCAGGCGGCCGACCTCACGGACTCGCTGATCCTGCCCGAGCACGCCGTCGAGCAGAACGAGATGCGCGACATGCTCGCGAGGGTCGTGGATGCGCTTCCCGCCGCGATGCGGCAGGTGATCCGCGGGATCTACATGGACGACCGCATGGTCAAGGACATCGCCGAGGAGCTCGCGGTCAGCCACGCCTACGTGTCGAAGCTGCGTACGCGCGGCCTCGCCCTCATGCGCGAGGCCATGGAGGCCTGGGAGAGCGGGACGACCGGCGATCGCTCGACGAAGGCGAAGGCGGACTTCTTCGAGGCGCTGTTCGGTGCCGTGCGCGAGACGGACGACGTCCGAGCGCCCCTTCTCCTCGCCGCGGGCTGACGTTCCGCGAAACTCGTCAGCACCAGTGGTTACGCGAACCGAGCATGTCGCGAATGTGGGGTGTGCGGGTCCACGGACGGACCCGCATTCGATCCCATAACCACGGAGGAACAACATGGGTCTTCAGATCGCAACCAACGTCGGCGCCCTCAACGCCTACCGCAACCTGTCGGTCAACCAGAACGACGTGTCGAAGTCGCTCGAGAAGCTCTCGAGCGGTCTGCGCATCAACCGTGCTGCTGACGACGCCGCAGGCCTCGCCATCTCCGAGGGCCTGCGCTCGCAGGTCAACGGCCTGAATGTCGCTGCCCGCAACGCCCAGGACGGCATCTCGGTCATCCAGACCGCGGAAGGCGCCCTGACCGAGGTCCACTCCATCCTGCAGCGCGTCCGCGACCTCGCGGTGCAGGCCGGTAGCGACTCGAACAACGCCGACTCCCGCACGGCCATCAAGACGGAGATCGACGCCCTCGGCGACGAGCTCACCCGCGTGGCCGCCAGCACGAACTTCAACGGCATCAAGCTGCTGAACAGCGGTAACACGCTGACGTTCCAGGTGGGCGCGGGCTCCACGGCCGCCGAGGACCAGATCGACGTCACCCTCACCGACTTCTCGGGTCTGGGTGCCGCCGTCAAGGCCCTCACCGTCGACACCGCGGCGAACTCGCTCACCACGATCGCCGCGATCGACACGCAGATCACCAACGTCTCGACGGCTCGCGCCGGCTTCGGTGCCGTGCAGAACCGCTTCGAGTCGACGATCAACTCGCTGCAGGTCTCGGCGGAGAACCTCTCCGCCGCGAAGAGCCGCATCGCGGACACCGATATGGCCGCCGAGATGGTCAAGTACACCGCCTCGAACATCCTGCAGCAGGCCGGCACCGCCATGCTCGCGCAGGCGAACCAGTCGGGCCAGGGCGTTCTGCAGCTGCTCCGCTGAGTCGCGGCGCTTCTGGCGCCCGCACGGACAGAGCACTGGCGCCCGGGCGGACTTCCCTCCGCTCGGGCGCCTTCCCAGAGGAACCCGCACCCGCACGCACGGAAGGCGCACGAGGATGAAGCTGGACGGCCTGGTCTCCGGTCTCAAGACCGCAGAGCTCATCGACGCCCTCATGAACGTCTCGGCGATCCCGAAGACGCAGATCACCGCGAAGATCACCGACCGCAACTCGATCATCACGAACCTGCAGTCGCTCAACAAGTCGCTGCAGGACCTCATGGAGAAGGCGAAGACCGCGGGCGGCGCATCCTCGCTCGCGGCGTTCACCGCGACCTCCTCCGCGGAGAGCGTGACGGTCACCGCAGGCCCGAAGGCCAGCGCGTTCTCGACCGGCGTCGTGGTCGACGCGGTCGCCCGCTCCCACTCGATCGTCACCGCCACCGGCGGGGCTACGGCCTGGGGCGGACCCTTCACCCTGGTCGCCGCGGACGGGCAGCAGACCGAGATCACGCCGGTCGGCACCGGCCCCCAGGAACTCGCCAAGGCGATCAACGCCTCCAACGCAGGCGTGTCCGCGACCGTCGTCCCGGCCGGCGTCGACGGCGACGGCAAGCCCCTGTCGCGCATCCAGCTCACCTCGACCGAGACGGGTGAGGATGCCCGCTTCACGCTGCACCGCGGCACGGCCGCGGACGTGGATGCCGGAGTGTCGACGGACCTGTCGACCCAGACCGGGGCGGCGATCATCAGCCAGGGCAGCGACGCCCGCATCCGCCTGTTCGCCGGCACCTCCGCCGAGCAGACCCTCACGAGCGCGAGCAACACGATCGCGGTCGGCGAGGACATCTCCGTCACCGTGTCCCAGGTCAGCGTCGACCCCGTGACGGTGAACGTCGCGCTCGACGCGAAGGCGCAGTCCACCACAGCCGCCGCCTTCATCAAGGAGGTCGCGACGCTCCTCACCCGCATCGACAACGGCTCCAAGGCCACGGTCGGCAAGGTCGGGGAGACCACGACGCTCGGCGTGTTCACGGGCGACAGCGCCGTGCGGACCCTGCGCACCGCACTCGCCAACGCCGTGCAGCATCCCGTCGACGGCGTCTCGCCGTCCACCATCGGCATCTCGATCGACGACAAGGGCGTGCTCGCCTTCGACGCCGACAAGTTCGCCAAGGCCCTGGCCGACGACCCGCAGGCCACGCAGAAGGTGTTCTCAGCCGTCGGCACCCGCCTCGAGGGCGTCACCGACCAGTACTCGGACAAGTACGATGGGCTGCTCACGCAGCGGATCACCGGGCAGGAGACCGAGGTCAAGACGCTCAAGACGCAGGTCGAGCGCTGGGACATCCGCCTCGAGCAGCGCCGTGCGACGCTCGAGCGCACCTACGCGCAGCTCGAGGTGCAGCTCTCCAAGATGCAGTCGCAGTCCTCGTGGCTGGAGTCGCAGCTGGCCGGCCTCACCCCCAAATCCTCCTGATCGCCGCCTCCTGACCCTCGGAGATCCCACGCATGTCCACGACCGCATCCCTCGCTCGCGCCAAGCAGCAGTACCTCGAGCAGCAGGTCGCATCGGCCTCGCCCGAGCGCCTGCTCGTCCTCCTCTACGACCGGCTGCTGGTCGACATCGACCGCGCCGCCGTCGCTCAGGAGGCCGCCGACTGGCCCGCAGCAGGCACGCACCTCACGCACGCGCAGTGGATCGTCGCGGAGCTCAGCGCGACCCTGACCGACGCCTGGGACGGTGCCGAGCAGCTCCGTGCCGTGTACACCTACCTGACGTCGCAGCTCATCACCGCCAACCTCTCGCACGACCGTGACGTGACGGCGGAATGCCGTGAGATCGTCGCTCCGCTCCGCGATGCCTGGCATCAGGCCGCGGCTTCCGTCGCCACGACGCCCGCGGTCGCGGTCTCGGCGATCGCCTGAACGACCGTGAGTGAGAACCTCGGCGAGTGGCTCGCGGTGCTCGACCGGTTCGAGCGGGCGCTCGACGCCGCCGACGAGCAGCTCGACGAGCGCTTCGAGACGCCGGCCGGACCGGTGCCGGAGCACCTCCGAGAGCGCGCGGAGGTGATTCTCGCGCGACAGAAGATGATGCTCGACAGCCTCGCGATGTCGCGAGCGCACGTCGCACGCGAGCTCGCGGCGCTGCGGCGCGTGCCGACATCGGCATCCGACGCACCAGCCTATCTGGACGTCCAGGGCTGAATCGGTTACGCGGCGGTCGGGCTGTCGCGATAGTGGGCATCGAGCACGGATTGCTCGACGATTGGCCAGGGATCGGCCTCTCCCACCACGTCCCGGAGTGCCCCCGTGCTCGAATCCGTCACCTCCTCCGCGCTCATCAGCGCTCTCGACGGTCTGGCGCTGCGCCAGCGATCGATCGCCGAGAACATCGCGAACGTCAACACGCCCGACTACCATGCGAAGCGGGTCCGCTTCGAGGACGAGCTGCGCGCCGCCGTGGCCGACGGGTCCGGCACCGTCTCGCCGACCGTCCAGCGCTCGCTCGAACCCACGCGGCTGAACGGCAACAACGTCAACCTCGACACCGAGACCCTCTCGAACATCGACACCGTGCTGCGTTTCCAGTTCGCGAGCCAGGCGATCGGCGGTCAGGCCGCTTCGATCTCGAAGGCGATCGGCCAGGCCTCGGCATGACCTTCGACGCGATCGGCATCGCCGGCACCGGGCTCACCGCGCACCGCAAGTGGCTGGATGCGCTGAGCGACAACATCGCCAACGTCAACACGGCCACGCCTCCCGGTCAGGAGGCCTTCCGCGAGAAGCTCGTCACGGTGCAGGCCGGCACGCAGAGCCCCGGGGTGTACGTCGCGGGCGTCGTGGAGTCCGAGGCGACGCCCAAGCTCGTCTACGACCCCGAGCACCCCTACGCGAACGAGGACGGCTACGTGCAGTATCCGAACGTCGACCTCGGCGACCAGATGAGCATGCTCATCATCGCGCAGCGCGGCTACGAGGCGAACGCCGCCGTGGTCGACCGTGCCAAGACGACCTACGAGGCCGCACTGCAGATCGGACGCAGCTGATGAGCATGCCGATCGGTCCCGTGTCGGCCGTGGGCGTCAGCCCGCTGCCGGCGTTGAGCTTCGAGACGGGGGGAGCGGATGCCGCGACTCCGGCGTCCTCCGGCTCGTTCGCGACCTCGCTCACGGGCGCAGTCGAGAACCTCCAGCAGTTGCAGTCCACCTCGAACGAACTCGCGGTTCAGGCCGTGACGGGCGACCTGCAGGACATCCACCAGGCGATGATCGCCTCGGCGCGCGCCTCGGTGACTCTCGACCTGGTCGTGGCGGTGCGTGACCGCAGCGTCGCGGCGTTCAACGACATCATGAGGATGCAGGCCTGATCATGCCCACCGTGCTCACCACCTACTACGGCCGCGCCAAGCAGGTCGTGTCGGGCTTCACCGTCGCACAGCGCACGATCGCCGTGATCGGCGTCGCCCTGCTCGTGATGGGAGCAGTCGCGCTGGGCGCGTGGCTCACACGTCCGCAGATGAGCCCGCTGTTCACGGGCCTCAGCGCTGGAGATGCCTCGGCCGTCGTCGAGCAGCTCAAGTCGGCGGGGGTCGGCTACGAGCTCACCGAGGGCGGTGCGACCATCCTCGTGCCGGACGATCAGGTGTACGCGCAGCGTCTCGCCGCGGCATCCGCGGGCCTTCCCGGCGACACGAGCGAGGGCTACACGCTGCTCGACAAGATGGGCGTGACGGCGAGCGAGTTCCAGCAGTCCGTGACGTACAAGCGCGCGATCGAGGGCGAGCTCGCGGGTACGATCGGCGCGATGGACGGCATCTCCACGGCCTCGGTCCAGCTCGCGATCCCCGAGGAGAGCGTGTTCGTCTCGGAGAAGCAGAGCCCGACCGCCTCGGTGTTCGTGAAGACGCGCAACGGATCGACCCTGAGCGACGAGAAGATCGAGGCGATCGTGCACCTCACGAGCGCGGCGGTGCCCGGGATGACGCCGGAGGACGTCGCCGTCACCGATCAGAACGGCCACGTGCTCTCGGCCGTGGGCGCGGGGATCAGCGGCAACTCGTCGAAGCAGGCCACCGAGCACGAGGCCAAGGTCGCGGCATCCGTGAGCAGCATGCTCGACACGATCGTCGGCCCGGGCAACGCGACGGTGACGGTCTCCGCGGATGTCGCGAACTCGACGTCCGAGCGTCTCGACGAGACCTACACCGCGCCGGACGATGCGCTCAGCCCCTCGGAGCAGACGAAGACCGAGACCTACACGGGCGGCGGACCCGGTGGGAACGCCGGTGTCCTGGGTCCCGACAACATCGCAGTGCCGAACGGGACCACCGGCGACGGCGAGTACGAGTTCGAGGAGACCTCGCGCAGCAACGCCGTCAACAAGACGACCGAGAAGACGATCACCCCGGCGGGAGAGGTCACGCGCCAGACCGTGAGCATCGCCGTGAACCGCGGAGAGGTCACGGGTGTGACGGCGAACCAGATCGAGGCTCTCGTGGCCTCCGCCGCCGGCATCGATGTCGACCGCGGCGACGAGATCGCCGTCGAGTTCGTCGACTTCGCGACCTCCGGAGCGACGGCGGCGCAGACCGCCCTGCAGGCGGCCGAGGCCGAGCGTGCGGCGGAGATGCAGCAGGAGCTGATCCGCTCAGCGATCATCGGCGGGTCGATCCTGCTGGCGGTCGTCATCCTCGTGGTGTTCCTCGCGGTACGGCGCCGCATGAAGCGCCGCGTGATGTACACCGACGACGGGCCGATCGAGTACTTCGCCACGGTGACGGAGGACGAGGAGCAGAAGCTGCGCTCGCTGCGCGACCTCAAGGACCCCGACGCGATCCCGCTGCCCGGCCCGACCAGGCTGCTGCCCTCGGCGGCCGTCGACGTCGATGACGAGCCGGAGCCCGACAAGGTGCTCGTGGAGCGACGTCGCCGTGAGATCGACGACCTCGCGAAGCGCGAGCCGCAGGCGACCGCCGGAGCCCTGGCCGATCTGATGGACGAGGCGAGGGTATGAGCGGGCTGACTGAGATCCTCGACGCGCAGGCCGACACGGTCGAGGTGTCGACCGCGGAGACGGCGACCGCGCCCGCGGCGGAGATGACGGGGCTGCGCAAGGCCGCGATCGTGCTGATGAACATGGACAGGGCCGCGAGCGCGGAGGTACTGCGGCACCTCGGCGAAGAGCGTTCGGAGATGCTCGCGGCCGAGCTCACCCAGCTCGGCGGTGTCGATGTCGCGTCGACGGCCCGTGCGCTCGCGGAGTTCCGACGCATCGCGACCGGCGGCTCCGTGCCGTCGCGCGGCGGTCAGGAGCTCGCGACGGGGCTGCTGGAGACGGCCTTCGGGCGCGAGAAGGCCGTGGGCATGGTCGGCCGGGTGATGTCCCAGGGCACCGTGTCGTTCGACTTCCTCAACGCGGCCGACCCCGCGCAGCTCGCGACCGTGATCGAGGGGGAGCTTCCCACGACCGTCGCCGTCGTGCTCGCCAATCTCCGGGCCGATCGGGCCGCCGCGGTGCTCGCCGCCCTGCAGGATCCTCTCCGCACCGACGTCGCCCAGGCGATCGCGACCATGGGCACAGCGACCCAGGAGGCGATCTCGATCGTCGCGGACTCGCTGCGGTCGCGGACCGGGGTCTTCGCGATGCGCGACAACCACGAGGCGATCGGCGGCGTGCAGCCACTTGTCGAGATCATCAACCGCTCGGACACCGCGCTCGAGAAGTCGCTCCTCGCGAGCCTGGAGGGGCGGGACCTCGCGCTCGCGGAGGACATCCGCAGTCGCATGGTGACGTTCGCCGACATCGCTCGTCTCGAGGACCGCGACACGCAGCGGGTGCTGCGAGGCCTCGATCTGCGCATCCTCGCGCTCGCGCTCAAGGGCGCGGACGAGCAGATCGTCGAGAAGGTCAGCACGAACATGACCGAGCGCAACAAGGAGAACCTCGCCGAGGAGACCCGGGTGCTCGGGCCGGTGCGCATGCGTCAGGTCGACGAGGCGCGTGCAGAGATCGTCCGCGTCATCCGCGAGCTGGAGGCGGCCGAGGAGATCACCATCTCCCGTGAGGACGAGGATGAACTCGTCGAGTGAGCGGTCGACGGTTACGGCGTCGTCGGAGCGTCGCGATAGTGGGCAGCGAGCACGGATAGCTCGACCTCCGGACCATGGACTGGCCCCCTCATCGACATCCGAGGTGCGCACCGTGCTCGATCCCGTCTTCACCCCCTTGGTGGTGCCGCGCGTGGGCGAGACGCCGATCGACCTGCGCGGCGAGACGGACCGAGCCCGCACGCGTGGTTACGCCGAGGGGTTCGCAGAGGGACGTCGCATCGCTCTCGACAGGGCGCAGGTCGAGCAGACCGAGCAGGCCCTCAGAATGCAGGAGATGCAGGCGGCGTTCGTCGAGCGGGCGCAGGCGGCCCTGGATGCTGTGCGCAGCGCGCGTGCGGCACTGGAGCAGCGCGTGACGGACGTCGCCGCTGTGGACGCCGATCGCATCGAGCACCTCGCGGTCGAACTCGCGTCCGCGATCGTGGGCGCCGAGCTCTCCGACCCTGCCCGTTCTGCCGCGCACGCGTTGCGCCGAGCCCTCGACGAGATGCCGGTCGGTCGGTGGACGCGTGTGTCGTTCAGCACGCGCGACGCCCGCACGCTGCGCGCGGACAACGCGGCGATGGTGACCATCGGCGAGGTCGAGCTCGTCGCCTCCGATGCGGTCGACGACGGCGGATCGGTCGTGGAGATCGCCGACGGCGCGGTCGACGCACGCATCGAGGCTGCTTTCGCACGCGTGCGCGCCGCTCTGCGCGGTGACGACGAGTCGGGCGGCGACGACGAGCCGGGCGGGGACGAGCTCCGCCGCGACGAGCAGGACGGTGGCTCACGATGACCGTCACGGACTCCTGGGATCGTGCGCTGAGTGCCGCGCGTCCGGAACGCTCGGGCACCGTACGCTCCGTCATGGGTCTCGGAGTCGAGGTGCGCGGCATCGACGCGGCTGTCGGTGACCGCGTGCGCATCGACGTGCTCGACGGCGATCCGGTCGACGCCGAGATCGTCGCGGTCGACGGCGGGACCGCCCGGTGCATGCCTCTCGGACGTCTCGGCGGCATCACCGCACGCGCCCGCGTGCGCCACGCGGGCGCGCCGCTGCAGGTGCCCACAGGGCGCGCCCTGCTCGGACGGGTCCTCGACGGTCTGGGGCGGCCGATCGACGGCAGAGGCCCGATCGTCGCGGGTGCCGGACGCGTCGCGCTCGACCAGGCGCCTCCGAGCATCCTGCATCGTCGGCGGATCGATCGTCAGCTGGGCCTCGGCGTGCGCGTGCTCGACACCATGACCCCGGTCGGCACCGGCCAGCGACTCGGGCTGTTCGCAGGATCGGGCGTCGGCAAGTCCTCGCTCATGTCGATGATCGCCCGCGGGTCGAGCGCCGACGTCACCGTGATCGCCCTGGTCGGCGAGCGCGGCCGCGAGGTCAGGGAGTTCATCGAGGACGACCTGGGTCCGGACGGCCTCGCACGGTCCGTCGTGGTCGTCGCGACCTCGGATCAGCCGGCCATGGCGCGCATGCGATCGGCATTCGTGGCGACGCGCATCGCCGAGCACTTCCGCGACGACGGACTCGACGTCGTGCTCATGATGGACTCGCTCACCCGTGTGGCGATGGCGCAGCGCGAGATCGGGCTGAGCGCGGGGGAGCCCCCAGCCACGCGCGGCTACCCGCCGTCCACCTTCTCCGTCCTCGCCCGCCTTCTCGAGCGGGCCGGTACCGGCATCACCGGCTCGATCACCGGTCTGTACACGGTCCTCGTCGATGGTGACGACCACAACGAGCCGATCGCGGATGCGGCGCGCGGCATCCTCGACGGGCACGTCGTGCTCGACCGTGCGCTCGCGGTGCGGGGGCACTTCCCGGCGGTGGATGTGCTCGGCTCGGTGTCGCGCGTCGTCTCGAAGATCACGACCCCTGAGCAACGCGCCGCCGCTGTGGCGCTGCGCAGTGTGCTCGCCGCTCGGCGCTCCGCGAACGATCTGATCGACATCGGCGCGTATCGGCAGGGTGCGAACCCGCTGGTCGACGCCGCGATCGCGCACGACGGCGAGATCTCCCGGTTCCTGACCCAGCGGATGGACGATCTCACCGCGTCCGACGATTCCTGGCAGCAGCTTGCTGCTCTCACCGACGAGTTCGGAGGACTGACACCATGACCTTCACCCTGTCCGGGCTGCTCCGCGTGCGCGGCGCCCAGGAGCGCGTGGCCGCGGAGGACCTCTCCCGCGCGAGTGCGGAGCGCGCCCGCGCCGAGGCGGCGGAGCAGTCGGCGGTCACGAGCCTCGCGGAGATCAGCGACCGGATCGACGACTCCGCGACCCTGCTCGCGATGGCCGCCGCCCGTGCCGCCGGGCGGAGCACACTCAGCGACCTGCAGGCCCTCGTCGAGATGCGGCGTGTCAGCGAGGGCGAGGCGAAGGCCGCTCATGTCGAGGCCCGCCGCGACCTCAAGGGGCTGGAGCGCCTCGAAGAGGCGCATCGTGTCGACGAGATGCGGCAGGAGCTCGCGACGGAGCAGGCGGCGCTGGACGAGATCGCGACCGTGCGTGGCCGTCGGCCCGAGGGGAGCGCGGCGTGAGCGCGGTCGGCTTGGCGGACGCCCTCGTCGCTGCGCCCCGGGGGCAGGCGACCGCGGCACGACCCGGACGTGAAGCGGGGACGCGCTTCGCGGAGGTGCTGACGGCGGCGGGCGTGGACGTGATCGCGGAGACGGTTCCGAGATCGGATGACGCATCGACGCAGGGAGTCGACGGCCTCAGAGCCGCACATGGCGATGACGCATCCTCCCTGCTCGCTGCGACGTCTCTCGCGCTGATGCCCACGATCGCGGGCTCGGAGTCGGCGGCCGCCGCGGATGCCGTGGCGGCGGAGACGGGAACTGAGGGTGCGTCTGCCGGGGAGACCGGAGGCGCGGAGCCCGGAACCGCGGATCCCGGAACCGCGGAGGCGGGGCCTCTCATCCCATCGACCGCCGGGACGACGCTCCCTGTCCACGGGATGTCGGTTCCGGTCCCGCCCGTCGCCCTGACCGACTCGCCGGCGACGCCCGTGGACGGCGAGGCGGAGCCGTCCGCCGAGCGCGGCCTGCTGCACGAACCGACCGCGCGGGCGACGGTCGCGACGTCGGCGAGCATGGTGTCCCCGACAGGCGCCCCCGCGGTGCTCGTCGCGGGTGGCGCTCCGGGCGTCTCCGTCCAGCCGGATCTCGCGGACGGCGCGACCGTGTCGACCGACGGCGTGCCGGCCCCTGCCGCGACCGCGGGCGCTGCCGCGAGCGCCTCCGCGTCCCGTGCGAGCAGCGCTCCCGTCGTGTCCCTCCCCATGGCATCGGCCGCGGTCGCCTCGCCCGCGCCGACCTCCACCGCCTCCGCAGGGGCGGCGTCGCCTGCAGAGGACGGAGTCCCGGCATCCGCGCCCCCGACGCCCGCGATAGCGGCCGCGGTTCCGGCGACGCCCACGGTCACCGCAGCGCCCGTCGACGCCGCGACGCCCGCGTCGCCGGTCAGCCGCGCCGTGGCGGCGCAGGTGTCTCCGGTGGTGGTCAGCATCGCCCAGCGTCCGAGCGGCGTGCATCAGCTCACGATGACCGTGAACCCGGACTCCCTCGGACCGGTGACGATCCGCGCCCACATCGGACAGGGCGGCGACGTGCGCGTCGAGCTCTTCGGGGCGACGGATGCCGGACGTGACGCGCTGCGCGCCATCGTGACCGACCTGCGCCGCGACCTCGCCGGAGCCATGCCGCACGCCACGCTGAGCATCGCGCAGGGCACGGGTGCCGACGCCGGAGCCGAACGCGGCGGACAGACGTCTGCGGGCGGCGCGGGGGAGCAGGGCTCCACGGGGCGCGACTCCGGCCGTGACGCGCACGGCGCTCCTGTCGCCGCCGACACACGCGACCACGCGCCGCAGAGCCCCGCCACGACCATCGCATCCATCCCCGGCTCCGGCCTGGACATCCTGGCCTGAGAGGACGATCACATGACGATCCCCATCACCGCGAACACGCCGATCGACGCGTCGAGCTCGATGTACACCGGCAGCACGACGGATCCCGCATCCCGCAAGCAGGTGCTCGACGGCGAGGTGTTCCTCAAACTCCTCGTGACCCAGCTCACGCACCAGGATCCGTCGAGTCCGATGGACACCAACGAGATGATCGCGCAGACCACGCAGCTCGCGATGATGGAGCAGCTCACGTCGCTCGCCGACAGCGGCTCCGAGGCGTTCGCGCTCAACATGCGCCAGGCCGCGACCGCGTTGATCGGCCAGGAGGCCGGCTACAAGGACGCCGACGGGAAGACCGTCACCGGGATCGTCACCAAGGTGTCGTTCGACGGCCCCGTCCCGCAGGTCACCATCGGCGACAAGACCGTCGCCCTCGACGTGATCACCGGCGTCACCTCCACGACCACTCCGGCCGCCCCGGCCGCCTGACCCCCGCTCCACACAGGAAGAGAGAACCTCATGCTTCGCTCGCTCTACTCCGGGATCTCCGGGCTCCGCTCGCACCAGACGATGCTCGACGTGACCGGCAACAACATCGCCAACGTGAACACCGCCGGCTTCAAGGGCTCCTCGGTGCTGTTCCAGGACTCGCTGTCGCAGCTCATCGGCAACCCCGGCATCCCCGAAGATCAGGTCGGTGGACGCAACCCCGCCCAGGTCGGCCTCGGCGTGCAGGTGGCCGGCGTCCGCACCAACTTCGCGCAGGGCTCCGCGCAGGCGACGGGTCGCGGGGGAGACCTCATGATCTCCGGCGACGGATTCTTCGCCGTGCGCTCCGGCGGCGAGACTCTCTACACCCGTGCAGGCGGCTTCACATTCGACCCCACGGGAAAGATGGTCACCGCCGACGGCGCGATCGTGCAGGGCTGGTCGGCGCAGAACGGCGCCGTGAACACGGGCCAGGCCGTCGGCAACATCGTGCTCCCGCTGGACGCGGTCTCCCCGGCGCGGGCGACGACCACCGCGGGCGTCACCGGCAACCTCCCCTCGACGGCCGCGGTCGGCGACGAGCTGGTGCGCGACGTGACGGTGTACGACGCGCAGGGGACGCCCTCGACGCTGAGTCTCACGTTCACGAAGACCGCCGCCGGGTGGAACGTCACCGAGCCCGTCAGCGGCGCCGCCGGAGCGCTCGCGTTCACGGACGGGAAGCAGACCGGCGCGGGACTCACGCTCACCGCCGGCGCCGTCTCGGTCGACCTCACGGCCGTGACCGGCTACGCCAGCCTCTCGACCGTCGCCGTCACCGAGCAGAACGGCGCTGCCGCCGGCACGCTGAAGTCCTACAGCATCACGGGCGACGGGTCGATCGTCGGGACCTTCAGCAACGGCGCCACGCAGACCCTCGCCAAGATCGCGATGGCGACCTTCGGCAACCCGGAGGGACTCGAGAAGGCCGGCGGCACCGCGTACCGGGTGTCGGTCAACTCGGGGGCCGTCCGCATGGGCGAGCCCGGACAGGCCGGCTTCGGCAACCTCGTCTCGGGCGCTCTCGAGATGAGCAACGTCGACCTGTCGCAGGAGTTCACGAACCTCATCGTCGCGCAGCGCGGCTTCCAGGCGAACGCCCGCATCATCACGACGAGCGACGAGGTGCTGCAGGAGCTCACGCAGCTCAAGCGCTGATCCTCGTCCACGCCTCCACGCACACGGCCCGTCCTGGTTACCCGGGGCGGGCCGCGTCGCGATAGTCGGGGCAGACTCCCTCCATCCGAACTCCGGAGAACGCCCGATGATCACCGTCACCCGCCTCGACAGCACGAGGTTCGCGGTCAACCCCGACCTGATCGAGCGCATCCAGGAGTCGCCGGACACGACCCTGCACATGGTGGATGGCCACGTCTACGTGGTGCGCGAGGACATGGATGCCGTGATCGCGCTCGTCGTCGACTATCGCGCGCGTGTGCTCGGCGCGGCGCAGGCCCTGACGTCGCACGCACCGGCCGCCCGGACCGAGGTCTGATCGTGGATCCCGCATTCCTCATCGGCGTCGTCCTCGCCTTCGGCGCGCTCGTCGCCATGATCACGATGGAAGGGGCGAGCTTCCAGGCCCTGTTCATCCCGGCGCCCATGATCCTCGTGATCGGCTCGACGATCGGCGTCGGCATCGCGAGCCATACGCTGCGCGACACCAAGCTCGCGGTGCAGAGCCTCGGCCGCATGGTGCGCGGTCCCCGCATGACCCCGGAGGCGGTGATCCCGTTCCTGGTCGGCTACGCCGAGAAGGCCCGCGGCGAGGGTCTGCTGTCGCTCGAGCAGGAGCTCGACGGCGCGCCGGACGACTTCACACGACAGGCGCTGCAGGCGCTGGCGGACGGCACCGACGCGGAGGACCTGCGGACGGTCATGGACGACGAGATCGAGGCGGCTTCGTCCCGCAACCGCGTCGCGGCGAAGTTCTTCGCCTCGCTCGGCGGCTACGCGCCCACGATCGGCATCGTCGGCACCGTCGTATCGCTGACGCACGTGCTCGAGAAGCTGGACGAACCCGACCACCTCGGTCCGATGATCGCCGCGGCGTTCGTTGCGACGCTGTGGGGTCTGCTGTCGGCCAACTTCATCTGGAACCCGATCGCCGGACGGCTGAACCGCATCGGCGCGGTGGAGCTCGAGCGCATGACGCTGGTCGCCGAGGGCATGCTCGCGATCCAGGCCGGAAGCGCCCCGCACCTGCTGCAGGAACGCCTCGAGGCCCTGTCCACCGTCCGGCCCAAGGCCAAGAAGGCCAAGGCGTCCGCGAGCGAGGATGCGGCGTGAGCACCGCGCGGCGGACACGGGGTCGCGGCCACGGCGACGACTCGCACGACGAGCCGGACGAGCGCTGGGCCGTCTCCTACGCCGACATGGTGACGGTGCTGATGTGCCTGTTCATCGTGCTGTTCGCCATCTCGAGCGTCGACGCGACCAAGTTCCAGCTCCTCGCGAACAGCCTCGCCTCGGGGTTCGGGCAGGAGGAGACCCATTCGGGCGGGGCGGACACGGCGGAGGGCGTCGTCGTGCCACCAGAGATGCGGGACGAGGACGGCGTGGTCGACCTGACCACGCCCGCCGACCTGACCGCCCGCGCGACCGCGGAGTACGAGTCGCTCGAGGAGCTCAAGGAGCGGATGCTCGCGGCTCTGACCACCCAGGGACTGCAGAACACGGTCGACTTCGTGATCGACGACCGCGGTCTCAGTGTGGGACTGATCGGCGCCGAGACGTTCTTCGGCGACAACAGCACCGACCTGTCGGCGACGGCCGATGCGGTGCTCGACTCGATCGGCGACGTGCTGGGAACCGTCGACAATCAGGTGAGCATCGAGGGGCACGCGGACCACCGGGTGTCGGCCTACCCGTTCCCGACGAACTGGGAGCTCTCGGGCGGTCGGGCGACGCAGGTCGCACGTTTCCTCGTCGAGCACGAGGGCATCGCGGGGCCGCGGGTCAAGGCCACCGCGTACTCGGATACGCGCCCGATCGTGCAGGGGGACTCGCCGGAGGCGCTCGCCAGTAACCGGCGCGTCGACATCGTCGTCGAGTCGAACGAGGAGGAGCAGGTGCGTGCCCTCATCCCCGCCATCGTCCAGGGAGCCGCAGCGAAATGAGAGACCTGTGACCATCACCGTCGACGAGACCGCCGTGCCCGCCGCGCCGACCGCCGAGTCCGTGCGCGTAGACGGGGCGGACCGGTACCCCGCGTACGACTTCAGCCGCCCCGCACAGCTGGATCGCGAGAGCATCCGCCACCTCGAGGCGGGCTTCGAGGCCTTCGCCCGCCTGTGGTCGGCGCAGCTGACCGCGAAGGTCCGGGTCCGCGCCCACCTCGCACTCGAGCGCGTGGAGCTCGTGTCGTACGAGGAGTACGCCGAGACGCTCCCGCTCACGACGGCCATGGTCGTCGGCTCGCTGGTCGGGCGCGAGGAGCCGTGCGTGGTGCAGTTCGGGCTCGACAGCGCTCTGCTGTGGGTCGTGCAGATGATGGGCGGGCGCAGCACCTCGCTGCCCGAGGCCCGCACGTTCACCCCGATCGAACTCGCACTCGTGCGCCACCTCATGGAGGACACCTTCGAGCACCTGCACGCCGGGCTCGACGGTCTGCTGCCGGGGGAGCCGCGCTTCTCCGCCGTGCACTACAACCCCCAGTACATGCAGGTGATCTCCGCTGCGGCTGCCGTGATCGTCGCCCGGTACTCGATGCGTTTGGGCGACGCCGAGAACACCGCCACCGTCATGATCCCGGCGTCGGCCGTCGCCGATCGGCTCGCCGCCAGCGGATCGGATGCCGCGGCAGCGCACACCCCGGCGCACACCGTGGCGCAGGTGCGCAGCACGCCGCTCGAGCTGACCCTCCGGCTCGCGCCGCTCACGATCGGCGCGGGGGAGGTACTCGACCTCGCGCCGGGAGATCTGCTCCGGCTGCCGCATCCCGAGACCTCCCCCTTCGAACTCGTCGCCGGGAACACGAGGATCGCGCTCGCGACCCCCGGCAGCCGCGGTTCGCGACTGACCTGCCTGATCTCGACCACCTCCGAGGAGACCCACTGATGAGCACCTTCCACGAGACGGCCGTCGCCGCGGCGATCGCCGGCAGGCTGCCGTTCGGCTACCCGGTGATCCCCGCGCCGTCGACGGATCCCGGGGCCGTCGGCTCGGCGATCGTCGCGACGTTCACGGGCACCCCGGGCGCGAGGATCGCGATCCAGGTGCTGGACCCGTCGCAGCTCGAGGACGGATCGCCGACCGCGCCGCTCGCCGACCGGCTGCACCCGATCCTCGAGGCGGCGGTCGCGGTGCTCGGCACCGGCACGCTGGCGGCGGGGGAGGAGGTGCCCGCGGCATCCGTGTTCGCGGAAGCCGGGACGCAGGTCTTCGACATGGTCGACGCCGCAGGAACTGTCGTGGCACGCGCGGCCGTGCGCGTCGAGGGCACCCAGGCGTCCCCCGCCGGCCCTCAGCGGCTGAGCAGGATCGCCGGTGTGGAGATGGAGCTCGTCGTCGAGATCGGACGGACGCGGATGCCGGTGCGCGACGTGCTGTCGCTCGAGCCGGGACGCGTGGTGGAGCTGGACAGGGCCGCCGGCTCGCCCGCAGACATCAAGCTCAACGGCCGATTGATCGGTCACGGCACGGTGGTCGTGGCCGAAGGCGACTTCGCGATCCGCGTCGAGCGGATCCTCGACGGCGCCGAGGTCGTCTGACCCATGGACGACCTGCTCGTCGCTCTGCGCGCGGTGGTCGCCCTGGCCGCGGTGCTCGGCCTGCTGCTGTTCCTCAGCCGACGGCTGCAGAAGAGCCAGGCGCGGGGGGAGAGTCCCCTGTCCGGCCTGCTTCCGAAGGGACTCGGCTCGCTCGCGGCGAGACTGCCATCGCGGCCGACGTCCGCGACGCGTGGCCGCCCGGCATCCCGTCCGCGCGAGCGGGTGAAGCCGCGGCCGGAGAAGATCACGGTCGTCGCACGCACGGGGCTCGGCGGCAAGACGCAGCTCGTCGTCGCCGAGTTCGGCGGCATCCGCTATGTCCTCGGGGTGACCGAGAGCGGAGTGAGCGTCGTCGACACGCAGGAGGCGCCACCCGTCGAGGAGGTCGGCGTCGAGGAGGCGGCGGCCGAGATCGAGCCGCCGAACGACATCGTCGACCGCGCTCTCCGTTCGGTGGCGTGAACCGCCCTCGCCGCGGTTACCGGAGACACGCGATGTCGCGATAGTCGTCCACGAGCACGGATCGCTCGCCCCCTCGGCTACGGATCGGCCACGACACCCTTCTCCGGAGTGCCGCCGTGCCCCCTGCCGCGTCCGTCTCCGCGCCGTCTGCGCGCGAACGACGTCTGCCGCGTGCCGCGATCGTCGTCGCGATCGCGCTGGGCGTCGCGATGCTGTGGGTGCTGTTCACCACAGTCGGGGCGCATGCGGCGACCACGGACCCGACGGACTCGGGTGACGGCACCGGCGGCGGCGTGACGATCAACGGCATCAACGGCACGCCGTCGGACAGCATCATGACGCTGCTGGGCATCACGGTGCTCAGTGTGGCCCCCGCGCTGCTGCTCATGATGTCGAGCTTCACCAAGATCTTCGTGGTGCTCGCGCTGACCCGCAACGCGCTGTCGCTGCCTTCCATCCCGCCCAACCAGGTCCTGGCCGGCCTCAGCCTCTTCCTGACGCTGTTCATCATGTGGCCCGTGCTCACCGACATCAACGCGGTCGCGGTGAGCCCTTTCACCGCGGGTGACATCGACTTCGGGCGCGCGTTCGAACTGGCGCAGGAACCGCTGAGGCAGTGGATGCTCGCCTACACGCGTGAGGAGGACATCGCGCTGATGCACCGCGCGGCACAGATGGACAACCCCGCGGACGTCTCAGCGATCGGTCTGCAGACCCTCGTGCCCGCGTTCATGCTCAGCGAGCTGCGGGCGGCGTTCCTCATCGGCTTCGTGATCTTCGTGCCGTTCCTCGTGATCGATCTCGTGGTCGCGAGCGCGCTGATGTCGATGGGCATGATGATGCTCCCGCCGGTCATGATCTCGCTGCCGTTCAAGATCCTCCTGTTCCTCCTGATCGACGGCTGGGGCATGGTCATCACGGCGCTCGTGCAGTCGTACAGCGGAGGTGGCGGATGAACCCCGAGGCGGTCATGGACATCGGGCAGGCGGCGCTGATCCTCGGCGCGAAGCTCTGCGCGCCGCTGCTCATCACGGCTCTCGTGGTCGGGTTCGCGATCTCCCTGCTGCAGTCGATCACCCAGGTGCAGGAGATGACGATCTCGTTCGTGCCCAAGCTCGTGGCCGTCGGCATCGCGCTGCTCGTGAGCGGGCACTGGATGATCGCCGAGCTCATCGCGTTCTCCAACGAGATGTTCGCGCGCATCCCCGGGCTGCTGAACGGCGGCTGATGGACATCCCGATCGATTTCACCTGGCTCGAGGCCACCTCGCTCGCGTGCGTGCGCATCACGGCGTTCCTCGTGATCGCACCGCCGTTCAGCCACGGCACGATCCCGATGCGCATCAAGGCGATGCTCGGCGTCGGCCTCGCGCTCGCGGTGTCCCCGGTCGTGACCGTCGGCTACGAGCGCCTCGACACCGGGGCGTTCCTCCTGGCGCTCGCGGGCCAGACGCTCACGGGCGCCCTGCTCGGCTTCCTCGTGATGATCCTGTTCAGCGCGATCCAGGGAGCGGGGCACCTGGTCGACACGTTCGGCGGCTTCCAGATGGCGCAGGCCTTCGACCCCGGCATGGCGATCAACGGCGCGCAGTTCACGCGGCTCTTCCAGATGACGGCGATCCTGCTGCTGTTCGCCTCGGACGGGTACCAGCTCGTGCTCGGCGGGTTGTTCCGCTCGTTCGACGCCGTGTCGGTGAGTGGCGCGATCGACCTCGCCTCCCCGGCCGAGGCTCTGGTCGGCGCGGCCGGGCAGATGATGCTCAGTGCGGTGCAGATCGCAGGCCCGCTGCTGATCGTGCTGTTCCTCGCCGACGTGGGCCTCGGTCTCATCACGCGGGTCGCGCCCGCACTGAACGCGTTCGCGATGGGCTTCCCCGTCAAGATCGCCCTGACCCTTGTGCTCGTCGGCTTCGTGTACGCCGCGCTCCCCGGTGTGGTGGGCGCGATCGCCGAGGACGCGGTCCGCACCATCCTGGGGGTGATCCGATGAGCACCGCCGACACCGGGGAACGCACCGAGAAGGCGACCGAGCAGCGGCTCCGCGAGGCACGGCGCAAGGGACAGATCGGTCGGAGCCAGGACTTCACCGCCTGGGTGTGCATCGCGGCCGCCGGGGTCATGATGGTCCCGACCCTGGCTTCGGGCACGCAGGTGGCGACCGAGCTCTTCCTGCGGGTCGCCCAGGTGGCGCAGCACCCGACGGATGCCGCGGCGCTCGACGCCCTGGATGCCGCGATCTCCTCGCTCGGCGGCATCCTGCTCCCTATGCTCGTCGTCGTGCTGCTCGCGACCACCGCGACGGCGGTCGCCCAGGGCGGCATCCACCTGCGCGGCGTGACCCTGCGGGCGGAGCAGTTCAACGTCGTGTCGGGGCTCAAGCGGGTCTTCGGCCAGCAGGCGCTGTGGGAGGGCGTCAAGGCGCTGCTGAAGACCGTCGCGATCGGGCTGGCGCTGTGGATCGTGGTGTCGGGGCTCGTGCCCGTGCTGATGGCCAGCGGCAGCCACAACATCACCTGGCTCCTGGAGCAGGCCGCCGGAGGCGCGGTCGCGCTCCTCCAGGTCGCCGTGGTCGTCGGCATCCTCCTCGCCGCGATCGACGTCGCCGTCGTCATGCGTCGCAACCGCAAGCACACGCACATGACGAAGAAGGAGGCGAAGGACGAGCACAAGAAGACCGAAGGCGACCCGCTCGTGCGCTCCCAGCGGCGCTCGCGTCAGATCGCCCTGAGCCGGAATCGGATGATCGCCGCCGTGGGCGACAGCGACGTCGTGCTCGTGAACCCGACCCACGTCGCGGTCGCACTGCGCTACGAGCCGGGAACGTCCGCACCGCGGGTCGTCGCGAAGGGGGCAGGAGTCGTCGCGCAGAAGATCCGCGAGAAGGCGGAGGAGGCCGGTGTGCCGATGGTGCGCGACGTCCCGCTCGCACGCGCGCTGCATGCTGCGTGCGACATCGGCCGCGAGATTCCTGAGGAGCTCTTCACGGCCGTCGCCCAGGTGCTGGCCTTCATCGAGCACCTGAAGCGCCGCGGTACGGCACGCGGCACCCATACCATGCCTTTCGCGAACACCCGAGAGCGCGGGCTCTGACTCCGGTCGGCACCGCACACGCACGAGAGAACGAGAGAAGAATGATCGGTCAGGTCCTGTCCAAGGCCGCAGTGCCCGTCGGTGTGGTCGGCATCATCCTGCTGCTCATCGTCCCGATCCCCACGCCGCTGCTCGACGTGCTCATCGTCGTGAACATCTCCTTCGCGCTGCTGATCCTGCTCACGGCGATGTTCGTCAAGAAGCCGCTCGAGTTCTCGGTGTTCCCGAGCCTGCTGCTCGTCGCGACGCTGTTCCGCCTCGGCCTCAACGTCGCATCCACGCGACTCGTGCTGAGCGAGGCTCACGCGGGACAGGTGATCCAGGCCTTCGGTCAGATCACGATCGCCGGCTCTCTCGTGATCGGCGCCGTGATCTTCCTCATTCTCACCGTGATCCAGTTCGTCGTGGTCACGAAGGGCGCGGAGCGCGTCGCCGAGGTGGGCGCGCGCTTCACGCTCGACGCCATGCCGGGCAAGCAGATGGCGATCGACGCCGACCTCAACGCCGGCCTCATCACCGAGGCAGAGGCGCGCAGGCGCCGCGCGGAGGTCGCCGCCGAGGCGGACTTCTACGGAGCCATGGACGGTGCATCGAAGTTCGTGAAGGGCGACGCCATCGCCGGCATCGTCATCGTCGTCATCAACTTCGTCGGCGGCATCGTCATCGGCATGGCGCAGCACGGCATGGAGATGGGCGACGCGCTCGAGACGTACAGCATCCTCACGATCGGCGACGGTCTGGTCACCCAGATCCCGGCGCTGCTCATGGCGGTCTCCACCGGCATGATCGTGACCCGTGAGAACGTCGAGGCCGAGATGGGCCAGGCCGCCGGACGCCAGCTCCTGCAGTCGCGGAACGCGCTGCTGATCACAGGACTGGCCGCGTGCGCCATGGGGTTCATCCCCGGGATGCCGCTGCTGGTGTTCCTCGCGATCGGCGCCGTCCTGCTGTTCGCCGCTTCACGAGTGCGCGCCAACGAGGCCCGCGAGGCGGCCCTCGTCACCGACGCGCAGCAGTTGGAGGCCGCGGAGGCCGCGGCCGAAGGCCCCGAGGATCTCATGGACCGGATGCGCGTGCACGCTCTGGAGATATCGCTCTCGCCCGACATCGTCGACCTCGCCTCCGGCGGGCCCGGCGATCTGCTCACGCGCGTGAAGTCGCTGCGGCGCAAGCTGGCGCTCGAGATCGGCATCCTCATGCCGCCGGTGCGCACGCGCGACAACATCGACCTCCCCGCGCAGACCTACGCGCTGCTGATCGCCGGTGTCGAGGTCGGCCGGGGAACCGTTCCGCGCGGGCACGTGCTCGCGATCGGGGCGGGGCTCGAGCAACTGCCGGGAACTGCGGTGACGGATCCGGTGTTCGGGCTGGAGGGCAAGTGGGTCCCGGCAGAGATGTCGCACGCAGCGGACATGGCCGGAGCGACCGTGATCGATCGCGCGAGCGTCATCATCACGCACCTGTCGGACGTGGTGCAGAGCCAGGCCGACCGACTGCTCTCCCTGGAGGACGTGCGCCAGCTCACCGAGCACCTCAAGCAGTCGAGCCCCGCGACCGTCGAGGAGCTCACGCCCGCGATGCTGTCGCTCGCCGCGATCCAGCGGGTGCTGGCCGGATTGCTGGCGGAGCGAGTGGCGATCAACGACCTCGCGCGGATCTATGAGGCGCTCGCGCTGCGCGCCAAGACCGCGACCGACACCCCGGGGCTGATCGAGGCGGCTCGCGCTGCTCTCGGGCCGGCCATCGCGGCGCGGTTCGCGGACGATGGTCGCCTGCGCGTCGTGATGTTCGACCCGATGCTGGAACAGCAGATGCTGGAAGGGATGCGGGTCGTCGACGGACAGCCGCAGATCGTGCTCGCGCCCGAGGCGACCATGCAGCTGATCGAGAGCATCCGCCGCACCGTGACGGAGATCGATCCGTCCGGAGCCGAACCGGTGCTCGTGTGCGCTCCTTCCCTGCGGGCCGCGGTGCGCCGGATGGTCGCCGCCCAGGTGCGCGGTCTGCCGGTGCTGTCGTACGACGAGGCGGGCGCCGGTGGATTCGCGACCGACGTGGTCGGCGTGGTCCGCATCGCGACGTCTGCGCTCCCGATCGCGAACTGAGCAGGCGCCGCCGCCGCCGAATTGACACGCCTCGTGTTCGGCATTCATCGACGTCACGCGTTGCTGTCGAGCACGCATACCGCCATACAGGACCGATCGGGGGACGATTCTCGAGTATTCCTACTACCCGCTGAGGCACCGAATGACAGGACAAGCCAGTGCAACGACATCCATCCATCCACAGCAAACTCAGCGCATGTCTACTCACAGCAACAGTTCTGACATCTTCGGGGGTTGTTGTTCATGGCGTCGATGAATCGGAGCCGATCCATCCTGCCGCCATCGTCGAGGAGGTAGTCCCTGAGGTCGTGGATGCTGCGGCGCTCAGCGGCGCGGCGGGAGAAGGCGTCCAGATTCCGTTGGACCCCGGCGAAGGCATCGGTCTAGTCACGGCCGAAGGTCCCATGACGATCGATGTCCCGGAGGGTGAAGGAGAGCCACAAATAGTCGTGGCCGACGACGGCGTCGTCGGGTACGTGAACGGCGATGGTTCCAGCACCCTGCCGTTGGCCCACGCAGACGGAGGTCTGCAGGTGCTGACCGTCATCGAGACATCGGATGCGCCGTTCTCATACGAGTACGCGTTAACCCTCCCGGAAGGCGCAGCGCTGATCCTCAATGATGACGGCAGTGTGTCTGTGGAGAGTGGCGACGGGAACCTCCTCGCATATGTACCTGCACCATGGGCCAGAGATGCAGCGGGTGCGAGCGTACCGACCTATTACCGTGTGCAGGGAAGTTCTCTAGTGCAGGTGGTGCAACATCAAGGAGCCGCCTACCCCGTAGTCGCAGACCCATTCTGGATTCCTGTGCTCAGGCTTGTGGCACAGTGGTCGAAGCACGCGCTGAAGCAGATCGCGGAGCGAAACATCACTGAGAACCTCGTGAAGATTGCTCTGCAGGAGGGTCGCAGGACGAAGGGTAAGGAAAAGGGCACCTCGGTGTTCGAGGCGAGTGGGATTCGAGTCGTCGTCAACGACAAGACCGGTACCATCATCACCGTCACCCGCTCCGGGGGCGGAGGGAGCAGTGGAGGGCGATGAAGATCCGATACGACCCTGAGGTGGACGCCGCGTACCTCACCATCGGATCGGATATCCGAGACGGTGAAGCCGTGACCCAGATCCCCGAGATCTCCCCACCGACGGGACGAGGGGAGATCATCCTCGATTTCGACGCCGAGGGTCACGTGATCGGTATGGAGATCTTGTCGGCCAGCACGGTCCTTCGGCCGGAGGTGCTCGCTCAGGCCATTCGGCTTTGACGCTGGTCCTCTCATTTACGAGGGGATCGTGCGCTAGTTTGGTGTGCGGGCGCGCGTCGGTGCGCCAGCCATGGAAGGCGGACGGCATGCTGGTACTCACGAGACGCGCGAACGAGAGCATCCTCATCGGCGACGACATCACGGTGACGATCCTCGCGGTCACGCCCGGGGGAGTTCGCGTGGGCATCGACGCCCCTCGGGACAAGCGGATCAACCGAGCCGAGATCGTCCTCGCGATCGGTGACGCCAACCAGGAGGCCGTCCAGGCCTCGTCCGACGAGGCCGCGGAGTCCGCGCTGCTGGGCGCTCTCGCACGCATCAGCACGACTCCCTGAGCCTGTCAATGGGGAGTTCTCCCCATGCTGCCCGAGTTACCCCGCATCCCGTTGTCGCGATAGTCGTGAATGTGACGGGCGGGGACCCGTCACGGACCACTGATCTGACGAGGTGACCACCGTGGCCGCTCATGACCTGAGCATGCAGCTGATGCGAGAGCGCGATCTGCTCGAGGTGCTGCTCTTCAAGCTCGACGAGCAGCAGATGCTGCTGGCGACCGGGCGGAACCGCTGGATTCACCACGCCGCGAACGAGGTCGATCGCGTTCTCGCGGCGATGCCGACCGTCGCCCTCTCGCGAGACACACTGGTCGTCGCGGTGGCGGACGAGTGGGGCGTGCCCGAGGCGACGACGCTGCGGGAGCTGATCGACGCCGCGCCCACCGATGCCTGGCGCGACGTCATGTCCGGCCACCTCGATGCCATGACGACGCTCGCCGATGAGATCGCGGAGATGAAGAAGGTCAACGAGCAGCGCCTGCGCACGGCGATCCGTGTGACGCAGGAGACCATCGCCGGGCTCGGCACACCGACGGGGGAGTACGACCCCTCGGGAGACGTCGTCCGCGACGGCGACGCCCGCCTCCTCGACACGAGGGTGTGACGCGGATGTCCTCCTTCGCCGGACTCCGGCTCGCCGAATCCGCCCTCGCCGCGGCACGCGCCGGCATGACCGTCACGGGTCAGAACATCGCGAACCAGACCACAGCGGGTTATACGCGACAGCGTCTGGAGCAGACGCCGTCGGCTGCCCCGGGGCAGTCGGGGCTGTGGCCGACGAAGTTCGGGGTCGGTTCCGGTGTGGACGTGACGGGCGTCGCGCGTCTCGGCGACAATCTTCTCGATGCGCGGGTGCGGGATGCGCTCGGCGCCTCGGGGTTCTGGGTCGCGCGCGCCACGGCCGCCGGGCAGGCCGAAGCAGCCATGGCCGAACCCACAGCGGACGGACTCGCCGCGAACCTCAACCGCTTCTGGGCCGGCTGGTCCGATCTCGCCAACACGCCGGATGCCGCGGCGGCTCAGGTCGTGCTCACGAACGCACAGGTCCTCATCGGCCAGGTGGCTGCGGGCTACCAGACGGTCGCAGGGCAGTGGACGGATCTGCGCGGCCAGGTCGATCGTCAGATCGCCGACGTCAACGCGGTCGCCGGCCAGGTCGCGACCCTCAACGGACAGATCCGCGACGCGCTCCTCTCGGGGCGCAACGCGAACGAGCTGATCGACCAGCGCGGCGTGCTCGCGCAGCAGCTGGCCTCAGCGGTCGGCGCCACGGGCGTCGTCGAGACGGACGGCACTCTCACGATGCGCGTCGACGGCAACGCCCTCGTCTCCGGCGACACGAGCCGATCGCTCGTGGTGAGCGGCCCGCGCGAGATCGCCGACGGCGGCAGCATCACGGTCGCCTGGGCCGATCGCCCCGGTACGCCGGTCAGCGTCACGGGCGGCACGATCGGCGGCACGATCAGCACGCTGGCTCCGGCCTCCGCCGGTGGCACGCTCGCCGGCGTCGCGGCCGCCTACAACGAGACGGCGACCGCCCTGGCGACCGCCGTGAACGACGTGCACCGCACCGGTGCGACGCCGACGGGCGCGCCAGGCGGCGACTTCTTCGCCCTCGACCCGAGCGGCCCGGCCGCGCTCGGTCTCCGCGTGATCCCGACCGGACTCGCCGACCTCGCCCTCGCCGCGCCGGGTGCCGGTGCGAAGGACACGACGATCGCCGACCGCATCAGCGCGCTCGGCGCTGCGGCGACCGGTCCCAGCAAGGTCTGGTCGAGCTTCGTGACCGGGTTCGCGGTCACGGTCGCCGGCGACAGGCAGCGCGCCGACATCGCCGACATGGGCGCCGTCGCCGCCGTCACCGCGCAGCAGTCGAACGCCTCGGTCGACGGCGACGAGGAGACCATCAACCTGCTGACCTACCAGACCGCGTATCAGGCGGCCGCGCGTGTGCTCACCGCGGTCGACGAGGCGCTGGACCTGCTCATCAACCGCACCGGCCTGGTGGGCCGCTGATCCCCGGAGGACACATGATCGGGCGCATCACGAGCAGCACCATGACGCAGCAGTCGCTGCGCACCCTGCAGACGACCCTCGTCGACCGAGAGCGGCTGCAGAACCAGGCGACCTCGCAGCGGGCTTTCCGCACGCCCAGCGAAGATCCCGCCGCCGCGGCGACGACGCTCGGCGTGCACGGCGAGCAGTCGCGGGCAGCACAGTACGCCCGCAACCTCAGCGACGGGATGGCATGGGTCACGACCGTCGACACCGCGCTGGGCGCCAGCGCGGACCTGCTGAACCGGGCGCGCGACCTCACCGCGCAGGGGGCGAACTCCGGCGCACTGAGCGTGAGCGCCCGCGAGTCCATCGCGCAGGAGCTCGAGACCATCAGCGCCGAGCTGCTCGCCCGCGCGAACACGACGGTCCTCGGACGCAGTGTCTTCGCCGGGACGAGTGACGCCGCCGTCGCCTTCGATTCGGCCACCTTCACGTTCAACGGCACCGCGGGGGACGGCGTGCAGCGACGCATCAGCGACAACGAGACCGTGCGGGTCGACTTCGACGGAGCCCAGGCGTTCGGAACGGGAGCGAACAGTGCGTTCGCGATGCTGAACGACATCGCCGCCGAGCTGCGCAGCGGCGCGAACGTCGGCGCCCGGCTCGGCGACATCGACGACCGGCTCAAGGAGGTCGTGTCCGCGCGGGGGACGACCGGCGCCCGCCAGGTGCAGATCGAGCGCGCCATGTCGCAGAACCTGTCGGTCTCGACCGATCTCGAGGCGCGGCGCGTCGAGGTGGAGAACGTCGACAGTCTCGAGGTGCTCGTGCGGCTGCAGTCCGCCGAACTCGTCTTCCAGTCCGCCCTGCAGGTGACCGCCCGTTCGCTGCAGACCAACCTCTTGGAGTTCCTGCGATGACCACGATCACGGCCGACGCATCCGCTACCGCCGTCGAGTTCGCCTTCCCGATGCCGGGCCTGGCCCCGTACACCGACTTCGCCCTCGAGCCGATCCCGGGTGCCGAGGGACTCTACGCTCTGCGGGCCGTCGGAGCCGAGGTGCGGCTGTTCCTCCTCGACCCGGACTTCAGCGACTACGGATACGAGCCGCGCATCCCGACCGAGATCCGCGCGCAGCTCGGGGCGGACGACGACACTGCTCTGCGGGTGCTGGTGGTCGCGAACCCCGCCGAGGACGGCGTGTACATCAACCTGCGCGCACCGATCGTGCTGCACCCCGTCACCGCGCGAGCCGCGCAGGTGATCCTCGACGACGAGTCCCATCCCATCCGGGTGCGGCTGGACGGCTGAGCACCTAGATCCAATCGCGGGATCTCGGGAGTCAGAGGATTCCGATATTCACCGCATATACCAAGGAAGAACGAGTATCCTCTGAAGTGCACAGGCTGGGGTACTGGCAGATTCCGGCGTAGGCGCAGGAGATTGGGACCTGCGGGCGCGTCGCGAATGCCGCTGGTGGGGTACAGCGCAAGACGCTCGGTGACGAGCACTTTTCCATTGGACGGAAAAATGAGCACATCCAGGACGCTCGATACGAATCGGGTGAGCAAGAGGGAGTTCGTGCAGCGGTTCGCGCGACGCGGCGGGATCTCGGTCGGGGCCGCGCAGACCGCATACAACGCGATGATCGACGAGCTGGTCGATCTCGTGAGTCGCGGAAACACGGTGACCCTCACGAACTTCGGGAAGTTCTACCCGCAGACCCACAAGGGGCACCGGGTGCAGTTCTCGAAGGATGAGGGATCCGGCGAGGTCGACGACTACACGGTGCTGAAGTTCTCTGCGACGCGCGAGGTCAACAAGCGTGTCAAGGTGAACGACTAGCAATCGTGATCTAAACGTAAACGAGAATTTCCGAGGGATTCGCCTCTCGGTGCATCTCCGCCTGACCGGCGGCTCTAGCATGTAGTCGGACGGTTGTCCGCGTCGTCATCTGATGACGTGTGCTGTGGCGCGCTGGGGAGCTTGCACTGACAGTGAGAGAAGGCGGAACCCTATGCCGATGCGTGCGCGGAATCAGCTCGTCGTCGACCACCTCCACATCGTGGGCTCCGCGACGGCGAGCATCGCCGCGCGCCTGACGCAGGTCTCTCGCGAGGATCTCGCCTCCGCCGGCGCGTACGCCCTCGTGCGTGCCGCGGAGAGGTTCGACGCGTCACTCGGCGTGCCGTTCGGAGCCTTCGCCCGTGAACGCATCAACTGGGCGCTGATGGACGAGTTGCGATCGATGGACTGGGCGCCCCGCGACGTCCGCGCGCGGGCGAAGGAGACCACCCGCGTCCGCGACGCCCTCGCCGGCGCCCTGGGGCGAACCCCCACACTGCGCGAGATCGCGGACGCGATGGGACTGGATGCGGGAATCGTGCGCGAGCGTCTGGCGGACGCCGAGCGCACCGTCACGAGCCTCGACGTGTTGGACCCGCACGAGGTCCTCTGGTCGGGCTACCTCCCGGAGGAGATGGCGATCGCGGCAGAGCGTGAGGAACTCCTGCACCATGCGGTGGAGGCGCTCCCGGACCGCAAGAGGCTCATCGTGCGTGCGATCTACTTCGAGGACCGCACGGTGAAGGAGCTGGCGGACGAGCTCGGCGTATCGCACGCCGCGATCTCGCAGCAGCGCGCCGAGGCCGTCCGGATGCTGCGCGACGCTCTCGACCGGCATTACGCCGAGAACGCCGCGACCTCCCCGACGCGAACGTCGAAGTCCTCCGCATCCGCCCTGGACTCGTACTTCGATCGCCTCGCGACGTCGAGCGGGCACCGCTACGCACGGGCGTTCCTGCGCCAGACGATAGGCGTCTGAGCGGCCGGGAGCCGGGCGGGCGGGCTCAGAGGCCGAACCCGTAATTCGCCTGACCCACGAGCGTGAGGATCATGCTGGCCGGGTAGACCTCCGGCTCCTCGTCATCGTCGTCCACCAGGTCGAGCCGGTCGATCGGGACGACGATCGTGCCGTCGGCCTCGAACACGAGGTCGCGCGGCCGGAACGACGCGAAGATCGAGCGCGTCGAGTGACGCAGCTCGTAGGTGCGGAGCGCATCGCCCCGCTCGAACAGGTTCATCTCCGCCTCCTCCGACCAGATCGTGCCGTCTGGGAACCGTGCCTCGATGCGGTAGGTGCTCGGCTCGATCGCCTTGATGTTGAGGTCCTCGACGATCTCCGCGAACAGGGTGTCGGGCTGCGCGAGCTCGAACGCGATCGCACGGAGGTGGTCGTAGTTGAGGCGAGCGCGACGGGAGAAGAGCGCCACGTTCTCGATCTCCACCGGGTCGGCGTACGGAGCCTGGTCGCGCAGGTACTGCCGCACCTCCTCGGGACCGGGGTATTCGAAGCGCATGTGGTAGTGGAAGCGACCGGGACGATTGACGATGTACGCGCTCACGTCGTTGATGTCGTTGACGGTCAGGCAGTAGATGCGCTTGACCGAGGACAGGCCGTCGAACAGGGACAGGAACTGATTCTGACGGTTGGCGCCGTCGCCGCCGCCGCGTCGGGTCATGGGGAACGTCTTCTCGAACTCGTCGAAGACGATGAGGCACTCGTCCAGGCTGTCGAGGAACTCGACGATGCCCTCGTTGTCCTCCGACACGATCACGACCGGCAGCGCCTGATCACGAGCCTCCTCGGCGACCATCCGCAGGAAGAGAGTCTTGCCGATGCCCTTGTCGCCCGACAGCATCACGCCGAGACTGCGATCGGAGAGGGCGTAGGAGCGGAAGACCTTGTCGACCTTGCGCTCGAGCCCGCCGTACACGCGCTCGGAGCCGACGGACAGGTCGTCGACCTTGATCAGGCTGAAGCCCTCCTTCGACGTGAAGTGCACCCGATACGTGCCCAGCGGGAACACCTCGTGCGTGCGAACGGCGTCGTCGTACACCCGTACGTGGCCACCGGTCTCGATGTACGTTGTCGTCACGGATCCTCGTCCTCTTTCTACCCCGACGTATCTATCGACCGGTTTGCGGCAGCCGTAAGGTGCAGGACGCAGGAATCGGCCACAGAGGGCCGTGATCGACCTCGAGGGATGCTGCGCGTGCCAGACTCGCGGGAGGGGACCTCCCCGGACGCACACAGGACGGGAGCGGACATGGCACAGCGGATCGTGATCAGCGGCGCATCGGGACTCGTCGGGACGGCGCTCGTCGAGTCGCTCCGCGCGGACGGCGTGGAGCTGACGCGCCTCGTCCGCCGACCTCCGACGAGCAACGACGAGGTGCAGTGGCGTCCCGGCGAGCGCGAGCTCGATCCGGACGTGCTCTCCGGAGCGGATGCCGTCGTCGCGCTGGGCGGCGCGAGCGTCGGGCGTTTGCCCTGGACGCGCGGCTATCGCCGCACCCTCGTCGAGTCGCGGATCGTGACGACCCGCACGATCGCCACTGCGGTCAGAGCGCTCGGCGCGGACGCGCCGATGTTCGTGTCGGCCTCCGCTGTCGGCTTCTACGGATCCGCGCCCGGAGAGGTGCTGACCGAGGACGCTCCAGCGGGCGACACGTTCCTCGCGCGGCTCTGCGTCCGCTGGGAGGACGAGGCCCGGCGCGCAGGCGATCACGCGCGGGTGGCGCTGCTGCGCACGGCGCCTATCGTTCACCGGCGGGGCGTCCTGAAGCCGCTCATCCAGCTGACGCGGTTCGGTCTCGCAGGTCCCCTCGGGCCGGGGACGCAGATGTGGCCGTGGATCTCGTTGGAGGATGAGGTGCGCGGCATCCGCCATGTGATCGACTCGGGACTCGACGGACCGGTCAACCTCACGGGACCGGCCCCGGCGACGGCGGACGATCTCGGGCGCGCTGTCGCCCGTCGGATGCATCGGCCGTTCTGGCTGCCTGCACCTGCGTGGGCGTTGCGTCTCGCCCTCGGCGACGCCGCGGAGTCGCTGCTCCTATCGGATGCCGACGTGCGCCCGCGGATACTGCTCGACTCGGGCTTCTCGTTCACCCACACCACGGTGCAGCAGGCGGTCGACGCGGCGCTGTGAGACGCGCCGCGCCGACCGGTCGGACGCCGACAGGACCTCAGCGGTTGTGCGGATCTGCGGCGTTGAGCGCTGCGACGACCTGCGGGTAGTCGCCCCGGGCCTCGCCGTAGCGGAGGAACTTCACGCGCTCGACCTGGATCTCGGTCGCGTCGGGCTGCGACTCGATGAGCCCCATGACCTCCGAGACGAAGTCGTCCAGGGGCATGGCGTTCTCGCTCGTCTCGTGGCCGGGCATGAGCTCGGTCCGCACGGCCGGCGGTTCGAGCTCCTGCACCGACACGCTCGTCCCCGCGAGCTGCAGGCGCACGGACTCGCTGAGCATGTGGATCGCGGCCTTCGTGGCGTTGTACGTCGGCGTGGCCCGCAGGGGAGCGAACGCGAGTCCCGAGGAGACCGTCACGATGGTCGCGTCGTCCTGGGCCTGCAGGTGCTCGATGAACGCGGCGATGAGGCGGATCGGGCCAAGGAGGTTCGTCGTGACGGTCGCCTCGGCCGTCTCGAGGAAACCGGACGGGGTCGTCCAGTCCTCGGCGCGCATGATGCCCGCCATCGCCACGACGACGTTGAGGTCGGGATGTGCCGCGATGACGTCGCGTGCGGCATCCCGGATGCTGTCCGCATCCGCGGTGTCGATGCGCACGGCGTGGATGCCGGGGTTCTCGGCGGCGATCCGCTCGAGAAGCGCGGTGCGCCGCCCGCCGACGATCACGGTGTTGCCGCGCTCGGCGAGTCGCTGGGCGAGGGCGAGGCCGATGCCGCTCGTCGCCCCGGGGATGAAGATGGTGTTTCCGCTGATGTTCATGACCCCACTCTCCGGCGCCCGTCGTCGTCCCTCCAGGGACGGCTCATCCAGGGACCCGCGGTCCCTGGATCGTCGTCCGCGCGCGGGGGATACTGCTGAGGTGGACAGAGATGCGCTGGCGGAGTTCCTCGTGAGCCGGAGGGAGCAGCTGCGCCCCGCGGATGTGGGGCTCGGCCAAGGGGTACGGCGGCGGACCCCTGGCCTCCGACGTGAAGAGGTCGCGCAGCTCGCCGCGATGTCGACGGACTACTACGCACGACTCGAGCAGCGGCGAGGGCCTCAGCCGAGCGTGCAGATCCTGGCCTCGCTCGCGCGTGCGCTGCGGCTCACGTCCGACGAGCGGGACTACCTGCACCGGGTCAGCGGGCACAGCGCCCCCGACCGCACGGCGTTCACGGACTACGTGCATCCGGGGATGCTCCGCATCCTGGACCGGCTCGACGACAGCCCCGCGTTCATCGTGTCGGTGCTGGACGAGGTCCTGGTCCAGAACGACGCCGCCAAGGCCCTGCTCGGAGACGCGAGCGGGTTCGAGGGTCTGGAGCGCAGTGGGATCTACCGCTGGTTCGCCGACCCGGCGGGGGAGCGGCATCACTACCCGGACGCGGATCACCCGCAGCGCAGCCGAGTTCTCGTCGCCTCGCTGCGCTCCGCATACGGCGCTCTGGGGGAACGCTCCCGGGCCGGAGAGATCGTGCGGGAGCTGATCGGGCGCTCGGAGGAGTTCGCCGCGCTCTGGCAGGTGCACGAGGTGCGTCGCCGCTTCGACGACCACAAGGTGCTGGTGCATCCCGCGGTGGGGGAGATCGAGGTCGACTGCCAGGCGCTGCTCACCGAGGACGAGTCGCAGGCCCTCGTGGTGCTCACCGCTGCACCCGGGAGCGAGGCTGCGAGCAAGCTCGAACTCGTCCGGGTCCTCGGGACGCAGCGCGTCTGACGGCTGCGCCCCGAGCGGGTCAGGACTCCTCGTGCGTGCGCGGATCCGCGCCGAAGAGTCGTCCGTCCTCGCGACCGAGGGCCGTGATCGCGGCGACCTCGTCGTCGGAGAGGCGCACCGCACCCGCCTCGAGATTCGACACCTGGTGCTCGAGCGACGAGGCCTTGGGGATCGCGACCGTCTCGCGTGCGACATGCCAGGCGAGCACGGTCTGGGCGCGGGAGATGCCATGCGCATCGGCCACCTCGCCGATCACGGCCTCGTCCAGCAACTCCTTGGCGCGTCCGAGGGGACTCCAGGCCTCGGTGAGGATGCCGTGCTCGCGGTGATACGCGAGCTGCTCGCTCTGCGGGAAGAAGGGGTGCACCTCGATCTGGTTGACCACGGGTCGCACACCGGTCTCGCGCTCGATGCGCTCGAGGTGCTCCGGCAGGAAGTTCGACACGCCGATCTGGCCCACGACTCCGCGCTGTTGCGCGTCGACCAGGGCCTCCCAGGCCTGCACGTACTCGTCCTGGCTGGGGTTCGGCCAGTGGATCAGGTGCAGGTCGGTGACGTCGACACCGAGACGGGAACGGCTCTCCTCGATGCTCGTCGTCGCCTTCGCCCGCGGGTGGTGACGGCCGGGCAGCTTGGTCGTCACGATGATCTCCGAGCGGTCGACGTCGGCGGCGCGGACTCCGCGTCCGACGGAACCCTCGTTCTCGTAGTTGAATGCCGAGTCGAGCAGGCGGTAGCCGGCGCCGATCGCTGTGGCCACGGCATCCGCTCCAGCGTCGCCGTTCAAGGCGTAGGTGCCGAGTCCGAGGGCGGGGAGTTCGAAGCCGTTGTGCGCGGTGAAGCGAGGAAGAGCGGTCATGCCGTCAGCGTACGCTGGACCCGTGACGGAGGCGGAGACCATGGCGTCGGATGGCGGGAACGGGCAGGATTCGCACCGGTGCCCGTGCGGCTCGGGCGACGTGTTCGCACGGTGCTGCGGTCCGGTGCTCGACGGAGTGCCCGCCTCGACGGCCGAGCGGCTGATGCGATCGCGGTTCACGGCGTTCTCGCTCGGAGACGCCGACCACCTGCTCGCGACCTGGCACCCGACGACGCGCCCGGACTCTCTCGACCTCGATGCGAGCCTGCGGTGGCGGCGCCTGCTGATCGTCGACCGTGTGGCCGGCGGCCCCTTCGACCGCGAAGGGGTGGTGGAGTTCGCCGCCACCTGGGAGCAGCAGAGTGAGAGAGGGGTGCTCCGGGAGCGCAGCCGATTCGTGCGCGAAGGCCGCTCGTGGTTCTACGTCGACGGCGATGTTGCCTGAGCGAGTAGAGATGTTGCCTGAGCGAGTAGATTTGAACGCGTGAACGCCAGCCCGGAACACCAGCGCATCCTTCTCGACGTCGCCGACCTGGACCGCCGCATCGCGCAGGCGGAGCGCGCGCGCACCAAGCCGACCCAGGCCGCCCGCATCACCGAGCTCGTCGCGATCCGCCAGGAGCAGCTGCGCGAGCTGACGGCGCTCACCGGGACACGCGACGACGTGCGCACCGAGCTGACGCGGCTCGAGTCCGACGTGGCCCTCGTCGAACAGCGCCGTGCGCGCGACGCCGACCGCCTCGCCGCGGCGACCAACCCGAAGGAGGCGCAGGCGCTCGAGCACGAGATCGCCAGCCTGACCCGCCGGCAGAGCGACCTGGAGGACGCGCAGCTCGACGTCATGGGGCGGATGGAGGATGCCGACGCCGCAGTCGCGGCGCAGCAGGCGCTCCTCGACACCACGACCAGCGAGGGCAGTGCGCTCACCGCGCAGGCCAAGGCGGACGTGGCCGCGGCCACCGACCTCGGCGCGCAGCTCGCCCGCGACCGCGAGGCTGTCACCGCGACGATCCCCGCCCCGCTCCTGGCGGAGTACACGCGCCGAGCCGCCAACAGCGCCGGTGCTGCTCTCCTCACACGCGGCACCTGCGAGGGCTGCCGCATCCTGTTGCCCGGTACCGACATCGCCGAGATCCGCCGGGCCGCCGAGGACGCCGTCGTCTCGTGCCCGGAGTGCGGCTGCATCCTCGTCCGCACCGAGGAGTCCGGGCTGTGATCTGCGCGCCGCGAGCGCGCCGGCGGTGAGCTCGCGGCGGACTCCGGAGCGATGGATCGCCCTGGTGGCCGACCGCTCCGGGGACTGGACGGCCGTGGAGCTCGATCCCGCAGGCGAGGAGCGCGGTCGTGAACGGCTGAGCGCTGCCAGACTCCCGGACTGGGTGACGGCGCAGGAGAGCGAGAACGCTCCGCGGTGGATCATCCGCAGCGCTCGCGAGGTGTATCCGCCGCTCCTCGCCGCGGGTGTGCGTCTCGGGCGCACGCACGACCTCCTCCTGTGTCATGCGATCCTCCGCGACACGGACGCGGTCGCTCGTCCGCTCGCTCCCTCCGCCGACTGGGTGCGCACCGAGGTCGTCGACGAGGCGCCGTCGTTGTTCGACGTCTTCGAGCGCGAGGACGACACCGACCCGGTCGAGGACGTGCTCGCGCAGTTCCGGCTCCAGCGCCGCGTGATCGACGACGGCGCGGACGGACGCCTCGCGCTCTTGACCTCGGCGGAATCCGCGGGCGGGCTGGTCGCGGAGGAGATGCGCGCCGCCGGGCTCCCCTGGGACGAGCGGATCCACGACGGCATCCTCACCGAGATCCTCGGAGCGCGTCCGATCGCGGGCGGGATGCCGAGCCGCATGGTCGCCGAGGCGGAGCGTGTGCGGTCGATCCTCGGGGATCCGGGACTCAACCTCGACAGTCAGCCCAAGCTGCTGCGCGCACTGCACCGGGTGGGCGTGCAGGTCGAGTCGACCGGACGCTGGGAGCTCGCGCAGCACGACCACCCCGTGATCGGGCCGCTCACCGCCTACAAGAAGCTCGCCCGTCTGCTGAGCGCAAACGGCTGGGGGTGGCTCTCCGAGTGGGTGCGAGACGGTCGGTTCCGCCCCGTCTACATCCCCGGCGGAGTCGTCACGGGTCGCTGGGCTTCGGCGGGCGGCGGTGCACTGCAGATCCCGAGGAACCTCCGCGCAGCGGTGCGTGCCGACGAGGGCTGGCGGCTCGTCGTCGCCGACGTGGCTCAGCTCGAACCGCGCATGCTCGCTGCGATGGCCGGCGACCGAGCCATGGCTCGCGCCGCGCAGGGAGCCGACCTGTATGCGGGCGTCGTCGAATCGGGAGCCGTCGCGACGCGGGAAGAGGCCAAGTACGCCGTGCTCGGCGCCATGTACGGCGCGACCACAGGCGACAGCGGGCGTCTCGTGCCGCGGCTGCGCAAGGTGTACCCACGCGCCATGGCGCTCGTCGACCGCGCCGCGCGGATCGGCGAGGACGGCGGCGTGGTGTCCACGTGGCTGGGCCGTTCCTCGCCCCGTCCCTCCGCCGAGTGGGAGCGGATGCAGGCGCGCGCGACGGACGCCGACGCGGATCCCGCCGAGGTCGCGGTGGCACGGCGACGGGCGCGCGACTGGGGCCGCTTCACACGGAACTTCGTCGTGCAGGGAACCGCTGCCGAATGGTCGCTGATCTGGCTCGCCGAGATCCGCCATCGCCTGGCGCAGCTGCCGGAGGCGGAGCATCGCGCCCCGGCATCCGGCCCGTTCGCAGCACGCGCGCACCTCGCTTTTTTCCTGCACGACGAGGTCGTGCTGCACGCCCCGGCAGAGCAGGCCGAGGCGGCCGCCGAGGCGGTGCGCGATGCCGCGGCGGTGGCGACCCGACGCCTGTTCGGCGACTTCCCGATCGATGTGCCGCTCGACCTTCGCAACGCGGAGTCCGCCGAGAAGTAGCTCCCCGTAGACTGGACGTGCGAATGGGTCGACTGGACGGTCGCGTGGCGGGAGACCGCACCGAGGAACGTCCGGGCTCCACAGGGCAGGACGGTGGGTAACGCCCACCCGGAGCAATCCGCGAGACAGTGCCACAGAGAGCAGACCGCCCCGCAAGGGGTAAGGGTGAAAGGGTGGTGTAAGAGACCACCGGGGGCCATGGTGACATGGCCCGCCAGGTAAACCTCGTCCGGAGCAAGATCAGACAGAGGATGATGACGCGGCTCGCCGAGTCCTCGGGTAGATCGCTAGAGTGCCACGGCAACGTGTCGCCGAGAGAGATGACCGTCGAAGGGGCGAAGAACCCCGGAACAGAACCCGGCGTACAGGTCGGCCCATTCGCCCCGCCCGCCCTCGAAGCGTCGAACCGCGCCTACCAGCAGGCCGCCTCGTCCGTCAATGGGAGGCGCCGGATGACGACCGGAACCTAGGCTGGGAGCACAACGGGCCGCTCCTGTGCCGCCCTTCGTCAGTCGGCCCGGCGGCGCACGCGGATTCTCTCGGTTCCGTGGACATTGCTCGGCAGCGGCGGAGTCCTCGACGGGCTCCCTCCCGGCTGTCCGGTCCCTCGAAATCGGGTTCGAGGGACCGGAACCCTCTTCTTCCCCCGACCGGAGCCACCGTGCATGACGACGACAGACCCGAGTCACCGCATGTCCTCTGGGCATGCGTCGAGGAAGGCTTCCACGTGGGCAGCCGCGGAGGCGACTTCCTCGGCTACGTCGACCGGCAGCCCAGTGGCGAGTACCGCGCGTTCGACGCGCGATCGAGTGTGATCGGCGATTTCTCGATCCTCGCTGAGGCGACGGCTGCGGTGTCCGCGGCTTCTCCGGATGACGACGCTCCTTCGGCGGAGGACCTGCAGGGGACGGTCCGATGAGCTCATCCGGACGACTGCTCTCGCTCGTCTACACCAGCACCGCGTCCCACGCGTTCCGCGAGACGGCGCTCGAGCAGCTCCTCGAGGAGTGCCGTCGCCGCAATGCGGAACAGGACGTGACCGGGATGCTTCTTCACCGGTCGGGCCGTTTCATCCAGGTGCTCGAGGGTGAGCCCGAGGTCGTCCGCGCGCTCGCGGAGCGAATCCGCAACGACAGCCGCCACCATGACATGAGGGTGCTCGTCGAAGAGCCGATCGGCGAGCGCCGCTTTCCGGACTGGACCATGGGCTACCGGGCGTTCCGCGGCGACCCGGGTCTCGCACCCGCCGGCTACCGCGACTCCTTCGCCGACCTCGACGCCGATGTCGACCCGATGACCACGATGCGTGCGCTGTCCGAGCTCACCTTGTGGTTCCGGGTGCGAGCCGCGCGCTCGGCCTGACAGCCGCAGACACGACGAAGGCCGATCTCGGTCATACGTATGAACCCTGACTCCGATCGATACCTTCGTACTCATGGTCATCGGAATCACCCTGCTTTCGTTAGCGGCGATCCTCATCCTGCCCTTGACTCTGTGCGCGGGTTTGCTTGGCTGGCGATATCCCTCCATGAGGATCGAGGTGAACCTCGTCCTCATGCTCGGGCTGGCGACGGCGGTGATGGGGGCTGTTGTCATCCACGGCGGGAGCAAGACGCCAGAGTGGCCGACAGTGGCGTTGGTGCCTGTAGCGGTGGGAACAGCGCTGCAGCTCTTGCGCGAGGTCGGGCCCCTCAGGCCGGTCGCCGCGGACGGTCGGACCAAACGCAGGACTCGATTGCTCAGCAGGCAGGAGAGGGACGCGACCGCCACGGTGTCGTGGGCCATCATGCTGCTCGGTACGGCTGTCCCCGCTATTGCGGCAATCGTTGGTTGAGCCGACGTCCGTAGCTGTGGTTCCGGGTGCGAGCCGCGCGTTCGGCCTGACCGCCGCAGACACGACGAAGGCCCCGCCGCGATCGGCGGGGCCTTCGTGCAGTGCGGCGGGTGTCAGTCGCCGGCGAGAGATGCGGCGCCGATGATGCCCGAGTTGTTGCGGTGGATCGCCGGGACGATCGGCGTCTTCAGGTCGAGAAGCGGCAGGAAGTCGCCCGCGTTCTTGGACACGCCGCCGCCGACCACGAACAGATCGGGGCTGAACAGGAACTCGATGTGCGTGTAGAAGTCCTGCAGACGCTCGGCCCACTCGGCCCAGCTGAGGTTCTCGCGCTCGCGCGCCGAGGTCGCAGCATAGGTCTCGACGGACTCGTACTCGCGGAAGTTCAGGTGCCCGAGCTCCGTGTTCGGCACGAGGACGCCGTCGTACAGGAAGGCCGACCCGATGCCCGTGCCGAGTGTCGTGAGAAGCGTGAAGCCGACCACGTCGCGGGCCGCACCGTGGCGGGCCTCGGCGACTCCCGCGGCATCCGCGTCGTTCACGAAGACGATGTTGCGGCCGAGTCCGTCGCGGAAGAAGCGCTCGGCGTCGAAGCCGATCCACTCCTTCGACACGTTGGCGGCGGAGAGCGTCTTGCCGCGCTTGACGATCGCGGGGAACGCGACGCCCAGCGGGAGGTTCGACTCGTGCACGTCGAGGGTCTTGAGGACGGTCTTGACGGCCTGCAGCACGTCTTGCGGGGACGCGCCCTCGGGAGTGGGGACGCGGACCCTGTCGGAGGCCATGGTGCCGTGCTCGAGGTCGACGATGCCTGCCTTGATTCCCGTGCCGCCGATGTCGACGCCGATCGCTTTTGCCATGCTCGATAGCTTAGCGACCGAGCTTCGCGCAGATAGGATCGATGACACCACGTGATGAAGGGGGTCGGCCATGTCGAACGGCGACGATAAGTACTGGTACAACGTGAACACCAAGCAGGTCGAGTTCGGCATGATCTCGCCGTCGGCGGATCGTGTCGGGCCCTTCGACACCGAGGCCGAGGCCGCTCACGCACCCGAGAAGCTGCAGGAGCGCGCTCGCGCCTGGGCTGATGAGGACGCCGCCGAGGACGGCTGGGACGCCGGCATCGCGAAGGACTCCGAATAACCGTGGACAAGCAGAGGGATTTCGTCCTCCGGACGATCGAGGAGCGCGGCGTCAAGTTCGTGCGGCTGTGGTTCACCGATGTGATCGGCACGCTCAAGTCGGTCGCGATCGCGCCCGCGGAGGTCGAGGGCGCGTTCGCGGAGGGCATCGGGTTCGACGGCTCCGCGATCGAGGGCCTCACCCGCAGCTATGAGTCGGATCTGCTGGCGCAGCCCGACCCCACGACCTTCCAGACGCTGCCCTGGCGCGGCGAGATCGACCCCACCGCGCGGATGTTCTGCGACATCACGACGCCCGACGGCCGTCCGGCGGTCTCCGATCCGCGACACGTCCTCAAGCGCACGCTCGCGAAGGCGGCCGACGCCGGCTTCACGTTCTACACGCATCCCGAGATCGAGTTCTACCTGCTGAAGTCCTCGTCGTTCGGCCCGGAGGGCCCGGTGCCGGTCGACTCCGCCGGCTACTTCGACAACGTGCCCGGCGGAACGGCGCACGACTTCCGCCGCCGCTCGGTGCGGATGCTGGAGGACCTCGGCATCTCGGTCGAGTTCAGCCACCACGAGGGCGGACCCGGGCAGAACGAGATCGATCTGCGCTACGCGGACGCGCTCACGATGGCCGACAACGTCATGACGTTCCGCACGGTCATCAAAGAGGTCGCGATCGAGCAGGGCGTGTACGCGACGTTCATGCCGAAACCGCTCAGCGGTCACCCCGGAAGCGGCATGCACACGCACATGTCGCTGTTCGAGGGGGAGCGCAACGCGTTCTATGAGGAGGGTGCGAAGTACCAGCTCTCCAAGACCGGTCGGCACTTCATCGCCGGCCTCCTCAAGCACGCGAACGAGATCGCCGCTGTCACGAACCAGTTCGTCAACTCGTACAAGCGGCTGTGGGGCGGTGACGAGGCTCCGAGCTTCGTGACCTGGGGTCACAACAACCGGTCCGCACTCGTGCGGGTGCCGATGTACAAGCCGAACAAGGGCGGCTCCTCCCGGGTCGAGTACCGCGCGCTCGACTCGGCGGCCAACCCGTATCTCGCGTACGCACTCATGCTGGCCGCCGGTCTCAAGGGCATCGAGGAGGAGTACGAGCTCCCGCCCGAGGCCGAGGACAACGTCTGGTCGCTCAGCGACGCCGAGCGCCGTGCACTGGGCTATGCGGCGCTGCCCGCGAGCCTCGACCACGCCCTCGAGTACATGGAGGGCTCGGAGCTCGTCGCCGAGACGCTCGGCGAGTCGGTCTTCAACTACGTGCTGCTGAACAAGCGCAAGGAGTGGGAGGCCTACCGTGGCCAGGTCACGCCGCTGGAGCTGAAGAACAACCTCGAGCTGCTCTGAGCGTCGCGCATGGCCCGTTCGGACGACTCCGTCTCCCTCTCCGCTCTGGCCAGGCTCGGGTTCGCAGAACTCAGTGAGGCCTCGGCGAACCTGACCGAGCTCGCGGGCATCCTCGGCCTCGACCGCGGCGTGCTCGTCGCGGGGGCGACCGCGGCCGATCCCGACGCCGCGGTGGAAGGGATGCTGCGCGTCGCACGGCGCGACGCGGCTCCGCTCGTCGCACTGTTCCGTGAGGAGGAGTCGCGTAGGCGCGCGTGGCGGGTGTTCGGCGCGTCCGAAGGGCTTGCGGACTTCTTCCTGCGGCATCCCGAGGAGCTCTCGGTGCTGGGTGAACCGCACGACGCTCTGCCGACGGCATCCGAGCTCGACGCGCTCCTGTTGGGCGCGGTGGACGCGCGCGACGGTTTCGCCGCCTCCGGTGACGACGACGCGATCGTGGCGTTGCGCGTCGCCTATCGGCGCGGCCTCGCCGCGATCGCCGCGTTCGATCTCAGCGCGCACAACCCCGTGATGATCGTGGCGGATGTCGCCGCCGCTCTCGCCGACATCGCCGGGGCGGCGCTCGAGGCGTCGCTGGCGGTCGCTCGACGGCGGCTCTCGCAGACGATGCGCGAAGAGCAGGTCGCCGCCACCCGGCTCGCGATCATCGGCATGGGCAAGTCGGGTGCGCGGGAACTCAACTACGTGAGCGACGTCGACGTGATCTTCGTCGGCGGGACACTCGACGACGATGTGGTGGACGAGCCGCGGGCGATCGACATCGCCACCCGTCTCGCGCGCGAGACGATGCGCGGTCTCAGCGGGATCGAGGTCGAGCCGCCGCTGTGGGAGGTGGATGCCGCGCTGCGCCCCGAGGGCAAGCAGGGCGCTCTCGTGCGCTCCCTCGCCTCGCACGTCGCCTACTACGACCGGTGGGCGAAGAGCTGGGAGTTCCAGGCGCTGCTCAAAGCCCGACCGCTCGCCGGCGACGCCGAGCTCGGCGCCGAGTACATCGCCGCTCTGCAGCCCAAGGTGTTCTCGAGTGCCGCGCGGGAGAACTTCGTCGACAGCGTGCAGCGCATGCGCGAGCGGGTGATGGAGTACATCGACCCCGAGGACGTGCCGTACCAGATCAAGCTCGGCGCCGGCGGACTGCGCGACATCGAGTTCACGGTGCAGCTGCTGCAGCTCGTGCACGGCCTCACTGACGAGCGGCTGCGCACCCGCGGCACGCTGGAGAGCATCGACGCCCTCGTGGAGGGCGGGTACATCGGGCGTGCCGAGGCCGGCACGTTCGCGGATGACTATCGGATCCTCCGTCTCATGGAGCACCGTCTGCAGCTGCGCGAGCTGAGTCGCACGCACCTCATGCCCCGCACACCGGCCGGGTTGCGGGTGCTCGCACGCAGCACGGGTCTCGCCGACTCCGGAGAGGGCGTCTGGGCGCGATGGGAGGGCGTGCGGCGCGAGGTGCGCGAGATCCACACGCGCCTGTTCTACCGTCCTCTGCTCAGCGCCGTCGCTGCGCTCCCGGAGGGGGAGCGGACGCTGTCGACCGCACAGGCGCACGACCGGCTCATGGCGATCGGATTCCGCGACCCCGCCGGCGCCCTGCGCCACATCGGCGCGCTCACGACCGGGCTCAGCCGCAAGGCGACGATCCAGCGGCACCTCATGCCCGTCATGGTCAAGTGGTTCGCCGACGGCAGCGACCCCGACTATGCGCTGCTCGCGTTCCGGCGCATCAGCGAACGGCTCGGCAACACCCCCTGGTTCCTCCGGATGCTGCGGGACTCGTCGGGCGCGGCGGAGAGTCTCACCCGGCTGCTGTCGTCTTCGCGGTATGTGGGCGAGCTCATGGAGTGGATCCCCGAGTCGGTCGCGTGGCTCGACAGCAGCGACCTCCTCCGTCCGCGCAGCGGCGCCGCGCTCGACGAGGAGGCGCGGGCCATCCAGACGCGGCACGCGAGCATCTCCGACGCGCTCCGGGCCGTGCGTGCGCTGCGCCGTCGGGAGCTGTTGCGCACCGCGATGGGCGGGGTCCTCGACGTGCTCACCATCGAGCAGGTCGCGACCTCCCTCACCGAGATCACGGACGCGGCGATCCAGGCGGCGCTTCGCGCTGTGCGACGCGAGATCGTGCCCGAGGAGGACGACGCGTTCGACTTCGCCGTGATCGGCATGGGTCGCTACGGCGGCGCCGAGCTCGGATTCGGGTCGGATGCCGACATCCTCTACGTGTACGACGCGAACGGCATCGACCCGCAGCGCGCGCAGACACTCGCGACGAGGATGGTCGCAGGGCTCCGCGAGCACCTCACGGACCATCGGGTCCCCCTCGATCTCGACGCGGATCTGCGCCCGGAGGGACGCAACGGGCCGGTCGTGCGGACGTTGCAGGCCTACGCCGAGTACTACCGTCGCTGGTCGCTGTCGTGGGAGGCGCAGGCCCTGCTCCGTGCGCGCGGGGTGGCGGGCAGCGCGAAGCTCATCGCGTCGTTCACGGAACTCGCCGACAGCATCCGCTATCCGGCGTCGATCGATCTGCAGGGCACCCGGGAGATCAAGCGCATCAAGGCCCGGGTCGAGGGGGAGCGTCTGCCGCAGGGGGTCGATCCGCGGCGGCATCTCAAGCTCGGTCCGGGGACGCTCAGCGATGTGGAGTGGCTCGTCCAGCTGATCCAGCTCCAGCACGCGCATCGTGTGCCGGATCTGCGCACAACGTCGACGATCGCCGCGCTCGACGCGGCCGTCGAAGCGGGCCTGGTACCGGCGGATTCCGCCGACCTGCTGCGTGCGGCCTGGCTGCTGTCGAGCCGCCTGCGATCGGCGATCACGCTCTACACGGGGCGGACGAGCGACGTCCTGCCCACCGACCCGCGCGACCTCGATGCGATCGGGCGGCTGCTGGGGTATCCCGACCGCTCGGCGAGCGTGCTGGAGGACGACTACCTCGGCGTCACGCGGCGCGCGCGGCGCGCGTTCGAACAGCTCTTCTACGGCTGAACCGCCGTCGAGACACGCGCTGCCGTGTCGAGTTGCCAAGCGGCCGGGTTTGGAACAGGCTGACCTCATGACGATCTCGAAGCTCGGTGTGATCTGGAACCCGTCCAAGCCCGGAGGGGACGAGCTGAAGTCGGCCGTCGCCGAGGTCTTCGAGACGGATGCCGGTGCGCCCGACGTCCAGTGGTGGGAGACCACGCCGGAGGACCCGGGGCACGGGATGGCCGCGCAGGCTGTTGCGGCGGGGTGCGAGGTGGTGATCGCGGCGGGTGGTGACGGCACGGTGCGCGCGGTCGCCGAAGGCCTCGCCGGGACGGATGTCGCGCTCGGGATCGTCCCGAAGGGCACGGGCAACCTCCTGGCACGCAACCTCGAGGTGCCCTTGAACGACGTCGCGGCGGCGATGCGACGTGTGCGCGATGGCGAACCGCGCACGATCGACATCGGTTGGGTCGAGCGCGACGGCGAAGAGCATGCCTTCGTCGTGATGGTGGGCTTCGGGATCGACGCGCAGATGCTCGTCGAGACCGACGACGACCTCAAGAGCAAGGCCGGCTGGCTGGCGTACGTCGAGGCCATGGGGCGCGCGGTCGCGGGCACCGAGATGACCGATATCTCGATGACGCTCGACGACGGCGAGGCGCAGGAGCTACGCGGTCACACGATGCTGATCGGCAACTGCGGCATGCTGCAGGGCGGCATCCGCCTGCTGCCCGACGCGGTGATCGACGACGGCCAGCTCGACATGCTGCTCGTGAGCGCGGACGGACCATTGCAGTGGCTCGACACGGTCCGGTCGGTGGTGTGGGAGAACGGCATCCGTCGGATCTTCGGCGCGGTCGATCAAGCCGTGAGCACGGACTCCACGACCCATGTCGCAGCAGAGCGCATCGCGGTCACGCTGTCGTCGCCGCAGACGTTCGAGATCGACGGCGAAGAGGTGGGCGAGGTGTCCGAGTTCGCGGTGCGGGTGCAGCCCGCCGCGCTCATCGTGCGCTGAGCGTTCCCGGCGGGACGATCTTGCTGTCCTGCGACGGGAAGACGACCTTCTGCACGATGATGATGATGCTCGCCGCGACCGGGATCGCGACCAGGGCGCCGAGGATCCCGCCCAGCGCGCCGCCCGCGACAGCCGCGATCACGACCAGTGCACCCGGCACTGCCACGGCCTTGTTCATGATCCGGGGCGAGAGCACGTATGCCTCGATCTGCATGTACACGAGGTAGTAGATGAAGGCGATCAGCGCCGTGATCGGGCTGACGATCAGGCAGATCAGGGAGTTGATGATCGAGGCCGTCAGCGTGCCGACGAGTGGGATCATCGAGCCGATGAAGGCGATGAGCGCGAGCAGCGCGGGAACGGGAGCCCCGATGATGCTCAGCATGATGAGGCTGAGGATGCCGTTGATGGCGGCGAGGCTGGCCTGCCCCATGACATAGCGGCCCACAGCACCCGACACGTCCTCCAGAAGACCGCTGAACGTGTCGCGCTGGTAGGCGGGGACGAAGCGCGTGGCGACCTTCTTCATGCCGCGCAGCGAAGCCATGAAGTACAGCGTGAGGATCAGCACGATCGTGACGCCCGTGAACCCGCCGGCGATACCCGCGCCGACCGCGAAGACTCCGCCGCTGATGTTGAGGATGTTGCCGGGGTCCTGGATGAAGCTCAGCACGCCCTGCGCCGCGTCCTCGAAGGTCGAGCCGAACTGATCGCTCACGTCCTTGAACCAGGAGCTGTTCATGAAGTCCTGGACCATCTTGGGTCCGTCCTTCACGAGATTGGTGATCTGCTCGACGAGGATCGGGACGATCGCGAGCAGGATGCCGGCGAAGGCGAGCACCACGACGGCGACGACGATCGCCACGGCGGCCCCGCGGGGAAGCTTCTTCTCGATCCAGGTGACGATCGGGTCGAGCCCGAGCGCCAGGAAGATCGCGACCCCGATGTACACGAGCACGGTGGCGAGCTGATCGACGATCCCACCGATCACGAGCGCCACGAGCACGCCGAGAGCTCCGAGGAGGCCGAACATGAACGGGTTGATGCGGGCGATCGCCGCTGCCGCGGTCTTCGGCTGGTTCTGCTGCGTCTCCGCCGCCGCCACCCGCGCCTTGATCGTCTTCCGACGCATGATGCCCCCTCTGGATCTTTCCGACCTCTCAGTTGACCACCGGCGTAGGCCACGGTCAAGCAGGGCACGCCGGGGTGGCGGCGACAGGTCTGCGGGTGCTAGACCGTGTGCGGCGATGTCGGTGGTGTGTGCCAGGCTCGGCGCATGGAGACGCTGACTCTGCGCGCATGGACCGACGACGATCTGCCGATGCTGCGTGCAGCGAACAGCGCCGCGATGACGGCGCACCTGAACGGTCCGGAGAGCGCGCACCGGGTCGATGAGCGCCACGCACGCTATCTGGGCCTCACCGACCCGTCCCAGGCGCGGATGCTGGTGATCGACGACGGACAGAGGCGGGCGCTCGGCGCGATCGGCTATTGGACGGTGGACTGGCGCGGCGAGCCGGCGTTCGAGACGGGCTGGTTCGTGCTGCCGGAGGCACAGGGCAGGGGAGTGGCGTCTGCGGCCCTGGCGCTGCTGATCGGCATCGCGCGGGAGCATCGCGGCGACCGTCGGCACCTGGTGGCGTTCCCCGGTGTCGACAACGCCGCGTCGAACGGGGTCTGCCGCCGCAACGGCTTCGCGCTCGTCGGCTCGTTCGAAGAGCAGTTCCGTGGTGCGGAGCTCGCGGTCAACGAGTGGGCCCTCGACCTGAGCGCCCCAGCGCGATCGCGTCCGTGAAAGGCTTGGCGGTATGGACTCCGTCGCCGATCCACGCACATACGACCTGGACGCGCTGCGCGCCCGGATCCTGCCCGAAGCGGAGGGCACGGTCGATCGCAGCATCCCTCAGCTCGCGCGCGCCGATCCTGATCTCGTCGCTCTCGCGCTCGTCACGGTCGACGGAGTCGTGAACTCCAGCGCGTGCGCGGACGTCGAACTCAGCATCCAGTCCGCCGTGAAGCCGTTCCTGTTCGCGCTCGCACTCGAGGACACGCGTGGCGAGGCGCTGGACCAGGTCGGAATCGAGCCGACAGGCGAGGCCTTCGACGCGATCAAGCTCGAGAGCGGCACGGGGCGACCGCCCAATCCGATGGTCAACGCCGGCGCGCTCCTGACGGCGTCGCTCGTCTACGGGGAGGATGTGGCTGCTCGCAATGAACGCATCCATGCAGGCTTGTCGGCCTTCGCGGGGCGAGAGCTCGACGTCGACGAGGAGATCGCACGGAACGAGCACCTCCTCGGCGACCGCAACCACGCCCTCGCGCACCTCATGCGGTCCGAGGGGACGCTGGCGCTGGGCGTCGACGACACCGTGGCGGTCTACGCCCGCGCATGCGCGACGATGGTCGACGCGCGGGACCTGGCTCTGATGGGAGCGACGCTCGCGGCCGGCGGGCGCAATCCGGTGACCGGCGTAAACGTGGTGAGCGCGCAGGTCGCCCGCGACGTCATCTCGGTCATGGCGACCTGCGGCGTGTACGACGGCTCGGGTCGGTGGATGCGTCAGGTCGGCGTGCCGGCGAAGTCAGGCGTCTCGGGAACCATCGTCCTGTCCGCGCCGGGGTCGCTTGGTGCGGCCGTGGTCAGTCCTCCGCTCGACGACCAGGGGACGAGTGTCCGCGGTCACCGTGCGAGCGAGATCCTCAGCGAGGATCTCGCCCTGCACTCATTCGCGACCTCCCGCTGATCGCGACGTCTCCGCGCGGACTCGTCGAGCGCACTCCCCGCGGTCAGCCCCGGGTACGCAGAACGCCCTCCCGACCGAGGTCGAGAGGGCGTTCTGCGGGATTCGCTCAGATCAGACGCCGAAGTACAGCTCGTACTCGAACGGGTGCGGGCGCTGGGCCATCGGCAGGATCTCGTTCTCGTACTTGTAGGAGATCCAGGTCTCGATGAGCTCCTCGGTGAACACGCCGCCCTCGAGAAGGAAGGCGTGGTCCTCGCGCAGGGCCTCGAGCGAGTCCAGCAGCGAGTTCGGGACCTGGGGGATGTTCTTGGCCTCCTCGGGCGGGAGCTCGTAGAGGTCCTTGTCGACGGGCTCGTGCGGCTCGATGCGGTTCTTGATGCCGTCGAGGCCGGCCATGAGCTGCGCGGCGAAGGCGAGGTACGGGTTGCCCGAGGCGTCCGGCGCGCGGAACTCGATGCGCTTGGCCTTGGGGTTGGAGCCCGTGATCGGGATGCGGATCGCGGCGGAGCGGTTGCCGGCCGAGTAGACCAGGTTGACCGGAGCCTCGAAGCCCTTGACCAGACGGTGGTAGCTGTTCAGCGTCGGGTTGGTGAAGGCGAGCAGCGCCGGCGCGTGTGCCAGGATGCCGCCGATGTACCAGCGCGCGATGTCGCTGAGCTGACCGTAGCCGGCCTCGTCGTAGAACAGCGGCTTGCCGTCGTTCCACAGCGACTGGTGCGTGTGCATGCCCGAGCCGTTGTCGCCGTACAGCGGCTTCGGCATGAAGGTCGCGACCTTGCCCCACTCCTCGGCGGTGTTCTTGACGATGTACTTGAACTTCAGGATGTCGTCCGCCGAGTGCACCATGGTGTCGAAGCGGTAGTTGATCTCCTGCTGACCGGCGGTGCCGACCTCGTGGTGCGAACGCTCGAGCGTGAAGCCCGCGTCGATGAGCTTGAGCGTGATGTCGTCGCGCAGGTCGGCGGTCTTGTCGACCGGGCTGACCGGGAAGTAGCCGCCCTTGTACGGGGTCTTGTTGGCGAGGTTGCCGCCCTCCTCCTCACGACCGGTGTTCCACGCGGCCTCCTCGGAGTCGACCTTGTAGAAGCTCTCGCCCGACGTGACCGAGTAGCGGACGTCGTCGAAGATGTAGAACTCGGCCTCGGGGGCGAAGTACGCGGTGTCGGCGATGCCGGTGGAGGCGAGGTACTTCTCGGCCTTCTTGGCGACCTGGCGCGGGTCCTTGGAGTAGATCTCACCCGTGCGCGGGTTGTAGATGTCGAAGATCATCACGAGGGTGCTGGCCTCGCGGAAGGGGTCGATGTAGGCCGTGGTGACGTCGGGGATCAGCTGCATGTCCGACTCGTGGATGCTCGCGAAGCCGCGGATCGAGGAGCCGTCGAACAGCTGGCCGTCCGTGAAGAAGTCCTCGTCGACGGTCGCGGCGGGGATGTTGAAGTGCTGCTGCACACCCGGGAGATCGGTGAAGCGGATGTCAAGGAACTTGACGTCGTTCTCCTTGATGTAGGCGAGCACCTCGGACGAATCTTTGAACATGAAAAGCTCCTGGATTGCGGGTCGATGGCTTCACGGCCAATTTGCACAGTACGGCCGGGGCGTTACTCCACGGTATCCGCTTTGTTTCCAGCGTGTTACACGCCGGTAGGGTTGATGTGTGACGGATGCTGTGAACACGTACCCCGGTGAACGACTCGGAATGCCGAAGGCCGGGACCGGCAGCATCGCCCGTCCGGGACGCCGCATCGGCGCTCTGCTCATCGACTACGTCGCCGCGACGATCATCGCCACCGGGTTCCTCGGATTCGACCAGTTCGCGTTGCCGTCCGAAGCCGGCCTCACCCAGTTCGCGCCCATGGCGGTGTTCGCCGTGCTGCAGATCCTGTTCATCCCCACGGCGGGTGGCAGTCCGGGACACCGCATCCTCGGCATGCGCCTCGTGCGACTCGGCGGCGGCTGGGTCGGCATCTGGCGGCCCATCGTGCGCACGCTCCTGCTCGTCGTCGTGATCCCCGCAGTGATCTGGGACACGGATCAGCGCGGTCTGCACGACAAGGCCGCGGGCCTGGTGCTCATGCGCGCCTGAGCGGGATCACTCCTTGCCGCGGTTGCGGCGCCTCGCCTCTCGCGGTGCGCGTCCGCCCACGAACGATCGCGACGGATCGACGACGTAGCCCTGCTTGAGCGCCTCGCGCCCGATCAGCATCCGGAATCCCATCTCGTCCCGGTTGCTCAGCGTGACCTCGGCGAGCACCTCGCGGTCGTGGAGCCGGATGAGCAGCTCGACGACGAAGCGTTCCTGCGCATGGCCGGAGGAGCTCCGCACCGCGCGGCGGTCGTGCACCGGGGACTCGACGTCGACGGCATCCTCCTGGCTGTCCTGCCAGGGCTTGACTCGGAAGCGGACCCACGACACGCCGTCGCGCTCGAACTCGTGGATGTCGAAGGCGTGCAGCGATGACGTGCGCGCTCCCGTGTCGATCTTGGCCTTGAGCCAGTCGACGCCGAGATCGGGCAGGCTCACCCATTCTCGCCACCCGATAAGAGTGTTTGAATGGGATGACTTACTCACCCGACCATCCTGGCAGGAAATCCTTCGTGAAGATCGCAGTGCTCTCTCGCGCGCCGCAGGCGTACTCCACCCAACGACTGCGTGCCGCCGCCCTCCAGCGCGGCCACAACGTCAAGGTGCTGAACACCCTGCGCTTCGCGATCGATCTGACCTCCGACGAACCGGATCTGCACTACCGCGGTCGGCAGCTCAGCGACTACGACGCGATCCTTCCCCGCATCGGCAACTCGATCACCTACTTCGGCACGGCCGTGGTCCGCCAGTTCGAGCAGATGGATGTCTACACGCCCAACACCGCCAACGGCATCTCGAGCGCGCGCGACAAGCTCCGCGCGAACCAGATCCTGTCTCGGCACAACATCGCCATGCCGCCCACGGCGTTCGTCCGCAACCGCGCCGACGTGCGCCCCGCCATCGAGCGCGTCGGCGGCGCACCCGTCGTCATCAAGCTGCTGGAGGGCACCCAGGGGATCGGCGTCATCCTCGCGCCGCAGGTCAAGGTCGCCGAGGCGATCATCGAGACGCTGCACTCCACCAAGCAGAACGTGCTCATCCAGAAGTTCATCTCCGAGAGCCGCGGCAAGGACATCCGCGCGCTCGTCGTCGGCGACCGGGTGGTCGCGGCGATGCGCCGGTCCGCCGCGGGCGACGAGTTCCGCTCCAACGTCCACCGGGGAGGGTCCGTCGAGGCGATCGAGCTCGATCCCGTGTACGAGCGCGCAGCCGTGCGGTCGGCCCAGATCATGGGCCTGCGCGTCGCCGGCGTCGACATGCTCGAGGGGGAGGACGGGCCGCTGGTGATGGAGGTCAACTCCTCGCCCGGCCTGCAGGGGATCGAGACGGCCACGAAGCTCGACGTCGCCGGTGCGATCATCGACTACATCGCCGGGCAGGTCGCGTTCCCCGAGATCGACGTGCGCCAGCGTCTCACCGTCTCCACCGGCTACGGCGTGGCGGAGCTCATGGTGCATGGAGCCGTGGACCTGGTCGGCAAGACGCTCGGTGAGGCCGGGCTCTGGGAGCGCGACATCACCGTGCTCACGTTGCACCGCGGTGTGACCGTGATCCCGAACCCGCGCAAGCACGTGGTGCTCGAGGCGGACGATCGGCTCTTCTGCTTCGGCAAGCTCGACGAGATGCGCTCCATGGTTCCCGAGCGTCGTCGTCGTCGCGCCAAGGTGCGTCGACTGCCTCGTCAGCCGCTCTCCGAGTAGTTCTCGATACGACGAAGCGCGGCCGTCCTCGGAAGAGGACGGCCGCGCTTCGTGTACGTCAGTCGATGCGGATCAACGCGGACGCTGTGCGCGCACCTTCGTGGGGTCGATGCCCTTCGGGATCGGCAGCGAGGAGATCGACTGCGACACCGATTCGATGCGCTTGATGACGGCGGCCATGGTGGCCTTGTCGATCGCCTTGGGAAGCTTCTTGATGGTCTTCGACAGGTCGGCGATCGCGACGTCGTCGTCGCCGTGTCCGACGTAGAGAACGGTGACAGGCACACCGTGCGCGACGCGGGCGGCCTTGCTGCGCTCGTCGTTGACGAGACGGGTCAAACGTCCGCGCGAGCCCTCGCCGACGACGACCACGCCCCCGCGGCCGACGGTGCGGTAGACCGCGTCCTGCGTCTTGGGGTTGATGCCGACGGGCGTCTCGGAGGCCTGCCAGCTGCGACCGAGGCTCGTGCTCAGCACGTGGCCGGTAGCGCCCGGCATGCCGTCGATCTTCTGGTACATCGCGGAGGTGGAGAGTCGCGTCATGAGGAACATGGCGCCCAAGACACCGAGCATCAGGCCGGAGATGCCCCAGAGGATCAAGGTCCACACCTGGAACGGCGGGATCAGGAAGCCGGCGATGAGGCCGACCAGCACACCGGCGATCAGAATCGCGATCTGGGCCCAGGGAAGCCAGGGGTACACCTCACGGGTGAACCGGAAGAGCGACTTGATCTGGGAGAAGAACCCCGGGCGCTTCTCGGGAGCGGACGAACGGTTTGCCATGCTCCCAGGATACCGACTCCCGGATGCCGTCATGACTCCGTTCGCGTCGGGCGGATTCGCTGACTCGTCCTCCACATCCGCCGGTCGCGGCCGGATCCGTCCACACCCCCTCGATCGTGCTCCGGAGCTCCTCGGGATGCGCTCTGATGGACGCCATGACGACGAGCGAGACGACCATGCGGAGGACGAGAGCGCTGCTTCCGGGCGCGCATCGGGTCGTGCGTCGTCTGGGGGCTGGTGAAGGGCCGTTCCCCGGGGTGCTCGTCGCGGATGGGGACTCCATGGCGGTGCTGCGGGATGCGGAGGGGCTGGCCGGGTGGGGCGGCTGGTCCCTCGCGGGGGCGAGGCATGTCGCGGCGCCGCTGGACGTGGTGCGTCGTGTCGACGGACACGACGTCCTGCTGCCGTGGTGCACGGAGAAGGTGGCCGTGTTCCTCGGACGCCGAGCGGGGCAGGGGAGCGCGCTGTCCGGTGGGGAGGTCAGCACACTGGCCGTGAGCCTGCTGCGTGGGATCGGCGAACTGGGCGTCGATCCCACCGACGCGCGCAGCGGTGAGTGGTGGCTGACGGATGCGGGATGCCCGGTGCTCGTGATCGGCGAGGAAGAGGACGCGCGTATCGCCGCGGCAGTGCTTCTGGAGACGGCGGCATCCGAGAGCGCCGACCGCGTGCAACGGCGGGTGCTCGAGGCGGTCGCAGAGGGGCTGCGTCGGCACTCCGAACGCCCCGAGGTCCCACGACGACAGATCGACGCCTGGGAGTCCGAGCTCCTCTCCGTGGCCGCGCCCAGACCGCTCGTCAGCGCGGATGACACCGAAGGGAGTGGGGCGCCGAGCAGTGCCGGGCGGGAGATCGGCGCCCTGCGAGCAGCAGTGACTGATCGCCCGCAGGGCCGCGTGACGCGAGCCGAGGACGGGCGAAGGGGTCGGCGTCACCCGCGGGCGCGGGCGCCGCGGGGAGAGGGCGTGGTGGCTGTCGTCCGCGCGGCCGCTGCGCGGGGCCTGAGCGCGGTGCGCGGGCTGCCGCTGCCGACGCGTGCCGCGGCGTCGGTCGGTACGGGAGGGGCGGACCGGCAACGCCCTCGAGAGGGTGACCGGCGTCGGATGCCGAAGCTGGCGGTGGGGCTGGCTGCCGCCGGCGCCGTGCTTGCGGCGGGCCTGCTGTGGCCGTCGGACTCCGGCGGGCAGGCGGATGAGCCCACGGTCGGGCGCGGAGTGGCACCTGCGGAGTCTGATGGAGGCGGAGCCTCCCTGTTACCGACGGACTCGCCGACGACTGCGGCCGGCAGCTCACCCGACGCCGTGCCGCCGGGACCGAACGACCAGGACCATCCGCTCGCGCACGGAGCCGGTGACCGACCGGTGTCGGTGATAGAAGACGAGGCGGCCCGGCTGGTGGCGGTCATCCGCGACTGCGCCGTCGCAGACGACCGGTCGTGCGCCGGCGCGGTGGTCGCGGGGGCAGATCACGTCGTCGAGCTCTTCCAGAGCTCCCCGGATGATGCGCGTCCGTCCGGGGGAGAGGAGAGCATCGCTCTCGTCGACGACTACGGTGGCGCCGTCGTCGTGCGTCTGTCAGCGGGCGGTGACGGTGTCGGCGGCGGAGATGCCGGCGCTGGCGGCGCGGGAGTCGCTGGATACGACCGGATGCTGGTGCTCGTCCGCATGGACGAGAAATGGCTGGTCCGCGACGCCTACGACGTCGCGGACCAGCCAGGATGATGATGCGTGTGCGGTCAGGCTCCGAGCTGCGCCGCGAACTGCGCCGACTCGAGACGTGCCTTGACGGCGCCGAGGAAGCGGGCCGCGTCCGCACCGTCGATGATGCGGTGGTCGTACGAGAGCGCGAGGTACACGTACGAGCGGACCGCGATCGCGTCCGTGCCGCCGACCTTGACGAGACCGGGGCGCTTGACGACCGTTCCGGTGCCGAGGATCGCGGACTGCGGGAGGAAGACCACGGGGGTGTCGAACAGAGCGCCGCGCGAACCGGTGTTGGTCAGCGTGAACGTTCCGCCCGCGAGCTCATCCGGCTTCAGCTTGTTGTCGCGCGTGCGCGCGGCGAGGTCGGCGATCTCGTGGGCGATCTCGGCGATGTTCTTCGACGCCGCGTCGCGCAGGACCGGCGTGAGCAGCCCGCGCTCGGTGTCGACGGCGATCGAGAGGTTCTCGGTCGCCGGGTACACGATCTGGTCGCCGTCGACCGTGGAGTTCACGATCGGGAAGGCCTGGAGGGCCTCCGCAGCAGCCAGCGCGAAGAACGGGAGGAACGAGAGCTTGTCGCCCGTCTTCTCGAGGAACGAGCCCTTGACGCTGTCGCGGTACTCGGCCAGAGCCGTCACGTCGACCTCGACCACCGTCGTGAGCTGCGCGGTCTGCTGCATCGACTCGACGGCACGCTGCGCGAGGACCTTGCGCAGGCGGGACATCGGCTGAGTCGTGCCACGGAGCGGGGAGACCTCGAGCGCCGGTGCAGCCGGGGCCGCAGCCGCGGCCGGAGCGGTCGCAGCGTTCTCCGCTGCCTTGAGCACGTCTTCCTTGCGGATGCGTCCGCCGACACCGGTACCCGTGACGGTCGCCAGGTCGACGCCCTGCTGCGAAGCGAGACGGCGGACGAGCGGCGTCACATACAGGTTGTCGTTCTCGGTCGGGAGCGACAGCTTCGGAGCAGCGGGTGCCGGAGCCGCGGCAGGTGCGGCGGGTGCCGGAGCGGCGGCCGGTGCTGCAGCGGCGGGAGCGGGAGCGGCCGGAGCGGCCGGTGCCGGAGCAGCCTCGGCAGCGGGAGCCGCGGCGGGTGCCGGAGCGGCTTCGGGAGCAGCAGAGGCTTCGGGCGCAGCAGCGGGTGCCGGAGCGGCTTCGGGAGCTGCTCCCGAGCCGACTCGGGCGAGCACGGCGCCGACAGCGACGGTCTCGTCCTCGGCCGCGACGATCTCCTGGAGAACGCCGGCGACCGGCGAGGGGATCTCAGTGTCGACCTTGTCGGTCGAGATCTCGAGGAGCGCCTCATCGACCTCGACGGAGTCGCCGACCTGCTTCAGCCAGCGGGTCACCGTGCCCTCGGTCACGCTCTCGCCCAGCTCGGGGAGCACGATGTCCTTGGCGTCGCCGGACGGAGCGGCGGCGGGTGCGGACTCGGCGGGCGCCTCAGCCGCGGGCGCCGGAGCAGCCTCCGCAGCAGGTGCCTCCGCAGCGGGTGCCTCGGCCGCGGGCGCCGCTTCGGCGGGAGCAGCCTCGGCTGCCGGAGCGGCAGCCTCGGGAGCGTCGGCCGCGGGAGCGGCGCTGTTGCCGTCGCCGATGCGCGCGAGCAGCGCGCCGACCTCGACGGTCTCGTCCTCGGCGACGAGGATCTCCTCGATCACACCGCTGACGGGGGAGGGGATCTCGGTGTCGACCTTGTCGGTCGAGATCTCGAGCAGGCCCTCATCCGCCTGCACGGTGTCTCCCACCTGCTTGAGCCAGCGGGTGACCGTACCCTCTGTGACGCTCTCACCGAGAGCGGGGAGGACCACGGATGTGCTCATGACGGAGTCTCCTTCAGGAAGTTGTATGACGCTTGTCTAGCTTAGTGACCTGCGCGGCGGTTGGTGTTCCGCCCCGCTGGTCGGGGGTTTCGGGATGTCAGAGGGCGTGCAGCGGCTTGCCGGCGAGGGCGAGGAACGCCTCGCCGAGAGCCTCGCTCTGAGTGGGGTGAGCATGGATCAGCGGCGCGATGTCCTCTGGGTGGGCTTCCCACGCCACCGCGAGCTGTCCCTCGGTGATGAGCTCGCCCACGCGGTCTCCGAGAAGATGCACGCCGACGACCGGGCCGTCCTTGAGGCGCACCACCTTGACGAGGCCACCGGTGCCGATGATCTCGCTCTTGCCGTTGCCGGCGAGGTTGTACTCGTATGCGACCACGGCGTCCGCACCGTGCTCCGCGACCGCCGCTTCCTCGGTCACGCCCACCGATGCCACCTCGGGGCTCGAGTACGTGACCTTCGGGATCTGGGAGTCGGGGACGTTCGCCGGCGTGAGGCCGGCGATCCGCTCGGCCACCGCGATGCCCTGCTGGAACCCTCGGTGCGCGAGCTGCAGGCCGGGGACGATATCGCCCACAGCCCAGACCCCCGGCACACCCGTGCGCAGATCCTGATCGACCGTGACGAAGCCGCGATCGAGCGTGACCCCCGCCTCCTCGAAGCCGAGGTCGGCCGTGACGGGTCCGCGTCCCACCGCGACGAGCAGGTAGTCCGCAGTGAACTCCTTCCCGTCCTCGAGCGTGACCGTGACGGACGAGTCGTCCTGCGCGGCCGTCTGGAACCGCACACCGAGCGAGTACTGGATTCCGCGCCGACGGAACGCCCGCTCGAGCCCCTTGCTCAGGGCGATGTCCTCATTGGGCACCAGGTGCGGCAGAGCCTCGATGATCGTGACCTCGGCGCCGAACGAACGCCAGACGCTCGCGAACTCCACGCCGATGACGCCGCCGCCGAGGATGAGCACGCGCTCCGGGATCACGTCGAGCGAGAGGGCCTGCTCGCTCGTGAGGATGCGTCCTCCGATCTCGAGTCCAGGCAGCGTGCGGCTGTACGACCCGGTGGCGAGCACGACGTCCGCACCGACGTAGACGTCGTCGCCGACGCTCACCGAACGGTCGGCGTTGAGCCGTCCGGCGCCGGAGACGGTCGTGATGCCGCGAGCCTTGACGAGTCCCTCGAGCCCCTTGAACTTCTTGGCGACGATTCCTTCGCGATACGCGCGGACACCGGCGGGGTCGATGTTCTCGAGCGTCGCGGTGATGCCGACGTGCGCCGCGTCGCGCACATGCTCGGCGACCTCGGCCGCGTGCAGCAGTGCCTTGGTGGGGATGCAGCCGCGATGCAGACACGTGCCGCCGACCTTGTCCTTCTCGATGAGGGCGACGCTCTTCCCGAGCTCGCTGGCCCGCAGCGCCGCGGCGTAGCCGCCGCTGCCTCCGCCCAGGACGACGATGTCGAAGGTGTGGGTTGTCATGTGGTCAAGCCTCCGTGTGGGATGCGTCGGCGAAGGCGATGATCGATCGGACCATCGCCCCCGTTGGACCCTTGTCCGTGAAGCCGTAGGGGGCTCCGTTGTGCTCGCCGGATCCGGCGATGTCGAGGTGCACCCAGGGGATGCGCGGCGCGTCGTCCTCGTCGGACACGCGGCCGATGAACCGGCGGAGGAAGAGACCCGCGTACGACGCGCCGCCCATGCGGTCGCCCATGTTCGCGTTCTGCATGTCCGCGATGGGCGAGTCGAGCGAATCCTCCATGTAATCGGGGAGCGGCATGTGCCAGGCGAGCTCGTCGGCGGAGTCCGCGGCCGCCAGCAGCTCGGCCACCGTGTCGTCGTCGCCGAACACGCCGGTGTGGCGGTGCCCGAGGGCCATCACGATCGCGCCCGTGAGGGTCGCGACATCGATGATCACATCCGGGTGCTCGCGGCTCGCGGCGACGAGGCCGTCGGCCATCACGAGACGCCCTTCCGCATCCGTGTTCGGCACCTCGACGGTCGTGCCGTCCAGCATCCGCAGGACGTCGCCCGGGCGCAGTGCGCGGCCCGAGGGCATGTTGTCGGTGATGCACAGCCACGCCGTCACCCGCACCGGCAGGCCGAGTGTCGCGATCGCGCGCAGCGCGGCGAGGCTCGTGGCCGCGCCCGCCATGTCGAACTTCATGCCGACCATGGACGCGGCGGGCTTGAGCGACAGGCCTCCGGTGTCGAACGTGATGCCCTTGCCGACCAGAGCGATGTGACGCGTCGCATCGGCGGGCGCGTAGTCGAGGCGGACGAGGCGCGGGGGACGGTCGGAGCCCTGCGCGACGCCGAGGATGCCGCCGAAGCCCTGCTCGGCGAGAGCATCCTCGTCGAGGATCTCGACAGTCACGTCGAGGCCCTGGACGCTGTCGGCGGCACTCTGCGCGAGCTGTGCGGGGCTCTGCCATTCGGCGGGGGTGAACACGAGGTCCTTGACGAGCGCGACGGCGTCGCCGACCGCGGCCGCCTTCTCGACGGAGGCATCGTCGAGCGCCGCGTGCAGGATGACCGAGGTCGCGCGGGGCTTGCCCTTCTCGGTGCGGTAGCCGTCGAAGCGGTAGCCGCCGAGCACGGCGCCCTCGGCCGCGGCATCCGCGAACTCCTCGAGCCCGGGAGCCAGGGCGAGGGAGACGGTGTCGAAGCCGGTGAGGCTCCGAAGAGCGGTGCCGACCGCGGTGCGGACCGCGGCGGCATCCGGAGTGCGACCGACGCCGACGACCGCGAAGGGCAGCGTCGTCGTCTCGGGGGCGTGCACGCGGGTGAAGGCCGACGCGGATCCCGTGTACCCGACGCCCTGCAGCGATTCCGCGAGTCCGGGGTAGCCGGACAGCGGTTCGACCGAGTCGCTGATCTCGGGGATGACGAGCACTGCGGCGTCTGCAGCGCTTCCGGGGAACTGATCGGTGGTGCGCGAGAGCGCGGGAAGCGTCATGACTCCATCCTAGGGATCGTGCCGCCCGCGGTCGCCGTGCGGCGTGTTCGCTGTGAGCATGACGGTCGCCGCCCCCGCGTCGGCCGCGGCTCGTAGCATGGACTCATGCCCTTCTCCGGAGACATCCACGAACGTGTCGCGAACGCGCCGGCGGTGCCGCGCGGGCTGCCCCTGGTCCTGCTGCTGACGGGCTTCACCGACGCGGGCAACGCGGTCTCCGGGCTCATCGAGCACCTCCGGGAGACCACCTCGCCGCAGCCCATCGCGGTCTTCGACAACGACGTGCTGCTCGACTACCGGGCCCGTCGTCCGGTGATCGCATTCGATCAGGATCACCTGACCGAGTTCCGCCCGGCCCGCCTCGAGCTCTCGCTCGCCACCGACGCGCTGGGTCAGCAGTTCCTGCTCCTCGCCGGATACGAACCGGACTTCGTCTGGAACGAGTTCGCCCGCACCGTGCTCGACCTCGCGTCCGAGTTCGAGGTGTCGGGCCTCAGCTGGGTGCACTCGATCGCGATGCCTGTGCCTCACACGCGGCCGATCGGCACGACGGTGAGCGGCAACCGCCGCGAGCTCACGGTCGCGCACTCGGTGTGGCGTCCGCGGACCCAGGTCCCGGCGACGGCCGGACACCTCCTGGAGTTCCGCTTCGCGGAGCGCGGCGACCGCGTCGTCGGGTTCGTCCTGCTCGTGCCGCACTACCTCGCCGAGACCGAGAACCCGGATGCCGTCATCGCGGCCGCCGAGCGGCTCATGGCGGCGACCGGGCTGGTGCTCATGCTCGACGAGGTGCAGGAGCGCCGAGAGGACTACCTGTCACGTGTCGACGAGCAGGTGCTCGGCAACGACGAGCTGCAGCAGATGGTGCACGGCCTCGAGCGGCGCTACGACGCCTACATGGCCGGCCGCGATCCCGAGGACGCCTCCTACGACGAGGGCGGATTCAACGAGCGCGATCTCCCGTCCGCCGATGAACTCGCGGCGGAGCTGGAGCGCTATCTGGCCTCGCGGCGCACCGGTGACGAGGACAAGCCGGGCCGGGGCTGAGCCTGCGCGGGCGGCAAGTTCGTCCGAGTGGACCTTCGCACTCGCACGTGTGGGTATACTAGGAGTCCGACCCGTTGTCAATCGATCTCCCCGGAGATCGGGCTTGACAAGGGTCTTACTAGTGTCCGAAATGTCCCGAGGCCGCCCGCGGCCCCGTGAAAGGCGAAACGTGACTCCTGCCACGACGAAGAAAACCCGGACGAAGAAGACCGCCGAGGCTCCCGAGGTCGAGCCCCAGGCGGAGGAGACGGCCGAGAAGCCCGCGCCCAAGACCGCCGCGCAGCGTGCGGCCGCCAAGCGCGCTCCCGCGAAGAAGAAGAAGTCGGACGACATCGTCGAAGATGACGAGTCCGCGGCCCCTGCGGCCGAGGAGACCGACGAGGACGAGGACGACAAGAAGCCCGCGTTCACCGAGCCGCTGCCCACGGGTGCGATCGTCATCTCGTCGAACGACGACGAGGACGTGCCGGTCTACTCCACCCAGATCACGGGTGCGACGGCAGACCCGGTCAAGGACTACCTGAAGCAGATCGGCAAGGTCGCACTACTGAACGCGGCCGAAGAGGTCGAGCTCGCGATGCGCATCGAGGCCGGTCTGTTCGCCGAGGAGAAGCTCTCCGCGATGTCGGCCGCCGAGAAGACCGGCCAGCTCGGTCTGGACCTCCAGTGGGTCGCCCGCGACGGTCAGCGTGCCAAGAGCCACCTGCTCGGCGCCAACCTCCGACTCGTCGTCTCGCTCGCGAAGCGCTACACGGGCCGCGGCATGCAGTTCCTGGACCTGATCCAGGAGGGCAACCTCGGTCTCATCCGCGCGGTCGAGAAGTTCGACTACACCAAGGGCTTCAAGTTCTCGACCTACGCCACCTGGTGGATCCGCCAGGCGATCACGCGCGCCATGGCCGACCAGGCCCGCACCATCCGCATCCCGGTGCACATGGTCGAGGTCATCAACAAGCTCGCCCGCGTCCAGCGGCAGATGCTGCAGGACCTGGGCCGCGAGCCCACCCCCGAAGAGCTCAGCCGCGAGCTGGACATGACGCCCGAGAAGGTCGTCGAGGTGCAGAAGTACGGCCGTGAGCCCATCTCGCTGCACACGCCGCTCGGCGAGGACGGCGACAGCGAGTTCGGCGACCTGATCGAGGACACCGAGGCCGTCGTGCCGGCGGACGCCGTGGGCTTCACGATGCTGCAGCGTCAGCTCGAGCAGCTGCTCGACTCGCTCTCCGAGCGCGAGGCCGGAGTGATCCGGATGCGCTTTGGGCTGGGCGACGGTCAGCCGAAGACGCTGGACCAGATCGGCGACACGTTCGGCGTGACCCGAGAGCGGATCCGTCAGATCGAGTCGAAGACCATGGCGAAGCTGCGTCACCCGAGCCGCTCGCAGTCGCTGCGGGACTACCTCGAGTGAGTGCCGCGAACGAGGGCAAGGCGCTCGAGGCGAACGTCGACGGGGCGAGCTATGCGCGGATCCCGATCAAGACCCGCGTGGTCATGCCCAAGGACGACCTGGACTCCGTCATCACGGAGTACGCGAAGGACGCCGTGCAGCCGGGCGACCTGCTGTTCGTGACCGAGAAGATCGTCGCGATCACGCAGGGACGCTCGTATCGTCTCGACGAGATCACGCCGCGTCCGCTCGCGCGCTTCCTCTCCCGCTACGTCGTGCGCACGTCGTACGGCATCGGCCTCGGCATGCCCGAGACCATGGAGATGGCGCTGCGCGAATGCGGGACGCTGCGGATCCTGTTCGCCGCCGGTGTCTCGGTCATCACGAAGGCGTTCGGCCGACGCGGTGACTTCTACCGCATCGCGGGAGACAAGGCCCGGGCGATCGACGGACCCACCAAGAACACGATCCCTCCGTACAACGAGGCCGTCGTGCTGGGGCCGAAGAACCCGCGGGAGGTCGCACACCGCGTACAGAGGATCGTCGGTGCAGACGTTGACGTCGCCGTGGTCGACATCAACGACATCGGCGGCAACATCCTCGGCTCGACGCTCGACAAGGCGGGCGAGCGGCGTCTCGTGCAGATCCTCAGCGACAACCCGCTTGGTCAGGGCGGACAGTCCACGCCGATGGGCATCGTCCGCGCCGTCTGACTCCGAAGACCCTCTGTTTCTGCCGAACGGCAGAAACAGAGGGTCTTTTGCTGCCGTTCGGCAGAAATAGACGGGCGGGGGACGGTCAGAAGCCGATCGCGGCCTGATAGCGCGGCTTGTGCCCGGTGCGGATGCCGGTGACGCTGGGCTTGTTCTCGTACACGCCGGCGCCCCAGTTGCCCTCGACGAGCACGGGGCCATCGGGGGTGACGACGACGTCCCAGCCCACGTACTGGACCTGCGGGACGACGCGCGCCGCCTGATCGACGAACTCGCGGACCTGATCCATCAGCGGCAGCTGGAAGTCGGCGATCGTGAAGCCGGAGTCCGGGTGCGTGACGTGCACGTGCCCATGCGAGTCGTAGCCGGGACCGACCGCGTGACCGTCGTCGTCGAGCATCGTGTAGAAGCCGCCGAAGCTCATCTGGTCGCTCACCGCTCCACGCCCGAACTTCTGGGCGATCGCGAGGATGTGCGTCTTCTCACCGTCGAAGAACGCGGTGACGCGCGTCGTGTTGACGGTGCCGGGGCAGACGGCGGCGAGGTCGGCATGCTGGCGGATGACCTCCTCGACGAGGACCTGCTTCTTGGAGAGCAGCTCGGCGTGGAAGGCATCCCAGTCGGTGACGTCCTTCGCGTGGTACCGGTGCACGCCGGTGCCGGCCTGGCCGTGCGTCTCCTTGACGACGATCGTGCCCTGACGCTCGGTGAAGGCACGCAGCTCTTCGGCGTTGTCGGCCGTGATCAGCATCCACTCGCGCTTCAGCAGCGCATCGAACTTCACGTTGAACTCGGCCTTGTCGTGGAAGAGGTGCCGGTAGTCCGGGTGGTCGTACTGCTGCGAGATCTGGTTCGACACCGGGTGGGTCATGTACGTGTCGCGCTCGGCCTTCGAGAGGATCGCGAAGTCGTAGTCGATGTAGTCCTGGAAGCCGACGTTGTGCCGACCGGCCGACCACAGCATGTCGATCACGACGAGCGGCACGGCCTTGCCGTGCTGCGCGGAGGCTTCTTTCGCGCGCTCGATCACGGAGCCGACGTCGATGCGCCGGGCGCGGTCCATCAGGTAGCGGACGCGGGGCGCGAGGGAAAAGCGTGACATGGATCTCCAAGTTCGGGGGTCGAGACCAGTCTACGGTGGGGTCGCCGGGCATCCTGGGAGGGCGGAGTTAGGCTGGTCGGGTGTGTGAGACGTCTTCCAGTTCCCGCCCGCGCGCGTTGATCTCGCGATCCGCGCTCGCGACCGCCGCAGCCGCCGCGGTCGCCGCCGGAGGCACTGTGGCCGACCTGCGACGCGACGCCTGGGGGCACGGGATCGGGGCCGTGGCGCGGGCAGCGACGGTCGCCGGTGCCGGTGCGGTGCGCGTGGACTCGGCGGAGCAGGTCGAGGCGCTCGCGCAGGACGGGATCGTCGCGGTGACGACGGGCGAACCGGACATCGATCCGCGCCTGCTCTACGGACTCGCGGGTTCGTCGAACACAGCCCCCGTGCTGCGCCTGGCGGGCCGGGTGCTGTCCACCAAGCCGCTCAAGACCGGCGACGCCGTGTCGTACGGCTACACGTTCCGCGCTGAGGCTCCGACGACGGTCGCGCTGGTGACGGGCGGTTACGCGCAGGGGATCATGCGTGCTCTCGGCAATCGTGCGGAGGTCGAGATCGACGGACGGCTGCGGCCGATCGTCGGCCGCGTCGCGATGGACGTGTGCGTCGTCGATCTTCAGGATGCCGCGATCACCGCTGCGGGCACAGAGGCGACCTACTTCGGCGGCTCGGGTCCTGCGGCGCGGGCGCTGACCCGCTGGAGCGAGATCACGGGCCTCGGCGACGCCGAGCTCCTGGCGGTCACCGCCGCGCACGCGGACCGGGGGTGGGAGGCATGAGCCGTCCCGAGCTGCGCATCCGCACCGACCGCTTCCTCGCGAACATCGCCGCCGTGCGCGAGCGCATCGCGCCCTCCGACCTCATGATCGTCGTGAAGGATCAGGCCTACGGGCACGGGCTCGCCTGGGCCGTCGACACTGCTGTCCAAGCGGGCGTGCGTCGGTTCGGCTCGTACGACATCCGCAGCGGCATCGATATCCGACGCCGACTCGGACAGGCGGAGCACACGGATGTGCAGATCTTCGCCTGGGCGACGTCGACCGACGAGGAGATCGACGAGGCCCTCGACCATCGGATCGATCTGGGCGTCGGCACGGCGGAGTACCTCGACCGGGTTCTCGCCCGCGCGGAGGCACGCGGCATCGCTGCGCGCATCCACCTCAAGATCGACACAGGTCTGCACCGCAACGGGCTCCTCCCCGAGGAGTGGCCCGACACGATCGTGCGGGTGCGGGCAGCGGAGGCCGCCGGACACGCGTCCCTCGTCGGCATCTGGAGCCACCTGGCCGAGGCGAGCGACGCGGAGGACGACGAGGCGCGGGAGGTCTTCCTCACCGCCATCCGCACGGCGGAGCAGGCGGGTCCGACCCCGGAGGCGCTGCATCTCACCGCGTCCGCGGCATCGTGGTGGCGTCCGGAGCTGCGGGGCACCGTGTCTCGCATCGGAGCCTTCTGTTACGGCATCCGCTCGGCTGACGGACCCGATCTGGAGGGCATCCTGCCCGTGGCTGAGCTCCGCGCGACCGTGGTGGACGTCCGCGGCGGAGACGCGTTGATCGGCGTCGGCTCGTTCGACGGGCTGCCGTCCGCGCTGGCGGGCGCATTCGTCGGCACACCGGCGGGTCCGCGGGAGCTGCGGCTCGTGGGCGAGACGTCCGCGACGATCGCCGGATGGTCCGGGATGGCGGTCGGCGACGAGGTTCACCTGTTCGGCGCGGGGGAGCACGGCGAGAGCAGCGCGACCACCCTGGCCGAACGGATCGACACCGTCGGCGAGGAGATCCTCACGAGGCTGACGCCGTTCGTGCACCGCGTGATCGTCGACTGACAGTCGGGAGTGGATGCAGAAGGAGCCCGTCAGGTGACGGGCTCCGGGACGATCAGACGGCGTCGATCAGGCGAGCGGTCTCATCGTGCCAGCTCGTGGCGATGCTGCGCAGCTTCTCCTCGTACTTGCGGCCGTGGTGGGCGCAGAAGAGAAGCTCGGAGCCGTTGACCTCGGCCGCGATGTAGGCCTGAGCGCCGCAGGAGTCGCATCGATCCATGGCGGTCAGGCGGAACTCGACGGCGGAGGTCTCACGTTCGGTCGTTGCGTTCATCTCGGTGCCTCCTATGGTGTCGGGTTCGCTGCTGGGCGTGTTCAATACAACCACGCCCCACCTGTATGCATGCCCGGTTGACGGCGTGTTTCGCTCGGAGCGTACGCGCTCGAGACGGGGTCGGTCCCCGTGGGGAGTGTCGGCGGCCTCGTCGGGCATGCCGAGAATAGAATCGGAGATTGTGACCGCCGAGTATTCCGCCCATCATCTCCAGGTGCTCGAAGGCCTCGAGGCCGTTCGCAAGCGCCCTGGCATGTACATCGGGTCGAACGGCTCCCCGGGCCTCATGCACTGTCTCTGGGAGATCATCGACAATGCCGTGGACGAGGCCGTCGCCGGCAACGGCTCGAAGATCGACGTGATCCTCCACGACGACGGCAGCGTCGAGGTGCACGACAAGGGCCGCGGCATCCCGGTCGACGTCGAACCGCGCACCGGGCTGACCGGCGTCGAGGTCGTTTACACCAAGCTGCACGCGGGCGGGAAGTTCGGCGGCGGTTCCTACGCGGCATCCGGTGGTCTGCACGGCGTCGGCGCCTCGGTCGTGAACGCCCTCTCGGAGAGACTGGACGTCGAGGTCGACCGCGGCGGCAAGACCTATGCGATGTCGTTCCACCGCGGCGAGCCGGGCATCTTCGCCGACAAGGGCGAGAAGCGGCCGGATGCGCCGTTCACGCCCTTCGAGCAGAAGAGCGAGCTGCGCGTCATCGGCAAGACCGCACGCGGCGTCACCGGCACGCGCGTGCGCTACTGGGCCGACCGCCAGATCTTCACGAAGGACGCCGCGTTCCAGCTCGGCGAGCTCGAGACGCGGGCACGACAGACCGCGTTCCTCGTGCCGGGACTCGAGATCGTCGTCCGCGATTTCCGCGCCTCCGGCGCGCCCGCCGAGGGCGAGGGCACGCCGGAGCCGACCGTGAACGAGACCTCGTACCTGTACGAGGGCGGCATCTCCGAGTTCGTCGAGTTCCTCGCGACCGACGCTCCCGTGACCGACACCTGGCGCATCCAAGGCGAGGGCACCTTCAAAGAGACCGTTCCGGTTCTGCAGGCCGACGGCCATATGGTTGCGACCGAAGTCGAGCGCGTGTGCGCGGTCGACATCGCGATGCGCTGGGGCACGGGCTACGACACGATCAGCCGCTCGTTCGTGAACATCATCTCGACGCCCAAGGGAGGCACCCACCAGCAGGGCTTCGAGCAGGAGCTGCTCAAGGTGCTGCGCGCCCAGGTCGAACAGAACGCCCGTCGGCTCAAGGTCGGAGCGAACGACAAGCTCGAGAAGGACGACGTGCTCGCCGGTCTCACGGCCGTGCTCACGGTGAACGTGCCCGAGCCGCAGTTCGAGGGTCAGACCAAGGAGGTCCTGGGCACGCCCGCCGTGCGCCAGATCGTGGCGCAGGTGATCCGCAAGGATCTCGCCGCCCGCTTCTCGTCGACCAAGCGCGACGACAAGAGCCAGGCGACCCAGCTGCTCGACAAGATCGTCGCCGAGATGAAGGCGCGCGTCTCGGCACGGGCCCACAAGGAGACCCAGCGTCGCAAGAACGCACTGGAGTCCTCGACCCTGCCCACCAAGCTCGTCGACTGCCGGACCAACGAGGTCGAGCGCAGCGAGCTGTTCATCGTCGAGGGCGACTCCGCGCTCGGCACGGCCAAGAACGCCCGCAACAGCGAGTTCCAGGCGCTGCTGCCGATCCGCGGCAAGATCCTCAACGTGCAGAAGGCCTCGGTGGGCGATATGCTCTCCAACACCGAGTGCGCCTCGATCATCCAGGTGATCGGCGCGGGGTCGGGTCGCAGCTTCGACATCGACGCGGCGCGCTACGGGAAGATCATCCTGATGAGCGACGCCGACGTCGACGGCGCGCACATCCGCACGCTGCTGCTCACGCTGTTCTACCGCTACATGAGGCCGCTCATCGAGCACGGCCGGGTGTTCGCGGCCGTGCCGCCGCTGCACCGCGTGATCGTGATGAACCCGGGCTCGAAGCCCAACGAGACGATCTACACGTACAGCGAGCAGGAGATGCACGCGCTGCTCGCCAAGCTGCGCAAGGCCGGCAAGCGATGGCACGAGCCCATCCAGCGCTATAAGGGCCTGGGAGAGATGGACGCCGAGCAGCTGGCCTCCACGACCATGGACCGTGGCGGGCGGCTGCTGCGCCGGGTGCGCATGGAGGATGCCGAGGCGGCGGGTCGCGTCTTCGAGCTGCTGATGGGCAACGAGGTGGCCCCGCGCCGCGAGTTCATCATCGATTCCTCGGATCGTCTGTCGCGCGAGTCGATCGACGCGTGACCGCCGCGCGGTAGACGTCGACCAGCGCCTCGCCGTGCGTGGACTGCGCGACGCCGTCCCGGCCGGCGATCGCGGCGAGGCTCATCCGGGTGATGCGCTCCGAGTTGTCGCGCAGATCGTGCAACACGGCGGCCAGTCCGGCGGCATCCGGTGACGGGGTCACCGCGCCCGCGCCCGTGGGGAGGGCCTCTGCGAGATCGGGGTCCGTCACGATGACGGGAAGTCCGCTCGCGATGGCTTCGAGGATCACCATGGGCTGGTTGTCGAAGTCGAACGAGCTCGACACCAGTACATGGGCGGACCGCATAGTCTCCAGCACCCTGGACTGCGGTACCCCGCCGTGCACGACCAGACGTCCGTCGCCGATGCGGGAGGCCGCCCGCGCGACCGCGGCACGGGACACACCGTCCCCGAGCATGTCGGCGCGGATTCCGGGCGTGAGACGCACCGCCTCCGTGAACACCTCGGGCCGCTTCTCGGGGGAGAGTCGTCCGCACCACAGCACCCGCAGCTCACCGTCTGCGTCGCTGCGGCGTGGCGTCGGGTCGCCGACGGCGTCGAGAACCGAGGCCTCGATCCCGTTCGACAGCACCGTGAGCGGGGTGTCCACGCCCTGGGCCACGAGCTTGCGTGCGAAATGCGCGGAGGGGACGATCACGTGGTCGGCATGATTGGCCTGGCTCACCATCAGCCGCCACATCCGGCGTGCCGTGCGGGTCCGCGTGTACGGGGCGGAGCCGTCGATCCGCGCCCGATCGTGGCTCAGGTATCGGCGGTGCAGACCGGCGAGCAGCACGGTCGTGATCGACGGCAGCGGCAGCACCGAGCGTGTGTATACGTCGATGCGGCCGTGCATGGTCTGCACGACGGGAAGGCCGAGCGCGCGGGCGGCCTCGAACCCGGCGAGAGCCGCGAACATCTCGGTGTGCACGTGGACGACGTCGACGTCCCGTGCGGTCAGCGCGGCCGTGAGGGTGCGCGCAGCCGCCCCGGGGGTCCATGTGAAGGGGTAGCCGTCCGGCGCGAAACCGCGGGCGCTCGGAAGCCGCACGACCTGCGGATCGAAGCTCGGCGCGGCGAGAGGCGTGAACACGACGACCTCGTGCCCGGCCGCCTCGAGCATCTCGCGATGCGCCTTGATGACGGTCTGCACACCGCCGAGGGTCGGCAGGTAGTAGTCGGTGACCATCGCGATGCGCACCCGACCACCATAGGACGGCTAGGGTGATGACCATGTCCGGAGCCCGTGTATTGGTGACGGGGGCGAGCGGGTTCCTCGGCGGCCACGTCGTGCGTGATCTGCGTGCGCACGGGCACGAGGTCTTCGCCGCGGGGCGTCGTCGCGATGTCCTCTCCGCCCTGGTGGACGAGGATTACCGCGTGGTCGGCGATCTGGCCTCGCTGCGCAGCCTCGACCTCGACGTCGACGCGGTGATCCACTGCGCGGCACTGTCGACACCGTGGGGGCCGTGGCGCGACTTCCACGAGGCGAACGTGGAGGGCGCGGGGCACGTCGTCGAGTTCATACGACGGACGGGCGTGCGCCGTCTCGTGCACGTCTCATCGCCCAGCGTCTATGCGGCGGCGCGCGACCGTGTCGGCATCCGGGAGCACGAGGTGTACCCGCGCAACAGGCTGAACGGCTACATCCGTTCGAAGATCGCGGCCGAGATGCGACTGCGTGAGGCACAGCGCGCCGGCGACGTGGCGGAGCTCGTCATGGTGCGGCCGCGCGGGCTCATCGGCGTCGGCGACCCGAGCCTCGTGCCGCGCCTGCTCGACGTCCACGCTCGTCTCGGGGTCCCGCTGTTCGACGATGGACACACCCTCATCGACGTGACAGCGGTGCAGAACGTCGCGACAGCGCTGCGCCTCGCTCTCACCCGAGGAGACTCGCAGGGCGGTGTCTACAACATCACGAACGACGACCCGCGGCCGTTCCGCGACCTCCTCGTGCAGTTGCTGGGGATGCTGGGAGAGACGCCCCGACTCCGCCCGGTGAACCGCCGGATGGCCTGGGCCGCGGCGACGGTGTTGGAGGGCGCGTACGCCGTGCTGCCGGGCCGCCCCGAGCCCCCTTTCACGCGATACACCCTGAGCACGATCGCGTTCTCCCAGACCCTGGACATCACGCGCGCGAAGGAGGAGCTCGGATACCGTCCGGAGGTCACGCTCGACGACGCGCTCGCGGACGTCGCCGCCGATCTGAGGATCCGCGCGTGACGGGGCGGCTGCGGCACTACGTGTGCGGCCGGACGACGCACGACCTCGGCGCGATGTTCCGAGGAGAGTCCCGCGGCGTGCGGGAGTTCCCCTCCGGGGTGTTCCTGTACGACGGCCCGGACGGGCGTCGCGTGCTGTTCGACACCGGATATGCGACCGGGGAGTGGCGCACGGGATGGCGAGGGGCCGTGTACCGACGTCTCCTGCCCCCGATCGTCGACGATACGGATGACGTGGCCCGCCGGTTGCGGGAGGACGGCCTGGACCCGGCCTCCGTCACGCACGTGGTGCTGTCGCACCTGCATCCCGACCACGTCGGCGGTGTGAGTCGTTTTCCCGACGCGACCTTCGTGCTCTCCGCCGGGCTCGCGCGGACGCTCGCCTCACCACGACTGCGCACTGCCGTCCTGCCCGGTCTCTTCCCCGACTGGTTCCCGCGGGCTCGCCGACGGCTCCTGGAGGACGCGGAGTTCCGCGATCACGAGGTGGGCGGTGTCCGCGTACCGGCGGTCGACCTCTTCGACGACGGGTCCTACCTGGTCCTCGCGCTCCCCGGGCATGCGGACGGCCATGTCGGAGCGCTCGTCGAGGGCCGGGTCCTGCTCGCGGGCGACGCGGCCTGGGGGTCGGACCTGATCGGCGCCGTTCCGCGTCTGCGCGCCCTCCCGCGGGCGGTGCAGTTCGACGCCGACGCGTACGCGGCGACCGCCCTCGCGCTCCGGACGATCAGCAATGCGGGGATCCGCGTGGTGTGCAGCCACGACGCGCTCGGCGCCACGGAACTGCTGCCGTGATGTCCTCGCTGCGCATCCTCCGCGAGTTCGCGGCCGTACGGTGGTTCCGACCGTTCCGCTCCCGCCGAGCGGTCGAGAGGCGTCAGCGGCGGCTGCTGCGCGCGCACCTGCGGTTCCTGCGCCGCCGGTCGCCGTACTTCCGCGATCTGCTCGACCACGCGTCCTTCGCAGAGCTGCCGTTCATGGACAAGGCCGTCATGATGGCGAATTTCGACGAGATGACCACGGTCGGAGTCCGCCGCGACGAGGCGCTCGACCTGGCGATGGCGAACGAGCGGTCGAGGGACTTCGACGCCGACCTCGGCGGGCTGTCGGTGGGACTGTCGAGCGGCACGAGCGGACACCGCGGGCTGTTCGTGGTGAGCGCGGCCGAACGGGACGCGTGGGTGGGGACGGTCCTCGCCCGCACGCTGCCGCGGGGTCGACTGCGCGGCCACCGCATCGCCCTGTTCCTCCGGGCCGACAACAGCCTGTACGAGTCGGTCGGGTCTCGCGTCGTGTCCTTCCGTTATTTCGACGTGTACGCGGACATGGACGAGAACATCGCCCTGTTGCGCGAATACGCCCCGACGATCCTCGTCGCCCCGCCGTCGGTCCTGGGCCTGATCGCCCGAGCGGCGCTCGCGGGGGACTTCGACATCGTGCCGGACAAGGTCTACTCAGTCGCCGAGGTGCTCGAGATCGCGGACGAGCGGCGGATCCGCGCAGCGCTCCGGCAGCCCGTGCTGCACCAGCTCTACCAGTGCACCGAGGGGTTCCTCGCCCACACCTGCGAGCACGGTGTGGTGCACCTGAACGAGGACTCGGTGCTCGTCGAGAGGGAGATGCTCGACGACCAGCGCTTCGTGCCGATCGTGACGGATCTCCGGCGGCGCGCCCAGCCGATCGTCCGCTATCGCCTCGGAGACGTCCTCCGTCTGCGTGCCTCGACCTGCGCGTGCGGCAGCGCGCTCACGGCCCTCGACCGCATAGAGGGCCGTGAAGGGGACACACTGCGTCTTCGTGGACGGGACGGACGCAGCATCCCGGTCTTCGCCGACCTCGTCTCCCGCGCCCTGCTGTTCGCCGAAGGATTCGAGGAGTACCGCGTCGTGCAGACCGGGGAATCGCGGATCGAGGTCGCCCTCGACGTCGTGGACGAGCGATCGCGGCAGAGCGTCGAGGCCGAGTTGCATCGACTCGCCGACAGGCTGACCTGCGAGCGCCCGGAGATCGTGTTCGTGCCGTACGCTCACGACGGGTCGGTGAAGATGCGCCGCGTGGTGCGCGCCCCGGGGGAGGGACGGTCATGAGGAACTGCGAGATCGCCGGCTGGGGCACGTCCCTGCCCGAGCACGCCGTGCGGTTCGGGGACGAGGTGCGCCACCGGATCGCCGACGACGTCTCCCACCTGGACATGCTGGTGGATGCCGCAGAGCAGGCGCTCCGGCACGCGGGCATCGCCGCGGAGGATCTCGACCTCGTGCTCGGCGCCTCGGCCGCCGGCGTCCAGCCGATCCCGTGCACGGCCGCACTCGTGCTCGAACGGCTCACGCTCCGAGGGCACGCCGCGGCGTTCGATGTGAACTCCACCTGCACGAGCTTCATCACCGCGCTGGACGTCGCATCCCGATACCTCGACGCCGGCGACCACGACATGATCCTCGTCGTCGCCGGCGACGTCGGCTCCCGATTCCTCAACCCCGAGCAACGCGAGAGCTTCGAGCTGTTCAGCGACGCGGGGGCCGCGGTGGTTTTGCGCCGCTCGACCGATCCCGACCGCGGGGTCATCGCCAGCGCGCAACGCACCTGGCCCGCGTACGCGCACGACACCGAGATCCGCGGCGGACTGTCGCGCTCGCCGGCGCAGGCGTACGCGAGCGCCGACCGGGCCGACTACCTGTTCGACATGGACGGTCGGCGCGCCCTGCTCGCGATGATGCGTGTGCTCCCGGAGTTCTTCGCCGGGTTCCATGAGAGGTCCGGCGTCTCGCCGGACGACGTCGCTCTCTGGGTCCCGCATCAGGCCTCGGCCGCGCTCGGACCCATGCTCGACCGTCTCGGTGTTCCCGCCGATCGCCGGGTCGACGAAGTGCGCGCGTTCGGGAACATGGTGTCAGCCTCGGTGCCGTTCATGCTGGCCCGCGCACTGGATGCCGGCCGCGTCGGCCGGGGTGACACGGTGATCCTGTGCGGCACGGCGGCGGGGCTCACGGCGAACGTCCTGGCGCTCCGCCTGTGATCCCGTCGCGCCGGAAGCGCACTGCGAGGATGGGGGGATGATCGCGATCGTCTCCGCGCCGACGAACCTCGGGTTGCGTCCACCGAGGGCGGGGTCGGTCCCCGGCACCGCCAAGGCGCCCGAAGCGCTGCGCGAGACCGGACTGTACGAGGCGCTGCAGTCGCGCGGAGCGCGGGATGCCGGCGCCGTGATCCCCGGCCGGTACGAGGACGATCCCGGCCGCGATCCGCGCACCCTGCGCAATCAGGTCGCGATCGCGGAGCACGCGCGGAGACTCGCGGCGCGAGTGGTCGACATCCGTCGGCGCGGCGACGTCCCTCTCGTGCTCGGCGGCGACTGCAGCCTCGTGATCGCCGCGGGAATGGCTTCGCGCGTCACAGAGCGAGGTGGCCTCGTGCACGTCGACGGCCACACCGACTTCCGGCATCCGGGCAACACCTCCGCGATCGGCGCACTCGCCGGAGAGGACCTCGCCGCCGCGATCGGTCGGCACCTGCCCGAGATCGCCGACCTCGACGGGCTCGGGCCCTACTTCGACGCCGAGGCCACGGCGCACATCGGATGCCGTCGAGACGACGAGCACCTCGACGAGGTGTCGGAGACCATCGCCCTCACCATACCGGCCGACCGCATCGTGCTGCACGGTGCGGCTCGTGCTGCGGCCGATGTGCTCGCGACGCCGCGCCTCGAGCGCGGGTTCTGGCTTCAGGTCGACGTCGACGTGCTCGATCCGGAGCACATGCCCGCGGTCGACAGCCCCGATCCGGGAGGCCTGTCCCCGGAGGAGCTGACGCGCCTGCTCCAGGAGTTGGCTCCCCGTGCCTGGGGCGCCTCGGTGACGGTGTTCGACCCCGACCTCGACCCCACCGGTGCGTACGCGCGTGAGGTCGCCGAGATCGTCGCGACGGGTCTGTGCCGCCTCGGCAGTGAGTACGCGAGCTGACGCCGCTCGTCAGACCCAGGACGACGACAACCGCGCGTCGGATTCACCGCGTCGCACCGCATCGATCGTCTCGTCCACGGTGAGTTCGCTGGTGTCGAGTCGCAGACCCGGCGAAGCCCAGGCATCCTGATCTGCGCGCAGATGCGACCACGCATCGGCGACCTGCTTGTCGCGCGCGGAGTCCCTGGCGCCGATCGTCGACTCATCGGCGGTCAACAGCACGAATCGGAGCTCTCCCGGGATCGCGGCGCGGTAGGACGCGAGAAGTGGAGGCCAGAGCACCACGTCGGAGATGAAGACCTCGAAGCCCTCGGCGGCGAAGTTTCCGGCGAGCATGCACAGGTTCCGTCGTCGGAGCGTCAGTTGTCGCTCGGACTCCTCCGCGGGGGTGCCGCCGGGAAGGACGAGTCCTGAGACGATGAACTCCTCGCCCACAGCATCCGAATCCAACAGGACGCCGCGCGATGCCGACGTGGCGAGCGCGCGGGCCACCGTCGTCTTGCCGACTCCCGGCAGGCCTGAGACGATCGTGACCACCCCGGTCATCAGACCAGAGTCCGCCCGATGCTGCCGATGACCCCGTCGACGGGCTGACCCGAGGCATCACGGCGGGCACCGGGTTCGGGGAGCCTGCGCACCGCGCCGGTCGGATCGACAGCCTGCGCAGGACCCGGTCCGACCCACGCGACCGTGAGCCTGTCCTCGCCCTTCAGGAAGGAGTGCGCCCGCACGCCACCCGTCGCACGGCCCTTGGCCGGGTAGTCGGCGAAGCTCGAGATCTTGGCCCGGCCGGGGTCGGTGCCGGGCAGCACGCTCTCGGCGCCGGACACCGTCGCGACGACGGCATCCGTTCCCGGGGGCACTGCGCCGAAGAAGAGCACGGAGGCGCCCGCGCCGAGCTTGATGCCGGCCATGCCGCCTGCGGCCGCGCCCTGCGGACGCACCGTCGACGCGGAGAACCGGAGGAGCTGTGCATCGCTCGTGAGGAAGACGAGCTCGGCGTCGTCCGCGGCCTCGGCCGCGCCGACGATCCGGTCGCCGGCTTTCATGCCGATGACCTCGATGTCCGGGCGCACGGCGAGAGCCGACGGCACGAAGCGCTTGACCGTGCCCTGCGCGGTGCCGAGAGCGATCGGCACGTCGCTGTCGAACCGCACGAAGCCCAGCACGCGCTCGCCCTTGGTCGTGATGCCGAGGTAGTCGCGCAGCGGGGTGCCTGCGGCGAGCTGCACCGACGAGGACGGCACGGAGGGCAGATCCACGGGGGAGAAGCGCAGCACCCGTCCCTCCGAGGTCAGCGCCCCGAGCTCGGCGCGCACGGTCGTCTCGACGGTCGTCAGGATCGCGTCGTGCTTGCTGCGACGAGCGGGTGCCGTCAGCTCCTGCCCCTCTCCGAGATCGACACGCACCGTGCGACCCGTCGTCGACAGGACGAGCACCGTCGGCGCATCGGCGATCTGCAGATCCACCGCGCCCTTGGTGGCCCGCGGCTTCGGCGGGGCGGCGTTCATGAGCAGGGTGCGCCGCGGGGTGCCGTAGGCATCAGCCACGGCATCCAGCTCCTTCGCGACGGCCGCGCGCAGCAGCGTCTCGCTGCCCAGCAGCTCGCGCAGGGCCGCGATCTCTGCCTGCAGGGCGTCGCGCTCGGTCTCGAGCTCGATGCGCGAGAACTTCGTGAGCCGTCTCAGCCGGAGCTCGAGGATGTACTCGGCCTGCGGCTCGCTGAGATCGAACACCGTGCGCAGGCGCCCGCGGGCCGCCTCCGAGTCGTCGGACGAGCGGATGACCTGAATGACCTCGTCGATGTCGAGGATCGCGATCAGGAGGCCCTCGACGAGATGCAGACGTTCCTCGCGACGGGCGAGGCGATAGCGGCTCCGACGCGTGATGACCTCGAGGCGATGCTTCACGTAGACGCTGAGCATCTCCTTGAGGCCGAGCGTGCGGGGCTGGCCGTCCACCAGGGCGACGTTGTTGATGCTGAACGAGTCCTCGAGGGGGGTGAGGCGGTACAGCTGCTCGAGCACCGCGTTCGGGTCGAAGCCGGTCTTGATGCCGATCGCCACGCGCAGGCCGTGGTTGCGGTCCGTGAGGTCGGTGACGTCGCTGATGCCCTGGAGCTTCTTCGCCTGCACCGCGTCGCGGATCTTCTCGATCAGCCGCTCGGGGCCGACCATGTACGGCAGCTCCGACACGATGATGCCGGTGCGGCGCGGACCGAGCGGCCCGACCGACACCTTGCCGCGCACCTTGAGGGCTCCTCGGCCGTTCGTGTACGCGTCCTTCACGCCGTCGAGACCCATCAGGATGCCGCCGGACGGGAAGTCCGGACCCGGCACGAACTCCATGAGGTCCTCGGTCGTGGCGTCGGGGTTCTCGAGCAGATGCGTCGCAGCGGCGACGACCTCGATCAGGTTGTGCGGGGCCATGTTGGTGGCCATGCCGACCGCGATGCCGCTCGCGCCGTTGACCAGCAGGTTCGGGAACGCGGCAGGGAGCACCGCGGGCTGCTGGAACTGGCCGTCGTAGTTGGGGATGAAGTCGACGACATCCTCATCGAGGTCCTGCGTCAGCGCCATCGCGGGTGCGGCGAGACGTGCCTCGGTGTATCGGGCCGCCGCGGGGCCGTCGTCGAGCGAGCCGAAGTTGCCGTGGCCGTCGACCAGCGGAACACGCAGCGCCCATTCCTGCGCCAGACGCACCAGGGCGTCGTAGATCGCCGAGTCGCCGTGCGGGTGGAGCTTTCCCATGACCTCGCCGACCACGCGCGCGCTCTTGACGTGCCCGCGATCGGGCCGCAGGCCCATCTCGGCCATCTGGAAGAGGATGCGTCGCTGCACCGGCTTGAGGCCGTCGCGCGCGTCGGGGAGCGCGCGCGAGTAGATGACGGAGTAGGCGTACTCGAGGAACGAGCCCTGCATCTCGCTCTCGAGGTCGATGTCCTGGATTCTCTCCGGGGCGAGCTCGGGCGGCGGGGTCTTCGGCATGGGCATCCTGGATGGTGCGAGGCAGAGGGGGGACCGACGCCTGTGTCAGACTGGCTCGGATGTCCCTCATGCTACCGTCCGAGTCGCCCGCAGCTCGGAGCGTCGTCGGGGTGGCGGACGACCTCTTCGCCGCGCTGCGCGGCGAATCGGCCGTCCTGCCGCCCGCGGAATCGGTCGTGCTCGTGCTGGTCGACGGGCTCGGCGCGATCGCTCTGCGCGGTCACGCCGGTCACGCCCGCGCCCTCACCGCGGGGATGGCGAAGAAGGACGTCGCGCACTCGGTGTTCCCGTCGACGACCGCCGCGGCGCTCACGAGTCTGCTCACCGGTGTCTGGCCGGGCGAGCACGGGCTGGTCGGATACCGCGTGCTCGATCCTTCGCGCGACGTCCTCGTGAACCAGCTCACGGGGTGGGAGTCGGAGGGGCTCGACCCGCTTACCTGGCAGGCCGCGCCGACTGTGTTCGAGCGGGCACGCGCCGAGGGTCGTCCCGCCTTCGCGACCGGTGTCGCCGCGTACGCCCGAAGCGGTTTCACGCGGGCGACGCTGCGCGGCGCCGACTTCGTGGCCGCGCAGACCGCCGCGGAGCGCGTCGAAGCGGCCTACGACCTCGCCGAGCGGCACCCTGGCGCCCTCGTCTACTGCTACCTGCCCGAGGTCGACAAAGCCGGGCACAAGCACGGCATGGACTCCCCGCAGTGGATCGCCGCCCTCGAAGAGGTGGACGCCGCGCTGTCGGTTCGCGTCCCGTCGGGCGTCGGCGTGCTCGTCACCTCCGATCACGGCATGCTCGACGTGCCCGCGCATCGTCAGGTCGTGCTCGACGCCGAGCACCTGGCGGGAGTCCGCCACATCGGCGGCGAGCCCCGCATGCTGCACGTCTACGTCGAGCCCGACGCGGATGCGGCGCACGTGGCGGACCGCTGGCGCCGCGACCTCGAAGGCTTGGCCGACATCGGGACCCGCCGCGAGGCGATCGCGGCGGGGCTGTTCGGTCCCACCGTCACGGAGGCCGCAGCATCGCGCATCGGGGATCTGCTGGTCGTGGCCCGCGGCAATGGAGCGGTGTACGACGGGACGGCGGCCGATCAGCGCGGTCGCGGCATGATCGGGCAGCACGGTGGCCTCACGCCGGAGGAGCGTCAGGTCCCGCTGATCCGGCTGGGTACCTTCTCGCGCTGAACGGTGCGGCCGCCGGCGCCAGGGTCACTCGTCGGTGCGTGCGCCGAAGACGATCTCGTCCCACGACGGCATCGCGTTGCGCCGACGCCGGCGCGTCCCGCTGTCGTTCGCGGGCTCCGGCGCGGTCGGCTGCTCATCCGGGTCCTCGCGCTCCGCGTCCTGCTCTGTGGAGTCGAAGGCGTCGAACAGCGCGATCGGGTCGTTGTCGGCCTCGTCGGCCGCATCCTCCAACAGAGGTGCGGTCTCGCGCTGACCGCGCCGACGACGAAGGGCCTCGAGCAGGTCGGCCGTCTCGGGACTCGTGTTCGAGGACTCCGGGGCGCGCTTGATCGCTGCGTCCTGCACAGCCGGTCCCGAGCGCTCCGGCGTCGACGGCTCTTCGCTCTCGGCCTCGGGCGAGGGCACGAGCCGAGGACCGAAGGCCCCGGAGTCGAATCGGCTGTCGTCCTTGTACGGCGAGGTCGTGCGCTCGGACTCGACCGCGCGCAGTCGCGGGATCAGCCCCTCCGGGAGGGCGCCCTGGCGGGAGAGCTGCGTCGCGTCTGCGTTGAGGGGCGACAGAGCGCTGCGGCGCGGGTCGAAGCTCCACCGCGCGTCGTGATCGACCTCGTTCGCGGAGAACTCGAGCTTGATGACCCAGGTGCGGTCCTCCTTCCAGCTCGCCCAGCGCTCGTCCGTCGCCTGGACGTCGGCGAGCTTCGCCCGGATCGCCGTGCCGAAGGTGGGTTGCGCGTCCGGCTCCACCTCGCTGCCGATCAGGACGGGCACAGCGAGAGCCTGACCGATCACGTGCTCGCGCTCGGCGAGCACCGGCCCCTCGAAGCGGATGACGTCGTCGACGTCGATCCCGAGCAGCTCGGCGACCTCGGGCGCTGTGAGCCCGGCACGGATCTGCGCCTGGATGTCACGCGGGCTCGCCGCGAGGCGCTGCGCCGTCGGCTCGCTCTGGCGGGTAGCCCGACGGATCTCACGGTGCAGCACGTCGTCGATGGGCAGCGAGAACCGCTCGCCCGACTCGGTCGCGAGTACCAGGACTCCGGATTCGGTGCCGACGATGGTGACGTTTTCCATGCGAATGCCCCTCTGATGGGTGTGGGTTCATGGTGTCACGCGCCACCCGCCGGATCCGGGAATAGTCTGGGCGCGCCGTGAGTTTGGTCTGTCGCGCCCACGGGCATTTGCTTATTCACCCGAGGTCGTGCAAACTATGGCCGCCGATTACCCCGACGGCGCACCACCCACTCGCATGAAAGTGGAGATTCTCCATATGGCAACCGACTACGACGCTCCCCGCAAGAGTGAAGACGACTCCGAGTCGATCGAAGCCCTCAAGGAGCGTGTGCCGGACAAGAACTCCGGTTCCACGGGAGACGAGGACGCGGACAACCCGTCCAGCTTCGACCTCCCGGGAGCGGATCTGTCCGACCTCGAACTCGATGTCGTCGTGCTGCCCGCGCAGCAGGACGAGTTCACCTGCATGAGCTGCTTCCTCGTGAAGCACCGCTCGCAGCTCGACCACGAGGACGCCTCCGGCCCCATCTGCAAGGAGTGCGCTGCCTGAGCGCATCCCGAGCGAGACGTGCGCGCCCCGGACCTCGGTCCTGGGCGCGTTGTCGTATCCGGGGAGCCCGAGGGCGGTCAGTCCTGGGCGAGCCGGATGGCCGCCGCGAGACGGTCGGGGGTGCGCGAAGAGATCGTCCAGCTGACGGTCGGGTCGTCTTGGTCGGTGACGGGAACGACCACCACGCCGTCGATGCCCCCGCGGATCAGGTGCCAGCCGTGCAGCGGGAGGCCCGGACCGCGTGCCTGCCGCGCCTCTTCGCCCGACAGGGCGACCGGTTCGCCGAGATGCCGGACGTCGATGTGGGCGCGGCCCGCGCGGAGCTCGCCCTCCTCGACGGACACCACCGGCGTCACCGCGATCGCCGCGAGCACGAGCAGCGCGGATACGGCCGCACCGACGATCAGGGCCACGGTCGATCCGACCGGCACGAAGATCAGGGCGACCATCGGGCCGGCGAGCGCGACGGTCACCAGCAGCCAGAGGCTCGGCGAGAGCCGCTCGCGGTAGCGGGCACGTGTCTCGGGGGCGGTGTTCTGCATTAGCCTCATGGGGTGACTGCTTCCGTTGATGTCCCCATTATCGCGTCTGTCGTTCCCGGATACGCCCACCCGGGTGACGCGGGGGCGGATCTGGTCGCCGCAGAGGCCGTGCATCTCGGACCGGGGGAGCGCGCTCTCGTCGCGACCGGCGTGCGGATAGCGCTGCCCGACGGATACGCCGCCTTCGTGGTGCCCCGCAGCGGCCTGGCGGCGAAGCACGGCATTTCGATCGTGAACTCGCCCGGCACGGTGGACGCGGGCTACCGGGGCGAGATCAAGGTGAGTCTGATCAACACGGACATCCACAGCGCGTACGATGTGGCCGTCGGCGACCGCATCGCGCAGCTGATCGTCATGCCCGTGACGCAGGCCACGTTCATCCCGGTCGAAGAGCTGCCGGAGAGCGTGCGCGGCGAAGGCGGCTTCGGCTCGACCGGCTACCAGGCAGGACACCACACGAACCCGGCAGGACAGAGCAATGACTGACAACAACGAGACCCCCTCGAAGGCCGCACCGGCGAACCGCGCCACCGAGGGCCCGTTCGACGACTCCGAGGCGAACCCGGTCCGTCCGTACATCGACCTCGGCGGGATCAAGATCCTCCCGCGTGAGGGTCTCAACCTGCGCCTCGAGGTCGAGGAGCAGAGCAAGCGCATCGTGGCCGTCGGCCTGGACTACGCGGACTCCTCGCTGCAGGTGCAGCCCTTCGCCGCTCCGCGTTCGGGCGGACTGTGGGACGAGACGCGTGTTCAGCTGCGCGACCAGGTGCGCTCCCAGGGGGGTCGGGTGGAGGAGCGTGAAGGGCCGCTCGGAACCGAGCTCCTCGCCGAGGTGCCCGCGCCCGCGAGCGAAGGCTCGGAGCTGCGGCTCGCCCGCTTCATCGGCATCGACGGCCCCCGCTGGTTCCTGCGCGGCGTGATCGGCGGCGCTGCGGCCTCCGACCTCGACGCCGCGGCGAAGGTCGAGGACCTCTTCCGCTCCATCGTGGTGGTGCGCGGTGGGGCGCCGATGCCTCCGCGCGACCTGATCCCGCTCAAGATGCCCGCCACCCCGGGCTCGGCGTGAGCACGCCCCTGACGCCGCCGGAGCCCGAGCGCGAGCAGAGCGCCTCCGAGATCCTCGGCGCGGCCCTCGGGGGAGCAGCTCGTCGTGCCGGGCTCGATCCGACGGAGACCGGTGCCACGCACAAGGTCGTCTGGTCGGCGATCGGCGGCTGGCGCGGCATCCTCGAATCGGTCCTGCCGAGCCTCGCGTTCGTGATCCTCTTCACGATCAGCCCGGAGCCCCTGATCCTGTCACTCGGCGTGTCGGTCGGCATCGCGGCACTGTTCACGATCGTGCGCCTGCTTCAGAAGTCCCCGCCGTCCGCGGCGATCGGGGGACTGGTGGCCGCGGCGGCGGCCGCCGCGCTCGCCCTGTTCACCGGTCGCGGCGTCGACAACTTCGTTCCCGGTCTCATCACGAACGCGGCCTACGGCACGGCCATGCTCGTGTCCGCGCTCATCGGCTGGTCGCTGATCGGCCTGGCCGTCGGGTTCCTCATGGGCGACGGCACGGCGTGGCGTCAGGACCGCCGCAAGCGTCGCGCGTTCCTGTGGCTCGGGATCGCCTGGGCCGCACTCTTCTTCACGCGTCTCGCGGTGCAGCTGCCGCTCTACCTCGCGGGAGAAGTGGCAGTGCTCGGCACGCTCAAGCTGATCATGGGGCTGCCGCTGTTCGCGCCGCTCATCGCCGTCACCTGGCTGGTGGTCCGTGCGCTGTACCCGCGCGCGCAGGATGCTGGAGCACCCGCCGATTCGTGATAGATTTATCTTGACATCAAGATAAATTGCAGGCTTCCGCCCAGCGGTCCCGCGGAGCAGACTGGTTAGGTCTGCCTTGCTAGCCGCAGGGGCTCGCTGGCGAGCAAGATGGAGGCGCCTGTCGCTCCCATCCGAATAGAAGGAGACGGATTCGTGTCCACGGTGAACAGCTTCGGTGCCCAGAGCACCCTGACGGTCGGCAGCACCGACTACGAGATCTTCCGCATCGACACGGTGCCCGGTTTCGACAAGCTCCCCTTCAGCCTCAAGGTGCTCCTCGAGAACCTGCTTCGCACCGAGGACGGCGCGAACGTCACGAAGGCGCAGATCGAGGCCCTCGGATCGTGGGATGCCGCGGCCGAGCCCAACACCGAGATCCAGTTCACGCCGGCGCGCGTAGTCATGCAGGACTTCACCGGTGTGCCCTGCATCGTCGACCTCGCCACCATGCGCGAGGCCGTCACGGCTCTCGGCGGCGACGCGAACAAGATCAACCCGCTCTCTCCCGCCGAGATGGTGATCGACCACTCCGTCATCGCCGACCTCTTCGGCTCGGAGAACGCGCTCGAGCGCAACGTCGAGATCGAGTACGAGCGCAACGGCGAGCGGTACCAGTTCCTGCGCTGGGGCCAGACGGCGTTCAGCGACTTCAAGGTCGTCCCGCCCGGCACCGGCATCGTGCACCAGGTGAACATCGAGCACCTGGCCAAGGTCATCTACGACCGCAACGTCGACGGCGTGCTGCGCGCCTACCCCGACACCTGCGTCGGCACCGACTCGCACACCACCATGGTCAACGGCCTGGGCGTGCTCGGCTGGGGCGTCGGCGGCATCGAGGCCGAGGCCGCGATGCTCGGCCAGCCCGTGTCGATGCTGATCCCGCGCGTCGTGGGCTTCAAGCTGTCCGGCGACATCCCCGCCGGTGTGACCGCGACCGACGTCGTGCTCACGATCACCGACATGCTGCGCAAGCACGGCGTCGTCGGCAAATTCGTCGAGTTCTACGGCGAGGGCGTCGCCTCGGTGCCGCTCGCCAACCGTGCGACCATCGGCAACATGTCGCCGGAGTTCGGCTCCACGGCCGCGATGTTCCCGATCGACGACGTGACCCTCGACTACCTGCGCCTCACCGGCCGCTCCGAGGAGGCCGTCGCGCTCGTCGAGGCGTACGCCAAGGAGCAGACGCTCTGGCACGACGCCTCGAAGGAGCCCGTCTTCAGCGAGTACCTCGAGCTCGACCTCGGCACCGTCGTGCCGTCGATCGCCGGCCCGAAGCGCCCGCAGGACCGCATCCTCCTCTCCGAGGCCAAGTCGCAGTTCGAGCAGGACATCCTCTCCTACGCGACGGCGTCGACGTCCGACGACGTCGTCGACCTCGAGTCGAAGCACTCCTTCCCGGCATCCGACCCCGGGGCCGTCCCCGGCGAGGAGGAGCCGCGCACGACGCGTCCTGTGCACATCAACAGCGGCGCCCCGGCGAACGCCTCCAAGCCCGTGCCGGTCACGACTCCCGAGGGCGAGAAGTACATCCTCGACAACGGCGCCGTCACGCTGGCCGCGATCACGTCGTGCACCAACACCTCGAACCCGTCGGTCATGATCGCCGCCGGTCTCGTGGCGCGCAAGGCTCTCGAGAAGGGCCTCAAGCAGAAGCCCTGGGTCAAGACGACGCTCGGTCCCGGCTCGAAGGTCGTCACCGACTACTACGAGAAGTCCGGTCTCGACAAGGACCTCGAGGGTCTCGGCTTCTACACGGTCGGCTACGGCTGCACGATCTGCATCGGAAACTCCGGACCGCTGATCGAGGAAGTGTCCGAGGCCATCAACTCGCACGACCTCGCCGTCACCGCAGTCCTCTCCGGCAACCGCAACTTCGAGGGCCGCATCAGCCCCGACGTGAAGATGAACTACCTCGCGAGCCCGCCGCTCGTGATCGCCTACGCCCTCGCCGGCTCGATGCACTTCGACTTCGAGAACGACGCGCTCGGCAAGGGCTCCGACGGTCAGGACGTGTTCCTCAAGGACATCTGGCCCACGCCCGACGAGGTGCAGGAGATCGTCGACTCGTCGATCTCGCGCGAGCAGTTCATCAAGCAGTACGCGACGGTCTTCGACGGCGACGAGCGCTGGCGCAGCCTGCCCACCCCGGAGGACGACACCTTCCAGTGGGACGAGAACTCGACGTACGTCCGCAAGGCGCCGTACTTCGACGGGATGACGATGGAGCTCACCCCAGTGAAGGACATCGAGGGTGCGCGCGTCATGGCGACGCTCGGCGACTCCGTCACCACCGACCACATCTCGCCCGCCGGCAACATCAAGCCCGGTACGCCCGCTGCGCAGTACCTCACCGAGCACGGCGTCGACCGCAAGGACTTCAACTCCTTCGGCTCGCGCCGAGGCAACCACGAGGTCATGATCCGCGGCACGTTCGCGAACATCCGCCTGAAGAACGTCATGGTCTCGGCCGTGAACGACGGTCAGGTCGTCGAGGGCGGTTACACCCGTGACTTCACGCAGCCCGGCGGCCCGCAGTCGTACATCTACGACGCGAGCATGAACTACCAGGAGCAGGGCACGCCGCTGGTGATCTTCGGCGGCAAGGAGTACGGCTCCGGTTCTTCGCGCGACTGGGCGGCCAAGGGCACGAGCCTCCTGGGCGTCAAGGCCGTCATCACTGAGAGCTTCGAGCGCATCCACCGCTCGAACCTCATCGGCATGGGGGTCGTCCCGCTGCAGTTCCCCGCCGGCGAGAGCTGGGAGTCGCTCGGCCTCGACGGCACCGAGATCGTGTCGATCACGGGCCTCGAGGAGCTGAACGAGGGCGTGACGCCGAAGACCGTCAAGGTCACCGCGACCCCGAGCGAGAACTCGCCCGAGGGTAAGCAGGTCGTCGAGTTCGACGCGGTCGTGCGCATCGACACCCCCGGTGAGGCGGACTACTACCGCAACGGCGGCATCCTGCAGTACGTGCTGCGTTCGCTGGTCTGAATCCCGTGACGAGAGGGGCTCGGTTCTTCGGAACCGGGCCCCTCTTCGCGTGTCAAGGGGGTATGTCGTCCCCGGCCCCTTCCATGCTGCCCGGGGTAGGATCGGACCTGCATCCGGACCGGAATCGGATGCTCATACGGTGCCTGTGAGGAGGTGCAGATGCCCATTCTCCGGAGCATCTCAGGACCCCGGGATCTCGACGCCCTGTCGGAGGACCAACTCGAGGAGCTGGCGGGCGAGATCCGTGAGTTCCTGGTCGAGAACGTCTCCCGCACGGGCGGGCACCTCGGTCCGAATCTCGGCGTCGTCGAGCTCACGATCGCGCTGCACCGCGTGTTCTCCTCCCCGGACGATCCGTTCATCTTCGACACCGGGCACCAGTCGTACGTGCACAAGCTGCTCACCGGACGTCAGGACTTCTCCTCGTTGCGCCTGCGCGGCGGCCTGGCCGGATACCCGCAGCGCGGCGAGAGCGCTCACGACGTCGTCGAGTCCTCGCACGCGTCGAGCTCGCTGAGCTGGGCCGACGGGGTGTCGCGTGCTCTCACGGCCACCGGACGCGCTGACCGCCACGTCGTCGCCGTGGTGGGAGACGGCGCCCTGACCGGGGGCATGACGTGGGAGGCGCTCAACAACATCTCCGACGACAACGACCGCAACCTCGTGATCGTCGTGAACGACAACGGGCGCTCGTACGCGCCGACCATCGGCGGCATGTCCCGCTACCTCAACCGCGTGCGCACCGCCGCGGCCTACAAGGACCTCCATCAGCGGTCCGACCGCTTCTTCCGCACCTTCGGCCCGGTCGGACGCGCCGTGTTCCGCGGTGTCCGTGGCGGCACGCACGGCTTCCTCTCGCGCTTCACGAACAACGAGGCGCTGTACTCGAACCTCGACATCAAGTACCTCGGCCCCGTCGACGGGCACGACCTCCCCGCGCTGATCGAGACGCTCGAGCTCGCGAAGTCCTACGGTGCTCCCGTGATCGTGCACGCGATCACCGAGAAGGGACGCGGCTACCAGCCGGCCCGTGACGATGAGGCCGACCAGTTCCACGCCGTCGGCAAGATCGACCCCGCGACGGGCGAGACGCTGTCCTCGGGCGGCCGCGGGTGGACCGACGTGTTCTCCGACGCGCTCGTCTCGGTGGGCGAGCGCCGTTCCGACGTGATCGCGATGACCGCGGCGATGCTCCGTCCGACCGGACTCGCACCCTTCGCCGAGCGGTTCCCCGACCGTGTGTACGACGTCGGCATCGCCGAACAGCACGCCGTGGCCTCGGCGGCCGGCCTCGCTTTCGGCGGCCTTCACCCCGTGGTCGCGCTGTACGCCACGTTCATGAACCGTGCGTTCGACCAGGTGCTCATGGACGTCGCCCTGCACCGCGCCGGCGTCACGTTCGTGCTCGACCGCGCGGGGGTCACGGGCCCCGACGGACCGAGCCACCACGGCATGTGGGACCTCGCGATGCTGCAGATCGTGCCGCACATCCGCATCGCAGCTCCCCGTGACGCTGTGCGCCTGCAGGAGGCGCTCGACGAGGCTGTGCTCGTCGACGACGCCCCCACCGTGATCCGCTTCCCGAAGGGCGACGTCGCCGCGGAGCTGCCCGCGATCGATCGTCTCGACGACGGCGTGGACGTTCTGGCGCGTGGCGAGTCGGAGGACGTCCTGATCGTCGGGATCGGGCCCTTCGCGGCTCTCGCCGTGGACGTCGCGGAGCGGTTGCGCGCGCAGGGCATCGGCGCGACCGTGATCGACCCGCGGTGGGCGATCCCCGTGCAGCCGTCGATCGTCGAGCTCGCGGCGCGGCACCGTCTCGTGATCACGCTGGAGGACGGCATCCGCGTCGGCGGCGTCGGCACCCGCGTGCGTCAGGTGCTGCGCGAAGCAGGCATCGACACGGCGGTCGATGAGCTGGGGCTTCCGGATGAGTTCATCGACCACGCCTCGCGCGACCAGATCCTCGCGGATGCGGGGCTCACCGCCCCGAAGATCGCGCAGGACGTCGTCGCGCAGGTGCTCGGCACCCGCATCCCGATGGCTCGTCAGTCGGGGGAGACCGGCGCGATCGAGTTCCCGTTGCACGAACGGGGTTGATCAGCGGGTACGGGATCCGCGACGATGCCGAGGCGGTCGCGCCGCGCTGCGGCGTAGGCATCCTCAAGCCGCGCGCGACGCGCCGTCAGCCACCGGCACGGCGTGCGCGTTCATGACGTCGTGGCATCCTCGACGACGGCATCCTCGTCCACTCGTGTGCGGATGAGCACGGCGTCCTTCCGCAGTGCTCGCCGGGCGCTGAGCCACCAGCCCAGCGGCGTCGCGATCGTGATCGCGACCGCCGGGGTCGCGATGAGGATCGTGTAGGTGTTCACCTCGGCGAGAGAGGGGATCACTCCGATGACCGTCAGGTAGAGCGCACCGATCGCGGCGCCCAGCACGGTGTAGGCCGTGACGTGCACGGGCATCGCACGCACACGGCGAAGTGCGAGGGCGATGGGGCGGACGAGGAGGATGCCGAACGGCACGATCACCAGCGAGACGATCGCGACGATCACCGAGATCACCAGGATCGCGAGGCCTGAGATCAGCCAGTCCGACCAGAGCGGCTGCGTGGCGGCCGGCAGGGCCCAGAGCATGCTCGCGAGGATCCCCACGGGCACGAGCCCACAGAACAGCAGCCAGGTGAGCAGGCCGCCGTTCAGCACCTCGTCGGTGCTGAAGGCCATCGGGCGCTCGGGAGTGCGGACCGACGGGTCCGGCGCATGCGGCTCGGGGGTCACGATCGCACCTCGGCGACCTGCACGAGGAGGTCGCGTACCGCGGAATGCACCCCGGGTACGCGGACGAACGGGAGCGCCAGCGCGAGCAGGCGCAGGCCCGTGGCGAGTAGCGTGCGCGTGTTCGTCTGGTCGGGGGACTGGTCGTAGGTCCAGCGGAGCACGAGGGCGAGATGTCCGACGAGCAACGCCTCGGGGAGCGGCGCGACGACGTCGTCGGGGAGTCGGTGCTGCGCCCCCTCCACGGCATCGCGGAAAAGCGCGACGGTCGTGTCGCGGGCGGGAGACGATTCGGTCGACAGGGGATTGAGCGGGGAGTCGGGCGGGATCATCGCCGTGAGAAACCCCGGGGCCACGGCGCGGTACGGTGCGAGCGCGTCCAGACCGCTCAGGTAGACGGTGCGCAGCCGGTCGACGAGCGCGGTCACGCCCTCGAGGCGCTCGCGCGCGAGATGCTCGTGCTCGCGCTGCACCTGCTCGTACAGCGCCTGCACGAGATGCTCCTTGGAGGGGAAGTAGTAGTAGGCGTTGCCGACCGAGACCCCGGCCTGCTCGGCGATGGACCGCATGGTCGTGTCGGTGTAGCCGCGAGTCGTGAAGGAGTCGATCGCCGCCGCGCTGATGCGTGCGCGCGTGCGGTCGCTCTTGCTGCCCCGCTCCTCGGTTTCGAACATGTTCAAAAACTACACCCGGTGGCGACGGACCGCCAACCCGACGGTCACTCGCGCCGTGAGGATCAGTTCAGCGCATGCAGGGCGGCGACGGCCTCCGCGCCGCGATCGCTGTCGCGGAGCGCCGTGGACAGGAGGTACCCGTCGGTGAGCGCGTCGCCCGTGACCATCACGCGCACGAGCTCGACGCCGCAGGCGCGACGCACCTCCTCGGCGCTGGCCGCGATCACCCGCGTGTTGATCTCGTCGTTGTGGGGGAGCTCAGCGCCGTCGAGCCCGCGGATCACGTCGCGCAGGGAGGCGCCGACGATGTTCGACGCCCGCTCCGTCACGTTCACGACGTCGAGTTCGAACACCCGAAGATCTCGCCCGTTCGGTATCGGTCGCCACTCGAACGATGCGTGCACGCGATGCTGGTGGCCGCTCGCGCCGGTCATCTCTCGGGCGGGAAGATCGGTCGCCCGGCAGCGCACGTCGACGAGCTTGTACCAGTAGAAGAGCGGGAACGCGCCGTGGGTTCCCGGGTGCAGCACGACGACCTCTCCCACCGCGCCACCGCGGTTCGTCGGGCGACGCGGCGGACGGTTGCGGATGATCGGCTTCCCGTTGCGGGTGCGGATCGCGGCCCACCCCTCGTCGACCGTGACCAGGAAGATCTTCAGCAGCGCGGGAACCACGAGCAGGATGGTGAGGATCGCCGTGCCGGTCTTGAACAGCCCCGACATCCCCTTGCCTCCGAGCATCGAGAGGATCATGTCCATGACTCCACTGTGCATGCTCGACGCTGTCGACACGGCCCAGAGGGGATGTCGTACGGCGGAGTTCACACGCTGTTCGATGCGCGTTCGCCGCTCCGCCTCCCGCTGGATACGGCATGCGAGGGAGGTCAGTCGTGCTCGGCGAGGATCTCCGCGACGATCGCCTCGACGACAGGGAGCAGGAGCGCCCGGTCCGTCTCGACGAGCCCCACGCGCGTCCGGCGATCCAGCACGTCGTCCGCCGTCAGAGCGCCCTCCGCCCGCACCGCGTAGTCGACCTCGGCGCGGGTGAGTGCGAGCCCCTCGAGAAGGGGAGCGGACGCCGTCGGCGCAGCGGTGTCGTGCGGTATGACGCGATCGACGAGGCGCAGGGTCGCCGTGCGGCTCGGCGTCGCGGGCAGACCGCGCAACCTCGCCGCGAGGTCGACCGCGTCCTCGGCCATGCGCCGATAGGTCGTGAGTTTTCCGCCGAGCACGTTGACGAACCCGCCGGCCGACTCCGCGGCCAGATGCCGTCGCGAGATGTCCGCGGTGGAATCGGCGCCCGAGTCCACCAGCGGTCGCAGGCCGGCGAACGCACCGCGCACACGGTCGCGCGACACCGGCGCGTCGAGCACGCGGTTCAGGGTGTCGAGCAGGAACGCGATCTCCGGCTCCGTGGGCGTTGCGACGTCCGGTACGGGACCGGGGGCGTCTTCGTCGGTCAGACCGACGATCACGCGACCGCCCTGCTGGGGCAGCGCGAACACGAAGCGACTGATCGAGCCCTCATGGGGGATGGTCAGGGCGGCGGTCGGGTGGCCGAGGTCGCGCGCGTCGAGGACGATGTGCGTTCCGCGGCTGGGGCGGATGGTGATGGCCTCGTCCAAACCGCCGGCCCAGGCACCCGTCGCGTTCACGACGCTGCGTGCACGGAAGTCGACCCGGGTCCCCGTGAGCGCGTCCTCGGCAGCGGCGCCGTCTGCGCGCAGCGACACCGCCCGCACTCGGGTGAGGATGCGCGCGCCGTGTGCCGCGGCGGTGCGGGCCACGGTGGCGACGAGGCGCGCGTCGTCGACCAGTTGGCCGTCGAACGAGAGCATCCCGCCTCGCAGACCCTGTGCAGCGAGCGCCGGCACGAGTGCTCGGGCGGTGCGTGCGGTGACGGGGCGCGGTGCGGGCAGGACGCGCCTGGACGTGCCGGCGCGCATGCGCAGCAGGTCGCCGAGCGCCATCCCCACCGCACCCGTCGCATGCTGCCGGAGGCTGACGCCCGGCACGAACGGCAGCAGCTGGCCGAGCGGCCGGATCAGGTGCGGAGCGATGGTCGTCATGAGCAGGTGGCGTTCGACCGCGCTCTCCCTCGCGGTCGCGACGTCACCGGTCGCCAGATAGCGCAGGCCGCCGTGCACGAGTTTCGAGCTGAAACGGCTCGTGCCGTAAGCGAGGTCCTGCGCCTCGATGAGCGTCACGGTGAGGCCGCGTGAGGCGGCGTCGAGCGCGACGCCTGCGCCGGTGATCCCGCCGCCGGCCACCAGCACATCGACGGTCTCGGATGCGGCGCGGTCGAGATCCACGGCCCGACGCGCGGCGTTGAGGTCGGGGGAGCCGGTGATCATGCGCGGAGCAGCCCGTCCAGTGCGGCACGCAGCTCCCGCTCCCAGGCGCTCTCGGAGACCAGGTCGGAGACCGTGCCGTGCGACAGCACCGCGGACTGGGCGAGGAGCAGCAGCATCACGGCCATCTCGGCGGGATCCTCGCGGCGCACATCGCCGTTCTCCTGAGCGGCGGCGATGGCGCGGGCGAGCCAGGCGAGGATGAGTCGCTGGCTCGAGCCCACCCGCTGCAGCGTGTAGCGCGTGAACGCCTCGGGTTCCTCGTCGAGGAGCCTCCCGTAGACGGGGTCTCTGCGGAAGAGCGCGGAGAAGCGGAGGACGTCGTCGACGAGGGCCTCACGGGAGCGGGACGGCTCCGGGAACTCCGCGACGATGCCCGCCACGCGCCGCAGCAGGGCAGCGCGCACGACGTCGTCGGCGTCGGTCCAGCTGCGATAGATCGTCGGGCGGCTGTGGCCGGCGCGGCGCGCGAGCTCGGCGATCGTCACGCCATGCACTCCGCGTCGCAGTATGAGCTCGTCAGCGGCGTCGAGGATGCGGATCTGCGTCGCGTCCCAGTGCGGGACGCGGTCGCGCGGCGGAACATCGTGCGACGAGAGCTCGACGGGCGTCACTGCTTGACGTTCTTCCATGATGTGTCACACTGTAACGCATGACCCACGGGAACGGCAGAGAGGCCGCGGACTCGGAGATGCGCTGGAACGGCTGGGGCGATCCGGCCCGGGCCAAGGACCTCCCACTGGCAGTGCGGACGCTGCTTCCCCTGCTGCTCGGACGGATCCGCAGGCCCGCCGCCGGCGTCGAACTCGCGGCGGTCGCACTCGCGGAGTCCGCGCTGGACGACGCCGACATCGCGGCATTCGCGGCCATCGTGGGCGCGCAGCACGTCACGACCGCTCACGATGCGCGCGTGCGCCACTCCGGCGGGCGCTCGACCCCCGATCTGCTGCGGCTCCGCGAGCACGAGCAGACCGCGCCCGACGGCGTCGTGCGCCCGGCTAGCCACGAGGAGGTCTCGGCGAGCCTGCGCGTGGCGGTCGAGCGCGGGATCGCCGTCATCCCGTTCGGCGGAGGCACCAGCGTCGTGGGAGCGCTCGACCCCGAACGCGGAGACCACCGCGCGGTCGTCAGCCTCGATCTGCGACGCCTTCGCGGCGTGCTGAGCGTCGACGGCGTCAGCGGCGAGGCCGTCATCGCGGCAGGCACGACCGGACCGGACGCCGAGGCGGAGCTCGCCCACCATGGCTACGAGCTCGGGCACTACCCGCAGAGCTTCCGATATGCGACGATCGGCGGCTTCGCCGCGGCGCGGTCCTCGGGGCAGAACTCGGCCGGGAACGGACGCTTCGACACCATGGTCACGGGCATCCGCGTCGCGACGCCGACGGGGGACCTCGCGCTCGGTCGCTCGCCCGGGTCCGCGGCCGGGCCCGATCTGGTCCGCGTCTTCCTCGGCTCCGAAGGGGTGTTCGGCGTGATCACCGAGGTCCGCGTGCGTGTGCATCCGATTCCCCGCGACCGGGTCTTCGAGTCGTGGACCTTTCCCGACTTCTCGAGCGGCGTCGACGCGCTGCGCCGGGTCGCGCAGGGAGGAGGCGGTCCCACGGTGATCCGTCTCTCGGACGAGGCGGAGACGGCAGTGAGCCTCGCACAGGTCGGACGGATCGGGAAGGCGCTCGCGAAGGGCGCCAGCGCGGTCACCGTCTACGAAGGCGACGGGATAGCCGAGAGGCGGGAACGCACGAGCGCGCTGCTGCGTGCCGCCGGCGGCACGTCCGCGGGGCAAGGCGCGTCGGAGGAGTGGCTCACCGGACGCTTCGACGGGCCGTATCTGCGTGACTCCCTGCTGGACGCGGGAGTGTTCTGCGAGACGCTCGAGACCGCAACCGTCTGGTCGAACCTGACGGCTCTGAAGGCCGCCGTCGAGAGCGCTCTGCGTGACGGCCTCTCCGCCGAGGGCGCGCGAGTGCACGTGATGTGCCATGTGTCGCATGTCTACCCGACCGGGGCGTCGCTGTACTTCACGGTGCTCGCGGGCATCCGAGCGGACCCGCTGCCGATCTGGGCGCGGGTCAAGGCACGGACCAATGACGCCATCATCGCCGCCGGCGGCACCATCAGCCACCATCACGCCGTCGGCCGCGATCATGCGCCCTGGCTCGAGAGGGAGATCGGCACCACCGGTGTGCGTATCCTCCGAGCGATCAAGCGCGAGCTCGATCCGACGGGCATCCTCAATCCCGGAGCGCTGATCCCCGTGGAGCGGACGCACTGAGATGGGAGCGCACATCGCCGTGCTGACCAACCCCTCTGCCGGCAAGGGACGCGCGCGGAGGGTCGCCGATGCGGTGGTCGAGCACTTGCGTCGGCGCCGCTCCGAGGTCCGCGTGTACGAGGGCGCGACCGCGGTCGAGACCAGGGAGCTCGCAGGCCAGGCGATCGCCGACCGACCCGACGCCCTCGTCGTGGTGGGCGGAGACGGCACGCTCTCCGGAATCCTCGACGATCTGATCCGTGGCGGGATCCCCGTCGTGCTCGTGCCCGCGGGGACGGGAAACGATCTCGCGCGGGCATTGGGGCTGCCGCGCCACGATCCGACCGCCGCCGTCGACGTCGCACTCGACGGTGCCGTCCGCAGGATCGACGTCGGCGAGGTGCGCTCCGGGGGATCCGCCTCCGCCTTCCTCACGATCGCGGCCCTCGGCTTCGATGCGAAGGTGAGCGAGCGCACGAACGTGCTGCGGTGGCCGCACGGAGCGCTGCGCTACTACCTCGCACTCGTGATCGAGTTGGCGCGGCTGCGTCCGCTGTCGTTCGCCGTGGCGGTCGACGGCGGTGCGCGACAAGAGCGGCCGGGCACGCTGATCGCGGTCGGGAACACCCCGAGCTACGGCGGCGGAATGCCGGTGTGCGTCGGCGCCGATCCGGCGGACGGGATGCTGGACCTCGTCGAGGTCGCCCCGATCGGCCGTCTCCGACTGCTGCGGCTGTTCCCGCTTCTTCTGAAGGGCAGGCATCTGGCCCGCCCGGAGGTCGCCCACCGCCGTGCGCGCTCGGTGACCGTGAGCGCTCCCGGTCTGGTCGTCTACGCGGATGGCGAGCGTCTCGGCGAGGACGAGTGCACCATCACGGTGCGTCCCCGCGCGTTGGCGATCCTGCTGCCGCACGATCAGCCGGCCGGACGGGAGCGCGAGGATGACTGAGCGTCAGGCCACGGCATCCGATCCCGGATTCGACGATGACGTCGTGATCGTGGGCTCGGGGTTCGGCGGATCGGTCGCAGCACTGCGCCTGGTCGAGAAGGGCTACCGCGTCCGTGTGATCGAGGCCGGACGACGCTTCGAGGACCGGGACTTCGCGAAGACGAACTGGGATGTACGCCGATACCTGTGGGCGCCGCTGCTCGGCTGCTTCGGTGTGCAGCGGATCCACCGGTTGCCGCACGTCATGATCCTCGCGGGAGCCGGCGTCGGCGGCGGTTCCCTCAACTACGCGAACACCCTGTACCAGCCCGGCGCCGCCTTCTTCACGGACCCGCAGTGGGGAGCGGTGCGCGAGTGGGAGTCCGAGCTCGCTCCGCACTACACGACCGCGAAACGGATGCTGGGCGTCGTGGAACAGTACCCGCACATCGGGCCGGTCGAGCGGATCATGGCCGGCGCCGCCGAGGACCTCGGGGTCTCGGACACCTTCCGCAGAGCACCGGTCGGCGTGTGGTTCGGCCGACCCGGAGAGACGGTCTCCGATCCGTTCTTCGGGGGCGAGGGACCGGATCGCACGGGCTGCACGATGTGCGGCAACTGCATGGTCGGATGCCGGGTCGGCGCGAAGAACACGCTCATGAAGAACTACCTCGCACTCGCCGAGCGCCGCGGTGCCGTGATAGAGCCGCTCCGGACGGTCGTCGAGGTGCGTGCGCTCGACAGTGGGGGATTCGCTGTCACGACGCAGCGCAGTGGGGCGTGGGTGCGCCGCGCGCGCCGCACGGTGCGTGCGAGGCAGGTCGTGCTGGCCGCCGGGACCTGGGGCACGCAGCAGCTCCTGCACCGGATGAAGGCCAGTGGGGCACTGCCGCATGTCTCGAGCGCCCTCGGACGATTGACGCGCACCAATTCCGAGGCTCTGGACGGGGCCGTGGCCACCCGGGTGCCCGAGAGCCTCGAGCTCGCACGCGGTGTCGCGATCACGACCTCGTTCCACGTCGACGACCGCACGCACGTCGAGAACGTGCGCTACGGTCCGGGGTCGAACCTCATGGGCGCTCTCGCGACGATCATGGTACCGGGCGACCTCCCATTCGTGCGTCGTGTCGCTGTCCTCTTCCGTCGCGCCCTCCGGGCACCGTTGCGGCAGCTGCGTCTCGGTTCGCTCCGCCGGTGGAGCGAGCGCGGCATCATCGCGCTCGTGATGCAGACGGCCGACAACTCGCTCACGCTGTCGCTGCGACGTCGATTCGGACGGCAGGTGCTCACGAGTGCGCAGGGGCATGGCGAACCCAATCCCCGTCACCTGCCTCAGGCGCACCGTGCGTCGGAGGCGATCGCGCGCCGGGTGCAGCTCGAGGGCGGCGTCCCGGCCGAGGCGAGAGGCTCCTGGCCCGAGGTCTTCGGCATCCCGCTCACGGCGCACTTCCTCGGCGGCGCGGTGATTTCGGCCTCGCCCGCCGACGGCGTGGTCGACGAGTACCACCGGGTGTGGGGGCATCCGGATCTGCACGTCGTGGACGGCGCCGCGGTGCCCGCCAATCCTGGGGTGAATCCCTCTCTCACCATCACCGCGCTCGCAGAGCGGGCGATGTCGTACTGGCCGCGGAACGGCGAGCACGACGAGAGGCCTGAACAGCGTCCCGGGGTGTGAAACGCCCCACCCGACGATTCGCGTCGGATGGGGCGTTCGGTCCGAGATCAGTGGCTCTCGATACCGCGGATCTGCGGGGTGTGGAAAGCCCCTCCGAAGGCGCGCTCCGACGCGCCCTCGCGATCGAGGTACGGCGATGCGCCGCCGTCGATGAAGGGCCAGCCGGCGCCGAGGATCAGGCACAGATCGATGTCCTCGACCTCGGGCACGACGCCCTCGTCGAGCATGAGCTTGATCTCGCTCGCGAGTCCGTCCTGCACGCGCTGGAGGATGGTGGCGGCCGACGCAGGGCTGCTGCCGACGGCAGGCTTCAGGATCTTCTCGGCCTGCTTGGTCCACCCCGTGACCCGACCGCCCTTGTCCTTCTCGACGACCGCATCCAGCTCCGCGAGGGCATGGAAGTTCTCGTTCGCGTAGAAGCGCTCCGGGAACGCATGCGCCATGGTGTCCTGCACGTGCGCCGCGACCTTCCAGCCCACGAGATCGATGAGCTGGAACGGGCCCATCGGCAGGCCGAGCGGCGCGAACGCCTTCTCCACATCGGCGATCGGGGTGCCTTCGTAGACCGCACGTGCCGCCTCGCCCATGACCTTGGCGAGCAGGCGGTTCACGACGAAGCCGGGGGCGTCGGCGGTGAGCACCGCGTTCTTCCCGAGGTTCTTCGCGACCACGAATGCGGTCGACAGAGCCGCCTCCGAGGTCACAGGCGTCTTCACGATCTCGATCAGCGGCATCACCGCGACCGGGTTGAAGAAGTGGAAGCCGACGAGGCGCTCGGGGTGGGCGAGCTTCGCGCCGATCTCCTCGACCGACAGCGAGGAGGTGTTGGTGGCAAGGATCGCGTCCTCGGCGATGATCTGCTCGATCTGGCCGAACACCTGCTGCTTGACCCCGACCTCCTCGAACACCGCCTCGATCACGAAGTCGCAGTCCGCGTAGAGGGTCTTGTCGGTCGTGCCGGTGACGAGCGCGCGCAGCTTGTTGGCCGTGTCGGCGTCGAGCCGCCCCTTGCCCTCGAGCTTGCCGATCTCCTCGTGGATGTAGGCGACACCCTTGTCGACGCGCGCCTGATCGAGGTCGGTGATCAGCACCGGGACCTGGAGCTTGCGCACGAACAGCAGCGCGAACTGGCTCGCCATGAGGCCGGCGCCGATGATGCCGACCTTCGTGACCTTCTTGGCGAGCGCCTTGTCGGGTGCGCCGACCGGACGCTTCGCACGCTTCTGCACCAGGTCGAACGCGTACATGGACGCCGCGAACTGGTCGCCGGTGACGAGATCGGCGAGCGCTGCGTCCTCGCGGGCGAATCCCTCCGCCTTGGTGCCGCTCTTCGCCTTGTCGAGCAGATCGAGGGCCACGTACGGCGACTTCGGCACCGTACCGATCTTCGACTCGAGCATGCCTCGGGCCATCTTGATCGCGATGGGCCACTTGGTCAGACGCTCGATCTTGCCCGCCTCGTTCCTACGCTCGACCTTCTTGCCGCCGAGGACCGCGTCGGCCCAGCTCAGCGAGTTCTCGAGGTAGTTCGCCGCGGGGAAGATCGCGTCGACGACGCCGAGGTCGAACGCCTGCTGCGGCTTCAGCATCCGGTTCTGCTTGAGCGGGTTCGAGATCACGACCTCGAGCGCGTTCTCGATGCCGATCAGGTTCGGCAGCAGGTACGCGCCGCCCCAGCCGGGGATGATGCCGAGGAAGACCTCGGGCAGCGCGATCGCGGCGGCCGAGGCGTCGACCGTGCGGTAGGTCGAGTTCAGAGCGATCTCGAGGCCGCCCCCGAGCGCGAGGCCGTTCACGAACGCGAAGGACGGCACTCCCAGGTCTCCGAGCTTGCCGAGCACCTTGTGACCGAGCTGCGCGATCATCCGTGCGTTGTCGCGGGACCCGACGCGGCTGATGTCGGACAGGTCGGCGCCGGCGGCGAGGATGTACTGCTTGCCGGTGATGCCGACGGCCTGGATCTCTCCCGCCGCGGCGCGCGTCGCGAGCCCGTCGAGCGTCTCGCCGAGCGCCGTGAGCGTGGCGGGACCGAGGGTGTTGGGGCGAGTGTGGTCGCGCCCGTTGTCGAGCGTGACGAGGGCGAGTACCTTGCCCGAGGGGAGGCGGATGTCGCGCACGGGGGAGTGCGTGATCACCTCGCCCTGGGCGAGAGCCTGGATCGGCGAGAAGTCGATGCTCGCGTACTGGTCGGAAACCGAAGTGGCCATCTGCGCTTACTTCCTCTTCTTGCCGTCGAAGTGCGGGTTCTCCCAGATCACGGAGCCGCCCTGCCCGAGGCCCACGCACATCGCGGTCAGGCCGTAGCGGACGTCCGGTCGCTCGGCGAACTGGGCCGCGAGCTGGATCATGAGGCGGACGCCGGAGGCGGCGAGCGGGTGCCCGAGTGCGATCGCACCGCCCCACTGGTTGACCCGGGGGTCGTCGTCGGCGATGCCGAAGTGGTCCAGCAGCGAGATCACCTGGATGGCGAACGCTTCGTTGAGCTCGAACAGGCCGATGTCGGCGATCGTGAGACCGGCCTTCTTGAGGGCCTTCTCCGTCGAGGGGATGGGTCCGATCCCCATGATCTCGGGCTGCACGCCGGCGAAAGCGAACGACACCATGCGCATCTTGGGGGCGAGTCCGAACTCCTTCACGGCGCCGCCGCCGGCGAGCAGCGACATGGTCGCGCCGTCCGTGAGCGGGGAGGAGGTCCCGGCGGTCACGCGTCCGTGCGGACGGAACGGCGTCTTGAGTGCTGCGAGGTCCTCCATCGTGGTCTGAGGGCGGCGGCCCTCGTCCTCCGCGGCGAGGCCCCAGGCGCCCTCGGCGTCCTTGATCGCGACCGGCACCAGGTCGGGCTGGATCTTGCCCGCCTCGTACGCCGCCTGCACCTTGTGCTGGCTCAGCATCCCGAACCGGTCGGAGCGCTCCTTGGTGAGGTGCGGGAAGCGGTCGAAGATGCGCTCGGCGGTGACGCCCATGTTGAGCGCGCCCGGGTCGACCATCTTCTCGGCGACGAACCGAGGGTTGGGGTCGGCGTTGCCGCCGATCGGGTGGTGGCCCATGTGCTCGACGCCACCCGCGAGGGCGAGGTCGTACATGCCGACGCCGATAGACGCGCCCATGGTCGTGACGCTCGTCATGGCGCCGGCGCACATGCGCTCGACGGCGAGGCCGGGCACCGTCTGGGGCAGGCCGGCGAGGATCGCGACCGAGCGTCCGAGGGTCAGGCCCTGGTCTCCGGTCTGACTCGTCGCGGCGATCGCGACGTCGTCGATGCGGTCGGCCGGCACGGCGGCGTTGCGCTCCATCAGACCGATGGTCGCCTTCACGGCGAGGTCATCTGCGCGGGTGTTCCAGTACATGCCCTTTTCGCCGGCGCGCCCGAAGGGGGTGCGCACTCCATCGACGAAGAAGACGTCCGAGATCTCGGCCACTCTGCCTCCAAGTTTGTGCGGTTCCCTCAGTCTAGGAAGCGCGCGAAACCGGGAGGAATCGGTTGGATCGAACCTACGAAGCGGGTGCGGAGGCCTCGTCGGGCGTTTGCGCAGCCTCTACAAAGGCGTTGGCGATCTTCTGTGCAGTCTGTGCAATCTGCCACGGCCGCGCTCCGAGCTTCGCGAGAGCCTCGCCGATCGCCTCCGGCGTCGTTCCTGGAACGTCCCACGCGATGCGACGCAGGAAATCGGGAGTGAGCAGGTTCTCGGTCGGCATCCCGAGCTCCTCCGCCACGGCCTCGACGACGGGACGCGCGGCCTTCAGGCGGCGATCCGCCTCGGGGTTGCGGTCGGCCCAGGCGCGCGGCGGTGGAAGCGCGTCGCTCGGCACGCGCTCGCGCGGGAGCTCCTCGATCGCACGGCCGTCGACCATCGCCTGCCACCAGCGGTCGAGCTGTGTGCGGCTCGCTCGGCCCTGGAAGTCCTTGGTGCCCGCGAGCGCCTGCTTGCTCTGAGGATTCGCGAGTACGGCCGCCACGAGGGAACGATCGGGAACGAGCCGCCCGGGGGACACGTCCTGCTCCTGCGCGTAGGCCTCGCGTGCCTGCCACAGCGAGCGGGCGACCGCGAGGTTTCGGGCGCCGCGCACCTGGTGCAATCCGCTCAGCCGGCGCCAGGGATCTTCGCGCGGGGGCTTCGGCAGACGCGTGAGCGTCGCCGCGAACTCCTCCTCGGCGAACTCCGTCTTGCCCTGCTCCTCGAGCTGCGCCTCCAGGGCCTCCTGCACGTCGATCAGGTGCAGGACATCCAGCGCCGCGTACTCGAGCCAGGCGGCGGGAAGAGGCCGCGTCGACCAGTCCGCTGCCGAGTGCTCCTTCTTCAGAGTGATCCCGAGCGTGCTCTCGACGACGGCGGCGAGCCCGACGCGCTCGTGCCCGAGGAGGCGCGCCGCGAGCTCCGTGTCGAAGAGGGCAGCGGGGAGGAGGTCCAGTTCTCGGAGCGACGGCAGATCCTGGCTGGCGGCGTGGAACACCCAGAGGACGTCGCCGATGGCGGCCTGCAAAGCCGAGAAGTCGCCGATCGCCGGCGGGTCGAAGAGGAAGACCCCCGCGTCACGGCGGAAGACCTGCACGAGATAGGCGCGCTGCGAGTAACGGAAGCCGGATGCCCGCTCGACGTCGACCGCGACGGGACCGGTGCCCGCGGCGAGCGCGGCGCACGCCGCCTGGAACTCCGAGACGTCGGAGATCACAGAGTATTCAGTCACGTGCAGCCTTTCGCGCGCCGATCACGGCGATGCCCTCTGAGCCGGGCGGAAGACCCGCCAGCATCCCGACCAGCTCGGCCCATGCTTCGACGTGCGGTCGGAACGGGCCTTCGGGGGTCCAGGACGCCCTCAATTCTATCTGCGCGCCGTCGCCTTCGATCGCCAGTCCGCCGAAACCCTTCGACAGGGTCTTCGTCGATGTGCCGGATGCCGAATGGTAGACCGCGCCGCGGGAATCCAGCGCGTCCACGAGCCACGACCACGTCACGTCCGCCAGCAAGGGGTCGGTGCCGATCTCGGTCTCGAGAGGCGCCTGCGCGAACAGGACGATGCGCCAGGATCCGCCCCACGCCGCGGGACCCTCGGGATCGTGCAGCAGGACGAAGCGTCCCGTGCCGTAGACCGAGTCGCCGTCCTCGTCGGGGCGCACGTCGGCGGCGAGCGCGATCGCGTGCGGGGCGAGGCCCTGCGGGGTGGCGATCTCACGGACGGTGATGTCCGCGCGGAACGCGGTCTCCTGCAATTCGGCCACGGCGGCGTCGAAGACGGTCCCGGCATCGGGGTGTGCGGTCACGGTGACAGGCTAGAGTCAGGAAGCGATGAAGAGTCTCAGGCACGCCGTTGCGCTCCTTGTCCCTGCACTGCTCGCTCTCGGGGCGGCTCTAACGCTGCTCGTGTTCAGCGTCGCCCGCCGGGTCGTCGTCCCCGCGAAGCGGGGCGCGGACGCCGAGATCATCGCGGTCGACACAGGGGCGCAGACCATCGAGCTGTCGCGCACCCCGGACACCGAGCTGCCCGGTCGCTACGGGCTCTTCACCTCCGGGACCTACGGCTACGTGAAGCTCGGGGCGGTGCTGAGCGCGGACGCCACGACCGTCCGGCGCAAGCTGCTCACGCAGATCGAGCCGGGTGCCCGGATCGATCGCCATGCGGCCTTCAGCGGGTGGTACTACGCCACGCCGAGCGAACTGCACCTGCGCTGGGAGAACGTGCTGATCGGATCGCCGGCCGGCCCGTGCCCCGCATGGTTCTTCCCGGGCGACTCGACGACGTGGGTCATCCAGGTGCACGGCCGCGGCGTCACGCGGGCCGAGTGCCTGCGCGCCGTGCCCGTGCTGCACGGCGAAGGCCTCCCGAACCTCGTGGTCTCGTACCGCAACGACGGAGAGGCCCCGCGCAGCCGTGGCGGCGCGTACGCCTTGGGCGCGAGCGAATGGCGCGACGTGGACGCCGCGGTGTCCTATGCGCTCCGGCACGGCGCGGAGCGCGTGATCCTCATGGGATGGTCCATGGGCGGCGCGGTGGCACTGCAGACCGCGGTCAACTCGGGCAACCGGGACCGCATCGCCGGGTTGATCCTCGAATCGCCGGTCATCGACTGGCGCACGGTGCTGCGGTTCCAGGCCAGGGAGGCGGGGATGCACGCACCGCTCCCGGATCTCGCGATGGGTGCGCTGTCGGTGCCCCTTACGGCGCGGCTGAGCGGTGCGGAGGACGCGATCCCGTTCGACCGCCTCGACATGGTGGCGCGGGCAGAGGAGCTCGCGGTGCCGATCCTGATCCTGCACAGCGACGACGACGGGTTCGTCCCGGCCGACGCCTCGCACGCGCTGCAGGAGGCGCGGCCCGACATCGTGACGATGCCGCGGTTCTCCGTCGCGCGGCACACCAAGCTGTGGAACTACGACCAGGCCGGGTGGTCGGACGCCATCACAGGCTGGCTGCGCGCGCAGGGGTTCAGCGCTTCTGCGTGACCTGCTTCTTGGCGCGCATCAGCATCCCGGTCATCCCGCCGATCCGCAGCGGCGAGACGGCCTTCGTCAGCCCGATCGACTGCGGGTAGTCGTCGGGGATCGCCAGGACCTCGTCGGGCGAGAGTCCGGTGATGCCTTGCACGAGGATGCTCGCGAAGCCGCGCGTCGTCGGCGCCTCCGGCGGTGCGGTGGCGTGCATGGTAACGACGTCGTCGTTCACCTCGACGTAGATGTAGACGGGGGACTGGCACTCCGCGACGCGCTCGCACATCTCGGGGTGATTCGCGACCTCTTCGGAGACCTCGGGCAGTTCGTCCGCGAACTCCAGCAGGAGCAGCAGACGGTCGGCCTCCGGAGTCTCCAGGAAGCCGTCGCGGATCTCGGCGAGGACGTCAGGAACGTGCGTGGTGCTCATCCCTGTCATTGTCACACGTCAGAGTGAACCGGGCTCCGCGCCCGTCACGATCGGGACGCGCACCGCGCTGCCCCACTCGGTCCAGGAGCCGTCGTAGTTGCGGACGTTCTCGAAGCCGAGCAGGTGCTTGAGCACGAACCACGTGTGGCTCGACCGCTCGCCGATCCGGCAGTAGGCCACGACGTCGTCGCCGTCGGCCAGCCCGGCGCCGTCGCGGTAGATCGCGTCGAGCTCCGCGCGTGACTTGAAGCCGCCGTCCTCGGCGACCGCCTTGGCCCACGGGACGCTCTGCGCGGTGGGGATGTGGCCGGCGCGCAGCGTGCCCTCCTCGGGGTACGCAGGGGCGGTGGTGCGCTCCCCGCTGTACTCCTCGGGGGAACGCACGTCGATCAGCGGGTTGCCGATGTGCGCGAGCACGTCCTCCTTGTAGGCACGGATCACCGAGTCGTCGCGCTCCACGACGGGGTACTCGGTGGGGGTGACCGCGGGAGCCTCGCGAGTGAGCTCGCGGCCCTCGGAGATCCAGCGGTCGCGGCCGCCGTCGAGCAGGCGCACGTCCTCGTGGCCGAACAGCGAGAACACCCACAGTGCGTAGGCGGCCCACCAGTTGTTCTTGTCGCCGTAGATCACGACGGTGTCGTCGCGGGAGATGCCCTTGCGGCTCAGGAGTGCGGCGAAGCCCTCGCCGTCGACGTAGTCGCGCACCACCGGGTCGTTGAGCTCGGTGTGCCAGTCCACCTTGACGGCGCCGGGGATGTGCCCCGTCTCGTAGAGCAGCACGTCCTCGTCGGACTCCACGACCACGAGGCCGGGGGAGCCGAGCCGCTCCGCGAGCCAGTCGGTCGTCACGAGCCGGCCGGGCTCGGCGTACTCGGCGAACTTGGACGAAGACGTGTCGAACTCGATGGCCACAGGGATCTCCTCAGTCGGTGAGCGGCGATGGGGCGGGTGGTGACGGCGTAATGTGGAGCCGACACTTCGACGATAGATCCCCGCCGTGCACTCCGGACCCGATTCGTAAGACTTCGACACAGGTGAGCACCCGATCCAGGACCGTGATGACCGACACGCCCACCCGCACTGGTCTCGTGCACCTCACCGATCGCGAACCGACCGTCTCCGGTCCCGAGATGCTCGCGAGCCTCGTCCCGCCGCCGCAGTTCGACGGTGCGACCTTCGAGAGCTATCGCGCCGATCCCGCCTATCCCTCGCAGGAGGAGGCCAAGGAAACCCTGCAGCGTTTCGCGGGTCGGGGCGGGAGTCCGGTCAAGCGCGGCGGACTGTTCAGCCGCGCCAAGAAGGAACCGGAGATGAAGCCGGGCGTCTACCTGGACGGCGGGTTCGGCGTCGGCAAGACCCACCTCCTCGCGTCGATCTTCCACGCGATGCCCGCCCGGCGGAAGTACTTCGGATCTTTCATCGAGTACACCGCGCTCGTCGGCGCGCTCGGGTACAAGAACACGGTCGACCTGCTCAAGGGCGCCGACCTGCTCTGCATCGACGAGTTCGAGCTCGACGACCCGGGCGACACGATGGTCATGACCCGTCTGCTCGGCGAGCTGGTGCCGACCGGCACGCGCCTGGCCGCGACCTCGAACACCCCGCCCAACGCGCTCGGCGAGGGGCGTTTCGCGGCGCAGGACTTCCTCCGCGAGATCCACGCGATGTCCGACAGCTTCCAGACGCTCCGCATCGACGGTGTCGACTTCCGGCAGCGCGCGCTCGACGGCCACGCGGTCGTCAGCGACCCGGCGGAGTATCAGGCTGCAGTGGATGCCGGGGCTGCGGGCGGCACGGCGTCAGATGACGCTTTCGACGACGTCATCCGCCATCTCGCCCGTGTGCACCCCTCGCGCTATCTGCGTCTCATCACGGGACTGGGGCTCGTCGGCCTGCGCGATGTGCGCACCCTGACGGATCAGTCCGAGGCCCTGCGCTTCGTCGCTTTCGTGGACCGGGTCTACGACGCGCAGATCCCGATCGTGGCCACGGGCACGGCCCTCGACCAGGTGTTCTCGGAGGAGATGCTGGGCGGCGGTTACCGCAAGAAGTACCTGCGGGCGATCTCGCGACTGAACGCTCTCACGCATGCGGATCGCAGCTCCGCGTAACACAGAGTTCACACAGCGCGCGTTCCTGTAACGCCCTCGCAACACACCTCGCGCATTCCGGAAATCGGGCCTCGCCACACTGAAGCTCTCAGACCACCCGAATGTGAGGTTCACTATGGATGCTCCAGGCAACATCTCCTGGGCGATCACCGCGACCGCCCTCGTCCTGCTCATGACGCCCGGCGTCGCCTTCTTCTACGGCGGCCTCGTCAAGGCGAAGAGCGTCGTCAGCATGATGATGATGAGCTTCGGCTCGATCGGTCTCGTCGCGGTGCTCTGGATCCTCTTCGGATTCTCCATGAGCGCGGTCGACAACCCCATGGCCTTCGCCGGCAACCCGTTCGCGGACTTCGGCCTGTCTAGCCTGGCCGCGGGTGAGGGCTCGAACGTCGCGCTCCTCGGCGTCGCGTACGGCGCGACCTTCGCGATCATCACGGTCGCCCTCATCTCGGGCGCCATCGCCGACCGTGCGAAGTTCGGCAGCTGGCTGATCTTCGCCGGCGTGTTCGCCACGGTCGGCTACTTCCCGGTCGCAGCCTGGGTCTGGGGCGGCGGCTGGATCATGAACCTCGGCACCACGCTGTTCGGCGAGGACAGCGGCATCGGTGTGATCGACTACGCCGGTGGTACCGCGGTGCACATCAACGCGGGTGCGGCGGCTCTGGCCCTCGCGCTGGTCCTCGGCAAGCGCATCGGCTTCCAGAAGGGCATCCTCAAGCCGCACAACGTGCCCCTGACGCTCCTCGGCGCAGCGCTGCTGTGGTTCGGCTGGTTCGGCTTCAACGCGGGCGCGGAATGGCTCGCGGAGGACATGGGCGGCGTCGGCCTCATCGGCATCAACACCCTCGGCGCCACGGCTGCCGCGATCCTCGGCTGGATCCTGATCGAAAAGATCAAGGACGGCAAGCCCACCTCCGTCGGGGCCGCGTCCGGTGCCGTCGCGGGTCTCGTCGCGATCACCCCCGCCTGCGCCAACCTGACGCCGGGCTGGGCCCTCCTGCTCGGTGCCGTGGCCGGTATCGTCTGCGCCCTCGCGATCGAGCTCAAGTTCCGCCTCGGCTTCGACGACTCGCTCGACGTGGTCGGCATCCACCTCGTCGGCGGTCTGATCGGCACCGTGTACCTCGGCTTCTTCGCCACCGGCACCGGCCTGTTCGTGGGCGGCGACGCCCGTCAGCTCGCGGTCCAGGTGATCGCGGCGGCCGGTGTGCTGATCTACTCCTTCGTCGTGGCCTTCATCATCGGCTTCGCGATCCAGAAGACCATCGGCTTCCGCGTCACGAACGAGGACGAGATCGCCGGCGTCGACCAGGTCGTGCACGGCGAGGAGGGCTACGCGCTCGCAGACGCCTGAACGGCGGTTAGGGTGACCGTGTGGGCAACAGCAACGGCATCCTCGGCACTCTCGCACAGATCCTCCTGAACGCACTGGGATCGAAGAACAGGACGCCCCGGACGACCACTCGTCCGGGGCGTCCTGTCGCGCGCGTACGGCGTTCCGATGAGATGTCGGATGCGGTCGCGACGGCGGCCCCCGACGAACCTGCGGGTTCCGCGACGATCCGCGTGGATCCCGATCGCGTGGGCGACGTGCGCATCCAGTACGCCCCCGATCGGGACGGGGCGCCGGACGCGGGTGAGGTCATCTGGACGTGGGTGCCGTACGAGGAGGGTGACGGGCGCGGTAAGGACCGTCCTGTCCTGGTGATCGGGAGGCACTCCGCGAGCAGGGTCTACGCGGTACGGATGACGAGCAAGCCGCATGACCGCGATCGCGACTACCTCCCGATCGGCTCAGGCGCGTGGGACTCCCAGGGACGGGAGTCCTGGGTCGACATCGAGCAGCTCTACAGCGTGCACGAGACCGGGCTCCGCCGCGAGGCGGCGGTGCTCGACAAGGGGCGCTACGGGCGGGTGGTCGAGGCTCTCACCCGGCGCTACGGCTGGGCTCGCGGCTGACCGTTCCAATCCGTTCCGGTGAGGGTCGCGAACCACCTGTGAGCCGCACGGAGCGGCGCCACTAGGAGGAATCATGCGTTTCATCCCCACCAAGGTCCACGGCATCCTCGACTACATCGTCGGAGTGGCGCTCATCGCAGCACCGTGGCTGTTCGGTTTCGCGAGCATGGGCGGCCCCGCCGTCATCATCCCGATCGTCCTCGGTGTCGGACTGATCGTCTACAGCCTGTTCACCAAGTACGAGTGGGGCCCCTTCGGCTTCATCCCGATGCCCGTCCACCTCGTGTTCGACATCGTCGCGAGCCTGTTCCTGGCGCTCTCGCCGTGGATCTTCGGCTTCGCGAACCAGGCCCCGAATGTGTGGCTGCCGCACGTCGTCGTCGGTATCGCCGTGATCGTCGTCGTGATCTTCTCCCAGCCGCAGCCGGCGCGTGTGAAGACCGCCACGGCCTGATGACCGCCTGAGGCCCCGTACGGTATCGGTCCCGTGCGGGGCCTCAGTGCTGTCCCGGAATCCGCGCTTCTCGACCTCAGGGTGAGAGCGCCGCGCTCGTCCAGCGGGCGTAGAGCTGCCAGGGGTCGTCGGTCGTGCGCAGCGCGCGGATGTGCGCGCGCAAGTCCTCGTCGAGTGTGAACCACTCGCCGCCCTCTCGGATCGCGGCGAACTGCCGGTGCCTGGCCTGCTCGATCTCGCGACCCCCGGGTTCGAACGCGAGGAGCTCGTCGTGACGGATCGCGGCGAGGCGCTGCCGTGGTCGGCCGCTGGTACCGATCTTCACGCGACGGTCGTATCGCACGTAGTACACGACCTCGATCACGGGCCGCGGGAGGTCGACGTCGGGCGCAGTCCCGAAGCCACCCGCACCATGCGCACTCGAGGCCCGCCGCCACGCGGACGGCCTCGGATCTCCCGCACAGTGCGCAGGGGTCGGGAAGCCGGGCGATCCTCACGCTCGGACTCTAGGCGGCGCCACCGACATCCGCCGCGGCGCTCCGCCGTCTCTTCAGGCCGCGCGGCACCCAGCGCCACCATGTGACGTGGTGGTCGCCCTGCTCCACGTCGAACACCTGACCGCACACCGTGCACGCGCATTCGTAGGTCATCTCCCATCCCGGCGTGCTCGTGGAGCGGATCTCGGCGTGACCGCGGTCCTGCTCCTTGCGCGGGTCGTAGGTCAGCGAATCCGGGTAGGCCATGCACCAGCACAGGCCGTCGCGGTAGTTCTCGATGACCCGGAACGCGTGGTCGAGGTGCGTGCTGTTCAGGTAGATCATGCCGCCGAGCTCGACGCCCTCGGTGCGCGACCTCAGGCGTGGAAGAGTGGTCACCAGCGGCTTCAGGAGCTCCGGGTCCCGGCATCCGATCGTCTGCCACACGGCGTGCAGCACGCGTCGGGGATCCCCGGACTCATAGTCCTCGATCAGAGTCGGCATCCGGCCAGGCTAGCGCTCAGCACGGCACGACGAGCGGCGTTCCGGAGTGCGGGTCGGCGATCACGGTGCACTCGAGACCGAACACCTCGTGCACCCGCTCTGCGGTCACGATCGATGACGGCGCCCCCGAGGCCACCACGCTCCCGTCGCGCATCATGACCATGTGGTCGGCGAACCGTGCGGCCTGGTTGAGGTCGTGCAGCACGGCGACGATCGTCCGGCCCTCGCGGTGCAGCCCGTGGAACAGCCGCAGCAGATCGTACTGGTGAGCGATGTCGAGGAAGGTGGTCGGCTCGTCGAGCAGCATGGTCGGCGACTCCTGGGAGAGCAGCATCGCGACCCAGACGCGCTGGCGCTGACCACCCGAGAGCTCGTCCACCAGTCGTCCTGCGAGCGCGGTCGTCCCCGTGGCGGCGAGCGCGGCCGCGACCGCCGTCTGGTCGTCGTGCGACCACTGGCGCAGGATGGTCTGGTGCGGATGCCGCCCTCTCGCCACGAGGTCCGAGACGCGGATGCCGTCCGGCGCGATGGACGTCTGCGGCAGCAACCCGAGTCGGCGCGCGACCTCTTTCGTCGGCAGCTCCGCGATCGCTCTTCCGTCGAGCAGCACGCGACCTTCGCGAGGCTTCAGCAGCCGGGCGAAGGCGCGCAGCAGCGTCGACTTGCCGCACGCATTCGGCCCCACCACCACCGTGAACGATCCCGGCGGGATCTCCACATCGAGGTGCTCGGACACCACGCGTCCGTCGTACCCGATCGTGATGTCCTCGGCCTCGAGGCGTGCGGCCGTCTCGATGCGCGGCTGGTCGCGCCGGGTGATGAGGGTGTCCGTCATGCTGCTCTCCGTGATCCTCGATGCCGTGCGATCCGGCATCCGTCGTCCTGTCGTCTCGGTCGTGTCGTCGGGGCTCATCGTCGTCGGGCCTCCTGGATCAGCAGCCACACGAGATAGACCCCGCCGAGGCACACGGTCACGATCCCCACCGGGATCTGCGTCGGCGCGAAGAGGCGCTGCGCGAGCACGTCGCTGGAGACGAGGAGGAGAGCCCCGACCGCGCCCGACGCGGTGAGGGTCACGCTCGCGGAGCCGGTGAGCCGCCGGGCTATCTGCGGGGCCGCGAGAGAGATGAACGCGATCGGTCCGGCCATGGCCGTGACGACGGCCGTGAGCCCCACGCCGAGGATCACGAGCGCGAGCCGTGTTCCGCCGATGCGGACGCCCAGCGCCGACGCCGTGTCGTCGCCCATCTCCATCAGATGCATCCGGTCGACGAGCAGGGCGACCGCAATGGCGATCGGGACGATCACGCACGTCGCGACGAGCACCTGCTCGGCCGTGATGAGGTTGAGCGAACCCACGCCCCAGGCACTCGCGACCAGGGCGATGTTCAGGTCGGCGTTGAGGATGATCCACGTGTTCAGGGACGCGAGCATCGACGCCACGCCGATGCCGACGATGATGAGACGGAACCCCGTGAAGCCGCGCCGGAAGGCGAGGAGATAGACCAGCAGAGCCGTGGCGGCGCCCCCGGCGAGGGCCGCGGCCGCGGTGGTCGTGACGCTCACCCCGACGGTGGTGATCACGAGGAGCGCGCCCGTGTACGCGCCGGCGTCGAAGCCGATGACATCGGGGCTGTTGAGCGGGTTCCGAGTGAGCGACTGGAAGATCGCGCCGCCGACACCGAGAGCGAGACCGAACACGAGGGCGCCGAGGACCCGGGGGAGGCGCCACTCGAGGATCACGAGCTCGGCTCGGGAGTCACCCAGTCCCACGAGCGTCGCGAGCACCTCGCCGGGGCTGAAGGCGACGTCCCCGAGGGACAGCGCGAGCACGCCGACTGCCATCGCCAGCAGCAGTGCTGTGAGGGTCACGACCGCGGCGCGGACGTCGATGCGCCGCGAGAACAGGGCCGTGCGCGCGGCGACGACGCGGCGCCCCGCGTCGACCGCCGGGGGAGGGGCGAGCAGATCGGTCACAGTCCGCTCGCCTTCCGTCGGCGCACGAGCGCGATGAGCACGGGAGCACCGATCAGCGCGGTCACGATCGACACCGGCAGCTCCCCGGTGCGCAGGACCAGGCGTCCGACGACGTCTGCGGTGAGCAGGAGAAGCGGAGCGGCGAAGAGCGTGCCCAGCAGGATCCACCCCTGGTGCGGACCGACGAGCCAGCGCACGGCATGCGGCACCATGAGCCCCACGAAAGCGATGGGTCCGGCAGCGGCGGTCGCCGCGCCGCACAGGAGGGTGACCGCAACGATCGACAGCACACGCGTCAGGATCACGCGCGAGCCGAGCGCCGTCGCGAGATCGTCGCCGAGGGCGAGTGCGTTGAGCGACGGAGCGAGGCAGAAGGCGAGCAGCAGACCGACCGGCAGAAAGGGGAGGACGGCGTAGACGTCGGGTGTCAGCGAGGTCAGGGAGCCGGCGTTCCAGGTGCGCATCGAGTCGAAGACCTTCGGGTTGAGGAGTCCGATGGCGGCGACCACCCCGCCCGTCACCGCGCCGAGGGCCACCCCCGACAGTGTCATGAGCAGGGGGTCGGGGGCGCTGCGGCCGGCGGAGCCGATGAGGTACACGAGAACCGTGGCGGCGATCGCGCCCGCGAAGGAGAACCAGATGTAGCCACTCGCTGCGCTCACGCCGAAGAACGCGACTCCGATCACCACTCCGAGGCTCGCACCGGCGTTGACGCCGAGGATGCCGGGGTCGGCGAGCGGGTTGCGGGTGAAGCCCTGGATCAGGGCGCCGGCGATGCCGAGTGCGGCGCCCACCGCGAGGCCGACCACGGTGCGCAGGACGCGCATGCCCTGCACGATGGCTCCGGCATCGCCGTCCCCGTGGACGAGACCCGACCACACCTCGGCGAGGCCGATGCGCTGCGAGCCGAAGACGATGCTGGCGACACAGACGACGGCCAGTGCGAGAGCGAGCAGACCGACGATCAGGCCCCGACGCGATGTCGGGACCTGTGTCGCCTGCTCCTCGGTGAGGAGAGCTGTCATGACGGGAGAGTCACAGTCCGAGCTTCTCGAGCTCGGCCTCGTAGTCGTCCTCGATGTCCTCGGCCGACCGGGTGTCGTCGTCCCACATGGCCATGAGCCGGGACTGCGTGTCCTCGTCGAGGGCCTCGTAGCGCTCGCGCCAGGCCTCCGCGTTCTCGGTCCAGTATCCGATCACCTTGTATTCCGTCGCCGGCAGGCGCAGGTCGTGGCGGAGGTGCTTGCGCACTCCACGGGTCGCCTTGGTCTCGCCGGCGACCCAGACGTACCCCGGTCCGTCCGGCAGCTCGGATGCACGGAGGATCTCCTCGATGCGCGTCGGCGCGTGTCCGTTGCCACCGTGCACCCAGTGCAGCTCGACGCTCGCGGGCAGGGCGATGGCCAGCTCGTCCTCCGCGGAAGCCACCTCGACGACCACCCGGGTCCGAACATCCGCCGGCGCCGTCTCCGCGAGGCGCGCCGCGGCCGGGAGCCCTGTGGCATCCGCGATCAGCAGTTGCCACCGGATGTCGTCCGGGGGCGCGTAGAGTCCCTTCGGCGTGTTGACGCCGACCACGTCTCCCGGCTGCGCCCGCAGCGCCCACCGCGCGGCGACTCCGCCGTCGTGCACGACGAAGTCGACCGTGAGCTCGTTCGCGGCGGCATCCCAGTCCCGCACGGTGTAGGTGCGCATCGGGGCGGGCTCGACGCCGTCGGGGAACGCCCAGTACCCGTCGTCGGTCGGGTAGGGGAGGTTCGGCTCGGTCTGATCGTCCTCGGGGAAGAAGACCCGGAAGTACTCGTCGCCGACGCCGGTCGACACGAAGCCCTGCAGACCGTCACCGCCGAACACGATGCGGACCATACCGGGGCTCAGCCGTTCGACGCGCTGAGCGACGATGCGGTGCACGAGGTTGACGCTCATCCGAGGAGCGCCTTCTCGACGACGGAGAGGAATGCGTCCTGCCCGCTGGGGGAGCCGTAGATCATCTCGTAGTTGTACGGGTGGTACTGCTTGTCGGTCACGAACGAGAGGCTCTGCCACAGCGCGTTCTGCTTGAGCGCGTCGTCGGTCTCGACCCAGACGGTGCCGTCCTCGTTCGCGCCGGTGAACACGACGTCGATGCCTTCGAGCTGGCCGAGCTGCTCCGGGCTCAGCTCGGCGTAGTCCTCGCCTGCGGGCAGTCCCTCGTCGGTCGCGTTCATGAGCGGGGCCATCTCGAGGCCGAGGTCGGCGAACACGAGGCACGGCACGCCGTAGCACGACACGGTCACCTGCCCGTCCCAGTACCCCATGTCGGCGACGACCGGGTGGATGTCCGCGGCCTCCAGGCGAGCGCGGATGTCGGCGACCCGTGCCTCGTACCGGTCGACCCACGCCTGCCACTCGTCCTCGCGTCCGAGGTCCTTCGCGGTCTGGGCGACGGCGTCGCGCCAGTCACCGCCGTCGAAGGCGTTGTAGGTGTAGGTCGGGGCGATCTTCTGCAGCTGGCCGTCGAGGTCCTTCTCGTAGCCGAGTCCGCTCAGGATGAAGTCGGGCTCGGCGTCCAGGACGGCCTCGAGGTTGAACTCGGGGAAGTTGCCGAACGTCTTCAGGCCTTCGAGTTCCTCCTGCGGGAAGAAGTCCGGGAACGACGTGAAATCATCGCGGATGGGCTGGGTTCCGGCGAGGTCGAAGCCGAGCGTGATGAGGATGTCGAGATCGGTGGTGTAGAAGCCCAGTGCGGCCTTCGGCTCGGCGGGCATCGCGATCTCGGCGCCTGCGGGCGTGGTCACCTCGACGGTGTCGCCGGCCGCGGATCCGGAGGCGGAGGCCCCGGCGCAGGAGGTGAGCAGGAGGGCCGTCGCTGCGAGCGCGGCGAGGGAGAGGGGTGTGGAGCGCATGACTGTCTTCCGGGATTCGGGATCGGGGATGCCGAGCAGCAAGGTAAGGCTTGGCTAACCCAGTATCGATCCGCGCTGTGTTCCGGAGCGGCCGTGCCGTATCGCGCTCAGGCCGACTTGCGCTCTGCGGCGCTCCTGGCGGAGGCGAACTCGCCCGGAGTGCGCCCCAGTTCGCGACGGAACGCCTGCACGAAGGCGCTCGGGGTCGCGTACCCGGATCGACGGCTGACGAACGACACGGTGTGGTCGGCGGCGAGCCACTCGATCGCCCGTCGCATGCGTGCACGGGTGCGCCAGGTCGAGAAGCTCATCCCGGTCTCCGCGACGAACAGGCGGGAGAGGTTGCGCGCGCTCGCGCCTACGTGTCGACCCCAGTCCTCGATCGAGCGGTCGTCGGCGGGATCGGAGAGCAGCGCTTCGGCGATCAGTCGTGTGCGCGTGTCGAGGGGGAGCGGGAGATCGATCGTCGACACCTCGACGGGCTCGAGCAGGCTCACGACGAGCTCCTCGGCGTGCGCCCTCGGGATCGTCGGCAGGTACGGCGGATTCTCAAGGCGGTCCAGGAGCACGCGGATGACGTCGGGCATCGCGACCGCCGTCGTCCGCGAAGGCGCGTCCGCGACGTCCAGGTCGATGAAGGTGCAGCGGAAGGTCGTGCCGGCCGCGGCGGCCACGCGATGGGCGACACCCGCCGGGATCCAGAGACCCAGCGTGCCGGGGATGGCGAAGTATCCGTCGTCCGTCTCGGCGGTCAACGCCCCGCGAGTGCCCCACAGGAGCTCGTGACGGTCCTCGTGGACGTGCTGTTCCCATTCGACGCGGTCCGAGAGTGCAAAGGAGTTCGTGCCGATGCGCCACACGACGGAGTCGTCGGTCTCGGTCTCCGTCCGGGGCATCGCTTCTCGCCGGTCCTCTCGGGTCGTGGTAAGGCGACCCTAAGTTACCATGACGCGAGCGGGGGGGGACGAGGAAGCCCCGCCACTGGATCGGTGTGCGGGGCTTCTGTGGTGGGCGATACCGGACTCGAACCGATGACCTCTTCCGTGTGAAGGAAGCGCGCTACCAACTGCGCCAATCGCCCATTCCCGTGGGGTACGTCAACCGATACTACCGGACGCCCGGAGCCCCCGACGACCATCCTGAGAGACACGCGCGAGAATCGGTTCCGGTTTGGACAGCGGCGGATCATCGGCTAATGTTTCATAAGTGCCCGGGACAACAACCGGGAACAACGCGGATGTAGCGCAGTTGGTAGCGCACAACCTTGCCAAGGTTGGGGTCGCGAGTTCGAGTCTCGTCATCCGCTCAAGTGCAAGGGCCTTCTTCGGAGGGCCTTCAGCACGTGGGGTCAATCCACACGGTGGCGTGGCCGAGCGGCTAGGCACCGGCCTGCAAAGCCGTTTACACGGGTTCGAATCCCGTCGCCACCTCTCTACAAACTGAATAGCCCATACGGGCGCGATTGGCGCAGCGGTAGCGCGCTTCCCTGACACGGAAGAGGTCACTGGTTCGATCCCAGTATCGCGCACACTGAAACCCCCGGTTCTGCCGGGGGTTTTCTCGTATTCCCGTGGGAGGTCTCGTGCGTCCCTGCGCTGAAGATCTCCATCACGCAACCCCCTTCGAGTCGAGCGGTCCTCGACCTATCGTGCTGACATGGTGGACACAGGCTCGCGGGCGCATATCGAGATCGACGGACGAGACTTCATTCTCGGAGACGGCCGGGATCTGACCGAGGTGATGACTCAGATCGAGGCAGCGGCAGCATCCCCTCCCGCCTTCATCTACCTGTCCACGGGCGATCAGATGGTGGCCGTGCTGATCCATTCCCGCTCTCGCGTCGTCGTCACGACCGGCGGGGCGTACACGAGCGAAGTGGCTCCCGAGATGTGGGACAGCATGCCCGACTGGGGGCTCTGAGCGCGCTGAACTACGGGGTGGCGTCGTCCGGTAGCTCGAGGACCTCGTCCACGAGCGCGACGGCGCCGAGCCCTACCACCACGAACTCGAGATGCGAAGCATCGATTTCAGGGGTTGATATCGCAACGATCCTGCGGTAGTCAATCCCCCCTGCGAAGTTTCTCGAATGCGGGATGCTGGTGAGACGCTTGCTGAGCCCACGCAGCAATCCCTCGCATTGCACCCCCGCGGTGTCGTGGTCATCAGAGAGAAGTGCCGTGGGCCGACTCACGTATGAAGGTAGTCAGAAGGTCGAGATCGAAGACCGGGCGCTCACCCACCTGCAGATCGTCATCACGTCCAAGCTCCGCCGGGGAGAGCCGTTCGCTCTGTCCTGGAAGGACGACATCAGCACGGGCGGCGGACGCAGCACGGTGTGGGTTAACCCGCAGAGCGCACTCGTCTTCAAGTACCACGGCGGACGACAGCCCTCCATCAACAGAGCCTGGATAGACGCGCTGACGCAGACCGCGAATGCACCGTCGGGTCTGTACCTCGTTCCGGAACCCGCAGCGCGTCCGGGAGTCGCGGCAGAGGACTGATCGAGCGACGGCGCGACGGACCGCCGGAGCGCGTGCGCATACGACGAAGGTCATGGGGTGGCTGGACGAAGATCGGCGCAATTTGTGTCGGACTGCCAAAATCCCAGATCAGAGATGATCGGCTGTTCGCATGGGAGCGCTCACGCGCCTCATCCGTCACACCTGCATCATTGTCACCACCTGAGAGTTCGCCTATCGTTTTCTGACAACGTCGCATCCGGACACCGGGTCCGACGGGACCTTGAGGGGGGTTCGCGATGGTCGGGGGAGGTGCGCGGCGACGACTTCGTCGGTCGTTCGTCGCGATGGCCACCGCCGTCGCCGTGATCGCCGCCGGCCTCACGCTCGGTACTCCCACCTCGGCGGAAGCCGCCGTCGTGCAGTGGGGCACGAACTCCGGAACCGCCCCGAACTATCAGGCCAACGTCAACGGCGACTTCCTCATGGCAGGAAACGGCGTCCTCGCCTGCTCGGCAACGACGGCCACCACGAACGGCTCCTGCGTCGATCTGCACGCCGCATCGAGCACGAACGCGCAGAACGTCAAACGACAACTTCGTCATGACACAGAACAACTCCGTGACGGGGTTCACCTCGAACTCGAGCAGCGCGACCATGACGATCCCGTCCGGAGCGACCGTGGTCAAGGCGTTCCTCACCTGGAGCGCCAACACCGGCGTGTACACGGGTGACACCCGACGCCTGTGCGCGCAGTACTCCGCGGGTCGCGGGGTCGCGACCATGCCGGCGGGCAGCGCGACCGGTTACACGAACCGCTCGGTCCAGCTGAAGGTGGCGAACGCGGCCATCACCGACATCGCGCCCGGCAACGTGCTGGTCGACCCCGCGTCACAGGCGACTGCCCTGTACTACTCGGCCAGCGCCGACGTCACCTCGGCGTTCGCCTCGGTGCCCACGGGCACCGAGGTCACGATCTCCGCCGGCAACATCTGGACCCCGACGGGAGCCGGATGCTACGCCGGGTGGTCGATCTCCGTCGTCTACGACTACGGGACGTACCTGCCGAACAACCCGGCCTCCGTGCCGCACAACATCATCTACTACGAGGGCCACGTGCGTCAGGGAGCCAACGACGCCGACCTCACCGTCGCGTTCAACGGCTTCACCGCCGTCGCAGCAGGCACCCGCGCGGGCTTCACGCTCTTCGAGGGCGACCGCAACATCACCGGAGACTCGGCGTCGTATTCGCGCGGGGGATCCACCGCGTACACGGAGATCCCGAACGCCGCGGGCGCCACCGGCAACATCGGCATCTCGCGCGCGGTGGGGTCGGTCAGATACACCGGAACAGCGGGCACGGCGTTCACGAACCAGAGCGTCGACGTCGCTTCGGTCCCGCTGTCGAACGTCGTCGCCGGCGACTCCACCGTCAATCTCCGACTGGGCACTTCCGGTGATTCCTATCTGCTGCGCAACGCGATGCTCTCGGTCCCGACGGCCGGTCTGCAGCTCGTGAAGACCTTCGACGGCACCGCGGACACCCAGGCGCGCACGGCGACCGAGCTCGCGACGTTCACGATCCGCATCACGAACACGGGCGCCGGCACCCTGCGCAACATCGTCGTGACCGACGATCAGGCGAACTGCGCCCGCAGCCTCGGCACTCTCACGCTCGCGCCCCTCGAGTCGACCACCTACACCTGCACCGCATCCGCCCCCTCGTCCACGGGATACGTGTCGACCGCGGACGCGACCGCGAGAACCGTGGTGGGCGACTTCCTCGCTCAGGACAGCGACAGCACCACGGTGCTGCTCAGCGCCATCAGCCTGACGAAGACCAGTGCCCTCGCCCCTGGCGGCACCGGCAAGGCCGGCGACGTCGTCAACTACACGTTCACGGTCACGAACACCGGCCAGTCGGTCCTCACGGGCATCGTCATCACCGATCCGCTGGTCGGTCTGTCCGCGATCACCTTCGGCGCGTGGCCGGGCACCGCGGGAACGCTGACGCCGGGGCAGTCGGTCACCGCCAGTGCGACGTACACACACAAGCAATCGGACGTGGATGCCGGATCCGTCGCGAACACCGCCACGGTGAGCGCGGCGGACAGCGACGGGGGAGTGCGCCCGACCGGGCAAGCCAACCGCGTCACGCCGATCGCGGCGGCCGGCGCCGTCACCGTCACGAAGACCGGCGCCCTCGCGAGCGGCGCCACCGGCCGCGTCGGCGACCGCATCAATTACACGTTCACGATCCGCAACACGGGCAACGTCACGCTCGCGAACGCGTCGCTCGTCGACCCTCTGCCCGGGCTCTCGCCTCCGGTCGTCACCTGGCCCACGTCCACCTCGGGCGTGATCCCCGTGGGCCAGGCAGCCACGGCCACCGCGTTCTACACGATCACGCAGGCCGACGTCGATGCGGGCAGCGTCCGCAACACGGCCTGAGCGACGGCGCGAGCCTGTCGAACGCTCGTCACGACTCGGCGCGTGACGAGCGCTTGACCACGTCGTAGGCGGCCAAGGCCGCCTTCCGAGTCTCACCGAGGTCGACGATCGGCTCTGTGGGAGCGTCGGCCGCCCATTCGGAGATGTACAGACCCTGCGGGTCGAACTTCTTCGCCTGCAGCTCCGGGTTGAACACCCGGAAGTACGGGGCGGCGTCGGCGCCGGAACCGGCGACCCACTGCCAGTTGAACGGGTTGTTCGCTCCGTCGGCGTCGACCAGCGTGTCCCAGAACCACTCCTCGCCGCGCCGCCAGTCGATCAGCAGGTTCTTCACGAGGAACGAGGCGGTCACCATCCGGACCCGGTTGTGCATGTAGCCCGTGCGCCAGAGCTCCCTCATGCCCGCGTCGACCAGAGGCACCCCGGTCTCGCCCTTCTGCCAGGCCTCGAGGTGCGAGGGGTGCAGGCGCGGCCACGGGAAGGCGTCGAACTCGCGGCGCAGGTTCTTCGTCGCGAGCTCTGGAAAGTGGAACGCGGTGTGCCAGGCGAATTCGCGCCAGCCGAGCTCCGACAGGAAACCCGCCGCGCCGTCGACGGCGACCGCCTCGTGCCACACCGTGAAAGGGCTGAGCTCGCCCCAGCGGAGACGCGGCGACAGCAGAGAGGTCGCACCGGCTGAGGGCTCGTCGCGTGCGCGGTCGTACTGCGGGAGGTCCTCGTGGAGGAACTCGTGCAGCCTCGTGCGTGCGGCGGCTTCGCCGGGTTCCCAGGTGTCCCGCAGACCCCCGGCCCAGTCGGGCCAGGTGGGGAGCAGATCCCAGCCGTCGAGATCGTCGGATGCCGGGCCGCCGCGCAGCCCGTGAAGGCTGCGGGGAGTGGGGAGAGGCGCACGCGGTGCGGGCAGGGCGCGCGCCGCGCGCCAGAAGGGCGTGAACACCGAGAAGTGGGTCCCGGCGCCCGTCTTCACGGTCCACGGCTCGTGCAGCAGCGACGCGTGGAAGGAGGCGACCTCCAGGCCGTCGTCGCGCAGCGCGGTCTTGAGGGAGCTGTCGACCTCGCGCTCCGCGCCCCCGTACCGTCGGTTCCAGAACACGGCGGAGGCGCCGCTCTCGTCCACGACCTCGCGCACCACCTTCTCGGCCGGACCGCGGCGGAGCACGAGCGTCGTACCGAGATCGTCCAGCGTGTCCGCGAGCGACGCGAGCGAGTGGTGCAGCCACCAGCGCGCCGCCCCGCCGAGTGGTCGGATCCCGGGCGACTCCTCGTCGAGCACGAACAGCACGACGATCGGCTCGTCGCGGTCCATCGCGGCGCGCAGGGCGGGGTTGTCGGCGACGCGCAGGTCGTCGCGGAGCCACACGAGTGAGGGGGAGGCCATGCGCCTATTGTCCCCGTCCCCGGTCGCCCGTGCAGAGTCTCAGTTGCGGCCTCGACGCCGACGTCGGCGGACGGTAGGCTTCCGGTCCGGACGGGTCGCCCAGACAGCCCACGCGACGAGCACGGGCTGCAGGAACAGCCGTCCGAACCGACGTCGGTCGGTGTCGAGACCCGGCGCGGATCGGCCGGTCCGCCACTGGTGCACATTGCCGGGGAACACGGCGACGAAGAAAGCGGCGGTCGCGAGCCCCACACGTCGGCGTTCCTTCGTCAGACCGACCAGCGCGGCGGCGAGACCCACCTCGACCGCGCCCGAGGCGATCACGATGGCCTCCTTGTCGAGGCGCGTGAGCCGCGTGGCCCAGTAGGGAACGACGAGCCGGAAACCGCGCGTGCTGACGAAGTGCATGATGCCGGCGGCGGCGAGGAGGGCGGCGAGCAGCCAGCGGAGCACGTCTTTGAGCATGCGCCCCACGCTACCGTGGCAGCATGACCGTGCTCCGCATCAGCATCCTCTTCGTACTCGCCGCCGCCGCCGAGATCGGCGGAGCCTGGCTCGTGTGGCAGTCGGTCAAGGAGGATCGGGGGTGGATGTTCGCGGTGCTGGGCGTCATGGCGCTCGGCGCGTACGGGTTCCTCGCCGCGCTGCAGCCCGACGCGAACTTCGGACGGGTGCTGGCCTCCTACGGCGGGATCTTCATCGCCGGATCCCTGGCCTGGGGGATCATCGTCGATGGGTTCAGGCCCACGATGTGGGACTGGATCGGCTCAGCCGTCGCGCTGGCCGGCGCGGCGATCATCATCCTCGCGCCCACGGCGGCGACGGCAGCCTCGGAGGGCGGCGCGTAGAGGTCGGGAGCGGTCGCTCATGCGAGTAGCCTTGTCCGAGACCCAGATGGAGTGTTCCGTGCCTGAAAATGCCCAGCCGAAAGACGGCTTCGCCCTGTTCTCCGACCGCTCAGTCGTCGCCATGCGCGTCAACGGGACCCTCAAGGACCTCGCGACCACGGTGACCGACGCCGACGAGGTCGAGCCGGTCACGATCGACAGCCCCGACGGTCTGAGCATCCTGCGCCACTCCACCGCCCATGTGCTCGCTCAGGCGGTGCAGCGCATCAACCCGCAGGCGAACCTCGGCATCGGCCCGCCCATCACCGACGGCTTCTACTACGACTTCGGCGTCGACTCCCCGTTCACGCCCGAGGACCTCAAGGCCATCACGAAGGAGATGCAGCGCATCGTCCGCGAGGGCCAGCGGTTCGTGCGTCGTGTCGTCACCGACGACGAGGCGCGCGCCGAGCTCGCCGACGAGCCGTTCAAGCTCGAGCTGATCGGGCTCAAGGGCGGCAAGGAGGCGGCGGAGGGCGCGTCGGTCGAGGTCGGCGAGGGCGAGCTCACGATCTACGACAACACGACCCGCGACGGCGAGGTCGTCTGGAAGGATCTCTGCCGCGGTCCGCACCTGCCCAACACCCGCATGATCGGCAACGGCTGGGATCTGACCCGCATCGCCGCCGCGTACTGGCGCGGCAGTGAGAAGAACCCGCAGCTGCAGCGCATCTACGGCACGGCGTGGCCCTCCAAGGACGAGCTGCGTGCGTACCAGCACCGGCTCGAGGAGGCCGCCAAGCGCGACCACCGCCGACTGGGCAAGGAGCTCGACCTGTTCTCCTTCCCCGAGGAGATCGGTTCCGGTCTCTCGGTGTGGCATCCGCGCGGTGGCATCGTGCGCGGCGAGATGGAGCAGCACGCGCGCACGCGACACATCCAGGGCGGCTACACCTACGTGTACACGCCGCACATCTCGAAGGAGGACCTGTTCCTCACCTCGAACCACCTCGTGACGTACAAGGAGGGCATGTACCCGCCGATCGTCATGGACGAGGAGCGCGACGACGAGGGCAACGTCACCAAGCAGGGCCAGGACTACTACCTGAAGCCGATGAACTGCCCGATGCACATCCTCATCTATAAGGAGCGCGCCCGCAGCTACCGTGACCTGCCGCTGCGCTTCGCGGAGAACGGCACGGTCTACCGCAACGAGCTCTCCGGTGCGCTGCACGGCCTCACCCGCGTGCGCGGCTTCACCCAGGACGACTCGCACCTGTTCGTCACGCCCGACCAGCTGGAGGGCGAGGTCGCGAAGGTCCTCGACTTCATCCTGTCGATGCTGCGCGACTTCGGTCTCACCGACTTCGAGCTCGAGCTGTCGATGAAGGACGACGAGAAGTCCAAGTGGATCGGATCGGACGAGTTCTGGGAGTCGTCGACCGACGCGCTGCGCCGCGTCGCCGTCGCATCCGGTCTGAAGCTCACCGAGGTGCCGGGCGAGGCCGCGTTCTACGGCCCGAAGATCGACCTCAAGACGCGAGACGCGATCGGTCGTACGTGGCAGCTCTCGACGGTGCAGGTCGACCCGAACCTGCCCGAGCGCTTCGAGCTGGAGTTCATGGACAAGGACGGTCAGAAGAAGCGACCGATCATGATCCACCGCGCGCTGTTCGGCTCGATCGAGCGGTTCTTCGCGATCCTGCTCGAGCACTATGCGGGTGACTTCCCGGTGTGGCTGTCGCCCGTGCAGGTGGTCGGCATCCCCGTCGCGGAAGACTTCGCCGACTACCTCGGCGACGTCATCCGCACGCTGCGCGACTCCGGAGTCCGCGCCGAGCTCGACACCTCCGACGACCGGATGCAGAAGAAGATCCGCACGCACACGACCGGCAAGGTCCCGCTGCTGCTGATCGCGGGGGAGAAGGACCGGGATGCCGGCACTGTCTCCTTCCGTTACCGCGACGGCTCGCAGGAGAACGGCGTGCCGATCGCCGACGCTGTGTCGCGCATCCGCGCCGCGATCGCCGACCACACTCTGGTGCAGACCGCCGGGGACCTGGCGTGACCGACGAGCACTCCTCCGTCGAGGACGCCGGTCTCCTGGCCGGCGTCTCCGACGAGTTCCAGCGCCTGTGGACCCCGCACCGGATGGCGTACATCCAGGCCGGGCCCGAGCCGCTGCGCGAGGAGTGCCCGTTCTGCGAGGCACCGAAGTTCCCGGATGCCGAGCGTCTGATCGTCGCCCGCGGCGAGACGGCGTACGTGCTGCTGAACCTGTTCCCGTACAACTCGGGTCACCTGCTCGTGTGCCCCTACCGGCACATCGCCACCTACGACCAGGCGACCCCCGAGGAGGTCGCCGAGATCGGCGCGCTCACCCAGATCGGGATGCGCGTGCTGCGCGAGGTGTCCCGCTGCGACGGCTTCAACCTCGGGATGAACCAGGGCGCGGTGGCCGGTGCGGGCGTCGACGGGCACCTGCACCAGCACGTCGTGCCGCGGTGGACGTCCGACGCGAACTTCTTCCCGATCGTCGCGAAGACCAAGGCGCTGCCGCAGCTGCTCGGCGAGGTGCGTGAGGCTGTGTCGGCGGCCTGGCCGAAGCCCTGATCCGCTGCCAGCGGGGTTGTGGGGAGGCTCAGCGCACCTGGCGGGCGGTGAACTGCATCCGCGGGTGCGCGTAGAACTCCTGCGCCTCGACGAGCTGCAGCTCGCGTGCGCCGGACTCGAGCGTCAGGCTCAGCAGGTCGAACACGCTGGATGCCGTGCGCTCGAGGGCGAGCTTCGCGTCGCCGGTCGCGACGTAGTGCGAGGTGAAGAGCGCCGCGGTGACGTCGCCGGATCCATTGGCCTTCATCGGCAGACGTGGGGTCTGTACGATCCAGGCGCCCTTCGCGTCGGCGACGAGCATCTCGATCGTCCCCTCTTCGCGGTCAGGTCGTTCGACGCTCGTGACGAGCACCGTGGTCGGGCCCATCGCCATGGCCAGATCGACCGAGGCGAGGGTGGACTCGAGCGTGTCCGGCTCGGTGCCGGTCAGGAACCCGAGCTCGAACTGGTTCGGCGTGATGATGTCAGCCACGGGGACGACCTTCTCGCGCAGCAGCACGGGGATCGCCGGTGCGACGAAGCATCCGGACTTGGCGTTGCCCATGACCGGGTCGCACGCGTAGACCGCATTCGGGTTCGCGGCCTTGACGCGCGCGACCGCGTCGATGATGACGTCGCCGATCCCCTCCCCGCCCTGGTAGCCGCTGAGAACGGCGTCGATCTCGGGGAACGCCTCGCGCTCCTCGATCCCGGTGATGACCTCGCGCACATCCTCCGGTGAGATCATCGGTCCGCGCCAGGCACCGTAGCCCGTGTGGTTCGAGAAGTTCACGGTGTAGACGGGCAGCACCTCGACGCCGATGCGCTGCATCGGGAACACGGCGGCGGAGTTGCCGACGTGTCCGTAGGCGACGGCGGACTGGATGGAGAGGACCTTCATTCCCCGATCCTTTCTCTGAGTGTGAGTGCGGGCGGGTGCTCGCGGCGGGTCGTCATCGCGTGGCCGCGACGAGGTCGGTGACGAGCGTCTCCGCATCGTCGTCGGAGAGATCGTGCACCGTGAGGCGCAGGTGATGCGAGGGGGCCGCACGCTCGTCGAGGGCGAACTCGTCACCGGTGCGAGCGAGCCATCCGCGGCGCATGAGTCTTTCAGCGACGAGCCTCGCCGGCCGCGGAAGGGCGACCCACAGGCTCAGACCGTCGGTCTGAGGGGCGTCCAGACCGGCATCCCGCAGCAGCGACGAGAACCGGGCGTTGCGCTCGACGTAGTGCTCCCGGGCCGCGGCGATCGAGGCGGTTACATCGGGGTCGGTGAGCTGCGTGAGCGTGAGCCGCTGCAGCAGATGACTGACCCACGTGGTCCCTGGGCTCAGGCGCATCGCGAGGCGCTCGGCGGTCGTCGGGTCGGTGGCGGCGACCGCGAGGCACATGTCCGGACCGAGGAACTTCGAGACGGAGCGCACGAGGGCATATCGGCGATGTGCGGGGCCGATCAGGCTCTCGTAGGGGCGTCCTGACAGCATCGAGAAGTGGTCGTCCTCGATGAGGAGCACATAGGGGTGATCGGCCAGGACGGCGCGCAGCTCCGCCGCGCGCTCGGGGGTGAGGCTCGCGCCGGTGGGGTTCTGCGCGCGCGGTGTGCAGATCACGGCGCGGACGCCCGCGTCGAGAGCGGCACGGAGTCCGTCGACGGTCATGCCCTGCTCGTCGACGGGGACCGGCACGGCCCGGTATCCGCCGAGGCGGACCGTGTGGATGCTGGCGAGGAAGCACGGATCCTCGAGCGCGACCGCATCGTCGCGCATGAGGGCTTGCGCGAGGAGGCGCTCGACCGCGTCGACGGCACCGCTCGTGATGGTGATGCGGAAGTCGATCGAGTCCAGGTCGCCCGCGACCCACTCCTGCGCCCAGGTCTCGAGCCCGCGGTCGATCACGGGCTCCCCGTAGAGCACCGGTCGTCCGGCGACCGTCGCGAGGGCGCTGGAGGGGTCGGGGATCAGTCGGGGGTCGGGGTTGCCGGTGCCGACGTCGCGCAGCACGGTGTCGGCGGCGTACCCTTCCTGGGCCACGCTCTCGTGCCCGGCGATCACGGTGCCGGCGCGTCCTCGCGAGACGACGAGTCCCGCCTGCGCGAGCTGACGGTAGGCGGCGACGGCGGTGTTGCGGTTCACGCCCAGCGTCGCAGCGAGCTCGCGAACCGGGGGGAGTGCGCTGCCGGCGCCGAGGACTCCGCGATCGCGCAGGTCGCGCACGCTGGCGGCGATGTCGGCCGCGGTGGTTCCGGTGATCTGGTCGCTCATGTGTCCTCGTGTCGATTCTATGTCGTTCCGGACAGTGCTATCGTTTGACCTAGATCAAACCCCGACAGGAGTCAGTCATGACCGAGAACCCCACCACCGGATCCTCCCGCGTCAAGCGCGGTCTCGCCGAGATGCTCAAGGGCGGCGTCATCATGGACGTCGTGACCGCCGAGCAGGCGAAGATCGCCGAGGATGCCGGTGCCGTCGCCGTCATGGCGCTCGAGCGGGTGCCCGCCGACATCCGCGCGCAGGGCGGCGTGTCGCGCATGAGCGACCCCGACATGATCGACAGCATCATCGACGCCGTGTCGATCCCCGTCATGGCGAAGGCGCGCATCGGCCACTTCGTCGAGGCCCAGGTGCTGCAGGAGCTCGGCGTCGACTACATCGACGAATCCGAGGTGCTCTCACCCGCCGACTACGTGAACCACATCGACAAGTTCGGCTTCACGGTGCCGTTCGTCTGCGGGGCCACGAACCTCGGCGAGGCGCTGCGTCGCATCAACGAGGGCGCCGCGATGATCCGCTCGAAGGGCGAGGCCGGCACGGGCGACGTCTCGGAGGCGATGAAGCACATCCGCAAGATCCGGGGAGAGATCGCCGCCCTCACCGCGCTGCCCAAGGACGAGCTGTTCGTCGCGGCGAAGGAGCTGCAGGCGCCGTACGAGCTCGTGGCCGAGATCGCCGAGACGGGGAAGCTCCCCGTCGTGCTGTTCGTCGCCGGCGGCGTCGCGACGCCGGCGGACGCTGCGATGATGATGCAGCTCGGCGCGGACGGCGTGTTCGTGGGCTCCGGCATCTTCAAGTCGGGCAACCCCGCTGAGCGGGCGAAGGCCATCGTCAAGGCCACCACCTTCTTCGACGACGCGAAGGTCATCGCCGAGGTCTCCCGCGGACTCGGCGAGGCCATGGTGGGGATCAACGTGTCGGACCTGCCCGCACCGCACCGCCTCGCCGAGCGTGGCTGGTAGTCCTCGGGTCGGTGTGCTCGCGCTGCAGGGCGACGTGCGCGAGCATGCCGCCCTGCTCGCCGGACTCGGGGCCGAGGTCGAGCTCGTGCGACGCCCGGCTGAGCTCCACGCCGTCGACGGCCTGGTGATCCCCGGCGGAGAGTCGAGCGTCATTGACAAGCTGTCGCGACTGTTCGGGATGCAGGGGCCGATCCGCGCGGCGATCGACGCCGGGGTGCCGGTGCTCGGCACCTGTGCGGGTCTGATCATGCTCGCCGATCGGCTCGTCGATGCGATCGACGGGCAGGAGTCCTTCGGCGGACTCGACGTCACCGTGCGCCGCAACGCCTTCGGCCGTCAGGTCGAGTCCTTCGAGGCCGACCTCGACGTGCCGGACCTCGGGGGAGACCCCGTGCACGCCGCGTTCATCCGCGGCCCGGTGGTGGAGAGCGTCGGGCCCGCGGCATCCGTGCTGGCGTCGCTGGACGACGGTCGTGTCGTCGCGGTCGAGCAGGGCGCTTTGCTCGGTCTGAGCTTCCACCCGGAGATCACGGGGGAGACCCGGTTCCATCGCCGATTCCTCGACCGGGTCGCGGCGCGGGTCTGAACCGCATTCGGTCCGCACGGGTACGGTGTCGGAATGCGAACGCCTGTGGGGACGACCGGAGTCAGTGCGAGTGGAGGCACGGTTGAACTCGTCGGCCGGCGCGGCACGGAATGGGCAGGTGTGGCCGACCGACCTGTCTCGCTGTCGGACGCTCTTGCGCTCCTCGACGCGGACGAGCAGGGCACGGCGCACGCGGATCCGGCATACGACCGCGCCATCCCGTCGGCGGATGCTGCGGCGCCGCGTCTCGCTCGCGGACAGGAGATCCTGTGGCGCTACGGGCGCGTGATCGAGACCGCGGTCGTCGTGCGGGACGACGACCGCGGCCTGGTCGCGTGGACGCCCTCGGGCTCCGCCCGCCTCGACGCCGTGCCCGCGGATGGTCGGCGCGTGCGGGACGTGCCGCTCGCGCAGCGCTCGCTCGTGCCGTGGCACGCCGTCGAGGGCGCATGGCGAGGCCCCGGCATCCTCCGCATCGCTCCGACAGGCATGCCGTGGTCGGTGTGGTTCTTCCGCCGGGAGGATGGCACGCCCGATGGCGTCTACGTCAACATCGAGCTGCCGCACCGCCGCATCGCCGGCGCCGAGGCGGCCGTCTTCACCCGCGACCTCGTGCTCGACCTCTGGATCGACGCCGAGCATCCGGGCGATGAGGACGTCTGGCTCAAGGACGCCGACGAGCTGGAGGCTGCGGTCGAGCAGGGGCGGTTCACGCCGCAGCAGGCTGAAGCGGTGCGGGCGATCGCGGACCACGCAGGAGCGGACTTCATCGCGCACGGCACGTGGCCGCTGGACGAGGGGTGGGCGGAGTGGATGCCGGATGCCGCCATGGACGTCCCGATCATGCTGCCGGACACCGCGGCAGTGGTCGCAGCACGCGCGCGCTCGGGGTCCACGAGTCTCGAGGACTGACGTCCCTGCTCGGTCGCGCCTGCGGACCGGCGCATGCCTGCGCCGACGTCGGTCTCGGACGGGCCGCAGTGCGGTTCGATAGACTGGACGACGCCCTGGGCCAGCCCCGGGCGGATACGACGAGCGGAGACTTATGTCCGGGCATTCCAAATGGGCCACGACCAAGCACAAGAAGGCCGTCATCGACGCGCGCCGTGCCAAGTCGTGGGCGAAGCTCATCAAGAACATCGAGGTCGCGGCCAAGCTCGGCGGAGCCGACCTGGCGGGCAACCCGACGCTGTTCGACGCCGTGCAGAAGGCGAAGAAGACCTCGGTCCCGAAGGACAACATCGACCGCGCGGTGAAGCGCGGCGCGGGCATCGGCGGCGAAGCCGTCGAGTACACCTCGATCATGTACGAAGGCTACGGACCCAACGGCGTCGCCCTCATGATCGAGTGTCTGACCGACAACAAGAACCGCGCGGCCGCAGAGGTGCGCACGGCGCTCAGCCGCAACGGCGGCACGCTCGCCGACCCGGGCAGCGTCGCGTACAACTTCAGCCGCAAGGGCGTCATCGTGGTGAGCTCCGAGGGCACGACCGAGGACGACGTCATGATGGCGGCACTCGAGGCCGGGGCCGAGGAGATCGAGCCGCACGCTGAGGGATTCGAGATCGTCACGGAGGCGACCGACCTCGTGACGGTCCGTTCGGCGCTGCAGGATGCCGGCATCGACTACGAATCGGCCGATGTCGAGTTCGTCCCGAACCTCAAGGTGGAGATCGACGCCGACACGGCGCGCAAGATCTTCCGCCTGATCGACGCCCTGGAGGACAGCGAGGACGTGCAGAACGTCTTCAGCAACTTCGACCTCACGGCCGAGGTGCAGGCCGAGCTCGAGAACGAGGACGACTAGGCGCGCCGAACCCGACGGAGGCGGCGCCCCGCCTAGCCTGGGGGAGTGACCTCCACCTCGCTTCGCGTCCTCGGCATCGACCCGGGCCTGACCAGGTGCGGCATCGGCATCGTCGACGTGGATCGCGCCCGTCGGGGAACGCTCGTGCACGTGGGCGTCATCCGGTCGTCGCCGGACGCGCCGATCGGCGAGCGCCTGGCGCTCGTCGCCGCCGGCATCCGCGAAGCGCTGGAGGTCCACCGTCCGGATGCCGTGGCGGTCGAGCGCGTGTTCGCGCAGCAGAACTCCCACACCGTCATGGGGACGGCGCAGGCGAGCGGCGTGGCGCTGCTGCTCGCCGCCGAGGCGGGGTTGCCCGCGGCCACGCACACGCCGAGCGAGGTCAAGGCCGCGGTCACCGGATACGGGTCCGCCGACAAGAAGCAGGTGCAGGCGATGATCGCCCGGATCCTGCGTCTGGACACGCCCCCGCAGCCGGCCGATGCCGCGGATGCGCTTGCGATCGCCCTGTGCCACGCGTGGCGCCGCGGGACCGCGACGTCCTCGCCGGGCGACGCTCTGACACCCGCTCAGCGCGCATGGGCCGACGCCGAGCGTGTCGCTCGAACATACGTACGATCCCGCGTCTAGGCTGGGAGGATGATCTCCTCGCTGCACGGCACGGTCCTGCACACGTCCTCCGACCACGTCGTGATCGACGTCGGCGGTGTCGGCTTCTCGGTCGCCGTGCCGGGTGACGTCGCGCACACGGCCACGGTCGGGGAGCGCCTGCAGCTGCACACGAGCCTGATCGTCCGCGAGGACGCGCTGTCGCTGTACGGGTTCGCGCAGCGTGACGAGCTCGAGATCTTCGGTCTCCTCATCAGCGTCACGGGAGTCGGCCCCAAGTCCGCGCTGGGGGTGCTCTCGCACCTCACTGTCGATCAGATCGCCGAGGCGGTGACCGCGGAGGACGACGCGCCGTTCCGCCGCGTGTCGGGGATCGGGCCCAAGACCGCGAAGCTCATCGTCGTGCAGCTCGCCGGAAAGGTGCATCCGAGCAGCCCCGTGTCGAAGCCGACAGCCGCCGGGGGGTCGGACGTGGTCGATCAGGTCGCCGCGGCCCTGGTCGGACTCGGCTGGTCGGAGAAGGTGGCGGTCGAGGCCGCAGCGCAGACGGCGGCGGAGGCGACGGATGCCGAGCGCGCGGCCGTCGCGCCGCTGCTGCGTCGCACGCTCGCGGCGCTGGGGCCGGCACGTGTCTGACGCGCGCGACGCGACCGAGCCGGTCGACGAGACCGAGCTCGCGATCGAGGGCGCGCTGCGCCCCACGAGCCTGGGTGACTTCGTCGGCCAGCAGAAGGTCCGCGGGCAGTTGCAGCTGCTGCTCGACGCCGCGCGCATCCAGAGCCGACCGCCCGACCACATCCTCCTCGCGGGTCCGCCCGGTCTCGGCAAGACGACTCTCGCGATGATCGTGGCGCACGAGAGCGAGCGTCCACTGCGGTTGTCCAGCGGGCCCGCCATTCAGCACGCCGGCGATCTGGCCGCGCTGCTCTCGAGCCTCGTACCCGGGGAGGTGCTGTTCATCGACGAGATCCACCGGATGGCGCGTTCCGCCGAGGAGATGCTGTACCTCGCGATGGAGGACTTCCGCATCGACATCATGGTGGGCAAGGGTGCGGGTGCGACGAGTATCCCGCTCGAGCTCGCGCCGTTCACGCTCGTCGGCGCGACGACGCGTTCGGGTCTGCTGCCGAACCCGTTGCGAGATCGCTTCGGGTTCACCGGGCATCTCGAGTTCTACGACGAGTCCGAGCTCGAACAGGTCATCGCCCGTTCGGCGCTCGTGCTCGGCGTCGATCTGCCCGGTGACTCGCTCGCGGAGATCGCCCGACGATCGCGAGGCACGCCCCGCATCGCGAACCGGCTGCTGCGGCGCGTGCGCGACTACGCGCTCGTGCACGGTGGCGGCGCGGCCTCGCTCGACGACGTGCGCGCCGCGCTCGAGCTGTACGACGTCGATCCGATCGGGTTGGACAGGCTCGACAGGGCCGTGCTGGATGCTCTGGTCCGGCGTTTCCGCGGGGGACCGGTGGGGCTCAGCACCCTCGCGGTCGCGGTCGGCGAGGAAGGCGAGACGGTCGAGAGCGTGGTCGAGCCCTATCTCGTGCGCATCGGTTTTCTGGGCCGCACGCCACGCGGACGGGTGGCGATGCCCGAGGCGTACCAGCATCTCGGCATCCCGCACCCGGACGGGACGCTTCGCCTCGATGACCTATAATCACTGAAGACTTCCCCCCGATAGAACTGTGCGCCCTTGGCTGGTGCGTGCACCTGAGAAAGGCGCTAGCCCTCATGCCCATGGAAATCCTCCTCTTCGGCCTCCTCGCCGTCCTCGTCGTCTTCATGTTCGTCAACGGCCGCCGCCGTCAGAAGCAGATGAAGGCCGAGCAGGAGGAGAAGGCGACCAAGACGGTCCCCGGCGTGAAGGTCCTGCTGCAGGGCGGCATCTACGGCACGATCGTGGCGTACGACCACGACGACCTCGACTCGCCGGCCCTCGTCGAGATCGCGCCGGGCACCGTCATCGAGGTCCACAGCCAGGCCATCCTCCGGATCGTCGAGCCCAAGGACCTGACCGACGGCGTCGAGGGCGTCGGCGAAGAGGCCCCCGTCATCGTGGAGGAGACTCCGGTCGTCGATGAGACTCCCGCGGTCGAGACCCCCGAGGAGACGCGTCGTCGCCTCGACAAGGACGCTGACGACAAGTAAGACCCGCCCTCGCGGCACTCGGCACTCCGGCATCTCAGAAAGCTGATCTCACGTGGCCACTTCCTCCCCGGTCCGTCACGCCTGGCGGGTCCTCCTCGGACTCCTCCTGGTGACGGGCATCCTGTTCGGCATCAACGCGCTCGGCGTCTACGTCTTCCAGAAGAGCTCCTGGGCGCCCGAGCTCGCGCTCGACCTGCAGGGCGGCACGCAGATCATCCTCAGCGCCGAGACCGAGGACGGCGCGGCGCCGTCCGCCGAGCAGCTCGACCAGGCGGCCGCGATCATCCGCCAGCGCGTCGACGCCTCCGGTGTGGCCGAGGCGGACATCACGACCGAGGGCGGCCGCAACATCGTCGTCCAGATCCCGGGCGCGGCAGACGATCAGACGCGTGAGCGCATCCAGTCGAGCGCACAGCTGCAGTTCCGCTCGGTCATCTACACCACGGCCGCCACGAACACCTTCGTGGGCGACGACGGCAACGAGACGCCGTACCCGACGCCCGACGACTCGGTGAGCGACACCCCGACCGCCGAGCCCACCGACGCGAGCGACCCCTCCTGGGTCACCGACAAGCTCATGGCGGAGTTCCAGGCGTACGACTGCTCGAACCCCGAGAACGATCCCTCCCGTGAGCCGGCCGACAAGCCGCTCATCGCCTGCGACCCGACCGGTCAGGCGAAGTTCATCCTCGGCCCGACCGAGCTCACCGGAACCGCGATCACCGACGCGCAGGCCGGACGCGACCCGCGCTCCGGCGCATGGATCGTGCAGCTGACCATGAACGCCGACGGCACGCAGGCCTTCGGCGAGGTGAGCACGCGCCTGAACCAGAACCGCCTCGCGAACCTCTCGCCGCGCGACCAGTTCGCGTTCGTGCTCGACGGATCCGTCATCAGTGCCCCGCGCATGAACGGCCAGATCCTCGACGGACGCCCCAGCATCTCCGGTGACTTCACGCAGGAGACCGCGACGACCCTCGCCGATCAGCTGAAGTTCGGCGCCCTGCCGCTCAGCTTCGAGGTGCAGAGCTCCGACACCGTCTCTGCGACGCTCGGCACCCAGCAGCTCCAGATCGGGCTGATCGCGGGGCTCATCGGCCTCGCGCTCGTCGCCCTCTACTCGCTGTTCTCCTACCGAGCTCTCGGGACGGTGATCATCGCGTCGATCGCGGTGATGGCGGTCTTGACCTACATCGTGATCTGCATCCTGGCCTGGCGTCTGGGCTTCCGCCTCTCGCTCGCGGGTGTGGCGGGTCTCATCGTGTCGATCGGATTCACCGCCGACTCGTTCATCGTCTACTTCGAGCGCATCCGAGACGAGCTGCGAGACGGCAAATCGATCACCGCGGCCGTCGAAGACGGATGGGGTCGCGCCAAACGCACGATCTACATCTCGAAGTCGATCAACGTGCTCGCGGCCGTGGTGCTGTACATCCTCGCGGACGCCACCGTGAAGGGCTTCGCGTTCACGCTCGGTCTGACGACCATCATCGACGTCCTGATCTTCGTGATCTTCACGCACCCGGTCATGCAGATCCTCGCCCGCACGAAGTTCTTCGGGGGCGGCCACAAGCTGTCCGGTCTCGACCCCGAGTCCCTCGGAGCCGTGTATCGCAGCCGCACCCAGTTCCGTGAGGTCTCCGCCGCCTCCACCGGACGCGGTGCGAAGAACGCCCGCTCGCGCGGAGAGGCCGAGCGTCGCCAGACCATCGCGGAGCGCAAGCGCGCCGAAGCACTCGCCGGTGAGAAACGCACCAGCACCGGAAGTGAGGGGGACGCGTGATGGCTTCCATGAACGAGTTCGGAAACAACCTCTACACGGGCAAGACGTCCTTCCCCTTCGTCGGCAAGCGCCGCCTGTGGTTCATCATCGCGATCGCGCTCGTCGTGGGCTCGGCCCTCGTGCCGCTCATCCGTCCGATCCAGTTCTCGATCGAGTTCACGGGTGGATCGCAGTTCACGGTGCAGGCGCCGGACACGACCGACCAGCAGACCGCGACGGACGCCGTGCAGTCGGTCGTTCCCGAGGCCGCGACCAAGGTCGTCGTGGTGAACGGCTCCGACATCCGCGTCCAGACCGACCAGATGAGCTCCGCCGAGACGCAGCAGGTCTCCGCGGCCCTGGCGGAGGCATACAAGGTGGACGCGGACGCGGTCACCTCGTCGTTCATCGGACCGGCCTGGGGCGAGAACGTCACGAAGCAGTCGCTGTGGGGTCTCGCGATCTTCCTCGCGCTGACGTTCCTGATCCTCGCGATCTACTTCCGCACCTGGAAGATGTCCGCCGCGGCCATCCTCGGTCTGCTCGACGTGCTCGTGATCACGGTCGGCGTCTACGCGCTGGCCGGATTCGAGATCTCGCCTGCCGCCGTGATCGGCTTCCTGACCATCCTCGCCTACTCGCTGTACGACACCACGGTCGTGTTCGACAAGATCCGCGAGAACACGACGGAGGACGGTGAGAAGTCCGCGCGCCTGTTCGGCGAGTCGGTCAACTTGGCCGTGAACCAGACGCTCGTCCGCTCGATCAACACCTCGGTCGTCGCGGCTCTGCCCGTCGGTGCGATCCTCTTCATCGGATCGTTCTGGCTCGGGGCCGAGACGCTCACCGACATCTCGCTGTCGATCTTCGTCGGCATCCTGGTGGCGACGTACTCCACGCTGTTCGTGGCCGCACCGCTCTACTCGCTCTTCCGCGAGAACGAGCCGCAGATCAAGGCTCGTGACGCGCGAGTGCGCGAATCGCGCGAGCGCGCAGCCGTCGAGGCCTGATCGTTCCCGCTCGGCGGGGCCGCACCCCGCCGAGCACGCGTAAGATGTTGTGATTCGGAGGTGAGCGGATGGCGGAACCGCAGACGACGTCGCAGGGATCGAGCCTGAGACGACTGGTTCCCCGCATCTTCTCCCGTGCGCCCCGGGTCAACGACCTGGACAACCTCCTCCGCACCGTCCGGGCCAATCACCCCAAGGGCGACATCGCGGTCATCGAGCGCGCATACGCGGTCGCCAAGGAGAAGCACGAGGGCCAGAAGCGTCAGAGCGGCGAGCCGTACATCACGCACCCGCTCGCCGTCGCGCAGATCCTCGCCGAGATGGGGCTCGGTCCTCGGGCCATCGCGGCCGCGCTGCTGCACGACACGGTCGAGGACACCGGGTACGCGCTGACCGATCTGACCGCCGAGTTCGGCGACGAGGTCGCGATGCTCGTCGACGGCGTCACGAAGCTCGACAAGGTCAAGTACGGCGAGAGCGCGCAGGCCGAGACGGTCCGCAAGATGATCGTCGCGATGTCGAAGGACATCCGCGTGCTCCTCATCAAGCTCGCCGACCGGCTGCACAATGCCCGGACCTGGGGCTTCGTGCCTCCCGAGAAGGCAGCCAAGAAGGCCAAGGAGACGCTCGAGATCTACGCGCCCCTCGCCAACCGACTCGGCATCCAGGCCATCAAGTCGGAACTCGAGGATCTCTCGTTCGCCGTGCTGCACCCGAAGATCTACAACGAGATCCACAACCTCATCGCACAGCGCACTCCGCAGCGCGAGAAGTACCTGGGTCAGGTCGTCGAGGAGATCGACGAGGATCTGCGCGATCTCCGCATCCGCGGCAAGGTCGTCGGCCGCCCTAAGCAGCTGTACTCGGTCTACCAGAAGATGGTCGTCCGAGGACGAGAGTTCGACGACATCTACGATCTGATCGGCATCCGGGTTCTGGTCGCCTCCGTGCGCGACTGCTATGCGGTGCTCGGAGCGATCCACGCACGATGGACGCCGCTTCCCGGTCGCTTCAAGGACTACATCGCGACGCCGAAGTTCAACCTGTACCAGTCGCTGCACACCACGGTGATCGGTCCGTCCGGTCGCACGGTCGAGATCCAGATCCGCACGCACGAGATGCACCAGCAGGCCGAGTACGGTGTCGCGGCGCACTGGATGTACAAGGAACGGATGAACGGCGGCAAGGCCGAGGTCCGCGCGGCCGACCGCGACATGGCGTGGCTCGCGCACATCTCCGACTGGCAGGCCGAGACCGCCGATCCCGGCGAGTTCCTCGACTCCCTGCGCTTCGAGATCGGCGCGAAGGAGGTCTACGTCTTCACCCCGAAGGGCCGCGTGATCGGCCTTCCCGCCGGTGCGACCCCCGTGGACTTCGCGTACGCCGTGCACACCGAGATCGGCCACCGGACCATGGGGTCGAAGGTCAACGGACGTCTCGTGCCCCTGGAGTCCGAGCTCAAGAGCGGCGACGTGGTCGAGGTCTTCACCTCCAAGAATCCCGACGCCGGCCCCAGCCAGGACTGGCTCGGCTTCGTCAAGAGCACCCGCGCGCGCAACAAGATCCGCGGCTGGTTCACGAAGGAGCGCCGCGAGGAGGCGATCGAGCAGGGCAAGGAGTCCATCGCCCGGGCGATGCGACGCCAGAACCTCCCGCTCCAGCGCCTGATGAGCCAGGACTCGTTCGCCGAGGTCGCGCATCAGCTCAAGTACGAAGACGTCTCGGCGCTCTACGCAGCGGTGGGCGAGGGACACGTCTCCACGCAGTCGGTGCTCGAGAAGGTCACCGCGCTGGTCGCCGAGAGCGATCCGCCCACGGGCGCGATCGACCTGCCGGAGCGCGTCCCCACCCGTGAAGCGCGCGCCGGAGACTCGGGCGTGCTGGTGCGCGGGGCTGCGGACATCCTCGTGAAGGTCGCGAAATGCTGCACCCCGGTGCCGGGAGACGACATCGTCGGCTTCGTCACGCGGGGGAGCGGCGTCTCGGTGCATCGTTCGGACTGCGTCAACGTCAAGGCGCTCGCGAGCGAGGAGGACCGCTTCGTCGAGGTGTCGTGGGCGCCGACGACCAAGAGCGTGTTCCGGGTGCAGATCCAGGTGGAGGCACTCGACCGCTCCGGTCTGCTCTCGGACGTCACCCGGGTGCTCAGTGAGCACCACGTCAACATCCTGTCGGCGACGGTGAGCACGACGGACGAGCGGCTGGCCCTCAGTCGCTTCGTGTTCGAGATGGGCGACGCGGTGCATCTCGACCGTGTCCTCAACGCCGTGCGCCGCATCGACGCGGTGTACGACGTGTACCGCGTCACATCGTCCTGATCCGCAGAAGGGCCGCGCGCCCTGACACCTTCCCGGGCACCCGATGCAGCGCGTCGATCGCAGCGACGGCGGCGGGCACCAGCTCGGGATCGACGGCGGCGAGCGCCGTCATCCATGCCCGGACGCCCGGGTCTCGATGGAGTGCCACGGCGAGGTCGACCATCGTGCGCAGCGGTGTCGTGGTCAGGACGCCGCCGAGCAGCATCCGATCGCTCGCATCGACGAACACGTCGTGCATGACGAGTCGGGTGGACGGCGCAGGACGGAATCGGCTGCCGATCGCCCGACTCACATGATGTCTGGCCGGGGGAGCATCCCCGGCGCCGTGGATCCATGCGGCGGTCCGACCCGAGGCCGCCGTGCCGCGGGGGATCAGGGAGGCCAGGGTCGCGGCACGTGTGGCAGGCACTTCGACGAGGTCGGCCGGGATGAATCCGTCGCCGAGGTCCACGAGGTGCCCGTCGAGCCGGGCGGCGCAGAGCTCGGCGAGCGCCAGACGACCACCCGGCAGATACAGGAGAGCGGGATGCATCACGCCAGTGTGGCGCAGTGCATCCCGCCCTTCGGTGCCGTATGGCGATTCTGTGGAGAGTCGCCCGTGGAGACTCAGCCGCCGAGCGCGTTCAGCCAGGCACGACGAGCTTCGAGGGCGTCGGCCGCTTCCTTCGCTGCCTTCTTGTCGCCGGACTTCTCAGCGGCGGCGAGTTCGGACTCGAGCTTCTCGATCGCTTCCACGAGCTGCGAGCTCATGTCGTTGGCGCGTGCCTTCGTCTCCGGGTTGTTCTTCTTCCAGTCCACGTCCTCGCGGGCCTTGAGCGCCTGCTCGATCACGCGCAGACGATCGTCGAGCGCGCGCTCCTTGTCGCGGGGGAAGATGCGGCCGATCTCGTCCCACTGGCGCTGGATGCCGGTGAGCAGCGCGCGGGCGCGCTTGATGTTGGACTCGTCGGCGACGGCCTTCGCCTCCTCGAGGAGGGCCTGGCGTGCCTCGATCTTCGGAGCCGAGTCGGCCTCCTCCGCGGCGGCCTGTTCGGCGCGGGCCGAGTACAGCGCGTCGCCGGCGGCCTTGAACCGGGCCCACAGTGCGTCGTCCGCCTTGCGGCCGGCGCGACCCGCGGCCTTCCACTCGTCGAGGAGAGTGCGGTACGCGGGGATGCCGTCCACGCCACGGGGCGCGAGAGCCTCGGCGCGCTCCACCAGGCGCGACTTCGCATCGCGCGCGGTCTTGTGGGCGTCGTCGAGCTCGGAGTAGAACGCACGGCGCGCCTTGTCGACGACGGAGCGTGCGTCGCGGAATCGCTTCCAGAGCTGCTGCGAGATCCCCTTCGACAGGCGGGGTCCGTTCTGCTGCTGAGCCTGCCACGCATCGAAGAGCTCGCCGAGCTCCGCGGTGACCTGCTTCCACTGCACCTTGGAGAGATCGCGCGCGGCGATCGCCTCGGCGCGCTCGACGAGCGCGGTGCGGTCGGCGATCGCCTGGTCCACGAGCTCCTTGGCCTGCTGCGCCTCCTGCGCGGTGGCCTCCGACAGCGACGACGTCAGGGCGTTCAGACGATCCCGGAGTCCGGCGAGGTCACCGACCGCTGCGGCATCCGTGGCCTCCTCGAGGAGGTGCCCGGCCTGCTTGACGAGGTCGCTCGCCGAGGCGCCGCCCGCGGCGTGCCGCTGCTCGAGAGCGACCACCTTGAACGCGATGTCGTCGTACTTGCGCACGAAGTAGGCGAGAGCCTCCTCCGGCGTGCCGTCGGGATACTGGCCGACGACGCGCCAGGTCTCGCCCTCGCGGACCTCGACCGTGCCGTCCTCAGCGACGCGGCCCCACTCGGCGGCGTCGGACGAGGGGGTCGGGATCGCGGCGGTGACGGGCGCCACGGAGGCGGGAGTCGGCAGCTTGCGCGGCATGGGCACGGCCGGCGGGGCCGGGACGGGCGGAGTCGGCTTCGAGGGGTCGGTGGCAGACACGTGATTCTCCTTGCGCGGACGGACCGCGGGAGGCGGAAAGGACGAGAGCCAGCCTAGTACGCCGGACGCCCCGTGATGGGGCGAGGTCGCGTCACCCCGCGGGCGTCTCGCTCGGGGCGGGCTCCTCGGCGGGCGCGGGGGAGTCGGAGGGAAGCGGCGAGTCCGTGGGAAGGGGCGCGTCGGTGGGCTCGACGCTGGGCGTCGGCTCGGGCGCCGGTGCAGTGACCTGTGCATGCACCACCTGACTGGCGACGGCCCCTCCGACGACGATGATCCCGACGATCACGGCGATCGTGTTGTCACGCACCCGCCGGCGGATCTGACGATCGTGCCACCCCGTGCGCGCGACGTGGAGCCGTGCGCGCTCCGCCTCGGTGCGCGAACGCTGTGCACCCTTGGATCCGCGTGCCGCCATGCCCTGCTCCCTGTTCCGACGCGATCGGGCGCGTCGCCAGAGAGCCTACCGCCGACCGCGCGCTCACGCGGGACACCGCAGTGTCGCCGGCCCGCGTTAGCCTGGGGAGATGACCTCCGCTGCCGCACTGCTCTCCGGGCAGACGCCCCTCGCCGTGCGCATGCGTCCGGTGTCGCTCGAGGAGGTCGCGGGGCAGAAGCACCTGCTCCGCGCAGGATCGCCGATCGTCGCTCTGGCGGATCCCGCGGCATCGTCGCCGGGAGCGGTGTCGATCATCCTGTGGGGCCCGCCCGGGACGGGCAAGACGACTCTCGCGCAGGCGATCGCCCGCTCCTCGGGACGTCGCTTCGTCGAGCTCTCGGCCATCACGGCAGGAGTGAAGGACGTCAGGGAGGTCATGCAGGAGGCGATCACCCAGCGCGACCTCTACGGCCAGACGACCATCCTGTTCCTCGACGAGATCCACCGATTCACCAAGGCGCAGCAGGACGCGCTGCTCCCGGGCGTCGAGAACGGCTGGGTCATCCTGATCGCCGCGACGACCGAGAACCCCTCGTTCTCCGTCATCTCGCCGCTGCTGTCCCGCTCGCTCCTGCTGACGCTGCAACCGCTCACCGACGACGACATCGGCGTGCTGGTCGACCGCGCCGTCGCCGATGCCCGTGGGCTGAACGGCGCGGTGTCTCTCGCGGACGACGCGCGCGCCGCCCTGATCCGCCTGGCATCCGGAGATGCGCGCCGCGCGCTCACGGGTCTCGAAGCCGCGGCGGCAGTCGCGATGTCGCAGGGTCAGGAGGGTGAGACCCCGGCGGTCAGCGCCGACGACGTCGCGCAGGCGGTCGACAAGGCGCTGCTGCGCTACGACCGTCAGGGCGACGAGCACTACGACGTGATCAGCGCGTTCATCAAGTCCATCCGCGGTTCCGACCCCGACGCGGCGCTGCACTACCTCGCGCGCATGATCGAAGCGGGGGAGGACCCGCGCTTCATCGCCCGTCGCCTGGTGATCTCCGCGTCGGAGGACGTCGGGCTCGCCGATCCGCAGGCGCTGTCGATCGCGGTGGCCGCCGCGGATGCCGTGGCGTTCATCGGCATGCCCGAGGGGCGCATCCCGCTCGCCGAGGCCACGGTGTACCTCGCGACCACCGCGAAATCGAACGCGGCCTACACGGGCATCGACGCCGCGATCGCCGATATCCGCGCCGGCGGCTTCGGTCGCGTGCCGTTGCATCTGCGCGACGCGCACTATCCGGGAGCGAAGAGGTTGGGACACGGCCGGGGGTACGTGTACCCGCACGACAGCGAGTTCGGCATCCTCCCGCAGCAGTACCTGCCGGACGAGCTGCAGGGACGGCGATACTACGAGCCGAAGAACCTCGGCGCCGAACGCGACATCTCGGCACGTCTCGAACGCATCCGTCGCATCCTCGACGGACGCTGACCCCGCGGGAAACGCGCGGGCGGTTCACCGATCGGGAAGCTCCTGCCCGTGCCATTCGATATCCCGGGTCGTCGCGGCCGCGAGCGGGACGCGATTCCGGAGCGCGGTGAGAGCGAACCCGCCGAGCAGCAGGGCATACGCGAACGACGGCATCGGATCGTCGCGGACGTGCACGACATCGCCGATGCCGCGGTCGGTTCGCCCTCGGCGGAAGAGGTTCATCACCCGGATCGGCGCGGGCGCCACGGCCCTCGCCGGTGGCGGCTGATCCTCGGGCGGGTGCGGTGCGGCGAAGAGTGCGCCGAGGTCGGCATCCGCGAGACAGTGGATGCCGCTGGTGACCCGGGGGAGTGCATTCGATGCGATGCGGCGAGACGATCGCGTCGAAGTGCGGTCTCGGGGACGGGGACATCCAGGCGCTCGAGGACCCGCATCGCCTCGTGCTCGTCGTGCAGCGCGGCGATGTCGTCGAACGATCCGGCGGCGATGCGCACGTCGGGGCATCGCCGCCGCAGCCATTCCGCCCCGCGCGCCACGAAGAAGGTCTCCTCGCAGGCCGGCACGACGAGGTGTAGGACGTGTTGGCCGCCGAGCGCGTGTCGGGGACGAACAGGGGCAGCACCGTCGCGTCGTCGACGACGATCGCGAGCATCGTGCCCCGCGCGTTCGCCACCATCGACGCCACGCCGTCCGCTGCGAGGAGCCGGATGTACACGGCGGCCGTCCGCGCGTCGGGATGAACGAATCGTGCGGGATCGAGGGCGTCGGCCGCCTCGATGCGGACCCGGACGACCTCGTGCAGGAGAGGCATCCTTTCGACCGTCCGTCGGTGCGGATGGGTGATCCACGAGTACCGGAGTCGATCTGTTAGACTAGATCGGCTCGAAACCGAGTTTTCGGGCATCTCCTCGTCCACACCACACCTTGCTGGCGCCCCGGCGTGCGCTCCAAGGCAGGACGCGGCGATACGTCCGCGAGTCGCGAAAGACGCGACCGCGTCATCGGAAGGACAGCTTCGTGACCACGAAGTCCCAGGACCGCCGCAAGGTCCGTCTCAGCCGCGCCCTCGGCGTGGCGCTCACCCCGAAGGCCGCCCGCTACCTCGAGAAGCGTCCCTACGCTCCGGGTGAGCACGGCCGCACCAAGCGCAAGGCCGACAGCGACTACGCCGTCCGTCTGCGTGAGAAGCAGCGTCTGCGCGAGCAGTACGGCATCCGCGAGAAGCAGATGCGCAACACGTTCAACGAGGCTCGTCGTCAGGACGGCCTGACCGGTGAGAACCTGGTCGAGCTCCTCGAGATGCGTCTCGACGCCCTCGTGCTGCGTTCGGGCTTCGCCCGCACCACCGCACAGGCTCGCCAGCTCGTCGTGCACCGTCACATCCTCGTCGACGGCCAGCTCGTCGACCGCCCGTCGTTCCGCGTGAAGCCGGGTCAGCTCATCCACGTCAAGCCCAAGAGCGAGGGCACCGAGCCCTTCCAGGTGGCAGCAGCCGGCGGTCACGCCGAGGTCCTGCCTCCCGTTCCCGGCTACCTCGAGGTCGAGCTCGACAAGCTCCAGGCCCGCCTGGTCCGTCGTCCGAAGCGCGCCGAGGTCCCCGTGACCTGTGAAGTGCAGCTCGTCGTCGAGTACTACGCGGCTCGCTGAGCATCAGCATTCGAGCAGAGGGCGTCGGGGTCACCCGACGCCCTCTGTCGTTTCCGCCTACGATGGAGAGACCGCGCCTCCGCGGGTCTGACACGAGGATGACGACATGAAGAACGTGCTGTGGTTCCTGATCGGCGTGATCGGCGGCTTCGTCGCGGCGCATTTCATGAACAAGGACCCGCGCGGACACGACATCCTCGCGGAGGTCGACGCTCGGATCAACGAGTTCACCGGCATCATCGGCGACGCGTACCGCGAGCAGCAGGCACGACTCACCGACCCCGCGGACGACTGACCGTCGGGCGCGCGAGCGCCGAGACGACCGTCCGCCATTCCCCACCCCGTACGCAAGGACACCCGGCACACCCATGAACACTGCGGAGATCGCGCAGCGCTACCTCGACTTCTTCGAGAAGAACGACCACCTCATCGTCCCCTCGTCCTCGTTGGTCAGCGACGACCCCTCGCTGCTCTTCACGGTGGCGGGCATGGTCCCGATGATCCCGTACCTCACCGGTGTGGTCCCGCCTCCGCACCCGCGCATCGCCGATGTGCAGAAGTGCATCCGCACCAACGACATCGAAGAGGTCGGCCGCACGGCTCGCCACGGCACGTTCTTCCAGATGCTCGGCAACTGGTCGTTCGGCGACTACTTCAAGGAAGGCGCGATCCGCTACGCCTGGGAGCTGCTGACGAGCTCCGAGACCGACGGCGGACTCGGCTTCGACGAGAAGGACCTCTGGGTCACGGTCTACGAGACGGACGACGAGGCCGAGGCGATCTGGCGCGACATCATCGGTCTGAAGCCTGAGCGCATCCAGCGCCTGGGCCGTGCCGACAACTACTGGAACACGGGTCAGCCCGGCCCCGGGGGACCCGACTCGGAGATCTTCTTCGACCGCGGTCCGTCCTACGGCAAGGACGGCGGGCCCGCCGCTGACGACACCAGGTTCCTCGAGATCTGGAACCTCGTCTTCATGCAGGACTTCATCGAGAACATCCGCGGCAAGACGGATTTCGACATCGTCGGCGAGCTGCCGATGAAGAACATCGACACCGGCATGGGCCTCGAGCGCGTCGCCTTCCTCAAGCAGGGTGTCGAGAACATGTACGAGATCGATCAGGTGCGTCCGGTGCTCGACCGCGCCGTCGAGCTCTCGGGCCGTCGCTACGGCGCCGTGCACGAGGACGACGTGCGCTTCCGGGTGATCGCCGACCACGTCCGCTCGTCCCTCATGCTGCTGTCGGACGGCGTCCGCCCGTCGAACGAGGGCCGCGGCTACATCCTCCGCCGTCTCATGCGGCGAACGGTACGCGCCATGCGCCTCCTGGGCGTCGACGAGCCCGCATTCCCCGAGCTCTTCGCGGCCTCTCGCGACGCCATGAAGTCCGCGTACCCGGTGCTCGAGAGCGACTGGGCGACGCTGTCGTCCGCCGCCTTCGCCGAGGAGGAGACGTTCCGACGCACGCTCGCCCAGGGGTCGACCATCCTCGACCTCGCCCTGGACGACACCAAGAAGAGCGGATCGACGGCCCTCAGCGGTCGCGAGGCCTTCCTGCTCCACGACACCTACGGATTCCCGATCGACCTGACGCTGGAGGTCGCCGAAGAAGCGGGTCTCGAAGTCGACCGTGCGGCGTTCGACTCCCTCATGAAGGAGCAGCGGGATCGTGCCAAGACCGACGCCCGCAACCGCAAGCGCCAGCTCGCGGACGTCTCGGTGTACCGCGACCTTCGGGCGCTCGGCGAGACGGGCTTCGACGGCTACACCGAGCTCGAGGTCGACTCTCGCGTGCTCGGCATCCTCGTCGACGGCCAGGTCGTGCGTTCGGCCGCCGAGGGACAGATCGCCGAGATCGTTCTCGCCGAGACCACGCTCTACGCGGAGTCCGGTGGACAGGTCGCCGACAAGGGCGTGATCGTCGGCCCCGGCTACGAACTCGAGGTCCTCGACGTGCAGAAGCCCGTGCCGGGCCTCATCAGCCACACGGTCGAGGTGACCCGCGGCTCCGTCTCGGTCGACGATGCGGCCACCACGGTCGTGGACGCCGCGAACCGCCGCGCCGCGCGCCAGGCCCACTCCGCCACGCACCTCGTGCACGCGGCGCTCCGCGACACGCTCGGCCCGACCGCCACCCAGTCCGGATCGCTGAACCGTGCGGGGTACATGCGGTTCGACTTCGCATGGTCGCAGGCGCTGTCGACCGACACGCGCTCCGAGATCGAGGAGATCACGAACCGAGCCGTCAACGACGCGCTCGAGGTCACGACTCGCATCGTCACGCTCGATGAGGCGAAGGACGCCGGCGCCATGGCGCTGTTCGGCGAGAAGTACGGCGATGTCGTGCGCATGGTCGACATCGGCGGCCCCTGGTCGCGTGAGCTCTGCGCCGGCACGCACGTGACCTCGAGTTCCGAGATCGGTCTGGTCAGCCTCGTCGGCGAGTCGTCCGTCGGCGCATCGAATCGCCGCATCGAGGCGCTGGTCGGGCAGGACGCCTTCCGCGAACTCGCCGCCGAGCGTGCGCTCGTGTCGCAGCTCACCGCATCCCTCAAGACGCCGCGCGATCAGCTCGCCGAGCGCATCGCGGACCTGTCGTCGAGCCTGAAGGCCGCGGAGAAGCGCATCGCGCAGTTCGAGGCCAAGGAGCGCGCCGGCCAGGTGCCCGCGATCGCGGACGCGGCCTCGCGCGTGGGCGCCTATCGCGTCGCTGCCCAGTCGCTCGGGGACGCCGCTTCGGCCGATGACGTGCGAGAGCTCGTCCTCGGCGTGCGCGAGCGTCTCGGCTCCGATCCCGCCGTCGTGGCCCTCGGAGCGGTCGTCAACGGTCGACCGGTCGTCGTCGTCGCGACGAACGACGCCGCCCGCGCGGCCGGCGCGAAGGCCGGAGCGCTCGCGAAGCGCGCTGCATCCGTGCTCGGCGGTGGCGGCGGGGGACGCGACGACGTCGCTCAGGGCGGGGGGACGGATGCTGCGGCGCTGTCCGCCGCGCTCGAGGCCGTCTCTCAGGAGCTGCAGGCAGCGTGACGGGCTTCCGCCGCGGGGTTCGCCTCGGGATCGACGTCGGCCGGGCACGGATCGGCGTCGCGCGATGCGACCCCGACGGCATGCTCGCCGTGCCGGTGGAGACCGTGCCGCGCGACGATGCGGCGATCGACCGGATCGCGCAGATCGCCGCCGAGTACGAACCGCTCGAGATCGTCATCGGTCTGCCGGTGAACCTCCGCGGCGCGGACACGGCGTCGACCACCGACGCGCGCGAGTTCGCGGCGGCGATCGAGGCGCGCGTGGGCACGCCGGTGAGGCTCGTCGACGAGCGGCTCAGCACGGTGACCGCACACGCCGCATTGAGATCTTCGGGCAGAACCCAGAAGAACTCTCGTAGCATTGTGGATCAGGTCGCCGCCGTGGTCCTGCTGCAGCAGGCGATTGATACGGAGAAGAGCATGGGAAACCCGCCCGGCTCCACGATTCCGCTCGACGAGGAGTCCCCCTGACGATGCCCGAACGCGATAGTGCTTCCCCCCGGCACGATCCGGACGCCCGCCTGGGCGACCTGTTCGAGAACCTTCCCGACCCGACGCTGCAGAGCCCCACGGTGGACAACACCCCGCCGGCTCCCGGGTCGCGCCGGGCCGCGCGCGAGGCCGCGAGTCGAGCGAACGGACTGAGCGGCGGCGATGCCGCCGACCCCACCTCGCCCGACGAGGGCGGGCCGCAGCCTGAGGTTCCGACTCCCGCATCCGCGTCGCGACCGACGTCAGCGCCGGTCGACGCCCCGGGCCGCACGAGTCCGGTCGTCTCCTCGCCCGTCGCCGATGCGACACAGGACGAGGGGACGCCGACGCGCGCTCTGCCGATCACGCGCACGCCGGCGGCGGGCGCGCAGGCCCCGGCAGCCGAGACCACGGACCCCGGCGCCCCTGCCGCCGGGGGTCGTCTGGAAGATCTCTTCCACAGCGAGCCGGCGGCGGACGAGAGGCATGGTGCTCCGCGCACGAAGAAGCGCCGCACCGGCTGCCTCGTCGCCCTCATCATCGTGCTCGCCGTGATCGGCGGGATCGTGGGTGCCGGCGTCTGGGCGTGGAACACCTACGGCGACAAGATCAGCGACACGCTCGGCTGGGGCGACCCGAAGGACTGGGAGCCGGGGATCGCGTCGGGCGAGGTGCTCGTGACGATCAAGGACGGCGACACCGGGGGACCCGTGTCGACGGCGCTCTTCGAAGCGGGCGTGACCCGCACGGAGGACGTCTTCTACGACTACCTCGTGAACGAGAACATCGCGGTCACCTTCTACCCGGGTGTCTACCGCATGCAGGAGAAGATGACGGCGGAATCCGCGCTCGAGGCGCTGCAGAACCCCGAGAACAAGATGGAGAACTCCGCGAGCGTCTCCGAAGGTGCCACGATCGCGTCGTCGCTCCCGACCATGGCGGAGTCCCTGGGGATGCCGGTGGAGGATCTGCAGGCGGCGATCGATCTGGGGCCGGCCGCCTACGGCGTCGATGCGCAGAGCCTCGAGGGCTGGCTCTTCCCGGCCGTCTACACGTTCGATCCCGGTGTCACCGCGCAGGGCGTCATCCAGCGGATGGTCGACCGCACGCGCGAGTCGCTGAACGCGGCGGGCGTGCCTGCCGGTGACGAGCAGCGCGTGTTGACGATCGCGTCGATCATCCAGCGTGAGGGCATGACGGCCGACTTCGACAAGGTGTCGCGCGTCATCCAGAACCGCCTCGACATCGACATGAAGCTGCAGATGGACTCGACGGCACAGTACGGCTACGGCTCCCTGCACGAGGGCGTCGTGTCCAGCTCTGCCGAGGCACTTGCCGACCCCAACCCCTGGAACACCTACGTCAACACGGGACTGCCCGTCACGCCGATCGCGAGTCCGAGCGACGCCGCGATCAAGGCGGCGATGAACCCGGCGGATGGCCCCTGGCTCTACTTCGTGACGGTCAACCTCGCGACGGGCGAGACCCAGTTCTCGGAGACCTACGAGGAGCACCTGCAGGGCGTCGAGAAATGGGACCAGTGGTGCAAGGAGAACCCCGACGGAGGATGCGCGGCCGGATGACCCGTACGCGTCTCGCCGTATGGGGCGACCCCATCGCGCACTCCCGTTCGCCGCAGTTGCACGACGCGGCCTATCGGGCGCTCGGTCTCGACTGGGAGTACTCGCGCCGCCGGGTCGACGCCGAGGGCTTCGGCGCTTCTCTGCAGTCGCTCGACGCCACCTGGCGGGGTCTGTCCCTCACGATGCCGCTCAAGGAGAGCGCTCATCGGGCTGCGGACGTCCGTGACCGCCACGCCGAGCTCACCGGCGCCGTCAACACGCTCCTGTTCGCGGAGCGCCTGCACGGCTTCAACACCGACGTCGGCGGCATCGTCGATGCGCTGCACGAGTACCGGGTGACCGAGGTGGACCACGTCCGCATCCTCGGCGCTGGCGCGACCGCGGCATCCGCCCTCGTCGCCGTCAGCGAGATGGGAGCCACCCGCGTCGACGTGCGCGCGCGTCGGCCGGAGCGCGCCGCGCACCTCCTCGCGCTCGCGGAGAATCTGGGTCTCGATGCCCACGCGGCCCCCTTCGACGAACCGCCGTCCCCGGTCGCCCTCACCGTCGCGACGCTCCCCGGCGGCAGCGCCCTTGATGCGGGCATCGTCGAGCCTCTCGCGGCCACCGGGGGAGTGCTGTTCGACGTCGCCTACGCGCCCTGGCCATCGTCGCTGGCGACGGTCTGGCCCGGGGAGGCCGTGTCCGGACTCGGGATGCTGCTCCACCAGGCCGTGCGGCAGGTCCGCATCTTCCACCACGCCGATCCGGGCATCCCGCTCGACGACGAGGCAGCTGTGCTGAGTGCCATGCGCGAGGCGCTCGAGTCGTAGGACGACACGCGGCACGAATCGGGGTGCGACGCGTGGGAGACTAGAGCAATGCTCCGCGTGCTCACGGCCGGCGAATCGCACGGCCCAGAACTCATTGCCGTCATGGAGGGCCTGCCCTCGGGCGTCCCGGTCTCGTCCGAGGCGATCCAGGCCGACCTCGCACGTCGCAAGCTCGGCTACGGCCGGGGGTCGCGCATGAAGTTCGAGCAGGACGAGCTGTCGATCTCCGGCGGCGTGCGACACGGGAAGACCCTCGGCAGCCCGATCGCGCTCCGCATCGGCAACACCGAGTGGCCCAAGTGGATCGAGGTCATGAACCCCGAGCCCGTCGAGCTGACGGACAAGTCGCGTGGTCGCAGCGCCCCGCTCACGCGACCGCGCCCCGGCCATGCCGACCTCGTGGGCATGCAGAAGTACGACTTCGACGAGGCGCGGCCCATCCTCGAGCGGGCGAGCGCGCGCGAGACCGCCGCGCGCGTCGCACTCGGCGCCGTTGCACGCTCCTTCCTGGGAGAGCTCGGCATCCGTCTCGTGAGCCACACTCTCTCGATCGGTCCCGTGCAGGTGCCGGAGGGTGCCGCGCTCCCCACGCCCGACGACGTCGACGCACTGGACGCCGATCCGCTGCGCTGCTTCGACGCGGAGACCTCCGCGCGAATGGTCGCCGAGGTCGACGACGCCAAGAAGGACGGCGACACGCTCGGCGGCATCGTGGAGGTGCTCGCCTACGGTCTCCCGCCTGGGCTCGGTTCGCACGTGCACTGGGACCGCCGTCTGGACGCGCGCCTCGCGCAGGCGCTCATGAGCATCCAGGCGATAAAGGGAGTAGAGGTCGGAGACGGCTTCGAGACCACCCGCCGCCGCGGATCCGCCGCGCACGACGAGCTCTTCGCGACCGCCGACGGCATCGCCCGGGGATCCGACCGAGCAGGCGGCACCGAGGGCGGGATGTCCACGGGCACCGTTCTGCGCGTCCGCGCAGGTATGAAGCCCATCGCGACCGTGCCGCATGCGCTGCGCACGATCGACGTCGCGACCGGCGACGACGCCACGGCCCACCACCAGCGCTCCGACGTGTGCGCCGTGCCCGCCGCCGGCGTGGTCGCCGAGGCCATGGTCGCGATCGAGCTCGCTCGAGCCGTGCTGGAGAAGTTCGGCGGCGACAGCGTGCGCGAGACGCGACGCAATCTCGAGGGATACCTCGACGCGATCCCCGCCGAGCTGCGCACGACCCCGGCCTCCGAGGCGGCGCTCATCGCGCATGACGAGCGAGGCTGAACGGCTCACGCTGGTGCTGGTCGGCCCGATGGCCGCCGGCAAGACCAGTGTGGGACGTCGGGTGGCCCGCAGGCTGAAGGTGCCGTTCATCGACACGGACAAGCGCGTCGTCGCGGCGCACGGACCGATCCCGACGATCTTCGCCGAGTTCGGCGAGGATCGGTTCCGGGAACTCGAGCGGGAGGCCGTCGCCGCGGCGCTCGGCGAAGGCGGAGTCGTCTCGCTCGGCGGCGGAGCCGTGACGGATGCGGGCACACGCGACCTCCTCCGAGAGCATCCGGTCGTCTTCCTGACGGTGACGCCCGAGGCGGTCGCCGAGAGGATCGCCGGCGGTGGACGTCCGCTGCTGGACGGAGAGGATCCGCTCGGCCGCTGGACGCGCATCCTGGAGGAGCGTCGCCGCTGGTACGAGGAGGTGGCGTCGACGACGTTCGACACCTCACGACGGCCGATGCATCGCATCGCCGAGGAGATCGCCGCATGGAGGAGAGAGCAGGCATGAGCACGACGACCATCAGCGTCACGGGGGAGACCCCGTACGACATCACGATCGGGCGGGACATCCTCGATCGGGTGTCGGACGCGCTCGACGCCGGGGTGCGCAAGGTGCTGGTGGTGCATCCGCCGACGCTCGCCGCGCGTGCCGCCGAGCTGCGCGACCGCCTGCTCGCCGATACCGCGAACGGGCCGCGCGAGGTGCTGCTCGCCGAGGTACCGGATGCCGAGCAGGGCAAGCGCATCGAGGTGGCTGCGTTCTGCTGGCAGGTCATGGGACAGGCCGACTTCACCCGCTCGGACGCCGTGATCGGCTATGGCGGCGGCGCCGTCACGGATCTTGCCGGGTTCGTCGCCGCGACGTGGCTCCGTGGCGTGCAGCTCGTGCAGGTGCCGACCACCGTCCTCGGGCTCGTCGACGCCTCGGTCGGCGGGAAGACGGGCATCAACACCGCCGAGGGCAAGAACCTCGTCGGCGCGTTCTGGGCGCCGAGGGCCGTCATCGGCGACCTCGACGAGCTGGGCAGCCTCAGCGCGAACGAGGCCACCGCGGGCTTCGCCGAGGTCGTGAAAGCGGGGTTCATCTGGGCGCCCGAGATCCTCGACATCGTCGAGTCCGACCCCGCGCGCGCCGTCGACACGACCACCCCGGAGTTCCGCCGTGCGATCGAGCTCGCGATCGACATGAAGGCCCGGGTCGTCTCGGACGACTTCCGTGAGGCCGGTCAGCGGGAGATCCTCAACTACGGCCACACGCTCGGGCACGCCATCGAGCACGCCGAGCGCTACCGCTGGCGTCATGGCGCGGCCATCTCGATCGGCATGGTCTACGCCGCAGAGCTCTCGCGCCTCGCAGGCCGGCTGTCCGACGCCTCGGCCGAGCGGCACCGGACGATCCTGCAGTCGCTCGGGCTGCCGACGACGTACCGGGCCGGCGCCTGGCGGACGCTGCTCGCGACGATGCAGCGCGACAAGAAGACCAGGGGAGGGATGCTGCGGTTCATCCTCCTCGACGAGATCGGCAAGCCGACCGTGCTCCAGGCTCCCGACGAGTCGCTGCTGTTCGCCGCGTATCAGGAGGTGGGGGAGTGACCCGCCGCATCCTGCTCGTGAACGGGCCGAACCTCAACCTGCTGGGCACCCGCGAGCCTGAGGTCTACGGCACGGCGACGCTCGCCGACGTCGTGGCCCTCACGGTCGCGACCGCGCGGGACGAGGGGTACGAGCTCCGCGCGGTCCAGAGCAACCACGAGGGCGTCCTGATCGACGCGATCCACGACGCACGCGCCGACTGCGCAGGGATCGTGATCAACCCCGGCGGCTTGACGCACACGTCCGTGGCGCTGCGCGATGCGCTCACCGGGGTCGATCTGCCGTTCGCGGAGGTGCACATCTCGGACGTGTACGCCCGCGAGGAGTTCCGTCACCACTCGTATCTCCACGACGTCGCTGCGGTGCGCGTGATCGGCGAGGGCGTCGAGGGGTACGCGACCGCCGTGCGACAGCTCGTCGCGCTCATCCCGTAGAATCGACTGTCGGCCCGCCCCGCCATCCGGCAGCGAGCGGCCCCCACGGACTCACGAAACGGAACTCCCGCACATGGCATCTACCGCAGACATCAAGAACGGCGTCGTCCTCAGCATCGATGGACAGCTCTGGAGCGTCATCGAGTTCCAGCACGTGAAGCCGGGCAAGGGCGGGGCGTTCGTGCGCACCAAGCTCAAGAACGTCGTGTCAGGCAAGGTCGTCGACCGCACGTACAACGCGGGCGCGAAGATCGAGATCGAGAACGTCGACCGCCGCGACTACACCTACTTGTACACGGACGGCGACGGCTACGTGTTCATGGACCAGACCGACTTCGACCAGATCACGGTCGGCGCAGCCACCGTCGGCGACGCCAAGAACTTCCTGCTCGAGAACCAGCAGGTCACCATCGCGCTCAACAACGGCAACCCGCTGTACCTCGACCTGCCCGCGTCGGTGATCCTCGAGATCACGTACACCGAGCCCGGACTCCAGGGAGATCGCTCGTCCGCCGGCACCAAGCCCGCAACGCTGGAGACCGGCTATGAGATCCAGGTCCCGCTCTTCGTCGAGGCCGGCACCAAGGTCAAGGTCGACACCCGCACGGGTGACTACCTCGGTCGCGAGAAGTAAGGCGTGAGCGCCCGGACGAAGGCGCGCAAGCGCGCACTCGACATCCTCTTCTCCGCGGACGTGCGTGGCGACGAGCTCGCCGTCACGCTCGCAGCGGAGGCGACGCGTGCGGCCAGCGAGCCGGCGCGCGAGGCCTCCTGGCTCTACGCCCGCGAGGTCGTCGACGGGATCCTCGATCACCGAGACGAGATCGACGAACAGATCACGACGCACAGCCGCGACTGGCGTCTCGAGCGCATGCCCGCGGTCGACAGGGCGCTGCTGCGCATCGGCGTGTGGGAGATCCTGTACAACGACCAGGTGCCGACCGCTGTCGCGATCGACGAGGCTGTGGAACTCGCCAAGGAGTTCTCGACGGACGACTCCGGCGCCTTCGTGCACGGCGTGCTCGCGCGGGTGGCGCGCGCCGCCTGAGCGCGAACGCACGGATGTCGACGGCGTCGATGTCGGCGGATCACGGGACGATGGCGGGATGAACGACTGGCGCTCCCTGCTGCCGACCCCCGAGGGCGGAAGGCGCGCCCCTCTGGCACTGGGTGTCGAACTGCGTCTCCGCGATCCCCGGGGCTCATGGTCCGCGAGGCCGCAGCGCGCGGCCACGCCGCGTGACATCGCGAAGCGCGAGGGGGAGGTGCTCCTGGGGGTGCGCCCCCTGGTGCGCAGTGACGCGACCGGCGCCTGGATCCAGGGCGGTGCCTCGTGGGACCTGGTGCGGCGTCCGGGCACGCAGTTCGCCGCCGCGGCATCCCGCTGGTTCGCCGATCTCCTGAACATCTCACGCGACTCTCTGCTCTCCGGCGCCTCCGGCGACTGGTTGATCCTTGATCATGTGGAGTCGGCGCTCCTCTGGCCGCACCTGCGCGCCGCCGCCGCTCTCGGCATCCCGCTCGTGTCGACGCAGAAGCAGGTGAGGGTGACGCTCGTCGACTCCGTGGAACTGTCCGCGGAGATCCGGCGGGAGGACTCGGGCGCACTGCGCATGCAGGCCGCGGCTGTGTTGGACGGGACGACCGTGACCGCCGAGGACATCCACCCGATCGGGGGCACCGGGGTCTACACTGCGGCCGTCGTCGGTCGAGGGATGGACGTGCTCCTGGGGGAGTCGCCGCTGGATCCGGCCGTGCGGGCGCTGCTCACGGCGCGCTCCGGGGTCGAGATCGACGCCGGCGAGGAGCGGGCCTTCCTGCGGGACGCGTATCCGCTGCTCGCACGCCGTATCGCGGTGCGCGCGCACGGCGCGGTGCGGCTGCCCGAGCTTCCCCGTCCGACCCCGGTGATCACGGTGGCGTTCCAGTCCGGCGACGTCGTGCGATGGACGTTCGAGTGGGACTACGCCGGGTTCGGACGGCATCCCTTCTCCTGGACGGGCGATGCGGTGCGCGACGTGCACGCCGAGGATGACGCGCGCGGGGGACTCGTCGACGTCTGGACCCGTGCGACGGAACGGGAGTTCGCACCGCAGGGGTCCCTGCACGACGTCGCGGCTGCGGAGTTCGTGTCCGCGGCGGTCCCCGCACTCGAGGCCGAGGGCGTGGAGGTCGTCGTCACCGGACGTCGAAAGGCGTATCACGAGTTGTCCGGTGAGCCGGAGGTCACGATCTCGACGGTCGAGACCACCGATGCCGACTGGTTCGACCTCGGAGTCCTCGTGCGGATCGATGGACGCAGCATCCCCTTCGAGCCCCTCTTCACGGCCCTGAGCAGGGGCCGCAAGAAGCTCCTGCTCGCGGACGGAGGCTACTTCTCCCTCGCGCACCCCGCGCTCGGGCGGCTCCGTGACCTCATCGACGAGGCGGGCGGCCTCGACGAGTGGGAGACGGGCCCCAGGATCAGCCGCTATCAGGTCGATCTCTGGGAGGAGTTCGAGGACCTGGCCGACGAAGCACTGCCCGCCGTGACCTGGCGGGCGACCGTCGAAGGCCTGCGCGATTCCTCCGGCGTCCCGCCGACGCCGGTGCCGCTCGGCCTCAAGGCCGCCCTTCGTCCGTACCAGAAGTCCGGCTTCGACTGGCTCGCCTTCCTGTGGCGGCATCGACTGGGCGGCATCCTGGCCGACGACATGGGTCTCGGCAAGACGCTGCAACTGCTCGCGCTCATGCAGCACGCGCGGGAGCAGGGCGAGACCCGTCCCTTCCTCGTCGTCGCGCCGACCTCGGTGACGGGCACGTGGCGCGCGGAGGCCGCGCGCCACGCACCAGATCTGCGCGTGGTGGTCGCAGGCTCCACGATCGCGGGGGGTGCTGGATCTCTCGTGACGGCCGCTGCGGGCGCCGATGTCGTCGTGACGTCCTACGCGGTCGCGCGGCTCGACGAGGACGCGTTCGCACGCGTGTCCTGGGCGGCCCTGGTGCTCGACGAGGCGCAGTTCGTGAAGAACCCCGCGACGAGGGTGCATCGCGCCGTCGCATCCTTCGACGCCGAAGTGACCATCGCCGTCACAGGCACCCCGATGGAGAACAGCCTCAGCGAGCTCTGGGCGCTTCTCTCGCTCACGGCCCCGGGGCTGTTCGCCTCGGCACGGGCGTTCCGCGAGCACTACCTCCAGCCCATCGAGCAGGGCAAGGTTGCGGAGAACGCCGAGGGCGGCGACTACCGACGCCGTCGTCTCGCCCAGCTGCGGCGGCGGATCCGTCCGCTGGTCCTGCGGCGCACGAAGGACCATGTCGCCGCCGATCTCCCACCGAAGCAGGAGCAGCTGCTCGAGATCGAGCTGAGCTCCGCACACCGCTCCCTGTACGACGTGGTGCTGCAGCGCGAGCGCCAGAAGGTCCTGGGGCTGCTCGAGGACCTCGATCGGAACCGCTTCATCGTGTTCCGCTCGCTCACGCTGCTGCGCATGCTGAGCCTCGCCCCCGCGCTGATCGACGAGGGCGATGCGACGATCGGCTCCCGCAAGCTGGACGTGCTGCTCGAACGCGTGGAGGAACTGCAGGCGGAGGGACACCGTGCACTGGTGTTCAGCCAGTTCACGTCGTTCCTCGATCTCGCGCAGGAGCGCCTTGCGGCGGCGGGCATCCCGTTCGCGAGACTCGACGGATCGACCCGACGGCGGCAGGAGGTCGTCGACGGATTCACCGCGGGGGAGCAGCCCGTGTTCCTCATCAGCCTCAAGGCCGGGGGCTTCGGACTCACGCTCACCGAGGCGGACTACGTCTTCCTCCTCGATCCCTGGTGGAACCCTGCCGCGGAGGCCCAGGCGATCGACCGCACACATCGCATCGGACAGACGGAGCAGGTGTTCGTGTATCGAATGGTCGCGACGGGCACGATCGAGGAGAAGGTGCTCGACCTGCAGCGTCGGAAGGCGCGACTGTTCTCAGCGGTGATGGACGACGACGACCTGTTCGCGCAGTCGCTCACCGCCGACGACATCCGGGGCCTGTTCGACGCCCGATGATTTCTCCCGGCCGGTCTCCGGGGCCGTACAGGAGGCCCTCGGTAGAATCGAACGGTTCACTTCAGGAGGAATGCATGCGGATCACGGGACTCGGCCACGCCGGGATGTTCATCGAGACGGTCGGCGGGAACATCATCTGCGACCCCGTCCTCGGACCCTCGTTCTTCGGATCCTGGTTCCCGTTCCCCGACAACCGCGCTCTCGACTGGGAGCGTTTCGGGCGTGAGGCCGACTTCCTCTACATCTCGCACCGCCACCGCGATCACTTCGACCCGAAGCTGCTCGAACGCTACATCCGCAAGGACATCGAGGTGCTGCTGCCGGAGTACCCGATCGACGATCTCGAGCAGGACATCCGTGCGCTCGGCTACACCAACATCACCTACGCGCCGGCGGGGGAGATCATCGAGCGCGGCGATCTCAAGATCATGATCACGCCGCTGCGCGCCCCGAGCGACGGCCCGATCGGCGACTCCTCGCTCAGCGTCGACGACGGCACGGGCTCGGTCCTGAACCAGAACGACTCGCATCCTCTCGACCTCGAGAAGCTGCTGCACTTCGGACGCCCGGACGCGTACTTCACGCAGGTGTCGGGAGCGATCTGGTGGCCCATGGTCTATGACCTGCCTCTCGACGCCAAGCAGAACTTCGCGCAGCTCAAGCGCGATGCGCAGAACAAGCGCGCGATGTACTACATCGAGAAAGTCGACGCGCCGCACGTGTTCCCCATGGCGGGACCGCCCATGTTCCTCCGCGATGAGCTCTTCGATTTCAACGGGCTCGGTCGCAACGGCGAGTCGATCTTCACGGACCAGAAGCAGTTCCTCGCGCACATGCACGAGAAGGCTCCGCAGTACGACGGTCGGCTGTTCGTGCCCGGCACGGTCGTCACGGTCGCCGACGGCGCGGTCACCACCGAGCAGACGCTGTACACCGACGCGGAGCTGTCCCACATCTTCGATGAGAAGTGGGACTACCTGGAGGAGCAGCGATCCACGCGCCAGCAGGAGATCCGCGACGAGGAGGCCTCCCGTGCGGAGGTGCTGTCCGCGCAGGAGATCCTCGAGGAGCTCAAGGCCTGGTGGGAGCCGCTGCTGAAGAAGTCCCGTACGATCCGACTCGGCGTGGGCGGCAACGTGCGCTTCAAGATCGGCGACCTGGACATGGTGGTCGACTTCCCGCGGGCGAAGGTCCGAGAGTACGCGGGCGAGGACTGCATCTACTGGTACACGATCCCCGCGGACCTCGTCTCGACGAACATCCGCGACCACGAGATCGACTGGTCGAACTCGATCTTCCTGTCGATGCAGTTCTCCGTCGGTCGCAGCGGCAAGTTCAACGAGTTCCTCACGACCTTCCTCAAGTGCCTGTCGGTCGATCGCATCGAGTACGTCGAGAACTGGTACCAGGAGCAGACCGACCAGACCGAGGATGCGGAGATCGGCGACTGGGTCGTGCAGCGACGCTGCCCGCACCTTCGCGCGGACCTCACCAAGACCGGCAAGGTCGACGAGGACGGCATCCTGACGTGCAGCATGCACGACTGGAAGTGGGACCTGAAGACCGGTCGCTGCCTCTCGACGACCGGTCACCCGATCCGTTCGACGAAGATCGACGAGGTCACGGACGCGGTGCTCAGCGAGGCGAGCTGAGGCATTCCGAGATCCCAGTACCACCACGACGTTCGGTGGTACTCTCGGCTCATGCCCACGACACTCCCGAGGATCCAGGTCACGCAGAGCACGAAACTCCGCGACGCTCTCGAACTCGCCGAGGCGGAATGGCCCGGGCTTCCCAAGTCCGAGCTCGTCGGGCGGCTGGCGATCCTCGGCGCGGAATCGCTCACATCCCAGCGGTCAGCGAGGCGAGCGGCGAGGCGGGCGGCGCTCGAAGCGACTCGCGGCACGATCGCGTACCCGGCCGGCTACCTCGACGAGCTCCGCAAGGACTGGCCGGAATGATCGTTCTGGACGCCGGAGTGCTGATCGCGCACCTATCCGTGGACGATCCCCATCAAGACGCCGCGTTCGACATCCTCGATACGGAGGACGACCTGCTCGTGCATCCGCTGACGATCGCGGAGGCCCTGGTCCATCCCGCGCGCGTCGGCACTGAGGTCGCGGACCTTGCTCGTATCGAGACGCTCGGTCTGCTCCGTCGCGAGGAGGACGTCGACGAGCCGGTGCGGATCGCACGTCTGCGCGCAGTCTCCTCGCTGAAAATCCCCGACTGCGCGGTGCTGGTGACGGCGGAATCGTTCCGCGCCACGCTCGCGACGTTCGACCACCGGCTCGCCGAGGTCGCGCGCGGGCGGGGACTCCCCGTCGTCGGAGCCTGAGCACTCCGATAGAGTAGATCCGCAAGCAACCTTTAACACCGTCCTGTGAGGCGGAGAAGGGAGCGGCTGATGAGTGCACGCACCGTCCTGCACGAAGCCGATATCTCGCGGGCTCTGACCCGCATCGCGCATGAGATCCTCGAGTCCAATCGAGGAGCCGAGAACCTCGTTCTCCTGGGCATCCCGACCCGCGGCGTCGCACTCGCCCAGCGCCTCGCTCACCTGATCGGCGAGATCTCGCAGACGCCCGTTCCCGTAGGGGCGCTCGACGTCACGCTCTTCCGCGACGACCTGGCGAAGCATCCGACCCGGTCGCCCCAGCCCACGGACATCCCCGCCGGAGGGATCGACGGACGCACGGTGGTGCTCGTCGACGACGTGCTCTTCTCAGGGCGCAGCATCCGGGCGGCACTGGATGCGCTGCAGTCGATCGGACGTCCCGCGGTCGTGCGTCTGGCCATCCTCGTCGACCGGGGGCACCGCGAACTCCCGATCCGCCCGGACTTCGTCGGCAAGAACATCCCGTCGTCACGGCAGGAGCGGGTAAACGTGCGTCTGCGCGAGAACGACGACGCCGAGGAGGTGACGATCGAAGCATGAGGCACCTGCTCGACACGCGCACCCTCGACCGCGACACCGCACTGCGGATCCTGGACGTCGCCGAGGACATGTCCGACACGCAGTCGCGGGAGATCAAGAAGCTCCCGACGCTGCGCGGCAAGACCGTGGTGAACCTCTTCTTCGAGGACTCCACGCGCACCCGGATCTCCTTCGAGGCCGCAGCCAAGCGGCTCTCCGCCGACGTCATCAACTTCGCGGCCAAGGGCTCCAGCGTGTCCAAGGGCGAGAGCCTGAAGGACACCGCACAGACGCTGCAGGCGATGGGAGCGGATGCCGTCGTCATCCGGCATCCCGCCTCCGGCGCCCCGCAGACGCTCGCGACGAGCGGGTGGATCTCCGCCGGCGTCGTGAACGCGGGCGACGGCACGCACGAGCATCCGACGCAGGCGCTGCTCGACGCGTTCACGATCCGCAAGCGCCGCTTCGGCGCCGAGAGCCGGGGCCGCGACCTCGCCGGTGTGCGGGTCGTGATCGTCGGCGACGTGCTGCATTCCCGGGTCGCGCGGTCGAACGTGTGGCTGCTGTCCACGCTCGGCGCCGAGGTCACGCTCGTGGCCCCGCCGACCCTCGTGCCGCAGAACGTATCGCTCTGGCCCGCACGGGTTCTCTACGACCTCGATCAGGCTCTGGCCGAGGAACCGGACGCGGTCATGATGCTCCGGATCCAGCTCGAACGCATGAACGCCGCGTATTTCCCGACTGAGCGGGAGTATTCCCGTCGCTGGGGCCTCGACGCACGGCGTGCGGCAGCGCTACGGGGCGATAGCATTGTGATGCACCCCGGACCCATGAACCGCGGGCTGGAGATCAGCTCGGAGGCGGCGGATTCGCCGCGCTCCACCGTGCTGGAACAGGTCACGAACGGAGTGTCAGTGCGCATGGCCGTGCTGTACCTGCTGCTGGCAGGCGAACGAGACGACGAACGAGGGGGAGACCTGTGAGCGAGACCCTCGTCATCACCGGCGCGCAGCTTCTCGGCGCCGAGAGCGCCGACATCATCGTGGAGGACGGTCGCATCACCGAGATCGGCAGCGGCCTGAGCCGCTCTGGTGCGCGCGTGATCGACGCCGACGGCCTCGTGGCCCTCCCCGGGCTGGTCGACCTGCACACGCACCTGCGCGAGCCCGGCTATGAGGCGTCCGAGACGATCCTCACCGGCACGCGTGCTGCGGCGGCCGGTGGGTTCACCGCGGTCTTCGCGATGCCGAACACCTCGCCCGTGGCCGATACGGCAGGCGTCGTCGAGCAGGAGTTGGCGCTCGGTGAGGCCGCCGGCTACGCGACCGTGCAGCCGATCGGCGCCGTCACCGTGGGCCAGAAGGGCGAGCGGCTCGCCGAGCTCGGCGCCATGGCCACCTCGCGAGCCCAGGTGCGTGTGTTCAGCGACGACGGCTTCTGCGTGTTCGATCCGCTCATCATGCGCCGCGCGCTGGAGTACGTGAAGTCCTTCGACGGTGTGATCGCGCAGCATGCGCAGGATCCGCGCCTGACCGAGGGCGCGCAGATGAACGAGGGCACGGTGTCCGCCGAGCTGGGCCTCGCCGGATGGCCTGCCGTCGCCGAGGAGTCGATCATCGCGCGCGACGTCCTGCTCGCCGAGCACGTCGGGTCGCGCCTGCACGTGTGCCACCTCTCGACGGCCGGCTCCGTCGACATCATCCGCTGGGCCAAGAAGCGCGGCATCGCCGTGACGGCTGAGGTCACTCCGCACCATCTGCTGCTGACCGACGAGCTCGTGCGCGGCTACGACGCCCGCTACAAGGTCAATCCGCCGCTGCGCCGCGAGGAGGACGTCCTCGCGGTCCGTGAGGGGTTGGCCGACGGGACCATCGACATCGTCGCGACCGACCACGCCCCGCACCCGAGCGAGCACAAGACGTGCGAGTGGCAGGCGGCGGCGAACGGCATGGTCGGTCTGGAATCCGCGCTACGCGTGGTGCACCAGTCCATGGTGCAGACCGGGCTGATCGGGTGGAGCGATGTCGCGCGCGTGCTGAGCGCCGCCCCGGCGCGGATCGGCCGCCTTTCCGGGCACGGCACGCCCCTCGAGGTCGGAGCGCCGGCGCAGATCGCGTTGTACGACGCATCCGTCGCGGGAGTGTTCACCGCCGCCGACCTGCATGGACGCAGCGCGAACTCGCCCTACCTCGGTCGAGACCTGCCCGGCCGGGTCGAGTACACGATCCACGGCGGCACGGTGACGGTCGACGGCGGTGCCGTGGTCGAGGAGCTGCACGCATGATCCCCAGGGATGTCGCGATCGCGGTCATGATCGCGCTGGCGGTGCTGGTGCTCCTGGCGATGGTGTTCGCCTGGCGACGACGTCTCCGACGCGACGCGGGGCTCGCGGCCCCGCTCGGCGTGCCCGAGCATGCCGAGGTGATCGACCGGCACGAGGTGCTCTACGTCTCGACGACCAAGCACGACCAGCCGCTCGAACGCCTCACCATGTCTCCGCTCGCGTATCGCGCTCGCGGCGAGGTCGCGGTGACGGACCGCGGACTGGCGCTCTGCCTCGACGGCGCGCCGACCGTGTTCCTCGCCTCGTCCCGCCTCACCGGCGTCGACCGCGCGACGGTCACGATCGACCGCGTCGTCGAACCGGGCGGTCTCGTCCGGGTGGCGTGGAGCGCCGACGACGACACCGTGGTCGACTCCTATCTCCGTCTCACCGACGGCGACCCGAAGAACTTCATCTCTGCATTGCAGCAGCTCGTCCCCGCCTCCGGCGCCGCGGACGACTCGGCTGCCCCCGACACAGGAGCACAGTCATGACCTCCCTCCCCGAACCCGCCGTCCTGGTCCTCGAGGACGGCACCCGCCACTCCGGCCGCGCCTACGGCGCGCTGGGGACGACGCTCGGCGAGGTCGTCTTCGCCACCGGAATGTCCGGCTACCAGGAGACGCTCACCGACCCCTCGTACGCGGGACAGATCGTCCTCCAGACCGCACCGCACATCGGCAACACCGGCATGAACGACGAGGACACCGAGTCGCGACGCATCTGGGTGGCCGGCTACATCGTGCGCGACCCCTCCCGGGTCGTCTCGAACTGGCGTGCGAACGCCTCGCTCGACGAGATCCTCGTGCAGGACGGCATTGTCGGCATCAGCGGCATCGACACTCGTGCCATCACGCGCCACATCCGTTCCGCCGGTTCCATGCGCGGCGGGATCTTCTCGGGCGAGGCGGCCGGCCTCGCTGCCGAGGAGCAGCTCCGGATCGTCCGCGAGGCGCCGGAGATGGCCGGGCAGAACCTGTCGGCCCAGGTCTCTGTGGACGTCGCGATCGTGACGGATGCCGTGGGGGAGAAGATCGGCAACCTGGCGGTCCTCGATCTCGGCGTGAAGCAGGCGACGATCGACAACCTCGCGGCCCGCGGCTTCGAGGTGCACGTCCTGCCGCAGTCCTCGACCTTCGCCGACATCATGGCGATCGATCCGGTCGCGGTGTTCTACTCGAACGGTCCCGGCGACCCCTCCGCCTCCGACGGCCAGGTCGCGGTGCTGCGCGAGGTGCTCGACGCCAAGCTGCCCTACTTCGGCATCTGCTTCGGCAACCAGCTGTTCGGGCGGGCGCTCGGTCTCAGCACGTACAAGCTGACGTTCGGCCACCGCGGCATCAACCAGCCAGTCCTCGACAAGTCCACCGGCAAGGTCGAGATCACGGCGCACAATCACGGGTTCGCCGTGGATGCGCCGCTCGACGGCTCCTTCGACAGCCCGCACGGCTACGGCGCGGTCGAGGTCAGCCACGTCGGTCTCAACGACAACGTCGTGGAGGGACTCCGCGCCCTCGACCTCCCCGCGTTCTCGGTGCAGTACCACCCCGAGGCAGCGGCCGGTCCGCACGACGCCAACTATCTCTTCGACCGGTTCCGCGACATGGTCATCGCGAGCAAGAAGGACGCACAGTAATGCCCAAGCGCGACGACATCAATTCCGTCCTCGTCATCGGCTCCGGCCCGATCGTCATCGGTCAGGCCTGCGAGTTCGACTACTCCGGCACCCAGGCGTGCCGTGTCCTCCGCGAGGAGGGCGTGCGGGTGATCCTCGTGAACTCCAACCCCGCGACGATCATGACCGACCCCGACTTCGCCGACGCGACGTACATCGAGCCGATCACCCCCGAGGTGATCGAGACGATCATCGCGAAGGAGAAGCCCGACGCGATCCTGCCGACCCTCGGCGGGCAGACCGCGCTGAACGCGGCCATGGCGCTCGACGAGCGCGGCATCCTGGCCAAGTACGGCGTCGAGCTCATCGGCGCCAAGGTCGACGCGATCAAGAAGGGCGAGGACCGCCAGGTCTTCAAGGAGCTCGTGCTCGAGGCCGGCGCCGACGTCGCCAAGAGCGTGATCGCGCACACCATGGACGACCTGCTCGCCGGTGCCGAGAAGCTCGGCTACCCGCTCGTCGTGCGTCCCTCGTTCACGATGGGCGGCCTGGGCTCGGGCTTCGCCTACGACGAGGAGGACCTCCGCCGCATCGGCGGCGCCGGTCTGCGCGACTCGCCGACGACCGAGGTGCTTCTGGAGGAGTCGATCCTCGGCTGGAAGGAGTACGAGCTCGAGCTCATGCGCGACACGGCCGACAACACGGTCGTCGTCTGCTCGATCGAGAACGTCGACCCGGTCGGCGTGCACACCGGTGACTCGATCACCGTCGCGCCAGCGCTGACACTCACGGACCGCGAGTACCAGAAGATGCGCGACATCGGCATCGACATCATCCGCGCCGTGGGCGTCGACACGGGTGGCTGCAACATCCAGTTCGCGGTCGACCCGACCAACGGGCGCATCATCGTGATCGAGATGAACCCGCGCGTCTCGCGCTCGAGCGCCCTCGCGTCCAAGGCGACGGGCTTCCCGATCGCGAAGCTCGCGGCGAAGCTCGCACTGGGCTACCGCCTGGACGAGATCCCCAACGACATCACAGGGGTGACCCCCGCCAGCTTCGAGCCCACGCTCGACTACGTGGTCGTCAAGGTGCCCCGTTTCGCGTTCGAGAAGTTCCCTGCCGCCGACGCCACCCTCACCACGACCATGAAGTCCGTCGGCGAGGCGATGGCGATCGGGCGCAATTACGCCACCGCCCTGCAGAAGGCTCTGCGCTCGCTCGAGAAGCGCGGCTCCAGCTTCCACTGGGGTCCCGAGGAGCGCTCGGTCGAGGAGCTGCTCGAGATCGCGAAGATCCCGACCGACGGTCGCATCGTGACGCTGCAGCAGGCGCTGCGCAAGGGCGCGACGGTCGAGCAGGCCTTCGAGTCCACCGCCATGGACCCCTGGTTCCTCGACCAGATCGTGCTGATCAACGAGGTCGCCGAGATCGTGCGCACGGCCCCTGAGCTGGATGCGGCGACGCTGCGCTACGCCAAGGAGCACGGCTTCTCCGACGCGCAGCTCGCGCAGCTCCGGGGGGAGAGCGAGGAGGAGATCCGCGGCGTGCGCCACGGGCTCGGCATCCGTCCCGTCTACAAGACGGTCGACACGTGCGCCGGCGAGTTCCCGGCTCTCACGCCGTACCACTACTCCAGCTACGACGCCGAGACCGAGGTCGCGCCGTCCGAGCGCACGAAGGTCGTCATCATCGGCTCCGGCCCGAACCGCATCGGCCAGGGCGTCGAGTTCGACTACTCCTGCGTGCACGCCTCCTTCGCGCTGTCGGACGCCGGCTTCGAGACGGTGATGGTGAACTGCAACCCGGAGACGGTGTCGACCGACTACGACACCTCGGACCGCCTGTACTTCGAGCCGCTCACGCTCGAGGACGTCCTGGAGGTGCTGGATGCGGAGGCCGCGAGCGGCACGATCCTCGGCGTCGTCTGCCAGCTCGGCGGCCAGACTCCGCTGGGCCTCGCGAAGGGCATCGAGGCGGCCGGGTACACCGTGCTCGGCACGAGCCCCGCGGCGATCGACATCGCCGAGGAGCGCGAGCTCTTCTCGCAGCTGCTCGACACGGCGGGGCTCCTCGCTCCGCGTCACGGCACGGCCGTCGACGTCGAGGGCGCGGTGGCCGTGGCGGAGGAGATCGGCTACCCCGTGCTCGTTCGTCCGAGCTTCGTCCTCGGCGGCCGGGGCATGGAGATCGTGTACGGCACCGAGGCGCTTCGCGACTACTTCGTGCGCACGGCCGGCGAGGTCGTGATCGAGGAGGGCAAGCCCCTGCTGGTCGACCGCTTCCTCGACGATGCGATCGAGCTCGACGTGGATGCCCTGTACGACGGAACTGATCTCTTCATCGGCGGCGTCATGGAGCACCTCGAGGAGGCCGGCATCCACTCCGGCGACTCCAGCTGCACGCTGCCGCCCGTCTCGCTGGGACGCACCGACATCGACCGCGTGCGCGAGGCGACTCTCGCGATCGCCGAGGGCGTGGGCGTCCGCGGCCTCCTGAACGTGCAGTTCGCGATCAGCGCCGGCGTGCTCTACGTGATCGAGGCCAACCCGCGCGCGAGCCGCACGGTGCCGTTCGTCTCCAAGGCCCTCGGTATCCCGATGGCCAAGGCGGCGAGCCGCGTGATGGCGGGCGCGACGATCGCCGAGCTCCGTGCCGAGGGCATGCTGCCCCCGCAGGACGGCTCACGCGTGCCGCTCGATGCGCCCGTCTCGGTCAAGGAGGCCGTGCTCCCGTTCAAGAGGTTCCGTACCGCCGACGGCAAGACGGTGGACTCGGTCCTCGGCCCGGAGATGCGCTCGACCGGCGAGGTCATGGGCATCGACCGCGACTTCCCGACCGCGTTCGCGAAGAGCCAGGCCGCGGCCTACGGCGGGATGCCGACGTCGGGAACCGTGTTCATCTCCGTCGCCGACTCCGACAAGCGAGCGGTGATCCTGCCCGCGCACCGGCTGCAGCAACTGGGCTTCACGATCGTCGCGACGGAGGGCACCGCCGAGATCCTCTCGCGCAACGGCATCGCGGTCACGGTCGTCGAGAAGTACAGCGACACGCAGGAGTCGGGCGCGCGCAACATCGTCGACTTGATCAATGACGGCGAGATCGACATCGTCGTGAACACGCCCTCGGGCGGTGCGGCCCGCGCGGACGGCTACGAGATCCGCGCAGCGGCCGTGGCCGCCGACAAGGCCCTCTTCACGACCATGGCCGTGCTCGGAGCGGCCGTGAGCGGCATGGACGCGGCCCACGAGGGGTTCCAGGTGAAGAGCCTCCAGGAGTACGCCCTCGACCGGAAGGCCGCGGTGTGACGACCTCCTTCGGCGAGCGGGTCCGTGGCGTCCTCGACGCCCACGGCCCGCTCTGCGTGGGCATCGACCCGCATGCATCCCTCCTGGACGCCTGGGGGCTCGGGCAGGATGCCGCCGGAGTCCGTGAGTTCGGGCTGCGCACCGTCGAAGCGGCCGCGGGACGGGCCGGGATCGTGAAGCCGCAGGTGTCGTTCTTCGAACGCTTCGGATCGCCCGGGTTCGCCGCGCTCGAAGACGTGCTCGCCGCCGCCCGCGATGCCGGACTGCTCGTGATCGCCGACGCCAAGCGCGGCGACATCGGCACGACGATGGACGCCTATGCGACCGCCTGGCTCACCCCCGGTTCGCCGCTCGAAGCCGACGCGCTCACGGTCAACCCGTTCCTCGGCGTCGGTGCGCTGGACGGCACGTTCGCCCTGGCGCACGAGCACGGCAAAGGCGTGTTCGTGCTGGCCGCGACGAGCAATCCCGAGGCGCTGCCGCTGCAGCGTGCGGAGTCGGCCACCGGCCGCACGGTCTCGGCCGACATAGTGTCGGTCGTCTCGGCGCGCAACGCCGAGCACGTCGCCGCGGGGGAGTGGGGCGGCATCGGGTTCGTGGTCGGGGCGACCGTCGACTGGACGGATGCCGGACTCGCGGCGTTCGCACCGCCCGCGCCGATCCTCGCGCCGGGGTTCGGAGCCCAGGGAGCGACGCCCGCTGATCTGCACCGTCGCTTCGGCTCGATGAGCCGCACGGTGATAGCGAGCGAGAGCCGCAGCATCCTCGCCTCAGGTCCCGCCGGGCTCGAGGACGCCATCGACGCGCGCGTCGCCGACTACAGGGAGGCCCACCGTGGCTGAAGCACGCCCGGTTCCGGAGGTCGATCGCGCGGCCGCAGCGCGCAAAGCCGTGGAGCGTCGCCGCGCCCGTGCCTCGCTCAAGCGCGATCTCACGATGCGCGTCATCACGCCGCAGACGGTGGTCGCGCGAGCGGCCGCCGACCCCGACTCGGTCGAGGGCTCGATGCGGATCACCGATTTCCTCCTCGCACTCCCCGCGATCGGCGCGGGCAAGCGCGACCGCATCCTCGAGGAGCTGAGCATCTCGCCCGTCAAACGCCTCGGCGGCCTCGGCGTACGTCAGCGCGTCGCGCTCTCGGCGTGGCTGGACGACCGCTTCCCAGTGCTCGAGCCGCGCGGCGCCCGCAGCCGGCTGCTCGTCCTGGCGGGCCCCACCGCGGTGGGCAAGGGCACCGTCGCCGCCTACATCCGCGAGCACAATCCCGAGATCCACCTCTCCGTGTCCGCGACCACCCGCGCTCCGCGCCCCGGCGAGGTCGACGGCGTGCACTACTACTTCGTGGACGACGCGGAATTCGACCGCTTGATCGCTGCGGACGAGCTTCTCGAGTACGCGGTCGTGCACAACAGGTCCCGGTACGGCACGCCGCGGGCGCCGATCGACGCCGCGCTGGCCGAGGGGAAGACCGTCCTCCTCGAGATCGACCTGCAGGGCGCGCGTCAGGTGCGACGCGCCGAGCCGAGCGCGACGCTGATCTTCCTGCTGCCGCCGACATGGGACGAACTCGTCCAGCGACTGGTCGGCCGGGGTACGGAGGAGGCGGAGGAACGGGCCAGGCGACTGCGCACCGCGAAGGTCGAGCTGGCCGCCCAGAACGAGTTCGATCACCTCGTCGTGAACGAGGACGTCGCCGCTGCGGCCGCGGAGGTCGTAGAATTGTCCTCAGGCTCTGCGCGCTGAGTCCTCTCGCGCGCCCGTAGCACCGTCTTCGCGACGATTCCGTCGCCTGATCAGGAGGTCCCACCATGGCCGGACACCACAACAAGGGCATCATCGATCCCCCCATCGACAACCTGCTCGACCGCGTGGACTCCAAGTACGAGCTCGTCATCTACGCGGCGAAGCGCGCGCGTCAGATCAACGACTACTACTCGGACCTGCACGAGGGCAACCTCTTCGACAACGTCGGCCCGCTGGTCGACTCCTCCGTCGAGGACAAGCCGCTGACCATCGCCCTGCACGAGATCAACGAGGACAAGCTCCGCCTGCGTCACGCCGAGTGACGTCCCGTGACCGCGTCGCCCGCTGATGTCGGCGGCGCGGTCCACAATGGGGTCCAGCCCCGTCACCCGTCCGATCCCGTCCTGGAGCCCCGATGAGCGCCCTGCGTCTGTTCACGTCCGAGTCCGTCACCGAAGGGCACCCGGACAAGATCTGCGACCAGATCTCGGACAGCATCCTCGACGGCCTCATCGCGAAGGATCCGGGGTCCCGCGTCGCCGTCGAGACCCTCGTGACGACGGGCCTCGTGCACGTCGCGGGGGAGATCCGGACGGACGCGTACGTCGACATCCCGACGATCGTCCGTCAGGTCGTCAACGGCATCGGATACACGTCGAGCGACACCGGCTTCGACGGTGACTCGTGCGGCGTCAGCGTCTCAGTGGGGGAGCAGTCCTCGGACATCGCGCACGGCGTCGACAACGCGCAGGAGCACCGGGACGGGTCGTCGATCGATCCGCTCGACGGCCTCGGCGCGGGCGATCAAGGAATCATGTTCGGTTTCGCGACGAACGAGACGCCGCAGCTCATGCCCATGGCGGCGTGGACCGCGCACCGCATCGCCGAGCGCCTCACCGAGGTGCGTCGTTCCGGTGCCTTGCCGTTCCTCCGTCCGGACGGAAAGACCCAGGTCACTCTCGGCTACGACGGGTTCACGCCGAAGACCGTCGACGCCGTGGTGCTGTCGACGCAGCACAACCCGGACATCTCCCAGGAGGAGATCCAGGCGCAGGTGCGCGAGCACGTGATCGACCCCGTGCTCGCCACGACCGGTCTCGACCTCGACGACGTCACGTACTACATCAACCCCGCAGGTCCCTTCGTGACGGGCGGCCCCAAGGGAGACGCCGGACTCACCGGACGCAAGATCATCATCGACACCTATGGCGGCGCGGCTCGTCACGGTGGCGGTGCCTTCAGCGGGAAGGACCCGTCCAAGGTGGACCGCTCCGGCGCCTATGCGACGCGCTGGGTCGCCAAGAACGCCGTGGCCGCCGGGCTCGCCGACCGCCTCGAGGTTCAGGTCGCCTATGCGATCGGCGTCGCACGTCCGGTCGGCCTGTACGTCGAGACCTTCGGCACCGGCAAGGTCTCCGACGAGGTCATCACCACGGCGATCCTCGACGTGTTCGACCTCCGACCCCAGGCGATCATCGACCACCTCGATCTGCTGCGCCCGATCTACGCGCAGACAGCCGCGTACGGTCACTTCGGCCGCGAGCTCCCCGAGTTCACCTGGGAGCGGACCGACCGCGCAGAGGAACTGCGGCGGGCTGCCGGTCTCTGAGTCGCGCATGGTGACGCAGAGCCGACGCATCGCGCGCGTGCTCCTCGATTCGCCGCTCCCGCAACTGGACCGGCTGTTCGACTACGCGCTGCCCGAAGAGATTGTCGACGTCGCGCCGGGCGCGCGCGTGCGGGTTCCGCTGCGCACCGCAGGGCGCGTCGTGGACGGGTTCATCGTCGAGCTCGACACCGAGAGCGACGCCGATCGCGCGCTGTCCGAGGTCGACACCCTGGTGTCGCCCGTGCCCGTGCTGCCCGAGCGGCTGTACCGACTCGCGCGCAGGGTCGCCGACAGGGCGGCGGGGTCGGCATCCGACATCCTGCGTCTCGTCATCCCCAAGCGCCAGGTGCGCGTCGAGAAGGCGTGGACCGCTGACACGCCGGCGGTCTCCCCATCGGAGGATGCTCGCGAACGCGCGGCGGATCTCGTGTCGCAGTACGACGGGCTCGCCGAGGTACTCGACGCCGGTGGTCGCGCTGCGGTCGAGGCGATCCCCGCAGCGCGCGAGGGCGCGCCTGGATGGGCGGCTCTGCTCGCCGCCTCGGCATCGCGGATGCTCTCGGCGGGACGGTCCAGCATCCTGGTCGTGCCCGATCATCGTGATCTCGATCGGCTGCTGTCGGCGCTCGCACCGGTCCTGCCTCCGGAGTCGATCGTGCGTCACGACTCGCGTCAGACGAACCCGGATCGCTATAGGGCATTCCTCCGCACGCTCGAGGACTCGCCGTGCGTGGTCATCGGCAACCGATCCGCGGTGTACGCACCGGTGCGCGCCGGTCTGGTCGCGATCTGGGATGACGGCGACACGCTGCTGGGGGAGCCGCTCGCGCCCTACGTGCACGCTCGCGACGCGGCGCTGCTGCGTCAGGAGCAGGAAGGCTCAGCGCTCCTGTTCGCGGGCCACACGCGCACCACCGACGTCGAGAGGCTCGTGGCGCGCGGCTGGCTGGAGGATGTGAGAGCCGCCCGCCGCGTTCTGCCGCGGGTCGTGCTGAGCACGCCGCAGGAGATGGAGCAGCCCACCGCCCAGCGGATGCCGTCCTCGGCGTTCCTCGCGACCAGGACCGCCGCCGCGGAGGGACCCGTGCTCGTGCAGGTCTCGCGCCCGGGTTTCGCGCCGTCTCTCGTGTGCGCCGAATGCCGTGCGCCGGCGCGCTGCGCGCACTGCGGCGGCCCGCTCGGGGCGACGCACCGCGGCGCGGTCCCGGTGTGCGGGTGGTGCGGGCGCGGCGCCCGCGCGTGGGCATGCCCGCACTGCTCGTCGACGCAGCTCCGCCTGGCGTCCTCGGGGAGCGAGCGGACCGCGGATGAGCTCGGCAAGGCGTTCCCCGGGATCCGGGTGATCGTCGCCGACTCAGCGCACCCGGTCGAGCGCGTCGCCGACAAGCCGGCGCTCGTCATCGCGACGAGGGGCGCCGAACCCCTCGCGGACGGCGGATACCGCGCGGTCGTGCTGCTCGACGGACCGCGGATGCTGCAGGCACCCGACCTCCGGATCGGCGAAGCGTGTCTGCGCTGGTGGTCGAACGCCGCGGCCCTCGCCGCCCCGGGCGCGCCCGTGCACCTCGTGGGTGTCGACGGCGCTGTCGCCCGCGCCCTCGCGACCTGGACTCAACCCGCCTATGCTCGCGCAGAGCTGGCGGAGCGTGATCCGCTGCACATGCCCCCGGCGGCGCGCGTGGCGCTCGTCGAGGGCTCCGCCGCGGCAGTCGGGCGTGCTCTCGCGTCTCTCCACGAGCTCGCCCTGCCCCCCGACGCTGTGCTCGGACCGGTGCCACTCGAGTCGGACGACGTGCCTCCCCGGGTCCGCGCCCTCGTCCGCTTCGACTACGGCGCGGGCGCCCGCGTGTCGTCCACGCTGCGCGCGGCTGTCGTCTCCGAGGCCATGAGCGCGCGCCGGGGCAAGGGACGCTCGACACGGAGCACTCTCACGGTCCGCCTCGATATCCTCGATCCAGAGCTCTGACCGGCCTCCGCCGATCGGTTCCGTTCGTCCCCGCATCCCTCCGGAGCACCTTCATGCGTCTCGTCTTCGCCGGCACACCCGCCGCCGCCGTTCCCACTCTCCGCCGCCTCGCCTCCGAGCATGACATCGCGGCGGTCATCACGCGTCCGGATGCCCCTCTGGGGCGCAAGCGCGTGCTGACCCCGTCGCCGGTCGCTCAGGCCGCGCACGAGCTCGGTCTGCCGGTGATCCCGGCAGCGCGGCTCGACGAAGAGGCGACCGCGCGCATCTCCTTGCTCGAACCCGAGCTGGGCGTGATCGTCGCGTACGGAGGCCTCGTGCGCGAACCCCTGCTGTCCATCCCGAAGGCCGGGTGGATCAACCTGCACTTCTCCCTGCTGCCGCGATGGCGGGGTGCGGCCCCGGTGCAGCGCGCTCTCATGGCCGGCGACGACAGGATCGGAGCGAGCGTGTTCCAGCTCGTCCCCGCTCTGGACGCGGGCGAGGTCTTCGGGATGCGCGAGGTCGCGGTCCCCGGCGATGCGACGGCGGCGACTGTGCTCGAGATCCTCGCCGCGGACGGAGCGGACCTCACGTCCGAGGTCGTCGCGGGCATCGCAGCGGGCACCGCTCGGGCGGTCCCGCAGGAGGGCGAGGTCACGCTCGCCCCCAAGCTCACCTGGGAGGACGGCGCTCTCGACTGGACGGCTCCGCGCGCAGAGGTCTTCGCCCGCTACCGCGGTGTCACACCGGAGCCGGGCGCGCACACCACCGTCGTCGGGCAGCGGCTCAAGATCCTCGAAGCGAACGTCGACGCCGAGATGGCCGACGTCGCGCTCGCTCCCGGAGAGGTCGCCGCGACGAAGCATGCCGTCCTCATCGGGACCGCGGACGCGCCGCTCGCCGTCACACGCGTGCAGCCCGCGGGCAAGGGCGCGATGCGCGCGGTCGACTGGTGGCGCGGTGTGCACGGCGGCGACGGGACGAGGTTCGGATCATGAGCGAACGCGACCGGATCCGTGGCGGAGCGGAGAACCGACGTCCCCAATCCGACTCCCGACCGGCGCGGCGGAATGCCGGACCATCGGATGACGACCGGAACGGTGGCGCGCGGAACAGGGGTCAGCGCGCTGCGCGGAGCCCGCAGCGCGGAGTGCAGCCTGCACGCCGCGTCGCGTACGACGTGCTGCGTGCGGTGTCCGACTCCGACGCGTACGCCAACCTCATCCTTCCGACGGCGATCGCCGAGGCGGGCCTGACTCCGCAGGACGCGGCGCTCGCGACCGAACTCGCCTACGGGACCCTGCGACGTCGGGGAACGTACGACGCGGTGATCGCGGCCGCCGCCGACCGCTCCGCGGAGGACATCGATCCTGCGGTGCTCGACGCCCTGCGTCTCGCCGCGCACCAGCTCCTCGCGACGCGGGTGGCATCCCATGCGGCCGTGAACGAGTCCGTGAACCTCATCGCCGCGGCCCAGGGGCGCGGAGCGGCGGGCTTCGCGAACGCCGTGCTGCGTCGGATCGCGCGGGAGACGCCCGGACAGTGGGAGGAGCGCATCGAGTCGACGGCGCGGTCGGACGACGAACGCCTCGCCCTGCGTACCGCGCACCCGGTCTGGGTCATCCGGGCACTGCGTCGTGCCCTTGCGGCGGAGGGCCGCGGCGAGGAGCTCGACGATCTCCTCGCCGCCGACAACGTCTCGCCCGAGGTCACCTTGGTCGCGCTGCCCGGGCTCGCCGCCACGGGCGAGCCCCGACGTCCCTTCGCGCCGACCGCCTACGGCTCGCCCGGTGGCGATCCGCACCGCGTCGTGGCCGCCTCCGGTGGCACGGTCCGTGTGCAGGATGAGGGATCGCAGCTGGTCGCCCTCGCTCTCGCGGCCGCGTCGCCGATCCGGGCGGGGGAGCGGTGGCTCGATCTCTGCGCCGGACCCGGGGGCAAGACGGCGCTGCTGGGGGCTGTCGCGCACCAGCACGATGTGCACCTCGAGGCGAACGAGGTCGTGCCGACCAGAGCACGTCTGGTGCGCAAGGCCCTGCGTGCGGTCCCCGGCGACATCGTCGTGCACGAGGCGGACGGGCGTGTCCTCGCCGCTGAGCATCCGGCGGAGTTCGACCGCATCCTCGTCGACGCGCCGTGCACAGGCCTCGGCGCGCTTCGTCGCCGTCCCGAGGCACGCTGGCGCAAGACCCCGGCGGACGTCGCCGATCTCGTGCCGCTCCAGGTCGAGCTCCTGTCCGCCGCTATCGGTGCCCTCGCGCCCGGGGGGATCGTGGCCTACGTGACGTGCTCGCCGCATCTCGCCGAGACCACGGGCGTGGTGCAGGAGATCCTGCGCACCCACGATGACATCACGGAGCTCGACGCTCGCGCCGTCCTCGCCGGAGTCGCGGAATCGCCGATCGATCTCGCCTCCGACGGCTCAGGACGCGTCCAGCTGTGGCCCCACCGGCACGGCACCGACGCGATGTTCCTCGCGCTCCTCCAGCGGCGCGACGCCGCTGCGGACCGCACGACCACGGAAGATCGAGGAGACTAGAGCCGTGGACCTCCCCGACGCACCGCGCATCAATCCCAGCATCCTCGCCGCCGACTTCGTCAACATGCAACGCGACCTCGCACGCATCGCGACGGCAGACTTCGCTCACGTCGACGTCATGGACAACCACTTCGTGCCGAATCTGACGTTCGGTCCGCAGATGGTCGAGCGCATCCAGGCGACGAGCCCGATCCCGCTCGACGTGCATCTCATGATCACGGATCCTGACCGCTGGGCGCCCGCGTACGCGGAGCTGGGGGCGGCGAGCGTGACGTTCCACCTGGAGGCCGCCGCCGACCCGATCTCCCTGGCCCGAGCGCTTCGCGGCATCGGCGCCCGGGCAGGGGTGGCGATCAAGCCGGACACGCCCGCCGAGGGCCTGTACCCCGTGCTGGACGAGTTCGATCAGATCCTGGTGATGACCGTGGAGCCCGGGTTCGGCGGGCAGGGTTTCATGCCCGAGACCATGCCGAAGCTGCGAGCCCTGGCCGATGAGGCGAGGCGCCGCGGGTCGAACGTGTGGCTGCAGGTCGACGGCGGCATCTCGGACGCGACGATCGAGCAGGCGGCTGCTGCCGGGGCCGACACCTTCGTCGCCGGCTCCGCCGTGTACGGTGCGGACGACGTCGAGGCGGCCGTCACCCGGCTCAGGGACCGCGCCAGAGCCGCTAGCCTGGAACCGTGAAGACTTTCGACGAACTGTTCGCCGAGCTCAGCCTCAAGGCCGAGACCCGACCCGAGGGCTCGGGCACGGTCGCGGAGCTCGACGGCGGCGTGCACACGATCGGCAAGAAGATCGTCGAGGAGGCCGCCGAGGTCTGGATGGCGTCCGAATACGAATCCGATGACGCCGCGGCAGAGGAGATCTCGCAGCTGCTGTACCACGTGCAGGTGATGATGCTCGCGAAAGGCCTGACCCTGCAGGACGTCTACCGACATCTGTGATGCGCCCCGCCCCATTCACTCCGAACTGAAGGCTGCACCATGCTGCGCATCGCTGTCCCCAACAAGGGCTCTCTCTCCGAGACGGCCGCCGAGATGCTCGCGGAGGCCGGTTACGCCGGTCGTCGCGATCCCAAGACCCTGCACGTGATCGACCCCGAGAACGACGTCGAGTTCTTCTTCCTGCGCCCCAAGGACATCGCGACGTACGTCGGGTCAGGAGCGATCGACGTCGGCATCACCGGTCGTGATCTCCTGCTCGACGCGCGCATGCCCGGAGCGCGTGAGATCGAGGCGCTCGGCTTCGCCGGCTCGACGTTCCGGTTCGCCGCGCCCTCCGGTCGCTACACGGACGTGTCCGAACTCGACGGTCTGCGCATCGCGACCTCGTACCCCGGTCTCGTCGACGCGTTCCTCGACGAGCGCGGCATCGCCGTGGACCTCGTGCCGCTGGACGGTGCCGTCGAGTCCGCTGTGCGCCTCGGCGTGGCGGATGCCGTCGCCGACGTCGTCGAGACCGGCACGACGCTGCGCCAGGCCGGCCTCGACGTGTTCGGTCCGATCATCCTCGAGTCCGAGGCTGTGCTGATCGCCGGACCGCACGACGCGGAGGGCTCCGAGACGCTCCTCCGTCGCCTGCGCGGGGTGATGGTGGCTCGCCGCTTCGTGATGATCGACTACGATCTCCCCGCAGCCCTCCTCGACGACGCCGTGAAGGTCGCCGGGGGCATCGAGTCGCCGACCGTGTCGCCGCTGCGCGATCCCGAGTGGGTCGCAGTGCGGGTGATGGTGGCGCGCTCGCGCGTGAACCCCGTCATGGACGAGCTGTACGCCCTCGGCGCTCGGGCGATCCTCGTGACGGCGATCCACAACGCGAGGCTCTGATGACGCTCGCCAGCCGCGTCATCCCGTGCCTCGACGTCGCCGAGGGGCGTGTCGTCAAGGGCGTCAACTTCGAGAACCTCCGCGACATGGGCGACCCCGTCGAGCTCGCGCGCCACTACGCCGCGCAGGGAGCGGACGAGATCACCTTCCTCGACGTCACGGCCACGGTCGACGCGCGGGCGACCACGTACGACGTCGTGCAGCGCACGGCCGAACAGGTCTTCGTCCCGCTCACGGTCGGCGGGGGAGTGCGCTCGGTGGACGACGTCGCTCGCCTGCTCGCGGTCGGCGCCGACAAGATCGGCGTCAACTCAGCGGCGATCGCCCGTCCCGACCTCCTCGGCGAGATCGCGGATCGTTTCGGTGCGCAGGTGCTCGTGCTGTCGCTCGACGTCAAGCGTGCGGACACCACCGCGTCCGGCTTCGTCGTCACGACACACGGCGGGCGCACCCAGACCACGCTCGACGCGCTGGAGTGGGCGCGCGAAGCGGCAGAGCGCGGCGCCGGCGAGCTGCTCGTCAACTCGATCGACGCCGACGGCACGCGCGACGGCTTCGACCTCGAGCTCGTGTCGTTGATGCGCGAGATCGCCTCGGTGCCCGTGATCGCCTCGGGCGGAGCGGGGAAGGCCGAGGACTTCGCCCCGGCGATCAAAGCGGGCGCGGATGCCGTTCTCGCCGCGAGCGTCTTCCACACCGGAGCGCTCACGGTCGGCGACGTCAAGGATGCGCTGCGCAGCGAAGGGGTGATCGTCCGGTGAGCACGGTAGACGAACGCATCGGGCAGGTCGCCTTCAACGCCGACGGGCTGGTACCCGCCATCGTGCAGCAGTGGGACACCGCCGAGGTGCTCATGCTCGCCTGGATGGATGCCGAGGCCCTGCGTCGCACCCTCACGAGCGGTCGTGCCGTGTACTGGTCTCGCTCCCGCCAGGAGTACTGGCGGAAGGGCGACACCTCCGGCAACATCCAGGTCGTCCACGAGGCGCGTCTCGACTGCGACGGCGACGCGGTGCTTCTGCGTGTCGACCAGACGGGCCCGGCGTGCCACACCGGCACGCGCACCTGCTTCGACACGACCGACCTGGACGCCGTGGACGGGAGCACCGCCCTATGAGGATCGCTCGTCGCGGGCGCATGATCGGCGTCCTCGGCTTCCTGCTCGCGGGCGCCGTGGGCATCATCTCGTCGACCCAGACGTGGCTCACGGTGGAGCGTGCGGATGCGGGCGAGGCGATCCTGGTTCCCGGCGCGTCCGCGCTCCCGCTGCTCGCGCCGCTGAGCCTGGCCGTACTGGCACTCGGCGTCGCGATGTCGATCGTCGGCCCTGTGCTCCGTCTCGTGTTCGGCATCCTGGGGCTGGCGACCGGCCTGTTCCTGGCGTGGACCACGGTGCAGCTGTTCCTCGCCGAGCCGCTCGCGGCGGTGCGAACCACGGTCACGGAGACCACGGGCCTGGCCGGTGATGCCGCCGTCGCGGACGTCGTGCGCGGCATCGCGCTCTCGGCGTGGCCTGTCATCGCCCTCGTCGGCTGGGTCGTGCTGATCCTCGCATCCGTCGTCGTGGTCCTCACCTGGCGCCGCTGGAAGACCGGAGGACGGCGCTATCGCACCGACGCGCCGCACGGCACCGAGAGCAGCGGGCCCGTCGACGCGATCGATTCCTGGGACGACCTGTCGCGCGGAACCGATCCGACACGCTGACCCCGATAGACTGAACCCGATCCCGCACGCCGTCCCCGGAGGAGACCATGACCAACCCGATCGCCGACCCCGGCCACGGACACTCGCCTGCAGCCTGGACGGCCGTCATCATCATGCTGGTCGGATTCACGATCGGCACGGTCGGCTTCTGCTTCGCCGAGTTCAGCCCGCTGTGGGTCTCGCTGATCTGGATCGGCGCCGCGCTCATCCCCGTGGGCGCCGTCGCCGGCTGGGTCCTGGCCCGTGCCGGATACGGCGTGAAGGGTCCCAAGTACTCGCCGAAGGCGCACTAGTGGTCCTCGCCGACCTCACGGCCGGCGCAGTCGCAGACGCGGAACGCCGCTCCCTCACGCGGCCGCTGGCTGAGGTGGAGCGCAACGCGCTGGAGCGCCCCGCTGCCAAGGACGCCCTGTCGTTCCTCGCCCCGACCGACCGGGTGAAGATCATCGCGGAGGTGAAGCGCGCGAGCCCCTCGCGCGGCGCCCTCGCCGACATCCCCGATCCCGCCCACCAGGCGTCCCTGTACGAGACGGGCGGTGCCTCGGCGATCAGCGTGTTGACCGAGGAGCGCCGTTTCGGGGGCAGCCTCGCCGACCTCGAGGCCGTGACCGCGCGGGTGTCCCTCCCGGTGCTCCGCAAGGACTTCATCGCCACGCGCTACCAGGTGCTGGAGGCGAGGGCGGCAGGCGCCGACCTCGTCCTGCTCATCGTCGCGGGCCTCGAGCCTGCGGTGCTGCAGGACCTCTTCGGCTTCATCGGCGACCTCGGCATGACGCCGCTCGTCGAGACGCATTCGGCCGACGAACTCGAGGCGGCGATCGACCTGGGTGCGCCGCTGATCGGCGTGAACGCGCGTGACCTGAAGACGCTCGAACTCGACCGCGACCTGTTCGGGCGTCTCGTCGACCGCATCCCCGACACCGCCGTGAAGATCGCGGAATCGGCGGTGCTCACCCCCGACGACGTCGTGCACTACCGCTCCGCGGGCGCCGACGTCGTGCTGATCGGCGAGGCGCTCGTGACCGGCGACCCCGTCGCCACCCTCAAGACCTTCCTGGAGGCGTGATGAGTCTGCGAGAACAGCACGGTCCGCTGTTCGGCGAGTACGGCGGGCGCTACATGCCCGAGTCGCTGATCGCCGCGATCGACGAACTGACCGAGGCGTACGCCGAAGCGATCGCCGATCCGGCGTTCCGCGCGGAGCTCGCCGAGCTCCTCGGCTCCTACGCGGGTCGGCCGTCGCCGATCACGGAGGTCGCTCGTTTCGCCGAGCATGCCGGGGGTGCCCGGGTCTTCCTCAAGCGCGAGGACCTCAACCACACGGGTTCTCACAAGATCAACAACGTGCTGGGACAGGCTCTGCTCACGAAGCGCCTGGGCAAGACGCGCGTGATCGCCGAGACCGGTGCCGGGCAGCACGGCGTCGCGACCGCCACCGCCGCCGCACTGTTCGGACTCGACTGCACGATCTACATGGGCGAGGTCGACACCGAGCGCCAGGCGCTCAACGTCGCGCGGATGCGTCTCCTCGGCGCCGAGGTCGTGCCCGTCACCTCGGGGTCGCGCACGCTCAAGGATGCGATCAACGACGCCTACCGTGACTGGGTCGCGACGGTCGAGACGACCAATTACATCTTCGGGACGGCTGCGGGGCCGCATCCGTTCCCGGCGATGGTCCGCGACTTCCAGAAGGTGATCGGCGAGGAGGCGCGCCAGCAGCTGCTCGACGAGGTCGGACGCCTGCCCGACGCCGTGATCGCCTGCGTGGGCGGTGGCTCCAATGCCATCGGCATGTTCGATGCCTTCCTCGACGACGAGGGCGTGAAGCTCTACGGCGTCGAGGCAGCCGGCGACGGCGTCGACACGCCGAAGCACGCCGCATCGATCGAGCGGGGACGCCCCGGCGTGCTGCACGGCGCGAAGACCTACGTCCTGCAGGACGAGGACGGCCAGACGATCGAGTCCCACTCCATCTCCGCAGGTCTCGACTACCCGGGCGTCGGCCCGGAGCACTCCTGGCTCGCCGACATCGGTCGCGCGGAGTACATCCCCGCGACGGACGACGAGGCCATGCAGGCGCTGCGTCTACTGAGCCGCACGGAGGGCATCATCCCGGCGATCGAATCCGCCCACGCCCTCGCCGGCGCGCTGCGTCTGGGGCGCGAGATGGGGCCGGATGCCGTCCTCGCGGTGTGCCTCTCGGGTCGCGGAGACAAGGACATGGACACCGCCGCACGCTATTTCCACCTGTACGACGAGGCGGCACGCGAGCACGACGTCGCCGAGGAGACCGCCGCGGAGGACGCGGCCTCGAAGGGGGAGCCCCAGCTATGAGCCGCGTGGAAGAGGCCATCGCGGCCGCGCACGCCGCCGGGCGCAGCGCCTTCGTGGGCTACCTGCCCGTCGGATTCCCCGACCTCGAGACCAGCATCCAGGCAGCGATCACGCTCGCCGAGAACGGTGTCGACATCATCGAGCTCGGCCCGCCGTACAGCGATCCCGTGATGGACGGCGCCGTGATCCAGGAGGCCACGACCGCGGCCCTCGCGAACGGCTTCAAGATGAAGGACCTGTTCACCGCGGTGCGTGCCATCACAGCGGCGACGGACGTCCCCGTGCTCGTCATGACCTACTGGAACCCGGTCTTCCAGTACGGCGTCGACCGGTACGCCGACGACCTCCTCGCCGCCGGCGGCGCAGGGCTCATCACACCCGATGTCACGCCCGAGGCCGCAGGAGAGTGGATCGCCGCGAGCGAGCGCACCGGACTCGACCGCGTGTTCCTCGCCGCGCCGACCTCGTCGGACGAGCGCCTCGACCTCGTCGTGAAGTCCTCGACCGGGTTCGTCTACACCGTCTCGACCATGGGTATCACGGGCGAACGCGCCGAGCTCGACCGCGCCGCTCGCACTCTCGTCGGGCGCCTCCGCGACCACGGTGCGGCTCGGGCCTGCGTCGGCATCGGCATCTCGACCGCCGAGCAGATCGCCGGTGTCTCCGAGTACGCGGACGGCGCGATCGTCGGCACTGCCTTCGTCCGGGCCCTCCGCGACGGCGGACTCCCCGCTCTCGCGGACGTCACCCGCACCCTGGCCTCCGGCACGTCGTCGGCACACGCCACCACCTCGAACTAGAATCGCACTCATGTCCCTCGCGCTCCACAGCTTCACCGGCGTGCTCGCCAGCATCCCCAGTCCTCCCGTGTCGTACATCGACCTCGGCCCGCTGCGGATCCACTTCTACGCGCTGTGCATCATCGCCGGCATCATCGCGGCGGTCCTCCTGACCAACCATCGTCTGTCGCGTCGGGGAGCGGAGCCGTGGGTCGTGATCGACATCTCGATCCTGGCGGTGCCCCTCGCGATCATCGGGGCGCGGATCTTCCACGTGCTCACCCACCCCGGGTTCTACTTCGGCGAGGGCAAGAACACGTGGAACCCCTTCGAGCCCGGTTCGGTGTGGGCGATCTGGGAGGGCGGCATCGCGATCTTCGGTGCGCTGATCGGCGGCGCTGTGGGTGCCTACCTCGGCTGCCGGTGGACCGGAATCCGCTTCTGGACCTTCGCCGACGCGCTCGCTCCCGGTCTCCTGCTCGCTCAGGCCATGGGACGCTTCGGCAACTGGTTCAACCACGAGCTCTTCGGTCTTCCGACCGACCTTCCTTGGGGTCTGGAGATCGAGTCGACGAACTCCGCCTTCCCTCCGGGGCTGCCCGAGGGAACGCTGTTCCACCCGACCTTCCTCTACGAGGTCATCTGGAACGGACTGGGCGTCATCGTCCTGCTCTGGATCAGCCGCAAGGTCACCAGTCTGCAGTGGGGCAAGACTTTCGCGATCTACCTGATCTGGTACTCCGCGGGCCGCATCCTCTGGGAGTCGATCCGCATCGATCCCAGCGAGATCTATCTCGGCCTCCGCAGCAACGTATGGGCAGCGATCATCGGCGTCATCGTCGGCCTCGCGATCCTGATCGTCCAGTCGCGTCGCCACCCCGGCCTGGAGCCGTCTCCGTACCAGCCGGGTCGCGGACGGAAGGATCTGGACCCTGATGTAGACTCGCAGGACAATCCCTCCGACTTCGTGGACCTGAGTGAGCCTCCGTCCGAAGAAGTCGCCGCAGGAGCCAGCGCCACAAGCACCGCTCCCACGGACGCGGACGGCTCCCGATAACAGCCGACCGGTCCGTGAGGACCCCATCGCATCCACCCGGCCAATGACGTCCCCGGGTTCTCCGCAGATCTGAGGACGGTTCAGGTGTATTTTCAGCCTCCCCACGGCGCGTCCGGCGCCTACCCGCCGAAGCAGGGCATGTACAACCCGGCGTTCGAGAAGGACGCCTGCGGCCTGGCCATGGTCGCGACCCTGCGCGGCGAAGCCGGGCACGACATCATCGCGCTCGCGCTGCAGGCCCTTCGCAACCTGGAGCACCGCGGAGCGATCGGCTCCGATGCGGGAACGGGTGACGGCGCCGGCATCCTCACTCAGATGCCGGACGCGTTCCTCCGTGCGGTGACGGATTTCGAACTGCCGCCGGTCGGGGAGTACGCCGCCGGGCTGGCTTTCCTCCCGCGCGACTCGAGCGTCCGCCGCGAGCAGAAGGCGGGGATCGAGAAGATCGCGCGGTCCGAAGGCCTCCGCGTCCTCGGCTGGCGCGAGGTCCCGACCGCCAACGAGAACCTCGGCAAGCTCGCCGACGAGGCACGACCCGCCTTCGAGCAGCTCTTCGTGAGCGCCGGCGGGGGCTCTCACGCGGACGCCCCGCTGACAGGCATCGCGCTCGACCGGGTCGCCTACCGTCTGCGCAAGCGGGCCGGCCACGAGCTCGGAGCGTACTTCGTCTCGCTGTCGGCGCGGACCCTCGGCTACAAGGGCATGGTCACCACCCTCCAGCTCGAGCCGTTCTACCCCGACCTGCAGGACGAGCGCTTCATGTCGGAGCTCGCCGTCGTGCACTCCCGGTACTCGACGAACACCTTCCCGTCGTGGCCGCTCGCGCAGCCGCTGCGCATGCTCGCGCACAACGGGGAGATCAACACGGTCGGCGGCAACCGCAACTGGATGCGCGCGCGCCAGTCGCAGCTCGAGTCCGAGCTGCTCGGTGATGTCGCCCCGCTGCTCCCCATCTGCACCGACGGCGCGAGCGACTCGGCGTCCTTCGATGAGGTCCTCGAGCTCCTGACCCTCACGGGCCGCAGCCTGCCGCACGCCATCATGATGATGGTCCCCGAGGCCTACGAGAAGCAGTCGGACATCGCCCCCGAGCTGCGCTCGTTCTACGAATACCACTCGAACCAGATGGAGCCGTGGGACGGCCCCGCAGCCCTGATCTTCACCGACGGCACGCTCGTCGGCGCGACACTCGACCGCAACGGCCTCCGCCCCGGACGATGGACCGAGACGACGGACGGGCTGATCGTGATCGGCTCCGAGACCGGCGTGCTCACGTTCGAGCCCGAGCGGATCAAGCGTCGCGGACGTCTGCAGCCCGGCAAGATGTTCCTGGTCGACACCGCGCAGCAGCGGATCATCGAGGACGAGGAGATCAAGCGCGACCTCGCCACGATGCACCCGTGGCAGGAGTGGCTGGATGCCGGGTCCGTGCGACTCGCGGACCTCCCTGAGCGCGAGCACATCGTGCACCCGCCCGCTTCGATCACGCGTCGTCAGCGCACCTTCGGGTACACGGAGGAAGAGGTCCGGATCCTCCTCACCCCGATGGGGCAGACGGGCGTGGAGCCCCTCGGAGCGATGGGGTCCGACACTCCGATCGCGGTGCTGAGCAAGCGTCCGCGTCTGCTGTTCGACTACTTCACCCAGCAGTTCGCGCAGGTCACGAACCCGCCGCTGGACTCCATCCGCGAAGAGGTCGTCACGAGCCTCAAGCTCGGGCTCGGCCCCGAGAGCAACCTGCTCACCTGGGGCCCCGACCACACGCGCACGGTATCGCTCGACTTCCCGGTGATCGACAACGACGAGCTGGCGAAGATCAGGCACATCGACAAGGCGCTGCCCGACCGTTCGAGCGAGACGATCAAGGGTCTGTACCACTTCGACGTCGGCTCCAACACGCTCGAGAAGCGTCTCGAGGAGATGTGCGTCGAGGTCGACGAGGCGATCGAGCGCGGCGCGGAGTTCATCATCCTGTCCGACCGCGACTCCAATAAGGATCTGACCCCGATCCCGTCGCTTCTCATGGTGTCGGCCGTGCATCACCACCTCATCCGGCGCGAGAACCGGATGAAGGTCGGTCTGATCGTCGAAGCCGGCGATGTGCGCGAGGTCCACCACGTCGCAACGCTGATCGGCTACGGCGCGTCCGCCGTGAACCCCTATCTCGCGATGGAGACGGTCGAGCACCTCGTGCGCACCGGCTACATCACCGGCATCAGCCCCGAGAAGGCGGTCAAGAACCTCATCTACGCGCTCGGCAAGGGCGTGCTGAAGATCATGTCGAAGATGGGCATCTCCACCGTGTCGTCCTACGCCGGCGCGCAGGTGTTCGAGGCCGTGGGCCTGAGCGAGGAGTTCATCGACAAGTACTTCACGCGCACGGAGTCCAAGCTCGGGGGCATCGGCATCGCCGAGATCTTCGCCGAGAACCAGGCCCGTCACGACTACGCCTACCCGGAGGATGCCGCGGCGCGCGCACACGAGCGTCTGTGGACGGGCGGGGAGTACCAGTGGCGCCGAGACGGCTCGCCCCACCTGTTCAACCCCGAGACGGTGTTCAAACTGCAGCATGCGACGCGTGAGCGTCGCTACGACATCTTCCGCGACTACACGCGTCTCGTGGACGACCAGGCCGCCGAGCTGAAGACCCTTCGTGGTCTCTTCACCCTGCGCACAGGCACCCGCAAGCCCGTGCCGCTCGACGAGGTCGAGCCGGTGTCGGCGATCGTCAAGCGCTTCTCCACGGGAGCGATGAGCTACGGCTCGATCTCCAAGGAGGCGCACGAGACGCTCGCCATCGCCATGAACCGGATCGGCGGCAAGTCGAACACCGGCGAGGGCGGAGAGGATGCCGACCGTCTGGTGGATCCCGAGCGCCGCAGCGCGATCAAGCAGGTCGCCTCCGGACGTTTCGGCGTCACGAGCCTGTACCTGACCGAGGCCGACGACATCCAGATCAAGCTCGCTCAGGGCGCCAAGCCCGGCGAGGGCGGTCAGCTGCCGCCGCAGAAGGTCTACCCGTGGGTCGCGCGGACACGCGGCGGCACGCCCGGTGTCGGGCTCATCTCGCCGCCGCCGCACCACGACATCTACTCGATCGAGGACTTGAAGCAGCTGATCTTCGACCTGAAGCGGGCGAACCCCGAGGCGCGGATCCACACCAAGCTCGTGAGCCAGTCGGGAATCGGCGCGGTGTCGGCCGGCGTCGCGAAGGCGCTCAGCGACGTCATCCTGGTGTCCGGTCACGATGGCGGCACGGGTGCCAGCCCGATGAATTCGCTCAAGCACGCCGGAACGCCCTGGGAGCTCGGTCTCGCGGAGACGCAGCAGACGCTCATGCTCAACGGCATGCGCGACCGCGTCGTCGTGCAGGTCGACGGCCAGCTCAAGACCGGCCGCGACGTCGTCATCGGCGCGCTGCTGGGTGCGGAGGAGTTCGGATTCGCCACCGCTCCGCTCGTCGTGAGCGGCTGCATCATGATGCGCGTCTGCCACCTCGACACGTGCCCGGTCGGCGTCGCGACGCAGAACCCGGTCCTGCGCGAACGCTTCACGGGCAAGCCCGAGTTCGTCGTGAACTTCATGGAGTTCATCGCGGAGGAGGTGCGAGAACTGCTCGCGGAGCTGGGCTTCCGCTCACTCGACGAGATCATCGGACGCGCCGAGTTCATCGAGGTCGACGCCGCCGTCCAGCACTGGAAGGCCGAGGGTCTCGACCTCAGCCCCGTGCTCGACGGACCCGCGTTCCCGGCGAGCGAGCCTCGCCGCAGCCGGCGCGCCCAGGATCACGAACTCGACAAGCATTTCGATGTGCAGCTGATCGACGTCGCGGGGCCCGCGTTGCTGAACGCCGAGCCCGTCGTCGTCGAGCTTCCGATCGCCAACACCGAGCGCGCAGTCGGCACGATGCTCGGCCACCAGGTGACCTCGCGTCACGGCGCCGCGGGGCTGCCTCGCGGCACGATCGACGTGACCCTGCACGGCACCGCGGGCCAGTCCCTCGGCGCGTTCCTCCCGTCGGGCATCGTGCTGCGCCTCGAGGGCGACGCGAACGACTACGTCGGCAAGGGTCTCTCCGGCGGCGACATCACGGTCCGGCCGCCGCGCGGCTCGTCCATCGTGCCGCAGGAGAACGTGATCGCCGGAAACGTGATCGGCTACGGCGCCACCTCGGGGACCATGTTCCTCTCCGGCGTCGTGGGGGAGCGGTTCCTGGTGCGCAACTCCGGTGCCACGGCCGTCGTCGAGGGCGTGGGCGACCACGCACTCGAGTACATGACCGGAGGCGTCGCGGTGATCCTCGGCACCACGGGGCGCAACCTCGGCGCCGGTATGTCCGGAGGTGTGGCGTACATCCGCTCGCTCGAAGCGGGCAAGATCAACGCGCAGTCTCTCGGCAGCGGGGAGCTGATGCTCGAACCGCTCGACCGTGCCGATCTCGAAGTGCTGCGCAGCCTGATCGCAGAGCACGTGGAGCGGACGGCGTCGCCGCTCGGCTCCGACATCCTCGCCCGATTCGACGAGATCTCGGGCGAGTTCACCAAGGTGCTTCCCCGCGACTTCGCCGCGGTGCGCACCATGCGAGACGAAGCCGTCGCCGAGGGCATCGACCCCGACGGCGACGTCGTCTGGAACCGGATCCTGGAGGTGACCGGTGGCTGATCCCAAAGGTTTTCTGAAGGTCACGGAGCGCGAGCTCCCGGCCCGTCGTCCCGTCCCGGTGCGCATCATGGACTGGAAAGAGGTCTATGAGGCCGGCGACCAGGCTGTGCTCAAGCGCCAGGCTGGACGCTGCATGGACTGCGGCGTGCCGTTCTGCCATCAGGGCTGCCCGTTGGGCAACTTGATCCCGGAGTGGAACGACCTCACCTGGCGCGGCGAGGGTCGCGCGGCAATCGACCGCCTGCACGCGACGAACAACTTCCCGGAGTTCACGGGGCGACTGTGCCCCGCCCCCTGCGAGAGCTCGTGCGTACTGGGAATCAACCAGCCCGCGGTCACGATCAAGCAGATCGAGCAGTCGATCATCGACGAGGCGTTCGCGAAGGGCTGGGTCGAGCCTCAGCCGCCCGCTCGTTTGACCGGCAAGACAGTCGCCGTCGTGGGGTCCGGCCCGGCGGGCCTCGCCGCGGCCCAGCAGCTCACCCGCGCCGGCCACACCGTCGCCGTGTTCGAGCGCGACGACCGCATCGGCGGTCTGATGCGTTACGGCATCCCGGACTTCAAGATGGAGAAGGGACAGCTCGAGGCTCGTCTGCGCCAGATGCAGGAGGAGGGCACGCGGTTCCGTGCCGGCGTCGAGATCGGCAAGGACATCACCTGGTCCGATCTCCGCGCACGTTACGACGCCGTGGTGATCGCCACCGGCGCGACGGTGCCCCGCGACCTGCCGATCCCCGGGCGCGACCTCGACGGCGTCCATTTCGCAATGGAGTACCTCGTCGAGTCCAACCATGCGGTGGCCGGCGACAAGGTCACCGAGCAGATCACCGCCGAGGGCAAGCACGTCATCGTGATCGGCGGCGGTGACACCGGAGCGGACTGCATCGGCACCGCGCATCGCCAGGGCGCGTTGAGCGTCACCAACCTCGCGATCGGCAAGCAGCCGGGAACCGAGCGGCCCGCGCACCAGCCGTGGCCGATGATGCCGACCGTCTTCGAGGTGTCATCCGCGCACGAGGAGGGCGGTGAGCGCGTATTCCTCGCGTCGACCGTCGAGTTCCTGGCGAACGAGGTCGGCGAGGTCCGCGCCCTGCGCGTGGCGGAGACCGAGTACATCGACGGACGCCGGGTCCCCAAGAGCGGCACCGAGCGGGAGATCCCCGCGGACCTCGTGCTGATCGCGATGGGCTTCACTGGTCCGGAGCAGGACGGCTTCACGGAGGACACCCGTCCGCAGGTGACCGACCGCGGTGCGTTCCGCCGTGACGACAGCTACGAGTCGACCATTCCCGGCGTGTTCGTGGCCGGTGACGCGGGTCGTGGCCAGTCGCTCATCGTGTGGGCGATCGCCGAAGGCCGCGCAGCCGCTGCGAACGTGGACCGCTTCCTGATGGGCGACACCGTGCTGCCGGAGCCGGTGCGTCCGCACGAAGTCGCGATCGCCCTCTAGCCCGCGTAGGCTGAGCGCGGCACCGTCGCCTGATTTCCATCCCCCACTTCTACCCTGGAGAATCCGTTGAGACGCGCGAAAATCGTCGCCACCCTGGGCCCCGCAACATCCACCTATGAGACCGTGCGTGCACTGATCGACGCCGGCGTGGATGTCGCGCGCCTGAACCTCAGCCACGGCGACTACTCCGTGCACGAGAACAACTACGCGAACGTCCGTCGCGCCGCGGAGGACGCGGGTCGCGCCGTCGCGATCCTCGTCGACCTGCAGGGACCGAAGATCCGCCTCGGCAAGTTCGAAGCCGGCCCCTACGAGCTCGCGAAGGGTGACATCTTCACCATCACGACCGAGGACATCATCGGCAACAAGGAGATCTGCGGTACGACCTTCAAGGGCCTGCCGCAGGACGTCAAGCCGGGGGACTTCCTGCTGATCGACGACGGCAAGGTCCGCGTCGAGGTCGTCGAGACCGACGGCGTGCGCGTCACGACGCGGGTCGTGGTCGCCGGTGCAGTCTCGAACAACAAGGGCATCAACCTCCCCGGCGTCGCCGTCAACGTGCCGGCGCTGAGCGAGAAGGATGAGGAGGACCTGCGCTGGGGCCTCCGCATCGGCGCCGACCTCATCGCGCTGTCTTTCGTGCGGAACGCCGCCGACGTGACACGCGTGCACGAGATCATGGCGGAGGAGGGCGTCAAGGTCCCCGTCATCGCCAAGGTCGAGAAGCCGCAGGCGGTCGACGCGCTCGAGGAGATCGTCGACGCGTTCGACGCGATCATGGTCGCCCGCGGCGATCTGGGTGTCGAGCTGCCGCTGGAGGCCGTGCCGATCGTGCAGAAGCGCGCGGTCGAGCTCGCCCGCCGCATGGCCAAGCCGGTCATCGTCGCGACGCAGATGCTCGAGTCCATGATCAACAGCCCGGTGCCGACCCGCGCCGAGACCTCGGACGTGGCGAACGCGGTGCTCGACGGTGCTGACGCCGTCATGCTCTCGGGCGAGACCAGCGTCGGCGACTACCCGGTCGTCGTGGTCGAGACCATGGCGCGGATCATCGAGTCGACCGAGGAGCACGGGCTGGAGCGCATCGCGCCTCTGACCACGAAGCCCCGCACCCAGGGCGGTGCCATCACGCTCGCCGCTCTCGAGGTCGCCGAGTTCGTCGAGGCCAAGTTCCTCTGCGTGTTCACGCAGTCCGGAGACTCGGCTCGCCGCCTGTCGCGCCTCCGTTCGCGGATCCCGATGCTCGCCTTCACTCCGGAGCCCGACATCCGCCGCCGCATGGCGCTCACCTGGGGCATCCGGTCCAGCCTCGTCGACATGGTGCAGCACACCGACCTGATGTACCTGCAGGTCGACGACTATCTGCTGAAGAACGGTCTCGCCGCCGAGGGCGACAAGGTCGTCGTGATCTCCGGATCCCCTCCCGGGATCGTCGGGTCCACGAACGACATCCGCGTCCACAAGGTCGGGGATGCCGTCAACGGTGCGGCACCGATCTACAAGGAAGCCACGGTCTGACCTGATCGGTCCGTCACGAGGGGGAAGGAGCGTACGCTCCTTCCCCGTCGTCGTCGACGGCGTCAGTGTCCCGACGCGGCGCAGGTCGTCGTAGGAGGGCGTCCAGAGCTCACATCGGCGAGCCAGAGGAGCATGTCCGGCAGGGCCGCATAGGCCGCGAGGCCGTGGTTCACGCCGGGATAACGGTGGAAGTCGACATCGGCTCGCTGCGCGCACAGACCCGTGACGTAGTCCTCGGTCGCCGACGGCCGGACGAGTTGATCTGCGAGCCCTTGACCGACGAAGATCGGCACGTCGATGGGGGAGGAGCCGGCGCTGTTCTCCTCGAGCACGGTCTTCCACGGCTCGGTGCTCGCAGGGTCGCTCGTGACGTACCGACCGATCAGCGGATCCGCGATCTCATGGATCTCCTTCACGTCCGAGAGCAGACACATCGACGCCATCTCGGGTGTCGCCGCCGCGCCCGCGGGGGTGAGAATGGAGGACAGCGCCTCCTCCCCGAACCGGTGCGCGTAGGCGGCTTCGTACGCGGGGATCGCGTACGACGCGATGGTGACGCCGGAGATGTCGATGATGTCGTCGCTCATGAGCTCAGTGAGGTCGGCTGCCGGAGCGGCGACCGCGACACCGCGGACGGACAGCTCCGGGGCGTATGCGGTGGCGCGCTCGGCCGCGAACAGCACGGCCTGCCCTCCCTGCGAATGCCCCCACAGCACGAGATCCGTCCCGATCTGCGCGGCGTCGATGCCGTGGGCGGCGCGGACGGCGTCGAGGATGCTGTTGGACTCGGGGACGCCCAACAGGTAGGAGGAGTCACCGGGCACGCCGAGTCCGGGGTAGTCGGCGGCGACGACCGCGTAGCCGGCGAGCAGGAACTCATGGAGTCCTTCGATCAGCTGGAACGGATCGACGTCGAGTGACGGCGCGCACGCGGGTGCGGCGCCGCTGGTCGGATGTCCCCAGGCGATGCTGACGCGGCCGCTGTCCGGCGCGGGGACGTCCGGGACGATCACGACCGCGGAGGCTGCGACGTCATCGCCTGCGAGATCGCGCGTGTGGTAGATCACACGCCACGCCGCCGCGCCCAGGGGAGCGCTGTCGATCCGCTCCGATCGGATGACGTCACCGGGCTCACCCGACGGCATCGGCGACGGCAACCGGTAGAAGCCCGCATCGGAGACGAGGTCGGCCTCGCCCTCGATGTGGCGGCGGATGGCGTCCGTCGCGAGCACCCCGGCGACGAGGACGACGGCGACCAGCACGCCGGCGAGCACGCGACGTCGACGCCGCGTGCGGCTCCAGATGTCGGACGCGGGATTCGCTCGCATGAAGTCTGTCTAGCGCATGATCGCTGTCCACGACAGATCTGCGAGACCTCGGTGCCGGCGGTGGGACTCGAACCCACACGCCCTCACGGACAGAGCATTTTGAGTGCTCCGCGTCTGCCATTCCGCCACGCCGGCTCGTGTGTCGCGTCTACGACTGTAGCGCAGCACGACTGCACGGATGTGCGCGGACGGGTGCCTTCCCGGCCGCGGAGGAGTCTCTCCACTAGGATGGAGGCGTGACAGAGCAAGAACAGGCTGAGCAGCCCACGGCATCCGCACCTCGACGCGTCGTCGTCGCCGAGGACGAATCGCTGATCCGCCTCGACATCGTCGAGATCCTCCGCGACAACGGATTCGATGTCGTCGGCGAGGCCGGAGACGGCGAGACGGCGGTGGCGCTGGCGACCGAGCTGCGTCCCGACCTCGTCATCATGGATGTCAAGATGCCTCAGCTCGACGGCATCAGCGCCGCGGAGAAGCTGCACAAGGGCAACATCGCGCCCGTGGTTCTGCTGACCGCGTTCAGCCAGAAGGAGCTCGTGGAACGGGCGAGCGAGGCGGGCGCGCTGGCCTATGTGGTCAAGCCGTTCACGCCGAACGACCTGCTTCCCGCGATCGAGATCGCGCTCGCGCGCCACGAGCAGATCATCACGCTCGAGGCCGAGGTCGCCGACATGGTCGAACGCTTCGAGACCCGCAAGCTCGTCGATCGCGCCAAGGGCCTGCTCAACGAGAAGATGGGACTCTCCGAGCCCGAGGCCTTCCGCTGGATCCAGAAGGCCTCGATGGATCGTCGTCTCACGATGCAGGATGTCGCCAAGGCGATCATCGAGCAGCTCGCACCGAAGAAGTAGCACGATGCATCCGCTCGATGCGGATCACGTGCTTCGTCCGGTTCGCACGGGCGATGGGGCAGCGCTGGCACGGGCGTACGCCGCGAACAGGGAGCATCTCGCCCCCTGGGAGCCGTCGCGCTCGGACGTGTTCTTCACGCGGTCGCACCAGGAGCAGCACGTCGAACAGTGCCTCGCAGACGTCCGGGCAGGACGTGGGTACCGCTTCGTGATCGAGTCGGGTGACGGAGAGATCCGCGGCCGGGTCAACCTGAACAACGTCGTGCGCGGAGCTTTCTGGAGCGCCGATCTGGGCTATTGGATCGATGGCCGTCATACTCGCCGAGGACTCGCTGGACGTGCGGTCGCTCTCGTCTCGGAGCACGCTCGCACGGAGCTGCACCTGCATCGCCTGCAGGCGGCGACCCTGCTCCACAACACCGCGTCGCAGCGCGTTCTGACCTCGGCCGGATTCGAACGCATCGGCATCGCCCCTCAGTATCTGCGCATCGCGGGGGAGTGGCAGGACCACGTGCTCTTCCAGCGCATCCTCGTGTGATCCCTCCTCCACGGATGCCTTCGTCGAGATACTTCTCCACACTGGCTCGATCACGCCCCGCGAGCAGCGACGCGACGCGTAGTGTCGTCGCATGCCATTGAGCCCCGCCGCCCTCCAGCTCCGCGTCGAGCAGAACACGAACGACATCGCATCGATCTACGAGATCCTCGAGGGGATCGGCAAGAAGCTCGACGAGCACGACGCGCGTTTCGACGGCATCGACGGGCGTCTCGACGGCATCGACGGGCGTCTCGACGGCATCGACGGGCGTCTCGACGGCATCGACGGGCGTCTCGACGGACTGAGCTCGCAGATGGCCGAGGTGCTCGGCATCCTTCGAGAGGGGATCAGACCGGAAGGTCCTTGATCATGTTGGTGATGCGGATCGTCGAGCATCGGCGTCCCTGATCATCGGTCACGACGATCTCATGCACGGTGATGCTGCGTCCGAGGTGGACCGGGGTGCATACACCGGTCACGAGACCGGAAGTGGCGGAGCGCGTATGCGTCGCATTGATGTCCACGCCGACGGCGAGACGGCCATGACCCGCGTGAAGATTGGCCGCCATGGAGCCGAGCGACTCGCCGAGCACCACGTAGGCGCCTCCGTGCATGAGTCCCACAGGCTGCGTGTTGCCCTCGACCGGCATCGTCGCGACGCATCGGTCCGTGGCGAACTCGACGAACTCCATGCCCATCTTCTCGGCGAGCGCCCCCATGCCCCGTGCCGTCGCCCAGTCGAGTCCGGTCCCGGACACTGTCTCGCTCATGAAGCCTCCTCAGCGCGTGTCCGTGGTCCTCGTTAGGCTGACAGGGTGACGGACTCCGCAAAGCCTACCCTCATGGTCGTCGATGGCCACTCGCTCGCCTACCGCGCCTTCTTCGCGCTCCCGGTGGACAACTTCACCACCAAGGACAACCAGCACACGAACGCCATCTACGGGTTCCTATCGATGCTGGTGAACCTGATCAAGGCCGAGCAGCCCACGCATCTGGCGATCGCGTTCGACACCTCCCGCCACTCCTTCCGCACGGATGAGTACCCCGAGTACAAGGCCACGCGCTCCGAGACGCCCCAGGAGTTCCGTGGGCAGATCCCCCTGCTCCAGGACTGCCTCGCCGCGATGTCGATCCCGGTCCTGACGAAAGAGGGCATCGAGGCGGACGACATCCTCGCGACCCTGTCCACCCAGGGGGCCGAGCAGGGCTATGAGGTCCTCGTGGTCTCGGGCGATCGCGACACGATCCAGCTCGTGAACGATGACATCACCCTGCTGTATCCCAACGTGCAGGGGGTGTCGCAGCTCAAGCGCTACGACCCGACCACCGTGCAGGAGCGCTACGGCGTACGCCCCGAGCAGTACCCCGACATCGCGGCCCTCGTGGGTGAGACGAGCGACAACCTCCCCGGTGTGCCCAAGGTCGGCGAGAAGACGGCCGTCAAATGGCTCACGCAGTTCGGATCGCTCGACGAGCTGCTCGCGCGCGCAGAGGAGATCAAAGGCGTCGTCGGCGGCAACCTCCGCGACCACATCGAGGACGTGCGCCGGAACCGCAAGCTCAACCGCCTGTTGCGCGATGTCGAGCTCCCGGTCGCACCGGACGACCTCTCGGTGAGGCCGATCGACGCGCAGGCCGTGCGCGACATCTTCGCGCGTCTCGAGTTCCGCACGCTGCTGCCTCGGGTGTTCGACGCCGTCGGCGCCGGCGAGGTCGCAGACGATCCGGCCGCGGTGGTCGAGCTGCCGAGTCCCGAGCAGCTCGACGCTGCGGGCTTCGCCGCCTGGGCACAGGCACAAGAGGGGGATGTCGCGCTCCGCGTGGTCGTGCAGAACGGCGTGCCCACGCGCCTCGGAGCGGCGACGGTCGAGGCACTCCGCGAGGTCGATTGGAGCGAAGCGACCGCAGGGGATCTCGCCGAGTGGCTGCAATCCGACCGGCCCAAGGTGCTCCACGACGCCAAGCCGCAGGTCAAGGCGCTGCTCCGGCGCGGCATCCGCCTCGACGGCCTGGCCTACGACACCAGTCTCGCCGGATGGCTGCTGCGCCCGAGCTTCCCGGATAAGACTCTCGCCGATCTCGTGGAGCGTTACCTGGGCGAGAAGCTGCCCGAGGCGGATCCGTCCCAGCTCGTGCCCGAGACCGAGGGCGCGACCCCGTCGCAGGAGGCGTGGTTCGCCCTCCGCGTCGCCCAAGCCCTCCGCGAGGACATCCCGGAGTCCGTGGGCGCTGTGCTCACCGACATCGAGTTGCCGACGCTGCTCACGCTCGCGGATATGGAGGTCGCGGGAGTCGCGGTGTCCCACGAGGTTCTGTCCTCGTTCTCGGGCGAGCTCGGATCCCGTGCCGAGGGACTCGCGCAGGAGGCGTTCACGATCGTCGGACGTGAGTTCAACCTCGGGTCTCCGAAGCAGCTTCAGGAGGTGCTGTTCGACGATCTTCAGCTGCCGAAGACCCGCAAGACCAAGACCGGGTACTCGACCGACGCCGCCGTGCTCGCCGATCTCCAGGAGACGAACCCGCATCCGTTCCTCGGGCTGCTCCTGCAGCACCGGGAGGCGACCAAGCTGCGGCAGATCATCGAGTCGCTCGACACCGCGATCGGCGACGATCACCGCATCCATACGACCTACGTGCAGACGGGCAGCCAGACGGGGCGGTTGTCGAGCACCGACCCCAACCTGCAGAACATCCCGGTGCGCACCGAGGAGTCGCGTCGCATCCGCAGCGCGTTCCAGGTCGGCGACGAGTACGAAGCGCTGCTCACGGCGGATTACTCGCAGATCGAGATGCGCATCATGGCACACCTCTCGGGAGACGAGGGCTTGATCGAGGCGTTCAACAGCGGCGAGGATCTTCATCGCTTCGTGGGTGCACGCGTGTTCGGGGTGGATCCGTCGGACGTCACGCCCGCCATGCGCACGAAGGTCAAGGCGATGTCCTACGGCCTGGTCTACGGACTCTCGGCCTTCGGGCTCTCCAAGCAGTTGCGGATCGAGCAGTCCGAGGCGAAGCAGCTCATGATCGAGTACTTCGCGCGCTTCGGGGCGGTCCGCGACTATCTGCGTGCCTCGGTGCTGCAGGCGAAAGAGGACGGTTACACCGAGACCATCTTCGGTCGGCGCCGCCCGTTCCCCGACCTCGCCTCGCCCAACCGCGTCCTGCGTGAGAACGCGGAGCGCGCAGCCCTCAACGCTCCGATCCAGGGCAGCGCCGCCGACATCATGAAGATCGCCCTGTTCCACATCCACGGGGATCTCCGCTCGGAGGGCCTCGCATCGCGCGTGCTGCTGCAGATCCACGACGAACTCGTGGTCGAGGTGGCACCGGGGGAGTGGGATGCTGCCGAGCGGATCGTGCGGACGCGGATGGGCGACGCCGCGTCTCTGTCGGTGCCGCTCGATGTGCAGGTGGGCCGCGGGCAGGACTGGAACGAAGCAGCTCACTGACGTGCAGGGGCGGCTGCGCGAGACCGACGTGTCCGCGCGGCCGCCGCGGGCTACGCTGAAGGGATGACGTCTTCTCCGCGCATCCCTTCCGCCATCGACAAGGTCGCCGACGACTGGGTCGACACGATCGCTGTGCTGGCGCCGACGCTCGGCACATACATCGGTCGCGACGAGGTCAATGACCGTTTCGGAGATCTCAGCCCCGAGGGGCATGAGCAGATCGCCGCGGCGACGAAGGAGACTCTGGCCACGCTCGCCGCGCTCGAGCCGGTCGACGCGATCGACGAGGTGACCAAAGCCGACCTCAGCGCCGAGCTCTCACTCGACCTCGAACTGCACGAGGCTCGGTGGCACCTGCGCGACCTCAACGTCATCGCCTCCGCTGCGCAGGACGTGCGCTCCGCCTTCGACCTCATGCCGACAGCAACGGTCGACGACTGGTCCGTCATCGCGACTCGGCTCGCCGCGGTGCCCGAGGCGCTGCGAGGCTACACCGAGACCCTCCGAGCCGGTATCGCGGCGGGGGTCATGCCCGCGCGGCGCCAGGTCGTCGAGGTCGCGACACAGATCGATCGCTACATCGCGGATGACGGCTTCTTCGCGTCCTTCGTCGCCCACGCGACGCCTGAGGAGGGGAATCTCCCCGCCTCGCTCGCCCGCACGCTCGACGAGAACTCCGCATCCGCTCGCGTCGCCTACGGCGCGCTGCGTCGCTTCCTCGCAGAGGAGCTTGCGCCGGAAGCCTCCGAGGAGGATGCGGTCGGCCGCGACCTGTACGCCCTCAACTCCCGACGATTCCTCGGCGCGACGATCGACCTCGACGAGACCTACGAATGGGGTCGCGAAGAGCTTCAGCGGATGGTGGCCGAACAGACCGCGATCGCGAACGAGATCCTGCCCGGCGCCAGTGTCGAGGAGGCGGTGGCCCACCTCGAGTCGGACTCGTCGCGCAAGCTGGTCGGCACCGACGCGCTGCAGCGATGGATGCAGGAGACGAGTGACCGCGCCGTCGCCGAACTGGGCGCCACGCACTTCGACATCCCGGACGAGATCCGGACCCTGGAGTGCATGATCGCTCCCACGCAGGAGGGCGGGATCTACTACACCGGCCCGACGGACGACTTCTCCCGCCCGGGGCGGATGTGGTGGTCGGTTCCCGAGGGCGTCACGGAGTTCGACACCTGGCGTGAGCTCACGACCGTGTACCACGAGGGCGTTCCCGGACACCACCTGCAGATCGCGCAGGCGGTCTACAATCGCGCCGAGCTCAACTCGTGGCGTCGCCTGCTCGCGGGCACGTCCGGCCACGCCGAAGGATGGGCTCTGTACGCGGAGCGTCTGATGCAGCAGCTCGGGTATCTCGACGACCCGGCCGACCGCCTGGGGATGCTCGACGGGCAGCGCATGCGGGCCGCCCGGGTGGTCCTCGACATCGGCGTGCATCTGCGCAAGCCTCGCCTCGACGGCGAAGGCACCTGGGATGCGGCATCCGCGCTCGACTTCATGCGCGGCAACGTCAACATGTCCGACCAGTTCGTGCAGTTCGAGGTGAACCGCTATCTCGGCTGGCCGGGGCAGGCTCCGTCCTACAAGGTCGGGCAGCGCATCTGGGAGCAGGTCCGCGACGCGTATCGAGCCGAGCGCGGCGACGGGTTCGACGTCAAGGAGTTCCACAAGCGCGCGCTGGACATGGGCGGCGTGGGTCTCGACACCCTGCGGACGGCGCTTCTCGCTCGCTGATGGGAATGGTCCAGCGCGAGTCGTTGTTCATTCACCTGAATAGAAAGGGCTGACATGGACATCGAGTTCGGGCTGGACACATTCGGCGACATCACGCGCGACGCCGACGGAGAGCTGCTGACGGCGGCGGAGACGATCCGGAACGTCGTCGAGCAGGCGGTCCTCGCGGACCGCGTCGGTGTCGGCTTCTTCGGCGTGGGGGAGCACCACCGGTCGGAATTCGCGGTGTCGGCGCCCGAGATGGTCCTCGCGACGATCGCGGGGCGTACGGAGAGCATCCGCCTCGGGACCGCCGTGACGGTGCTGTCCTCGGACGACCCCGTGCGGGTCTTCGAGCGGTTCTCGACCCTGGACGCCCTCTCGAACGGACGAGCCGAGGTCGTTCTCGGCCGCGGATCGTTCATCGAGTCGTTCCCGCTGTTCGGCTACGACCTCCGTGACTACGAGGCTCTTTTCGAGCAGAAGCTCGAGCTCTTCGTCGAACTCCTGAAGGAGCAGCCGGTGACGTGGTCGGGCAGCATGCGCGCCTCCCTCGAGAACGCGGACGTGTTCCCGAAGACCGCGAACGGGCTGCGCACATGGGTCGGCGTCGGCGGAAGCCCGGAATCGGTGGTGCGCGTGGCGCGTCACGGCCTCGGTCTCATGCTGGCGATCATCGGCGGCCCCGCGGCGCGATTCCGGCCGTTCGTGGACCTCTACCACCGCTCCGTGGCGTCCTTCGGCACGGCCTCTCATCCGATCTCGGTGCACTCGCCGGGGCACATCGCCGCGACGGACGACGAGGCCTGGGATGCCGCGTACTCGGGCTTCGAGGCGATGAACAACACGATCGGGCGCGAGCGGGGATGGCCGGCGTACAGTCGCGCTCGATTCCAGAACGATGTCGGGCCCGCGGGGGCTCTCTACGTCGGGTCTCCCGATCGCGTGGCGGCGAAGATCGCCGACACCGTGCGCACCCTCGGGCTCGGGCGTTTCGACCTGAAGTACGCCACGGGGACCCTGTCGCACGAGGCCATGATGACGAGCATCGAGCTCTACGGCACCGAGGTCATCCCGCGGGTGCGTCGCCTGCTGGCCGACGACTGAGACGAGACGACCGGCTCGGCAGGACCCGGTGAGTCCTACGATGGGGAGCATGGCACATCCCGTCCTGCCGAGCCGCGAGTCGCTGGCCGGTCGTCTCGACGATCTGCCGTTCACCCGTCGCCACCTCCGGGTGCTGACGGGATCGGGGGTGGGCTGGGCCCTCGACGCGATGGACGTCGGACTGATCTCGTTCGTCCTCGCGGCGCTGACGCAGCAGTGGGGGATCACCAAGACGGATGCCGGGTGGATCGCCTCCGTCGGATTCATCGGCATGGCGATCGGCGCGACGCTCGGCGGTCTCCTCGCCGATCGTCTGGGGCGACGCCAGGTCTTCGCGCTCACCCTGCTCGTGTACGGCGTAGCGACCGGGGCGAGCGCTCTCGTGAGCGGCCTCGCCGCGCTGCTGGTGCTCCGTTTCCTGGTGGGCCTCGGACTCGGTGCCGAGTTGCCGGTCGCCTCGACCTACGTGAGCGAGTTCGCTCCCGCCCGCATGCGCGGGCGTCTGATCGTGTTGCTCGAGGCGTTCTGGGCGGTCGGCTGGACCGCTGCCGCGGTGATCGGCTACTTCGTGATCCCTGCGTCCGGCGACGGATGGCGTTGGGCGTTCGCTATCGGCGCCGTCCCCGCCCTGTACACGCTGATCGTGCGGTGGGGTCTCCCCGAATCGCCGCGCTGGTTGGCGTCGCGCGGACGCATCGCCGAAGCCGACCGCATCGTGTCGACCTTCGAGGTGGATGCCCGCGTGGAGCGCGCGCCGTCGATCCGCCGCGAGCCCGAGTCGCGTCCGCTCGCGCGAGACCTCAGGACGCGTGTCTCGGGGCTGTGGAACACAGAGTTCCGGATCCGCACGGCGTGCCTGTGGGTGGTCTGGCTCTGTGTGAACTTCTCGTACTACGGCGCGTTCATCTGGATCCCCAGCATCCTCGTCGACGCGGGGTTCGATCTCGTGCGGTCCTTCGGATTCACTCTCATCATCACCGTGGCGCAGCTTCCCGGCTACGCCGTCGCCGCCTGGTTGATCGAGGTCTGGGGCCGCAGAGTCACCCTGTCTGTGTTCCTCGGCGGATCGGCGGTCGCGGCCGTGTTCTTCGGCACCTCGACGACTGAGGCCGCGATCATCGCGTCGGGAATGGCGCTCTCCTTCTTCAACCTCGGCGCTTGGGGTGCCCTGTACGCCGTCACGCCGGAGATCTACCCGACCTCGTTGCGCGGCACCGGCGCCGGGTGGGCCGCCGGAGTCGGACGCATCGCCTCGATCGTGGCGCCGCTCGCCGTCCCTGTGCTGCTCGTCGCGGGTGGGGCGCCGCTGCTCTTCGTGATCTTCGGCGCGTGCTTCGTCGTCGCTGCTGCGGCGGCCTGGGGGCTGGTCGACCGTGGGGGAGCGGCACTCGACGACCGATAGCCCGCGCCTCGCGCCCTCGCGCGCCGCCCCACGCCACCTCGCACCAATATGCTGGTCTGATGGCAGAGGTGCGCTACGTGGCCATCGGCGACTCCTTCACGGAGGGGGTCGGCGACGTGCTCCCGGACGGCCGCGAACGAGGCTGGGCCGACCTCGTCGCCCAGGGCTGGGCGACGGCATCCGGTCGGTCCATCAGCTATGCGAACCTCGCGATCCGTGGGAAGTTGGCCTGGCCGATCGTCGAGCAGCAGCTCGAACCCGCCCTCGCCCTCCGCCCCACGCATCTCTCGTTCAACGGCGGCGGCAATGACATGCTCCGCCCGCGGACCGACCCCGAGCACATCGCCGATGCGTTCAGCCGCGTGCTCCGCCGGTGCGATGAGGAGGGGGTCACACTCATCCTCCTGTCAGGAGCCAACCCGAGCGGGCAGCTGCCGATGGGGCCGCTCGTGCAGAAACGCGGGGACCTGCTCTCGGAGGCAGTGCTCCGGCGGATCGAGGATCGCCCCGACGTCGTGCGGGCCCTGAACTGGCCGGATCGAGAGCTCGCCCGCGCGCCATACTGGTCAGAGGACCGGCTGCACATGAACGCGTCCGGCCATCATCGCGTCGCGGCACGCGTGCTCCACGCGCTCGGCCTCGAGCCCGACCCGACCTGGTGGTCGCCGACCGAGCTGGCCGCGGCCGGTCCCGCGGGCCTCGCGTACTACCGGCAGTTCGTCGGCCCATGGGTCCGACGTCGGGTCACGCGCACATCGTCGGGAGACGGCCGCGCGGCCAAGTACCCCGATTGGGTCGAACGGACGCCGCAGGCGTGACGGACATCGAGCTGAGGCGAATCCCCGCCGGTGCTGTGACGCTGCACGACGCCCGACGCTCGGTGCAGCGCACGGTCGAGCTCGAAGCCTTCGAGATCGGAGTGTTCGCGGTGACGGAGGAGCAGCTCGCCGAGATCCTGCCGATCCCGTCCCAGCATCCCCGGCGTCCTGCCCGCGACCTCAGCTGGCTGCGCGCGGTGCACTTCTGCAACGCGGCGTCCGAATGGGAAGGGCTGGACCCCGTGTACCTGTTCGATGGAGAGAACGTCACCTGGGACACGACCTCCGAGGGATATCGGCTGCCGACCGAGGCCGAATGGGAGTTCGCGTGCCGCGCCGGCTCCGCAGGACCGCACTACGCCCCGCTCGCCGAGGCCGCCTGGACCTCCGCTGATGGCGTGTCCGCACCGCAGGACGTGGGCGGGAAGCTGCCGAACCTGCACGGCCTCTTCGACACCCTGGGCAATGTGTGGGAATGGTGCTGGGACCTCCTGGATCCCGCGCGGTACGACGACTACCGCGTGTTCCGCGGCGGCGGATTCGCCGACGATGCGTGGAGCGTGCGTGCCGGAGTGCGCCGAGGCGGTGGCACCCGGATGCACCACGACGATGTCGGCGTCCGGGTCGCTCGCGGCGCGTTCGACAGCCTCGACGGCGGTGACGAGGTGCAGGGATGGTCGGCATCCGCAGACCGCGAGCGGGCAGTCGTGGACGGCGCCGTGCCCTTCGGCTGGACACCGATGGGTCGTGCAGCGCGCTGAGCGTATCGCCGGTCGTCGTTTTGCTCGGCGGCACGGGGGAGTGGGAAGCTGAGAGGATGACTGCGCGCTTCTCACTCATCGTGTCCCAGGGCCGTGTGGCGGACCGCACGGACGGAGCCCTCGTCGGCGCGCGGCTCGTGGGCGAGGCGCTCTCGCGCCTGCTCGGCGTGGAGCAGCAGGTCATCGGGACGCCCACGGCATCCCGCACCGACGACTGGTCAGAGGCCCTTCCTGAGGCGAAGGCCACTCTGCACGGTCTGCGCGACGCCGTCGCTGCCGCGATCGACGCCGACCGCACGCCCCTTCTGGCGACCAACACCTGCGCCGCGAGCCTCGGCACGCTGCCCACCGTGGCGGATCGCCACCCCGATGCGGTGCTGCTCTGGATCGACGCGCACGGCGACTTCAACACCCCGGACACGACCGGGTCGGGGTACCTCGGTGGAATGGTGGTGGCCGCCGCGTGCGGGCTGTGGGACAGTGGCCACGGTGCCGGGATAGACCCGCGTCGGGTGATCGTCGTCGGTGGCCGCGACATCGATCCGGCGGAGGGCGATCTGCTGGCACAGGCCGGCGTCACCGTGCTCGCGCCGGACGAGAGCACACCCGAGCGTGTGACAGAGCTCATCGACGGCCGCCCCGTGTGGATCCACGTGGACTGGGACGTCCTGGAGCCCGGGTACATCCCGGCCGCATACCGGGTCGGGGCGGGCCTGCTCCCTCATCAGATCGCGGCGATCTTCGCGGCGCTTCCCGCCGGCTCGGTCAAGGGCATCGAGCTGGCAGAGTTCGAGGCGGGCGACGACGAGGTCCCCGAGCGCGTCAGTCTCGAGCTCATCCTCGAGACGTTCCAGCACCTCGCGCGCTGAGCGCGGTCACCGACGTGGGTCGGGATCCAGTCCCATGCGGATGCGGGTGCGCTTGCGCTCGACGAGGATGAACGTCGTGCCCAGTAGCCACAGGGGCACGGGCATCAGGAAGGCGATGCGGAACGCGTCCAGGGAGTAGGTCTCTGGCGAGCCCGCGCCCTGGAGATCGAGCGCGAGACCGATCAGGAAGATCGCGATCAGCGCGGCGATGAAGCCGCCGGCGTTCGTGACACCGGTCGCCGTGCTGAGCCGGTGCGAGGGGTTGTGTGTGCGCGCGTGGTCGAAGGCGATCATGCTCGCGGGGCCGCCTGTCGCGAGAGCGACGGCGAGCACGTACAGGAGCCACAGCGGTGCGGGTCCGGGCAGCGCGATCACGACGACCCAGGCGACCAGCTGCACCGTGACGGCAGGAAGCACGAGCGCTAGGGAGCGGTGGTTCGGCAGGCGACGCGACAGATCGCCGATCACGGGGCCGAGTGCCATGCCCGCGATGACGTAGACGGAGATGATCCCGGCCGCGTGGGCGGGGGAGAGCCCCTGCGCGGCTGTGAGAAAAGGCATTCCCCACAGCAGGATGAAGGCCGTTCCCGCGAAGGGAGTGGTGAAGTGCGACCAGAATGCCAGTCGGGTGCCCGGATGCGCCCAGGCCGCGCGGATGCCGACGCCGGTGTCGATCGCGGAGGTCACGACACGGATCACGCCGGTGTCGGTGTCGACCGAGACGTCCGCGCCTCTCTCGGGCGGGTGGTTGCGGATCACGAGCGCCACGAGGATGGTGAACAGCACGCCGAGTCCCGCGACGCTGCCGAAGGTGATCGTCCAGCTCGTCGAGTGCAGCAGTGCGGCGAGCGGCACGAGGGCGATCAGCTGACCCGCCTGACCGAGGATCCCGGTGAACTGGACCATGAGGGGACCGCGCTGCGCCGGGAACCAGGTCGCCACGAGGCGCAGGACCGCCGGGAAGATCGCGGCGTCCCCGGCCCCGAGGAGGTTGCGGGCGACGAGCGCGATGCCGATGCTGGGGGAGAGCGCCATGGTGAGCTGTCCCGCGGCCATGAGGAACATGCCGATCGTCATGATGGGCCGTGAGCCGTATCGGTCCAGCAGCACCCCGACCGGGATCTGCATGCCGCCGTACACCGCCAGCTGCACGACGGCGAACAGTGCCAGAGTCGAGGCGTCGGCCTGGAAGCGATCAGCGGCCTCGACCCCCACGGCGCCGAGGGACGTGCGGTTGGTGATCGCGAGAACGTAGGCGGCGACGCCCACCGACCAGATCAGCCAGGCCCGCCACCCCGGAGCCGACACGGGGGAGTGGGAGATCTGACGCACCCCTCCACGCTACTCCTGCGCCGACGGGGGACCGCATCCGGCCACGGGGATGCCGTAGTGGACGTCGGCGGCCCTCGCTACCGTTGCGTCATGACTCCGACATCGCAGCACCATTCGATCGACTACGTCGAACTCGTCGTGCAGGACCTCGACGCAGCGCGGCGATTCTACGGCGAGGCCTTCGGGTGGACGTTCGTGGACTACGGGCCGACATATGCGGGCATCTCGTCGCCCTCAGGCGACGGGTCCGAGGTCGGAGGGCTGCTGCTCTCGGATCAGGGGCGCCCGCCGGGAGGTCCGCTCGTGCTCCTGTACTCGGACGATCTCGATGCGACGCAGCAGGCGATCACCGCGGCGGGCGGCGCCGTGATCCAGGGACCGTACGAGTTCCCCGGGGGACGGCGGCTGCACTTCACCGACCCGAGCGGCAACGAGCTGGGGGTCTGGGCGGCGTCCTGAGCGAGGAGTGTACGGCGCACAGTGACGCGAGTGGCTGTGCCTGTACCGGCACGAACGATGTTCGAATGAGCGGCGTCCCCGTGACATCATCTCGTGTGTGGTGAATCAACTGTGTGATGTCGAGCTGTCGGGTCCTGAACGCAAACTCCTGTCGCGGGGTTTGAGGGAGTGGGGTGGTCCTGCGCACTGCAGTGAGGCGATGGCAGTCGCCCTCGGGTTCGAAGGCACAGAGTCTTTGCTTCGTGACGGCGCTCACCTCGCCAAGCGGATTTCGGATGGGGAGCCTCTGAGCCGCGAGGACTGGACCCGCGCGCTGATGGCCACCGAAGTCGTGTTCATCAGCGACGTCATCGGGTCGGGCGTCGATTGGATCTCCACGACGGAGTACACAGATGCCGAGACGATTCAGGCGTTGAGAACCATTCAGCACAAGCTCGTCGCGGTCGTGCTCCGGCCGGGGAAGACCGGCGATGTCCCGGGTTGGCTGTCGCGGTAGCCGTGCCATGGAAAGTGAACTGACATAATGTGCATTATCGGCTCTTGTGGATCCACGCGAGAGAGGCCCCTGCGATCGCTCGTTAGGCTCGGACCATGAGCGGAGATGCCACAGACATCCATTGGGACGACGCGCGTCAGGCGAACCGGGACAACTGGGACGATCGTGTGCCCCTGCACCAGAGCGCCTACGGCATCGACGCGTTCGATGACCCGGCGCATCTGAGTGACGTCGTCGTGGACGATCTTCCCGTCTTGACCCGCGCACTCGGGACGAACGACCTCAGCGGGCTCGATCTGGTGCACCTGCAGTGCCACATCGGAACCGACACGATCTCGTTGGCTCGTGCGGGTGCGACGGTGACCGGCGTTGATTTCTCCCGACCAGCGCTCGTCGCGGCTGAGGCTCTGGCGGCACGCGTCGGCGCCGAAGGATCCTGGGTCGAAACCGACGTGCTGGACGCTCGTGCCGCCGTCAGCGGAGACTTCGATGTGGTCTATACCAGTATCGGGACCATCTGCTGGCTGAACGATCTCGACCGATGGGCGACGCAGATCGTCCAACTGCTGCGGCCCGGCGGAACGTTCTTCATCAGGGACGGTCATCCTGCTCTCTATGCACTCGATGAGGACGCCCCGCAGCTCACCGCGCGGTACCCGTACTTCGGCGACGGCCGGGCGCAGCGGTGGGACGACGCCTCGACGTACGCCGGCGACGGCGTCGTCGCGCACGCTCGGACCTATGAGTGGGCGCACCCCCTCTCCGAGATACTCGGCGCGCTGCTGCGTTCCGGGCTGCGGATCGTGCACTTCGATGAGGGCCGCACGCTGCCCTGGCGGTTCAGCTCCCGCATGGTCGAGGTCCCCCGGGGCTACGCCTGGCCGGAGGCGGAACGAGACCTGGTGCCCTGCACGTATACGATCATCGCTCGACGCGACTGAGCGCGTTCAGCGAGGCCGTCGTGTGAAGTTCCGATGCACGACGCCACCGGGCGACGTCGTGGACTCGATCTCGTAACGCTCCTCGAGACCTTCGAGTCCGTCCCACAGTCGCTCACCGCGTCCGAGCACGATGGGCGCGATCACGAGGTGCATGCGATCCACCAGATCCGCGGCGAGGAACTGCCGCACGGTCTCGACGCCTCCGCCGATACGGACGTCCTTCTCCCCCGCCAGCTCCCGTGCCTGACGAAGCGCCTCCACGGGATCGGCGTCCATGAAATGGAAGGTCGTGCCTCCGGCCATCTCGATGGGCTCGCGCACATGGTGGGTCAGCACGATGACCGGCGTGCGGAACGGCGGCTCATCGCCCCACCACCCCTTCCACTCGTCGTCCGTCCACGGGCCGCGCTGGGGCCCGAACTTGTTCCGACCCATGATCTCGACCCCGATGCCGTCGTTCCAACGACGTGCGAACGCGTCATCCACGCCATCCGACCCGGGTCCGTCTCCGGGCAGACCCATGTTCCGGAAGGTCCGGGTGCCGAAGGCCCAGGCCATCAGACGATGACCGGCATGGCCGAACGGCGCTTCGAGCGTCTGCCCCTCCCCTGCTCCGAAGCCGTCGAGCGAGATCGTGAAGTTGTGGACACGGACGAGAGACACGGTGTGCTCCTTGGATGAGGGTGGCGGGATCAGGCCCCGACGTAGGCGGCGAGGTGCTCCCCGGTGAGCGTGGAACGATCGGCGACGAGGTCGGCGGGACTCCCCTGGAACACCACACGGCCGCCGTCGTGACCCGCCCCGGGACCGATGTCGATGATCCAGTCGGCGTGGGCCATGACGGCCTGGTGGTGCTCGATCACGATCACGGTCTTGCCCGACTCGACGAGGCGATCGAGAAGACCCAGGATGTTCTGCACGTCGGCGAGGTGGAGACCTGTCGTCGGCTCGTCCAGCACATAGACATCCCCTTTCTCGCCCATCTGGATGGCGAGCTTGATGCGCTGTCGTTCACCACCCGACAGCGTGGAGAGCGGCTGTCCCAGGGACAGGTATCCCAGCCCCACGTCATCCAGTCGTCCGAGGATCGCCGTCGCGGCCGGCAGCTTCGCCTCCCCCTCGGAGAAGAACACCCGCGCCTCCGAGACGGGCAGGTCGAGCACCTCGGTGATGTCCTTGCCCGCGAGCTTGTACTCGAGCACGGCCGCCTGGAAGCGCTTGCCGCCGCAGTCCTCGCACGGCGTCTCGATCGTGTCCATGAACCCGAGCTCGGTGATGATGACGCCGGCACCCTTGCAGGTGGGGCACGCGCCCTCCGAGTTCGCGCTGAACAGGGCGGGCTTCACCCCGTTGGCCTTCGCGAAGGCCTTGCGAATCGGCTCGAGGAGCCCCGTGTACGTCGCCGGGTTGCTGCGCCGTGATCCCTTGATCGCCGCCTGGTCGATCGCGACCACGCCCTCGCGCTTCGACACCGAGCCGTGGATCAGCGAACTCTTGCCCGAGCCGGCGACACCGGTGACGACCGTGAGCACTCCCGTCGGGATGTCGACGTCGACGTCCCGCAGGTTGTTGGCCGTCGCGCCGCGGACCTCGATCACCCCGGTGCTCGTGCGCACGGAGGACTTGAGAGCGGCCCGGTCGTCGAGGTGGGTGCCGGTGCGCGTGCCGCTCGACTTGAGTCCATCGACCGACCCCTCGAAGCAGATCTGTCCGCCCGCGCTGCCCGCGCCGGGACCGAGATCGACCACGTGATCGCCGATCGCGATGGTCTCGGGCTTGTGCTCGACCACGAGGACCGTGTTGCCCTTGTCCCGCAGGCGGAGCAGCAGACTGTTCATGCGCTGGATGTCGTGCGGGTGCAGCCCGATGGTGGGCTCGTCGAAGACGTAGGTGACGTCCGTGAGCGAGGAGCCGAGGTGTCGCAGCATCTTGATGCGCTGCGCCTCACCGCCGGACAGCGTGCCCGACGGGCGATCGAGGCTGAGGTAGCCGAGTCCCAGGGTCACGAACGCGTCGAGGTTCGCGCGCAGCGCCTCGAGCAGCGGAGCCGCGCCCGGCTGATCGAGGCCGCGCACCCACTCGGCGAGATCGGTGACCTGCATCCGGCACGCGTCGGCGATGCTGATCCCGTCGATCTTCGAGGATCGTGCACCCTCGGTGAGCCGCGTCCCCTCGCACTCGGGGCACGTCGCGAACGTCGCGACGCGTTCGACGAAGGCGCGGATGTGGGGCTGCAGTGCGTCGAGGTCCTTCGAGAGCATGGACTTCGTGATCTTGGGGATCAGCCCCTCATAGGTCATGTTGATGCCCGAGATCTTGACCTTCGTGACCTCGCCGTAGAGGAAGAGGTGACGCTGCTTCTCGCTGAACTCGGCGATCGGCTTGTCGCCGGGATAGAAACCCGACTGCGAGAACCCCTTCACCATCCAGCCGTCGGCCGTGTAACCGGGAACCATGATGGCGCCCTCGTCGAGCGACTTCGTCTCGTCGACGATCTGCGCGAGATCGAGGTCGGACACCGCTCCCCTGCCCTCGCAGCGCGGGCACATCCCGCCGAGGTAGATCGCGTCCTTCACGATCTTCTTCTCGCCTCCGGGTCCGGTCATGACCCCGCTCGCCTTCTGCGTCGGGATGTTGAAGGAGAAGGCCGTGGGTCCGCCGATGTACGGCTGGCCGAGCTTGCTGAACAGGATGCGGAGCATGGCGTTCGCATCCGTGACGGTGCCGACGGTGGAACGCGGGTTCGCGCCGAGACGCTCCTGATCGACGATGATCGCCGTGGTCAGGCCTTCGAGCACGTCGACGTCGGGCCGCGGCACGGAGGGCATGAAGCCCTGCACGAACGCACTGTAGGTCTCGTCGATCATGCGTCGCGACTCCGCGGCGATGGTGTCGAACACGAGTGAGCTCTTCCCCGATCCGGACACCCCCGTGAACACCGTCAGCCGGCGCTTGGGGATGTCGACGCTGACCTCCTTCAGGTTGTTCTCGCGCGCGCCCTGGACGCGGATCAGGTCGTGGCCGTCGGCGACGTGGGTCATCGTGGTCCTCGGAGTCGTGGCCGGTCAGCCGGCCTGGTTGATACGGAGCAGGTTACCCGCAGGGTCGCGGAATGCGCAGTCACGGACGCCGTAGGGCTGGTCCATGGGCTCCTGAACCACGTCCGCTCCCCTCTCCACGAGTCGCTCGAACAGAGCGTCGAGATCGTCGCTCGAGAGGGTGAGCGCGCCGTAGCTGCCCTTCGCTATCAGCTCGAGGATCGTCTGGCGCTCGGAGTCCGTGATCCCGGGGTCCGTCGCCGGCGGGTGGAGCACGATCGAGGTCTCGGGCTGCCCTTCCGGTCCGACGGTGAGCCAGCGCAGACCGTCGTAGCCGACGTCGCCCCGCACCTCGAACCCCAGGGCATCGCGGTAGAAGCCGAGAGCAGCCTCGGCGTCCGTGTGCGGCAGGAACGCGTAGTGGATGTTGATGTTCATGGGTTCAGGTTAGGTGCGCGTCGGTGCGCGGTGCTTCTCGATTCCTGATCGGTCGGGTGACATGTTTCGCCTGGAACGTCGGTATGCCGTCGACGTGTGCGGCGCGTTCACGGTACACCCCGGGTGGGACACCGACGAGTTCGGTGAACCGGGTCGTGAAGGTGCCGAGGGAGGAACCGCCGACCTCGGTGCACACCTCGGTCACCGACAGGTCGCCGCGGCGGAGCAGGGCCATCGCCCGTTCGATACGCCGGGTCATGAGGTAGGAGTACGGCGACTCCCCGTAGGTCTCACGGAATCGGCGGCTGAGGTGACCGGCCGACATGTGCGCTCCCCGCGCGAGCGACTCGACGTCGAGCGGCTGCGCATACTCCCGGTCGATCCGGTCACGGACCTTGCGCATGATCACGAGCTCGCGGAGTCGGGCGTCGGAGTCGGCGGTCACGCGAGAATCATCCCATGTCGCGGGATGCCGCCGTATGACGGCTCGCGACGCCGGCGGACGGTCCTCCCCCGCTCGGACTGTGGGAGCGCTACCCTGTGATCATCCCTCACAGGGTTCTCTCAGAAAGGGTCTCCCACCATGTCTGATTCGATCGCGACGGAAGCGTCGTCGCTCTTCAAGTCCATCCGCATCACCCTCGCCGTCTCGGGCGTCATCGCACTCGTCGCCGGCATCGTCCTGCTCGTCTGGCCGGTCAAGTCGGCCGTGATCGTGACGGGGATCGTCGCCGCCTATCTCGTCGTCGCCGGTCTCGTGTACATCGGCCTCGGCATCTTCTCGCACCGCAAGGGCGGGTGGGCGCGAGTCGGGCACCTCGCGCTCGGCCTGCTCTACATCGTGGCGGGCATCATCGCGTTCGCCAACCTCGGCGTCGCGGCGGCGACACTCGCGCTCGTCGTCGTGATCTTCATCGGCATCAGCTGGATCGTCGACGGCGTCGTCTCCCTCACGCTGCTCGGCAGCGACGGCTCCCGCGTGTGGACTCTGCTCTACGCACTGCTCAGCATCGTCGCCGGCATCATCGTGCTGTTCTCTCCGCTCTACGCCGCGGCCGTGCTGTGGCTGTTCCTCGGGATCTCGCTCGTCGTTCTGGGGATCGTGCAGATCGTCCGCGCGGTCACCATCGGGAAGGACGCGAAGAACGTCGCCGCGACGGTGCGACCGGATGCCGCGAGCTGACTCACCGGTCATGCAGGAAGAGGCGCCCCGTCCGATCCCGGACGTGGCGCCTCTTGTCCGCTCCGGCGTCGGGTCACTCGGCCGCGAAACCGCTCACGTCGCCCACGAGACGGGTGTTGTCGGCGGGGACCGGGTCGACCGCCGCCCGGGCGACCTCGGCCGCGAACTCGGACACGTTGTAGAGCTTGCCCGCCGACTCGCGACGCTCCGCGATCGCCCCGGGGTTCGCCCGCTCGAGGAGGGTCGCCGTGATCGTGCCCTCGATCATGTCGCCTGAGACGACCGTGAAGCCGATCCCCTTCTCGGCGAGACCCGGGATGCGCTCGCGGAGCGCGTCCTCGCCGGCGCGCTTCGACAGCGCGACCGGCTCGTACTCGGGCATCGTGGGCGTCGTGCGGATGAAGTGCGCCTGGTGGCTCGTGACGAACACGACGCGCGACCCCTCGCCCAGCAGCGGCGTCGCGGCCTCGAGCACGTTGATCTGCGCGTCGCGGTTGAGGGTCAGCGCATAGTCCTCGGCCATGCCGGACTCCATGCCCCCCGAGGCGTTGAGCACGAGGACGTCGAGGCGGCCGTACTCGGCCTTGACGGCGTCGAGCATCTCGGCGACCGAGGCGGGGTCGGTGAGGTCGGCCCCGACGACAAGAGCACGGCGACCCAGTTCGCGCAACTGCGCGGCGAGCTTCTCAGCGCGAGGCGCCTTGTTGCGGTAGTTGATGACGACGTCGGCTCCCGCCTCGGCGAGGTAGCGCACGGTGTCGGCACCGATGCCGCGGGACGATCCGGTGACGAGCGCCACCTTGCCGTCGAGGGATCCTGCGGGAAGAACGTCGGTCACGGTGACTCCTCAAGTGCATCGAACGCCGTGATCGCACGGCGAACCCAGACTACCAACCGGCCGCGGGCACGCCGTGATCGCGGCGCACGTGCGTGATAGGTTGACCGCAAAGGGAGGCAGCATGAACGACTTCTCCGTCTTCATCGACATCGTCGAGAACTGGGCCTGGATCGGCTGGCTCGTCCTCATCGCCCTCTTCCTCGTGATCGAGATGCTGACCCTCGATTTCACGTTCCTGATGCTCAGCTTCGGCAGCGCGATCGGGCTCGTCACCGACCTCGTCGGCCTACCGGCGTGGGTGCAGGTCATCATCGCCGCCGTCGCGGCCGCCGCATTCATCCTCCTGCTGCGCCCGCCGCTGCTGCGTCGACTTCATCGTGGCGAGGATCCGACGAAGTCCAACGTCGACGCGCTGCTAGATCTGCGAGGCATCGCCTTGCAGGACGTCACGCAGATCTCGGGACAGGTGAAGCTGAGCAACGGCGACACCTGGACCGCCCGCTCGCTGTCGCCCGTTTCCATCCCGCAGGGCTCGCCGGTCGCGATCAGCGCGATCAACGGGGCCACCGCCATCGTCCGCCCCGTCAACGACTAGGAGAGTTCCGTGGAGGATTCCTCGTTCATCCCGACCGCGATCCTGTGGATCTTCATCATCGCGGTCATCATCTTCGTGGTGGTGACGCTGGCTCGATCCATCCGCATCATCCCGCAGGCCACGGCCGGCGTGGTCGAGCGCCTCGGGCGGTACCACAAGACGCTGACGCCAGGCCTCAACATCCTCGTGCCGTTCATCGACCGCCTGCGCCCACTGATCGACATGCGCGAGCAGGTCGTGTCCTTCCCGCCGCAGCCCGTGATCACGGAGGACAACCTCGTCGTCTCCATCGACACGGTCGTCTACTTCCAGGTGACGGATGCGCGGGCCGCGACCTACGAGATCGCCAACTACCTGGGCGCGGTCGAGCAGCTCACGACGACCACCCTCCGCAACGTCGTCGGTGGCCTCAACCTCGAAGAGGCTCTCACGAGCCGCGACAACATCAACGGCCAGTTGCGCGTCGTGCTCGACGAGGCGACGGGCAAGTGGGGCATCCGCGTCGGCCGCGTCGAGCTCAAGGCGATCGACCCGCCCATCTCGATCCAGGACTCCATGGAGAAGCAGATGCGCGCCGAGCGAGACCGTCGCGCCGCGATCCTCACCGCAGAGGGCTCCAAGCAGTCGCAGATCCTCGAGGCTGAGGGCCGCCGCCAGGCCGAGATCCTGCGCGCCGAGGGCGACAAGCAGGCCGCCGTCCTGCGTGCTCAGGGTGAGGCCGAGGCCATCCAGAACGTGTTCAGCGCGATCCACCAGGGGCAGCCGGACGACAAGCTCCTCGCCTACCAGTACCTGCAGATGCTGCCGAAGATCAGCGAGAGCGAGTCCAGCAAGCTGTGGATCATCCCGAGCGAGCTCACCGAGGCGCTCAAGGGCATCGGCAGCGCCTTCACGCCCAAGCCGGGCCAGGGACCGACCAGCGCGCCCGGCGCGTGACGCACCCGTACTTCGAGAAGACCGCCCACCCGCGGGTCTTCGCGCATCGCGGCCTCGTGACGGAGCAGGGCGGAGCCTCGGGCGTGTGGGAGAACACCGCCGCCGCGTTCGCCGCCGCACACGCCGCCGGCGTGGAGTACATCGAGACCGACTGCCAGGTCACCGCGGACGGCGACGTGATCCTGTTCCACGACTCGACGCTCACGCGCCTGACCGGCGATCACCGAGCGGTCCGGGAGGTGTCGACGCGCGAACTGGCCGATCTCTTCGCCGATCACGGAGGCCTGCTGACGGTGTCGGATGCTCTCGCGTCCTTCCCGTCCTCCCGGTTCAACATCGATGTGAAGACACGGGATGCCGCGGAACCGCTCGGCGCGATCCTCGCCGATCACGTCGACCGCGTGCTCGTGACCAGCTTCGACGACACCAACCGCCGCGCCACGATCTCGGCCGTCCTGCGCGCAGGCGCCGGGCTGCGTCCTGCCACGTCCGGAGGCAGCCGCACGATCGCCGCCGTACGAGCCCTGTCGGCCCTGCGCCTCTCCCCCGCTCGCGTCCTCCGCGACGTCGACGCGCTCCAGATCCCCGTGCGCCACGGACGCCTTCGAGTGCTCACGCCCGTGCTTCTCGACGCGGCGCACCGGTTCGGCGTCGAGGTGCACGTCTGGACCGTGAACGACCCGTCCGACATGCGTCGACTCGTCGACCTCGGCGTCGACGGGATCGTGTCGGACCGCGCCGATCTCGCCGTCGAGACCCTCAGCGCCTGAGCGGAACACGGCCTCCTGCGCTGTCGCGCTGGGATTCCGCTGTGAATCGCGCCGAGAAGACGCGGGCGTGGATGAAGCCCACAGGCTGGGACGTTATACCTGACAGCGACGAGAGGACCACACAATGGCAGATCGCAGCCTACGCGGCATCCGACTCGGCGCCCAGAGCCTACAGAGCGAAGAGGGCGTCGTGTTCATGGAGCGCCGGGAGACCACATACACCTGTGACGCATGCGGCCATGTCACGAACCTGATGTTCGCGGCCGATGCCGAGCCGCCGCAGACCTGGGAGTGCCGCTCGTGCGGCGCCGAGGCACGACTGAACGTCGACGGTCAGGCCGTCACGCTCGAGGCCACGGACGAGAAGGCCGCACGCACGCACTGGGACATGCTCATGGAGCGCCGCACCCGCGCCGAGTTGGAAGAGCTCCTCGAGGAGCGTCTCGCCTTCATCCGCGCCCGCCGCGGCGCCGGTGAGGACCCGACCCGGGAGAAGATCGGCGCCTGATCAGCGCCGACGGGCGCGCCACCACCCGATCACGAGCGCACCCAGTCCGCCCCACAGCAGAAGCTGCTGGATCCAGGGGCCCAGAACCACACCCGCCGTGAGGCCGGAGCGCAGCTCGACATCTTCGAGCAGGGCTCCGGCCTCATCCGCGTCCAGGCTCGACACCGTCGCGCCGTCCGGCCGGATGATCTGGCTGGTTCCCACCGTCGACACGTTCACGACGCTCCGCCCGGTCTCGATCGCGCGCATACGAGCGAAAGCGAGCTGCTGATAGTTCTCGTCTGTGCCGCGGAAGTCCGCGTTGTTCGTCTGGAACACGAGGACCTCGGCGCCGTCGCGGACACCCTGGTCGACCACGTCGTCGTAGATCACGTCGAAGCAGATCGCGAGTCCCACCGGAACCCCGTCGATGTCGATCACCGAACTGTTGATACCCGGCGTGTACTCACGCTGGATGAGGCCTATGAGATCTGGGGCCAGCGCGTTGAAGAAGGGCCGGTCCGGTACGTACTCGCCGAAGGGGACGGGGTGCCGCTTGTCATGGATCGCCTCGGCAGCACCATCGCGCCACAGCATGGAGGTGTTGTAGTACCGCTCATCGCGTCCGGTCGCCGCGTTCGCCAGCAGAGGGGCGTCGATCCGAGCGCTGACCAGACTGATCCGTCGTGCGAGGTCCGGAGTCTGGAACGGATCGTAGTCGAGGGATCCCTCGGGCCACACCAGCAGGTCGACGTCTTCGCCGTACAGGGGCTCGGTCGCTTCCGTCTGCGCGTCCACGACGGAGTACGGGGTCCGTTCGTCGAAGTAGCCGGTCGGACCGTTGCCCTGAACGGCGGCGATCCGCATGTTTCCCGAGGCCGCAGTCGGAAAAAGCGGTGTGAAGAACAGCACGAGAACGAGAGCCGCCGGCACCATCAGGGTAACCGGGCGGAAGACCCGACGCAGACGCACGAGCTCGATCAGCACCGCGACCAGCAGCACCATGACGAAGCTGAGCCCGGAGACGCCGAGCCAGGACGTCACGGGTGCCAGAGGGCTCTGCGCCTGCGTCATCCCGAGACGTGCCCAGGGGAAGCCCCCGTAGGGCCAGGAGCCGACGAACAGCTCTCGCCCGACCCAGAGTGCGGCGACCACCACCGGCAGCACGACGATGCGTCCCCAGCGGCCGGGTAAGGCACGGGGGACCCACCGATATGCCAGGGTGATCAGGATCAGCGCGAGGGCGGTGAGTCCGCCCTCGACGACGCTCAGTGCGATCCACGGCACCGGCCCCAGGTATCGCGAAGTCCAGGACACGAGCAGGGCGAAGAAGAGGATCCCGAACACGGCGGCCACGAGCAGCGCGCCGCCCGCCCGTCGCCCGATCAGCGACACCAGCAGCAGGGCGGTCGCCGGGAACGCCAGCACCCAGACGGCCGCATCCGGGTAGGAGAGGTCCATCAACACAGCGGCGAGGGCGGCGACGAGGACTGCGGCCCACAGCGGGAGGATCGGGCGCCCCGGTTCGGCGCTCGCTCGAGAGTCGGACATCGATCCCCTTCTCACATCGACGAGTAGGCGACGATTCCTCGTCGAACCCCGTCGAGCGCGGTGCGCGCCGTGCGCGCGATCGTCGCATCCTCGGCGACGATCGACAGCTGGTCGAGCAGATCGATGGTCTGCTTGGCCCACCTCACGAAGTCGCCGGCGGCCATGTCGGCGTCGATCAGCACACGATCGAGCGTGCCGCCTCGCGCCCAGGAGTGCATGGCCCCTGCGAGTCCCGCGGCGAGAGGCTCCGTGCCGGGCAGATGGTGGTCCTTCTCGAGATCGTCGAGCTCGGCCCAGAGCGTCGTCGTCTTCTCATACGCCGCACGGAAGGCCCCGCGGGGCAGACCCCGCTCCCCCGCGTTCGCCTCGTCGCGCCGCGGCTCGTAGACGAGACAGCAGGCCATGGCGGCCAGCGACGGGGCGTCCAGCCCCTTCCACAAGCCCTGACGAAGAGACTCGGCCACCAGAAGGTCGCGTTCGCCGTAGATGCGGCGCATCGTGCGACCAGCGCTCGTGAGGACCAGCTCCTCGGCGTCGCGGTTCAGATAATCGAGCGTTTCGAGCACCTCGACGACGCGATCGAACACGCGGGCGACGGTGCCCGTGCGGGTCTCGATCTGTCGACGGGTGCGATCCGTCTCGCGCTTGAGCTTCCAGTACCGCTCTGCCCACCGTGCGTGAGACTCGCGGTCCGGGCACCGGTGGCATCCATGCCGCTGCATCCGGGTGCGGAGGGCTTGGATCTGCTTCATCCGCTTGTCGCGCGCCCCCCTCGGGGCGTTCGAGTCCTGGCGGTTCTTCTTCTCCAGATCGGTGATCTCGCGGCGCATCGCGGCATACTCCATGAAGTCGCCGTGATCGCACGTCATCGCTGACCGATAGCCGTCGAGCGACTCCTCCGCCTCGCGAACCTTCCGCGCGAGGCCGACGACTGCCCGATCGGCCTGGAACTGCGCGAACGACGACTCCAGCACCTCCCGCGCCCTGGCCTTCCCGAACAGGTCGATCAGGTTGACCGCCATGTTGTACGTCGGCCGGAAACTGGAGTTCAGCGGATAGGTGCGGCGGGATGCGAGTGCGGCGACCGCCTGCGGGTCCATTCCCTCGGTCCACTGCACCACGGCGTGGCCCTCGACGTCGATGCCGCGGCGGCCGGCGCGACCGGTGAGCTGCGTGTACTCGCCCGAGGTGATCGCGACGCGCGCCTCGCCGTTGAACTTCTCCATCTTCTCGAGGACCACGGTCCGTGCAGGCATGTTGATGCCGAGCGCGAGGGTCTCGGTCGCGAAGACGACCTTCACGAGCTTGCGTTGGAAGAGCTCCTCGACGACCTCCTTGAAGGCGGGGAGGAGTCCGGCGTGGTGGGAGGCGACGCCGCGTTCCAGGTTGTCGAGCCACTCGAAGTAGCCGAGGACGCCGAGATCCTCGTCCTGGAGCGACCGGGTGCGCTCCTCGACGAGCGCTCGGATCTCCGCACGCTCCTCCGCCGAGGTGAGACGCAGGCCGGAGCGCCGGATCTGCTGCACGGCGGCGTCGCAGCCGACCCGGCTGAAGATGAAGAAGATGGCCGGGAGGAGGTTCGAGCGCTCGAGCAGCCGCACCACCTCGGGGCGGTCCATCCGCTCGATGCGCCGAACGTTCGCGGAGCGGACGGGGCGACGGCCGCCGCGCGGCGGCCTCTGCGCCTGACGCCCCGCATGGCGGTTGCTGCGGTACGACTGCGCCTCGCGATTCTGCTCGTAGTGCGAGCCCGTGAACGAGCGGATGCGCATGAGCTCCTGGTTCACGCGCGCGGTCGCGAGACCAGCCCGGTCGTCGAACAGCGGCAGCAGGTCGTCGCGCACGAGGACGTGCTGCTCGAGAGGCACGGGACGGATCTCGGAGACGATCACCTCCGTGTCGCCGCGTACCGTGTCCAGCCAGTCGCCGAACTCCTCCGCGTTCGACACCGTCGCACTCAGCGACACCAGACGCACGTGCGGCGGGAGGTGGATGATGACCTCTTCCCAGACAGCACCGCGGAAGCGGTCGGCGAGGTAGTGGACCTCGTCCATCACGACGTAGCGGAGGTCGCGAAGCGCCGCGGAGTCCGCATAGATCATGTTGCGGAGCACCTCGGTCGTCATCACGACGATCCGGGCGCCGCCGTTGATGTTCGTGTCACCGGTGAGCAGTCCGACCTGGTCGGCGCCATACACGTCGACCAGTTCGCGGAACTTCTGGTTCGACAGCGCCTTCATCGGCGTGGTGTAGAACGCCTTGTCTGTCGGAGTCTGCATCGCGAGGTGGATCGCGAACTCTCCCACGATCGTCTTGCCCGCGCCGGTGGGCGCGGCGACGAGCACGCTGTTGCCGCGTTCGAGCGCGTGGCAGCCTTCGATCTGGAAGCGATCGAGGTCGAACTTCTGGCGGGCGGCGAACGCGGCGGTCTCCGGATGCCCCGCGGACTCGCGGGCGGCCGCGTACCTCTCGGCGGGCGAGCTCATGCGGCCGTCGTGCCGAGGCCGGCGGCTTCGTCGCGCTTGCGCTTGCGACGGTCGAACAGCATGGAGACGAGGGCGGCGGCGAAGTAGAGCAGCACGAGGATACCGGCCAGCATGAACATGCTCACGAGATCTGCGGCCGGGGTGGCGAGAGCTCCGAAGACGCACGAGATGAGGATCGCGACACGCCAGCCCTTGAGGATGTCGCGGCCCGTCATGATCCCGGCGACGTTCAGGGCGACGAGGAACACCGGGAGGACGAAGGATACCCCGACCACGATCATGAGTTTGAAGACGAAATCATAGAACGCGGATGCCTCGTAGAGGTTGTTGCCGCCCTCAGGTGTGAAGCCGGCCATCAGCTCGATCACGTGCGGGACCACGAGAGTGCCGACGTAGCAGCCCGCGAAGAACAGCGGGATCGCCGCACCCACGAAGCTGACCGTGTACATGGTCTCTTTCCTGGTGAGTCCGGGCATGATGAACGCCCAGATCTGCCAGAGCCACACAGGTGCGGAGAGGAAGAGGCCGATCGAGAATGCGATGCGCATCCGCAGGTCGAACGGTGCGGTGACCGAGGAGAACGTCAGCGCGACGATGCTCTCGCCGCGTTCATTGGCGACGTGTCGGATCGGCTCCGTGATGAAGTGGATGATCGGATCGGTGACGAGGAAGGCCACCACCATGCCGAGGACGAGTGCGACCGCCGCGATGATGAGGCGCTTTCGCAGTTCGACGAGATGGGCGCCGAGCGACATCCGTCGATCGCGGCGCCCATCGCTCGCAGCCTGTGGGGCCGAATCGATAGCGGCCACTGAGTTCAGCTGGGGCGTTCAGGCCCGGAAGGGGTTCCGTTGTCCGGCGCCGTGGAGCCGTTGTCCTTGGGAGCCTCGACCTTCTCGGCCACGGCGTCTTCCTCGCGCATGGCCTTCATCTCGCCCTTGAAGACGCGGGCCGACTGGCCCATGCTCTTCGCGAGCGCCGGGAGCTTCGCCGCTCCGAACAGAAGCAGGACGATGACCACGAGGGCCAGCAGATGCCAGCCGGTCAAACCAGCCATAGGTTACTCCTCAAGTCGGGGATTGCGACCAGTCTACCCGGCGTCCGCCGTATCCGGGTCCCTATACAAGGCGAGTCCCGCCGCCGCCCATTCCCGGGTCGCCGTTCGCGCCACACCGGGATCGACGACCTCGATGACGCCACCGAAGCGTGCGGCGAGGCGTTTGACTCCTCGGGGATCGGCGAGATGCAGCCGGGCCGTCACGACACCGTCGACGGACTCGACGTCGTCGCCAATGAGGAACCCGCGCAGCAGCGGGGCGATCCGTTCGGGCACGCGCACGCGGACCTCGCCCTCGTCCGCAGCCGCGGCGAACGCCTCCGGTACGTGGTCGCCCGCATGGGTGATCGGGATGTCCGTGAGGTGCGCGTCGCTGACGCGATCCAGATGGAAGGTGCGCATCGCCTGACGGAGGTGGCACCAGCCCTGCAGATACCACTGCGCGTTCGTGATGAGAACCTGCACGGGGTCCACTGTGCGCGTCGTCGGTGCGGCATCCGGCGCCTGATACGTGAACGCGACAGCCACGCCGCTCTGAATGCCGGCGGAGACGACCTGACGGACCTCGTCGACCGCGCTCGGAGCGACGACGACCTCGGCCGGCGCATCCGCGGCGCCTCTCGACAACTTCGAGATCAGCCCCGTGACGAGGCCCGAGTCGGACACGGCGGGTACGGCCGCGACCATCTGGAGTCCGGCGAGCAGCGCGGCGGCCTCTCGGGCCGTGAATCGCGGCACGCGACGGAGGGCCACGTCGTTCGTGATCTCGATCACGTCCTCCTGGTCCAGGAGGTCCCAGTTGATGTCGAACATCTCCTGGGGCTGCTGCCAATAGCCGGAATCACCCGGCAGGCCGATCACCGTGAGCTTCTCGACCATCTGGCGCATCTCCCGCGGAGTGACGCCGAACTCGGCTGCCGCTTCACTCAGCGAGACCTGTCCGTGCTCCAGCAGGTACGGCACGAGCGTGAGATAGACACGTACACGATCAGCCGCGAGCAGAGGCTTCGCCGTGGCGCTCATCCAGTCACCTCCTCGGACGCGTTGGCTGCGACCACCGCGCGGAGTCGGGAGATGACGGCCTCACGCAACGACGCGGGTTCGACCACCCGCACTTCGGGACCGTAGGACGCCAGCTCGTCGGCGAGGATGTGCAGGTCGACGAACGGCACGCGGATCCCCTGGGTGGCGGGAGTGGCACGTCGGCCGAGCCGGAGCGACGCCTCCGTGCCGGGCGTCACCTCGAGCAGCGCGGAATTCTCCGCGGCGACGCGCTCGAGACCGCTCAGCGCCCTCTCCCCCGCGCCGTCCCGCAGAGACGGGTCGAACGCGGTCGCAGTGACCCTGACGGCTCCGACGATCCGGCTGAGGAGGAACATCCGGTCCTCCTCGATCTCGACGTCGACGCCGAACACGTGCCACCGGGCCTCGTAGTCGACGAGTGCCAGAGGGCGGATGCTGCGTCGGCGCGGAGCGTCCTCCCCCGGCTTGAGGTAGTCGAAGACGACGACGCGGCTCTTCTCGATCGCGTCCTGCAACGGCGCGAAAGCCTCGCTGCTCGCGGTGATCCGGGGCGCGAAGCCGATGATGGGCTCATCGCCGTCGATGCCGAGCGCGCGGATCTTGCGCACGCCCGCCTGCGCGTCCCCGGATGCGGATTCGGCACTCCACACGCTGCCTGCCAGCCGCAGGACGGCGAGCTCCGCCGGTGTGAACTCGATGTCACCGGGAAGGTCGTATTCCGCCTGAGGAATGCGATAGCGGGCCTCGCGGAGATCGTTGGGGTCTGCCTGATCGCCGAGCGTCTCGACGGGGACGCCGAGTGTCCGCAGCTCGTCCTTGTCGCGCTCGAACATCTTCTCGAGGGCGTCGGCGCGAGCGCCGGCATCCGCTCGCTGACGGTACCCCGACACGTTGTCGAGGATCTGCTGCTTGGTGAGCCCGATCTCCGTGGCCATGAGCGCCACGACGAGGTTCGTCAGGCGCTCCTCCGCGGGGATACGGGCGGCCATCAGCGCGCCGTCACCGCACCCAGGATGTCGATCACGTAGGCGAGGGCGGGACCGCTGTCGGACGCCGGAGTCACCACGAGCACCTGGGAGCCGACGGTCTCGCCGACGAGCGCCTGAGCGACCTCGGGAGCCGTGGAGGGAAGGTCGAGGCTGGGGTTCGCGCCCCACGTGGTGGTCTTGACCTCGCGGTCGTCCCAGCCCACGACAGTCAGGTTGAGAAGCGGCGTCTGGTCGGCCTCGACCTTCGCACCGTCGCCCTTGATGAGCGTCTGCGTCGTCAGCTCGTCAGGAGCATCCGTGTCCGGGATGATCACCCCGGGGGTGCCGTCCGCGGCGCGCACGACGGTGGGCATGTTGCGCGCGTCGTTGAACTGCAGAGCCCCATCGGCCCGCGAGGGGTACACCTTGAGGAGGTCGACGACGACGATCGCGGCGTCGCCGTCGTCGAGGCCCAGGCTATTGCGCGTCTCATCGGTCACGCCGTCCGCCGGGATGCCCGCGACGATCCGCGAGCCGCCGGTCGCGCACTCCAGCACAGAGGCGAGACCCGGGAACTGCGGTGCGAGGGTCGCGATGTTCGACAGGCTCTCGGAATCGTCGGCGTACGGCGACTGGAACACCATCTCCCCGGTCGTCGCACTGTAGATCGAGAGCTCGGTCGTCATGACCTGCGTCTCGTTCACGAGCGGGATGCCGTCGCCGACCACGATGTCCTCGAAGGACGTCTTCGGGAACTTGACCGGCGAGAACACCTCGACGTCCGGGGCGGACCCGAATTCGCCCTCGACCGTCACGGCGCTGGAGACGGCGTCCCCGTTGCCGGCGCGATCGCACGAGTCGCCGGCGAAGGACGGGGCGGCAGCGCACCCGCTCAGAGCGAGGGCGGCAAGGCTGAGGGTGGCCAGAACGGCGGACGTTTTACGCACGCGCTCCAGTCTATTCCGTCAGGGGCTCCGATTCGCGCGAAGCAGCAGCGATACGCGCGCCCTCCGCGGCCTTTCCGGCCTCCCGTGCCCGCTTGCGGAGGTTCTTGTCGGTGATCTCCCTGTCCCCCACCGCGCCCGGAGTCCAGGCCTCGACATCGGCATCGCCGTAGCTGCTCTTCGAGGCGCGACGCTTGACCGAGGGGGCGACGGCCCCCGGAGCCAGACGACGCGCCGTGAGCAGGAAGCCCGTGTGCGCGACCATCCGGTGATCGGGGCGCACCGCGAGACCCTCCACGTGCCAGCCGCGGACCATCGTCTCGGACGCGTCGGGGTCGGTGAAGAGGCCGGTGCCGCGGATGTACTCGGCGACCCGGGACAGCTGCGTGGCGGTGGCGACATAGCAGAGCACGACACCGCCGGGGGTGAGGGCGTCCGCCACCGCATCCATGCACTCCCAGGGCGCGAGCATGTCGAGCACGACCCGGTCGACCGTTCCATCCTCGAACTGCGCAGGGAGCTCCTCGGCGAGGTCCCCCACGATCACGTCCCAGGTCGAGGGCGTCTCCCCGAAGAACGTCTCGACGTTCGCACGCGCCACGTCGGCGAACTCCTCGCGTCGCTCGAACGAGACCAGACGGCCTTCGTGGCCGATCGCCCGCAGCAGCGAGAGCGACAGCGCACCGGAGCCCACACCCGCCTCGACGACCACGGACCCCGGGAACACGTCGGCCTGCATGACGATCTGCGCGGCATCCTTCGGGTAGACGATCGCGGCGCCCCGCGGCATCGACATCGCGAAGTCGCGCAGGAGCGGCCGCAGTGCCAGGTAGTCGTGCCCGGAGCTGTTCGCGACCACCGAGCCGTCCGGGAGGCCGATCAGGTCTCGGTGGCGGAGCACACCCTGGTGCGTATGCAGCTCGCCGTCCTCGCGGAGCGTGACGGTGTGCAGACGGCCCTTGGGACCCGTGAGCTGGACGCGGTCGCCCTCGCGGAACGGTCCGCTGGGTCGGTGCGCGCTGGTCGAGGTCATCGGGTGGCTCCCGTCATGGAGTTCTTGCGGTCGAACAGGTCGACGAGGTCTGCGGCGGTGCGGTCCTGCAGCGTCGGCCACAGCTCGTGCGCGCCCACATGGTCGAGCGGCACGATGTGCGGCACGCCCAGCGTGACGGCTCCCGAGGCGAGACCGGCACGGAGGCCGGTCGGCGAGTCCTCGATCACGACGGCATCCGCGATGTCGATGTCGAGCAACGACGCGGCCGTGAGGTACGGCTCGGGATGGGGCTTGGGGCGCGAGACGTCGTCGCCCGCGACCACGATGTCGAACGCGTCGAACTCGATGAGCTCTGCGACGCTCATGGCCATCCGACGCAGCGACATCGTGACCAGGCCCGTCGGGATCCCCGCGGCCTTGAGATCGAGAAGCAGCTCGCGTGCTCCCGGCCGGAACGGCACTCCCTGTGTGCGCAACGCGTCCTGCACGCCGTCGGTGAGCAGCGAGATGATGGCTTCCGCCTCCATGTCCACACCGGCGTTCTGCAGGATCACGGCGCTGTCGATCAGGCCGTTGCCGACGAGCTGCAGAGCCTGCTCATGGGACCACGTGCCGCCGAACGACTCCACGAGGGCCGTCTCCGCCGCCATCCAATAGGGCTCGGTGTCGACCAGGGTTCCGTCCATGTCCCAGAGGATCGCGCGGGGCTGTCTGCTCACCGGTCCATGTTAGCCGTGGCGCAGCCCGGTCCCCGCGCGGGCGGACTAGCCTGGAGGGATACCCCACCGGGTTCGCGAAGGGAGACCACCATGGACGTCCTCGGTTCGCGCATCATCATCGCCGCCTTCGACGGCTGGAACGACGCGGGAGAAGCCGCGAGCGGAGCGATCGCTGCGCTGCGTGAGATGAGCGAGTACGACCTCGTGCACTCGATCGACCCCGAGCTGTACTTCGACTACCAGTACACGCGCCCCGCCACGAAGATGGATGCCGAGGGACGCCGTCAGCTCACCTGGCCCGAAGCGGGTCTGTGGCGCCCTCGGGATCCAGGGCCGGGTCCCGAGTTCTGGGTGCTCACCGGCGCGGAGCCCGCGCGCACCTGGCAGGCGTTCGCCTCGGAGTTCGTCGACGTGGCGCTGCGCGACGACGTCTCGGGACTCGTGACGCTGGGGGCGATGCTCTCCGATGTGCCGCACACCCGCCCGATCTCGATCTTCGCATCGAGCCAGAACGAGCAGGTCCGTGAGGCCCATGGTCTCGAGCGCTCGCTGTACGAAGGGCCGGTCGGCATCCTCAGCGTGTTCGAGCACTTCGCCGAATCCGCCGGCATCCCCACCGCGAGTCTGTGGGCGAGTGTGCCGCACTACGTGGCGTCCGCCGCTCCCTCGCCCAAGGTCACGCTCGCTCTGCTCGACCGCCTCGAGGAGCTCACGGGTGTCGACGTGCCGCGCGACCATCTCCGCACCGAGGCGGCTGCCTGGGAGGCGTCCGTGGACGCCGCCGCGGCCGACGACGAGGATATGACCGAGTACATCCGTCAGCTGGAGCGCACGCGCGACACGTGGGACTCCCCCGACGCCTCCGGTGACGCGATCGCCCAGGCGTTCGAGCGCTACCTCAAGCGCCGTGGCGACGGCCCGTCCGACCGCAAGGGCTGACCGCAAAGGCTGACCGCCGCCTCGGGCGCGATCAGGGGGCGATGACGCCGGTGCCCAGCAGCACGAGCAGAACCGTGCCGAGCAGGATGCGGTAGATCACGAACGGCAGGAAGCTCCGCTTCGAGATGTAGTTCATGAAGAACGCGATCACGCCGAGAGCCACGACGAAGGCGATGCCGGTCGCCGCCAGCGTGTCTCCGAACGAGAAGAACGCCGGCTCGTCCCAGCTCTTGAACACCTGGTAGAAGCCACTGCCGAAGACCGCAGGGATCGCGAGCAGGAACGCGTAGCGCGCCGCGGCGGCACGTTCGTAGCCGAGGAACAGACCCATCGTGATGGTGCCGCCCGACCGCGACACACCCGGGATCAGTGCGAGCGCCTGTGCGAAGCCGTAGGCCACACCGTGCGGATAGGTGAGGTCCTCGAGCGTGCGGCGCTTGGCGCCGACGTAGTCTGCGACGCCCAGCAGGATGCCGAACACGATGAGCATGACGGCGACGATCCACAGCGACCGGAACACGCTCTCGATCTGGTCCTGGAAGAGCAGACCCAGGACCACGATCGGGATGCTGCCGATGATGATCATCCACCCCATGCGCGCGTCGGGATCGCTCTTGGGCGCCTTGCCGATCAGCGACCGGAACCACTGGCGGATGATGCGGACGATGTCGCGCCAGAAGAACACCACAACGGCCGCCTCCGTGCCGATCTGCGTGATCGCGGTGAACGCGGCACCGGGGTCCTCCCCCGAGGGCAGGAACGTCCCGAGGATGCGCAGGTGCGCGCTGGAGGAGATCGGGAGGAACTCGGTGAGTCCCTGGACGATGCCGAGGATGAGCGCTTCGAACAGATGCATGGAGGGCCTTACGGGGTGTCAGGTGACCGCGACGGACGCGGAAGCGCTCAGTAGGTGCGCAGCAGATCGGCCAGCACCTGCTGACCGAAGACAAGCGATTCTACGGGGACTCTCTCGTCGACCCCGTGGAACATGCCCGTGAAGTCGAGGTCCGCAGGGAGACGCAGCGGTGCGAAGCCGTAGCCCGTGATGCCGAGGTAGGCGAGTGCCTTGTTGTCGGTGCCCGCGCCGAGCAGATACGGGATCACCGGCACGCCCGGATCGTGTCGTCCCAGCGCGCCGACCATCGCGTCGACGAGTGCGCCGGCGAACGGCGTCTCCATCCCGATGTCGCGAACCACGGTCTGGATCTCGATGTCCTCGCCGACGATCTGCTGCAGCTCCGCGAGGACGTCGTCCTCGGTTCCGGGGATCACCCGCACATCGATCAGGGCCTCGGCGCGCTCGGGGATCACGTTGTGCTTGTACCCCGCCTTCAGCACCGTCGGGTTCGTCGTGGTGCGGAACGTCGAGCGCAGGAACGCCTCTGCGGGTCCCGCGGTCGCGGCCAGGGCGTCGGGGTCGTCGACGGGAAGCCCGCTGAGCTCGCTCAGGCCCTCCAGGAGCGCCTCGGTCGTCGCCGTGAGTCGGACCGGCCACCGGGTGCGCCCGATCGCCGCGACCGCTTCAGCGAGGCGTGTGACGGCGTTGTCCTCGTGCAGACGGCTGCCGTGCCCGGCGCGGCCCTTCGCAACGAGCCGGATCCAGATGAGGGCCTTCTCCCCCACCTGCAGGAGGTAGGCGCGACGGTCGTCGACCGAGATCGAATAGCCGCCGACCTCGCTGATCGCCTCTGTGGCGCCCTCGAACCACTCCGGGTGGTTCTGCACGACCAGCGCGGAGCCTTCGACTCCGCCGTTCTCCTCATCGGCGAAGAACGCGAGGATCAGATCCCTCTCCGGCTGCTCACCGGCCCGCAGGATGTCCGCGACGGCGGTGAGGATCATCGCGTCCATGTTCTTCATGTCCACGGCGCCGCGGCCCCACAGCATCCCGTCCTGCACGACACCCGCGAAGGGATCGACGGTCCAGTCCTCCGCCATCGCGGGGACGACATCGAGGTGTCCGTGCACGACCAGTGCCGGCTTGCCGCGGTCGCGGCCGGGGACGCGCGCCATCACGTTCGTACGACGCGGGATCGGCTCGTAGTACTCGACCTCGAGTCCGAGCCCTTCCAGATACGCGCCGACGTATTCGGCGGCCTCCCGTTCGCCCTTCGCGTCGCCGCCTCCGAAGTTGGAGGTGTCGAACCGGATGAGGTCCCGTGCGACGCGCACGACCTCGGGGAGGGACTCGTCGTTCATGTGGTCCAGGCTATCGAAGCACCGAGGCGCGCCCGGGCGGCAACGTCGGTTTCAGGGTGCGCTCCACGCCGTGCTAGTGTAAATCCTCGTTCGGCAACGAACATCCAACACCTGCGCGGGTGGCGGAATGGTAGACGCGCTACGTTGAGGTCGTAGTGCCCGATAGGGCGTGGGGGTTCAAGTCCCCCTCCGCGCACGGACAGGCCCCGGAAGATCATCGGATCTCCCGGGGCCTTCTTCGTTCCCGGATCTCGGCGGGCTCGCGTCGGATCAGACTGCGCCGACGCCGAACACGAGGCCGAGCACGTACGTGATCGCCGCGGCGCCGAAGCCGATGGCGAGCTGGCGCAGCGCTCGTCGGAGAGGCGGACCGCCGGACAGGATGCCGACCATCGCACCCGTCGAGAGCAGGGCGACTCCGACGAGGACGAGGGCGACGATCACCGCGGTCGCACCCTGCAGGCCGAAGATCCAGGGCAGCACCGGGATGATCGCCCCGGAGGCGAACAGCAGGAACGAGGAGATCGCGGCCGTCCAGTCGCTGCCGACGATCTCGTGGTCGTCCCCCGACCGCACGGGCACCGGTCCCGTCGCCGTGCGCTCGACGCCGGCGCGGGCGGCCGAGACGATCCGTCGAGCGCGCGCGAGCGCCTCCTCCTGGTCGATGCCCCGTGCACGGTACACCAGCGCGAGCTCGTTCTCGTCGATGTCGAGGTCGGCGGCCGTCGCGGCGGCGTCCTCGTTCGCCTCGGTCGCGGCGAGCAGCTCCCGCTGAGACCGCACGGAGACGAACTCCCCCGCCCCCATCGACAACGCGCCGGCGAGCAGGCCCGCGATGCCGCTGAACAGCACGAACCCCGAGCTCACCCCCGTCGCTCCGATGCCCAGCACGAGGGCGAGGTTGCTGACGAGTCCGTCGTTCGCTCCGAACACGGCCGCACGGAACGATCCGGAGAGCCTGCGACGCCCCCGGGCGGCGAGTCCCCGGACGACCTCGTAGTGAACCTTCTCGTCGGCCCGCATCGCGGGCGTCGCGTACTGCTCCGAGTCGTACGGCGACCGCGCCTCCGCGCTCTGCGCGAGCGCGAGCACGAAGATCGATCCGAAGCGCCCCGCCATCCAGCCGAGGAGCCGGGAGCGGAGCCCCGCGCTCGGCAACTTCGCGGGCTCTCCGCCGAGGAGATCGAGCCAGTGCTGCTCGTGTCGACGCTCCGCCTCGGCGAGGCTCAACAGGATCTCCCGCTCCTCCCCCGTGCGGCGGCTCGCGAGCTTCTGGTAGACCAGACCCTCTGCGCGCTCCTCCACGAGATAGCGAGCCCAGCGGCGTCGATCCGCCGCCGTCTCCTGAGCGGGTGCGGGACTGGTCATGCGGTCTCCTCCTCGGAGCGTGCGGGCGCTCTCCACGCTAGCGTCGTCGCTCCCGTGCGATGAGCCTGGGGCAGGGATTGCCAGGATTTCGGCGCGGTGAAGCCGACTCCGTCAGGAGCGCACCCGCTTGCGCAGCACGTCGATGCGCGCCTGCAGCTGGGTCACGGTCGCCTGCGCGACAGCGGGCCCTCCGCAGATGCGTCGCAGCTCGGCGTGCACAGCCCCGTGCGGCTCGCCCTTCTGGCGGGCGTAGAGACCGACGAGGCTGTTCAGGAGCTGCCTCTGCTCCTTGAGCGTGCGGTGCAGCGGGGCGGGCAGCGTGGTCGTCTCGGTCGGACTTGCGGACGCCTCACGCGCCTCCCGCAGACGCGACTGGCGCGCCTGACGCTGCATGAGCAGGTCGTGCACGTGCTCGGGCTCGAGGAGGCCCGGGAACCCGATGAACTCCTCCTCCTCGGGCGTTCCCGGTTCGGCGAGCTGACCGAACTCCTTGCCTTCGAAGACCAGGCGGTCGAAATGGGCGACCGAGGACAGCGCTTGATAGCTGAACTCCTGGGTGAGCGCGTCGGAGGCGTCGTCCTCGCGGTTGGCGCTCTCGAGCAGCGAGTCCTCGAGGCCGCCGTCGTCCTTCGACTGACGATCGAGCGCATGATCGCGCTGCTTGTCCATCTCGTTCGCAAGACCCATGAGCACCGGCACCTGCGGCAGGAACACGCTCGCGGCCTCGCCTCGGCGGCGGGCGCGCACGAAGCGTCCGATGGCCTGCGCGAAGAACAGCGGCGTCGACGACGACGTGGCGTACACCCCGACCGCGAGGCGCGGGACATCGACGCCCTCGGACACCATGCGCACCGCGACCATCCAGCGGTCGTCGCTCGCACTGAACTTCTCGATGCGCTCTGACGCGGTGGCGTCGTCCGAGAGGACGATCGTCGGCTGCTGTCGTGTGATGCTGTGCAGGATCTTCGCGTAGGCGCGAGCGACGGTCTGATCCGTCGCGAGCACGAGGCCGCCGGCGTCCGGAACGTGATTGCGGACCTCGGTGAGACGCCGGTCGGCTGCGGACAGCACCGCCGGCATCCATTCGCCCTCAGGGTCGAGCGCAGTGCGCCAGGCCTGAGAGGTGACGTCCTTCGTGTTGTCCTGACCGAGGTGCGTCTCGAGTTCGTCTCCCGAGCTCGTGCGCCACCGCATCTTGCCCGCGTACATGTGGAACAGCACGGGGCGCACGACGCCGTCGGCCAAGGCGCGACCGTAGCCGTAGTTGTAGTCCGTGCGGGAGATCCGCGCTCCGGACTCGTCGGGGTGGTACTCGACGAACGGGATCGGCGCAGTGTCGCTGCGGAACGGCGTGCCCGAGAGCAGCAGACGCCGCCTGGCCGGGCCGTAGGCGTCGCGGATCGCGTCTCCCCAGCTGAGAGCGTCGCCGCCGTGGTGCACCTCGTCGAGGATCACGAGCGTCTTCGCGTCCTCGGTCAGATGGCGGTGCACCGAGGACTTCGCGGCGACCTGCGCGTACGTCACGACCGCTCCGTGATAGTGCCGTGCGGGCGCCCAATGGCTGTTGCGGAAATGGGGGTCGAGGCGGATGTGCACGCGCGCCGCGGCGTCGGCCCACTGCGTCTTGAGATGCTCGGTCGGCGCGACGACGATCACGCGATTCACCTCGCCCATGCGCATGAGCTCGACGGCCAGGGTCAGGGCGAACGTCGTCTTGCCTGCGCCCGGGGTCGCGGCGACGAGGAAGTCGCGCTGATCCGCCTCGAAGTACTGCTCGAGGGCCTCCTGCTGCCAGGCGCGCAGCTTGTTGGCGGTTCCCCACGGGGCACGCTGAGGAAAGGACGGAGAGAGCATCGGAACAACGATAATCGCTCCCTCCGACATCGGCGCACGCCGTCGCCGGTGTCGGGAGGCGGAGTAGGCTCGGTCACTGCGCGACCTCCACCGACGGACGCGCGCGTTCGCGAAGGAGAGCTGGATGACCGACCAGGATTCGACTCGGACCCCCTATGTGGCCAACGAGACGCCGCATCCGTGGCGTCGTTTCGTCGCCGTAGGCGACTCGTTCACCGAGGGCATCGGCGACCCCGATCCCGCCGTGCCCGGCGGCAACCGCGGGTGGGCCGACCGCGTCGCCGAGGTGCTGTCGCAGGATGTCGACGACTTCGCCTATGCGAACCTCGCCGTGCGCGGCAAGCTCATCGCGCAGATCGTCGAGGACCAGATCGAGCCGGCGGTGGCGCTCCGCCCCGACCTCATCTCGATCTGCGCCGGAGGCAACGACGTCATCCGCCCCGGCACCGACCCGGACGCGATCTCGGTGCAGCTCGAGGATGCCGTGGCGCGGCTCTCCTCGACGGGCGCAGCCGTGATCCTCTTCACGGGGATCGACACCCTCTTCACGCCCGTGTTCCGCCCCTTCCGGGGAAAGGTCGCGATCTACAACGAGAACATCCGGGCGATCGCCGATCGCCACGACTGCATCGTCGCCGATCAGTGGGCGCTCAAGACCGTGCAGGACATGCGCTTCTTCGACGACGACCGGCTGCATTACAACGCGCTCGGCCACCACGAGATCGCACGGATGGTGTTGCGAGCCCTCAACGTGCCGAACGACCTCGAGTCGATGCAGCCCGAGACCATTCCGCTCCGGACTTGGCGGGAGGCCAGGGCGGAAGACCTCGGCTGGGCGCGAGAGCACCTCGTCCCCTGGGTGCTCCGCCGTCTGCGGCACCAGTCCTCAGGGGATCACGTCGCCGCCAAGCGCCCGGACGCGGCGCCCTACCTCTCCCTCTCCGACGAGAGCTGAGCCGGGTCGACCCGGCTCAGTCGTCGCCGAGCGCGTACAGCGCGACGGCTGCCGCGGAGGCGACGTTGAGCGAGTCCACGCCTCCGCGCATGGGGATCGTGACGACCCGGTCCGCGAATGCGAGCTCCTCCGCAGACAGGCCGTCGCCCTCCGAGCCCATCAGCAGCGCGACTCGATCCGGCCGCCGGCGCGCGTACTCGCGCAGGGAGACGGCGTCTTCCGAGAGAGCGAGCGCCGCGACCTCGATCCCCTCGGCGTGCAGAGCGGACACCGACTCCTGCCAGTCCGACATCCGCGTCCACGGCACCTGGAACACGGTGCCCATGCTCACCCGCACGCTCCGGCGGTAGAGCGGGTCCGCGCAGCGAGGGGCGACGAGCACGGCATCCGCGCCGAGACCTGCTGCGGCACGGAAGGCGGCGCCGATGTTCGTGTGATCGCCGATGCCGGCGAGGATCAGCACCAGTCGCGCGTCACGGACCACCGCGGCCACATCGGGAAGCACCGGTCGGTGCATGGCCGCGAGGGCGCCGCGGTGCACGTCGAATCCTGCGACGGACTCGGCCACGGCATCGGGGACCTCGTACACGGGCACGTCGACGTCGCGCATGATCGAGCGGATGCCGTCGGTCCATCGTCGTTGCACCATGACCGATCGCGGACTGTGGCCGGCTCGCACGGCCCGTTCGATGACCTTCGCGGATTCGGCGATGTACAGACCGTTGGCGGACTCGGTGCGCATGCGCAACGCGGTGTCGGTGAGGCCCCGATAGTCGTCGAGGCGCGGATCGTCGGGGTCGGTCACGAGGTGCAGGTCCACATCCCTACTGTGGCATCCCGCGCGCCGAGGTCGGCCGCCCGCATCCCGGTGTCGCCGCCACCGCCTAGACTCGAGGAGGAGGTCCTGTGAGCGCATCGAGTCCCGTCGAGCTGTCGGCCATCGTCGCTCGCACCGCAGAACTCCTCGCCGGCCGCAGGATCGCGCTCCTCACCGGGGCCGGCATCTCCACGGACTCCGGCATCCCGGCCTATCGAGGCGAGGGCTCCCGCACTCGCAGCGATCCCATGACGATCGACCGCTACCTCGGCGACGAGGCCGCGCGCCGTCGCTACTGGGTCGGCGGCCACCTCGGCTGGCGCGCGTTCGCCCGCGCCGAGCCGAACGCCGCGCACCGCGCCCTCGCCGCAATGGAGTCCACCGGCCACGTGACGGGCGTCATCACCCAGAACGTCGACGGACTGCACCTGCGGGCCGGAAGCTCGCACGTGATCGAAGTGCACGGCACCATGCGCCGCGTGACCTGCCTGCACTGCGGCCAGGTGTTCGACCGTCGCGACGTCGCGACGCAGATCGAAGACCTCAATCCCTGGATCACCGTCCCCGAGAACGTGAAGCTCGCGCCCGACGGCGACGTGCTGCCCGAGAGCACCGAGGGCTTCGTCGTGCCCGTGTGCACCGTGTGCGGCGGGATGCTCAAACCCGACGTGGTCTTCTTCGGCGAGTACGTGCCCCAGGACCGCTTCCGTGCGGCGGAATCGCTGCTGCGCTCGAGCGACGCGCTCATCGTCGCGGGGTCGTCGCTCGTGGTCAACTCCGGGGTGCGGCTGGTCGAACGCGCGCGACGCCGCAGCATCCCCCTCGTCATCATCAACCGTGAGCCGACACGTGCCGATCCGTGGGCGGACATCACCATCGCCGCCGGTACGGGCGACGTGCTCCCCGCCCTCCAGGAGCTCCTTCCATGACCCTCATCACGCTCGTCCGTCACGGCCAGACCGACTGGAACCTCGCCCGTCGCATCCAGGGCTCGACCGACATCCCGTTGAACGAGACCGGCCGGGCCGATGCCAGGACCGCCGCCGGCCTTCTCGCCGACACGACTCACCACGCCATCTACTCCAGTCCCCTCGTGCGTGCCCGTGAGACCGCGGAGATCATCGCGGACGAGCTCGGACTCGACGCGCCGCACCTCGTGCGGGACGTGCGCGAACGCGAGTTCGGCGAGGGCGAGGGCATGCTCGTCGCCGACTACCTCGAGCAGTACGGCGACTGGCTCGCCCCCGTGCCCGGCGCCGAGACGCTCGGCGCGGTGGCCGATCGCGCCCTGGCGGCCATCGACGCGATCGCCCGGGACTCCCGTCGTCGATCCGCACCATTGGCCGAGTCCGTCATCGTGGTGGCGCACGGCGGCGTGATCCGTTCGCTGATCGATCATGTCTCCGGGGGCACGCTCCCCCGCGTCGGCGATGTGCTCGCCAACGGATCAGTGCATCGTTTCGAGGCGTCGCCCGGCTCGCTCCGCCTCCTGGAGCACGCGATCCTCGTCTGAGCCCGCGGTCTGAGTCCGCGGTCAGTGTGCGCGGTTGATCACCGCGCGCGCATGCCGGAGCACGGGTTCGTCGATCATGCGGCCCCGGAAGCGGAAGACACCGCGTTCCGTCCCGGCGGCCGAGAGCACGTCTCGCGCCCAGGACACCGTCTCCTCATCGGGGGCGTAGGCCGCGCGGATCACGCCGACCTGGCTCGGGTGGATGCACGCCGTGGCGGCGAAACCCGACGCCGCAGCATCCTCCGCCTCGCGGCGCAGCCCGTCGATGTCGTCGATCGCGATGTGCACCGCGTCGATGGCCGCCTTCTCGTGCGCACCCGCCTCGATGAGCACACGAGAGCGGGAGTAGCGGGCGACGTCACGGTACATCCCGTCGGCGGTCCGACTCGCGGTCCCACCCAGAGACGCGACGAGATCCTCCGCGCCCCACATCATCGCGACGATCCGCGGATGCGCGGCGATCCGATCCGCGAAGTGGACGCCGCGGGCCGTCTCGCACAGGGCGAGCAGGTCGAATCGCTCGTCGAACGCCGATAGTGCGGCCGGATCCTCGGTCTTCGCGACCATCACGGTGCGGAAGTCCGTCTGCGACAGGGTCGACAGGTCGGAGACGAACGCCTCCGTCCCGGGGGCGTTCACGCGCACGATCACGCGATCCGGATCGAGGTCGGCGTCGATGAGGTTGCCGCGGGCGGTGGCCTTCGCCTCGGGGAGCACGGCGTCCTCGAGGTCGAGGATCACGGCGTCGGCCTTCTCGAGTGCGCCGCGGAAGCGCTCAGGGCGATCGGCCGGGCAGAACAGCAGCGCAGGTCCCAGAGCGAAGGTCATCGGTCGTCTCCCTCGGGGGCGCAGCGGACGAGGACCGATCGCGTCGCCGTGGCCACGACCGTGCCGTCCTGGTTACGGCCGGTGTGCGCGATCCGCACGATGCCCTGCCCCGGTCGGGAGGCCGACAGCCGCTTCTCGACCACGGTGCTCTCGGTGTAGAGCGTGTCGCCCGCGAACAGCGGATGCGGGAACGAGACCTCTCCGAATCCGAGCTGCGCGACGAGCGTGCCCTGCGTGAGCTGCGCCACGGAGGCGCCCACCATGGTCGACAGCGTCCACATCGAGTTGATGAGCCGCGCGCCGAACGGCTCCTGCGCGTCCGCGAAGGCCGCGTCCAGGTGCAGGGCCTGCGTGTTCATCGTCAGGGTCGTGAAGAGCACGTTGTCCGCCTCGGTCGCCGTGCGCCCGGGACGATGCAGGTAGCGGGCGTCGAGGGCGAATTCCTCGAACCACAGGCCGCGCTGCACGACGTCCTTCGTCGGCCCGTCACTGCTGTTCGGCTCTTCTGTGTGTCGCATGCCGTCCACGCTACCCGGCGAGCCCGAGGGCCCGAGCGATCACGAGAAGCTGCACCTCGGTGGTGCCCTCGCCGATCTCGAGGATCTTGGAGTCGCGGTAGTGCCGGGCGACCGGGAACTCGTTCATGAAGCCGTTGCCGCCGAAGATCTGGGTCGCATCGCGGGCGTTGTCCATCGCCGCCTCGCCCGCGACGAGCTTGGCGATCGCGGCCTGCTCGGCGAACGGCCGACCGGCGTCGCGCAGGCGAGCCGCATGGTGCCACGCCAGGCGGGCCGTGTGCACGCGTGCCCGCATCCGGGCGAGCGTGAACTGGGCGTTCTGGCGGGTGCTGAGCGCGCTGCCGAAGATCGTGCGACTCTTGGCGTAGTCCACCGCGGCCTCGAGGCATCCCTCCGCGGCGCCCGTGGAGAGAGCCGCGATCGCGATGCGTCCTTCGTCGAGGATGCTGAGGAAGTTGCGGAAGCCGCTCCCGCGTTCTCCGAGCAGGTTCGACTCGGGGACGCGGGCGCCGGTGAAGGTCAGCGGATGCGTGTCCGAGGCGTTCCAGCCGACCTTGTCGTAGGCCGCCTCGACCGTGAAGCCGGGTGTGCCGTTGGGCACGATGATCGTCGAGATCTCCTTGCGCCCCTCGGAGGACCCCGTCACGGCCGTGACCGTCACGAACCGGGTGATCGGCGTGCCGGAGTTGGTGATGAACTGCTTCGAGCCGTCGATCACCCACTCTCCGCCGTCCAGGCGCGCGGTGGTGCGCGTGGCACCCGCGTCGCTGCCTGCTTCGGGCTCCGTGAGACCGAAGCCCGCCAGGGCATTCCCCGCGAGCAGATCGGGAAGCAGCTCCTGCTTCTGCTGCTCGGTCCCGAAGCGGAAGACCGGCATCGCGCCGAGACTCACTCCGGCCTCGAGCGTGATGGCGATCGACTGATCGACACGGCCGAGCGCCTCGATCGCGATGCCGAGCGCCATGTAGTCGCCGCCCTGTCCGCCGTACTCCTCGGGGAACGGCAGCCCGAACAGCCCGAGGTCGCCCATCGCCGCGACCACGTCCATCGAGAGCGTGTGCGTGCGATCCGCCTCGTAGGACTGCGGCGCGACGACGGTCTCCGCGAACTCCCGCACCATCCCTGCGAGTTCGCGTTCCTCGTCCGTCAGCTGCTCGTTCATGCGCTCTCCTCCGTCGTGACTCGCGCGACCGCCTGGTCACGTCGTACCTGGTCTCCTACCGAGACGAGCAGATGCACCGTCCCGTCCCGCGGAGCGACCACCTGGTGCTCCATCTTCATCGCCTCGATCGACACGAGCGGATCGCCGGCCCTGACCACCGCTCCCTCCGTCGCATGCACGGCGACGACGCTGCCCGGCATGGGCGCAAGCCCCTCCGGGCCGCCGGCCGCGGCCTCCTGCTCGCGCGCAGCGAGCCGATGGCGAAGGCGTGCGCGGCGGTCCAGCGGGCGCAGACGCGCCGTGCGCCCGTCGGTGCTCACCCACACCGCCCCGTCCGCATCGACGGCCGTCGCGATCCCGGACCCCACGGATCCGGCTGATGCCGCCTCGATCACGTCGCCGCTATCGGTGAGGAACGCGAGAGTCGATGCAGTCGGATCGGAGAGCGAGAGCCACACCGATCCTGCCCGCTCGATCGCTCGTCGCGAGTGGGCATGCGCCGAATCGCTCTCCCGAACCCGAGCGGCAGCGGCCGACAGCATCTCCGGAGACGGCGCCTGCTCCGCGACCGGGAGCAGGGTCTCGATGATGCCGGTGTCGAGGTCGCCCGATTCGACGCGCGGATCTCGGCACAGCTCTCGGAGGAAGGCGATGTTCGTGTCGACGCCCAGCACGACCGTCCGACCGAGCGCATCGTCGAGGCGTCGGAGCGCGGTCGCACGGTCCTCCGCGACCGCGACGACCTTCGCGATCATCGGATCGTAGAACCCGGTCACCTCCGATCCCGTCTCGACCGCTGCATCCACCCGCACTCCCTCGGGGGCGTCGAACAGGAGGACACGGCCGGTCGACGGCAGGAAGCCGCGCTCGGGAGATTCGGCGTAGATGCGTGCCTCGATCGCGTGACCGTGCAGCGCGGGTCCCTCGTCGAGTGCGCCACCCGCGGCGACGTGCAGCTGCAGTGCCACGAGGTCGAGGCCGGTCACCTCTTCCGTGACGGGGTGCTCGACCTGGAGCCGGGTGTTCATCTCGATGAAGAAGACCTCGTCGGGACTGTCGGCGTCGATCAGGAACTCGACGGTCCCGGCCCCGACGTAGTCGACGCTCTCCGCCGCCTGGATCGCGGCGCGCAGCAGACGGTCCCGCGTCTCGTCCGGTATGCCGGCGGACGGCGCCTCCTCGATCACCTTCTGGTGACGACGCTGCAGAGTGCACTCGCGCTCCCCCAGCGTGATCACCGTTCCGTGGACGTCGCCGAAGACCTGCACCTCGATGTGGCGCGGACGGCGGATCAGTCGCTCGAGGATCAGCGCGTCGTCGCCGAATCCCGCCTTCGCCACACGTCGCGCGGAGGCGAGGGCGGCGCTGAGCCCGGTGGCGTCCGAGACGACCTCCATGCCCTTTCCTCCACCGCCTGCGCTGGGCTTCACCAGCAGCGGGTATCCGACGGCGTCGGCCTCTTCCGCGATCTCGTCGTCGGACAGCCCGCGGGCGTCGAATCCCGGGACCACCGGGACTCCCGATCGGACGACGTGATCGCGGGCACGTGCCTTGTCGCCCATGATCTGCAGCGCATCGATCCCGGGTCCGATGAAGACGATCCCGCTCTCGGCACACGCCTCGGCGAGGCCGACGCTCTCGGACAGGAACCCGTAGCCCGGGTGGATGGCCTGCGCCCCCGTGCGACGCGCAGCGGCCACGACGGCATCGATGTCGAGATACGACTCCGCCGCAGGGGCGGGCCCGATGCGCACGGCCTCGTCGGCCTCTCGGACGTGGGGGGCGTCGGCGTCGGCGTCGCTGTAGACGGCGACGCTGCGGATGCCGAGCGCCCGGAGGGTGCGGATCACGCGACGGGCGATCTCCCCTCGGTTCGCGACGAGCACGGCGGAGAAGGAGGAAGCGCTGGGGGTGGCGGGAGCGGTGTTCACGGGGATCACATCCGGAAGAGGCCGAAGCGGGGTTCGGGCAGTGGGGAGCGGGAGATGACGTCGAGCGCGAGTCCGAGGCGGTCGCGGGTCTGTGCGGGGTCGATGATCCCGTCGTCCCAGAGCCGCGCCGTGGCGTAGTAGGGCTCACCCTGGGTCTCGTACTGCGAGCGGATCGGCTGCTCGAACGCGACGCGCTCCTCGGCATCCCAGGATTCGCCGCGGGAGGCGAGCTGCTCCTCCTTGACGGTCGCGAGGACGGATGCCGCCTGCGGGCCGCCCATCACCGAGATGCGGCTCGCGGGCCAGGTCCACAGGAAACGAGGCGAGTAGGCGCGGCCGCACATCGAGTAGTTCCCGGCTCCGAACGAGCCGCCGATGATGACCGTGAGCTTCGGCACGCGGGTGCTCGCGACAGCCGTGACCATCTTCGCCCCGTCCTTCGCGATGCCGCCGGCCTCGGCATCCGATCCGACCATGAATCCGGTGATGTTCTGCAGGAACAGGAGGGGGATGCCGCGCTGATCGCACAGTTCGATGAAATGGGCGCCCTTGAGCGCGGACTCGCCGAAGAGGACGCCGTTGTTGGCCACGATCCCCACCGGGTGACCGTGCAACCGCGCGAACCCCGTGACGAGCGTGGTGCCGTACTCGGCCTTGAACTCGTGGAAGGTGTCGGCATCGATCAGGCGCTCGATCACCACGTGCACGTCATAGGCGGCGTTCACATCGACCGGGACGACGTCGTACAGAGACCCGTGCTCGGCGGGGGCGACCGAATCGACGACGTCCCAGGCGGGAGCGAGCGGCGCCGGGAGGGTCGCGACGATGTCGCGCACGATCTCGAGGGCATGCTCGTCGTCCTCCGCGAGGTGGTCGACGACTCCGCTGCGTCGCGCGTGGAGCTCACCCCCGCCGAGTTCCTCGGCGCTCACGACCTCGCCGATGGCCGCCTTCACCAGCGGCGGACCACCGAGGAAGATCGTGCCCTGTCCGCGGACGATCACGGTCTCGTCGCTCATCGCCGGCACGTAGGCGCCGCCGGCCGTGCAGGAGCCGAGCACCGCGGCGATCTGCGGGATTCGCTCCGCCGACATGCGCGCCTGGTTGAAGAAGATGCGTCCGAAGTGGTCGCGGTCCGGGAAGACCTCGTCCTGCTGGGGAAGGAACGCCCCTCCGGAGTCGACGAGGTACAGGCAGGGCAGCCGGTTCTCGAGTGCGATCTCCTGCGCTCGGAGGTGCTTCTTGACGGTGAGCGGGAGGTACGTGCCGCCCTTGACGGTCGCGTCGTTGCAGACGACCATGACGTGGCGGCCGTGCACGAGTCCGATGCCGGCGATGACTCCGGCCGCCGGCGCCTCTCCCCCGTAGAGTCCCTCGGCAGCGAGGGGCGCGATCTCGATGAACGGACTCCCCTCATCGAGAAGACGGGCCACGCGTTCCCGCGGGAGCAGCTTGCCGCGGGCGACGTGTCGCGCGCGCGAGGCCTCCGGTCCGCCGCGTGACACGGTGGCGAGACGGTCCCGCAGCTCTGCGGCGAGGGACTCCTGGGTATCGGGCATCGTGAAGTCCTCCTCGACCCACGTCGCGCCTCGGTAACGATCTGGCGCACTCGACGATATTCCGGTTAGTGTGCACTAACCCGTTGCATCAGGTTAGCGAGGATTAACTGAGATGACAAGCCCCGTCACGGCCCGCGACCGCGCCAAGGCCGAGCGTTCGGATGCGATCCTGCGCGCCGCCGCCCACCTGTTCGCCGAACGCGGATACAACGGTGTGAGCCTCGAGGACATCGGCACCGCCGTCGGCGTGTCCGGCCCCGCGGTCTACCGCCACTTCGCGGGCAAGCAGGCCCTGCTCGGAGCCGTGCTCGTCCAGGTCAGCGAGGACCTCGTCACCGGCGGCACCGACGTCGCCGACGCGGCCGTCGTCGACGACGCGCGCATGCGGGCTCTGATCGCCTTCCACGTCCAGTTCGCCCTCGGGCACGCCGACGTCATCCGGGTGCACGACCAGGAGGTCGCCCACCTCGCGGAGGACGACCGCGCCGCGGTCCGACGCCTGCAGCGCGCGTACATCGAACTCTGGATCCGCACCCTGGAGCCGCTGGTCGACGCAGCCCCCGAGGAGCTGCGCCTGCGGGTGCAGGCCTGCTTCGGTCTCATCAACTCCACGCCGCACAGCACGCGCGCCGCGGTCCGTCAGGACCCCGCCACCGCGATCGTGCTGATCGCGATGGCGGAGGCCGCGCTGCGCGCCGCTATCTGAGGAGCATCGCCCGCCCGGGCTCCTCCAGCACGTCGGCGACATCCTTGAGGAAGCGCGCCCCTTCGGCGCCGTCCACCAGACGGTGATCGAACGACAGGCTCAGCGTCATCATCTGGCGCAGCGCGATCTCGCCGCGATACTCCCACGGCTGACGTCGCACGGCGCCCACCGCGAGGATGCCGGACTGCCCGGGCGGGAGGATCGGGGTCCCCGCGTCCACGCCGAACACGCCGATGTTGGAGATCGAGAAGGTGCCGCCCGCCAGTTCGGCCGGTGACGTCCGCCCTGCTCTCGCCGTCGTCGCGAGTCGCGTGATCGCATCCGCGAGCTCCGGAAGGGTCAGCGCCTCCGCGTCGCGGATGTTCGGGACGATGAGGCCGCGGTCTGTGGCCGCCGCGATACCCAGGTCGACGTATCGGAACTGGACGATCTCTCCAGCGGACTCGTCCCAGCGAGAATTGAGCCCGGGCGTGCGTCCCAGCGCGAGGCACACGGCCTTGGCGATCACGGCGAGGGGCCCGATCCGGTGATCGGAGAGGGTCCTGTCCTCACGGAAGGATGCGAGCAGGTCCATGGTCGCCGTGACGTCGACCGTGTGGAAGACCGTCACGTGCGGAGCGGTGAAGGCGCTCTCCACCATCGCGGCCGCTGTGTGCTTGCGGACCCCGCGGATCGGGATGCGGACCTCGCGCTCCGCTTCGGGCGCTTCCCCGGCCAGGGACGCCGTGTACGCAGCTGCTCCAGAAGGCTGCGGACGCTCGGCGCCCTCGTCCGCCACGCCGGCGCGTTGCGCGTACGCCTCGATGTCGTCACGGGTGATGAGTCGGTCGCCCACGGTCGCGGCGACCAGCACGAGGTCGACGCCGAGACGCTTCGCGTAGGCGCGCACGGGCGGGGTCGAGCGCGGACGTTCGACGACCGTCTCGACGTGCGCGGTGGGCTCGGCATCGTGCGGAGCGGCCTCGAGCACGGCGGTGTCGGCGACCGGCACGGCACCCGCGCGGCGGGCACGACGCGCGGGACGACCGGATGCCGCCGGGGCCGCGCCGTACCCCACGAGGTTCGGCTGCGCCCTCTCCGTCTCGGCACCGCCACCTCCCGCATCCGCTCCGGGGCCTTCGTCGCCGGCGACGTCGAAGGCGATCAGCGGCGCGCCGACCGCGACCGTCTCACCCGCCTCTGCGTGCAACGTCGAGACGGTCCCTTCGTAGGGCGAGGGCAGCTCGACGACCGCCTTGGCGGTCTCCACCTCCGCAAGCGTCTGATTGAGCGCGACCGGGTCGCCGGGCGCGACGAGCCACTGGACGACCTCCGCCTCGGTGAGCCCTTCGCCGAGGTCGGGCAGTCGGAACTCGGTGATCATGCGTCTGCTCCCGTCAGGCTGTTCGGGCGATCGAGGACGCGATCCACCGCGTCGAGGATCCTGTCGAGATCGGGCAGGTGGTACTTCTCGAGCTTCGCGGGAGGATACGGAACGTCGTGACCGGTGATACGCAGCGGCGCGGACTCGAGGTACTCGAAGCAGCGCTCCGTGACGCTCGCGATCACCTCCGCCGCGACCCCCGCCTCGCGCGAGGCCTCGTGCGCCACGACGACGCGACCGGTCTTGCGTACGGACGCAGCGACCGAGTCGTAGTCCACGGGCGACAGTGAGCGCAGGTCGATGACCTCCAGGGAGATCCCCTCGTCCTCTGCCGCCTCCGCCGCCTGCAGCGCCGTCGCGAGCATCGCCCCGTAGGTGATGAGGGTGGCGTCCGAGCCAGCGCGCACGACCCGCGCGAGCCCCATGGGCGCGGCATCGGCCAGGGGAGCATCCAGGTCGACCTCCCCCTTGTGGTGGTACAGCCGCTTCGGCTCGAAGAAGATCACGGGGTCGTCGCTCGCGATCGCCTGACGCAGGCTGCGATAGGCGTCCTCGGGATTCGACACGGCGATGACCCGGAGGCCGGCGGTGTGCACGAAATAGGCCTCGGGGGACTCGGAGTGGTGCTCGGCCGCGCCGATGCCCCCGGCCCACGGGATCCGGATCGTGATGGGCATCTTCACGCGACCCTGCGTGCGATAGTGCAGCTTCGCGACCTGCGCCACGATCTGGTCGAACGCCGGATAGACGAAGCCGTCGAACTGGATCTCGACGACCGGGCGGTAACCGCGGAACGCCAGACCCACCGCCATCCCGACGATCCCGGACTCGGCGAGGGGTGTATCGATCACCCGCTGTGCCCCGAATTCGTCGAGGAGGCCGTCGGTGATGCGGAACACGCCGCCGAGCCTGCCGATGTCCTCGCCGAGCAGCACGACCTTGTCGTCGTCGCGCAGCGCCTGGCGCAGACCGGCGCTGAGCGCCTTCCCGAGCGTCATCTCGACCATGCTCAGGCCTCGCTCTCGAACGACGCCAGATATGCGGCGTACTCGTCCCGCTGGCGCTCGAGCCCCGAGTGCGGCTCTGCGTAGACCCCGTCGAACACCGCGAGCGGCGGCCTGGTCACCATGCCGAGGCACTCCGCGCGCATCCGGCGCGCGATGTCATCGGCCGCGGCCTGGGTCTCGGCGAGGTGCTCCTCGGAGAGTTCGCCGAGGGCGCGCAGATGCGCCTCCAGCCGGGCGATGGGATCGCGGCGGCGCCAGGACTCGAGCTCCTCCGCGTCGCGATAGCGGGTCGGGTCGTCGGCGGTGGTGTGCGGACCCATGCGGTAGGTCACAGCCTCGATGTACGCGGGGCCCGTGCCGGAGCGCGCGTGGTCGAGCGCCCAGCGCATCGCCGCCATGCAGGCGAGGACGTCGTTGCCATCGACGCGGACGCTGGGGATGCCGAAACCGGGCGCGCGGCCGGCGATCGGGTACTGCGACTGCACGGCCACCGGCTCGGAGATCGCCCAATGGTTGTTCTGACACACGAACACGACAGGCGCCTGGTAGGACGCGGCGAAGATCATGGCCTCGTTCACGTCGCCCTGACTCGTGGCCCCGTCGCCGAAGTACGTGACGGCCACCTCGTCCGCGCCGTCGTGGCGGATGCCGAGCGCATAGCCGACCGCGTGCAGGGTCTGTGCGCCGATGATGATCTGCAGCGGGGCGACACGGAGAGCCTCGGGGTCGTGTCCCGCGCCCTCCTCTCCACGCCACATCCGGACGTAGTCGCCGGGCTCGGCGCCGCGCGCGTAGATGACCCCGGTCTCCCGGTAGCTGGGGAAGACGTAGTCCTGCGGGGCGAGTGCACGGGCCGTGCCGATCTGCGTCGCCTCCTGCCCCTGGCAGGGAGCCCAGAGTCCGAGCTGCCCCTGGCGCTGGAGGGCGACGCCCTCCGCGTCGATCCGCCGAAGGACCATCATGTCACGATGCAGGGCACGCAGCTGCGCGGCGTCGACGTCGGCGACGTAGGGGTCGAGCTGCGGGTTCGCCACCCGCTGTCCGTCCGGGGTCAGGATGCGCTCGGAGAGCTCGAGATCCTGGGCGGTGTCGGCGATCGGCGTGATCTGCGGTGACATCATCGTCCTCCTCGTTCGTGGCCGTCCTCGTGGGACGCGGCACGCGGCGGCCGGCATCGTCACCGGCTGCTCCGAGCGTACGTCTGCTCAACACCTCGCTCAAGCAATGAAGAGTCGCTTGAGCATGTTGCTCAATTTGACCGGATCCGACCCTGCTACCCTTTGGCACTATGGCTGGACTCGACCGCATCGATCTGGAACTTCTCGCCGCTCTCGCCGATGATCCGCGGATCACGATCGTCGCGCTCGCCGAGAGCCTCGGGCTCTCCCGCAACACCATCCAGGCCCGCATGGCCCGCCTCGAGCAGACCGGCGTCTTCCTCTCGTACGAGCGGTCCTTCGCCCCCGACGTGCTCGGCTTCCCGCTCCAGGCCTTCGTCAGCATCGGCGTCAGGCAGACCGAGCTCCCGCGCATCATCAACGAACTCGCCCGCATACCCGAGGTGGTGCAGGCGCACGGTCTCAGCGGATCGATCGATCTCCTGGCCAGGGTCGCCTGCAGGGACGCCCGTCACCTGTTCGACACCGACGCGCGCATCCTCTCGATCGAGGGCGTCGAGCGCACCGAGACCTCGCTCGCGATGGGCGAGGTGATCCCGTTCCGGGTGGCGGGGCTCATCGGCCTCGCGCGACGGGAATCCTGAGGTAGCGACGGATCGCGCCGGCGGCCTCGGCCGGCGTCTCGTAGTGGATCAGGTGCCCGACGTGGGCGATCTCGACGAGCTCGGCATCGGCGAACCTTGTCGCGAGCTCCCGTTCGACCTCGATCGGCGTGATGTCGTCGCGTTGCGCGGCGATCAGCAGAGTCGGCACATCGATCGACGCCGCGTACTGGCTCACATCGTGCGACACGCTCGCGACGAAGGCATCGCGCAGCACGTCGCGGTCCGCGAACAGCGAGAAGTACGTGTCGTGCTGATCGTGGATGAAGCGACGCAGCACGGGATCCGATGTCTTGGCCATCGCGATGCTCATGACGCGGACGATGACGCGGTTGCGCAGCAGTGCGGTCCCGAGGCTTTCGGGCAGCCGCGCGCCGAGCGCGTAGTAGAGCACGGCGAGACGTGTCATGACGCCCTTCGGCCCCTCCAGCGCCGGCGCTCCGATCGGGTTCACCAGGATCAGCTTCGGGGTCTCGAGACCCGCGGCGACGGCCGCAGACGTGACGATCGAGCCGAAGGAATGCCCGAGGATCACGGCGCCGGGCGCGACGGAGGCCGCGAACTCCCGCAGCCAGGCGACGTACTCGTCGAGGTCGTACCGGGTTCCGGGCGCGGGTGTCGACTCACCGAATCCGGGCAGGTCGGGGGCGATCACGCACGCCTCAGGGAGGAAGGCGATCACGGATTCGAGGCCGTGGTGATCGCCACGGAACCCGTGCACCGCGAGGATCGTCGTCTCGGCGTCGTGCGATCCGTACACCCAGTACGCCGTGCGCGCGCCCCGCACCTCGACCTCATGGCGCTGCACCGTCAGGCGGCTCAGTCGATCGGCGTACGGCGAGGGCACGGGCATGGCCCCAGTCTAGGCGCGGCGACCTATCGCTTCGTGTCCTTACCCGGCTATGTCGGCGCTCCGTTCTACGGTGAATCCATGCCCCCGCTCCCCCCGCTCCCGTCCTGGGTCACCCGCGTCGCGGTGTTCGATCTCGAGACGACGGGAGTCGATGTCGAGACCGACCGCGTGGTCACCGCCCACGTGGGCCTGCTGGACGCCGGCGGTACCGAGATCGCCGCGCGGAACTGGCTGGCCGATCCGGGCATCCCGATCCCCGAGGGCGCCACGGCCGTCCATGGCGTGACCACGTCGCATGCGCGTGCCCTCGGACGGCCGGCTGCGGAGGTCGTCGAGCAGGTCACTTCCGCACTGCGCTCCCTGCTCTCGCAGGGTGTCCCGGTCGTCGCCTACAACGCCGCCTACGATTTCTCACTGCTCGCCCATGAGGCGCGCCGCCATGGGATCGTCCCTCTCGAGAGCCCCTCCCCGGTCGTCGACCCGCTCGTGATCGACAAGGCGTACGACCGCTACCGTCCGGGCAAGAGGACGCTGCAAGTGGTCGCCGATCACTACGCCGTCCCGCTCGACGACGCGCACGAGGCTGCAGCCGATGCTGTCGCCGCAGGGCGTGTGGCTCAGGCGCTCGCCCGCCGATTCGTCCTGCCGGAGACGCTCACCGAGCTGCACGACCGGCAGATCGGGTGGGCGCGCTCGCAGGCCGCGAGTCTGACGGAGTACTTCATCCGCGTGGGCCGTCTGGACCCCGACGACGCGATCGACGGCACGTGGCCGGTGCGCGGGCACCGTGCCGTCGATTCCGAGGACGGTTCGAGTGCACTTCTCCACCCGTGACGTGACCCGTGTCGAGGAGACGTGGCGCCAGTACGTCCCCTCGGCGACGCTGCACGATGTCGATCCGCAGCGCTTCCGCTTCGAGTGGCACTCGGAGGACCTGGGCGGGGTCGCTCTGGTGCGCTATGACCTCGTGGCGCAGGTGCATTCCACCGTCGAGCCGCAGGACCAGTTCCTCGCGTGTCGGGTCACCGGGCCGGACACCCGCCTGCACTCGGACCGGTACGACCTCGACCCGGCGCGCCCATGGATCTCGGACGGGCCGCGCGTGCACGCACGATGGGATGCCGGCGCACGCGTCACCGCACTCGTCTTCGAACGCACCGCCATCGAACAGGTGGGTCGCCGGATCACCGGCGACGACACCCTCGCGCTGCACGTGACGGATCCGGCGTCCGGCTCGGGGCATGCCGCAGCCGCCTGGGAGCGGACCGTCGCGTATCTCGAACAGAGCGTGGTCGACCTCGGCGAGGACGATGACGTCCTTCGCGCCGAACTCGCACGCCATGCCGCTACGGTGACCCTCGCGACTTTCGCCACCACCGCTCAGCGGCATCGCGTCCGGCCACCCCAGACCGGCCCCGCGCCCGCGACCGTCCGCCGCGCTCTGGATTTCATCGGGGAGAACGCGCACCGCCCCATCACGGTGGATGAGGTCGCCGAGGCCGTGCACATCTCCACGCGCGGCCTGCAGTACGCGTTTCGACGCTCGCTCGATCGCAGCCCCGCCGAATGCCTGCGTCAGGCGCGCCTCGACGGGGCGCACCGCGAGTTGCGTTCCGGGTCGACGAGGACCGTCGCGGAGATCGCACGGCGGTGGGGCTTCAGCCACCCCTCCCGCTTCGCTGCGGCGTATCGCGCGGAATTCGGCGTGCCTCCCTCGGTCACCTCGGGCGCCCATCGCCGATGACACCACGCGCACAGGCTGTGCGCGGCTGCGGCGCGCCCCGGTCTCCGAGAACGGGACCCGCTCGCTCGCACCGTAGATTCCGACGTATGGGATCCCTCTACTACGGCGACTCCGAGCCGATCCAGATCGAAGATCGAGCGCTCGCGCATCTGAAGGTCGTCGTCGCGACCAAGCTCCGCCGCAACGAGAGCTTCACCCTGTCCTGGCGTCACCCGGACGGACAGCCCCAGGGGCGATCGACGATCTGGTTGCACCCGTCGATCCCTTTGCGGTTCGTGTTCCAGGAGCCGGAGACACCCGAACTCAGTCGTCGATGGATCGAGGACCTCGCCCACACCGCGAACTCGAGCGGGGGCATCACCCTCGTCGACGAGCACCTCGAGACGCCGGAGCTGCCGGAGGCCGCGGATGTCCGGGAGACCGGATCGGACTGACGGCGAGGGAGCCGCCGTTCCGATCCGGCGCCTCAGAGCACGTCGTCTTCGACGACGCGATCCCGGACGACGCGGTCCCGACGGCCGCGTCGAGACACCAGCAGGATCAGACCGATCACGAAGGCCAGCGCTCCCGCAGCCATCAGGATGTAGCCGACCATGTCGAGGTCGATCCAGTCCAGTTGGACGTTGAGCGCGAAGACCAGTACCGCGCCGATCACGAATAGCAGGACTCCGGTGCCGATGGTCATGGTGATGCCTCCTCGGGTGGATTGACGGCCCGACACTGCCATCGCGGTCCGAGCGTCTGGAAGGGGCTTGACAACTCGGAGAACCCGGCGGGAATCGTGCAGGGCGAGAGAGAACGGTAGGGCGGGCGGGACTTGAACCCGCGATCGTTGGGTTATGAGCCCACTGCCTTAACCAGCTTGGCCACCGCCCCGTGAGACCCAGCCTAGCGGGCGCCGACGCTCAGGCCGGCGCCGCATCCTCGTGCGTGCGGAGGTGTCCGAGATAGACGTCCGCGTTCGCGATCAGGCCCTCGCGCTCCTCGTCGGTGAGCGCTCGACGGACTTTCGCCGGAACCCCGGCCACGAGCGAGCCCGCGGGCACCTCGGTGCCGCCGAGCACGACCGCGCCCCCGGCGACGAGACATCCCTCGCCGATCACGGCTCCGCTGAGGACGACCGCGCCCATGCCGATCAGCGCGCCGTCGCCGATGGTGCACCCGTGCACCACGGCGTTGTGCCCGATCGACACCTTCGCCCCGATGCGGACGGGGTGCCCGGCGTCCACGTGCACCGACACGTTGTCCTGCACGTTGCTGCCGGGCCCGACGACGATGCCCGCAGAATCCCCTCGCAGAACCGCGTTGTACCAGACGCTCGCCCCGGGTTCGAGACGCACGTCGCCGACGATGCGTGCACCGTCCGCCACGAAGGTCGCCTCGGCGATCGACGGGACCCTGTCTCCGAGGGCGAGAACGGATGCTCCTGATGCGACGCTCATGAGGCGAGCCTACCCTCGCATGCCCGGATTTCCGCGTGATCACGCGGAACTAAGCCGAGCCTTCACTTGCTTGCGGAATGAATCAGGATGAGTAGCGTTGTCTTCACCAGGTACGAAATGACCACTCCGGAGGAGTCACGATGAGCAAGGCACAGACCGTTTCCACCACCGCCAGCGACCCGACGGTCGCGGCCGCTGCAGCCCAGTTCCTCTCGCCGGTCGTCCTCGGCCTCCAGGCCCTCACCATCGACGGCAAGCAGGCCCACTGGCACGTCCGCGGCGCGAACTTCGTCGGTGTCCACGAGCTGCTCGACACGATCGTCGCCCACGCCGGCGACTTCGCCGACACCGCCGCGGAGCGCATCGTCGCCTTGGGCCTCCCGATCGACGCCCGCGTCGCGACCGTCGCCGCCAAGGCCGGCGCCACCGCAGTGCCCGCAGGATTCACGCAGTCCGATGAGCTCGTGCGCGCCGTCATCTCCGATATCGACGCGATCCTCGTCGACGTCAAGGCCGCGATCGACGGACTCGACGAGGTCGACCTCACGAGCCAGGACGTCGCGATCGAGATCATGCGGGGCCTCGAGAAGGACCGCTGGTTCCTCGTCTCGCACATCGCCGCGTAACGACCTGACCGAGAAGGAGGGCGCCGGGATCCGTCCCGGCGCCCTCCTTCTGCGTCGTCGAGCCGCTCAGGCGCGATGCGTGAGGCGTCCGCCGAGCACGGTCGCGGTCACCGGCATCCGGCGGAGCTCCTCGCCTGCCGCCACGAGCGGGTCGAGGCCGCACAGCGCGATATCCGCGACTTCTCCGGGCCGAAGGGACGACCGTACGCTCGCGCGCAGCGCGTCGCCGGTTCCCAGCGCCTCCTCGGGATGCCACGGCTCGCGCGCGTCGTCCGTGCGCTCGACGGCCGCTGAAATCGCCTGCCAGGGGTCGAGAGGAGCGACCGGGGCGTCAGACCCGAACCGCAACTCGACCCCCGCATCCTGCAGAGCGCGCAGCGGATAGCCGATGGATGTCTGCAACGCCCAGTGCGCACCGACGACGTCACGATCGTCGAGGGCATGCTGCGGCTGCACGCTCGCGATCACGCCGAGTCGCGCGAACCGCGCCAGGTCCGCATGGCGGACGAGTTGCGCGTGCTCGATCGTCCCCACGGCGCCGGTCATCGTGAAAGCGTCGAGCGCGGCGGTCACGGCACGGTCCCCGATCGCGTGCACCGCCACCGAGAGCCCCACGCCCGTCGCCCGGGTGAGAAGATCGGTCAGTTCGGCGGGCGGCACCGTCAGCACACCGAAGTTCTCGGGATCACCGGGATAGGAGTGCGAGCAGGCCGCCGTGCGCGTGCCGAGGGACCCGTCGCTGATGATCTTGAGCGCGCCCACGCGGATGAGGCCGCGGCCGGACTCGGGCGTGTCCTCTGCCTCGTGCAGCTCCCCCGTGCGCAGGCCCGCGGCGATCGCGCGTTCCAGGTCGAACGGGTACACGGCGAACTCCACGCGGTGGGAGGCGAACCCGTCGGCGATCCGCCGCGGCCATGCATCCGCGTTCCAGGCCATGTCGAAGTCGACGAGGCCGGTCACTCCCCGCTCCGCGGCCTTCGCACCCGCCGCGATCACGGCGCGGTCGCTGCGGTCGGGATCGACGGCGTTCAGGCGACGCGAGATCTCGAAGGCGTCCTCCTCTCGCAGCACGCCATCCGGGGCACGGAACCCCTCGCGTTGCAGCGCCGCCGAGTTGAGCCAGGTGCTGTGGACGTCGGCGTTGATCAGGTAGGTGGGGACGCTCCCCGTGGCCGCGTCGAGAAGGGAGAGGCTGGGGGCGCCGTTCCACAGGGCATCCCGGAACCCGGCTCCCACACGTCGGCCGTCCGGCAGCGGCGCGGCTCGCCCCATCATCGCCGCGGCCTCCCCCGCGGATCGAGCGCCTCCCAGGTCGACGCGCTCCGCGGCCAGCGCCCACTGCACCGTGTGCACGTGGTTGTCCCACAGGCCCGGAATCGCCCAGGCGCCGGCGGCATCCAGCACCTCTCCCCGCGCCGGAAGAGCACCCGACGGAGCGATGTCCGCGATTACGCCGCCCTCGAGGAACACATCGACCGGCTCGTCGTCCATGAGGAACTCGCTTCCGGGGCCCGCGATCCGCGCGGCCGTGATCGTGCCGATCCGCTCCCCTGGACCGCTCATCGACCGACCGCCGTGCGAGCATCCTGAGCGCGGCGCATCTCGCGAGCGAGCTCCGGCTGCGCGTATGGGCCGTCGCCTTCGAGCGCGGCGATCACGGTCTCGATGGTCTCCGCAGGCTTGTTCTGGCTCAGTTTGCGTTTCGCGACGACCCGGGTCGGGGTGAGTCGGAAGCCGACGGTTCCGGCGGCGAGCCTCGAGACGAACGCCTCGTCGTTCGGACGCTCCCACATCAGTCGCGGATCGGGCATCCGCGCCTCGAACTGCGCGACGAGCCGATCGAGCACCTGCAGGTTCTCCTCGTCGGTCAGGATCTCGGGCACACCCGAGAGATGGACCGCGGTGTAGTTCCAGGTGGGGACTGCCGCGACATCTCCGTACCAGCCGGGCGAGATGTAGCCGTGCGGTCCCTGGAAGATCACGAGCATCTCGCGCTCGCCCAGCCCGTGGATGAGGTCGTCCGGTCGGCCGACATGCGCGACGACCGTGAGGTCGTCGCGGTCTTCGTCGAGAAGCACCGCATAGTGCGACGACACGAGCCCGTCGGGACCGTCGCTGACGATCGTGGCCCACGGATTCGCGGCGATGACCCGCCGGATCTCGGGGACGTCGGCGAGGGTGAAGCTGGGGTTCTGACGCATCCCCTCAGCCTATGGCCGCGCGGTCAGGCCTGGCAGCGCGGTCAGGCCTGGCAGCGCGGACACCAGTAGAGCTTGCGCGCGCCGATCTCCTCGAGGGCGATCTCCGTGCCGCACACGCGACAGGGCAGACCGGCACGATGGTAGACCCAGTGCCTGTCGTCGCGGCTCGCCATCGCCGCCCGGTACTGCTCGGGCGACAGGTCGTCCATGGTCATCATCTGCCCGGTCTCGACGCCGATCGCGAGCAGGCGCACCCAGTCCCGCCACAGGGCGCGCACGACGTCCTCGGGCACCTGCTTGCCCGGGGTGTGCGGGTTCAGCCGTTGACGGTAGAGCATCTCGGCGCGGTAGACATTGCCGATGCCGCTCACCACGGACTGATCCATGAGCAGCAATGCGATCACGGTCTGGGTCTTGCGCACGGCCCGGACGAACCGCTCCTCGTTCTCGGTCGGATCACCCACGAGAGGGTCGGGTCCGAGCTTCGCGACGGTCGCGAGCATCTCCTCCGGGGTCTGCAGCACGCAGGCCGTGGGGCCGCGCAGGTCCGCCGCGGTGATGTCGGTCATGAGACGCAGGCGTACCTGACCGACGACGGGTGGCGGCCACTCCAGGCCCTCATCGGCGAGCCCCTTCGTCTGCTCGGACATCCGCACGTGCACACGCGTGCGGCGCGGGGCTCCGATCGAGGCGAGCGAGTTCTCCCCCGCATCGTCGAGGATCTCGTCATCGACCACGGTGCCGCGCTGGTTCGTCTGCCCCATGCGACCGTTCGCCGACGCGATCGTCGGATCGACGAGGATCTCCCCCGCGAAGTCCCACGCTCCGTAGAGCCCCAGGTGCACGCGGAGCCAGATCGCGCCGTCGAACTCGAGGAACATCTGCTTGCCGACCGCCTGGACGCTCACCGCCTCTCGCCCGTCGAGGACAGCCGCACCTTCCGCGAAGCGCCCCTGCGGGCTCGACGCGCGCACGGGCCTGCCGACGAAGTTCCGGTCGAACTGCCGCGCGATGCGGTGGACGGAATGCCCCTCGGGCATGTCAGGCCCGAGGATCCGGGAGCAGCGAGCCGTCGCGCTCGAAGTCCGCGATCTGGGCGATGCGGCGCACGTGACGCTCCTCGTCCGAGAACGGAGTCGCGATGAACGCGTCGATGAACGACGTGACCTCGTCGAAGGAGTGCTGACGTGCGCCGATCGAGATCACGTTGGCGTCGTTGTGCTGACGCGCGAGCTCGGCGGTCGAGATGTTCCAGACGAGTGCCGCGCGGACGCCCTCGACCTTGTTCGCGGCGATCTGCTCGCCGTTGCCTGAGCCGCCGAAGACGACTCCGAGCGTCTCGACGCCGGCTGCCTGATCGGCGACGACGGCCTGGGCGGCGCGGATGCAGAAGGCCGGGTAGTCGTCCAGCGCGTCGTACTCGATCGGTCCGTGGTCGACGACCTCGTGACCCGCGGTGCGCAGGTGCTCCTGCAGCTGCGTGGAGAAGTCGAGACCTGCGTGGTCTGTGGCGATGTGGATGCGCATGGCTCCCATCCTAGGAGCGCCCGTCGCCGGACCGACGCACGCTCGTCCGCGGGGTCAGGGCGCGACGCCGGCGGCGGCGGGCTTGAACCCGGCGCGGATGTTCTCGCAGCATCCGGGGCGGCACACGTCGAAGCCGCCGGGCAGCGAGGTGACGTGCGGCCGCTCCTCGTTCGGACGCCCCTCGATGCGCTCGAGGATCAGGTCGACGATGCCCGCCACGAACGACGGCGCGACGCCGGGTGTCGGGGTGCGGGTGAAGGCGAGTCCCGCCTCCTCGGCGGCCTCCGCTGCCTCCGTGTCGAGGTCCCAGAGCACCTCCATGTGGTCGCTCATGAAGCCGACGGGCACGACCGCGACGGCCGTGCGGCCGCGTGCGGGGAGCTCTCCGATGACATCGCAGACATCCGGCTCCAGCCACGGCTGCGACGCAGGGCCCGAGCGGGACTGGTAAACGAGCTCCCAGGAGACGTCGGCCGCGGCGGGGATGCTCTCGCGCACACGATCCATCACCCACGCTGCGACGGCGAGGTGCTGAGCCGCGTAGGCCCCACCGTCGCCCCAGTCGATGTCACGCGCGCCGGAGCGCTGGGCGTCCTCGGTCGGGATGCTGTGCGTCGAGAAGAGGATCTGGATGTCGGAGGCCGCAATCCCCTGCGCGAGGAAGCCCTCCACCGCCTCACGCACGCCGGTCTCGAAGGACTCCACGAAACCGGGGTGGTCGTAGAACGGACGGATCTTGTCGATCGTGACGGTCTCGCCGAGCCCGGTCTCCTCGAGCACCCGCGCGAAATCCTCGCGGTACTGGCGGCAGCTCGAGAAGGAGCTGTAGGCGCTCGTCGCGAAGGCGAGGAGCGTGGTGTGGCCGGCGTCGGCGGCCTCGGTCACGACCTCCTCCAGATAGGGGCTCCAGTTGCGGTTGCCCCAGTACACCGGCAGGTTCACCCCACGACGGGCCAGCTCTCCCTCGAGCGCCTCCTTGAGGATCCGGTTCTGCCCGTTGATCGGACTCACGCCGCCGAAGTGCCGGTAGTGATGGGCGACCTCTTCGAGGCGCTCATCCGGGATGCCGCGGCCACGCGTGACGTTGCGCAGGAACGGGATGACGTCGTCCTGACCCTCCGGCCCGCCGAAGCCCGCGAGGAGGATGCCGTCGTAGGCGACGGGCGTCGTCACGAAGGGCTCTCCGCCGGCAGCGGCAGCAGAGGCAAAGGGGACGGTGTTCGGCTCGATCGCAGTCACCTCTCCATCCTTTCATCTCTCGGGAGCGAGACAGGCCGCGATGCTGGCGTAGGCTGTCATGGTTGCCGTGGGTGCCAGCTGCGCCGGGTTACGGCAGCGTCCCCTCACCCCTGGGAGTACACCTGTGCCTGGAGAGAACCTCACCCGCATCGAAGCGCAGGAGCGCCGCGACGTCGTCGACACGCAGTCGTACGAGGTGTCCCTCGACCTGACGAAGGGCGCCGAGGTCTTCGGCTCCCGCAGTGTCGTGCGCTTCACCGCGACGCCCGAGAGCTTCACCTTCATCGACCTGATCGCGCGCGATGTCCGCGAGATCTCGCTCAACGGCGAGCAGCTCGACCCCGCGGAGGTCTTCGCCGACTCGCGCATCGCGCTCACCGGGCTGCAGGCCGAGAACGTCCTCGTGGTCGATGCCGACTGCCTCTACACGAACACCGGCGAGGGCCTGCATCGTTTCGTCGACCCGGTCGACGGAGAGGTCTACCTGTACTCGCAGTTCGAGGTGCCCGACTCCCGCCGTGTGTTCGCGGTCTTCGAGCAGCCCGACCTCAAGGCGACGTTCCAGTTCACGGTGACGGCTCCGGCCGCGTGGAAGGTCGTGTCGAACTCCCCCACGCCCGAGCCGATCCTGCACGACGACAGCTCGATCGCCACGTGGGGCTTCGAGCCGACGCCGCGGATCTCCTCGTACATCACGGCTCTCGTCGCCGGACCCTACGAGTCGACCTTCTCCGAGCTCACGAGCGCCTCCGGTCGGGTCATCCCGCTCGGGGTCTACGGCCGCAAGAGCCTCTGGCAGCACCTCGACGCCGACTACATCTTCGACAAGACGCGCGAGGGCTTCGCATACTTCGAGTCCAAGTTCGGCGTCCCCTACCCGTTCGCCAAGTACGACCAGCTCTTCGTACCGGAGTTCAACGCCGGAGCGATGGAGAACGCGGGCGCGGTGACCTTCACCGAGACCTATGTGTTCCGCAGCAAGGTGACGGATGCGGTCAAGGAGCGCCGCGTCGTCACGATCCTGCACGAGCTCGCCCACATGTGGTTCGGCGACCTCGTCACCATGAAGTGGTGGAACGACCTGTGGCTGAACGAGTCGTTCGCCGAGTGGGCGTCGACCATCGCCACCGCGGAGGCCACCGAGTGGACCGAGGCATGGACCACGTTCAACGCCATGGAGAAGACCTGGGCGTACCGCCAGGACCAGCTGCCGTCCACGCACCCGATCGTCGCCGAGATCAACGACCTCGAGGACGTGCAGGTCAACTTCGACGGAATCACGTACGCCAAGGGCGGGTCCGTCCTCAAGCAGCTCGCGGCATGGGTCGGCATCGAGGAGTTCTTCGCCGGTGTCTCGCAGTACTTCCAGAAGCACTCCTGGGGCAACACCGAGCTGAGCGACCTCCTCACCGAGCTCGAGGCCACGAGCGGCCGCGACCTCAGCACCTGGTCGAAGAAGTGGCTCGAGACCGCCGGCGTGAACACGCTCGAGCCGGTCATCGCGGAGGATGCCGACGGCACGATCTCCCGGTTCGCCGTGACCCAGACGGCTCCGGCCGACTACTCGACGATCCGTCCGCACCGCCTCGGCATCGGTTTCTACTCCCTCACAAACGGCGCTCTCGTGCGCAGTCACTACGCCGAGGTCGACGTCGACGGCGATCGCACCGAGGTCCCCGAGCTCGTGGGCCTGAAGCGCCCCGACCTCGTGCTGCTGAACGACAACGACCTGGCCTACGCGAAGATCCGGCTCGACGAGCGGTCACTGGCCACCGCGATCGCGCACCTGGCCGACATCAGCGACCCGCTCGCCCGCTCGCTGGTCTGGGGCGCCGCCTGGGACCAGACACGGGATGCCGAGACGGCCGCGTCCGACTACATCGATCTCGTGCTGGGCAACATCGGCCGCGAGACCGAGTCGACCACGGTGCGCACCACTCTCGCGCAGCTGCGCACCGCCGCGACGCTGTACGTGACGCCCGAGAACCGCGCCGCTGCCCGCCAGAAGGTCGCCGATGGCCTGTGGGCGCTCGCGGAGGGCGCGGAGGCCGGCAGCGACAGCCAGCTGCAGTTCGTCACCGCGTTCGCCGGCGCGCTCGTCACCCCCGAGCACGCGGGAGTCGTCGGTCGCCTGCGCTCCGGTGAGGACACGCTGCCCGGGCTCGAGATCGACGCCGACCTGAACTGGCAGCTGCTGGTCGGACTCGCCACGATCGGCGCGACCGATGCCGCGGCGATCGACGCGGCGCTCGCAGCGGACAACACGGCCAAGGGCGGCGAGTTCGCGGCTCAGGCCCGCGCCGCACTGCCCGACGTCGCCTCCAAGAAGGCGGCCTGGGCATCGCTGATCGAACGCGACGACGCACCGAACACCATCGTGCGCTCCGCGGCGCTCGGCTTCGTCCATCCGGCCGGCGCCGAGGTGCTCCGGGAGTTCGTCCAGCCGTACTTCGACATGCTGCTGCCGATCTGGGAATCGCGGACCTACCAGATCGCCCAGTACCTCGTCGTGGGCCTGTTCCCGACCGCGATCGCCGATGTCGCTCTGCGCGACACGACGCGCGCCTGGCTCGCGGAGCACCAGGATGCCGCCCCCGCTCTGCGCCGCCTCGTGCTGGAGAACCTCGCCGATGTCGAGCGCTCCCTCGCGGCGCAGTCGCGCGACGCGGAGGACTGAGTTCCACTGCGTCTCTCTCAGGCCTCTGCGCGGTGCATCCAGCCCGCGCAGAGGCCTGATCGCTACTCTGGGGAGTGATGATGATGCTGCCGTTCGAGACCGATCAACCCCCCGCTGAACCGCCGACCTGGTGGACGGACATGCTCAGCGTCCTCGGGGTCGTGGGCATGAGAGCCCTCAACGTCGCGATCATCATCGTCGCGTGCATTCTGGTCGCTCTCGCCCTGCGCGTCGTGATCCGACGGGTCGTGCACCGCATCGTCGACACCGCCAAGAGCAAGGCCGCGGTCGACGACACCCAGGCACTCGAACGTAGCCCCCTCGCCGACATGCGGCTCGTGCAGCGCACGCGCACCCTCGGCACGATCCTTCAGAACATCGTCAATGTGATGCTCGTCGTGATCGCGATAGTGCTGATCGTCAACGAACTCGACAACAGCCTCCTCGGCTCCCTCACGCTGCTGACCGCTGCCGTGGGCGCGGGTCTCGGCTTCGGCGCCCAGAACATCGTCAAGGACGTGCTGAACGGCATGTTCATCGTCGCGGAGGATCAGATCGGGATCGGCGACGTCGTCGATCTCGGACTCGCCTCGGGCGTCGTCGAGTACGTGAGCGTGCGCATCACTCAGGTGCGCGACGTGAACGGCACGCTCTGGTACGTCCGCAACGGCGAGGTCACCCGAATCGGCAACATGTCCCAGGGGTGGGCGCGCGCGATCATCGACCTCGGTGTGCCGTTGGACGTCGACATCGACCAGGTCGAGCAGGTCATGCTGGAGACCGCCCAGGGACTCGCCAAGGACCCCAAGTGGCGCACCCGCATCATCGAGAAGCCCGAGCTCTGGGGGCTGGAGTCGATCGGCGGCGAGGCGCTCGTCGTCCGCATCGTGATCAAGGCGCGGGCGAACGCCAAGGACGACGTCGCCCAGGAGCTGCGCAAGCGCCTTCGTGCGGCGTTTCTCGAGAAGGAGATCGCGCTGCCCAGCATGGCGACCGTGGTGCCGACGGGTCTCGACGGCGCCCGACGCGTGCGCGGCGCCAACCCGCCCAAGACGCGCCCCAACGCGGTGACCGGCGTGCCTGTCGTGCCTGACCGAGGCATCTGGCGACGCAAGAAGCAGCAGAACGACGACGGGAGCACGCAGAAGTGACGTTCTACGACGAGGTCGGCGGACGGGAGACGTTCGCGAAGATCGTCTCGGTGTTCTACCGTGAGGTCGCGCAGGACCCGGTGCTGAAGCCCATGTATCCGGAGGAGGACCTCGGACCTGCAGAGGAGCGCCTGCTGCTGTTCCTCGAGCAGTACTGGGGCGGGCCGACGACGTACGGCGAGACTCGAGGGCACCCGCGCCTGCGGATGAGGCACATGCCGTTCCGCGTCGATCCGGATGCGCGCGATCGTTGGCTGCGGCACATGCGCACGGCCGTGGACGAGGCGCACTTGTCGCCCCTGCACGAATCGACGCTGTGGGACTACCTCGAGCGGGCGGCGTATGCCATGGTGAACTCGATGGAGCGCTCCGGCATCGGCGCTGCCGCCGAGGGCCGCCCCACGCTCGAGACCCGCTCACGTCAGGAATCAACGGAGAACCCATGACGACCACGCCCCTGTCCGCCGACGTCCTCGTGATCGGATGGGGGCTGGCCGGCCTCGTGGCCGCATCGGAGGCTCTGGATGCCGGTCGCCGCGTGATCCTGCTCGACCAGGAGCCTCGCACGAACCTCGGCGGTCAGGCCTGGTGGTCGTTCGGCGGGCTGTTCTTCATCGACTCCCCCGAGCAGCGCCGAATGGGCATCAGGGACTCCCTGGCGCTCGCGACGCAGGACTGGTTCGGCACCGCGGGGTTCGACCGTCCCGAGGACGACTGGCCGCGTCGGTGGGCGGAGGCCTATCTGCAGTTCGCCGCGGGCGAGAAGCGCGCGTGGCTGCGCCAGCGCGGCGTGGGCTTCTTCCCCGTGGTCGGGTGGGCGGAACGCGGCGGATACGGCGCTCTGGGCCCCGGCAACTCCGTGCCGCGGTTCCACATCACGTGGGGCACGGGTCCCGGGATCGTGGCGCCGTTCCAGGCCTCGGTCGAACAGGCGGAGCGCGAGGGCCGCATCACGATCCTGCCGCGGCACCGGGTGACGGAGCTGAACGTCCACGACGGCGTCGTGACGGGCGCGAGCGGGTCCGTCCTCGCCCCCAGCGGCGCCCAGCGCGGCGTCGAGTCCTCGCGCGAGGTGATCGGGGACTTCGCGATCACCGCATCCGCGACGATCGTCGCCTCCGGTGGAATCGGCGGCAATCACGACCTCGTGCGCGCCGCGTGGCCCGCGCGCCTCGGAAACCCGCCCGAGCACATGCTCACGGGCGTACCCGCCTACGTGGACGGCTCCATGCAGACGGTCAGCGCCGCGGCGGGTGCACGCCTCATCAACGGCGACCGTATGTGGCACTACGTCGAAGGCATCCGCAACTGGGATCCGGTCTGGCCGTCCCACGGCATCCGCATCCTGCCCGGCCCGTCGTCGCTCTGGCTCGACGCCACCGGACGGCGCCTCCCCGGGCCGTTGTTCCCCGGTTTCGACACCCTCGGCACGCTCGAGCATCTGCGTCGCACGGGCTACGACCACTCCTGGTTCGTGACATCACAACAGATCGTGGAGAAGGAGTTCGCGCTCTCGGGCAGCGAGCAGAACCCCGACCTCACGGGCAAGGACGTCGGGCTGCTGCTGCGGTCGCGCCTCGCGAAGGGTCCTACCGGACCGGTGCAGGCGTTCCTCGACGAAGGAGAGGACTTCATCGTCGAGAACGACCTGGAGTCGCTCCTCGAGCAGATGCGACGGCACGATGGCGGCGACCTGCTCGACATCGACCATGTGCGTCGCGAGATCATCGCACGCGACCTCGAGATGGACAACGACTTCTCCAAGGACGCCCAGATCGGGATGCTGCGCTCGATGCGCGGCTACCGGGGCGACCGGCTGATCCGCACCGCGGCCCCGCACCGACTGCAGGATCCCGCGGCCGGGCCGATGATCGCCGTCAAGCTGCACGTGCTCACCCGCAAGTCGCTCGGCGGCATCACGACCGATCTGGACGGCCGCGCGCTCGACGCGCACGGCTCGCCGCTCCCCGGTCTATTTGCCGCGGGCGAGGCGAGCGGCTTCGGCGGTGGAGGTGTGCACGGGTATCGCGCCCTCGAGGGGACCTTCCTGGGCGGGTGCCTCTTCTCGGGACGCCAGGCGGGACGAGCCGCCGCGATCTGACCGCGTCGCTACTCGCCGACGCCGGTGTCGCGGACCGCGGTCATGCCGATGGCTGCCGGTCCCCGGGTCAGCACATGACCGCGTCGGAACGCCAGACGCGTCCAGCGCCCGGACGTCAGGACCGCGACGTCTTCTTCGCCGGAGATGAATCCGAAGGCGTCCGCGGCGAAGGCCACTCCACGCGGAAGGCCGAGCAGGTCTTCGTCGGGTTCCCCCCAGACGGCCGCGCGCAGCGCTCGCACCGCCTCTTCACCGGCGCCGTCCGTGGCCCCGCGTGCCACGGCGCTGATGCCCCATTGCGCGCGCTGAGCGACCACCGAGGCCGTGAGTCGTCCGAGCGGAGCCCACTCGCCTCGGGGCGGGGCGATGCCTGCCCAGGCGGGCGAGAGCCCGGTCTCGGGGAGATCGAGGACGCGGTCGTCGTCCGTCGCCGTGAGCGAGGCCACGACGATGTCGCATTCGAGTTCGGGATCGGCGTGCACGACGCGCATCCCGAGCACCGTCGGCGTGTGATCGAAGAGTCCGTGCGGCGCGAGGGCCGCGCCGGTGAGTGCGAGCACTCCGCGTGCGGCCTGGAGTCGGACGCCCTCGTCGGAGATCCGGGCAGTGCGCCCGAGGAACGTCAGGACGTCCTTGGTCGTCGGGGCATCGGCGAGGACGAGCTGCTGGGGCACAGCCTCTAAACTATCAACGCCAGCGGTCGCCCCAGCCGCGGGGAAGGACCTCATGACCGCCGATGCCCACGCGACCCGCACCGTCGAGCAGCTGCTGTCGGTCCTCGACCTCGATGCCGCACAGGCGCGGACCACGGAGGACATCTTCACCGGCCGCTCCCATCCGATGCCCTCCGGACGGATCTACGGCGGCCAGGTGCTCGCGCAGAGCCTGCTGGCCGCCGAACGCACGCTCCCCGAGGACCGCGCCGTCCACTCGATGCACGGGTACTTCCTCCGGCCCGGCGACGCCGCGCAGGGCATCACGATCGCGGTCGACCGCATCCACGACGGACGCTCGTTCTCGACGCGACGGTCGCAGGCGTACCAGAACGGCGTGCCGATCTTCTCGATGATCGCCTCTTTCCAGGACGAGGATCCCGGCGTCGAGCACGCCACCCCCATGCCCGACGGCGTACCGGAGCCGGAGAGCCTGCTCCCCGACGAGAAGCGCGTGGAGGGCCTCCCTCCCGGGACGGCCAGTATGCTCACGGATCGCGCCGCCGACGTGCGACACGTGGATTCGCCCCTGTTCCTCCCGAGCGACGACGAGCGCGTGCCGCACCAGGGCGTGTGGATGCGGATGCGGGCGCCGCTGCCGGACGACCCGCGGATCCACCGCGCCGCTCTCGCGTACCTCAGCGACATGACGATCCAGGAGTCGATCCTGCGCGCGCACGGCATCTACTGGGCGCTTCCGGGGCTCAAGGTCGCGAGCCTCGACCACGCGATGTGGTGGCACCGGCCTGCCCGGGTCGACGATTGGCTGCTGTACGTGCAGGAGTCGCCGAACGCGCGCGGCGGTCGCGGCCTCGCCCAGGGGCGGATCTACACGCGTGAAGGTCTGCTCGTGGCATCGGTGGCGCAGGAGATCATGGTGCGCGTACCGGAGACTCCCTGACCGCGGTCTGCTGAGCGAGGCTTTCTGACCGGCTCACACCCAACGGGTGCGGACCGAACCGAACGCATCCGGATCCAACGGTCCTGACGTACGAGCGTCAGCGGTGCGCGTACTCGATGGACGGGCCTACGTACGGCTCCCAGGCCTCGCGCATCTCCGGCGTCAGTCGCGTGGGCCGGCCGGTAGCCGCGTCCACGAGCACGATGACGGCCGTCGAGCGCGCGTAGATCGTACGGGGCTCGGCCGAGGGGTCGTTGTGCACCTCGTAGCACACCTCGACGCTGGATCCGCCGAGCTTGCCGAACCACATCTGCACCTCGAGCGGACGGCGCTGGTACGGCACCGGCGCGAGGTACTCGATCTCCTGGCGCGCGATGAGGGTGAGGATGCCCTCGTCGAGTCCCGAGTCGAGAACAGCCGTGGATGGAGCCTGCTCCCCCGGTCCCGCCCGCCAGAACGCTCGCACCCGCGCCTCCTCGAGCAGCTTGAGCATCGAGGTGTTGTTGACGTGGTTGAAGGCGTCCAGATCTCCCCAGCGCAGGTGGATGGGGATGTGCAGACGGGGCCCGGGGGTCGCTTCGGTCATGCGGATCAGTCGCGCGTGAGCTTGCGGTGCGTGGAGCGGTGGGGCTTCGCCGCGTCCGGTCCGAGGCGCTCGATCTTGTTCTCCTCGTACGCTTCGAAGTTGCCCTCGAACCAGTACCACTGGTCGGGCTTCTCGTCGGTGCCCTCGTAGGCGAGGATGTGGGTCGCGATGCGGTCGAGGAACCACCGGTCGTGGGTGATGACCACGGCGCAACCGGGGAACTCGAGCAGGGCGTTCTCGAGCGAGCTCAGGGTCTCGACGTCGAGGTCGTTGGTCGGCTCGTCGAGAAGCAGCAGGTTGCCGCCCTCCTTGAGCGTGAGGGCCAGGTTCAGTCGGTTGCGCTCACCGCCGGAGAGAACACCGGCCTTCTTCTGCTGATCCGGACCCTTGAAGCCGAACTTCGAGACGTAGGCGCGGGAGGGGATCTCCGTCTTGCCGACCGTGATGAAGTCGAGTCCGTCGGAGACGACCTCCCACAGCGTCTTGTCGGGGTCGATGCTCGCACGCGACTGGTCGACGTAGCTGATCTTGACGGTCTCGCCGATCTTGAGGTCGCCGCCGTCGAGAGGCTCCAGCCCCACGATCGTCTTGAAGAGGGTGGTCTTTCCGACGCCGTTCGGGCCGATCACGCCAACGATGCCGTTCGGCGGCAGGCTGAAGCTCAGTCCGTCGATCAGGGAGCGTCCGTCGAAGCCCTTCTGCAGCTTCTTGGCCTCGATCACGACGTTGCCGAGACGGGGACCCGCCGGGATCTGGATCTCCTCGAAGTCGAGCTTCCGGGTCCGCTCCGCTTCGGCCGCCATCTCCTCGTATCGGGCGAGACGCGCCTTCGACTTCGTCTGACGACCCTTGGCGCTGGAGCGCACCCACTCGAGCTCCTCCTTGAGGCGCTTCGCGAGCTTCGCATCCTTCTTGCCCTGGATCTCGAGGCGCTCGCCCTTCTTCTCCAGATAGGTCGAGTAGTTGCCCTCGTAGCCGATCAGGCGGCCGCGATCGACCTCGGCGATCCATTCGGCCACGTGGTCGAGGAAGTACCGGTCGTGCGTGATCGCGATGACCGCGCCCTTGTAGGCCTGCAGGTGCTGCTCGAGCCAGAGCACGCTCTCCGCGTCGAGGTGGTTGGTGGGCTCGTCGAGGAGCAGCAGGTCGGGCTTCTGCAGCAGGAGCTTCGCGAGTGCGACACGACGCTTCTCACCGCCTGACAGTGGCGCGATCGCGGCGTCTCCCGGAGGCGTGCGGAGCGCGTCCATCGCCTGGTCGAGCTGCGAGTCGAGGTCCCACCCGTCGGCCGCGTCGATCTCCTCCTGGAGCGTCCCCATCTCGGCGAGAAGCGCGTCGAAGTCCGCGTCGGGGTCGGCCATGAGAGCGGAGATCTCGTTGAAGCGATCGAGCTTCGCCTTGATCGCGATGCCGTCCTGGATGTTCTCCAGCACCGTCTTCGACTCGTCGAGCTCGGGCTCCTGCATGAGGATGCCGACCGTGAAACCCGGCGTCAGCTTCGCCTCGCCGTTCGACGGCGTGTCGAGTCCTGCCATGATCTTGAGGATCGTCGACTTTCCGGCGCCGTTCGGGCCGACCATGCCGATCTTGGCACCGGGCAGGAACGACATCGTGACGTCGTCGAGGATGAGCTTCTCACCCACCGCCTTGCGTGCGCGAACCATCGAGTAGATGTACTCAGCCACCGAAAACCGCTCCTTCTGTTGGCGTCGAAGATCGACACTCCAGCCTACCGGCCCAGCCGGAACTCACCAGTCGATGGCGCGCGTGGTGCCGATCAGGCAGCGTCCGCCGTCGAGCTGGGGCATGACGACGGCGACGGGCTCTCCCGTCGATGGCCCGACCTGACCGACCAGGCACTCGGAATCTCCCCATGCCACCGAGAACTGAAGACTCTCCGCCGCGTTGCCGACGGTCGACACATCCTGCGTGACCTGCATCGCGGCGCGGTCGAAGCCTGCGGCGATGAGAGCGTCGATGTATGCGCGGCCAGCGCCGCGTTGATCCGTCGCCCACACCTCAGCCGTGACCGCGCTGAACAGCGGAAGGTTGTCGTCGGCGCTGCCGTCTGCGACGAAGACGGGGCCTTCCGGCGTGGCGGTCGGACTCGGCGCCGCCGTCTCGGCATCCGGCGACGGCACCGCGTCGCCGGTCGGCCCACAGGCCGCCAGTAGGAGGGCTGCCCCGAGAGCAGTGAGAGACAGCATCACGCGCGTCGCGGAGGAAGCCGATCGTCGAAGCACGCCCCGAGTCTACGGGGCGTGCTCCTGCTCACGGACGTGGGCGAGGCCGCGGCGCGTCCCGTCGGTCGATATCACCGCGGAGCGCCGACACCCTCTGCTTCCTGCGTACGCGCCGAGTCGTCCCGTCGCGAAGACAGCGCGGGATCCGCCCACGCGACGTAGACGTCGAGCGCGTCTCCATCCCTCTCACTCCCGTCAGTCGCGGGGTCGTGCGCCGACGGAGTATCGTCTGCGGCGTCGGACATCGCCTCTCCGCCACCACGGCGCGCTCCCTCGTCGTTGCTCGCGCGCGGCGTCCTGCGGTAGTTCGCGGTACCCCACTTGAGATCGTGGCCGATCGCATCGGCGTCGATGTCGACGCTCGTCCCCTGCTTGCCGTTGTTCTCCCAGGCTCGGATCTTCAGACGCCCGACGACGATCACGCTGTCGCCCGCGCGCAGCGATGTCTTGACGTTCTCGGCGAGCCCGCGGAACGCGGCGACCGAGTACCAGTTGGTGGCCACCTCGACCCACGTCTGCGTCGCGTCGTCGAAGCGACGATGCGAGCTGGCCAGCCGGAAGTTGGTGACGGGCACGCCTCCGGCCGTCCTCCCCTGAGTCGGATCGGTCGCCACATTGCCCACGATGGTCACGATGTCCTGCATGTCTGCTCCTCTGTGATCCGGGTCTGATCGCCCGGGTGCTGACATCCTGCGCGCCTCAGCCGACGCCGCGAGACCCGGACCCCGCGATATGTGGACGGTCGGCGCACGTCCCCCGATGTGGAGAGCGAGTCGCCGCGACTGCCATCTACGCCGACTCCAGGGAATGTCGGTGGTCGGCCATATGTTCGAATCAGAGAGGAGAACCGATGTCCCACACCACGAGCACGACGCTTCCCGAGGTCCCGTACGCCACTCCGCAGCTATCGTCTCGGCGCGAGCACCTGATCCGCGCATCCGCTCATTTGTGGCGTGTGCAGGATGCCTCCGGGCGCGTCCTCGGACACCTCCGTCTCGCCAGCGACCCGCTCGGCGTGCGCTACCGCGCAGAGCGACTGCACCTGCCGACGGCGACGTTCCGCCTCGTGGGGGATTTCTGGCGAGCCGATGACGCGGTCGCCGCGCTCCGCAACGGGTGAATACGCACCGGACAGGGCAGACCAGGACTTCGAGTGTCCAAGAATGCGGATTACGTGCCCCCGGCAGGATTCGAACCTGCGACCAAGAGATTAGAAGGCTCCTGCTCTTTCCCCTGAGCTACGGAGGCGGGCACTCTACGGTACCGCGCCGGAGCCCGATGTCGGAGCCGTCGATAGGATGTCGGCATGGTATCTGCGTCTGAGAACGACCGGCTCGTCTGGATCGACTGCGAGATGACCGGACTCGATCTCTCCGTGGACGAGCTCGTCGAGATCGCGGTCGTCATCACCGACTTCGAGCTCAACCCGGTCGATCCGGGGTTCCAAGTGGTCATCCGGCCGAGCGACGCTGCCCTCGCGCACATGAACGACTTCGTCACCGCGATGCACGAGAACTCCGGGCTCATCACCGAGATCACCGACGGAGTCTCGCTCGCAGAGGCCGAGGAGCAGACTCTCGCGTACATCAAGCGCTTCGCACCCGTCGAGCGCAAGGCGCCGCTCGCCGGCAACACGATCGGCACCGATCGCATGTTCCTCGCGAAGTACATGCCGCAGGTCGACCACTGGCTGCACTACCGCAACGTCGATGTCTCGAGCATCAAGGAACTGTCTCGTCGCTGGTATCCGCGCGTGTTCTTCCAGGCCCCGGCCAAGGACGGCGGGCACCGGGCACTCGCCGACATCCTGGAGTCGATCCGCGAGCTCCGGTACTACCGCGAGGCCGTGTTCGTCGACGAGCCCGGTCCCTCGAGCGACGACGCACGCGAGATCGCGAGCCGCACCGTGTCAGAGTTCACCCCAAACATGTAATAGACTCGTCTGGTTGCCGATTCCGATCGGCGCATGGTGGGTATAGCTCAGCTGGTAGAGCGCTGGCTTGTGGTGCCGGATGTCGCGGGTTCGAGTCCCGTTACTCACCCCAGGAAGGCCCGGGTCTCAGACCCGGGCCTTTTCTTTCCATTCGGAATACCCCTAGGGGGTATATGGTTCTGGTCAGGGACGAAAGGACGGAGCTCCACCATGTCGCACGACCACGCAGGCCACTCAGGCCACGCCGAACCTACGAGCCACGCCGACCCCACACGCCACGCCGATCACACGAGTCACGCCGCTCATTCGGGCCATGGCGGCCATGCCGGACACACCGAGCGTTTCCGACGCCTGTTCTGGATCATGTTGGCCGTCTCCCTTCCGGTCGTCGCCACCTCCCCGATGTTCGCCATGATCTTGGGCTACGAGGTGCCGGGCCCGCTGCAGTGGATCGCGCCGATCCTGGGCTCTGTCATGTACTTCTGGGGCGGGTCCCCGTTCCTCACCGGCGCAGCCGCTGAACTCAAAGCCCGCCGTCCCGGGATGATGCTGCTCATCGGGCTCGCGATCACGGTGGCGTTCCTCGCATCCTGGGGCGCGTCGCTCGGACTGCTCCATCACGAGCTCGAGTTCTGGTGGGAGCTGGCACTCCTGATCGTCATCATGCTGCTGGGGCATTGGATCGAGATGCGATCCCTCGCACAGACCACCAACGCGCTGGACTCGCTCGCGGCGCTTCTGCCGGACGAGGCGGAGCGCATCGAGGCCGACGGCACCACGCTGGTCGCGCCGTCCGACCTTCGCGTCGGAGATGTCGTGATCGTCCGACCCGGCGGACGCATTCCCGCCGACGGGCGGATCGTTCAGGGTGCCGCCAGCGTCGACGAGTCGATGATCACGGGCGAATCCCGCCCTGTCGATCGGGCGATGGGCGACGCCGTCGTCGCCGGCACGGTGTCGACGGACTCCGGCATCCGCGTCGAGATCACCGCTGTCGGCGCGGACACCGCTCTCGCCGGAATCCAGCGGCTGGTCAGCGAGGCGCAGGCGTCCTCGTCGCGCGCCCAGCGGATCGCCGATCGCGCGGCCGCATGGCTCTTCTGGTTCGCCCTGGGGTCGGCCCTCGTCACCGCGATCGTGTGGACGGTGCTGGGCCTGCCCGATGACGCCGTGATCCGCACGATCACGGTGCTGGTGATCGCCTGCCCGCACGCCCTCGGACTCGCGATCCCGCTGGTCGTGTCGATCGCGACCGAGCGCGCCGCGCGCGCCGGCATCCTCGTGAAGGACCGGCTCGCGCTCGAGACGATGCGGACTGTCGACACCGTGCTGTTCGACAAGACCGGCACACTGACGAAGGGCGCGCCCACCGTGACTGCCGTCGAGACCGTCGTCGGCGTCGCGGAGGACGACGTGCTGAGGCTCGCTGCGGCGGCGGAGAGCGACTCGGAGCACCCGCTCGCCCGGGCGATCGTCGACACCGCGAGGCGGCGCGAGCTCGCTCTTCCCACGGCTGCGGACTTCACCTCCTCCCCCGCTGTCGGAGTGCGGGCGCAGGTCGACCGTCGCCTCGTCGCCGTCGGCGGACCGCGCCTCCTCGACGAGGAGCGACTCGCAGAACGCCCGATCGCGGCGGCGTGGCGCGAAGAGGGGGCGATCATCCTGCACGTCGTGGCCGACCACCGCGTCATCGGCGCTCTGCGGCTCGCCGACGAAGTGCGAGCCGAGTCCGTCGAGGCCGTCGCTGCGCTGCGCGGTCAGGGCATCGAGGTCGTGATGCTCACGGGTGACGCTCAGGCCGTGGCCGAGCACGTCGCAGAGGCGCTCGGCATCCACCGCGTCTTCGCGGGCGTGCGCCCCGAGGACAAGGCGTCGACGGTGCGCGAACTGCAGTCCGAGGGTCGCACGGTCGCGATGGTCGGTGATGGTGTCAACGATGCTCCCGCTCTCGCGCAGGCGGATGTCGGGCTTGCGATCGGCGCCGGCACCGACGTGGCGATCGCATCCGCCGGCGTGATCCTGGCGAGCGACGATCCGCGCACGGTCGGCTCTGTGATCGCACTGTCGCGGGCGAGTTATCGCAAGATGACGCAGAACCTGTGGTGGGCGGCCGGCTACAACATCCTGTCGGTGCCGCTCGCGGCCGGAGTGCTGGCACCGTGGGGCTTCGTCCTGCCGATGTCCGTCGGCGCTGTTCTCATGTCGCTCTCGACGATCGTGGTGGCGCTGAACGCCCAGCTCCTCCGACGACTCGACCTGCGTCCGCACGCGCTCCCGGAACGACCGCACTCGGTCGACTGACGACGGAGGCGGCGCCGGAAGCGATGGCGCGTGGACCCTAGAATTGCCACGTGTCGCCCGCCGTCTAGTTCTCCCTCCTCGCCGCGTGCGTGGTCATCAGCTTCACTCCGGGAGCAGGCGCGATCAACACGATGTCGAACGCGCTGAGCCAAGGCTGGCGGCGCTCGATCTGGGGAATCATCGGACAACAGCTCGCCCTGATCGTGCACGTCGTCATCGTCGCAGCCGGCGTCGGACTCATCGTCGCCCGCTCCGAGATCCTGTTCACCGTCATCCGCTACGCGGGGGCGGCCTATCTCGTGTACCTCGGCGTCCGCCTGATCCTCACGCGTCCGAACCTGCGCACGAGCCCGGAAGACGAGGTCGACGCACGAGAGGGACACTGGTCGATGATCCGGCGCGGCTTCTGGGTGAACCTCCTCAACCCGAAGGCGATCGTCTTCTTCCTCGCGTTCATCCCCCAGTTCGTGCGCCTCGACGAACCGCAGCTCCCCCAGTACGTGACCCTCATCATCACGGTGATCGTCGTCGACGTGCTGGTCATGTGGGGGTTCTTCGCCGCGGCGGCCCGCCCCTTCCGTCGGCTCACACGTTCCGCCCGCGGTCAGCGCACGCTCAACAGCGTGTTCGGCGCCCTGTTCATCGGTGTCGCCGCGTTGCTGGTGTTCCTTCATTGACCGCCGGCGACCGTCCCCGAGGTGCGCGTCATAGGCTGTAGGCGATGGAGATGGATGCTGCTGCCTTCGAAGAGCTCGTGATCGACGAGCTCGACCGACTGCCCGACGACATGGTCGAGGGACTCGACAACGTCGCGTTCGTGGTCGAGGACCGACCGGAGGACGGCAGTCTCGATCTGCTCGGCCTCTACGACGGACTGGCGCTGACCGAGAGGACCCAGTACGGGATGGGCGAGCTTCCGGACAGGATCGTCGTGTATCGCGAACCGCATCTGGCCGCGTGCGACGACGAGGACGAGTTGCGCGATGAGGTCCACACGACCCTCGTGCATGAGATCGCGCACTTCTACGGCATCGATGACGAGCAGCTGCACGAGCTGGGGTGGGCATGACCCCGCTCGCGAGCCCGGACATCGATCAGGATCTGGACCTTTCGGCTGCTCCGATGGACCCCTGGGAGGTCGTCGTCTGGAACGATCCGGTCAACCTGATGAGCTATGTCGTGCGGGTCTTCCGCACGTACTTCGGCTACTCGACCGATCATGCGACGCGGCTCATGCTCTCGGTTCATCACGACGGGCATGCGATCGTCTCGACGGGCCCCCGCGAGACCATGGAGGTGCATGCGCAGGCCATGCACGACTACGGACTCTGGGCCACCGTGCGGAAGGTCGGCTCGTGAGCGCGACGATCGCGATGCGGATGGCGCGGATCGAGGGCATCCAGTTGTCGAGGTTGGTGGATGACTTCGTCGAACTCGTCGGATCGGACCGCGATCTCTCCGACCCGGCAGTGAATCGGCTCGCGCCGGATGCGTACCCGGGCGATGCAGAGGCCGCGCGGGAGTTCCGCGAGGCGACCCGCGCAGACCTCTTCGACCGCCGACTGCACGATGCCGAGGTCGTGCGTCATGCGTTGTCCGCCGTACGCACCGACGACGAGCTGACCGAGGCCGAGGCGTTCATCGAACTCGATGTCACGCTGACGGCGGCGGATGCGGATGCCTGGCTGCGCACGCTCGCGGCGCTGCGTCTCGTGATCGCCGCTCGACTGGGCATCGAACGCGACGACGACCATGACCCCGAGGACGCGAGATACGGCATCTACGACTGGCTCGGATACCGTCTCGAGGTCATCGTCCAGGCTGCCGACGAGCTCGACGGATCCTGAGCACGGCGCCGGGCCTCTCAGGGGATCGTAACGATCCGGGTCGCGAGCGATCGGGGATCGTCCCTTCGCAGGTGCGACTCCTCCTGGCGGGCCCAGCGGTCCCAGTGCGGTCGATAGGTGTCGCCGTCCCGTGCGAGCGCCCGCCGCTTGCGCGACTCGACGCCGGAATCGACCCAGATGCGCACGTCGGCGATCGCGGCTGTGGCGGGTGTCAGGATGCCGCTGCCTTCGACGAGCAGGCTCAGCGACGGGTCGACGGCGTGGCTCTCCGCATCCCGCTCGTGCTCCCAGTCCCAGCGGTTCCACGTTCCGAGCAGGCCCCGGCCGTGCGGGCGGAGGATGCCGTCGAGAGCCCGCTCCACGCCCGATTCGAGGCCGTCCCAGCCGGGGTAGATCGAGTCGAGTGCGATGAGCTGCACGCGGCCGCGCACCGGCCACCGGTCCACCAGGAGTCTCGCGAGCGATGTCTTCCCCGCCCCACTGCGTCCGTCGACGAGCACCACCGGGTTGGTGGCGGCCACCGCACGGATGTCCGCGACGATCAGTGTCGCGGCGTCATCGAGAGCCGCCGCGACCGGATCGTCACTTCTTGAGCGCACGGATGATGCGGGAGAGCGCGCGTCCGGCGACCCAGACGAACGGCACGGCGACGACGAGCAGGGTCACGATGTTGGGCTCGAACCGCAGCCCTTCCTCACGACGCACGTAGACGCCCACCGGAACGGAGATGCCCCCGCCCCCGCCGCCTTCGGCGCCGTCGCCGCTGCCCCCGCCGAAACCCGAGTACGTGAAGGCGACGGGTGTGATGCTCACTCCGTCGACGTCCTGCGGTTCGCCGTAAGCGCTCTTGACGCCGAAGTCCGCTGCCTGCTTGCCGAGTTCCAGTGCGATGTTGGGCATGCGTCCACGCTAGTCCAGGACCCGGCGAAAAGCAGGGTCAATCGACGCCGTGGTCTTGGGGATGCCGAGCGGCGCCGCGCCCGTCGCCTCTCCCGATGTGCCTCGCCCGCGTAATGGACGCGTTGCCGAAGCGTGCGACGGCGTCATCCATCGCGCCTTCCACGCGACGCCAGTCCTCGTCGTCGTCCCAGAGCGCGATTCCGCCGCCACCCGCGGGCCGGAGGTTCTCCGCGCGGACGCCCACGAGTCGGATGGGATCACGGCGATCGATCTGTGCGAACAGGCCGCGCGCGGCCTCGCCGATGCGCTGCCCGACCGCGGTCGGCTCCGGCAGCGTCTGGGAACGCGTCAGCGTGCGGAAATCGTCGAACCGCACCTTGATCGACACGGTCGCCGCTTCCCACTCCGCACGGCGCAGTCGAGCGGCGACGCGATCGGCGAGTCGCATGAGCTCCGCCCCGAGGAAGATCCGGTCCGTGACGTCGACGTCGAAGGTCTCCTCGTGGCCGATGCTCTTCTCTATGCGCTCGGTCTCGACCGCGCGTGCGTCCTCCCCGCGGGACAGCGCGACCAGACGGGAGCCGAGCGCAGGACCGACGGCGCGATCGAGCATGTCGCTGGAGGATTCCCGGATGTCGCGGATCGTGCGGATGCCGCGCCCCTCCAGCGCCTCTGCGGCCTTCGGCCCCACGCCCCACATGGCTCGCACGGGCCGTGGATCGAGGAACGCCTGCGTGTCGCGGGCTGCGATCACGAGCATCCCGTCGGGCTTGGCGATCGTCGACGCCATCTTGGCGACGTGCTTGGTCGCTGCGACGCCGACGCTGCACGTGATGCCCACCTCCGCCTGCACGCGGTCGCGCACGAGCTGCGCGATCTGCGCGGGGCTCCCCCACAGCCGGCGTACGCCCTGCACATCGAGGAACGCCTCGTCGACCGAGAGCGGCTCGACGAGCGGGGTGAAGGACTCGAAGATCGCCATGACCTGGCGCGAGACCTCCTGATAGCGGTGGAAGTGCGGGGGCACGATGCGCGCGGTCGGGCACAGTCGCACCGCCTGGGACACCGGCATGGCTGAGCGCACGCCGTAGCGTCGCGCTTCGTAGGAGGCGCTGGACACCACGGACCGACCGTCCGGGGAGCCGATGATCAGCGGCAGTCCGTGCAGACTGGGGTCGTCGAGCACCTCGACGGCCGCATAGAACGCGTCCATGTCGACGTGCAGGATGCGGGTGCCGGTGTCGTCGGCATCGGCGGACGACACCATCCGCCCTCTGCCGTCACCGTGACCCATGAATCCATTGTCCCTCGGGCCGGGGACAACCGGTCCGGCGGACCCGGCGACCCGCGGGCCGTCGAGTCCGCCGACAGATCACTGTGCCGCGCGCTCCAGGACCAGTTCGCGCACGCGTGCGGCGTCGGCCTGGCCCTTCATCGCCTTCATGACGGCGCCGATCACGGCTCCCGCCGCCTGGACCTTGCCGTCCTTGATCTTCGCGAGGATGTCGGGCTGGGCCGCGAGCGCCTCGTCGATCGCGGCGATCAGCGCGCCGTCGTCCGAGACGACCGCCAGACCACGGGCATCCACGACCTGCTGCGGCGTGCCCTCGCCGGCGATGACGCCCTCGAGCACTTGACGCGCCAGCTTGTCGGTCAGCGTCCCCGCATCCACGAGTTTCTGCAGCGCGGCGACGTTCTCGGGCGAGACAAGGTCGGTCGCATCCTTCTCCCGCGCGTTCGCGAGGCGGGTGATCTCGCCCGTCCACCACTTGCGCGCGGAGGCGGGCGTCGCACCGGCGGCGACGGTCGCCTCGACGACCTCGACGAGACCGCCGTTGCGGACGTCCTGGAACTCGAGGTCGGTGAACCCCCACTCGCCCATCAGGCGGCGGCGACGCGCGACCGGCTGCTCCGGCAGGGCGGCGCGCAGTTCCTCGACGAGCTCGCGCGCCGGCTGCACGGGCAGCAGGTCGGGCTCGGGGAAGTAGCGGTAGTCGTCGGCATCCGACTTCGGACGTCCCGGCGATGTCGTGCCGGTGTCCTCGTGCCAGTGCCGCGTCTCCTGCGTGATGGTGCCGCCGTCGGCGAGGATCTGCGCCTGGCGCTGGATCTCGTAGCGGACCGCACGCTCGACCGAGCGCATCGAGTTGACGTTCTTGGTCTCGGTGCGGGTGCCGAGCTTCTCGACTCCGCGCGGACGCAGCGAGACGTTCGCGTCGCAGCGCAGGTTGCCGCGTTCGAGTCGCGCCTCGGAGATACCCAGGCCCCGGACGATGTCGCGGATCGCGGCCACGTAGGCCTTCGCGACCTCGGGTGCGCGGTGCTCGGCGCCGAAGATCGTCTTGGTGACGATCTCGACGAGCGGCACTCCCGCTCGGTTGTAGTCGACCAGCGAGTACTCGGCGCCCTGGATGCGTCCGGTCGCGCCGCCCATGTGGGTCAGCTTGCCGGCATCCTCCTCCATGTGCGCGCGCTCGATCGGGATCGTGACGAGCGTGCCGTCCTCGAGTTCGACCTCGACCGACCCCTCGAACGCGATCGGCTCGTCGTACTGCGAGATCTGGTAGTTCTTGCCGAGGTCGGGGTAGAAATAGTTCTTCCGCGCGAAGCGACTCGACTCGGCGATCGAGCAGCCGAGCGCGAGGCCGAGGCTGATCGACGAGCGGATCGCCGTCTCGTTGACGACCGGAAGCGATCCGGGCAGGCCGAGGTCGACCGGGGCGATGAGCGTGTTCGGCTCGGCCGCGTGGTAGAGCTCGTTGGCCGGGTTCGGCGCATCCGAGAACATCTTCGTGTTCGTGTTGAGCTCGACGTGCACCTCGAACCCGAGGACGGGCTCGAACAGCTCCAGCGCCTTGTCGAAGTCCATGAGCTTGGCAGCGGCCATCAGCGGGTCCCTCCCACGAGCTGGGGTGCACGGGTGAGGAGCGGTGCTCCCCACGAGTCGACGAGCAGGGTCTCGAGGGCGGCGCCCACCTGGTACAGCCGCGCATCCTCACGGGCCGGGGCGATGAACTGGATGCCGACGGGCAGTCCGTCGTCCGAGGCGAGACCGCTGGGGATCGAAATGCCGGGAACACCGGCGAGGTTCACCGGGATCGTGGTGATGTCGTTCAGGTACATCTGCAGTGGGTCGTCGATCTTCTCGCCGAGCTTGAAGGCCGTCGTCGGAGCGGACGGCGTGGCGATGACGTCGACGTCGGCGAACGCGTTCGCGAAGTCCTGCTGGATCAGGGTGCGGACCTTCTGCGCGCTGCCGTAGTAGGCGTCGTAGTATCCCGCCGAGAGCGCGTAGGTGCCGAGGATGATGCGGCGCTTGACCTCGTCGCCGAAGCCCGCGTCGCGGGTCGCGGACATGACGTCCTCGACGGTCGGGTTGCCGTCGGGCGTGACCCGGAGGCCGAAGCGCACGGAGTCGAACTTCGCGAGGTTGCTCGACGCCTCCGCCGGGAGGATCAGGTAGTACGCGGCGACGCCGTATTCGAAGTGCGGCGCACCGACCTCGACGATCTCCGCTCCCTGGGCCTCCATCAATGCCAGCGCGCTGCGGAACGACTCGGCGACGCCGGGCTGGAAACCGCTGTCGGGGAGCTCGCGGATCACGCCCACCTTGAGGCCCTTGAGGACGTCTCCGCGAGCGCCGTCCCGGGCCGCCTGGGCGAACGACGGCCACGCGTCGGTGAGCGAGGTGGAGTCCTTCGGGTCGTGTCCCCCGATCGCGTCGTGCAGCAGACCAGCGTCGAGCACGGTGCGCGTGACGGGGCCGACTTGGTCGAGGCTAGACGCCAGTGCGATCGCACCGTACCGGCTCACACCGCCGTAGGTCGGCTTGACGCCCACCGTGCCGGTCACATGGGCGGGCTGACGGATGGAACCGCCCGTGTCGGAGCCGAGCGCGAGTGGTGCCTCGAAGGCCGCGACGGCGGCTGCCGAACCGCCGCCGGATCCGCCGGGGATCCGGTCGAGGTCCCAGGGGTTGCGCGTCGGCCCGTAAGCGGAGTGCTCGGTCGACGAGCCCATCGCGAACTCGTCCATGTTGGTCTTGCCGAGCGGCACGAGACCCGCGGCGCGCGAGCGGGCGACGACCGTGGCGTCGTACGGCGAGCGGTACCCCTCGAGGATGCGCGATCCGCTGGTCGTGGGCTGATCGGTCGTGACGAGGACGTCCTTGATCGCGAGCGGCACGCCGGCGATCGGGCCGAGCTCGTCCCCCGCCGCGCGACGGGCGTCGATCTCGGAGGCCGCCGCGATCGCACCCTCGTTCACGTGCAGGAAGGCGTGCACGTCGCCATCCACGGCGGCGATCCGGTCGAGGTGGGCCTGCGTGGCCTCGACGCTCGAGATCTCCCGGGAGGCGAGCTTCTCGGCCAGTTCGGCCGCGGTCAGGCGGATGATGTCGCTCACTGCTCTTCTCCCAGGATCGCGGTCACGCGGAACCGGCCGTCGGCCTGGTCGGGTGCGTTCTGCAGCACCTGCTCATGCGTGAGCGTCTGCCCGACCACGTCGGGGCGGAAGACGTTGCTCAGCGGGATCGGGTGGCTCGTCGCCGCGACGTCGGCGGTCGCGACCTCCGACACCTTCGCGATGTTGTCGACGATGGCGTCGAGCTGACCCGTGAGCCGCGTCACCTCGTCGTCGTTCAGCTGGATGCGCGCGAGCACGCCGAGATGGCGCACAAGATCAGGGGTGATTTCAGACACCCCTCCAGTCTAGTCAGCGCCCCGGACGTCACCCGCAGTCGAGGGGGCACCGCCCTATGCTGGGCACGTGAGCACGTATGAGCCTCCTCGCCCGTGGATCGCCAGCTACGCGGACGGCGTCCCCGACGACCTCGCCCCGGTCTCCGGATCGCTGATCGACATCGTCGCGGCCTCCGCCCGTGACTACCCGGATGCTCCCGCCCTGCAGTTCTTCGGGCGCGAGACCACCTATGCGGACATGCAGGACGCGATCGATCGCGCCGCCGCCGGACTCCGCGAACTCGGGGTGCGCGCCGGGGACCCGGTCGCGATCGTCCTGCCCAACTGCCCGCAGCACATCGTGGCGTTCTACGCCGTGCTGCGGCTCGGCGCGGTCGTCGTCGAGCACAATCCGCTCTACACCCCCCGGGAGCTGCGCAAGCAGTTCGAGGACCACGGCGCCAAGCACGCGATCGTCTGGAACAAGATCGTCTCGACCGTGCAGGACTTCCCCACCGACCTCGCCGTCACGAACCTCGTGTCGGTCGACGTCACCCGCGCCATGCCGTTCCTGACCCGGGTGGCGCTGCGCCTGCCCGTCGCGAAGGCGCGTGAGTCGCGCGCCGCACTGACCGAGCGCGTGCGCGGCACCGTCACCTGGGACACGATCGTGGGCTCGCAGCCGCTGCCCGCCTCGCACCCGAAGCCTGCGACCGACGACCTCGCGATCATCCAGTACACCTCCGGCACGACCGGAACGCCGAAGGGCGCATCTCTCACGCACCGCAACCTCCTCGCGAACGCCGCGCAGGCCCAGGCCTGGGTGCCCTCCATCCAGCGGGGCAAGGGATGCGTCGTCTACGCCGTGCTGCCGATGTTCCACGCATACGGCCTCACGCTGTGCCTCACGTTCGCGATGTCGATGGGCGCACGCCTCGTGCTGTTCCCGAAGTTCGACCCCGACCTCGTGCTCGACGTCATGAAGAAGCATCCCGCGACGTTCCTGCCCCTCGTGCCGCCGATCGCCGACCGTCTTCTGCGCGCCGCCCAGACGAAGGGCGTGTCGCTCGCGGGAATCGAGGTCGCCATCTCGGGAGCCATGGCTCTCCCCCACGAGCTCGTCGTGCCGTTCGAGCAGGCGACCGGCGGCTACCTCGTCGAGGGATACGGCCTCAGCGAGTGCTCCCCCGTCCTGATGGCGAACCCGGTCGCCGACAACCGCGTCCCCGGCACCGTCGGGCTTCCGCTGCCCGGTACCGAGTGCCGTGTCGTCGATCCCGAGAACCCCTCCGCCGACGTTGCCTCGGGTTCGGCCGGTGAGCTGGTCGTGCGCGGTCCGCAGGTGTTCTCCGGGTACTACGGCAAGCCCGAGGAGACCGAAGCGGTGTTCGTGGACGGCTGGTTCCGCACCGGCGACATCGTCACGGTCGACGAGGCCGGCTTCATCCGCATCGTCGACCGCATCAAGGAGCTCATCATCACCGGCGGCTTCAACGTCGCGCCCACGGAGGTCGAGAACGCCCTGCGACAGCATCCGCAGGTCGTGGACGCCGCCGTCATCGGACTCCCCAGCGAGCACTCCGGAGAGGAGGTCGTGGCGGCGATCGTCGTCGACCCCGGTGCGGATATCGACGTCGAGGCCGTGCGTGAGTACGCACGCAGCATCCTCACGCCGTACAAAGTGCCCCGCCGCGTGTTCGTGGTCGACGAACTGCCGAAGTCCCTGATCGGCAAAGTGCTGCGGCGCCAGGTGAAGGAGAAGCTGCTCGCTCTCACCAGCGGGTCCTGAACGCATCACCAGGTGGCGCGCGTCGCGAGACGCTACCCTTGATCAGTGACTCCTGAAGACGCTGCGCCCACCGACACCCCCTCGACCCCCGGATTCGAGGAGCTCGGGATCACCGGGCCCGTCCTCAAGTCCATCAAGGATCTCGGATACGAGACACCCTCGCCCATCCAGGCCGCGACCATCCCGACGCTGCTCTCCGGCCGCGACGTGGTCGGCATGGCCCAGACCGGCACCGGAAAGACGGCCGCGTTCGCGCTGCCCGTGCTCGAGCGGCTCGACGTGTCTCAGAAGACGCCGCAGGCGCTCGTGCTCGCCCCGACCCGTGAGCTCGCACTCCAGGTCTGCGAGGCCTTCGAGTCCTACGCCTCGAAGATGAAGGGCGTCCACGTGCTGCCCGTCTACGGCGGTCAGGGGTACGGCGTGCAGCTGTCGGCCCTCCGACGCGGCGTGCATGTCGTCGTCGGCACCCCGGGTCGCATCATGGACCACCTCGCCAAGGGCACGCTCGACCTCTCGGAGCTCCAGTATCTCGTGCTCGACGAGGCCGACGAGATGCTCAAGATGGGCTTCGCGGAGGACGTCGAGCAGATCCTTGCGCAGACGCCCGTGGAGAAGCAGGTCGCCCTGTTCTCGGCCACGATGCCGGCGCAGATCCGTCGCCTCGCGCAGCAGTACCTCCGTGATCCCGAGGAGATCACGATCAAGTCGAAGACGGCGACGAACACGAACATCACGCAGCGCTACCTCGTGGTGTCGTATGCGCAGAAGGTCGATGCGCTCACGCGCATCCTCGAGGTCGAGAACTTCGACGGCATGATCGTCTTCGTCCGGACGAAGAACGAGACCGAGACCCTCGCCGAAAAGCTCCGAGCCCGCGGCTACTCGGCCGCCGCGATCAACGGCGACGTGCCGCAGGTGCAGCGCGAGCGCAGCGTGAATCAGCTCAAGGACGGCAAGCTCGACATCCTTGTCGCCACGGATGTCGCCGCTCGTGGTCTCGACGTCGAGCGCATCAGCCACGTGGTGAACTTCGACATCCCGACGGACACGGAGTCGTACGTGCACCGCATCGGCCGCACCGGCCGCGCCGGTCGCACGGGTGATGCGATCAGCTTCATCACCCCGCGCGAGCGCTATCTGCTCAAGCACATCGAGAAGGCCACACGTCAGCAGCCGACCCAGATGCAGCTGCCGACGACCGACGACGTGAACACGACGCGTCTTGCGCGTTTCGACGACGCGATCACCACCGCGCTCGGCGACGCATCGCGCATCGAGAAGTTCCGTGACATCATCGCCCACTACGTGCGCAACCACGACGTGCCGGAGGCGGATGTCGCGGCGGCGCTCGCCGTGGTCGCTCAGGGAGACCAGCCGCTCCTGCTGGATCCTCAGGACGACGCCCTTGCACGCGCCGTCGAGTACGACAACCGTCCGCCGCGTGAGCGTACGACCCGTGAACCGCGGGAGAACCGCGAACCGCGTGAGCGGCGCGGGCGCGGCGACTACGCGGCCTACCGCATCGAGGTCGGTCGCCGCCACCGCGTCGAGCCGCGTCAGATCGTCGGAGCGCTCGCGAACGAGGGCGGCCTCGGCCGCGACGACTTCGGCGCGATCAACATCCGCCCGGACTTCTCGATCGTCGAGCTGCCCGCAAACCTCGACCCGGCGGTGCTCGCCAAGTTGAGCGACACGAGGATCTCGGGCCGCCTGATCGAGATCAAGCCGGATCGCGGTCCTGGCGCCCGCCGTGCACCCCGTGAGGGCGGTCGCGACCGCTTCGAGCGTCGTGACGAGCGTCCGCGCTACGACCGCCGCGACGACCGTCCGACTCGCGACGACCGCCCGGCACGCAAGCCGCGCCACAAGGGCTGACCGTGACAGAGGTGCGGATCGAGCGGGCGGCACTCGAGTCCGCCATCGATCTCGCACGTCTGAAATGGCTCGACGCCGAGGGACGCGAGCCCACGGACCCCGAGCTGCGTGCCTTCACGCAGGAAATGACGTCGTGGTGGGCGGAGAATGGCGCGAACCACTCCGCGTACATCGCCCGGTCGCCGTCCGGCCAGGCTATCGGCGCCGCCTGGTTAGCGCTCGTCCCGCGCGTGCCGCGCCCAGGGAATCTCCGACGATTGTCTGCTGATGTCCAGAGCGTGTACGTGGTGCCCACGTCCCGTGGGCAGGGAGTCGGATCGATGCTCGTCGAGGCAGCTCGCGCCGCGGCAGTGGATCAGGGCGCTCCGCGGATCGTCGTCCACTCGAGCGAGCGGGCCGTGCCGCTGTACCGCCGTCTGGGATTCGCCATCTCGGAGCGTCTGCTCCAACGCCACCACGACTCGTGACCCAGATGGTCTGAGAGGTCCCCTCGATCGGCTGGGCCCCGGGCACAGTTTCGGATGGCGCGAGCGACACGCCGCGGCATCCCCCTGTTCTGCGGAGTGTCGGTCCCCCGCTCCGCAGCCGCGCCCGCGCTAGGGTGACCGGATGCTGGTGATCAGAGACGCGACCGTCCGAGACGCGCGCGGCGTGGCCGTCGTGCATGTGGATTCCTGGCGCTCCGCATACGCGGGACTCATCGACCAGGACGTGCTCGACCGGCAGAGCGTCGACGCGCGAACGGAGATGTGGACCACCTGGATCGAGCGTTCCCTGGCCGGGGAGTCCACCGACGCCTACGGTCCCGTCCCCCATCGGCTGGTCGTCGCGGAACTCGACGGTCGCATCGTCGGATGGGCGAGCTTCGGCGGCGGACGGGACGAGGATCTGCGCGAGCAGGGTGAGATCGCCGGCCTGTATGCACATCCGGATGCCTGGTCGCAGGGCATCGGGCATGCGCTGATCCGGCGCGCCGAAGACGCCCTGCGGGCCGAGGGATGGGCACGCGGCTACCTCTGGGTCTTGAACGGCAATGAACGTGCGATCGGCTTCTACCGAGCCCACGGCTGGGCCGTCGACGGCGCCGAGAAGTTCGGGGAGGGTGGCAGTGTCGAGGGGCTCCACGAGCTGCGGATGTCGCGGGTGCTCTGACGTCCTGGCATCCCGTCGAGAACGACCGGCGGATACCCTGAGCCCGTGGTGACACTCGGGACGAAGGATCTCAACAGGGCGCTGCTCGCGCGTCAGATGCTCGACGAGCGTGCGGACATTCCGGCACTCGCCGCGATCGACCATCTCGTGGGACTCCAGGCACAGGAGCCGCGCTCCCCGTACATCGGGCTCTGGGCCCGCCTGCAGGGTTTCCGGCCGGAGGCGCTCGAGGGCCTGCTCACCGACAGGGCGGCGGTGCGGATCCTGCTGATGCGCGGCACGATCCATCTCGTCACCTCCACCGATGCACTCGGGTTGAGACCCCACCTCCAGCCCAGGCTCGACAGGGAGTTGCGGAGCGGGCCTTTCGCGAAACCACTGCGCGAGGCCCAGGTCGACACGGACGAACTGGCCGCAGCCGGCCGTGCCGTGCTGGCTTCGGGTCCTCTCAGTACTGCCGATGTCGGCACCGTCCTGCGCGAGCGCTGGCCGGATGCATCGCACACCGTGCTGGGCAACGCGCTCCGACTGTCCCTCCCGTTGGTCCAAGTTCCGCCCCGGGGGCTGTGGCGCTCGAGCGGGCGGGCAGTATGCGCGACGCTCGATCAGTGGGTGGGACGCGAGCAGCGCGCCGTCGACCTCGAGGATGTCGTCGTGAGGTACCTGCGCGCCTTCGGCCCCGCGACGGTGATGGACGCTCAGCAGTGGTCGGGCCTGACCCGTCTCGCCGGCGTCTTCGAGCGCCTTCGCGGGCTCCTCGTTACCTTTCGCGACGAGGCGGGACGCGAACTGTTCGACCTGCCGGACGCGCCCCGCCCGGGCGCCGACAACGACGTGCCGGTCCGACTGCTCCCGGAATTCGACAACGTCCTGCTCGCTCACACCGACCGTCGGCGTGTGATCGCCGATGATCGCCTGGGGCTGGTGATCGGCGGCCGGCGCACCGTGCTCGTCGATGGACAGGTCGCGGCGACATGGGCGCTGGGCGCCGATGACTCCGTCGCCGTCGACTACCTCGACGACGTGTCCGCCCGCCAGAGGAAAGCGGTCACAGAGGAGTGCGATCGACTGATCGCATGGCTCCGAAGCACGTGATCCTCTGACCCGCGCCGTCTGACGACTGCCGGAGCACGTCAGGCGTCAGGCAGCGTTGCGCGGCGCGCGAGTGTGGCTGAGACGCTCACCAGCGACTCCGGGTGCGCCAGCAGCACCCGCTGCTCTGGGGATGCGACGAGGTGGTCGAGCAGGCGGTGCGCGCCATCGACGGTGGGAGTCCAGTATCCACCGACATGATGCCGGCTGAGTGGTGAGGTCTGCGGGTCACCGTCCACGGTGATCGTGAGCGTGCCGTCCTCGGGATCGGCGCCGATGTCGGTCTGTGCGAGCGCGGATGCCGCCCCGAGGACGATCGTGCCGACGAGTCCGGGCAGGCGGAACCTCGTGGTCGGCACATCCAGCCGTATCCGTTCGACCCGATCCCACGGGATGATCCCGCGGTTCTCGATCCCTTCGCGCACGACCACGGCGTCGGGCGTCAACCGGAGATGATGCCGACCGGGGTCGCCGACCGCGAGTGCACCGGGGACGGCGAGCAGCGGTCCGTAGCGCCTCATCCGAGAGCGTCCGGTCCTTCGGTCACGAGGATGCGGAATTGGGCGGCGTCCAACACGCGGATGCCGAGCTCCTCGGCCTTCGCGAGCTTCGACCCCGCGCCCGGGCCCGCGGCGACGAAGTCCGTCTTCTTGGACACGCTCGACGCGGCCTTGCCCCCGGCCTGGATGATCGCCTCCTGAGCACCGTCGCGCGTGTAGCCGTCGAGCGAACCGGTCGCAACGACCGTCAACCCCTCGAGGACGCCGCCTTCCGCGACGGCTCCGCCCGGTCCCGGATGTCCCGGGGTCGCCCACTGCACACCGGCATCCGTCCACTGCCGAACGATCTCCTGGTGCCAGTCGACCTCGAACCAGGCGAGCAGGGAATCGGCGATGATGCCGCCGACGCCCTCCACCGCCGCGAGTTCGTCTCGGGACGCCGCGCGGATCGCGTCGAGCGACCCGAACCACTGCGCCAGCGCTCGCGCCGCGGACGGTCCGACGTGACGGATGTTGAGCGAGACGAGCAGACGCCAGAGGTCCTTGGTCTTGGCCTTCTCGAGCTCTGCGAGCAGCGTGACGGCCTGCGAGGAGGGCTGCGGGCCGTCCACGCCGGATTTCTTCTCGGCGGACGTGGGGTTCCGCCGGAACGGTGCCCGGGTCTTCACGAGTCCGTCCTCGTCCTCCTTGGGCAGCCCCGTATCCGCGTCCCGCACGACGAGCTCGATCGGCACGATCTGCTCGAGAGTGAGTGCGAACAGTCCCGCCTCGGTCTCGAGCGGAGGCGTCGACGGCGAAGTCGGCTGCGTCAGCGCGGCGGCCGTCACCTCACCGAGCGCCTCGATGTCGAGACCGCCGCGAGAGCCGATGTGCTCGACACGACCACGCACCTGGGCGGGGCACGACCGGGCGTTCGGGCACCGCAAGTCGATGTCGCCCTCCTTCATGGGCCGCAGCGGCGTGCCGCACTCGGGGCAGTCGGCGGGCATCACGAATTCACGCTCGGTGCCGTCGCGCTTCTCGACCACAGGGCCGAGGACCTCGGGGATCACGTCTCCGGCCTTGCGCAGCACGACCGTGTCGCCGATGAGCACCCCCTTCGCCTTGACGACGTCCTTGTTGTGCAGGGTCGCCTGTCGCACGACGGACCCCGCGACGTGCGCCGGCGCCATCACCGCGAACGGTGTGGCACGGCCGGTGCGACCCACCGACACGACGATGTCGAGGAGCTTCGTCTGCACCTCCTCGGGCGGATACTTGTACGCGATCGCCCAGCGCGGAGCGCGGCTCGTCGCCCCGAGCTCGTCGTGCAGCGCGAGCTCGTCGACCTTGACCACGATGCCGTCGAGCTCGTGCTCGATGTCGTGACGGTGCTCGCCGAAGTACTCGACGAATTCGACGACCTCGTCGACCGTCGTGCACACCTTGGTGTGCGGGCTCGTCGGCAGTCCCCACTCGGCGAGAAGCTCGTAGACCTGGCTCTGCGCCGCAACGGGCGGGTTCTCCCACGCCCCGATGCCGTGCACGTAGAGGTCGAGCGACTCGATGCGGAGCAGACCCGCCTCGAGCTCCATCCCGTTCTTCTTGTCGATCTGCTGGCGCAGCCCTCCGCTCGCGGCGTTGCGGGGATTGGCGAAGGACGGGAACCGGCGAGCAGCAGCCGTGCGAGCCTTCTCCTCATCGAAGGGCTTCTTCACGCCGCCCCGCGCCTCCCAGCGCGAGAGCGCCTCGTCGTACGCGCGCTCGCGGAACTCGGCCTGTGCGGCGTTCAACCGCTCGAACGCCGCCACCGGGATGAAGACCTCACCGCGGACCTCGACGATGGACGGATGCCCCGTGCCGCTCAGCTGCGCCGGGATCATGGGGAGACGCAGGGCGTTCTCCGTGACGATCTCGCCCACACGGCCGTCGCCGCGCGTCGCCGCCGACGTCAGCCGCCCGTTCTCGTACCGCAGGTTGATAGCGAGGCCGTCGATCTTCAGCTCGGTGAGCCAGTCGACGTCGCGGCCCGCCGAAGCGCGTGTCTTGGCGGCCCAGTCGCGGAGCTCCTCGATCGAGAAGACGTTGTCGAGGCTGAGCATCCGCTCGGCGTGCTCGATCGTCGCGAGACCGGTCGCCTCGGCCGCACCCACCATCTGCGTCGGCGAGTCCTGGCCCTGGAGTTCGGGATGCACCCGCTCGAGCTCCTCGAGGCGGTGCATCCACCCGTCGTACGTGGCGTCATCGACGAGCGAGGTGTCGCGCCCGTAGTACGCGTCCTTCGCCTCGAGGATCCGGGTCGTCAGCTCCTCGGCCTCGGTACGGGCGTCTTCCAGCGAGATGTTCTGCGGCACCCGCTCAGTCTACGAGCGACGACCGACATCGACAGGGGGCGCTACGCCTCGACCGGCACCGCCGAGACCGTGCGGTCGATCGTGAACTGACCGAGCACGCGCGTGCCGACGTACAGCACCGCGGTCTGTCCGGGAGCCACGCCGTCGAGCGGCCCGTCGGGAACGACCGTGACTCCGAGGTCAGACACCGTCGCCCGAGCCGGCACGGGTTCGGCGTGCGCTCGGATCTGCACGTCGCAGGCGAACTCCGCCGCGACAGGCGATGCGCCCGCCCAACTGAACCGCTCCCCTGCGATCTCCCGCGTCGCGAGCGCCTCCTTGGGACCCACCACGACCGTGTTCGAGACGGGGCGCACCTCGAGGACGAAGCGAGGCTTGCCATCGGGGGCCGGCACTCCGAGCTTGAGCCCGCGCCGCTGCCCTACCGTGAACGCATGCGCGCCCTCGTGCGACCCCACGACGGCGCCGGTCCGATCCACGATCTCACCCGTCGCTGTGCCGACCTTCTCGGCGAGCCATCCGCGCGTGTCGCCGTCCGGGATGAAGCAGATGTCGTGGCTGTCCGGCTTCTGTGCAACGCTCAGCCCGCGCTCCGCGGCCTCGGCGCGCACGATCGCCTTCGACGGCGTGGTTCCCAGCGGGAAATACGTGTGCGCGAGCTGGTCGGCCGTCAGCACGCCGAGGACGTAGGACTGGTCCTTCGCGTTGTCGGCCGCGCGGTGCAGCTCGAGCCCGGTCTCCGTCTGGACGAGCGTGGCGTAGTGGCCCGTGCACACAGCGTCGAAGCCCAGCTCGATCGCGCGCTCCAGCAGCGCGGCGAACTTGATCTTCTCGTTGCAGCGCATGCAGGGGTTCGGGGTGCGTCCGGCCTGGTACTCCGACACGAAGTCGGCGATCACGTCGTCGCGGAAACGCTCGGAGAAGTCCCACACGTAGAAGGGGATGCCGAGCACGTCGGCAGCCCGCCGCGCGTCCAGCGCGTCCTCGATCGTGCAGCAGCCGCGACTGCCGGTGCGCAACGTGCCGCCCGCACGCGAGAGCGCGAGGTGCACGCCGACGACGTCGTGCCCCGCCTCGACGGCACGCGCGGCCGCGACGGCGGAGTCGACGCCACCGCTCATGGCCGCGAGGATCCTCATACGACCAGTCTACGAGCGCTCGCCTGGACCGGACCCGGATGCCCGGGCGTAGACGTCCGCGATCGCCGCGAGGACGGCATCCACATCGGCCGCCGTGGAGGTCCGCCCGAGGGTGAAGCGCAGCACGCTGCGGGCGTCCTGCTCGCTGCGTCCCATGGCCGTCACGACGTGCGAGGGTTCGGCGACACCGGCCTGGCACGCCGATCCGGTCGATGCGGCGATTCCGTGCATGTCCAGCAGGAACAGCAGGCTCTCCCCCACCGCCCCGGGGAAGAGCACGTGCGCGTTGCCCGGGAGTCGGTGCGCGGGATCGCCCAGCAGCTCCGCAACGGGCACGCGGGTCAGGATGCCGGAGACCAGCCGCTCGCGCAGCGCCGAGAGGCGACGATGCTCGGTCTCACGCTCGGACTCCGCGAGCTCGACGGCGACGGCGAACGCCGCGGCTCCCGCGACATCCTGGGTTCCCGCGCGCAAGCCGCGCTGCTGAGCGCCACCGTGGAGCAGCGCACTGAGCCGGGCGGTCCGGGAGACGACCAGCGCCCCGACACCCACCGGGGCGCCGACCTTGTGCCCCGCGATGCTGAGGGCGACGAGTCCGCTACCGGCCGCCGCCTCCGCGCGCAGTCCGCGGAACGAGATGGGCACGTGCCCCAGCGCGGCGACGGCGTCGAGGTGCAGCGGCACCTCCGCCTCGGCGGCGGATGCCGCAAGCGCTGCGGAGTCGTTCAGGGTCCCCGCCTCGTTGTTCGCGACGAGCGCGGTCGCGAGGGCGGCGCCCGGCAGCCGATCCCGGAAGTCCGCGACGTCGATCGCCGCCGTCGACGACACCCGTACACCTCGTGCGACGGCGCCCGCCGACACGAGGGCCTCGACGGTGTCCATGGTCGCGTGGTGCTCGGCATCCGGCAGCACGATCGCGTCGGTGCCGCCCGCGCGCGCCGACCAGAGCCCCTTCAGTGCGAGGTTGATCGACTCGGTGCCGCCCGAGGTGAGCACGACCTCGATCGGATCGCATCCGAGGACGGCGGCGAGGCGCTCACGCGACTCCTCGAGGAGTCTTCGCGCACCCTGACCGGCGCCGTGGGTCGACGACGCGTTCCCGACCAGCTCGCTCGCGCGCACCCAGGCGTCGCGGGCCTCGGGGCGCAACCGAGTGGTCGCCGCGTGGTCGAGATAGTGCTGCATCCTTCCACTCTCCCCCATTTCTCGGGCGCACGCTCCGGCCTTCCCGCTCCGATATACCGGATGTCGCCCGTCATGACACCCAGGCTCGGCGCTCTAGGGTGTACTCATGCCCGCGAATCGAGTCCTCGCCGCGCCCGGCGGCACCACTCTCGACGATCTCGGCGTGCGTCTGCACGACGGCGTCGGGACGCTGCGCGTCTGGTCGCAGAACGCGTCGTCCGTCGAGCTCGTCGTCTTCGACGCGGAGGACCTCGACTGGGCCACGGACCAGGTCGATCTCGAGCGCCTGCCCGGCGGCGTCTGGGAGGTCACGACGCCGCTCCTGCAGCCAGGGACCCGCTACGCGCTCCGCGTCGGCGGACCGCACGGCCCCGGCAACACGTTCAATCCCGAGACCCTCCTCCTCGACCCCTACGCCCGGGGGCTCGCTCAGGGGGACGGCTACGAGGAGTGGCGCTCGGTGGTCATCGAGGACGGCTTCGACTGGGGCGATTCCGCCAAGCCGCGCATCCCCCTCGACCGCACTGTGATCTACGAGGGGCACCTGAAGGGGCTCACCAAGCGTCAGCCGGACATGCCTCCGGCACTGCACGGCACCTACGCCGGACTCGCCCACCCGGCGATGATCCAGTACTTCCGCGACCTGGGTGTCACGTCGATCGAGCTTCTCCCCGTGCACGCCTTCGTGCCGGAGCCGCGGCTGCTCGAACGCGGACTCACGAACTACTGGGGCTACAACACCCTGAACTTCTTCACCCCGCACACCGCATATGCCACGGACGATGCCCGCAAGGGGGGTCCCGAGGCTGTCCTCGCCGAGTTCAAGGGCATGGTGCGGCTGCTGCACGAGGCCGGACTCGAGGTGATCCTGGACGTCGTGTACAACCACACCTCCGAGGAGGGCATCGGCGGGCCGCGCTCGAGCCTCCGCGGGATCGACAATGCGAGCTACTACCGGCAGGACGCCGCCGGGGCATACGTCGACACGACGGGCTGCGGGAACACGCTCGATACCTCGACGGACGCCGGAGCCCGGCTCGTGCTCGACTCGCTGCGCTACTGGGCGCAGGAGATGCAGATCGACGGCTTCCGCTTCGACCTCGCGACCGCGATCGCTCGCGACGGCTCGCACACCTACACGCCCGATCACCCGCTGCTCACGGCGATCGCCGATGACCCCGTGCTGCGCGACACCAAGCTCATCGCCGAGCCCTGGGACGTCGGCCTCGGCGGCTGGCAGACCGGCAACTTCCCGACCGGCTGGCACGAATGGAACGACCGCTACCGCGACCGCGTCCGCAACTTCTGGCTCAGCGACATCGACTACGCGCGACGCGCGTCGGCCCCGGTGGGCATCGGCGGATTCGCGACCCGCCTCGCCGGCTCCTCCAACACGTTCTCCGAGGCACGCGGACCGCTCGCGAGCATCAACTTCGTCACCGCACACGACGGCTTCACCCTGAACGACCTCGTGTCGTACGACGTCAAACACAACGAGGCCAACGGCGAGCACAACCGCGACGGCGCCGACACGAACCGCGCCTTCAACCACGGCATCGAGGGACCCACCGACGACGCGGGCATCATCGCGACGCGCCGCAAGGCCATGCGGAACCTGCTCGGGACGCTGCTGCTGTCCGCCGGCATCCCCATGCTCACGGCCGGGGACGAGGTCGGGCGCACCCAGCGCGGCAACAACAACGCCTACGCCCAGGATTCCGCCCTGACCTGGTTGAGCTGGGATCCCGAGCCCTGGCAGGAGGATCTGCGCGCGCACGTGACGCGTCTCATCCGGCTGCGCGCCGAGAATCCGGCCCTGCGTCCGAGCCGCTATGCCCGTCTGGGCGAGCACATCCCCAACGCCTCCGTCATGGAATGGTTCGACCAGAACGGCGAGACCATGGAGAGCGAGCAGTGGACGGACCCGGGCAACCGCACGCTGCAGTACGTCGCCGCGTCCACCCCCGATCAGGAGGCCGCGAACCGCATCCTGCTCATCGTGCACGGGACGGAGTCACCCATCGACGTCCGCCTGCCCGAGGAGCTCGAGGGAGCCACGCGCTTCGTCTCCCTGTGGTCGAGTGCGGACGAGCGCCCGGAGTCCGCTGAGGAGGTCTTCGCGCCCGGGGACGTGCTGCCCGTCCCCGGCACGTCGATGCGCCTTTTCCGGGTCGAATAGCACACGGCGCGCCGCATGTCTGCGCGCTTCCGAGCACCAGGGCATCGCGGTACTGTCAGGATGTGGCCGCACGAACGAGCACCCGTCCGAAAGCTCTCCGGAGCACCTCCCAGATCCCCTTGCGCCCGCTCGACGCGGCGCCCGACGGGCCCGACCTCCGCACCGCGCGGATCCCGCTCCTCGATCACGCCCCCGTGGTCGCCGGCGGCTTCACCCCCAAGGCGTTCGTCGGCGAGGTCGTGCCGTTCAGCGTCGTCGCGTTCCGCGAGGGGCACGATCTCATCGGCGTGCAGCTGCGGCTCACGGCGCCCGACGGCGAACAGTCGCTCCATCGCCTGCGCCCGCGTCTCGATGGCACGGATCGCTGGGGAGCGGACATCGCGATCGATGTGCAGGGCACGTGGACCTTCCGGTTCGAGGCGTTCTCCGACGACTTCGCCACCTGGGCGCACGCGACCGAGCTGAAGGTCGCCGCGGGCGTGGACGTGCCCGTGATGGCCGCGCTCGGGGCGGACCTGCTCACCCGGGCCGCCGCAGAGAGGGACCGCCCGGCCGCGCAGCGTCGACTTCTCGCTGCGACGGCGCAGGAGCTCCGTGCGGCCGAGAGCGATAGCATCCTGGCCCTCTCCGTCGATCCCGAGCTCGCCCGGATCTTCGACGAGCGCCCGCTGACCTCGTTGCGGTCGGCCTCGGAGCCCCACCCGATCCTCGTGGAACGCACCGTCGCCGGAGTCGGCGCCTGGTACGAGTTCTTCCCGCGCTCCGAGGGTGCGAAGAGGCTGAAGGACGGGACGGTGAAGAGCGGCACCTTCCGCACCGCGGCCCGCCGCCTGCCGGGCGTCGCCGCGATGGGGTTCGATGTCGTGTACCTCGTCCCCATCCACCCGATCGGCACGAGCAACCGCAAGGGACGCAACAACACGCTGACCACGGAGCCGGGCGACCCCGGCTCTCCGTACGCGATCGGTTCGCCGGACGGCGGGCACGACGCGATCCACCCCGACCTCGGCACTCCCGCGGACTTCCGTTCCTTCGTCCGTGCCGCGCGCAAGGAGAGCCTCGAGGTCGCGCTCGACCTTGCACTGCAGGCATCTCCGGATCATCCCTGGGTCGCCGAGCACCCGGAGTGGTTCACGACCCTCCCCGACGGCACGATCGCCTACGCGGAGAACCCGCCCAAGAAGTACCAGGACATCTATCCGCTGAACTTCGACAACGATCCCGAGGGGATCTACGCCGAGATGCTGCGGATCGTGCGGCACTGGGTGCGCGAGGGCGTCAAGATCTTCCGCGTCGACAACCCGCACACCAAGCCCCTGCAGTTCTGGGAATGGCTGATCGCGACCGTGAACGCCGACGACCCCGACGTCATCTTCCTCGCCGAGGCGTTCACGCGTCCCGCCGTGATGCGAGCGCTCGCGGCCGTGGGCTTCCAGCAGAGCTACAGCTACTTCACCTGGCGCAACACGAAGGCCGAGCTCGAGGAGTTCCTCGACGGGATAGCGCACGACACGAGCGACTACATGCGGCCCAACCTCTTCGTGAACACGCACGACATCCTCACGGAGTACCTCCAGTTCGGCGGACGAGCCGCCTACCGCATCCGCGCCTGCATCGCGGCGACGGCGGCGCCGATCTACGGCGTGTACGCCGGCTACGAGCTCTTCGAGAACGTGGCGCGCCCCGGTTCCGAGGAGAACATCGACAACGAGAAGTACGAGTACAAGGTGCGCGACTGGCAGGGCGCGGAGCGCTCCGGAGACTCCCTGGCCCCTCTGCTGCGTCGGCTCAACGAGATACGCCACGATCACCCCGCGCTCCGACAGCTGCGCAACTTCTCGGCTCACTGGAGCGACGACGACGCTGTCCTCGTGTACAGCAAGCACCTCGACGCGGCCTTCACCGGCACCGGGCGGCCGGACACGATCATCGTCGTCGCCAACGTCGATCCGCACTCCGTGCGGGAGACCACCGTGCACCTCGACACCACCATCTGGGGCGTCGCACCGGGCGAGCCCTTCGAGGTCGAAGACCTGCTCACCGGTGCGGTCTGGACGTGGAGCGACCACAACTACGTGCGGCTCGACGCCTTCGACGAGCCGGTGCACATCCTGAGGGTGAAGGAGCGAGCATGAGCTATCTCGAGGACGTCGCGTCGTCCGCCGACTGGGCGGCCGTCGCCGAGGGGGCGCATCACGATCCGCATGCGGTGCTGGGCGCACACCCGCACACGGATGCCGCGGATCGCACCGTCACCGTCATCCGCGTCCGTCGGCCGCTCGCGGCGTCCGTCGCGGCCGTGTTCCGCGACGGCACCCGCCTCGACCTCGCGCACGTCGCGCACGGCATCTGGGAGGGCCAGCACGACGGAGCGCCCGTGGCGTACCGGATCGCCACCGCGTACGGCGACGACGAGGAGACGCTCAGCGGCGATCCCTACCGGCATCCGCCGGCACTCGGCGACCTCGACCTGCATCTGATCGCCGAAGGCCGTCACGAGCGGCTGTGGGAGGTCCTGGGCGCGCACCCGCGCGACTTCGACGGCGAGTCGGGCGTCGCTTTTGCGGTCTGGGCTCCGAACGCCACGGCCGTGCGCGTCGTCGGCGATTTCAACGGCTGGAACGGTCAGGGTCACGCGATGCGCTCCATGGGCGTGAGCGGCCTCTGGGAGCTGTTCATCCCCGATGTCGCGGTCGGATCGATCTACAAGTACGAGATCCGCTCGCGGAACGGCGCCTGGCTTCTGAAGGCCGATCCGATGGCGCAGGCCGCGCAGGTCCCGCCGGAGACGGCCTCGGTGGTCACCGAGTCGTCGTACGCCTGGGGCGACGGTGCGTGGATGACCCGCCGGGCCGCCACGCATGCCGTCGCGCAGCCGCTGTCGGTGTACGAGGTCCATCTCGGATCGTGGCGCGCGGGCCTCGGCTATCGTGAGGTCGCCGATCAGCTGATCGCCCATGTCACCGAGGCGGGGTTCACGCACGTCGAGTTCATGCCTCTCGCAGAGCATCCTTTCGGCGGGTCCTGGGGTTATCAGGTGAGCGGCTACTACGCCGCGACGAGTCGTTTCGGCAGCCCCGACGATCTGCGCTACCTGATCGACCGACTGCACCAGGCGGGCATCGGCGTCATCATGGACTGGGTTCCCGGGCACTTCCCGAAGGATGCCTTCGCACTCGCCGGATTCGACGGTCAGCCGCTGTACGAGCATCCGGATCCGCGCCGCGGCGAGCACCAGGACTGGGGCACGCTGATCTTCGACTACGGTCGTCCCGAGGTACGCGGCTTCCTCGTCGCGAACGCCCTGTACTGGCTGCAGGAGTTCCACGTCGACGGGCTGCGGGTCGACGCGGTCGCCTCCATGCTGTATCTGGACTACTCCCGCAAGGACGGCGAGTGGGAGCCCAACATCCACGGCGGTCGGGAGAACCTCGAGGCGATCCGGTTCCTGCAGGAGGTGAACGCCACGGCGTACCGACTGCACCCCGGCATCCTCATGATCGCCGAGGAGTCGACGAGTTTCCCCGGGGTGACCGCTCCCACCGACCATGCGGGACTCGGCTTCGGGTTCAAGTGGAACATGGGGTGGATGAACGACTCGCTGCAGTACATCGAACGCGACCCGATGTACCGCTCGCACCACGAGGGCGAGATGACGTTCTCGTTCGTCTACGCGTTCGGCGAGAACTATCTGCTCCCGATCAGCCACGACGAGGTGGTCCACGGCAAGGGCAGTCTTCTCGCGAAGATGCCGGGCGACCACTGGCACAAGCTCGCGAACGTGCGGGCGTACCTCGCGTACATGTGGGGCCACCCGGGCAAGAAGCTCCTGTTCATGGGGCAGGAGTTCGGCCAGCTGGCCGAATGGTCCGAGTCCCGCGAACTCGACTGGTGGCTTCTCGATCAGCCCTCGCACGCCCAGCTGCAGGCGTTCGTGGGTGAACTAAACCGCACGTATCGCGCGCAGGCACCGCTGTGGGAGAGAGACAACGACGGATCGTCGTTCTCGCGCCTCGGCGCACCTGATTGGGATCCGACGGTGATCGCCTTCGAACGCCGCGACGCGCACGGCGGCCGCCTCGTCGTGGTGAGCAACTTCGCCGGCGTCGAGCGCAGCGGGTATCGGCTGACTCTCCCCCGCGAGGGAGTCTGGCAGGAGATCCTGAACTCGGATGCCGCCGCCTTCGGCGGGCGCGGGTCCGGCAATCTCGGCCTGGTCGTGGCCCATCCGGAGGACGGATCGGATGCGTCGACCGCGACCATCACGCTCCCCGCGCTCTCCACGATCTGGCTGCGTCACCAGAGCGATCCGCACCTTCCGACCGTGACCCACGGCTGAGGCCGCGCCGGTCACGGCGCGGGAACACCGCCCTCAGAACAGAAGGGAGGACAGGCGGTTCCGGGCGGTCACCACGCGGGGGTCGGCGGCGCCGATCAGGCCGAACAGCTCCACGAGGCGCTCGCGCACCGGAGCGCGCTCGTCCGAGGGAAGCTGGGCGAACAGGTCGAGGAGGCGTCCGAACGCATCGTCGACGTGTCCTCCGGCGAGATCGAGGTCGGCGACGTCGAACTGCGCCTGCACGTCGAGGGGCCCTGCGGCCGCCGCTGCGCGCGCATCCTGCAGGTCGAGGTTCTGCACGCGGTCGAGAAGTCTCACCTGGCCGAGGCCCGCGATCGCATCCTCGTCGCGCGGGTTCTCGGCCAGAGCCTTCTCGTAGGCGGTGATCGCCGCGGCGTAGTCACCGCGCTCGATAGCCTCGAAGGCTGCGGCGTGCAGCGGCGGCATCGGCGGCTCCGCGGGCTCGGCAGGATCTGCGGCATCCGCTTCTTCGCCGACGGGGAGGGTACCCGTCACGCCGTTCTGTGCCGCGACCTGGAGCAGCTGCGCGAAGACCTCGCGGACCTGCTCCTCGGGGACGGCTCCGGTGAACATCGGCACGGGCTGCCCGGCGATGAGCGCGACCACCATCGGGATCGACTGCGCGCGGAATCCCTGAGCGAGCTGGGGGTTCGCGTCGACGTCGACCTTCGCGAGCAGGACGCGTCCGCCCAGTTCGCGCGTGACCTTCTCGATGATGGGGCTGAGCTGCTTGCACGGCCCGCACCACTTCGCCCAGAGGTCGACGACCACGGGCACCGTACGGGAGATCTCGAGGATCTGCCCGAACGACTCGTCGGTCGCGTCGACCACGACGTCGGCCACGGCACCGGCGGGCACCGATGCCGCGGGTGCCGCCCCCGGCGCCGGACGGTTGCGCAGGCTCGACAGGTCGACGGCGCCGCGCAGCGCGGCGGGAGAGATATCGGTCACTTGATCACCTCGACGGAGAGAAGGTCCTGGTGGACGGCGAGAAGCTTGATCTGCTCGGTGGATCCCTGTGCGGGAACGGAGAAGAAGAGCTGGAACTCGTATTTGGTGGTGACACCCTTCGCAGACTCCGTGACGCCCGTGAGCGCCTTCGCCTGAGCGTTCTCGGTGAACCGGATCACCGCATCGGCCGAGGTCGGAGTCACGGTCTCGGAATCGATGAGCGACACGGCCACGATCGCTCCGCTTCCCAGGGTCGTCATCGACACCGGCGCGCTGTCGGCCGGGACGATATCGAAGGCAGTCTGCGACGTCTCGGCCGCGCCCGAGTCCGCGAGGTTCTGCACGACGGTCTGGCGGCTGTCCTGGATGGACTTCGCGAGGTTCAGCGCCGTGTCGTCGAAAAGGCCGTACGAAGCGCTGGCGTCCCCGGCGTCGACGACGTCTGCGAACGCCGTCGCCAACTGACCGGGCGGAAGACTCAGGAACGCCGAGTCGGAGGGGACCATCGACGTACCCAGCCACGCGGCTGCGACATCGGGGAAGACGGCGTCTGCCGACATCTCCGCCATGTTCGTGACCTTGTAGTTCGACCACGGGTCCTGCTGTGTCATCGTCAGGATCACCGGAGGCACCGTGTCGTCGCCTTCGCTCTGCGAGAGCAGCAGCACCGTACGGGGCCAACGGTCGGTGGCCTCGGGCAGCACGACCTCGACGTCATCGGTCGGGATCACCGCGGGCACCGGCGTCTCCGGCACCGCGGTGCGCAGAGCGTACTCGGTCGTCCGCGCCGCGAGCGCCGGTCCATCGATGCGCGTCTTCGCGAGCTCGATGTCCATCGCGGTGTCGGCATCGGCCAGGGTCGACGAGACCTCCTCCAGGATCCTCTTCGCCTGCGCCTCGGTGACGGCCGGGGGCTTCTGGTTGTCGGGGGCGATCACGGTCGCGCTGGGCGACGGCGTCGGCGTCCCCTCACCGAACTGCGGCCAGGAGTCGGCCGAGCATCCCGTCGCGATCACTGCGGTCAGGGCGAGCGCAGGGATCGCGAGCAGACGCCGACGGCTTCCGGTCTTGGCACGACTCTCGGTGCGGCGAGCGACGTCGTCGGGCGCCTCACCGTCGGCACCCGGGCGGGCGGCCGCAGCCGTCGACGACGCGTCCGTCGAGGCAGGATCAGCGGTCGGGGCCTCCGGCGCCGCCGTCTCGGGGGCGGACGATTCGATCGCCGCACGCTCGGCGGGCGGGAGCTGCGCCAGGTCGATCGGCTCGGTGGCGGGCAGCGGACCGGGGCCCTTGCGGCGCGGGCCTCGTCCGCGACGCTGATGACGGATCGCCAGGACGTAGAGCACGAGGCCCGCCGCGAGCACGATCGCGCCCGCGACCATGAGCGGACCCGCGAGCGGAGTCGAGTTGTCGAGCGGCCAGGACACGGCGATGTCATCCGGGGCATCGGCGGTGCCGTCCTGGGCGATGAGCACGCTCACGCCCTCGGGCACCTGCATCCCCGCCTCGAGGGTGCCGGTCTCGCTGAAGGTCTGCAGCCAGAGGTCGGACCCCACCGGGTTGCGCCCCGGCTGCTCCCCCGCGTCCGCATCGCCGGCCGAACTCTCGCCGGCCGCAGGCGTCTCGGTCGGCTGCGGAGTCTCTCCGCTGTCGCCGGCGTCCGTCGAATCGGCGGAGGCGGTGACGTGCTCGACGACGAGGTCGCCGTCCTCACCCACACTGACGTGGTTGTAGTCGGAGTCGGCGAGCCATGCCTCCAGATCGGCGGTACGGCCCTGCGCGGCGAAGACGTCTCCATCGCCGGTGACGGTGAGGGTCTGCGCCCCCGGGTTCTCTCGGAACACCTCGCCGTCCATGAGCACGAACGGTGCCGGCTCGTCCACGGCGACCGAGACCTTCTGGCTCGAGGGGCCCATGAACACGGTGCGCTGGGCGATGCCCGCACCGATCAGGCCCGCGGCCAGCACGAAGGCCACGACGGCCCATACGAAACGCACGAATAGTCTCCTCACGCGCCTCGGACGCACGCCCGAGTCGCAACACTCGACATTTCAGACTATCGAAACCACCTGTGTGTTGCCCACGAGGGCGTCGCAGGCCGCGTCCTGCGGCACGTCGAGTCCGGAGCGCACCGCCCCGACGGATACCCTTAGGTACCGATCACGAGGAGCACGATGAAGATCCACAGTCCGTTCCGCACCGCCCTCGTGGCGACGCTCGGCGTCGGGCTCGGCATCCTCCTCATCACGAGCGTGCAGAGCCTGTCGACCGTCCTCCTGTACGTCGGCACCGCCCTGTTCCTGAGCCTCGGACTCGACCCCCTCGTCTCGTTCCTCGAACGGCGCCGACTCCCGCGGTGGCTGGCGGTCCTCATCACGATCGTCGCGGTGCTCGGTGTCTTCGCCGGCATCATCCTGATCGTCATCCCCGTGCTGGTCGATCAGATCTCGCAGCTCGTTTCGCAGGTGACGGTGATCGTGAGCCGTCCCAGCCTGCTCGGTGACATCGAGGAGTGGATCACCGCGGCCTTCCCGAACCTCGATGTCGAGCGCGTGCTCCAGGAGGCCCAGGCCTGGCTGATCGCCAACCTCGGCGACATCACGAACAGCGTCATCAACGCGAGTCTGTCCGTCGTGACGGGGCTCTTCGGGGCGTTCATCGTGCTGATCCTGACGATCTACCTCACGGCGTCGACGCCCTCCCTCAAGCGCGCCGTGTACCAGCTCGCCCCCGCGTCGAAGCGCGACCGCTTCATCGACCTCTCGGAGCAGATCACCGACTCGGTCGGCTACTACGTCATGGGGCAGGTCTCCCTGGGCGTCATCAACGGCGTGCTCAGCATGATCTACCTGTCGATCATCGGCGCGCCGTTCCCCGCGGTGCTGGCCGTGGTCGCGTTCTTCTTCTCCCTCATCCCGCTCGTCGGCACGCTCACCGGGTCGACCATCATCGTGCTCGTGTGCCTCATCCCGGGGCTCGGCTCACCCGGAATCGCGATCGCCGCCGCGATCTACTACCTCGTGTACATGCAGATCGAGGCGTACGTGATCTCGCCGCGCATCATGAGCCGGGCGGTCTCGGTGCCGGGCGCCGTGGTCGTGGTCGCGGCCCTCGCCGGCGGCAGCCTGCTCGGCCTGCTGGGAGCACTCATCGCGATCCCCGTCGCGGCGAGCATCCTGATCATCTACCGTCAGGTGCTGATCCCGCGCATGAACGAGCGTTAGGCCACCGGCCACTGGGTCGGAAGCGGAAGAGCCGAGGGGTTGACGGCGGCGACGATCTCGGTCAGGACACGACGTGTCTGGCTCTCCCCCACCCAGAGATGCTTGCCTCCCTCGACCGCGATCAGGTTGGCGTGCGGGATCGACGCGAACCGCTCACGTGCTTCAGCGGGGCGCAGGTAGTCGTCGAGCTCCGGGACGAGGATCACGACCTCCGTCCCTGAGTCGCGCCATGCGGCCACCTCGTCGTCCGTCGTGCGATGCAGCGGCGGAGAGAGCAGGATGATCCCCTCGACGTCGTGCTCGCGCCCGTACTTCAGCGCGAGCTCGGTGCCGAACGACCACCCCAGCAGCCAGGGACGGGGCAGAGCCCGCTCGCGCACCAGGTCCATCGCCGCGGCGACGTCGAACTGCTCAGCCGCTCCCCCGTCGAAGGCACCATCGCTGGTGCCGCGCGGCGACGTCGTGCCCCGCGTGTTGAAGCGCAGCACGGCGAGATCGGCGAGAGCGGGCAGACGGGCCGCGGCCTTGCGGATGACGTGCGAGTCCATGAAGCCGCCCGCGGTGGGCAGAGGATGCAGTGTGACGAGCGTCGCGACAGGGGCGGCGCTCTCCGGGAGGGCGAGCTCCCCGACGAGGGTGAGTCCGTCCGCCGTGCGGAGCTCCACGTCCTCCCGCCGAGCCGGCAGTTCCAGCGGTCCACGGATCTCGATGCTCACGCCATCCTCCAACAGTGCGTATGCCAGTGCCGACGTGCGGCGAGGTCTGCCGCATCGCCCAGGACGCCGTCTGCCCGCCAGGCGACGACGTGCGCCGTCCCCGGCGTGATCATGCGACCGCATCCGGGACACAGATAGTCCTTCTGTGCCTGCGGACCGGAGACGGGCTGCACGGTCCATTCGATCCCGCGTCGGGTCTCCGTGCGCTTCCAGGACGCGAGAAGGCGGTCGAGGGAGTCCTCGCCCTCAGGGCGCGACGGACGTCGTCGGTGCGAGCGAGGCATCGCCTCCGCTCACCACCAGTGGTTCTTGGTCCAGAACGCGTGCGCGCCCGCCCAGCTGCCGTAGCGGCCGGTGGCGTAGCCCGTGGCCCAGCGCAGGTTGTCGACGGGGTCGTAGCCGTTACCGGGGACCTTGCTGCAGGGAAGGGCCTGGACGAGCCCGCACGCCCCGGAAGACTTGTTCGTGGCGTTCGGGTTCCATCCGCTCTCGCGCGACACGATGTAGTCGACGTAACCCCAGTCCGCCTCGGCGATGCCGGCGGCCGACATCCATTCGGCGGGAGCACCGCCGCCCGTGTAGAAGAGAGGTCCGCCGCCTCCCGAACTCGAACCCGATGAGGCGGTCGTCGGCGTCGGGGTCGGCGTGGGCTTGGGAGTCACGTAGACCGAGAACGAACCGCGCTGAACAGGTGCGATCTCCGCTCCCTCGACCGTCACCGTGAGGTTCTGCGTGTCGGCCAGTGCCGCGGAGTACGCGGACTCGGTCGCGGCCTCGGCGGGCTGCTGCGCGAGGGCCACTCCGGTGGGAGCGACGAGAGCGCCGGCGAAGCCGACCACTGCGAGTGCCGCGAAGAAGCCGACGATGCCGCGTCGGCGAGTGCCCGCGCGCGCCGAGAGAGTCGTCGACGCGGGCAGCGGCGTGACGTCGTTCCGGTGAGCGATCATGTCGTTTCGGGAGTTCACGATAGGCGGCAGTCTACCCGGTGAGCGCCGGGCAGACCACGGAAACGTTCAGCGAACAGCCAGGATGACGTCGATCGTCGCGTCGAGCAGGGCATCGACCTGCTCCTCGCGGTACCCCCCGCGCTGCATGCGGAAAGCGGCGCCCCGCAGCTGCTCAGCGGTCAGAGGCTCCCCGTCGCGCAGGTAGCGGACGATACGCGACGCCACATGGTCGACCTCGTCCACGCGGTAGCCGAAGGTGAGCACCCCCGTGCGGCCGAATCGGTGGCGACGCGGACGGGCCAGGTGATCCAGGATGACCTGCGCTTCATCGCGAGCCTGCTCGACCCAGGCGCCGGCGCCGCGCGAGCGCACCATCTGGTCGCGGGAGCGAGCCGCCAGCGCGTCCTCGACGCGCCCCAGCGCGGCGTCCACCTCCGCGACCACATAGCCGTTCTTGACCAGCGGGAACGACGCCACGCGTACGTCGGCTGCCGTGAGATCGCCCCCGCCTTCGAACGCCGCCCGCGCGGCCGCGAGGAAGGTGTCGACGGCCGCGCGGTGGTAGCCACGCGTGCGGCCGCTGGTCAGCGTGAACGCGGGTCGCGCCTGCGGCGCCTCGGTCGTGTCGAGCAGGTCGTCGGAAGACATCACAGCACCGTCCAGGAGGAGAAGAGGAAGTAGAGGCACAGGGCGGGGATCGTGGACGGCAGGATGCTGTCCAGACGATCGAGGAGGCCGCCGTGGCCGGGAAGCCAGGAGCTCATGTCCTTGATCCCGAGATCGCGCTTGAGCATGGACTCGCCCAGGTCGCCGAGAGTGGCGGAGAGCAGGATCGCGGCGCCGAAGATCACGCCGATCCACCACGGCACACCCAGCAGGAAGATCGCGAGGAGAACACCCGCGGCGACCGACGCCACGACGGCACCGCCGAACCCCTCCCACGTCTTCTTCGGGCTGATGCGCGGGGCCATCGGATGCCGACCGAAGGCGAGCCCTGCGGCGTAGGCGCCGGTATCCGCGGCCACGGCGATCGCTATGAAGCTGAGCACCCACCATTCGCCGCCGTCCTGACCGAGCAGGATCAGCGCGACGGCCGCGAGAAAGGGCACGTACACCTGCACGAAACCGCCGATCACGGCGTCCGCCAGCACGTCTCCGTAGGTGCGCCCGTCCTTCTCGATCATCTGGGCGACGAGGCGCCACACGATCACGAACGCCACGGCGAGGAACAGCGTCACCCACACGAGCCAAAGATCGAGGAAGAACCCAGACAGAACCAGGAGCGCAGCGGCGACGAACTGCGGGACGACGTCGATCCGACGCCCGGACGCCCGCAGCGCGAGAGACAGCTCGTACACGCCCAGCAGCGCGGCGGCCAGCGCGAACGGCACGAAGAGCACCTTGATGAACAGGAGCGATGCGAGAAGAGCGCCGCCGAAGGCGAGGCCGATCAGGATCGCGACGATCAGGTCCCGTCCTGTCCGCTCCTTGATGCGCTCGTTCGCGAGGTCCAGCTGGTCGCGGGCGTTCGAGACATGCGTGCCGAACTCGTCGCGTGCGGCGCGCCATTGCTCGCGGATCGCGTTGTGATCCCCGGTCGCGAGGGTCTCCACCGGAACGAGCGGCAGTTCCTCCGGCAACGGTGGCCGCGGCGGGATCGCCTCCGCATCGAATCGCGGGAAGGCATCATCCGCCAACGGCGTGCCGCCGGGAGAGGTCGACGAGTCGCGCGCTTCGCGGCGCGTATGCGGCTTGTCGGTGCCTTCACCGGTCGGATCGTCGGTCATGCGGCCTACACCTCGAGGAGTTCGGCCTCTTTGCGCTTGAGAGCGTCGTCGATCAGGTCGACGTGCTGGCGCGTGAGGACGTCGAGCTCCTTCTCGCCGCGGACGATCTCGTCCTCGCCGAGCTCGCTCTTGAGAGCGTCGAGCTCGTCCTTGGCCTTGCGACGGATGCCGCGGACGTGGACCTTCGCGTCCTCCGCCTTCGACTTCACGAGCTTGACGTACTCCTTACGACGCTCAGCCGTGAGCTCCGGCATCGTCACGCGCACGAGGTTGCCGTCGTTCGTGGGGTTGGCGCCCAGGTTCGGCATGTCCCGCACGGCCTGCTCGATCGCCTTCAGTGCCGACTTGTCGTACGGCGTGATGATGAGAGTGCGCGCCTCCTGGTTCGCCAGGGAGGCGAGCTGAGCGAGCGGCGTGGGCGTTCCGTAGTAGTCGACCAGCAGCTTCTGGAACAGCTGCGGGTTGGCCCGGCCGGTACGGACCGTGGAGAAGTCCTCCTTGGCGGCTTCGACCGCCCGCGTCATGCGAGTGGTGGTTTCAGCGAGGACGTCCGCGATCACGGTGACTCCTATCGTCGGGGTGTTCTGAGAATTCTATCGGGCAGGACCCGCGAGTCCGGTGAGGCGCTCAGGCAGTGACGAGCGTGCCGATCGGCTCTCCGAGGAGGGCCTTGGTCACGTTCCCCGCCGGCTCCATGCCGAACACGCGCATGTCCATGTTGTTGTCCATGCACAGGCTGAACGCGGTCGAGTCCACGACCTTGAGGCCGCGCTGCAGCGCATCGCGATAGGTGACACGGTCGATGCGCTCGGCATCCGCGTGCTTGTTGGGGTCGGCGGTGTAGATCGCGTCGACGCCGTTCTTGGCGACGAGCACCTCGGTGGCGCCGATCTCGAGCGCACGCTGCGCCGCGACCGTGTCGGTCGAGAAGTACGGGAGTCCGGCGCCGGCACCGAAGATCACGATGCGGCCCTTCTCCATGTGTCGCTCGGCACGGCGCGGGATGTAGGGCTCGGCGACCTGGGTCATCGAGATCGCGGACTGCACGCGGGTGGGAGCGCCTGCCTGCTCGAGGAAGTCCTGCAGAGCGAGTGCGTTCATCACGGTGCCGAGCATCCCCATGTAGTCGGCGCGTCCGCGATCCATGCCGCGCTGGCTCAGCTCGGCCCCGCGGAAGAAGTTGCCTCCGCCGACCACGATCGCGATCTCGACGCGATCGACGGCAGCAGCGATGTCTCGGGCGATCTGGCTGACCACGTCGGGGTTGACGCCGAGCTGGCCGGCGCCGAACGCCTCACCGGAGAGCTTCAGGAGGACGCGGCGGCGTCCGGTGCGTTCGGTCATGGGTGTAGTCCTCTCATCCCGATTCAAGATAGTGCCTTCTGGGCATGAAGAAGGGGTTCGGATCTCCCGGATCCGAACCCCTTCGACTGTGCTACGCGCCGACCTTGAAGCGCGCGAAGTCCGTCACGGTGATACCGGCGTCCTTCGCCACCTGGGCGACAGAGAGCTTGTTGTCCTTCGCGTAGTCCTGCTCGAGCAGGGCGACCTGCTTGATGAACGCGGACACGCGACCCTCGACGATCTTGGGCAGGGCCGCCTCCGGCTTGCCCTCGTTGCGGGAGATCTCGGTGACGATCTCGCGCTCCTTCTCCACGGCCTCGGCCGGGACGTCCTCGCGGGACAGGAACGACGGGTTCGCGAACGAGATGTGCTGCGCGATGCTGCGAGCCGTGTCGGCGTCGTCACCCGTGTAGGCGACGACGACGCCGATCTGCGGCGGCAGGTCCTTGCTCGTGCGGTGCAGGTACACCTCGACCTTGTCGCCGGTCACGGTGCGGACCTGACGCAGTTCGACCTTCTCGCCGATGATCGCGGCCTCTTCGGAGATGACCGTCTCGACGGTCTTGTCTCCGGCGGGCGCGGCCAGCGCCTCCTCGACCGAGTTCGCCTTGGCGGCGGAGACGGCGTCGGCGACCTTGTCGGCCAGCGCGATGAAACGCTCGTTCTTCGCGACGAAGTCGGTCTCGCAGGCAAGCTCGATGAGCGTCACAGAACCGTCGTTCTCACGAGCGGCGATCAGCCCCTCGCTGGTGGAACGGTCGGCGCGCTTGGCGTTGCCCTTGGCACCCTTGAGACGCAGGATCTCGGTGGCCTTCTCGACGTCTCCGTCGGCCTCCTCGAGCGCCTTCTTGGTGTCGACCATTCCCGTGCCGAGCTGCTCACGCAGCGCCTTGAGGTCGGCGATGGTGAAGTTGGCCATGTGTGGTGGCTCCTTGCTTCGTGATGTGTGTGGTGGTCGCGGAATTACTTGGCGTCTACAGCCTCGGCGGCGGCGACCTCTGCGGTCTCCTCGCCGGAGGCGGCCGCGACGGCCTCGTCGTGCGCCTCGGCACCGGCCTCGTCGGCGGGGGTCTCGACGACCTCGGCCTCGGTGACCTGCTCGGCGGGAGCCTCGAGGAGCTCCTTCTCCCACTCGGCCAGCGGCTCGACGTCGCCGGACTCGGGGTTGTGCTTCTGCTGCAGGCCCTCGGCGGCGGCGTCGGCGATGATGCGCGTCAGCAGCGAGACGGAGCGGATCGCGTCGTCGTTGCCGGGGATCGGGTACTGGAAGTCATCCGGATCGGCGTTCGTGTCGAGGATGCCGATCACGGGGATGCCGAGCTTCTTGGCCTCGTCGATCGCGAGGTGCTCGCGCTTGGCGTCGACGACCCAGAGAGCGGACGGCGTCTTGGTGAGGTTGCGGATACCGCCGAGCGACTTGTGCAGCTTGTCCAGCTCGCGCTTCTTGAGCAGGAGCTCCTTCTTCGTGAAGCCCGATGCGGCCGGGTTCTCGTAGTCGAGCTCCTCGAGCTCCTTCATGCGGGCGAGACGCTTCGCGATGGTGGAGAAGTTCGTGAGGAGTCCACCGAGCCAGCGCTGGTTGACGAAGGGCTGGCCGACGCGGGTGGCCTGCTCGGCGAGGATCTCCTGCGCCTGCTTCTTGGTGCCGACGAAGAGGATCGTGCCGCCGTGGGCGACGGTCTCCTTGACGAAGTCGTAGGCCTTGTCGATGTAGCCGAGCGACTGCTGGAGGTCGATGATGTGGATGCCGCTGCGCTCGGTGAGGATGAAGCGCTTCACCTTCGGGTTCCACCGACGGGTCTGGTGTCCGAAGTGCACGCCGCTGTCGAGCAGCTGGCGGATGGTGACCACAGCCATGGTCGTCTCCTGGTTCTGGCACGGTTATGCGCCGTCGAGGTTGTCAAGCCGATCGGTCGATCGGACTTCCTGGTGCCCGGCGCACACCCGCCCGTTCGGAGAAGGGACCTGTGGGAGTGGATGCCACGACATCCGTCTCTCGACGGCGTCGCTCTGGGCACGCGTAGTCACCCCGGAATCGGGGTGCTGCTCCAGCATACAGGAAGACTCCGCCGCACTCGCTCTCCCCACACGAGCCGCATCCCCGGTTGTCCGCTGCTCCCGGGCTGCCGTCCGAGACCTCGGCGCGGCAGGCACGGATCCTGGGGAACATGCCCACATGAGAACCCGACTGTGTCTCGCGGCGCTCCTGCTCCTCGCCTTTCTGATCCTCGTCCCTGGCAGCGCGCCGCGAGCGCGCCGACTGTCGACGCACCGGACCCCGCAGGCACCGTCAAGGCGGACTGGATGTGGCCCGTCGAGGGTCCTCGCCGCGTCGTCGAGAGGTTCGTCGCACCAGCGCACGACTACGGACCCGGGCATCGAGGGATCGACATCGAGGCTCCCGTAGGCGTGTCTGTGAGGGCGCCGGCTGCCGGCGTGGTGGCCTTTCGCGGCACGGTGGTGGACCGAGCCGTCCTGACGATCGCGCATTCCGGCGGGCTCGTGTCGTCGTTCGAGCCGGTGCGGTCAGACCTGGTGGTGGGGTCTGCGGTGGCAGTGGGCGACCTGATCGGCGTCGTCGACGTGGGCGGGCACAGCTCGCCGGGCACCATGCATCTGGGCGTGCGCCTCGACGGCGCCTACGTGGATCCGATGCTCCTGTTCGGCGAGGTGCCGCGCGCGGTGCTCCTCCCGTGCTGCGACCCCCTCTGAGCGCGAGGCTCGAGCCGCCACGAACCCTCAGGCGCGGGGATGCGCGAGGCGATAGGTCGCCGCCAGACGCTCGGACGAGACGTGAGTGTAGATCTGAGTGGTCCCGAGGCTCGCATGCCCGAGGATCTCCTGCACTGCCCGAAGGTCGGCCCCGCCGTCGAGCAGATGCGTCGCGGCGGTGTGCCGGAGCGCGTGGGGTCCGACGGTCTCCTCGCCTACGAGCGGAGCGAGCACGTCTGCGACGAGCGCGTACACGGCCCGGGGGCCGATCCGCGCTCCCCGGGTGCCCAACAGGAGAGCAGCGGGGGCGGCGGTCGCTCGTGCCGCGAGCACAGGTCGTCCGCGTGTGAGGAAGGCACCGACGGCGTCCCGTGCGGGGATGCCGAAAGGAACGACCCTCTCCTTGGACCCCTTGCCGAGGACGCGCGCGGTCGCGCGATCGAGATCGACGTCGTCGACGTCGAGTCCGCAGAGTTCCGAGACACGGATGCCGGAACCGTAGAGCAGTTCGAGGATCGCGTGGTCCCGGAGGGCTACGGCATCCCCCTGCGATGCCGCGCTGCGCTGCGCATCGAGCAGTGTCCGCATCGCGTCCTGGGAGGCCACCGTGGGAAGCGTCCGGCCGCGTTTGGGGGCGACGAGTCGGAGACTCGGGTCGTGCTCGATCAGCTGCTGCTCGTGCGCCCAGCTGAAGAAGGACCTGACGGCTGCTGCGCGGCGCGCGAGCGTCGACCGGGCATCTCCGCGCTGGGTCGCCCGCCAGAGCCAGTCCCGGAGCGTGTCGAGGGTTATCTGCTCGAGGGATGCGTCACCGACGTCCACGGTCAGGTCTCGCAGATCCGACCGATAGGCGCGCACCGTCGCGGGCGAGAGCCGTCGTACACGCTCGAGGTGCTCCGCGAACGCGGCGGCGGCCTCGATGAACTCCATCGCTTCAGCATGCCCTCTCCCCGCGGTTCCTGAGCGCAGCCTCGCCGCGCGGACGCCGTCCCGTCCGCCCCGACGGCGGCAGCAGGCCGTCGGCGGCCTCCGGCGTACGCGCACCACCGGGCCCGGGCGCTGTCAACGCCTCCGTTTCTGCCGGCGCACACCGATCCATCCCGTCTCGGAGCGTCGCGCCTCGCCACGGAGCTCGAGGAGACCGAGGAGCGCGCTCACCCGCTCGATCGAGAGGCCGCTCCGACGCGCGAGCTCGGATGTGGCGAGCGGCGTGCGACTGCTCATCGCGTCGCGGAGTCGAGTCTCGTCGGGATCCGTGCGCTCGCTCTCTCGCCGTCCTGGGTCCTCGCCCCAGAGCTCACGGATCTCGGCCGAGGTGGTGACGCAGCGCGCGTCGTACTCGCGGAACAGACGATGACATCCCTCCGAGGTGGCGGACGTGACCGGGCCGGGAACCGCGCCGAGCGGTCGACCGAGCGACGCAGCGTGTCCTGCGGTGTTCAACGAGCCGCTGCGCCATCCCGCCTCGATCACCACAGTCGCGTCGCTCACCGCTGCGATGAGCCGGTTCCGGGAGAGGAAGCGCCACTTGGTCGGAGCCGTCCCGCACGGGACCTCGCTGACGACGGCACCCGTCGTCCTCACGCGTTCCAGAAGGTCGCGGTGCCCCTGCGGGTAGGCGCGATCCACGCCGCCAGCGAGGAAGGCGACCGTCGCGCCGCCCACACCCAGCGCTGCGCGATGGGCCGCTCCGTCGATGCCGTATGCACCGCCGGAGACGATCACCGTGCCCGTCGCGGCCAGCTCCCCCGCGAATTCCCCCGCGATGTGCTCGCCATAGGCGGTGGCCGCACGTGCTCCGATGATCGCGACCTGCGGTGCTGCCGCGAGCAGTCTCGTCTCGCCTCGCACCCAGAGGAGCAGCGGCGCGTGTCGGCCGAGGTCGTCCATCTGCACCGGCCATCCCGGATCACCGGGGAGCAGCAGTCGTGCATTCGCCGCGAGCGCGCTCCTGACCGCATCGGTCACACGCCGCGGATCGACCCGCGGACGCCATCGCGAGATCCCCTCGTCGATCGCGCCGTCCTCGACCGGAATGCCACCTCGCACGCGAGCGGGCGTGGGGTGCTCGTCCACCGCGAGTCGCAACGCCTCCGTCGCACCGAGCTCCTGGATGAGCGCGCCGGCCACCCCGTCGCCGGGCTCCGCGAGCACGCTCCATGCCACGCGCGCGATCGCATCCATCCGACGATCCACATCGACGCGTGGATCCGTGCACAGCAGGCTTGTGACGGCCGACACGAGACCGTCGTCGCGACGCAGTCCGTCGATCATGCGGCATACCCCCGCTTCAGGAACAGCGCCCGACCGACCTGGTCCAGACCCGGCCTGTCGATCTCGTCGAGGTCGGCCATGGTCCACGCGAGGCGGAGCACCCGGTCGTACCCGCGCAGGGTCAGCAGGCCCTTCTCGAGCGCCCGGTCGAGCGGACGGCGTGCCTCCACCGCGACGCGCACGTCGGCCTGACGCAGGCGCGCTCCGGGCACGTCGGCGTTGCGGCGCCACGGAGTGCCGCGCCAGCGCTCGGCCGCACGGGCACGGGCCGAGACGACGCGCTGCTGCGCATCCGCGCTCGTCGTACGGGCCGACCGGTCTGACACGGCCTCCGCCGCCGCGATGCGCGAGACGTGGACCTCGATGTCCACGCGGTCTCGGAGCGGTCCGGAGAGTCGCGCGGCGTAGCGCCGGATCGCGAGCGATGGACAGGTGCACTCCCCTCCGCGAACGCCGTACTGGCCGCAGGGACACGGATTCATCGCCATCACGAGTTGGAACCGCGCGGGGAACCGCGCGGTGAATCCCGACCGGTGCACATCGATCGACCCCGACTCGAGCGGTTGACGGAGTGCGTCGAGGGCTACGCGGGAGAACTCGGCCGCCTCGTCCAGGAGCAGCACTCCCCGATGCGCACGCGCGATCGCGCCGGGGCGGGCGGCACGCGACCCACCGCCGACCAGGGCGACCACCGAGGCGCTGTGATGGGGAGCCTCCAGCGGCGCGCGACGATCGAGCGCGTCCACCGCCTGTCCGGCGAGGGAGCGGATCGAGGCGACATCGAGCGCCTCATCGACGGTCAGCGCGGGCAGGATGCCAGGCAGACGGCGGGCGAGCATCGTCTTGCCCGCCCCCGGCGGCCCGCTCAACAGCATGTGGTGGCCACCGGCAGCAGCAACCACGAGCGCTTCGACCGCCTCGGTCTGACCGGCGATGTCCGCGAGATCGAGGGCCTCCTCCTCCGGCCTGTCCGGGACCCCGATCGTCACGGGCTCGACGTCGGGCACCGCGACATCCGCGCCGTGCCACACCGCCACTTCGGCGAGCGTCGACGCGGCCCGTACGACGACCCCGGGCACGAGTCCCGCCTCGACGGCGTTCGCGCTGGGAACCACGACGGTGTCGAAACCGGCACGCGCAGCGGCGAGAACGGCCGGGAGGACTCCCGGTACCGGTCTCAAGCGCCCGTCGAGCGCGAGCTCCCCGATGTGCACCGCCTGTCTGATCGCTCGAGGGGAGATCGCTCCGCCTGCGGCGAGGGCGCTGACAGCGATGGCGAGGTCGAAAGACGATCCGTGCTTCGGAAGGCTCGCCGGCGACAGATTGACCGTCAGTTTGCGCTTCGGCAGGTCCAGACCGGCGTTCTTGCAGGCATTGTGCACGCGCTGCACGGCTTCGCCGAGCGACTTGTCGGGCAGTCCGATGATCCGGAAGTCCGGGGTCTGATTCGACAGGTCTGCTTCGACTTCGACGAGATGACCGTCGACACCCGTGAGAGCGATCGCCCAGGTGCGCACCGTGCTCATGCGAGGTCCACCAGGTGCTCCAGAACGCCGACCTCCGGGTCGTCGCCGATGACGGCGACAGCCTCGACGCGCAGTGCCAGTCCGCGCGCCTGCTTGGGGTGTTCGGCCACCCACGCGTAACCGAGCTGCCAGAGTCGCCCCAGCTTCCGGGCGTCCACGGCCTCGAACGGGTGCCCGAAGCGCTCGGTTCTCCGCGTCTTCACCTCGACGATCGCAAGATGATCGCGCGTGCGCGCGACGATGTCGATCTCGCCCTGGGGACATCGCCAGTTGCGATCGAGGATGTCGTAACCGATGCCTGTCAGAAAGCGCGTCGCGCGCTCTTCGCCCGCCCTGCCGAGGTCGTCTTTCGCTGCCATGTCGACAGCCTGTCGTGCGGGGAGGACTCAGCACGCGGCCCGACGGCGCCCCCACCGGCGATGGTGGAGAACGGGTTCACGACGTGCGATGTGGAGAGCGGGTCACTCCCCGTCGAGGGACAGCTCCTGCGGCAGTTCGAACTCGCGGCGCTGCAGCTCCTCGACGTTCACGTCCTTGAACGTGAGCACCCTGACGGCCTTGACGAAGCGATCGGCGCGGTAGATGTCCCAGACCCACACGTCACTCATGGAGATCTCGAAGTAGAAGTCGTGCTCGGTGTCCCGACGCACGACGTTCACCTCGTTCGCGAGGTAGAAACGCCGCTCCGTCTCGACGACGTACTGGAACTGCGAGACCACGTCGCGATACTCACGGAACAGCGCCAGCTCGAGCTCGCGGTCGTAGTCGTCGAATGCTTCCTCATCCATGATCTCTCCATCCTAGAGTCGCCACGACGACCATGACGCACGGACCGCGATCGGCTGCTCAGAAGAGGGTCGGCGCGTCCGCGATCGCCCACGAGGAGCGATGGTGCGGCGACAGCCCCACCGACCGGATCGCGTCTCGGTGCTCCAGGCTCGCGTAACCCTTGTTCCGATCCCACTGATAGGCGGGGTGATCGACGTGGAGTCCCGCCATCAGGGTGTCCCGCGCCACCTTGGCGATCACGGACGCGGCGGACACCGATGCGCAGTCGCGATCGGCCTTCACCACGGGACGGACCCGGAGGGGCACCGGGTGGACCGCGGAGACGTAGTCGTGGTTCCCGTCGAGCAGGACCAGCGCGTTCGCGGTCGCCACGCCCTGATCCACGACGCTCTGCACCGCCCGGGATGCCGCGAGCCCCAGGGCGCGCATGATCCCGACCTCGTCGACCTCGGCGGCGCTGGCCCAGCCGACACCCGAGGCCTGGACCCAGGCCGCAGCACGGGCCGCGACATCGGGTCGTCGCCGTTCGGTCACGAGCTTCGAGTCACGGAGCCCTTCCGGAACGCGCCGACGCGCCCCCGCGGCATCCATCACCGACGCCCCCACCGCGACCGGACCAGCGAGCGCCCCGCGTCCGACCTCATCGAGCGAGATGACGAGGTCGAACTCGGCGAGCAGCTTGCGCTCGAGGGTCAGCTTGGGTGCGACGACGGTCATTCGGCGTCCGGGACCCCGTTGAAGATGTCGTGGTGTCCGTCGATCGTCCCCATCCGATCGAACGGCCAGGTCGTGAGGAACGCCTTGCCGACGACGTTGTCGAGCGGTACGAAACCACCGCTCGGGAGCTCCTGATGCGCCCGGGAGTCCCTCGAACGGTCGCGGTTGTCGCCGAGGACCCAGAGCGACCCCTCGGGGACGACGACGTCGAAGGGCTCGTTGGACGCGGCGGTGTCGCCATCCGGCAGATTCAGGTACGACAGTTCGTCGATCGGGGTGCCGTTGATCGTGATCTGGCCGAGGGCGTTGCAGCAGACGACGTGATCGCCGGGCATGCCGATCACGCGCTTGACCAGGTGGTCCTGCGAGTCGGATGCCGAGATCCCCACGACGTTGAGCACCCAGTCGACTGCCTCGACAAGAGGGGGCTGCGCGGGGGCCTGGGGCTGGCCGTCCAGCCAGCCACCCGGGTCCTTGAACACGACGATGTCCCCGCGCTCGTAGCCGGTCCATCGCGGCGTGAGCTCGTCGACGAGGATGCGGTCGTCGGTCATGAGCGTCCGCTCCATCGACGCGGACGGGATGTAGAAGGAACGGACGACGAACGTCTTCACGACGAACGACACGACCGCGGCGATGACGATGATGATGAGCACATCACGCAGGAAGACCAGGATTCCGCGCCGACGGGTGCGGGGGGTCGATGCGGATGCGGAGTCAGTCGTCATCAGGTTCCTTCAGAGAGCGGCACCGCTCGGAGACGGCACTATCAAGGGTCGCATACCCCGGGGAGAACACAGCACCCCGGGACATCGTGTCCCGGGGTGCTGTGGAGAACCTGCGCGTCAGTTGTCGCGCTTCTCCTTGATCTTGGCCTTCTTGCCCCGCAGCTGGCGGAGGTAGTACAGCTTCGCGCGACGCACGTCACCGCGAGTGACGACCTCGATGTGGTCGATCACCGGGGAGTGCACGGGGAAGGTGCGCTCGACGCCCACCTGGAAGCTGATCTTGCGAACCGTGAAGGTCTCGCGAACGCCGTCGCCCTGGCGGCCGATGACGACGCCCTTGAAGACCTGGATACGGGAGCGGCTGCCCTCGGTGATGTTCACGTGGACGTTGACGGTGTCGCCCGGGTGGAAGACCGGGACGTCGGAACGGAGCGAAGCCGCGTCGACGGCGTCGAGGATCTGCATGATCGTCTCTCTCTGCACTCGCCACAGGTCGGTTGCATGGTGCTGGAAGGAATAAGAACGGGTTCGTGCCGAACGGCGCTCGCAAGCGTCCGCGGGCTCCCCTGTGGCAGAGCCGGTCACGGCACAAAGGTCTATTCTGCCATGGATGCCGCGCGCGACCAAAACCGCGGGGTGGTATGAGACCGCGCAGTGGGATCAGAACTCCCGCTGCTCGGTCTCCTTGACCACGATGACCTCGTGGGCACGCGTCGCCGGCGCAGCCTCGTCCTCGCGGGGCAGGGTCGACCAGGTGATCGTCTCCCGGATGCGGGCGCCGCTCCCCTTCGCCTCGTTCCAGAGCTGCCACATCTGGAGCCAGACGAGACCGATCCCCGCGACCACGGCGCCGGCGAGCAGCCAACCGAAGGCCGCGCCGGGGAAGAAGCCGACCGCGATCGTGAGCCCGTGCCACACGGCGAATCCTGCGACGTCCCACCACGACACCGCGCGCTCGATGCGCACAGACGGACGGGAGCGCGTGAGCAGCGTGAGCAGGAGCTGTCCGACGAAGACGGAGGGGATCGCGATGAAGAGCACCCAGAGGATCGCCCATCCACCCTGGAACACACCCCACCCGATGAGCAACCACAGCGGCAGCAGGAACGCGGCCGGGAGCAACCACCGGAAGAACGCCTGACGCAACCACATGCGTCGATCGTACGACGACAGGCTGTGGACGGCCCCGGTGTTCGCTCTGAGCGCGTGGACGCCGCGCTGTCGATGATCGGGGACAATGGAGAGGACGAGAGGACACCCGATGATCGAACTGCGCACCCCCGCCGAGATCGACGAGATGCGCGCCGCCGGGCGCTTCGTGGCGGAGGCCCTGGCGACCCTCCGGGACGAGACCAAGGTGGGCACCAACCTGCTGTCGATCGACCGTCGCGCGCACGACATGATCCGCAAGGCCGGGGCCGAGTCCTGCTACATCGACTACCACCCGTCGTTCGGCGCGAGCCCCTTCGGCAAGGTCATCTGCACCTCGATCAACGACGCCGTGCTGCACGGGCTCCCGCACGACTACACGCTTCGCGACGGCGATCTCGTGTCTCTGGATTTCGCGGTGTCCGTCGACGGCTGGGTCGCCGACTCGGCCGTCTCTTTCGTCGTCGGCACCGCGCGGGAGGAAGACCTCCGCCTCATCGAGACCACCGAGCGCGCTCTGGACGCGGCGATCACCGCGGCCGTCGTCGGCAATCGCATCGGCGACATCTCTGCCGCGATCGCAGCGGTCTCGCACGGCGAGGGCTATTCGATCAACACGGACTTCGGCGGACACGGCGTCGGCCGCATCATGCACGGCGACCCGCACGTGCCGAACGACGGCCGGGCCGGGCGCGGTTTCCCGCTGCGCGAGGGCCTCGTCTTCGCGCTCGAGCCCTGGTTGCTCGCGACCACGGACGAACTCGTCACCGACCCCGACGGATGGACGCTGCGCAGTGTCGACGGCTCACGCGGCGCCCATTCCGAGCACACCGTCGCGGTCACGGCCGACGGACCGATCGTGTTGACCGACCGGTCGTTCCTCGGGGTCCGCTGAGCGGACGCCTCAACGGCGTTCGTACACGAAGACGTCGGTGACCACCGGCAGCTCGAGGACTTCGAGTCCCCGCGTCGTCGGATCCTCATCCAGGATCCGCTCGATGTCCGCGATCATCTCCGCCCGCCCGGTGGCATCGGCGACCAGGAAGGTGCTGACGGTCCCCCAGCGACGCAGGTAGTCGTCCCGGCGGATGCTCTCGACCGTCCGGATCTCGTCCCGACGGACGAACGCGAAGCCCGGGAGCTCCTCCGTCGCACTCGCCGAGGTGCCGTCCTGCTCCGCGACTGCCGGGTGCGCGACCCGATGAGCTGCGCGATCCCACGCACAGTCGGGATCGGAGTGGTTCCAGAGGAGTCCGAGGACTCCCCCGGGGCGGAGGACCCGGGCGATCTCCGCGCACGCCGCGTCCCTGTCGAACCAGTGGAACGCCTGCGCCACTGTCACCGCGTCGACCGACGCATCGGGGCACGGGATCGCCTCCGCATTCCCGACATGGGCGTCGACTCCGGGGTGCTTCGCGCGCAGCACGTCGAGCATCGGCACGGAGGGCTCGACCGCGATCACCTTCTCCGCGCGGTCGAGGAGAAGGCGGGTGAACTTGCCCGTGCCGGCGCCGAGGTCGAGCACCACCTGCAGCGGCACGGGAACGATGATCTCGGCCGCGGCCGCGGGGAAGCCCGGCCGGTACCGGTCGTAGTCTTCTCCGGAAGTCTCGAACGATCGTGCCAGCACCTCATCCACCATGCCTCGACGCTAGCAGCCGCGGTCCCACCGACCGGCTGTGCCATCCTGGACGCATGATCCCGCAGGACCGTCACGTACCGGAGCATCTGTTCCTGGTGCGTCACGGCCAGACCGACTGGAACCTCGAGCATCGGATGCACGGCCAGCTGGACTCGCCGCTCACCGCGGAGGGGCTCCGCCAGGCCGAGAGGATGGCGGAGCTGCTGTCGGACCGAGGAGTCGCGACCGTGTGCTCGAGCCCACTCGGTCGCGCGCTGCGCACCGCCGTCGTCATCGCCGAGCGGACGGGGGCCGACCTCGTCGAGGTACCCGAGCTCGCGGAGATCCACCACGGCGACCTGGCCGGCCTCACGTGGGAGGAGGCGGACGAGAGATTCCCCACGGCCCGCGCCGACCGTGCGGAGAACCGTTACGGGTGGGCGTTCCCCGGTGGGGAGAGCTACGCGCAGGCACGCGCGCGGGCTCGTCGCGCCCTGACGGCGTGCGGATGGGCATCGACCGGCACCCCGGTGCTCGTGAGCCACGAGATGATCGGGAGGATGCTGCGCGCCGAGCTGCGCGGGCTCGACGCCCCGACCGCGCTCGGCCTCCGGCATCCCCACGGTGTGGTGTTCGAGATCGAAGGCAGGAGCGAGCGGATGCTCTAGTCGTCGGTCTCCGCGAGCAGGTCAGGTCGGCGGGTCCGCGTGCGCTCTATCTGCTGCTCACGACGCCATGACGCGATGGCCGCGTGGTTGCCGCTGAGAAGCACATCGGGCACCGCGCGCTCGCGCCACGCCGACGGCTTCGTGTAGGAGGGGTACTCCAGCAGCCCGTCCTCGTGCGACTCCTCGACGAGGCTCTCCGGGTTGCCGACGACGCCGGGGATCAGACGGCCGATGGCCTCGATCATCGCCATGGACGCGACCTCTCCTCCGTTGAGCACATAGTCGCCGAGGCTGAGCAGTCTCACCTCTCCGAGGTCGGCAGCGTACTCGAACACCCGCTCGTCGATGCCCTCGTAACGGCCGCAACCGAAGACCAGGTGCTCGCGCGTGCTCAGATCGCGCGCTGTCGCCTGAGTGAACACCTCACCGGCGGGCGAGGGGAAGATGATGGTCGGCCGATCGGACACGGGCGCGCGCGTGACCAGGTCGTCCAGCGCCGCGCCCCAGGGCTCGGGCTTCATGACCATGCCGGCACCGCCGCCGTAGGGTGTGTCGTCGACCGTTCGATGGCGGTCGTGCGTCCAGTCGCGCAGGTCGTGCACGGCCAGGTCGAGGATGCCGGTGCTGCGCGCCTTCCCCAGCAGGGAGAGCGTCAGGCCGTCGAAGTACGACGGGAAGATCGAGACGACGTCGATGCGCACGGGAGAACCGTACCCGAGGTCACTCGGAGGCGTCGGAGTCCGTGGACTCCCCCGCGCCCTCGGTACTGTCGGTGTCGGGGAGCTCCTCGAAGAGCCCGGCCGGCGGTGTGACGATGACACGCCCGGCGCTGACGTCGACGGTGGGGACGATGGCTTCGACGAACGGAACCATGACCTCCTGCTCGCCTGCCTTCACGATGAGGAGGTCCTGTGCGGGCATGTGCTCGACGCGCGCGACGCGGCCGATCACGACGTCGTCGCGGACGACGTCGAGTCCCACGAGCTGGTGGTCGAACCAGGCGTTGTCCTCGACCTCGTCGGCGTCCTGGTCGATCCAGAGGATCGCGCGCACGAGTCCCTCGGCAGCCGAGCGGTCGTCGACGTCGTCGAGGAAGACGACGGGGTTGCCGTTCATGACGCGATACTCGCGCACCGTCACGGTCTTGCCGTGCCACGGAGACGCCTCGGGCACCTGAAGCGTGAACTCGGCACCCGGCACGAAGCGTCGCTCGGGGTTGTCGGTGTACAGCTCGAGCTTCAGTGCGCCCTTGAGGCCGTGGGCCTTGACGAGACGCCCGACGCGGAGCTGGTTCTTGCCCTGGTTCTTGTCCTTCGGCACCACGGTCAGTCGTCCGCGACGTCGACGCGGACGCGACGGCCATCAGCCAGGGCGGTGATGAGCGTGCGCAGTGCCTTGGCGGTGCGGCCGCCGCGCCCGATCACGCGTCCACGATCGTCGGGGTGCACACGCACCTCGAGAAGGTCGCCTCGCGGCGAGGTGGAGGCGTTGATACGCACATCCTCCGGGTGATCGACGATCCCCTTGACGATGTGTTCGAGCGCGGCGGCGAGCACAGCAGATTACTCGGAGTCGGCGGCGGGAGCCTCAGCGGCCTCCGCGTCGGCCTCGGCGGCGGGAGCCTCCGCAGCGGGAGTCTCTTCCTTCTTCTCCGCCTTGGGCTTGATGACCGACTTCTTGGAGGAGTCGGCCTCGAAGGCCGTCTTCTCCTCGGCGACCTTGAGGGTGGACTTCGCGTCCTTGTCGCCCTTGAAGGTGCCCCAGTCGCCCGTGATCTTGAGAAGCGCGGTGACCTGCTCGGTCGGCTGCGCACCGACGGACAGCCAGTACTGCGCACGCTCGGAGTCGACCTCGATGAACGAGGGCTCCTCGGTGGGGTGGTACTTGCCGATCTCCTCGATCACACGACCGTCGCGCTTGGTGCGCGAGTCGGCGACGACGATGCGGTAGTACGGCGCGCGGATCTTGCCCAGGCGCTTGAGACGAATCTTGACAGCCACGATTCTCCTGAATTGTGTGGAAAGTGACGAACCGGTCGCCTGGAGAGTGGGGTGCACTCCCGGCGGAAGCTCAAAGGGAGGACTCGTGCTGGATAGAGGGTCGAGCACGTCGTCCGACCCTCTATTCTGCCAGATCCACGCGCCAGGAGCGAAACGCGGCGACACGGGCCTTGCCGTGTCGCCGACGCTGCGTGTCAGACTGAGCGCGTGCCCCTCGAGTTCGCGTCCTCCGTACGCTCCACCGTCGGCCTGGAATGGGAGATCATGCTCGCCGATCCGGCGACCGGCGATCTCGTGGGCCGCGCCCCCGAGCTGCTGTCCGCGCTGGAGGCCGAGAGCGCCGATGAGCGCCACACGGTGACCGGCGAGCTCCTCACCAACACGATCGAGGTGACCAGCGGCATCGGCGACTCCGTGGCGCACGCCGTCGACGACATCGCGAACGCGATCTCCGCTGTCCGCAGCGCCACCGATCCCGCCGGGATCGAGCTGCTCTCCGCCGGGAGCCACCCCTTCGCGCAGTGGTTCGACCAGGAGGTCACCGACAAGACGCGGTACCACACGCTCATCGAGCGCACCCAGTGGTGGGGTCGCAACATGATGATCTGGGGAATCCATGTGCACATCGGCGTGGAGGACAAGCGCAAGGTCATCCCGATCATCAACGCGCTCGCGGCATACCTCCCGCATCTTCAGGCGCTGTCGGCGTCGAGTCCGTTCTGGGCGGGTGAGCGCACCGGGTACGCCTCCAATCGCGCACTCGTGTTCCAGCAGCTTCCGACGGCAGGTCTCCCCTGGCAGCTCGCCGACTGGTCGGAGTACGAGTCCTATCTCGACGACATGGTGCGCACAGGGGTCATGGCGGACGCGACGGAGGTGCGGTGGGACATCCGTCCCGCTCCTCGCTGGGGGACGATCGAGGTCCGTGCCTGCGACGGGCTCTCGACCCTTCCCGAGCTGGCCGCCGTCGCCGCGCTCGTCCAGGTCCTGGTGGAGCATCTCTCGCGCGAGCTCGACGAGGGACGCGCTCTTCCGACTCTGCCCTCGTGGTATCACCGCGAGAACAAGTGGCGCGCCGCTCGCTACGGCCTCGACGCCCGCGTGATCGTCGATGCCGCCGGCACGCAGCGTCCTGTGCGCGACCACGTCGCGGAGATACTGGAGGAACTCGCGCCGCTCGCCGTGGAACTCGGCTGCGTGCGGGAGTTCGGCAGCATAGACACGATCCTCACGGACGGCGCGAGCTACGAACGGCAGCTGACGATCGCGAACGCCACCGGCGGGAACCTGCAGGCGGTCGTGCAGCACCTGATCCGCGAGTTCCGCTCCGGTCCCGAAGCCTCGACCGACATCCCCTGAGCCGCGCGCACCGTCGAGGCCCCTAGTCCTCGACGAGCCGTCGTGCGAGCCCCTCGTCGAGCACGACGTCGGTGACGAGGTCGGCGGCGATCGCGGCGCGCAGGCTCACCAGCTTGGGGATGCCGGAGACCACGCATACGCGTCGGGGAACACGCCGCAGCCTGTCGAGCCCAGGACCGGTAGCCCGTGCGTTCACCCTGATGTCCCGCCAGGAGCCGTCGGCGCGGAAGAACACGGTCGCGACATCGCCGATCGCGTGGTCCTCCCGAAGGCTCCGGTAGTCGTCTCGTCCCAGGTACCCGCCGACATAGACCCGACTGGGCACCTCCGCAGCGGGCGATCCGAGGCTGAACACGGCGATGTCCATCTTGGCCTGCAGGTCGAGTACCCGTCGCGTGCTGCGCTCGCGCCACATCGCCTCACGGGTCGAGGGATCGTCGAAGAAGGCCGGGACCGGGAACTGCTGCACCTGTGCGCCGAACGCGCTGCCGAATCGCTGGAGGATGTCGCTGGAGTACTCGACGCCGCTCGTCTGCGTGTTGCCTGCGCCGTTGAGCTGCACGAAGGTCGTGTTGTGCGTCTCCTTCTGCGTGAGACCGCGGCTGACCGCGCTGATGGTCGACCCCCAGGCGACGCCCACGATCATGTTGGAGTCGACGAACTGCGAGAGCAGACGGCCGGCGGTGAGCGCCACGCGCTCGAGCCTCTCGACCTCGCTGACGATCTCCGGTGTCGGCACGACGTGCGCCACGACCCGATGCCGATCACGGATCCTCTGCTCCAGCATCCCGAGCCGCTCGAGCGGAGAGTTGATGCGGATGTCGACGAGACCGCTCTCGCGAGCGAAGCTCAACAGCCGGGAGACCGAGGAGCGCGACGTCTTCAGCTCCTGGGCGATGACCTCCATCGTCTTGTCCTGCATGTAGTACAACTGTGCGGCGGTGAGCGCCGCGATCAGCTTGGAATCGCGGGATCCCGCATCCGACTGGGCCATCTGGTCCTCCTCGACCTCGATCCTTGCACATATGTGCAGTGGACTTGCGCGTGCGGATACATCGGGTCGATGCTGGGGGCACGCACAGAAGAGAGGTCGAAGATGATCGAGTCGACACACTCGTCACCGGAGCGCGCAGAGGTCCGCGCCGTACGAGAGAACGGACGCACGAGCGTCCTCATCATCGGAGCGGGGATCAACGGCATCTCGACGTTCCGGGACCTGGCCCTGCAGGGTGTGGACGTCGTCCTCGTCGAGCGCGGCGACTTCGCCTCCGGGGCGTCCGCCGCGTCGAGCCACATGATCCACGGCGGCATCCGGTACCTGGAGAACGGCGAGTTCCGCCTCGTCCGCGAGTCCGTCGAGGAGCGCAACGGCCTCCTCAAGATCGCACCGCACTACGTCAAGCCGCTGCAGACGACGATCCCGATCTACTCCACGTTCTCGGGCATCCTCTCGGCGCCCCTCCGCTTCCTGACGCACAAGAGCGGCAAGCCGCAGGAGCGCGGCGCCTTCCTCATCAAGATCGGCCTCACGATCTACGACACGTTCTCGCGCGACGGCGGCACGGTCCCCCGCCACCGCTTCCTCGGACGCAAGAAGTCGCTCGCCGAGCTCCCCCACCTCGACCCGAACATCAAGTACACCGCGACGTACTACGACGCATCGATGCACGATCCCGAGCGCCTCGCGCTCGACGTGCTGCAGGACGGCCGCGCGGCACACCCCGGCGCGGTCGCGCTGAACTACGTCGAGGCGATCTCCCGCGACGGCGACAAGGTCCTGCTCCGCGACCGCGAGAGCGGCACCGAGTTCGCGGTCACCGCAGACGTCGTCGTCAACGCCTCAGGCCCCTGGACCGACCTCACGAACGACGCGCTCGGCACCGACACGCACTTCATGGGCGGCACCAAGGGATCGCACATCGTGCTCGATCACCCGGAGCTCCTCGAGGCGACGCGTGGACGCGAGATCTTCTTCGAGCACTCCGACGGCCGCATCGTGCTGATCTACCCGCTCAAGGGCCGGGTGCTCGTCGGCACCACCGACATCGACGCCGACCCGCGCGAGGTCCCGGTCTGCACGGAAGAGGAGATCGACTACTTCTTCGATCTCATCCACCACGTGTTCCCGCAGATCGCGGTGACGCGCGAGCAGATCGTCTACAACTTCTCCGGCATCCGCCCGCTCCCCCGCCACGAGGACACGGCTCCCGGATTCGTGTCGCGGGACTACCGCGTCGAGGTCGACCGGAAGGGCGCCGTACCGCTCGTCAGCCTCGTCGGCGGCAAGTGGACCACGTTCCGCGCGCTCGGCGAGTCTCTGTCCGACACCGTGCTCGGACTGATCGGACGCACGCGGACGGTCTCCACCGCAGGTCGGGCGATCGGCGGCGGACGGGACTTCCCCCGCACCGAGAAGGCGCGTCGTATCTGGATCCAGGAGAACCTGCCCGGCGCCGGGGATCGGTCCGAGAAGCTGCTCGCCCGCTACGGCACCCGCGCCGCCCAGGTGTGGGAATACATCGAGCAGGGTGCGGACGCCCCGCTCGCAGGCGGCGATCTCTCGACCCGCGAGCTGGAGTGGATGGTGAAGAACGAACTCGTCGCCCGCCTCCAGGACGTGATCCTGCGCCGCACGAGCATCGCCTTCACCGGAAATGCCGATGCCGAGGTGCTCGAAGAGGTTGCGGACGCCCTCGCCCCGCTGCTCGAATGGGACCGGGAGCGGCACGACGCCGAGCTCGAACAGACCCGTCTGCTGCTGAACGAACGACACGGACTCGAGATCCCGTCCCGCGCCCGCGGCTGACGAGAGCTCCGAAGCGCCGCCCTCCTCGCGGCGTAACTCCCATAACGTGCCGGGGCTGAGGGGCCCCGGCACACAAGAAAGGTCAATGAAGACATGACTGAAGTGAATCTCGGTCTCTACTTCCTCTCGGAGTTCGTCGGCACGGCGATGCTGATCCTCCTCGGATGCGGAGTCGTGGCGAACGTCGCCCTGGCCAAGAACAAGGGCTACGGCGGCGGCTTCCTGATGGTCAACTGGGGATGGGGTCTCGCGGTCTTCGTGGGTGTCCTCGCCTCCGCCTACTCCGGAGCGATCCTGAACCCGGCCGTCGGCATCGGACTCCTGATCGGCGGGAAGATCGGCTTCGCGCAGTTCGCGGTCGCGACCGCCGCCGAGCTCCTCGGTGCGATCGTCGGTGCCATCCTCACGTGGCTCGCGTACAAGCAGCACTTCGACGAGGAGCCCGAGCCCGCCAACAAGCTCGGCGTCTTCTCGACGGGCCCCGCGATCCGCTCCTACGGCTGGAACCTCGTGACCGAGGTCATCGGCACTTTCGTGCTCGTTTTCGCGGTGTTCGCGTTCGCCGACTACGGCGTCGCCGACATCGGCGTCCCCGGAGGCCTCGGACCGCTCAGTGCTCTGCCCGTCGCCCTCGTCGTGGTCGCGATCGGCGCGTCGCTCGGTGGCCCCACCGGGTACGCGATCAACCCTGCCCGCGACCTCGGCCCTCGCATCGCGCACGCGATCCTGCCGATCAAGGGCAAGGGTTCGAGCGACTGGTCGTACTCGTGGGTGCCCGTCGTGGGCCCGCTCATCGGTGGCGCCCTCGCCGCCCTCGCCGCGCCGGTCCTCCTGGGCCTCGCCGCCGCCGCCTGACCCTGATCGCCCGCAGATCGATTCAAAGGAGAACACACAATGGCTGACTACATCATCGCGATCGACCAGGGGACGACGTCGAGCCGCGCGATCATCTTCGACAAGAAGGGCAGCATCGTCGCGACCGGCCAGAAGGAGCACGAGCAGATCCTGCCGAAGGCCGGCTGGGTCGAGCACGACGCGTCCGAGATCTGGCGCAACGTGCAGGAGGTGATCGGCCTCGCATTGAGCCGCGCCGACCTCACCCGGCACGACATCGCAGCCGTGGGCATCACGAACCAGCGCGAGACCGCCGTGGTCTGGGACAAGAACACCGGCAAGCCCGTGTACAACGCGATCGTGTGGCAGGACACGCGCACGCAGGAGATCGTCGACCGCCTCGCGGGCGACGAGGGTGTCGACCGTTTCAAGTCGATCGTCGGCCTCCCGCTGGCCACGTACTTCTCCGGGACCAAGATCACCTGGATCCTCGAGAACGTCGACGGCGCCCGCGAGAAGGCCGAGGCCGGCGACCTGCTGTTCGGCACGACCGACAGCTGGGTGCTCTGGAACCTCACCGGCGGGGTCGAGGGCGGCGTCCACGCGACCGACGTCACGAACGCTTCGCGCACGATGTTCATGGACCTCGAGACGCTCGAGTGGCGCGACGACATCCTCGAGGCTTTCGGCGTGCCGCGCTCGATGATGCCGGAGATCCGCTCCTCCTCCGAGGTCTACGGCGCAGCGGAGAGCTCCTCTCTGCTGCGTGAGACGCCGATCGCCGGCATCCTCGGCGACCAGCAGGCGGCGACCTTCGGCCAGGCGGCCTTCGACAAGGGCGAGAGCAAGAACACGTACGGAACCGGTTGCTTCCTCATCTTCAACACGGGCGAGGAGATCGTCCGCTCGAAGAACGGGCTGCTCACGACGGTCGGGTACAAGCTGGGCGACCAGCCGACCCACTACGCGCTCGAGGGATCGATCGCCGTGACGGGATCGCTGATCCAGTGGCTGCGCGATCAGCTCGGCATCATCTCCTCCGCTCCCGAGGTCGAGAAGCTCGCCGAGCAGGTCGAGGACAACGGTGGCGTATACATCGTCCCCGCGTTCTCCGGGCTGTTCGCACCGTACTGGCGTCCGGACGCCCGCGGCGCGATCGTCGGCCTCACCCGCTACGCGAACAAGAACCACATCGCGCGGGCAGCGCTCGAGGCGGTCGCGTTCCAGACCCGCGACGTCCTCGACGCGGTCAACGCGGATGCCGGAGTGGACCTGTCCGAGCTCAAGGTCGACGGCGGCATGGTCGCGAACGACGCGCTCATGCAGTTCCAGGCCGATGTGCTCGGCGTGCCGGTCGTTCGTCCGGTCGTCGCCGAGACCACCGCGCTCGGCGCCGCGTATGCCGCAGGTCTCGCAGTCGGATTCTGGAGCGGTCTCGACGACCTTTCCGCCAACTGGCAGGAGGACAAGCGTTGGGAGCCGTCGATGGACGAGGGCGAGCGCGACCGCCAGCTGCGCCTGTGGCGCAAGGCCGTCACGAAGTCGATGGACTGGGTCGACGAAGACGTGAAGTGATCTCAGGATGCTGAGGGGCGGGCTCGGAGGAATTCCTCCGAGCCCGCTCTCCTGTTGATGCGATCACGAGCCCTCTCACCGTCGGGTGGGGCGACCCTCCAGGACCTCGAGGAACGCGCGAGCAGCGCTCCGCGGAGCGGACTCCTCCCACGCCACATGCTCGCTGCGGGCGGGCCCGTCCTGCACCTCTACGGCAACGACCTGCTCCCGTGACCGTCTGACGACGCCCGGGGCCAGGAGGGTCACGGCAAGACCTGCGGCGACGAGGTCGAGCATGAGGTCGACCTCGTCGACCTCGAAGGCGACGTCGCGCTCAAGGCCCGCGGAAGCGAACGCGGTGTCGCTCTGCGCACGTCCCGATGTCCCGGCGGGGAAGTCGGCGAAGGTCTCTGCCGCGAGGTCCGCGAGAGAGACCGCGACAGACGCCGCCCGCAGATGACCGGCAGGCAGCACGGCCACGAGCCGCTCGGTCACGAGAATGCGGGACCCCACGCCCTCGGGAACAGACCCTTCGCGAAGTCCGAGCAGAGCGACGTCCAGATCTCCTGCGCGGATCGCCCCGATCAGCGCGTCGCTGTTGCCCACCCGCAACTCGACGCGCGACCGGGGGTGCGCTTCGCGATACGCACGCAGCGTCGCGGGGACGTCGACCGCGGTGACCGTCGGGATGACCCCGAGACGCAGCGCCCCCACCACCTCTCCTGCAACTGCCGCTGCGTGCTCGACAGCCTGTCGGGCGGCCAGGACCGAGGCGCGCGCGTGCGGCAGGAACGCCTCCCCCACTTCCGTCAGCCGCACGCTCCGGCTCGACCTCGCGAAGAGCCTCTGTCCGATCTCGCGCTCGAGCGCGGCGATCTGGTGGCTGAGCGCGGATTGCGTCACGAAGCACCGTTCTGCGGCACGCGTGAAGCTCGACGTGTCAGCGACGGCGACGACGTATCTCAACTGCTGGAGGTCCATGGAACCATGATCATGTTTCATGGCTGAGGTGACAACCATGCGTTGGACTCATGAGCGGATCGGCGGGACCCTGAATGCATGAACAGGCTGACGCTTCTCCTCCTCACGGCCGTCGCTCCGGTGTCCTGGGGCACGACCTACCTCGTCACGACCGAGCTCCTGCCGGTCGGCCACCCTCTGCTCGCCGGGCTCCTCCGTTCGCTTCCCGCCGGACTCCTGGCGCTCGCGATCGGACGCACCCTGCCGACAGGGTGGTGGTGGCTCAAGGCACTGGTGCTCGGCATCCTCAACATCGGCGCGTTCTTCCCGCTGCTCTTCCTCGCCGCCGAGCGGCTTCCGGGCGGCGTCGCCGCGGCGGTGGCCGGCGCGCAGCCGCTCATCGTCCTGGCACTCGGCACACTCGTGCTCCGCGATCGCATCCGACCCGCCAGCGCGATCGCCGCCCTCGCCGGAGCCGCCGGCGTCGCGATGGTCGTGCTCGGTCCGGAGGCGAAGCTCGACGGCTGGGGCATCCTGGCCGCGCTCGGCGGCGTGAGTTCGACGGGACTCGGTATCATCCTCACGAAGCGCTGGGGGCGCCCCACCGGGGTGGGGCCCGTCGCATACGCCGGCTGGCAGCTCACCGCCGGAGGCCTGTTCCTGCTCCCACTCACGATCACGCTCGAAGGATTCCCCTCGCACCTCGACGGTGGAGCGGTTCTCGGCTACCTGTGGCTGGGTACGGTCGGCGGTCTCATCGCCTACACGCTATGGTTCCGTGGCATCCAGCAGCTGCCGGTGATCGCGCCGGGCCTGCTCGCGCTGCTCTCACCGGTCGTCGCGACAGTCCTCGGCGCGACGATCGCGGGCGAGTCGTTCAGCGGCGCGCAGGCGGTGGGGATCGGGATCGTGCTCGTCGCCCTCATCGGAGGGCAGATCGCAGCACGGCCACGACGGGGATCGATCCCGATCGAGCCCGCGCTCGAAGACGCGGTGTCGACCAGGAGGTGAGTCGCCTCAGCCCTTGCCGAAGAGCTTCTGGATCTCGGCGAGATCCGCCTCGGTTGGGGTCTTCGCTCCACCGCCCAGACCGAACCCGGAGCCGGTCGGAGTCGATGCCGGCGCGATGCCCGCGTTCTCGGCCGCACGCTTCGCGGGGTTGCCGGACCGGGAGCCCGACGCCTTGCCCTTGCCCTTCTTGCCACGCTTCGACGACGCCCCCGGACGGCCCATGCCGGGCACGGGTCCCATCCCGGGGATGTTCGGCGTCCCGCCGCGCGCGACGGTCTTCATCATCTTGGCGGCCTGGTCGAAGCGCTGCACCAGCTGGTTGACATCGGTGACCGTCATGCCCGAGCCCTTGGCGATGCGCAGGCGACGCGATCCGTTGAGCACCTTCGGGTTACGGCGCTCGCCGGGCGTCATCGACCGGATGATCGCCTCGGTGCGGTCGATCTCGCGCTCGTCGAAGTCCTCGAGCTGCTGCTTCATCTGACCCATGCCCGGGAGCATCCCGAGCATCTTCTTCATCGAGCCCATCTTCTTCATCTGCTGAAGCTGGTCGAGGAAGTCCTCGAGAGTGAACTGCTCGGTCGCGAGTTTCTCCGCCATCTTGGCGGCTTCCTCCTCGTCGAAGGCCTGCTGGGCCTGCTCGATGAGGGTGAGGATGTCGCCGAGGTCGAGGATCCGGCTCGCCATGCGGTCGGGGTGGAACGGCTCGAGATCCTCGAGGCGCTCGCCGGTCGACGCGAAGATGATCGGACGCCCGGTGACCGAGGCGACCGACAGGGCAGCGCCACCACGTGCGTCGCCGTCGAGCTTCGACAGCACGACACCCGTGAAGTCGACGCCCTCTTGGAAGGCCTTGGCCGTGTTGACGGCGTCCTGACCGATCATGGCGTCGATCACGAAGAGAACCTCGTCGGGGTCGACCGCCTTGCGGATGTCGGCGGCCTGCTTCATCAGCTCGGCGTCGACGCCGAGACGACCGGCGGTGTCGATGATGACCACGTCGTGCTGCTGACGGCGTGCGTGCTCGACGCCGTCACGCGAGACCTTGACGGGATCCCCGACGCCGTTGCCGGGCTCGGGTGCGTAGATCGTGGCCCCGGCCTGCTCAGCGACGACCTGGAGCTGGTTCACGGCGTTGGGGCGCTGGAGGTCAGCGGCGACGAGGAGCGGCGTGTGCCCCTCCCCTTCGAGCTGCTTCGCGAGCTTGCCCGCGAACGTCGTCTTGCCCGAGCCCTGGAGGCCCGCGAGCATGATGACGGTGGGGGCAGTCTTGGCGAACTGCAGACGACGCTGCTCGCCGCCGAGGATCTGGATGAGCTCCTCGTTGACGATCTGCACGACCTGCTGGGCCGGGTTGAGTGCCTTGTTGACCTCGTCGCCCAGCGCGCGCTCGCGGACCTTCGCGGTGAAGTCCTTGACGACCGCGAGCGCCACGTCGGCGTCGAGAAGCGCACGGCGAATCTCGCGGACGGTGCCGTCGACGTCGGCCGCAGTGAGCTTTCCCTTCGTGCGCAGATTGCGGAAGGTCTCAGTGAGCCGATCGGAGAGCGTGCCAAACGTAGCCATGGTGCTACCGATTCTAGCCGAGCGCTCTGCGCCGTTCCGCGTCAGCCCCAGCGGAGGTCGTCGAGGTTCTGCAGGGCGTCGCCGAGCGCGGTCTCGGGTGCCGAGTAGCCGGCGCCCTGTTCGGCCCAGACCCGCAGGGACGACAGGACGGCGGCGGCGTGCGCAGCCCCCAGGATCTCGGCGCGGATCATCGACAGTCCGGAGGCGGATGCTGCGGACGCGACGATCGACGCGAGCCGGGCCAGCCGCAGGGCGGTGTCGCGCGTGAGCTCTTCGTCCAGCCCCATCGCGGCACGGTTCCGAAGCGCGAGCGCAAGCGGGTCGGGTGCGAAGCCGTGCAGCGCGCCCGTGAGGACGGCGCGTACCGACGCGGCATCCGCGTCTGCGCCGAGCGCACCGAGCGCTGTGCCGACCTCGTCGATGCGGGCGTCCAGTCCCGACCACAGCACGTCGCTCTTGGAGGAGAAGTAGTTGAAGAAGCTCGAGCGACTCACACCGGCGCGCTGGGTGATATCGGCGACCGAGGTCGCGTCGTACCCCCGTTCCAGGAACAGCTCGCATGCGGCCTCGGCGAGCGTCTCTCGGGACGACGCCTTGGGGCGGCCGGCGCGACTCGTGCTGGTCATGAGGACACGGTACCGCGCAGCTTCGGCGGACGATGCCACCTCCACGTTCGAGGAGTATTGTTAGACGCGATCCATTTATCGGAACGCATCCTCTCGAACAGTCCTCACAAGGGAGTGCAGCATGCTCGACATCGTCACGGCCGGACTCGCCCCGGCCTACGTCCCCTACACGGAGGGCTGGGACATGCAACGCCGAGTCCACGCCGAGGTCGTCGCCGGCACCCGCCCCGACACCCTCCTCCTGCTCGAGCACGAGGCCGTGTACACCGCGGGCAAGCGCACCGAGGCGCACGAGCGCCCCCACGACGGCACGCCGGTCGTCGACGTCGACCGCGGAGGCAAGATCACGTGGCACGGACCGGGCCAGCTCGTCGGCTACCCCATCGTCCGGCTCTCCGAGCCCATGGATGTCGTCGCGCACGTGCGGCGGCTCGAGAGCATCCTCATCGACGTCCTGCGTCCGTTCGGCGTCGACGGCTATCGGGTCGAGGGCCGGAGCGGCGTCTGGGTACGTCGGCCCCTGTCGGAAGACAAGGTCGCCGCGATCGGTGTGCGTGTGCAGCAGGGCGTGACCATGCACGGCTTCGCGATCAACTGCGACAACACTCTCGCGGGATTCCGCGGCATCATCCCGTGCGGCATCACCGACGCCGGTGTGACCACCGTGAGCGAGATCACCGGCCGGACCGTCTCCCCCACCGACATCGTGGATGCCGTCTCAGCGGCATTCACCGCTTCGTATTCCACCGCCGACCTCGCAGGAGCCTCCGCATGACCGCCGCCGCACCCGAGGGCCGCAAGCTCCTCCGCCTCGAGATCCGCAACTCCGAGACGCCGATCGAGCGCAAGCCGGAGTGGATCAGGACCAAGGCCAAGATGGGCCCGGAGTACACGGCGCTGCAGTCGCTCGTGAAGACCGAGGACCTGCACACGGTGTGCCAGGAGGCCGGCTGCCCGAACATCTTCGAATGCTGGGAGGACCGCGAGGCGACCTTCCTGATCGGCGGATCGCAGTGCACGCGGCGCTGCGATTTCTGCCAGATCGACACCGGCAAGCCCGACGCCTATGACACCGACGAGCCCCGCCGCGTGGCCGAGAGCGTGCAGCGGATGGGCCTCCGCTACGCCACCGTCACGAGCGTCGCGCGCGACGACCTCCCCGACACGGGGGCCTGGCTGAATGCCGAGACCGTGCGGCGCATCCACGCGCTCAACCCGAACACGGGCGTCGAGCTGCTCGCGAACGAGCACAACGCCGACCCCGCCTTCCTCGGGCAGATCTTCGAGGCGCGTCCCGAGGTGTTCGCGCACAACGTCGAGACCGTCCCGCGGATCTTCAAGCGGATTCGCCCCGCCTTCAAGTACGAGCGCTCTCTGAACGTCATCGAGCAGGGGCGTGACGCCGGGCTCATCACGAAGTCGAACCTCATCCTCGGCATGGGCGAGGAGCCCGAAGAGGTCGTGCAGGCGCTGAACGACCTGCACGAGGCGGGATGCGACATCATCACGATCACGCAGTACCTGCGGCCGTCACCGCGGCACCTGCCTGTGGCGCGATGGGTCAAGCCGGCCGAGTTCGTCGAGTTCAAGGAGGAGGCGGAGCGGATCGGCTTCCTCGGCGTGCTCGCCGGCCCCCTCGTGCGCTCCTCCTACCGTGCGGGTCGCCTGTGGGCGCAGTCGATGACCTCGAAGGGGCGGGAGATCCCCGCGCACCTCGCGCACATCGCCGAGGGCGCCGACCTGGGCTTCGCTCAGGCCGTCTGACCGGGTAGGGCCGTTGGGAGGTAGGCGACGACGCCGGCGTAGGACGATGCGCCGGGTAACGGCCTACCTCGGCGAGAGCGCCTACGCCCGCGACCGGAAATGTGACGTCAGTCGGCGCTCATGACCGAGAGCACCGCGCCGTCGGAGCCGAGGTTCACGAGCAGGACGTCGTCGGTCGTGTCGGCGTCGAGAGCGTACTCCAGGACCGCGAAGGGCTCGGAGCCGCCGTGCTCGTCGGCGAGGATCGTCATGCTCATGAGGCGCAGCGAGCGGATGATGTCGACCGCAGCGTCTCCGCTCACGTCGACCAGCACGTCCTCGATCTCGTCGCCGTAGGCCTCCTGCTGCTGCAGGATGTACTCGGTCACCTCGCTCGTGCGATCGTCGACCTCCGACAGCATGCTGCGTCGCGCGGTTCCGTCGACCGTCTCCAGTCCGGCGATGAGCGAGGCGGCGATGTCGAGCGCGTCCGCGGACACGTCGTCCTGATCGGGCGCAGTGAGATCGACGGTCACGCTCTGATCGCCGAGCTCCACGGTCTCCGACCAGAAGATCGAGCCGTCAGGACCCGATGACAGCAGTCCGAAGTAGTCGTGTTCGATCGCCATACCGATATGAAACCAGCCCGCTGGTCGCGGCGGTAGTCCTGTCCTCGCGTGTCGTCAGCCGACCAGCGACTGGACGAACACGTGCGGCGTGAAGCCGCTGAGGTCATCGATGCCCTCGCCCTGGCCGAGGAGCTTCACGGGGATGCCGGTGCGTTCCTGCACCGCGAGCACGAATCCGCCCTTCGCTGAGCCGTCGAGCTTCGTCAGCACGAGCCCCGTCACGCCCGCGTGCTGCAGGAAGGCCTCGGCCTGCATCACGCCGTTCTGCCCGGTCGTCGCGTCCAGCACGAGCAGCACCTCGCTGATCGGCGCCTGCTTCTCGACGACGCGTCGGATCTTGGTGAGCTCGTCCATCAGACCGCCCTTGGTGTGCAGCCGGCCGGCGGTGTCGATGATCGCGATCTCGATGCCTTCCCGCTGCGCGAACTCGATGGTCTGGTAGGCGACGGATGCCGGGTCCTGACCCTCCTGCTGCGGGCGGACGATCGCCGCTCCCCCACGCTGCGCCCAGGTGGCGAGCTGGTCGACTGCGGCCGCACGGAAGGTGTCGGCCGCACCCACCACGACGCTGCGCTGGTAGCCGCGCAGGAACTTCGTAAACTTGCCGATCGTGGTCGTCTTGCCGACCCCGTTGACGCCGACGACGAGCACCACGGCGGGACGCTCTGTGAGCTTCAGGGTCGTGTCGAACTTCGCGAAGTGCTCCTCGAGCGTCTCGCGCAGCATCCGCTGGAGATCCTTCGGGTCGGTCGTGCGGTAGCGCTCGACCTTCGCGCGCAGCTCGTCGACGATGCGCTCACTGATGTCGGGACCGAAGTCCGCCGTGATGAGCGCGGTCTCGAGGTCCTCCCATGTCGTCTCGTCGATCGTGGGCTTGACGAACATGCCGCGCAGCGCGCGACCGAGGGACCAGGACTTCTCCGCCATGACTCCAGCCTATCCGCGGTCGCCTTGAGAGAGCGGCCGACGCGACGTCAGACCGCGGCCGCCGCCCGGTCGCCCACGCGCTGCCCGACGACCGCCGAGACCCCGTCCTGCCGCATGGACACACCGTAGAGGGCGTCGGCGATCTCCATGGTGCGCTTCTGGTGCGTGATGACGAGCAATTGCGAGCTCTCCCGCAGCTGCTCGAACACCGTGAGAAGCCGCCCGAGGTTGGCATCGTCGAGAGCGGCTTCCACCTCGTCGAGGATGTAGAAGGGGCTCGGGCGGGCCTTGAAGATCGCGACCAGCAGCGCCACGGCCGCGAGGGATCGCTCGCCGCCCGAGAGCAGTGAGAGCCTCTCGATCTTCTTTCCGACCGGACGCACCGAGACCTCGATGCCTGTCGTCAGCATGTTGTCGGGATCCGTCAGCGAGATGCTTCCCGAGCCGCCCGGGAACAGCAGGGGGAAGACCTCGCCGAAGGCCTCCTTGGTATCCTCGAACGCGCTCGCGAAGATCGTCTGCATGCGCTCGTCGAGGTCGCCGATGATCGTCAGCAGATCCTGCCGCGTCTGGGTCAGATCGGCGAGCTGCTCCGTCAGGAATGCGTGGCGCTGCTCGAGCGCCGCGAACTCCTCGAGCGCGAGCGGGTTGACGCGACCGAGCTGTGCGAGCTTGCGCTCCGCCTCCGAGAGGCGGCGTTGCTGGATGCGGCGGTCGAACGGGATCGCGGTGTCATCGAGCAGCTCACCGTCGGCCGGCCCCGCTCCGGGATCACGGGGTACGAGCTGCTCCGGGCCGTATTCCGCAACGAGAATATCTTCGTCGAGAGCCAGTTCCGAGGCGACCCTCTCGAGCAGGCTGCCGAGGTGCAGCTTCTTCTCGTGGATCTGCAGCTCCAGGCCGTGCACGCTCTCCGTGAGCCCCGCGAGGCGCTCCCGGAGCGACGTCTCCTGGGCACGGAGACCCGTGAGCTCCTCGTTCTGCGCCGACCTCGCGGCTTCCGCCCCGGCCAGAGCGAGTCGCGCCTCGCTCACCGAGCGGTCCAGCGAATCGAGGATGCGCGGGAGCTCGTCGGCGACTCCGGATGCCGCCTCGCGCTGAGCCCGACGGATCACCGCACGACGTGCCGCCTCGGCGGCCGCATCGCGCTCCTGCTCGCGTTGCCGCTCGAGTCCGGCGACCCGTGCCTGCGCCGCTCGGACGCGCTCACGGAGCGTCTCGATCTCGAGTCGCGCCCTGACCTCGCCCTCGCGAGCGAGTTCGAGCGCCTCGAGCAGACCATCCCGCGCCGAAGCATCCAGCACCGGCCGCGGTGCGGACACCGCGTCGTCGAGCTCGGCCTTCGCGGACTCCGCCGTCCGCTCGGCATCTTCCACGGCGGCCTGCGCCTGCGCGAGGCCGGATTCCAGACGCTCGCACTCGGCGACCGCCGACTCGTGCGTCACGGTGATGCGGTTGACCTGCTCGGCGTGGCTCGCGAGTGCGGCGTCATGCTCACGGAGCGCGCGCAGCGCGTCCTTGGCGTGGCGACGAGTCGACTCGACGGTCTCATCAGCGTCGATCCGCGCTTCGCGCAGCGAGTCGACGATGACCTGCACCTCGGCCATCCGGTCGGTGGCGGCATCGCGTTCGGCCGCGAGTTCGAGGCGCGATCGCTCGCCGCCCGTTCCGGTGCGCAGGGTCTGCGCCGTGACGACCTCGCCGGTCGCGGTCACGATCGTGGTCGTCGTGTCGCCCGCGAGGTCGAGTGTCTCCCGAGCCGTCCGCGCGGCTTCGATGTCATCCGCGATCATCACGTGCGAGAGGATGCCGAGGACGCCGTCCGGCGCGGTCACGGTGTCGATCGCGCGGGTGACCCCGGCGATCTGCGGGAGATCGACGGAGGGACGCAGCGCGTCCGCGACGACGAAGTCGACCACTCCCCTGCGGTGCTCACCCGCCTGGACGGCGAGGGCGAACGCATCCGCCGCTGTGTCGACGAGCACGCCCTCCGCGAGGGGCCCGAGCACCGCGGCGATCGCGGCCTCGAACCCGGCACGCACCTGGACGGCATCCCCCACCAGGCCTCGGATGCCGGACCCGCCGGCCTTCACGATCTCTGCGGCGCCGCCGGAGACGGCCAGCGCGCTGCTGAGAGCCGCGGCCTTCGCCGTGAGGGCGTCCACCTCGCGCTCGGCCGCGTGCAGACGCTCCCGCAGAGTCTCTCGCTCGGCTTCGGCCGCCGTGGCCGCGCGCTGCGCGCTCTCGTACGCGGCGGAGTGCTCCGCGGCGGTGCCTTCGGGCGCTTCAGCGCCGTCGATGGATTCCAGAGCCTCCGCGGCTTCGCGGCGTCGCGCGTGTGCGGCCTCGAGTGCGTTCTCCTGGCGCAGCACCGCTCCGCGCACAGCGGCGAGGGCGGATGCCGCCGCGTCCGCCGTGCCACGCAGCGCGGTCAGGCGCATGTCGTACTGCGAGACCAGAGCGCTCTGCTCGGCGATGTCGACGTCGAGCGTGTCGAGCTCTGCGCGGGCGGCGACGACCTCGCGACTCGCCGATGCCGCGGCATCCTGCGCGTCACCGAGCCCCGCGGAGATCTCCGTGATCTCGTCCTTGGCCTCGTCGATCGTGGCCTGAGTCACGGTCACCGCGGTGACGGCGGCGTCGTCGTCCTCCGATCCGAGGAGAGCGAGTCGCTGGTTGGCGAGCGTGTAGAGCCCGCGCATCCGCTCCTGCACCTGTTCGAGGCCGAATGCGATCCCCCGCGCCTGGTCGACCGCGACCGAGTTCTGGTCCTGTTCGAGTCGGGTGATGCTCGCCCTCACGGCCTCGGCCTGATCCGACAGCACCAGGCGCTCGGTGTGGCGCTCATGCTCGGTGCGCGTGTGGTCCGCGAGGGCCGTGCGGAGTGCGACGACGTCGTCGGCGAAGATGCGCGCCTTCGCGTCGCGCACCACGGCGGCGATGGTCTGCGCCTCCCTCGCGATCTCGGCCTGCCGCCCCAGGGGCTTGAGCTGCCGGCGGATCTCTCCGGCCAGGTCACTCAGGCGAGTGAGGTTCGTCTCCATCGCGTCGAGCTTGCGAAGGGTCTTCTCCTTGCGCCGACGGTGCTTGAGGATGCCGGCCGCCTCCTCGATGAAGCCGCGACGATCTTCGGGCGACGCCTGGAGGACGGTATCGAGACGCCCCTGCCCGACGATCACGTGCATCTCACGGCCGAGGCCGGAGTCGCTCAGCAGCTCCTGCACGTCGAGCAGACGGCAGGACTCGCCGTTGATCGCGTACTCGCTCGACCCGTTGCGGAACAGCGTGCGGCTGATCGTGACCTCGGCGTACTCGATCGGCAGCGCTCCGTCGCTGTTGTCGATCGTGAGCTGCACCTCGGCACGCCCCAACGGGCCTCGCGTCGACGTGCCCGCGAAGATCACATCCTCCATCTTGCCGCCGCGGAGCGTCTTGGCCCCCTGCTCGCCCATGACCCAGGCGAGTGCGTCGACCACGTTCGACTTGCCCGATCCGTTGGGGCCGACGATGCACGTGACCCCCGGTTCGAACACGAAGCTCGTCGGCTGCGCGAAGGACTTGAACCCCTTGAGGGTCAGGCTCTTCAGATGCATGCGCGTACCGCGCTTCCCGGCTGGATCACGCCCTCACGCTACCGGAATCCCGCGCCAGGACCGGCATCCCGCGCGGTTCGACGGTGAACGACACAGGGATGCGACACGCCGGACACGCCCGGGATGCTTGACGTCGGCTGTGAGCCTTCGCTACCGTGAACCTCCGGATCGCCACACGAAAGGAGGTTACCGATGATGATCACTCAGCTGAACGCACAGGCCACAGGCCTCGCCGCGCCCTTTGCGCCGCGCCTTGCGCACTCGGTAACCGCCGGCGTCCGTCGTAGCTCTCTGTCGTAGATCAGAACGCGTGACGGCTCAGCCGCATCGTTCGTCCGCAGAGCAGCCTCCGGAGGACTCCGCCCGTCATCGGGCATCGTCCTCAGCGCGTCTTCGCGCCCCCTCCCGCTGATCCGTCTTCGGATCACGGTTGCCGCCGACCCGGCGTCCGCATCCTCGCGGTCCGGGACCGGCCCGTCCGCACCGGTCGACCGACGACGAAGCGTCGTCCGTCCGCGCATCGGTGCCGACGCAGTCTCGCCTCATCACCACCATTCACCGAAGGACACCATCGTGAACACCACGCTGTACCGCAGCACCACCCACCCGCCGGATACCGAGGACCAGCTGGTCCTGCACATCCCCGACCACGACGAACTGCAGCGCCTCGCGCTCGCCGATCGTCTCTCCCTCCGGATCGGCCTCTGGCTGCTCCAGAGGGCTCAGCATCCGCGACGGATCCGCCGCATCGCGACGGCCCGAACCGCAGAGCTGATCGATCTCGACCGTCGGACGCGCTCCGCCGCCGAGACCACCGCACTGCTCACGTTCGACCTGCAGCGTCAGCTGCGCTGACCGGAGGCCGTCATGAGCATCGGACTCACCGCCGAGGCGACGCTGCATCCGCTCGTGCTCCCCGCACGGGCGGATGCGGCGGACGCCGACGAGTTCCGCGAACTCGCCCGCATCCGCAACCTCGTGTACCGCGAGATCACCGGTCGCGAGGAGCAGGACCTCACTCACGAAGCGCTGCTGCCGCTTCTCCGCTCCCGCGAGGAGCGCACCACTCGCGTCTGGGCGGTCCGCGTCGGTGACGAGACCGTCGGCCGCGCCGTGGTCGACATCCCCCACGAGGAGGGCTCGCGGGTCGCGATCGCGACGGTGGAACTGCGCCCGCGGGTCTGGGGCCGCGGGATCGGCAGCGCGATCCTCCCGCACATCGAGGCCTTCGCCCGCGACCACGGTCGTACCGTCATCCAGAACTGGACGGAGCAGCAGCAGGGCGACGGTGACCGGCTGACAGCGCGCACGGGCATCGGAAGCGTTCCCGACGACCACGTCGCCCGCTTCCTCACCCGGCACGGATTCGTGCTCGAGCAGGTGTATCGCATCAGCAGTCTGCCGCGGACCGCGGAGTCTCACGAGCGGGCGCAGCAGCTGCTCGCGAAGGCGCAGGAGGCGTCGACCGGCTACCGGGTGCTGCAATGGGAGATCCCCACGCCCGCCGAACACGTCGACGGGTTCGCGTGGCTGAAGTCGCGGATGTCGACGGACGCCCCCTCGGCCGGCCTCGACGCCGACGAGGAGGCATGGGACGCCGACCGTCTGATCCGCAGCGAGCAGAGGATCGTCGAGATGTCGCAGAGACTGCTCGTGACGGCGGCCCAGCACGTGGACACGGGCGAGCTGGCCGGCTTCACCGAGCTGGGCATCGGCCCCGATCTCTCGGCGACGACGCACCAGCACGACACCCTCGTGCTCCGCGAGCACCGCGGACACCGGATCGGGCAGCTCGTGAAGTGCGCGGCGCTGCTCCGCTGGTCGGACGTCGCGCCGGAGTCGCCGTCGATCATCACCTACAACGCCGAGGAGAACCGACCCATGCTCGCCATCAACGAAGCCCTCGGCTTCACCGCCATCGCCTACGAAGGCGCCTGGAGAAAGGACCTCACATGAGCACGATGGCTCTCACCATCACACCGCTGCTCGTCCCTGCATCGCTCGACGACCAGGAGGCCGCGGACTTCCGGGCCTTCGGGGCGTTGAACCGGCAGATCTGCGACGAGGAGACCGGGCTGCCCGACCTCGCGCCGGATGCCGAGCAGATGCTGCCCGCGTGGCAGGAGAACACCGACGCACTGAGCCTGGGCTTCGTCGCGCGCATCGGCACGGAGATCGTCGGGATGCTCGCGATGGACTTCGCCCAGGAGGCCGAGGCCCGTGCCGCGGAGATCGACCTCCTCGTGCCCGAGTCGTCAGCGGGGCTCGGCGTCGAGGATGCGCTTCTCGAACTCGCCGAGCGCGAGGCGCAGGCCCGCGGCCGCACCCTCGTGCAGATGTGGACGCTGCACCGGCCGATCGAGACAGACCGCATGATCACCCCGCGCACCGGATGGGGGCGCATCCCCGCCACCCGCCTGTCGGAGGCGCTCGAGCGCCACGGCTACGTGTGCGAGCAGGTCGAGCGCAACAGCGAGCTGGACCTGCGCGCCGACCCGACTCTGCTCGTCGCGGCGTTGGCCGAGGCTGAGCAGCATGCGGGACCCGACTACCGCACCGTGCACTGGATGGCGCCGACCCCACCCGAGTACCGGGACGGTTACGCGGCGATCCTCGCCCGCCTGTCGACCGACGCCCCCAGTGGCGACATGGAGTTCGTCGCCGAGGAGTGGGATGCCGAGCGGGTCGTCCGCCGCGATGTGCGCAACACCTCCGCTGGCCAGGCGTTCTCGGTCGTCGCCGTGCAGCACGTCCCCTCGGGCGCGCTCGTCGCCTACAACGAGCTGCTGATCGGCGCAGACCGGTCAGGCGTCACGCACCAGTTCGGCACGCTCGTGGCGCGCGAGCACCGCGGGCACCGCCTCGGCACGATCGTGAAATGCGCGAACCTGCTGCGCTGGCGAGAGCTCATGCCGGAGTCGGCAGTGGTGTCGACGTTCAACGCGGAGGAGAACCGTCCGATGTTGAGCATCAACGAGGCACTCGGATTCGTGCCGGTGTCGTACGCGGGGGCGTGGCAGAAGCGGCTCTGAGGATCATCCGCGCGGAGTACGCGTCGGCTGGTCGATCATCCGTCCGACCGACGCGATGGCAGCCCTCGGGCCGCGAGGCTTGGGAGCATGAATTCCTCCGTCCTCGAAGCACGAGCCCTCAGCAAGTCCTATGGCACCACGCGCGCACTCGCCGGGGTGGACCTCACTGTCCACCGCGGCGAGTCCGTCGCGATCATGGGTGCATCGGGCTCGGGCAAGACGACCCTGCTGCACGTCCTCGCCGGCATCGTCGCGCCGGATGCCGGTTCCGTGACGTTCCAGCCCTCGACCGGGCATCCGGTCGAGGTGTCGGGACTCGGCGAGACAGAGCGCTCTCGACTGCGGCGTGAGCGTTTCGGCTTCGTTTTCCAGCAGGGACTGCTGATCCCCGAACTCACGGCTGTCGAGAACGTCGCTCTCGCGTCGATGATCAACGGCGTGAAGCGCTCGGACGCCGTGCAGCACGCCGCCGCCTGGCTCGCCGCCCTCGGGCTGGCAGGAATGGAGGACCGCCGGATCGGCGAGCTCTCGGGCGGCCAGGCGCAGCGTGTCGCGATCGCGCGCGCTCAGGCGACGGGCGCGGAACTCGTCTTCGCCGACGAGCCCACGGGCGCGCTCGACTCGCGTACCTCGCACGAGGTCATGGATGCGCTGCTCTGGTCCACCACGGGACAGGGACGCACGCTGCTCGTCGTGACGCACGATCCCGAGGTCGCGGCGCGCTGCTCGCGAATCGTCTCGGTCCGTGACGGTCAGATCGTCTCCTCGGAGGTGTCGGCATGAACGCCCGCGTCCTCGCCCTACTGCTGCGGCCTGCACCCGGTCAGAACGCTGTGCTCGCATTGCCGATCGTGGCGTTCGCGCTCGTGACCGCGCTCGTGCTCACCGTGGTGGGCGGCGCGCAGGCGTTCTGGTCGTGGACCGACGACATGGCCGGCCTCTATCAGGCCCTCGCCGCGATCGCCCTCGTGCTCCTCGTGGTCCCGCTCGCCGGCCTCGGCGGTGCGGCCGCGCGGCTCTCCGCCCGACGTCGCGACGAACGCCTGTCGACTCTGCGGCTCCTGGGCGTCACCCCGATGGGCGTCGGCGTCGCCACTGTCGTCGAATCGCTGCTGGTCGCCGCTGCAGGCGCTCTCGCCGGTGTGGTCGTCTACCTGGCCCTGAGCCCGGCCATCGGACTGATCCCGTTCCGCGGTGAGGCGCTCGGAGCCGCATCCGTGCTCCTCTCCCCTCTCGCGGTCATCGCCGTGGTCGGCGGCATCCTGCTCGTCGCCGTCGGCAGCGCCGCACTGGGTCTGCGCCGCGTCGTCATCTCTCCCCTCGGCGTGCGGATGCGGTCGGCCGTGTCCTCGGTGCACTGGCTGCGCGCGGTGGTGGCCGTCTCGGTGCTGGCTCTCGCGTTCCTGCTGATCAAGGTCTTCCCCTCGACCGCGGGCCTCACGACCACGATCGTCGTCATCGCCGGGCTGTTCGCCGCGGCCCTCGCGGTCCTCAACGTCCTCGGTCCGTGGGTTCTCAAGGTGTCGGCATCCCGTCAGCTTCGCCGCGCCGAGCGCCCCGAGCGCCTGCTCGCGGCCCGTACCGTGCTCGACTCCCCGAAGGCCGCATGGCGTCAGGTGAGCGGCATCGCCATGGCGAGCTTCATGGCCGTGTTCGCCGGCACCGGCGTCTCGCTGATGTCGCTCATGGACGGCGAGGGGGCGTCAGCGCAGGATGCTGCACTCGTCACGGACATCCGCACCGGTCTCATCATCACCCTCGTCGGATCGTTCCTGATGGTCGCAGCATCCGTCGGAGTGAACCAGGCCGCGTCGATCCTCGACGAGCGCGAACTGCACCGGAGCCTCCACCACCTCGGCGTTCCGCTCGAGACCGTCGACTCCGCCCGCCGACGCGCGATCATGTCGCCGCTGCTTGTCACGGCGCTCGGGTCGGCGCTCTGTGCCGCAGTGCTGGTGTTCCCGCTCCTCGGCATGGCCGTGATCACCGCACCCGTGTCGCTGCTGACGATCGCGACGGTCGTCGCCGTGGGGATCGGCGTCGTCTGGGCGACGACCCGGGTCACACGTCCGCTGCTCGCGCGGTCGTTCCAGGCGGCGTGAAGCGGGTGCTCAGCGACGCCGCTGGCACCGCGGGCAGTAGTGGCTCGAGCGGTTCATGAACGCCTCACGACGGATCGGACCACCGCACCGGGGACACGGCTGGCCACCGCGCCCGTAGGCGTTGAGGGAGTGCGCGAAGTAGCCGGCCTGGCCGTTGACGTTCACGTACTGTGCATCGAAGCTCGTGCCGCCCTCGGCCAGTGCCTTGTCGAGCACGAGGCGGACCTCGGCGAGCAACCGGCGTGCGGCCTGCGTCGACAGCGACGACGCAGCGGTCTCGGGGTGGATCCGTGCGGCCCACAGCGATTCGTCGGCATAGATGTTGCCGACGCCGCTGATGAGCTGCTGGTCGAGCAAGACGCGCTTGATAGCGCTGTTCCGACGTCGGAGTGCCATGAGGAACCCGGCGTCGTCGAAGAGCGGATCGATCGGATCGCGCGCGATGTGCACGACCTGCGAGGGAATGCGCGTGGGGCCGTCGTCCTGCAGTGCGTCGACGGCGAGCGAGCCGAAGGTCCGCTGGTCCGCGAAGACGATGGCGAGGTCGCCGTGCGTCGGGTGCTCGACGTGGAGCCGCACGCGCTCGTGTCGCTCGGGCGTCGCATCAGGGGCACGCAGCAGCATCTGCCCGCTCATGCCCAAATGGGCGATCAGGGCGGACTCGTCGCCCTCGAGCGGCAGCCACAGGAACTTGCCCCGACGGTCCGCGGCCGTGAAGCGATGCCCCTCGAGTCGCGACACGAAGTCGGCCGCCCCGGCGCTGTGGCGGGTCAGGGCGCGTTCGTCGAACACGCTGACGGCCGTGATCCGTGCGCCGATCGTGGCGGGGGCGAGGCCCGCACGCACCACCTCGACCTCGGGAAGCTCAGGCACGCTCGTCGAGCACCCGCCACGCACTGAGCGCGGCGGCCATCTCGGCAGTCTTCTTGCTGCTGCCGAGACCCGTCATGGTCAGCTCGCCCACGACCACGGTCGCGGTGAAGCGGCGATCGTGATCCGGACCACTCGCCTCGATCGAGTACCGCGGAGGCGTCGCCCCGAGGCGCGCGGCCAACTCCTGCAGGCTCGTCTTCGGATCCATCGCCGCGCCGTAGCGCTCGGGGTCGGCAAGCAGCGGCTTCGTGAGACGCAGCACGAGATCGGTGGCAGCATCCGGTCCCGCCGACAGGAAGGTCGCGCCGATGACGGCTTCCATAGTGTCGGCCAGGATCGAGTCCTTGTCACGACCGCCGGTCTGCTCCTCGCCACGCCCGAGCAGGAGATGCGAGCCCAGACCGATCCCCCGCGCCACCTCGGCGAGGGCCACGGTCGACACGACGCTCGCTCGGCGCTTGGCCAGCGATCCCTCGTCGAGCTCGGGGTGCGTCGTGAACAGCATCACCGTGACGGCCTGCCCGAGCACCGAGTCCCCGAGGAACTCGAGCCGCTCGTTGTGCGGGATGCCGCCGTGCTCGTAGGCGTAGGAACGATGGGTCAGCGCCAACTCCAGAAGCTCCGCGTCGATCTCGACACGGAGCTTCTCAGGAAGTGTGCGCGTCCCTTCGGGGACCACTGTCACAGCGTTGGGGTCGCGACTCAGACGTCGGCGACCTTGCGGCCCTTGTACTCGAGGAACAGCTCGGTGCCCTGCGAGTCGGTGACGACCTTGGCCTGGTGCGGGCGGCTGTAGACGACCTTGCCGTTCTCGACGGTCTTGACGAGCGCGGGAGCCTCGGCCTTCCACTGCGCGCGGCGCGAGCGGGTGTTGGAACGGGAGACCTTGCGCTTCGGGGGGTTACCAGCCATGACTAGCTCTCTTCTTTCTCGGCGGCCCGGCTCTGTGCCGTACCGTCCTGGTCTGTGATCTTCTGGAGCGCACTCCATCGCGGATCGATGGGAGCGGCCTGCTCCGACCCGGTGCTCTCGGTCAGTCTCTCGCCTGTGACCGGGTCGAGCCCGAGGCAATCCGGCTGACACACCGGCTGGAAGGGAAGCGACAATACGGCCGCATCCCTGACCAGAGTTTCAAGATCCACGTGGTCGTCTTGAACCTCGAAGTCAGTTTCTTCCTCACAAGGATACGCGAAAAGCTCCTGGAACTCGACTTCGACAGGCCGGGCGATGTCCGTGAGGCATCTGCCGCACACTCCGGAGTACTCGGCATCGACGGTCCCGGAGGCGAGGATGCCCTCGTGCACCGACTCGAGACGCACGTCGACATCGAGCTCGGATCCCTGGGCGAACGAGACGATGCCCTCGCCCCACGCCTCGGCGACGGTCACCGTGAAGGCATGCTCGCGCATCTCCCCCGGGTTGCGCACGATGTCGCGGACGGGGAGGACGAAGGGGCCGTTGAGTCGGGAACGCACCCGGCAATGCTACCGGCTCCTGCACAGTCGAGGCTGGCCGTCGCCTGACCGCTCCGCGTGACGGGCTGTCAGATGCCGCGGGCGCCGGTGTCGAGGAACGCGGCCACCGCCGGCGGCACGAAGGGGGCGATGTCGCCACCCAGGCCGGCGACCTGTCGCACCAGCGAACTCGACACCAGCGCGTGCGCCGGGTCGGGAAGCAGGAAGACGGTCTCGATGTCGGCGAGGTGTCGGTTCACGATCGCCATGGGCGACTCGTAGGCGACGTCGATCTGCGAGCGGATGCCCTTGACGAGAACGCCGGCACCCACATCGCGCGCGTAGTCGACGAGCAGACCCATGCTCCACGAACCCACGACGACGTTGCCGTCCATGCCGTCCTCGGCGATCGACTGCTCGAGCAGCGACATGCGCTGCGCGATCGGCAGCATCGCCTCCTTGCCGGGGTTGTGCACCACGAGGACGTGGAGTTCGTCGTACAGCTTCGCCGCACGACGGATCACATCGAGATGGCCCAGGGTCGGCGGATCGAAGGAACCCGGGACGACGGCGATCCGGCTGCTCATGCTCCCAGCCTAGAGCACGGTCCGGCATGCACCGTGTGCGCGGTTCACGCTCAGTTCTTGGCCAGGGCAGCACGGTCCTCGTCGCTCACACGACGGGCGATGGCCGAGCGCAGACCCGGATTCGCTGCGAGCTCGGGATCGTCGGCGAGGATGCCCTCGGCGAGCTCCCGCGCACGGACGATGAGCTTCGAGTCCTTGACGACCCGGAGCAGTTTGAGCGACGACCGCACGCCCGCCTGCGCCGCGCCCAGCACGTCGCCCTCACCGCGCAGCTCGAGATCGACCTCGGCGAGCTGGAAGCCGTCGAGCGTCGCGGCCACAGCATCCACCCGCTCGCGTGCCACCGATCCCGATTCGGCCTCCGTCACGAGCAGACAGAGCCCCGGCACTCCGCCTCGACCCACGCGGCCACGCAGCTGGTGGAGCTGCGACACCCCGAAGCGATCCGCGTCGAGCACGATCATCGTCGAGGCGTTCGGCACGTCGACGCCGACCTCGATCACGGTCGTCGCGAGGAGCAGATCGATGTCGCCCCGCGCGAACGCCTGCATCACGGCATCCTTCTCGTCCGAGGGCATGCGCCCGTGCAGGACGGCCCGGCGCAGGCCGCCGAGGGTGGGATGGGTCGCGAGTGCCTCGTCGAGCTGCACCACACCCCAGCGGGGGCCCGCGGCGCCTTCCGGCTGCAGCAGCGTCTCCCCCGCTTCTGCGGTCTTCTTGGTGGTGTCGATCGCAGCGCATACCGCGAACACCTGACACCCCTGTGCGATCTCCTCGGCCGCACGCTCCCAGACCCGGTTGAACCAGCCCGGATGCTCCGCGAGCGGGGCCACGAACGACTCGATGCCCGCCCGCCCCTTCGGCATCGTGCGGATCACCGAGGTGTCGAGGTCGCCGAACACGGTCATCGCGACCGTCCTCGGGATCGGAGTCGCCGTGAGCACGAGCGCATGCGGACTCGACCCCTTCGCGCGAAGTGCCTCACGCTGCTCGACGCCGAAGCGGTGCTGCTCGTCGACCACCACCAGACCGAGATCGGCGAAGGTCGTCTTCTCCCCCAGCAGTGCGTGCGTGCCCACGACGATGAGCGACTGCCCCGAGGCGACCCGCAGGGCAGCCTTTCGCCTCTCGGCGGCCGGGAGCTGACCCGTCAACAGCGTCGGCATCACGAGGGGCGCGAGCTGCGGACCGAGCATCTTGGTAATCGACCGGAGATGCTGCGCCGCGAGCACCTCCGTCGGCGCGATGAGCGCCGCCTGCCCACCGGATTCGGCGACCTGCAGCATCGCGCGCAGCGCCACGAGCGTCTTTCCCGAGCCGACCTCTCCCTGCACCAGGCGGTTCATGGGCCAGGAACCCACGAGATCGGCGGCGACCGCTTCGCCGACCGTCTGCTGGTCGGGCGTCAGGGTGTACGGCATCGCGGCGTCGAAGCGCTCCAGCAGGCCGCCGGGGGCCGCGGGACGCGCCGTGGCCGAAAGCGATCGCACGGCGTCTCGCTGCTGCAGCAGGGCGGTCTGCAGAGTGAGCGCCTCGTGCATGCGCAGCGTCCGCACCGCGGGATCGATGTCGTTGCGGGTCTTCGGCCGGTGGATCTGCTCGAGCGCCTCCCGCGCCGTCAGGAGCTCCTCCCTGGCCCTGACCTCGGCAGACAGCGGCTCCGGCACGTCGGAGAGATCGTCGAGCACACGACCGACGAATTTCGCGATCTGCCAGGTCTGCAGGCTCGACGTCGCCGGGTAGATGGGGATCAGCACGGCGGCTCGGGCGTCCGCGCGGCGCCGTGCGGCATCCTCGTCGTCGAACAGCTCGTACTCCGGGTGCGCGAACTGCGTCACGCCGTTGAACTCGCCGACCTTGCCCGAGAACACTCCGCGTCGCCCGACAGCGAGCTCCTCCGAGCGCCACTTGGCGGCGCCGAGATTCTTGGCGAAGAAGGTCAGCGACATCTTGCCGATGCCGTCGCCGATCACCACGTCGGCCATCGCACCGCGACGGTTGCGCATCGCGCGGGCGCTCGACGACAGCACCTCGGCCACGATCGTGACGGTCTCGCCGATCGGGAGCTCGCGGATCGGAGTGAGCTCCCCCGGATCCGCATAGCGACGCGGGTAGTGCGACAGGAGGTCCCCCACCGTCGCCATGCCGAAGGCACGGTCGAGCGTCTTCGCCGGGGTGGCGCCGAGCGCCTCCGCCAGGGACGTGTCGAGCGTGAGCGGCATCCTCCGAGTCTAGGAGGCGGCACGGACACGGCGCGCACCGCGCCTGTCGTATCGTGAACGGGTGACGAGGATCATCGCCGGGACGGCACGAGGAGCACGGCTCGAGGTCCCGGGAGCGGGGACGAGGCCCACGAGCGACCGGGTGCGAGAGTCGCTGTTCGGCGCTCTGGAGTCGTCCGACGCGATCGTCGGCGCCCGAGTGCTCGACCTGTACGCGGGATCCGGAGCATTGGGGCTCGAGTCCCAGAGCCGCGGCGCCGCGGAAGCGGATCTCGTCGAGCACGGTCGCGCGGCCGCCGCCGTGCTGAGGCGCAACGCCGCGGTGGTCGCGAAGGCGGGCGGGCTGCCGGCGGCGCGGGTGCACCAGAGCACCGTCCGGGCGTACCTGCAACGTGCGACCGGCACCTTCGACCTCGTGTTCACGGATCCGCCCTACGATCTCGACGACGACGCGATGACCGCGGATCTGATCGCCCTCGCACCGCTGCTCAGCGCGGATGCGGTGGTCGTGATCGAGCGCGCGCGACGCTCGACGCCTCCCGACCTCGATGCCGCGGGCCTCGAGCTCCTGCGCGACAAGACTTATGGGGACACACGCATCTGGTGGGCCGTCCCCCGGCATCCGTCGCCCGCGTCCTAGCCCACCCGACCGTCTGTTTCTGCCGTTCGGCAGAAACAGACGGGCGATTTGTGTCATACGGCAGAAACAGACGGGTGTTCAGCCGGAGGCGGAGTCCCAATCGCGGTAAGGGTCCCATCCGCTCACGTCGACGGGGCGGTCATCGACCAGCAGGTCTTCGTCGCCGCGCGTCCGCACCTCGCCGATCCGCCGGTATCCCGGGGGAAGCGCCTCGGTCGGGAAGGCGGCGAGCAGCGCATGATCCTCCCCTCCGGCGAGAGCCCTCTCCGGATCGTCGCCGAGCGCGGCGCCCTCCAGCGCGATCGTGACACCGGAGGCGGCCGCGAGACGACGCGCGTCGAGTGCGAGGCCGTCGGACACGTCCATCATCGCGGTGGCCCCGGCGAGGGCCGCCACCGGACCGAGACCGATCGGCGGAGACGGGCGCAGCTGCGCCGCGATCGCGGCGCGCTCCCCGTCGCCGAGCACGGCGGGTTCGACCGGCACCGGGGCGTCGCCGTCGCGGAAGCGGCCGAACAGCACCGCGAGTCCGCGCGCGGCGTGGCCCAGCTCACCCGCGATCGCCACGACGTCACCCGGTCGTGCACCGGAACGGGTGACCGCAGCACGGCCCTCGAGATCGCCGAGCGCCGTGACCGCGACCGTGAGGACGTCGGACACCGTGAGGTCGCCGCCCACGACGGCGCAACCGGGTGCGAGCGCCGCACAGGCCTCGCGGAACCCGTCGGCGAGCTGCTCGACGAAGGACAGCCGCAGTTCTCGCGGCACGGCGAGGGCGACGAGGAGTGCCGTCGGTCGCGCGCCCATCGCGGCGACGTCCGCGAGGTTGACCGCGGCGGCCTTCCACCCGAGGTCATAGCCGCTCGACCAGGCGAGGCGGAAGTCGGGGCCGTGCACCAGCGTGTCGGTGGTCGCGACGACAGAGCCGGAGGGCGCGGCCACGACCGCGGCATCGTCGCCCGGCCCGATCAGCGCGTGCGCGGCGGGCACCGTCCTCGTGAGGATGGCGCGGAGGATCTCTCCCTCGGAGAGCTCTCCGAGGCGCGGGTCGTCGGAGTCGGGTCGGGAGGGCATGGAGTCAAAGGTAGCCTGGATGCATGCCCTCCTCCCGTCGTCTGCTCCTCGTCGCGGGGATGCTGATCGCCGCCGCCGGCCTCGCCGGATGCTCGACCACGATCCACCTGGAGCCGGCAGCCGACGCGAACAATCCGTCGTGCGCGGAGGTCTCCGTGCTGCTTCCGGATGCCGTCGGCGACCTCGACCGCGTGTGGACCGACGCGCAGGCGACCGGCGCCTGGGGCGAACCCACCGTCGTGCTCCGCTGCGGGGTCGACGTCCCCGCCCCCTCGACCGAGGTGTGCACGACCATCGGCGGTGTCGATTGGCTCGTGCTCGATCAGGAGGACGAACGCCAGCGCCTCGTCACCTACGGTCGCGATCCGGCGGTCGAGATCATCATCCGCCGCGGAGAGGAACTCGACTTCCGCACCGTCGTGGAGAGTCTGTCGACGAGCATCCAGTCCGGTCTGGAGCCGGCGACCGCTCGCTGCACCGACCGAGTGCCGACGGATGACGGCACCGGCTCGACGGAGGGCTGACGGCCGCCCGGCCGCGCCCGTCGCTCAGCGGCGCAGACCCGCCTCTCAGCGGCGCAGACCCGCCTCGATGAGCTCCGAGATCAGGTCGCCGTAGCTGAGGCCCGAGGCCACCCAGCACTTCGGGAACATCGAGATCGGCGTGAAGCCGGGCATCGTGTTGAGCTCGTTCACGACCAGCTCCCCCGAGGCCGTGAGGAACATATCCACTCGGGCGAGTCCCCGACCGTCGACGGCCTCGAAGGCACGGATGCCGGCATCCTGGATCGCGGCGATCTGCGCCTCCTCCAGCTCGGCAGGGCACACCACGTCGACGCCGTCGCCGCCGAGGTACTTGCCCTCGAAGTCGTAGAACCCGCGCGAGGTGAGCACGATCTCGCCCGGGAGCGATGCGCGCACCCCGTCGGCGCCTTCCAGCACCGCGACCTCGATCTCCCGGCCGGAGACGCCGGTCTCGATGAGCACCTTGTCGTCCTCCGCGAACGCGATCGCGAGGGCCGCGTCCAGCTCGTCCGGGGACTCGACCTTCGACACGCCCACGCTGGATCCCGCGCGGGCGGGCTTGACGAAGAGCGGAAGGCCGAGAGCGGCGGCCGCCGAGCGCACGGCCGCGGCATCCCGGTCCCACTGGCGAGCTCGCACGGTCACCCACGGCGCCACCGGGATACCCGCGGCCTGCAGAGCGATCTTCATGAAGTGCTTGTCCATGCACAGCGCGGAGTCGAGCACCCCTCCGCCCGCGTACGGGACCTCGAGCGTGTCGAAGTAGCCCTGGATCGTGCCGTCCTCGCCGTGCGGGCCGTGCAGGATCGGCAGCACGATGTCGATCTCGCCCAGTCCGTCGAGAGTCCCATCGGGTCGCACGACGCGCAGAGTGCGGTCACCGCCCGGCTCCGGCCACAGCACACGGGTGCCGTTGTCCACGACCTCCGGCAAGTGCGCGGCGTCGAGCGGGAACTTCGCGGGATCGTCGTCCTCGAGGACGAAGGCCCCCTCGCGCGTGATCCCGACGGGGATCACCGCGTAGCGATCGCGATCAATCGCGCCCAGAACCCCGCCCGCCGTTGCGGAACTGATCGAATGCTCGCTGGAGCGCCCTCCGAAGAGCACCACCACCGTCTGCTTGTCCATGGTTGGTCCTCTCACCCTGCGGGGTGTCGTCGTCCGTCGTCAGGTGGGGTGCGATGTCACGCGGGTCCATCTTCCCGTCCAGCACCATCTTCACCTGTTCGACGATGGGCATGTCCACCTCGGACTCGCGGGCGAGCTGCAGCACCGGCGCGACGGACGCGAGTCCCTCGGCGGTCTGCTGCATCTGCTTCACGACGTCCTGGAAGCTGTATCCCTGGCCGAGCAGGCGCCCTGCCGTGTTGTTGCGGCTGAGCGGCGACTGGCAGGTCGCGATCAGGTCGCCGAGCCCCGCGAGCCCCTGCAGGGTCTCGGGGTGAGCGCCGTTCGCGACCGCGAAGTCCGTCATCTCCACAAGACCGCGGGTGATGATCGAGGCCTTGGTGTTCTCTCCGTAGCCCACGCCGTCGACGATGCCGATCGCGACGGCGATGAGGTTCTTCAGGACACCGCCGAACTCGGTGCCGATCACATCGGTGTTCACGAAGGTCCGGAAGTACCCGTTGCGCGCGGCGCGGGCCACCTCCTCGGCGGTCTCCTGGCTGCGCGACGAGATCACGGCGGCGGTGGGCTGCTCGCGTGCGATCTCGAGTGCGAGGTTCGGACCGGAGGCGACCGCGATGCGGTCGGGGTCGCACCGCAGCTCCTGCTCGATGACCTGGCTCATCCGGAGACCCGAACTGCGTTCGACCCCCTTCATGAGGCTGACGATCTTCGCGTCGCCGTCTGCGAGCAGCGGGCGCAGCGCCTTGAGGTTCTCGCGCAGCGACTGGCTCGGCACAGAGAGGTACACCTGATCGACGTCGCGCAGTGCGATCGCCAGCTCGTGCGTCGCGGCCATGGTGCGGGGCAGGTTGATGCCGGGAAGGTAGCGGGAGTTGCGCTTCGCCTCGTCGATCTCGTGGGCGAGCTCGGCGCGCCGAGCCCACATCGTGACCTGGGCGCCGCCATCGGCGAGGATCTTCCCGAAGGTGGTCCCCCAGCTGCCCGCACCGATCACGGCGACGCGGGGGCCGGCAGGTACCGTGCGCTTAGGAGTCAAGGCGACCCGTCTCCTTCTGCCCGTGTGCGGCGGGGTTCCATCGCTCAGCCGGTGCCTTCTCGTCGCGGAGTCCTTCGAGGAGCTCGGTGATCGCGTTCATAACGCGTGTGGTGGCCTCGTTCAGCGCCGCCGGTTCGCCGGCCCGATGCTGCAGATCGGACAGGTCTACGGGATCGCCGATCACGACGTGCACGGGCTTGCGGAGCGGCCAGAGGCTCAGGCCCTTCTGATAGCGGCCCATGATCGCCTGCGTGCCCCAGTGGGCCATCGGGATCACCGGGATGCCGCCGGCCAGGGCGAGGCGGACGGCGCCGGACTTGCCGCGCATCGGCCACATGTCCGGATCACGTGTCAGCGTGCCCTCCGGGTACACGATGACCCCGCGGTCGTGCTCGACGAGTTCCTGCGACTGCTTCATGGTCTGCTTGGCCGCGGCCGCAGAAGATGTGCGCGCCACCGGGATCATGCCGGTCTTGCGCAGGATCCACCCGACCACCGGGACACGGAACAGGCTCTCTTTCGCCATGAACCGCGGAGCGCGGCCGACCCGCCACACGGCGACGGCCACGATCAGCGGATCGAACTCCGAGTAGTGGTTCGGGGCGAGCACGAACGAACCCTCGCGAGGAAGCTTCTCCGCACCGGTGATGCGGATGCGTGCGAGCAGCCCCACGAGCGGCAGCACGATCGCGGCGACCGGCCAGAAGAGGCTCGGGCGAGTCGTCTCCGGGGACCGGGAACCCATCGACGTCACCGGACGACGTCGAAGTCGGCGCCCAGGGCGTCGAGCTTGGCGAGGAACTTCTCGTACCCGCGGCTCAGGATGTCGACGCCCGAGACCTGCGATTCGCCCTCTGCCGTCAGCGCCGCGATGACGTGGCTGTAGCCGCCGCGCAGATCGGGCACCACGATGTCGGCACCGTGCAGCGGGGTCGGTCCCGTGATCACGGCCGCCTGCTCGAGGTCGCGGCGAGGCACACGTCGCGGGCCCGCCTGGAGTCCGCGAGGGTGCACGACGATGTCGGCGCCCATCTTGACGAGGGCGTCGGTGAAGCCCATGCGGTTCTCGTACACGGTCTCGTGCACGACGGAGCGCCCGTGCGCCTGCGTGAGCGCGACCACGAGCGGCTGCTGCCAATCGGTCATGAAGCCGGGGTGCACGTCGGTCTCGACGACAACGGGCTTCAGCTCGCCGCCTCGACGGAACAGGATGCCGTCCTCCTGGATGTCGAACCATCCACCCGCCTTGCGGAACACGTTGAGGAACGTGAGCATCTCCTGCTGCTTCGCGCCGCCCACGAAGATCTCGCCGTCGGTCGCGAGTGCGGCCGAGGCCCAGGATGCGGCCTCGTTGCGGTCGAAGATCGACCGGTGGTCGTATCCGCGCAGGGTCTCCACGCCCTCGATGAGGATCACCCGGTTGGGCTCGTAGGAGATGATGGCGCCCATCTTCTGCAGTACCGCGATGAGATCCATGATCTCGGGCTCGATCGCCGCGTTGCGGAGCTCGGTCGTGCCCTCGGCGCGGACGGCCGTCAGCAGCACCTGCTCGGTGGCGCCGACGCTGGGGTACGGGAGGTGGATGTTCGCGCCGTGCAGACGCGCCCCTCCCGTGGAGAGGCGGATGCCGCTCGGAAGCTTCTCGACGATCGCCCCGAACTTGCGGAGCGCGTCGAGGTGGAAGTCGATGGGGCGGTCGCCGATGCGGCAGCCGCCCAGGTCGGGGATGAAGGCCTGACCGAGCCGGTGCAGCAGCGGGCCGCAGAACAGGATCGGGATGCGCGAGGCTCCCGCGTGGGCGTCGATCTCCTCCATGTGAGCGGACTCGACGCCGCTGGGGTCGAACACGAGCGACCCGGGCTCGTCGCCCGCCGACACCTGGACGCCGTGCACCTCGAGGAGCGAGCGCACCACGGCGACGTCGCTGAGATCGGGGACGTCGCGCAGGGTGCTGGCGGTCTCGCCGAGCAGCGTCGCGACCATGGCCTTGGTCGCGAGGTTCTTCGCACCCTTGACGTCGACGCGGCCGCGCAAGGGGCGGCCTCCGCGGATCGCGAGGACGTCTCCGGTCAACGCTGGGACTCCATCCGCCAGAGCATCGCGCACAGGTGTCGTCATTCGGAGCCTCACTTCGTTCAACGGAATTCGGGACGGGGTCGCCCTCTGCTCCCCCGTCCCGCCGTTCACTGAACGGGGAGGGTCCGGGGCCGCCACGATTCGCGGCGGGCTTCGAACTGCGCGATCTTGTCTTCGTTGCGCAGCGTGAGCCCGATGTCATCGAGCCCTTCGAGGAGCCGCCATCTAGTGTAATCGTCGACACCGAGGTCGGCCTGGATCTCGCCGATGGTGGCGACCCGCTCCTCGAGGTTCACGGTGATCGACGCCCCGGGATTTCGGTCGATCTCGGCCCAGATCCGCTCGAGATCCTCCTCGGAGATCGTCGCGGCGAGCAGACCCTGCTTGCCCGAGTTCCCCCGGAAGATGTCAGCGAAGCGGGGGCTCAGCACGACGCTGAACCCGAAGTCGCGCAACGCCCAGACGGCGTGCTCACGGCTCGACCCTGTGCCGAAGTCAGGCCCGGCGACCAGCACGGATGCGCCCTGGAACGCCTCCTGGTTGAGCACGAAGTCGGGGTCCTGCCGCCAGCCGTGGAACAGCGCGTCCTCGAAGCCGGTCTTGGTGACCCGCTTGAGGAAGACGGCCGGGATGATCTGGTCCGTGTCGACGTTGGAGCGCTTCAGCGGAGCGGCGATCCCGGTGTGGGTGCTGAACTTCTCCATGGTCAGACCTCCGCCATCTCGTACAGGTCGCTCGGACTCGACAGCGTGCCGCGGATGGCGGTCGCCGCTGCGACGAGCGGCGACACGAGGTGCGTCCTCCCGCCCTTGCCCTGGCGTCCCTCGAAGTTGCGGTTCGAGGTCGACGCGCACCGCTCGCCCGGAGCGAGCTGGTCAGGGTTCATGCCGAGGCACATCGAGCAGCCGGCGAAGCGCCACTCGGCGCCGAAGTCGGTGATGATCTTGTCGAGCCCCTCGGCCTCGGCCTCCAGGCGCACACGGGCCGATCCCGGCACGACCATGACGCGCACGCCCTCGGCCTTCTTCCGCCCCTCGATGATCGACGCGAACGCGCGCAGGTCCTCGATGCGACTGTTCGTGCACGATCCCATGAAGACGGCGTCGACCGGCACCTCCTTGAGAGGGGTACCGGGGGTCAGGTCCATGTACTCGAGCGCCCGCTCCGCCGCGGCGCGCTCATTCGGGTCCAGGATCGTGGTGGGATCGGGCACGGATGCCGACAGCGAGCTGCCCTGGCCGGGATTGGTGCCCCAGGTGACGAACGGCTCGAGCTCGTCGGCGTCGATGAACACCTCGGCGTCGAACGCCGCGCCCTCGTCGGTCGGGAGCGTGCGCCAGTAGGCGACGGCGTCGTCCCAGTCCTGGCCCTTCGGCGCGTGTGGGCGTCCTTCCAGGTAGGCGAAGGTCGTCTCATCCGGGGCGACCATCCCCGCGCGGGCGCCCGCCTCGATCGACATGTTGCAGATCGTCATGCGGCCCTCCATGGAGAGCGCGCGGATCGCGCTGCCGCGGTACTCGAGCACGTAGCCCTGGCCGCCGCCGGTGCCGATCTTCGCGATCACGGCGAGGATGATGTCCTTGGCGGTGACGCCGGGGCGCAGCGTGCCCTCGACCGTGATCGCCATGGTCTTGAAGGGCTTCAGGGGCAGGGTCTGCGTCGCCATGACGTGCTCGACCTCGCTCGTGCCGATGCCGAACGCCATGGCTCCGAAGGCGCCGTGCGTCGAGGTGTGCGAGTCGCCGCACACGACCGTGATGCCGGGCATGGTGAGTCCGAGCTGAGGACCGACGACGTGCACGATGCCCTGCTCGGCGTCGCCCAGGGAGTGGAGTCGGACGCCGAACTCGGCGGCGTTGCGCCGCAGCGTCTCGATCTGGGTGCGACTCGTGAGGTCGGCGATCGGCTTGTCGATCTCCCACGTCGGGGTGTTGTGGTCTTCGGTGGCGATCGTGAGGTCGAGTCGGCGCAACGGGCGCCCCTCGGCCCGCAGGCCGTCGAAGGCCTGAGGGCTCGTGACCTCGTGCACGAGGTGCAGGTCGATGTAGATGAGGTCGGGCTCGCCGTTCTCGCCCTTCACGACGAGGTGATCGTCCCAGACCTTCTCGGCCAGGGTCCGGCGACGTGCGGACTCAGAGTCTGCTGCGGGGGTGTTCATTGCGATTCTCCTGAAGCTGGCGGTTCGGCCCACAGTGGACTCCGCGACGAGGAGGGGCTCAGAACGAGGTCTCGTCGCGGCCGCTAAGAAGGAGCACGATCCGCATGACGTCAGGTTACCACCGCTTCCGCGGACTGCGACGCGCCGTGACACAGTACTGTCACCCGCACCATCGAGAGGGCTCTGCATGACCGTCGACTCCCCCGGCTTCGCCACCAAGGCCGTCCACGCCGCCCGGAACCAGGATGCCGCGTCGTCGCGGGCCACCCCGATCTACCTCACCGCGGGCTTCGAGTTCGACGACTTCGACCATGCCGCCGACCACTTCGGCACGGGAGCCGGCTTCGGCTACACACGCACCGGCAACCCGACGGTGCGCGCCGTGGAGCGTCAGCTCGCGGCACTCGAGTCGGGAGCCGACGCCGTGCTCGTGGCGAGCGGTCAGGCCGCGGTGTCGACGGCCCTGCTGACCGTCGCGGGCGCGGGCGACCACATCGTCTCGTCCACGCACATCTACGAGGGCACGCGCGGCCTGCTGCTCGACAACTTCGCCCGCCTGGGGATCGAGACGACGTTCATCGACGACATCCGCGACCCCGACGCCTGGCGCGCGGCGATCCGCCCGAACACACGGGCGCTGTTCGCCGAGTCGATCGCGAACGCCCGCAACGACGTGCTCGACATCGCGGCAGTGAGCGCCGTGGGCGATGAGACGGCGATCCCGCTGATCGTCGACAACACCCTCGGCACGCCGTTCCTCGTGCGCCCTCTGGAGCACGGTGCCGCGATCGTGGTGCACTCCGCGTCGAAGTTCCTCGCCGGTCACGGATCGGTGCTCGGCGGCGTGATCGTCGACGACGGCCGCTTCGATGCGGCAGCCGCCGGCCACAACGCTCCGCACCTGGTGCTCCCGGGGCGCGCAGGCCTCGCGAGCGTCGCGGCACGGCACGGGGGCAACGCGCGCATCGCGTATGCGCGCGAATCCGTCGCCCCGCGGTTCGGCGCCTCGCCCTCGCCTCTGAACGCGTTCCTGATCGGCCAGGGCGTGGAGACCCTCGGCCTGCGCGTCGAGCGTCAATCCCGCAACGCTCTCGAGGTCGCGCGCTGGCTCGCAGCGCAGGATGCGGTGGAGAGCGTCGACTACGTCGGCCTCGAGAGCCACCCGGATCACGCGCTGGCGACGAAGTACCTCGGCGGGGGCTTCGGATCGATCTTCACCTTCACGCTCAAGGGCGGACTCGACGCCGCACGCGCGTTCGTCCAGGACGTCCGTGTGTTCACGCACATGACGCACATCGGAGACGTGCGGTCGCTCGTCCTGCATCCCGGGACCACCAGCCACGCCTCCCGCACCGAGGAGGAACGCGAGATCCTCGGCGTCCGTCCTGGGACCCTGCGCCTGTCGATCGGCATCGAGGACGTCGCCGATCTGATCGCCGACCTCACCCGGGTGCTCGAGCCGGCCCGCGAGGCGGTCGCATGAGCCGCCCGCAGCATTTCGGGTGGTTCCTCGCCCGCGGCTTCGGCCCGCAGGGCTGGGGGTATCCGTCGCTCGACTGGGACTACGACTGGACCCGTCCGGAGATCTACCAGGAGGCCGCACGCACGCTCGAGCAGGCCGGCTTCGATCTCGTCATCATCGAGGATGCGCCGTCGCTCGGCTCGCCCGACACGATCGACCTGCGCGTGCGGCACGCGTTCGGCGGGCCGAAGCACGACCCGCTCCTGCTCGCGCCCTACCTCTTTCAGGCGACCAGGCATCTCGGCGTGGTCCCGACCGTGAACCCCGCCGCCTACCTGCCGTACACCGCGGCCCGCCAGTTCTCGACCCTGCAGCACCTCAGCGGCCACCGCCTCGGGCTCAACGTCGTGACCGACACCGGCAGCGCCCGGCACTTCTCCGCGGCAGCGCAGCTCGGCCACGACGAGGCGTACGACCGCGCCGAGGAATGGCTGGACGGCATCCGCGCGCTCTGGCGCAGCTGGGACCAGGGTGCGCTCGTGCGCGACCGCACCACCGACGTCTACGCCGACGGCTCGAGGCTCCGCGCCGTGCAGCACCGCGGCGAGCACTTCGCCTTCGACGGTCCGCTCAACGCCATCCCGTTCACCGACGGCGAGCCGGCGATCGTCTCCCCCGGCGGCTCGGGGCGCGGACTCGGCTTCGCGGGTGCGAACTCCGACGTGCAGCTGGCCCTCGCGCCGCTCACGGAATCGTCGGTGCGTGCCTACCGGACGAAGATCCACGACGCTGCTCGCGCCGCGGACCGCACGCCCGAAGACATCAAGATCCTCTTCGCGATCCAGCCGGTCATCACCGCGTCCGCCGAGGAGGCGGACCGCATCGTCGCGGCCTCGGCCGAACCCGACGACGCGGCGCTCGTGCAGATCGCCCGCAAGCAGTCGAGCGACCTCGAGACCGACCTCACCGCGCTCGACCTCGACCGACCGCTCGACCTCGGGATCTTCGGCCCGCACGTCTCGCAAGGCAGCATCCAGCGGCTCGTCGGCGACCGGGGTGAGGATGCGCCGCTCCGCGCGCACCTCGCCGCGCTGGCCCGCAGCGGGCGCATCAGCGACCGCACCGGTTTCGTCGGCACCGCCGAGGAGTTCGCCGACCTGATCGAGGAGCTCGGAGACTGGGGCAACGACGGCGTGCTGCTATGGGGCGACTTCCACCCCGTGACGCTGCACCGCACGCTCGACGAGCTCGTCCCGGTGCTGCGGCGGCGCGGGATCCTGCGACGCGAGTACGTCGACGGCGGGCTGCAGGCCAACCTGCGCGCATTCTGAGGGCGGGCGATCCCTTCGTCGCCGGGGCTACCAGCCTATCGACCCGGGCACGCCCTTGAACGGTCCGACGACGGACGAGGTGACCCACCCGCCGTAGAAGCCGCCGGGCTGAGCCACGACGACTTCCCCGTCGACCGTGCACGCGTCCATGGGTCCGGCGTACACCGCGACGCGGTCGGCGAGCACCTCGAAGCCCCTCGACGGCTCCGGGTAGTTCCACCCGGCGCCCGCCGCCACGATTCCTCCGCCGTGCACGTCGAAGTAGCGCGCCGCGCCCTTGAACTCACAGAAGGACGAGCCCGAGGCGTCCACGAGGGCGCCGGGCACGAGATCGGCGATCGGAAGGTAGTACACGGGCGGATGGCTCGTCTCGAGCACCCGCACAGCGCCACGCGTGTCTGCGATCAGCTCCCCGCCGAGCCGGATGGTGACGCGAGCCGCGACCGGCTCGACGCGTGGCGGTCGCGGGTAGTCCCAGACGGACTCCTGACCTGCAGCCGGAACCTCTGGATGTGGTCTTCGCATCTGTTCACTGTACGTCCGTCGGTGTTGACTGGGGTCATGACCGCGTTGCCGATGTTCCCCCTCGGTTCGGTGCTGTTCCCGTACACGCCCCTGCCGTTGCGCGTGTTCGAGCCGCGATACCTCACCATGGTCGGCCGACTCCTCGACGAGGAGGACCCGCAGTTCGGCGTCGTGCTCATCCAGCGCGGCCACGAGGTCGGCGGCGGCGACCAGCGCAGCACGATCGGCACCATGGCGCGTCTGGTCAGCGTCTCCGCGGACGCCGAGGTGCTCCACATCGTCGCGGTCGGCACCGCGCGATTCTCGGTCGATCACTGGGCTGACGACGAACCCCACCCGAGAGCCGAGACCTCGCCCGTCCCCGCGCTCGTGTGGAACGACGCGCTCGCACCGCTGCGGACGGAGGCCGAGGCGATCGTGCGCCGGGTGCTCGCACGCAGCGACAGCCCCTGGGACCCCGACACCGAGCTGTCGGAGGATCCGATCGCCGCGGTCTGGCAGCTCGCCGCGATCGCCCCGCTCGGCGAATACGACCGCTACACGCTCCTGCAGTCCACCACGACCGGCGGCCTGCTCGGTCAGCTGATCGATCTGACGCTCGAGGCCGAATCGCTCGGGAAAGAGAGCTGAGACTCAGTCCACCGGCGTCGTGAGTCGCGCAGCGCGCTTCTCCCGCGAGGACGCCACCAGGCTCGCGATCGTCGCGACCGTCATCGACACGACGATCACGCCCAGGGACACGAGGTTATCGATGTCGGGCACCCATTCGACGTGCTCCCCGCCGTTGATGAACGGCAGCTCGTTCTCGTGCAGCGCATGAAGGATGAGCTTGACGCCGATGAAGCCGAGGATCACCGCGATGCCGTAGTGCAGGTACCGCAGGCGGTCGAGCAGATCGCCGAGCAGGAAGTACAGCTGGCGCAGCCCCATGAGCGCGAAGATGTTGGCCGCGAACACCAGGAAACCGTTCGTCGTGATCTCGAAGATCGCGGGGATAGAGTCGATCGCGAAGATCAGGTCGGTCACGCCGATCGTGATGAACACGATGACCATCGGGGTCCACATCCGCTTGCCGTCGACCGTGGTGCGGATCTTCGAGCCGTCGTAGGTCTCGCTGATGTCGATGCGGCGGCGGAGCAGGCGCACGATGAAGTTCTCGCGCTTCACGTCGTCGTCGTGGTCGCCCTCGGGCATCGCCTGCTTGATGGCCGTGTAGATCAGGAACGCGCCGAAGATGTAGAAGATCGGCGAGAAGTGCTCGATGATCGTGACGCCGACGAGGATGAAGGCCCCTCGCAGCACGAGCGCGATGATGATCCCCACCATGAGCACCTGCTGCTGCAGACGCCGCGGCACCGCGAACTGCGCCATGATCAGCACGAACACGAAGAGGTTGTCGACGGAGAGGCTGTACTCGAGCGCCCAGCCGGTGATGAAGTCACCGGCGTTTCGCCACCCGGCGACGTTGCCCAGGATCAGCGCGAACAGCAGCGCGAGCCCGACGTAGAACACGACCCACAGCGTCGACTCCTTGGTCGAGGGGATGTGCGGGCGCAGCCGGATGAGCAGCAGATCGCCGATGAGGATGAGGCTCAGAACCACCATCGAGGTGATCTCGAACCAGAGAGGGATGTCCACGGGCGTGCGGGACCTTTCGAGAGGGTACGGAGAAGTCCGAAAGTCTCTCCCCCGCACACATCGGTGCGGCGCGCGCCCGGAGCAGCTTCGATGATGCTCGTGATGACGTTACGCGCGTATCCGGGATACTCCCTCTCGCAGAAGTCCATGCTAGACCCTCGGGCGTGGTGGAATGGTCGTCGTGACCACGACTTCGCACACGGATCAGCCCGCCTCCGGAGCCACACCGCTCGAGACACCTCAGCGCAACCCCTGGGCCCGCTCGATCGGCTCCCTGATCTTCGTCAGCCGATGGCTGCAGGCGCCGCTGTACATCGGCCTGATCATCGCCCAGCTCGTGTACGTCATCGTGTTCATGGTCGAGCTGTGGCACCTGATCGTCGAAGACGTGTTCCACGACATCACGCACATCAACGAGGCGACCATCATGCTGAGCGTCCTCGGCCTGATCGACGTCGTGATGATCGCGAACCTGCTCATCATGGTGATCATCGGCGGGTACGAGACCTTCGTGTCGCGCATCAACACCGACGGGCATCCCGACCAGCCGGAGTGGCTCTCGCACGTCAACGCCAACGTGCTCAAGGTCAAGCTCGCAATGGCGATCATCGGCATCTCGTCCATCCACCTGCTCAAGACTTTCATCGCGGTCGGCAACATGGACGAGGACGGCATCAGCAAATCGGAAGCGGCCGGTCTGGGAAGCTACACGCCTACCGGAGTGCTGTGGCAGGTCGTGATCCACATGGTGTTCATCGTGTCGGCGCTCGCCCTCGCGTGGATCGACAAGATGTCGCAGAGCACGATCAAGGCGGCGCACGCGGCATCCACCGGAGCCGCCGCACACTGATCTGAGACGATGGGGCATCCCTCGACACTTCCCTGGTGAGAGACACCGAACGGAATCAGGATGCCCGTGCAGACGAGTGATCAGAGATGGGTGGCCCAGGCCGCGGCCGGCGACGAGAGCGCCTTCCGCGAGCTGTACCGCCTGTATGTCCGACCGGTCTACTGGATCGCCCACGGCATCATCGGCTCCCCCGCCGACGCCGAGGACGTGACGCAGGAGACCTTCGTGACCGCGTGGCGCAAGCTGCCGGGTCTGGAGCTGCAGGGAGAGTCGGTCCTGCCGTGGTTGGCGACGATCTGCCGTTTCCAGGCGGCGAACCGGCTGCGTCAGCGCCGGCGGGATCAGGCGCACACCGCGGATGCCGTCGATGACACGCTCCCCGCGGCGATCAGCGTCGAGGAGCAGGTGATCACCGCGGACCTCGCGGAGCGGATCGCGGCGGAGATCGGCACGCTGAGCGAGATCGACCGCGAGATATTCCGCCTCTGCGCTGCCGAGGGCTATGCGTATCAGGCGGCTGCGGAGGAGCTGGGCATCAGCCACGCCGTGGTTCGGAATCGTCTCTCGCGAGTGCGCACCCGCCTGCGCGGTGCCGTCAAGGAAGCGAGCGAGGCATGAACGACAAGACCACCGACGGGCTGCCGGAGCTCTCCGACGCCGCCGTCGACCGCATCGAGAAGGCGGTGTTCGAGGAGATCGCCTCGGAGCGGCCACGGCAGATGGCCGCATCCCTCCCCGAGAGGTCGCGCGTGCGCCGACGGCGCTGGCTCACCGGTGCCGGGATCGCGGCCGCGTTCGTCGTCGGGGTCCTCGTGACGCCGCCGATCCTGAGCAGTGTCGGCGGCAGTGCCATGAGCACCGCCGAGGGCGGCTCGGGGATCGCGGGCTGGAGCTCCGACGGTTCGAGCGGAGGCGTTGCGGACCGCAGCGACCCGATGGGCGTCTCGGAGGCGGCGCCGGAGTCCTCCACGGTGAATCCCGACCTGCAGACCGCCCAGGGGGACGTCGACGCGACCGACCGCGACATCATCGCGACCGGGAACGTCACCCTGCAGGTGAAGGACATCGCCGCCGCGGCCGATGAGATCTCGGCGCTGGCCGAGGAGTACGACGGCTACGTGGAGAGCACCGAGGTCGGCAAGAGCCTGGCGCTCGACGACGGCCGGGGCGCGGTCGCGCCGGACTCGGGCTACGGCTGGATCAGCATCCGTGTGCCGTCCGCCGACCTCCCGACGGTGATCGAGGAGCTGCGCGAATCCGGAGAGGTGCTGTCGTCGTCGATCTCGAAGCAGGACGTCACCTCGACCACGATCGACCTCCAGGCCCGCGTGGACGCGACGACGGCCTCCGTCCAGCGACTCACCGAGCTGATGGCGCAGTCGGGCAGCGTGTCGGAGCTGATCGAGGCCGAGGTCGCGCTGACCGATCGGCAGGCGCAGCTCGAGTCCTACCAGCAGCAGCTCACGGCGCTGCAAGATCAGGTCGCGATATCGAGTCTGCAGGTGCAGCTCACGAAGACCGCCGAGCCGACCACGGCGGACCCGGCGGGCTTCGGCGACGGACTGCTCGCCGGCTGGAACGGTCTCGTGGTGTCGCTCAACGCGCTCGTCGTCTCCGTGGGGTTCCTCCTCCCCTGGCTCGCGATCGCCGCGCTCGTGGTGCTGCTCGTCTGGGCTATCCGGCGGGCGCGACGCACCCGCCGCGAGCGGGGCGCTGCGTCGGTCAGCTCCCGTTCGGAGGCGATCGAGGCGTCTGAGAAGTAATCCTCCGATGGGGGCGGTCTCGACGCGTCGAGACCGCCCCCATCGTTGATTTTCCGGGGTATACAAGAAGTCTTGTCGTCCTATCTGTTCGCCCGTACCTTTGCGTGCATGGAAGACATCTCCGTCATCACCGCCGTGCACCACCCACTGCGGCGGCGCATGTACGACTACCTGCTGCTGTACGGCACGTCACAGGTCACGACGCTCGCGAAGGCCCTGCAGAGCCAGGTCGGCAGCATCAGCCATCACCTGCGGATGCTGGAGCGCGCCGGTCTCGTGGAGCGCGTCGAAGACCCGCAGGGCGATCGCCGCACGAGCTGGTGGCGTGTGGCTCGTCGGGGGCTCACGTGGTCGGCAGGCGACTTCGCCGACTCGCCCGCCGACGCGCTGCTCGCGCGCGAGGCCCAGCGCCAGAGCATCCGGATGCAGATCGAGCGGCTCCAGCAGTGGCAGCGCCGTCACGACGACCCCGCCTATGCGGCGTACGATGCGTCCAACACGGAGACGACGTCCTGGGCGTCGCCGGACGAGCTGCGCGACCTCTCGGCGCGGCTCCTGAAGACCCTCGACGACTGGAGGGACTCCGTCGATCTCGAGGACGGGCAGGAGCGCACCCCGATCTTCTTCTTCGCGCACGCCTTCCCGACGGTGCCGTGATGACCGCCGTCGCACCGGAGCAGCTGACGGTCCCTCCCCCGTTCCGCAGGGATCATCGCGTCCACGCCTGGATCATCGTGAAGGCGTTGTCGGATGCCGGAGACGCGGTCTGGACCATCGCCCTCGCCTGGACGGCCGTGCAGATCGCCACTCCCGCCGTCGCGGGGCTCATCGTCGCCGCAGGTACCGTGCCGCGCGCCGTGATCCTGCTGTTCGGCGGGGTGATCGCCGACCGGGCCGATGCGCGCCGCGTCATGATGCTCTTCAACACGGTGCGCGTGGGCGTGCTGATCGCCGTGGCCCTGTGGGTGCTGGCCGAGCCCCCGAGCGTGACCCTGCTGCTCTGCGCCGCGATCGCCTTCGGCGTGTGCGACGCGTTCTACGAACCCTCGGCTGGCACGATCTCCCGCCAGCTCGTCCGCCCTGAGGACCTCCCCGCCTACAGCGCCATGTCGCAGACGGCGACGCGGCTCGGCACCATGGCCGGCGCGGCGCTCGGCGGTGTACTGGTCGCGTGGTCGGGGCTCGTCGGCAGCGCGAGTGCCAACGCCGTCACGTTCGCTCTCGTGGTCGCGTTCATCGCGATCTGGCTGCGCCCGAGGTTCCGGCTGCCCCGCGCCGAGCGGGAGTCGGTCCTGCGCGGCATCGGACGCGGCTTCGGACACCTGCGCGTGCACCCCACCACCCGCACGCTCGTGATCGCCCTGTCCGGACTCAACCTCGCCGTCGGGCCGGCGATCGGCATCGGCCTGGCGCTCCGCGCCCACGACCAGGGGTGGGGAGCTCAGGCCGTGGGTCTCTTCGAGGCGCTGCTCGGACTGGGTGCGGCCCTCGGCGCCGCGAGCGTGCTGCGCTGGCGTCCTCGGCGGGAGGCGCTCGCGGGCTTCTGGGCTCTCGTCGTGCAGGGCGCCGCCATCGTCACCGTCGGCTTCGGACCTTCGTGGCTCGTGGCCTCGGCCGCCTTCGTCATCGGTCTCACGGCGGGATACGCCTCCGTGCTCTTGAGTGCGACGTTCGCCGCAACCGTCGACACCGCCTATCTCGGACGCATGAGCTCGCTCACCCGACTCGGAGACGACTGTCTGATGCCCCTCGCGATGGCGGCGTTCGGCGCTCTCGCGTCCGCGACCGCAGTCGGCATCCCGTTCGCCCTGTTCGGGGGCGCGATGATGGCGATCATGATCCTGCCGCTGAGCAATCGGACATTCCGCACCATGACGATCCGCGACACGTCATCCCCAGCCTGACGCCCGGTCCGCAGTGCGGATCGTCGCGACGCTAGAGTCGTCGCCATGAGCAGTGCCGCGCCGGAGACGACCTCCCGAGCCGTCCCGGTGGGACGCGACCTCACGCTCGATCTGGCCCGCGTGACATGCGTCGTCCTGGTCGTGTTCGTGCACATCCTGTTCACCGGCGTCGGCCGCGCTTCGGACGGGTCGCTCCTGATCGAACGAACGGTCGAAGCCCAGCCGTGGTTCAGCGCCGCCACCTGGGTTGCGAACATCATGCCGCTGTTCTTCGTCGTGGGCGGCTACGCGGCTCGTGCCGGCTGGCGGTCGACCGTCGCCCGCGGCGAGAGTGCCGATGCGTTCGTGCGCGTCCGACTGGCGCGGCTGGCGCGGCCGGCCGTCCCGGTGTTCGCGTTCTTCACGATCGCGCTCGGTGCGGTGCGGATGCTGGGGATCGACCCGGCTCTCGTCGACGTCGTGGCGGTCGGGGTCGGCTCGCCGCTGTGGTTCCTCGCCGCCTACCTCGTGGTCCAGGCGTGCGCTCCCGCGATGATGCGCCTGCACGAGCGCCACGGCGCCCGGGTGCTGCTCGTCCTGCTCGCCGGAGCGCTGCTCGTCGACGGGGTCCGGTACATCGTGATCGGCGGCCTGCTCGGCATCCAGCCCGTCCCGCCCGTCGGCTACGGCGCGGGTCAGGAGCTCTTCGGGGTGCCCAACATCGTGTTCGTCTGGTTGTTCGCACAGCAGGTCGGCTTCTTCCTCTACGACGGCTGGTTCGTGCGTCGGCGCTGGTGGCAGCTCGCGCTGCTGATCGCCGTGGGCTATCTCGCGCTCTGGGGTCTCGTGTCGCTCGACGGATACTCCTGGAGCATGCTCGCCAACCAGTGGCCGCCCACCACGCCCATGGCCGTGCTCGCCGTGATCCAGGCCGCGGGCCTCACCCTTCTGCACCGGCCCCTCACCGCGCTCATGAGGACCAGGGCGGCGCAGGGGGCTGTGTTCGTGATCGGCTCACGCCTCATGACGATCTACCTGTGGCATCTGCCGGTGATCATGATCCTCATCGGCATCCAGCTCGTGCTGCCGCTGCCGATGCCCGCGCCGGGCAGCGCCGTCTGGTGGTGGACCCGGCCGCTGTTCCTGGCGCTCGTGCTCGCCGTCGTGTGGGCCGCGTCGCTGTGGCTCGTGCGTTTCGAGGCCGCTCCGGCTCCGGGAGCGCCGCGCTTCCCCGGCGCTCGAGCATGCGTGGTCGCCGTGGTCGTGTTCGTCGTGCCGATCATCGGCATCACGACCTACGGGCTCGATTTCCCGCTGGCCGCTCTGTCGCTCGCCTGCACGCTGGCAGCACTGTGGTTCACCGGATCGAAGCGCGTGGAGTGACCTCCGCGGATCGCACCCGGGTACGACGAAAGCCCTCGGCGAACCGAGGGCTTTCGTGTGTTGTGTGACCCCAGCGGGATTCGAACCCGCGTTACCGCCGTGAGAGGGCGGCGTACTAGGCCGCTATACGATGGGGCCAGTCTTGCGGAGCTTTTCCGTCCCGCGACAACTGTTCAAGTATGCCATGACGATTCTCGTGCCGCCAAATCGAGGCGGGAGCGCGCCGGATCCCGGGCGTGGCGCGCCCGAAGAAGCGATTGCCAGCGGCCGTCGGAAGGAGTTGACTCGTCTCATGCGCGTCACGAAATTCGAACATGCCGCCCTCCGCATCGAGAAGGGCGACGACGTCCTGGTGATCGATCCGGGGTCCTTCACCGCACCGCTCGATGACCTGCACGGCCTGGTCGCGGTGGTCATCACGCACGAGCACCCGGACCACTGGACGCCCGAGCACCTCGACCGCATCCTCCGCGCGGCACCGGGTACGCCGATCTTCGCACCCGCCGGAGTCGCCCGAGCAGCGGAGGGCTACGAGATCACGGTCGTCGCACCGGGAGAGACCGTCACGGCCGGCGACTTCTCGCTGCGCTTCTTCGGAGGAACACACGAAGTCATCCACTCCTCGCTCCCGGTGGTCGAGAACGTCGGCGTGCTCGTGGACGACGTGTTCTACTACCCGGGCGACTCGTACGCCGTACCCGAGGGCATCGATGTGCAGACCATGGCCGCGCCTCTCGGCGCTCCGTGGCTCAAGATCGGCGAAGCCATGGACTACGTGCTCGCCGTGAAGCCTCGACGCGCGTTCGGCACGCACGACATGACGTTGTCCGTCGCCGGCAAGACCATGCACCGTCAGCGCCTGCAGTGGGCGACCGAGCAGAACGGCGGGGAGTTCTTCGTGCTCGAGCCCGGAGAGTCGCTCGACATCTGATGGCGGATTCTCCGTCAGCCGAGCGTCGCCTCGACGTCGCGGCTGTGCGGGACCTTCTCGCGACGGCATCCGCCGACCTCGCATCGCGGCCGCTCGTCCTCGCCGCCGAGGGTTGGGACAACGCAATCTGGCGACTAGGCGTCGACCTCGCCGTCCGCGTGCCGCGGCGCGCTCTCGCCGCCGACCTCATCCTGCACGAGCAACGCGCCCTCCCCGCACTCGCGCCGGCGCTCGCGCGCCTCGGTGTGCAGACTCCGGTGCCCGTGGTCGTCGGCCGCCCCTCGGAGCTCTTTCCCTGGGCGTGGTCGGTGGTGCCGTGGATCGATGGCTCGCCCGCGCTGGGGCGGCCGCGCGAGAAGAACACGGCGTGGGCCTCTCTGCTCGCCGCCGCGCTCGATGCCGTGCACGGGCCGGCCCCCGCCGATGCTCCGGTCAACCCGTTTCGGGGCGTCCCCCTGCCGCACAGAGACGCCGCCCTGCGCGAGCGCCTCGACGGGCTCCGCTCCTCCGGCCTCGACCCCGTGGCCGACGACCTCGGCGGCATCTGGGAACGCGGCCTCGCAGCCGCGCCCGCTCGCGAGCGCGTGTGGATCCACGGCGACCTGCACCCGGGGAACCTGCTGGTCCACGAGGGTCGGCTCGCGGCGCTCATCGACTTCGGCGACGTCACTGCCGGCGATCCCGCCTACGACCTGGCGGCATCCTGGATGCTCTTCGACGCGGATGGTCGGATCCGCTTCCGATCCGCGACCGCCGATCGCTACGACGACGCCATGTGGACGCGCGCACGCGCCTGGGCCGCGTACCTCGCTGCCGTCTTCCTGACGAAGAGCGACGACCGCCCGGAGTTCCGCGCACTCGGAGAGAGCACGGCGCGGGCGGTCGTCGACGGCTGAGCTACTGGGCGGCGCGCACCCGCAGATCGCGTGCGAGATGATCGCGCTGTTCGATCACGATGCGCCGCAGAGCGGCCGGCGCGTCGCCGTGCGCGTCGAGCCAGGCATCCACGCGGTCGAGCGTCGGCGTGGCCGGGAACAGTCCGACGACGAGACGCTGCGCGAGCTCGATGCTGCGCGTACGCCAGGCATCGGAGATGCGGGAGAAGTACTCCTCGTCGAAACCGTCGACCAGATCGCGACGACCGCCCGCGCGGAAGCCGGCGATCTCGGCGTCGAGATGGTCGTTGCTGAGCGAGTGGTCGTTCCACGCGTCGTCCCACGCCTCGGCGCGCACGCTCGCCTCGGGTCGCGACGATCGCGCCCGGCGTGCGGCGGTGCGACCGGTGCCCGTGTCGTCACGCGCGCTCTCGGCCTCGATCTCGTCGAGTCCCGCGTGCGCGGTCGCCACGAGAGACGTGAGCAGCTGCCAGCGCAGATCCGGGTCGATCGTCAGCCCCTCGGGCGCCGCACCGTCCAGGAGCGCGCGGACCTCAGCATGGTGCACGTCGTCGAACGCGGATGCCGCGGCCAGCGATCGAGCCCAGGACAGCTGCGCGTCACTTCCCGCATCCGCAGCCTGCAGAGCGTCCCACGACGTCTGGGCCCACAGCCGCTGCTCCTCGGCACGCGCGTCTTCGGACACATAGTGCTGTATAGCGAACGCCGCGTTGGCGATCACTCCGACCAGCAGCCCGATGTTGGACTCGCCGGGAGCGTGCCGTCGGACGATCGCCGTGTAGCGCGTCGCGGCGAGCTCTCCGTCGCGCGTCGCGTTCCACAGCGACGACCACACCAGAGCACGCGCGAGCGGATCCTCGATCGACGACAGCGACTCCTCGACGGTCGCGAGCGAGCGCTCGTCGAGCCTGGCCTTCGCATACGTGAGGTCGTCGTCGTTCAGCAGGACGAGGTCGGCGGCGGGCAGCTGCAGCGGGGTGCGCTCCGCGGCGATGTCCAGAGATACCTGGTCACGGCGAACGATGCGCTCGTCGACTCGGTCGTAGAGACCGATGCGCAGGCGGTGCGGGCGCGGCTCGTGCTGTACGAGCACGGCCGCGCCGTCAGCATCCCTGTCGAGCTCGAGCGTCGAGAGCCCCGATGTCTGGAGCCACGCGCGCGACCATTCGGTCATGTCGCGTCCCGAGACGGCGCTGAGCTGCACGAGGAAGTCGTCGAGCGTCGTGTTGCCGAAGGCATTCGCGGAGAAGTAGCGACGCGCGCCCTCGAAGAACGCCTCGTCGCCCACGAACGCCACGAGCTGCTTGAGCACCGACGCCCCCTTGGCGTAGGTGATGCCGTCGAAGTTGAGCTTCGCTGCCTCCAGGTCGGTGATGTCCGCGACGATGGGATGCGTCGTCGGCAGCTGGTCCTGCTGATACGCCCACGCCTTGCGGCGTGCGGCGAACGTGACCCACGCGTCCTGGAAGCGCGTCGCAGCGGCCGAAGCGTGGGCACCCATGTAGTCGGCGAAGGACTCCTTGAGCCATAGGTCGTCCCACCACTTCATCGTGACGAGGTCGCCGAACCACATGTGCGCCATCTCGTGCAGGATCGTGTTGGCGCGAGCGGCACGCTGCGCCTCGGTCGCCGCCCCGCGTGACAGGTAGGCCTCGGTGAAGGTCACCAGGCCCGGGTTCTCCATCGCCCCGAGGTTGTACTCGGGCACGAAGATCTGGTCGTACTTGCCCCACGGGTAGGGGTAGGCGAAGGCCTCGGTGAAGAAGTCGAGGCCCTGTCGGGTGATCTCGAGGATCCCCTCGGCCTCGAGGTGCTCGGCCAGCGAGCGACGCGAGAACACGCCGAGCGCGATGCGCTGCTCGTCACGGGTCCACTCCCCCTCGACACGCGCATAGGGCCCCGCGGCGACGGACGTGATGTAGCTCGAGATGGGGAGGGTCGGCGCGAACTCGATGCGCTGCACCCCGACGCCTTCGTCGACGGTGGCCGGCGCCTGGTTCGACAGCACCTCCCAGCCCGCGGGCGCGTCCACGACGAAGACATACTCGGCCTTCATGTCGGGCTGCTCGAAGCAGGCCATGACCCGACGCGAATCGGCGGGCTCGTACTGCGTGTACAGGTAGGTGAGGTCGTCTGCGGGGTCGTGGAAGCGATGCATCCCCTCACCGGAGCGGCTGTAGGCGCCGACGGCCTCGACGCGCACCGTGTTCTCGGCGGCGAGTCCCTGAAGGCGGATCCGCGCTCCGTCCCAGTCGACGGGCTGCTCCTCCTCGTTGAGCAGCACACGGTCGACGGACAGGCCGATGAAGTCGATCCACGTCTCGTCGCTCGTCGCGGAGAACTCGAGCGTGGTGGTCGTCGGGAATCCGGGTCGCGCGCGCTCGGGGGCGCCGGTCAGGTCGAGCTCGACGCGGATGCGGTGCACGGTGACGGATGCGGATCGCGCGGCCGTCTCCTCGCGGGAGAGATTGGCTGTGTCCATGTTCCCATCCTGTCATCCGCCCTCTATCGGTCATGCAGCGGGTCGGACCGGGTCACTTGCCGAGCAGCCGCCGGATCGCGGACTCGGGTGACACCGTGAGATCGAGCGTGCGCCCGCGCGCGTACTGACGGAACACCCTGGGGTCGATGTAGCTGCTGCGCGCCACCGCGATCGTGTTGCCGAGCGCCGAGGCCGTCGCCTGCACCGCGAGGCGCTCGGCCTTCTTACGGTCGTTGCGGCCCTCGAGCACGCCGATGCGCGCGAGCGCGTCGGCCGCGAGGATCGTGCCGTGCAGGGTGCGGAAGTCCTTCGCGGTGAACTTCCCCCCGGCAACCTCGCGCAGGTAGTCGTTGATCTCCGTGGACGACAGTCGTACGCGTCGCCGACCCTTGCGGTAGGCGAGGAGCGTCGCCCGGGGCGACCCGACCGAGAACTCCGTGAGCGCCTCGGCCAATGCTTCATCGGTGATCTCGATGGATGCGAGCTGCTTGCTCTTGGCGGGGAAGCTGAGGGCCACGGTGCTGCCGTCGATGCGCACGTCGCGTCGGCGCAGGGTGCTGAGCCCGCGGCTGCCGTGCTTGACCAGGTAGCGCTCGGAGCCGATGCGCAGCGCGCCGTCGTCCAGGAGCCGGAACGCGACGGCCAGGGCACGATCGCGCGAGAGCCCCGGCTCGCCGATCGCCATGGTCACCCGTCGGCGGGCGGAGGGCAGGGCGGCGGCGAGACGCAGGGCGCGAGCGAACTTGCGTTGGTCGCGGCCGGTGCGCCACAGCGGGTGGTACACGTACTGGCGGCGACCGGCGTCGTCGGTGCCGACGGCCTGGATGTGCGCGAGCGGGTCGGCGGCGATCCAGACGTCGGTCCATCGCGGCGGGATGACGAGGTCGGAGATGCGTTCGCGGTCGGCTTCCGACACGGGCTGCCCGCCCGCGTCGAGGTATCGGAACCCGGATCCCGAGCGGCGACGCCGGATACCCGGTTCCTCTCCTGGAACGACTCGTCTCAGCGCCATCCTCGTGCCTCCCAGGTCTCGCTCGTCGACGACATCGAGGATGCCGCCTCCCGACGAGGACGCGATAGGGCATGGCGTCGCAGCAGCGCGATCTGCTAGGACTCGGAGGTCGCGTTCGATGCGTCGTCACCGACCGGATTGTCGACGGCCACCGGGGTCTGTCATCCTCATGTGTATGACGATGTCACTCGAGCAGTTCCAGTCGGCCCTCGCGAGACCGGATCTGCGCGGCGGCCTCGCCCTGCCGCTCAGCGACGCCGAGGCCGAGCTGGTCGCCGCCGATCCGGCATCCGTGCAGAGCTGGTACGGCTACTGGCTGTCCCTGCAGCCGGTCGCACCGGCTCCCGAGGCACCGGTCGCGCCGGGTCCCCCGACCGGTCCGGCGAGCTTCGACGCCCCGCCACCTCCGCAGTACACCGCGCAGCAGAGCGTCCCTGCGTCGGATACCGCGCAGCCCACGGTCCCTCTCGCGGGTCCCGCGTCCGTGGATCCGGCCTTCGCGACCACCGCGGCGTACCCCGAGACCGGATATCCCGGTACCGGCCACCCCGGTGCGGGCTACCCCGGCGGAGAGCACGCCGGTGCGAGCTACCCAGGGGCCGCGCAGTTCGCGGGAGCCCCCGGCCTCGCAGCGCCCGCGCGGAAGAACGTCGGCCTGTGGGTCACCCTGTCGGTGCTCGGTGCGCTGCTCCTGATCATCGCGATCGTCGTCGTGACCGCGTTCGCCACGGCCCGTACCTGGACCAAGGTCGACGTTCCCGAGCAGCCCGAGACGTTCCACAGCGAGACCTATGAGACCGGGCGCTTCGACGTCACGATGGACGCGGTGAACCCCTGCTTCGTGAACCAGGACTGGACCGACTGCACGAACCTGCTCCTCGCGAGCTACACCGCGGCCTGCGTGGGCGTCGAGCTCACCGAGGACGCGACCGCCCTGTGCACCGAGTACAACAACGCAATCCTCGAGATGCAGGCCCAGGACACGCCAGGCTCGTACGTGGCCACGCTGGGCACCTACGGCAACCTCTCGCGCACCCCGGAGACGGACGTGCGCCAGGTGTCGAACGAGGATTACCGCCCCGCCGAGACGCATGAGGCCGTGTGCTATCTCGGCTTCCTCGGAGAGTGCGAGTAGCCCGCCCCGCAAACCACGAAACCCCCGCCTGAGCGGGGGTTTTCGTTGTGCTGGGGTACCTGGACTCGAACCAAGAACAACTGAACCAGAATCAGCCGTGTTGCCAATTACACCATACCCCAAGGGCGAAACCTGGGCCTCGCACCGAGAGTCAAGCCTACCCGAGCGGCGACCGGAATGCCAAAACGTCCGATCGCGGGTCGCCGCCCGGGCGTGCCGTCACTGCGCGAGGAACGCCGAGAGTCCGCGCAGGCGGCGGAGCGACTCGTCCTTGCCGATCAGCTCCATGGACTCGAACAGCGGCGGCGACACACGGCGACCCGTGATGGCGACGCGGGGCGGTCCGTAGGCCACGCGCGGCTTGAGCTCGAGGTCCTCGACGAGCGCCTTCGCGAGCGCGTCCTGGATCTTCTCCGGCGTGAACTCCTCGATGGGCTCGATAGCGGCGACGCACGCGTCGAGCACCTCGGCGGCGTTCGCCGGCAGGCCCTTCAGCGCATCCGCGTCGTACGACACCTCGTCGACGAACAGGAAGCCCAGCATGCCGGGGACGTCGCCGAGCAGCTGCACGCGCTCCTGCACGAGGGGCGCTGCACGGAACGCCAGCACGAGCTGCTCGTGGGTGGGCTCGTCGAAGAGACCCGCTGCCGCGAGGTACGGGATCGTCCGCTCGGCGAAGTCCTTCTCCCCCAGCATCCGGATGTGGTCGCCGTTGATCGACTCGGCCTTCTTCTGGTCGAAGCGGGCGGGGTTCGGGTTCACGTTCGTGATGTCGAAGGCCGCGATGAACTCCTCGAGCGAGAACACGTCGCGGTCGGGGCCGATCGACCAGCCGAGCAGCGCCAGGTAGTTCAGCAGGCCCTCGTGGATGAAGCCGCGCTCGCGGTGCAGGAAGAGGTCGGCCTGCGGGTCGCGCTTGGAGAGCTTCTTGGTGCCGGTTTCCCCCAGCACGAGCGGCATGTGGGCGAAGCGCGGCACGAACGTCGTGACCCCCGCGTCGATCAGCGCCGCATAAAGCGCGAGCTGGCGCGCGGTCGACGGCATGAGGTCCTCGCCGCGCAGCACGTGCGTGATCCCCATGAGCGCGTCGTCGACCGGGTTCACGAAGGTGTAGAGGGGGATGCCGTTGGGACGTACGACCACGAAGTCCGGGAAGGATCCGGCCGGGAAGGTGACCTCGCCGCGGATGAGGTCGACATACGTGACGTCTTCGTCGGGCACCCGCAGGCGGAGCGCGGGCTGGCGCCCCTCGGCGCGGAAGGCGGCCTTCTGCTCGTCGGTGAGGTCGCGGTCGAAGTTGTCGTAGCCGAGCTGCTTCGCGCGCCCTGCGGCCTCATTGCGGGCGTCGATCTCCTCGGCGGTCGAGTAGCTCTCATAGAGCGCACCCGTCGCGAGGAGCTTGTCGATCACGCCGCGGTAGATGTCGTGGCGCTCCGACTGGCGATACGGTGCGTGCGGTCCGCCGACCTCGACGCCCTCGTCCCAGTCGATCTTCAACCAGGTCAGAGCGTCGACGAGCTGGCGGAAGCTCTCCTCGCTGTCGCGGGCCGCGTCGGTGTCCTCGATGCGGAACACCATCTTCCCGCCGTTGTGACGGGCGTACGCCCAGTTGAACAGCGCGGTGCGCACCATGCCGACGTGCGGCAGGCCGGTCGGCGAGGGGCAGAAGCGGACGCGGACGTCGGCACCGCTGGCGGTCGTGGTGAGGGGATGAGGAGTAGCCATAGCCCTTCGATTCTACGGCTCAGCGGGGTTCGCCCACGGCGATGGCGGCGGTGTGCTCGAGCGGCACCGCATCGCCGACCGCGAGAACGTCGCACAGCTCGTCGAACCCTCGCCGGAAGGCCGAGCGCCCTGCCGGGTCGAGGCTCCGGTAGAACAGGCCGGCGCCGGCCACCCCGCCCTCCGCCGACGCCCAGAGCGACGCGAGCGAGGCCCGCCACGTCCACGTGCTCTCGGACACCTGGACGCCACGCCATCCGGCATCCGTCACCATCTCCGCGAATCCCGCGGTGGTCCGAGCGAAGTCACGCTCGGGAGGCAGTCTCTCCCCCTCGGCCGGCACGAGTCCCGCGCGGTCGCAGACCTCTCGCCAGAACCACGACGGAGACTGCACCCAGATCGTCGCCGCGACCCGCTGGCGCGCCACACGCGCGAGCTCCCGGGCCGACTCCCGCGGGTCCGCGACGTGGTTGAGCACGAAGTTCGCCGTCACCGTGTCGAACGACTCCTGTGCGAACGGCAGGTCGGGAAGGCCGCCGTCGACGCACACGATGTCCGGATGCTCGCGCTCCGCGACCGCCCGCATCGAAGGCTCCGGCTCACATCCCGTGACTGCCCAGCCCTCCCGGGCGAACTCGGCGAGCAGCGCCGAGGTGCCGGACCCGACATCCAGCAATGTTCGCCCTTCACCCGGCCCGAGCGCGGCGATCAGCTGCGGTCCGGTCCCCAGGCACAGGGACGCGTACGAGACCGCGTACGCCTCACCGGTGCCGTTCCACGCCTTCACGGCCTCACCGGCTCTCGACCTCACGCGGCGGACGCCGCACCGCGAGGGGCGACAGCACCACGATGACCAGCACGATGACCGAGGCTGCGATGCCGAGACCCGCGTACTGGAAGTTCGCCAGCACGACGCCCGCGAGCACGGCTCCCGCCGCGGCGGACAGGCTCATGAGCGAGTCGCTGCGCCCCTGACGACGCGTGCGCAGCTCCGGCGCGCTCGCCTCCGTCAGCAGCGCGGCCCCGGCGACGGTCGCGGCGCTCCAGCCCAGACCGAGCAGGATCAGGGCGACCATCACTCCCCATTCCTGATCGTTCACGAACACCGCGAACGCCAGAGCCCCGCCCAGGAGCACCTGCCCCAGGAGAACGACGCGGAGGCGACCCCATCGGTCGGCCAGGATGCCGAACACCGGTGAGAGCGCGTACATGCCGCCGACGTGCAGCGCGATCGTGATGCCCACCAGCGCCGAGACGTCGGCCGCGGTTGGCGCCATGCCGTGCGCGCCGTGCGCCATGTGCGAGAGGTGCACGGGAGTCATCGCCATGACCGAGGCCATCACGACATGTGACCCGGCGATCGCGAAGATCGCGTACCGTGCGACGCGGGGTCGGTCCGCGAACACCGCGCCGGTCGCGGCCTCCGCAGCCGTCGCGAGGCGCTGAGCCGTGAGGAGCGGGTCCGGGCGGAGCGCGACCAGGTACAGCACGAGCGCGGCGCACTGCGCGACGAAAGAGAACGCGTACGAGCCGGTCTGCGGCGGCATCCCGAGCATCTCGCCGACCACCTCGCCGGGGCCGAGTAGCAGCGGACCGGCGACGCCGCCGATCGTCGTGGCCCATACGACGATCGAGAGATCCCGACCGCGGTGCTTCGGCGCCGCGAGGTCGGTCGCCGCGAACCGCGACTGCAGATTGCCCGCGTTCCCGGCGCCGATCATGACGATACCGACGAGCAGCAGCGGGAACACCCGCAGCGACGCCGCAAGGATCACGACCGCGATGCCCACGAGAGCGAAGAGGTTGCCGAGCGTCAGGGCGCGCCGGCGTCCGAGCCGAGCGGCGAGGCGTGCGAGCGGGATCGCGCACAGCGCGGCGCCGAGCGTCACGGAGGCCGTCGCGAGGCCGGACAGCGCGTCATCGCCCGAGATGTCGGCGGCCAGCAGCGCCCCGAGCGACACGGTCGCTCCGAAGGCGATGCCCCCGAGCACCTGCCCGAGCGACAGGGTCAGCACCGTGCGTCGCTGCACCCTCGCGAGCTGAGCCGCCGACAGGGCGACGACGCTCATGACGCGCGTGGTGCGTCGCGCACGATGTTGCGCAGGATGCCGAGGCCGGTGATCTCCACCTCGACGGTGTCGCCGGCCGAGAAGGCGCCGACGCCGGCGGGCGTGCCGGTGAGGATCACGTCACCCGGGAGCAGCGTGAAGACGGCCGAAGCGTGCTCGATGATCGCGGCGACCGAGTGGATCATGTCCGTGAGCGGCGCGTGCTGGCGCACCTCGCCGTTGACACGGGTCTCGATGGTCGCCGTCGTGGGGTCGAAGTCCGTGTTGATGGTCGGGCCGAGCGGGCAGAACGTGTCGAAGCCCTTCGCCCGTGTCCACTGGCCGTCCTTGCGCTGCAGGTCGCGCGCCGTGACGTCGTTCGCGATCGTGTAGCCGAGAACGTGATCGAGTGCGTCGGCTGCCGACACGTTCTTCGCGACACGGCCGATCACGACGGCGAGCTCCCCCTCGTACTCGGTCCGCTCGGAGATGGCCGGGCGGACGATCGCGTCGCCGGGGCCGATCACGGAGGTGTTCGGCTTGAGGAACAGCAGCGGCTCCTCCGGGGCCTCGCCGCCCATCTCGGCCGCGTGGTCGTGGTAGTTCTTGCCGACGCACACGATCTTCGAGCGCGGGATCACGGGTGCCAGGATCACGGCATCCGCGATCGGCACACGCACGCCCGTCGTCTCGTAGCCCGCGAAGAGCGGGTCGCCCGCGAGGACGACGAGGTCGGTGTCGTCGACGATCCCGAAGAGGATGGCGTCGTCATGGCTGAATCGGGCGATCTTCATGCATCCAGCCTAGCCAGCGAGCCGCCCCGTCGACGGTCGAGACCCCCGCCCGCTGACGTCGGCGGGCGGGGGTCTCGGCAAGGAAGCGGCGTCGTCAGGCGTCGAGGCGCAGCAGCCAGCCGTGCGTGTCCTCGCGACGGCCGTACTGGATGTCGGTGAGCTCCTCGCGCAGAGACAGGGCGAGCTCCCCGAGCGGCTGCGGTTCGTCGAACCCCTCGCCGACGAGCGCGCCGATCGGGGTGACGACTGCAGCGGTGCCGCAGGCGAAGACCTCGACGATGTCTCCCGACGCGACGCCCTCACGCCACTCCGTGATCGAGATGGGGCGCTTCTCGACCGTGTAGCCGCGGTCCTCGACGAGCTGCAGCAGCGAGTCGCGCGTGATGCCCTCGAGAATGCTGTCGGACTCGGGCGTGACGACACGCCCGTCCTTGAACACGAACACGACGTTCATGCCGCCGAGCTCCTCGACGAAGCCGTCTTCGTTCAGGAACACGACCTGGTCGCAGCCCTTCTCGCTCGCGAGCATCTGCGGGAGGAGGCTGGAGGCGTAGTTGCCGCCCGTCTTCGCCTTGCCCGTGCCCCCGCGTCCGGCCCGGGAGTGCTCCTCCGAGAGCCAGATCCGCACGGGCTTCACTCCCCCGGTGAAGTACGCGCCTGCGGGACTGGCGATGACGTAGTAGGCCACCTTCTGTGCCGCGCGCACTCCAAGGAACGCCTCCTTGGCGAACATGAAGGGCCGCAGGTAGAGGCTCTGGTCCACACCGGACGGCACCCAGCGTCCGTCGACGGCGATGAGCTCGCGCAGCGACTGGATGAAGTACTCGGTCGGGAGCTCCGGCAGGGCGAGGCGGCGCGCGCTCGCCTGCAGTCGCGCCGCGTTGCGGTCGGGACGGAAGGTGTGGATCGAACCGTCGGCGTGACGGTACGCCTTGATGCCCTCGAAGATCTCCTGCGCGTAGTGCAGCACGGAGGCCGCGGGGTCTAGCGGGATCGGGCCGTACGGCTGCACGCGCGGGCGGTGCCATCCGCCCTTGGCCGACCAGCAGATGTCGACCATGTGATCCGTGAAGACCACACCGAACCCGGGGTTCTCGTGGACCTCCGCGACGCGCGCCGTCGTGGCCGCGTTCAGGTTCTTCGTGACCGCGAACTCCAGGGGAGCCACGGTGGTCTCAGCGTCGATGGTCGTCATTCGTTCATCCAATCCTCGTGGGGTGGGCGCATCGTCGCGCCATCTCAGACTACGCCCGCCGTTCAGAGGCGTGCAGCGATCGCGGAGCCGATCTCCGCGGTCTGCCGCGCACCCGTGCGAGCGGCGATGTCGGCCTCGACGGCGGCGCTCACGCGAGCGCTCTCCGCGGCGAGGCCGAGGTGATCGAGCAGCAGTGCGACCGAGAGGATCGCAGCCGTGGGGTCGGCCTTCTGCTGCCCGGCGATGTCCGGCGCCGACCCGTGAACGGGCTCGAACATCGAGGGGAACGCGCCGTCGGGGTTGATGTTTCCCGAGGCTGCGAGGCCGATGCCGCCTGTGACGGCGCCGGCGAGGTCGGTGAGGATGTCACCGAAGAGATTATCCGTCACGATCACGTCGAAACGCGAGGGGTCGGTGACGAAGAAGATGGTGGCCGCGTCGACGTGGAGATAGTCGACGGCGACGTCGGGGTGCTCGGCGGCCACCTCGTTCACGATGCGCTGCCAGATCGAGCCCGCGTGCACGAGGACGTTCGTCTTGTGCACGAGCGTCAGCTTCTTGCGGCGACGCTCCGCGAGGTCGAAGGCGTAGCGCACGACGCGCTCGACGCCGAAGGCGGTGTTGACCGAGGTCTCGTTCGCGATCTCGTGCGGCGTGCCCTGGCGGATCGCTCCCCCGTTGCCGACGTACGGCCCCTCGGTGCCCTCGCGGACCACGACGAAATCGATCTCCCCCGGGTTCGCGAGGGGGCCCGCCGCGCCGGTGAAGAGCTTCGACGGACGCAGGTTCACGTAGTGGTCGAGCGTGAAACGGAGCTTGAGGAGCAGACCGCGCTCGATGTTCGCGTCCTTGAGACGCGGGTCGCCGGGGGTTCCGCCCACGCCACCGAGGATGATCGCGTCGTGCGCGGCGATCGCCTGGAGGTCGTCGTCCGTGAGCGTGTCGCCGGTCGCGAGGAATCGCGCCGCTCCGAGCGAGAAGTGCGTCTTCTCGAAGGTCACGTCGCTCTCGGCGGTGACGGCATCGAGGACCTTCTCGGCTTCGGCGACGACCTCCGGGCCGATCCCGTCTCCGGGGATCAGGGCCAGCTTCACGACACGCGACATGCGACTCCTTGCATCGGGATGGACCGGCGCACCCGCGCGCGGGCGGCCGGTCCTCCCAGCGTAGTGGTCAGTGCGTGGGTGCCTTGCGTAGTGTGACGGCCGCGATCACGCCGGCCAGCACGACGAGCGCGGCTCCGATGAGCGAGGTCACGAGCACTCCGGAGCCGAAGGCCGCGGACGCCGCCGCCCACAGAGCCTCGCCGAGCTGCGCGGGGAGCGCTGCGGCCGCGGTGTACGCACCGGCAAGGGTCTCGGCCGCCGCGTGGGCGGCGTCTGCGGGGATCCCGTCCGGTATCACGAGCGCTCCGCGGTAGAAGGCCGTGATGAGGCCACCCAGCACCGCGGTGCCGAGGACGGCGCCGAGCTCGTACGCGGTCTCGGACACCGCACTCGCGGCACCGGCCTTGGCCGCCGGCGCGCTCGACAGGATCAGCTCGTTCGAGATCGTCTCCGCCGCGCCGATGCCGATGCCCAGCACCACGAACGCGAGGATGAGCGGCGCGACGCCGTGGTCCTCGGTGGAGACGGCGACGAGCAGGTAGCCGATCACCGAGAACACCAGTCCGGCGGGCACCAGGACGTGCGGCGCCACGCGGCGCGAGATCGGCACCACGCTGAGACCGGCGACGATCATCGCGACCATGCCGGGTACGAGAGCGAGACCCGCGACCATCGGCGAGAGCCCCAGGACCAGCTGCAGGTGCTGCGACACGAAGTACAGGAAGCCGACGAGCGCGACGACGCTCAGAAGGTTCACGAGGATCGCGCCCGAGAACGAGCCGCGGCGGAACAGCGCCATGTCGAGCATCGGGATCTCGGCGCGCAGTTGCCGGCGCACGAACAGCCAGCCCATCACCACGCCGAGCAGTGCCCAGGCGCCGGCGGCCAGCGAGGGGCCGTCCACGGCGAAGGATTTGATCGCGTACACGACCGGGATCATCGCGGCCATGGAGAGCAGGATGCTGATCGGGTCGATGCGACCGGGGTGGGGGTCACGGCTCTCTGGCACGAGCAGCGGCGCACAGATCAGGAGCGGGATGAGCACCGGCACGGCGATCAGGAACACGGAGCCCCAGGCGAAGTGCTCGAGGAGGAACCCGCCGACGATCGGTCCCAGGGCAGCGCCCGCGGAGAACGCGGACGCCCACACGGCGATCGCGAGGCGGCGCTGGTCGCGGTTCAGGAAGATCGACCGCAGCAGCGACAGCGTCGACGGCATCAGCATGGCGCCGAAGAATCCGAGGAGGGCGCGAGCGGCGATCAGCAGTCCGGCGGTGGGCGCGAACGCGGCGAGGGCGGACACGACGGCGAATCCGGTCGCGCCGATCAGCAGCATCCGGCGGCGTCCGAAGCGGTCGCCGAGCGTCCCCATGGTCACGAGGAGCCCCGCCAGCACGAGCGGATACACGTCGATGATCCACAGCTGCTCGGCGCCGGTGGGGGCGAGCGCGATGGAGATCTCCGGGAGCGCGAAGCTCAGCACTGTGTTGTCCACCGAGACGAGCAGCACCGGCAGCATGAGGACGACGAGCGCCGCCCATCCGCGGGCTCCTACCCGGGGAGCGTCCGTCTCCGTCGTCGGGATCGACGCCGTACGGGTCATGGGTCACACCTTTCGAATCGCGACGGCCCGAAACTAAACCGTCCGGCTGGTATAGTAACAGAATCACCGCTCCCCTGGCACTAGCGTGAACACAGGAATCCGCCGAGCAGAGGACCCCGATGCCCAGACCGCCCCTGGCCCGCGAACGCGTGCTCGACGCGTTCGAGAAGATCGTCATCAACGACGGCGAGCGTGCCGCGACCCTCGACGCCACGGCACGAGAGGCCGGGGTCTCGAAGGGCGGCCTGCTCTACCACTTCGGCTCCAAGGACGACCTCGTGGCCGGCATCCTGGATCGGCTCGACAGGCTCACGACGATCGATCTCGAGCGCATGAACGCCCACGACGAGGGACCCGTCGCCTATTACGTGCGCACCTCGGTGATGGAGGACGACGCGCTCGACCGCGCCCTCATCGCCACGTCACGCCTCGCGCAGGGCGGATCCGCCGCGGCCGGCGACGCGCTGCGGCACGTGCGGCGACGCTGGGAGGACACGATCCGCCCCCACGTCCGCGATCGCGCGAGCCTCGACCTCGTGATGCTCGTCAGCGACGGGCTCTACTTCAACAATTCGCTCGACGTGAACGGCGGTGAGCACCTCGTCCCCCATCGCGAGGAGCTCGAAGCGCTGCTGGAACTCGTCCTGCGCGCCACGGCGCCCTGAGGCCGCACACCTCGGGAACGCGGACAGGGAGGATGCCGTGCAGCACGGCATCCTCCCTGTCGTCGGCTGCGATCAGACCTCGGTGATCTCGATCTGACGGAACAGGTCGGCGTCGATCGCACCGCGCACGTCGTCGAGCAGCTCGTCGGACACCGGCGAGTCGAGGGTGAGGACGCTGAGCGCCTGGTCCCCCGCCGCGAGACGGCCGATCTGCATGCCGGCGATGTTGATGCCCGCCTCGCCGAACTTCTGTCCGTAGACCGCGACGATGCCGGGACGGTCGGTGTAGAGCATCACGACATGGTGCTTCTCGATCGGCAGCTCCAGCGCGTGGTCGTTGATGCCCACGAGCTTCTCGGTCTGCTTCGGCCCGGTCAGCGTGCCCGACACCGACAGCTGCGTGCCGTCGGACAGCGCGCCCGTCAGGGTGATCACGTTGCGATACTCGGCGCTCACGTCGTCCTTGAGCAGACGCACCGCGATCCCCCGCTGCTCGGCGAGGAGCGGAGCGTTCACGTACGACACGGTCTCGCTCACGATGTTCGTGAAGACGCCCTTGAGAGCGGCGAGCTTGAGCACGCTCACGTCGTAGGCGTTGAGCTCACCGTGCACCTCCACGTCGAGGCTCGTGAGGGGCGAGGTCGCGAGGGCCGCGAAGATCTGCCCGAGCTTCTCGACGAGCGAGATTCCGGGGCGCACGTAGGGGTCGATGACGCCTCCGGCGACGTTCACCGCGTCGGGCACGAGGTCTCCCCCGAGCGCCAGACGCACCGACTTCGCGACCGAGACGCCGGCCTTCTCCTGAGCCTCCTCGGTGCTCGCACCCAGGTGGGGCGTCACGACGACGTTGGGGAGGTCGAGCAGCGGTCGGGCCGATCCGCCCTCCGCGGGCGGCTCCGAGGTGAAGACGTCGAGTCCGGCGCCGGCAATCTCCCCGGCGACCAGAGCCTCGTGCAGGGCCTCCTCGTCGATCAAGCCACCACGGGCCACGTTCACGACGAACGCCGTCGGCTTCATCGCCGCGAACTGCTCGGCGCCGATCATGCCCGTGGTCTCGGGCGTCTTCGGCATGTGGATCGTGAGGAAGTCCGCCTCCGCGACCAGCTCGTCGAGCGAGAGCAGCTGCACACCGAGCTGCTGCGCACGCGCCGAGGTGACGTAGGGGTCGTACGCGACGACGCGCATGTCGAAAGCTGCGAGGCGCGCCGCGACCAGCGCGCCGATACGACCGAGACCGACGATGCCGACGGTCTTCTCGAAGAGCTCGGCGCCCGTGAACGAGCTGCGCTTCCACTGGCCCGCCGACAGCGAGGCGTGGGCCGCGGGGATGCGGCGGGCGAGGCTCAGGATGTGCCCGACCGTCAGCTCGGCGGCCGAGACGATGTTCGACGTGGGCGCGTTCACGACCATGACACCGGCGGTCGTCGCGGCCTTGATGTCGACGTTGTCGAGGCCGACACCGGCCCGCGCGACGACCTTGAGCTGCGGAGCGTGCGCGAGGGCTTCCTCGTCGATCTGCGTCGCCGAGCGGATGAGCACCGCGTTCGCCTCGGCGAGGGCCGCGAACAGGGCCTCCCGGTCAGTGCCGTCGACGTGCCTGACGTCGAAGTCGGGGCCCAGGGCCTCGATCGTGGCAGGAGAGAGAACTTCGGCGATGAGCACGACGGGCTTCGGCACAGTGGATCCTTCGGGGCAGCGACAGAGGGGCCGATGCGCCGCACACCGTGGGGGCGCGATCACCGCCCAGCCTACCCGAGGGTGCAGCGCCGCCCGCGCCGTGTGACGCTCGGCGACGCCTACCCGGTGGCGAGCGTGAGGCTGTACGCGATGAGGCTGAGCCAGAACACCGCCACCAGCCCGAGCCCCGTGAGCAGGACGATCGCGAGCTCCCCCACACGACGGCGACGACCGATCAGGTACGCGAAGACGAACACGATGGCCGGGAAGACGACCCCGAACACCAGGGCCACCCATCCCGCGGTGTCGAGTCCGCTCTGGGCCATCGTGATCAGGTGCGCGATCGCGTTCCAGATCGCGTAGGCGTAGAAGAGCCCGGCGATCCCCAGCACGAGTCCGATGATCCAGCGGGGCGAGGGGGATGCCGACGGCACGGTCGTGTCGCTCATGCGCCGATCGCCCCCACGGTGACGAACGGCCAGGGCACGAGGAGCACCACGCCGAGCAGGAGCACGCCCACGCGCATCCATGCCGCCCTGCCTCGCGTCAGCACCCAGCTCGCGAGGAACCAGAGCGCGGGCGCCGCGATCGCGAGCACGAACCACGGGAGGAACATCGCGTCCGCGACGAAGAAGTTCGCCAGCGGCTTGAGGCGCAGCCCTCCGACGACCCAGCCGACGCTGTACAGGAGGTAGATCCCTCCGACGACGCCGAGGGTCAGGAGCATCGCGGAGCTCAGCGCAGGGCGATCCTCGACGATCACCTCGTCGTCCACGACATCCCCACCGGCGTCATGGTGCGCGGAGGCGGAGGCGGGAGCGAGGGCGGGCTCGGAGGTCGGCGCCGGCGCCTGCGTCTGCGCGGCGTCCTTCCGGACGGGGGCAGACGGTCGCGCGCCGTCATCCCCATCCCACGTCAGGGCGTCGTCGTCGGGATCCGAAGTCATGTCTCCAGCGTAGGTCACGCTCTCCACTAGGCTCGGGGCATCCGGGCCGGAAGAGGGCCCCATCGGGAAGGATCACCGTGGCCGAGCAGAAGAAGGACGTGGACGCGACGGCGTCGGACGGAGCCGGAGGCGAACCCGCGCCGGGATGGAAGCCGACCGCACAGGCGAAGTCGAAGGCCACCACGTTCCGGTGGATCGCCGTCGCGCTCTGGGTCGTCGCGATCGCCGCGGAAGCCGTCGCGATCTTCTGGCTCCTCCGTCAGCGTGTGATGGTCGGCGAGGACGGCACCTTCGTCCGCGACGCGGACACCGGACTGCTCGAGAGCCAGAACGCCACCGCGCAGTTCCCGCAGTGGGCGTTCATCACTCTCCTCATCCTGCTCGTGGTGATCGCAGCGCTGTCGATCACCGGATCGATCCTGTGGAAGAAGGCGAATCGCCTCGATCCCGCCCGCAAGTCGGACACTGTGCGCTTCTTCGTGCAGAACCAGCTCGGCGCGATCATCGCGGTCGTCGCGTTCCTCCCCCTCATCATCCTCATCTTCCTCAACAAGGACATGGACAAGGGCCAGAAGGCCACCGCCGGCATCGTGGGCATCGTGCTCGCTGCTCTCGCCGTCGTCCTCGGCATCGACTTCGACCCGCCCTCCGTCGAGCAGTACACGGCCGATCAGTCCACCGTGATCCAGCTCCTCGGCAAGGACGAGGTGGTGTGGGTCGCCGGAGGCGCGGTCTACCACGTGTGCGATGAGGTGTCCGACATCCAGACCGGCAGCGAGAAGGTCACCGGGACCACGGCGGAAGCGGTCGAGGCCGGCAAGATCCGCCTCACGCTCAAGTTCGCCTCGGAGCTGCGCACGTGCGGACTCGCGGTGCCGGAGAACGCCGACGAGATCACCGAGGCTCTGCGAGCGATCCAGGGCGGAGCCGTCGACACTCCGCTGCCGGCACCGGTCTGGGCCGACCCGACCGACGCTCCCATCGAGGTCGAGGATGCGGCTCCCGCAGAGTGATCCGCAGACGCAGAACGGGCCCGGTGCGATTCGCACCGGGCCCGTTCCCCTTCTGTCAGCGTGATCAGCGCGCAGCGCTTCCGTCGACCCAGGCCGAAGGCCGGCCGCCGCGCAGCGGCGCGATCAGCACCGTCCTCCGAGGGCTACGGCGCCGTCAGCGCGCAGCGCTGCCGTCGACGTAGTCCTCGTCCTGCTGCTTCCAGGCGAAGAGCGAACGCAGCTCCTTGCCGGTGGCCTCGATCGGGTGCGTCTCCTCCTTGGCACGCAGGGCCAGGAACTCCTCGGCGCCGTTGTCCTGGTCGTCGATGAAGCGCTTCGCGAACGCGCCGGACTGGATGTCCGAGAGGACGCCCTTCATGCTCTCCTTGACGCGCTCGTCGATGACGCGCGGGCCCGAGACGTAGTCGCCGAACTCGGCGGTGTCGGAGATCGACCAGCGCTGCTTGGCGATGCCGCCCTCCCACATGAGGTCGACGATGAGCTTGAGCTCGTGCAGCACCTCGAAGTACGCGATCTGCGGCTGGTAGCCCGCCTCGACGAGCGTCTCGAAGCCCGCCTGCACGAGGTGGCTCATGCCGCCGCACAGCACGGCCTGCTCGCCGAACAGGTCGGTCTCGGTCTCCTCGGTGAAGGTCGTCTTGATCACGCCGGCTCGGGTGCCGCCGATGGCCTTCGCGTACGAGAGGGCGGTGGCCCAGGCGTTGCCCGAGGCGTCGCGCTCGACGGCGATGATGTCCGGGATGCCGCGGCCGGCGACGAACTCGCGACGCACGGTGTGGCCCGGTGCCTTCGGAGCGACGAGGATCACGTCGACACCCTCGGGGGCGTCGATGTAGCCGAAGCGGATGTTGAAGCCGTGCGCAAACGCGAGCGTCTTGCCCTCGGTGAGGTTCGGGGCGATCGACTCGCTGTAGATCGTGCGCTGGTGCTGGTCCGGCGCGAGGATCATGATGAGGTCGGCCCACTGGGTCGCCTCGGCGACGGTCTTGACCGGGAAGCCGGCCTCCTCGGCCTTCGCGGCGGACTTCGAGCCCTCCTTGAGAGCGATGGCGACCTCGACGCCCGAGTCGCGCAGGTTCTGCGCGTGCGCATGGCCCTGCGAGCCGTAGCCGACGACGGCGACCTTCTTGCCCTGGATGAGGGACAGGTCGGCGTCGGCGTCGTAGAAGATCTCGGTGCTCACTGGTTCTTTCTCCTTGATTGTTGCGTTTCGTCTCGCTCCGCTCGCTCGACGAACGGCGAAGCTCTGGATGGTGTGTGTCAGCCGCGCAGGACGCGCTCGGTGATGCTCTTGCCGCCGCGGCCGATCGCGAGAAGGCCCGACTGGGCGATCTCCTTGATGCCGAAGGGCTCGAGCGCACGGAGCAGGGCCTCGACCTTGCCGCGGTCGCCCGTGACCTCGACCACGAGCGCGTCGGAGGCGTAGTCGACGACGGAGGCGCGGAACAGGTTCACGACCTCGATCACGTTCGACCGGGTCGAGTTGTCGGTGCGCACCTTGATGAGCATGTGCTCGCGCTGCACCGACGTCGAGAAGTCGAGCTCCACGATCTTGATGACGTTGATGAGCTTGTTCAGCTGCTTCGTCACCTGCTCGAGGGGCAGGTCGTCGAGGTCGACGACCACCGTGATGCGCGAGATGCTCGGCACCTCGGTCACGCCGACCGCGAGCGAGTGGATGTTGAAGCCGCGGCGGGCGAACAGTCCTGCGACTCGTGTCAGCAGACCGGGGGTGTCCTCCACGAGGAGGCTCAGCACGTGCGTCGTCATGGTCAGTCCTCCTCGTCGAATGCGGGCGCGTGGTCACGCGCGTACTGGACGTAGTTGTTGCTCACGCCCTGCGGGACCATCGGCCACACCATGGAGTCGGCGCTCACGACGAAGTCGATCACGACGGGGCGGTCGTTCGTCTCGAGTGCCAGCTGGATCGCGGCGTCGACCTCGTCCTCCTTCTCCACGCGGATCGCGAGGCACCCGTAGGCCTCGGCGAGCTTCACGAAGTCCGGGATGCGGATCGTGCCGTGTCCCGTGTTGAGGTCGGTGTTCGAATGGCGACCGTCGTAGAACAGCGTCTGCCACTGGCGCACCATGCCCAGGGAGGAATTGTTGATGATGGCGACCTTGATCGGGATGTTGTTGATCGCGCAGGTCGCGAGCTCCTGATTGGTCATCTGGAAGCATCCGTCGCCGTCGATCGCCCACACGACGCGGTCGGGTTCGGCGACCTTGGCGCCCATGGCGGCGGGCACCGAGTAGCCCATTGTGCCCGCTCCCCCGGAGTTCAGCCACGCGTTGGGGCGCTCGTACTTGATGAACTGCGCGGCCCACATCTGGTGCTGGCCCACGCCTGCGGCATACACGCCCTCCGGGCCGGTGAGCTCGCCGATCCGCTGGATCACGTGCTGCGGAGCCAGCAGCCCGTCGGTCGTCGGCGTGTAGCCCAGGGGGAACTCGGCGCGAAGACCGTCGAGGTACGACCACCATTCCTCGGTGTCGGGCTTCGCGGTGCCGATCGCACTGCGGAACGCCGTCTCGAGGTCGATGAGCACGTCTCGCACGTCGCCCACGATCGGCACGTCGGCGGTGCGGATCTTGGAGATCTCGGCGGGGTCGATGTCGACGTGCACGACCTTCGCGTAGGGGGCGAAGAGCGCGGCCTTGCCGGTCACGCGATCGTCGAAGCGCGCGCCGAGCGAGACGATGAGGTCGGCCTCCTGGAGCGCGAGGACCGCGGGGACGGTGCCGTGCATGCCGGGCATCCCGAGGTGCTGCTGGTGCGAGTCGGGGAAAGCGCCGCGCGCCATCAGCGTCGTGACCACGGGGGCACCCGTCGTCTCGGCGAGGTCGAGCAGCTCAGCCGACGCCCGGCCGCGCACGACGCCACCCCCCACGTAGAGGACCGGCTTCTTCGCCTCCGCGAGCAGTGCCGCAGCGGCCTGGATCTGCTTTCCGTGCGCCTTGGTGACCGGACGATAGCCCGGCAGGTCGATCTTCGGCGGCCACACGAACGGCGCCACGTTCTGCTGCGCATCCTTCGTGATGTCGACGAGCACGGGGCCAGGGCGACCGGTCGAGGCGATCTCGTATGCTGCGGCGATCGCGCCGGGGATGTCGGCGGCGTCCTTCACGAGGAAGGAGTGCTTGGTCACGGGCATCGTGATGCCGACGATGTCGGCCTCCTGGAACGCATCGGTTCCCATCAGAGTCGAGAAGACCTGTCCGGTGATCGCGAGCAGCGGGACGGAGTCCATGTACGCGTCGGCGATGGCGGTGACGAGGTTGGTCGCCCCGGGACCGGAGGTCGCGATGCAGACACCCACCTTGCCGGATGCCGATGCGTAGCCTTCGGCGGCGTGCCCCGCGCCCTGCTCGTGGCGGACGAGGATGTGACGCAGCGACTCGGCATCCATGAGCGGGTCGTACACGGGGAGGATCGCGCCGCCGGGCAGCCCGAAGACGTCGGTGACGCCGAGCAGCTCGAGGCTGCGGACGACGGCCTCGGCTCCGGTGATCTCAGGTGCGGCGGACTTGGGAGCAGGGGGCCTCGGCACGGCCGAGACGGAGTCAGCAGTCATGACTCTCCTTCTGGTGGTCTGCGGGATGACGTCGGGTGCCGGAGAGGCGGCCGACGCTGATCAGCCGGTCGTCGCGCCTTCGGCGGCGGACCGCACAAGACGCGAGTACTTGGCAAGGACGCCACGGGTATAGCGCGGGGGAAGCGGCTCCCAGCCAGAGCGGCGGGAGGCGAGCTCCGCCTCGTCGACGAGTAGGTCGAGAGAGCGAGCTGCGATATCGACCCGTATCAGATCACCATCGCGCACGAAGGCGATGGGACCTGCGTCCACCGCTTCGGGTGCTATGTGGCCGATGCACAGGCCGGTTGTGCCGCCTGAGAATCGTCCGTCCGTCAAGAGTAGTACATCTTTTCCGAGCCCCGCGCCCTTGATGGCCGCGGTGATCGCGAGCATCTCCCGCATCCCGGGTCCGCCCTTGGGGCCTTCATACCGGATCACGATGACGGTGTTCTTCTCGATCTCGCCGTTCGCGACCGCGTCCATCGCCGCGCGCTCGCGTTCGAACACGCGGGCCTTGCCTTCGAACACGGCGGCGTCGAAGCCGGCGGTCTTCACCACGGCACCCTCGGGGGCCAGCGACCCGTGCAGGATCGTGAGGCCGCCGGTCGCGTGGATCGGGTTGTCGAACGTGTGGATGACCTCGCCGTCGATCGGCAGGGGGTCGAGATCGGCGAGGTTCTCGGCGAGCGTCTTGCCCGTGACCGTGAGCGCGTCTCCGTGCAGCAGGCCCTCGTCGAGCATCGCCTTCATGATCACCGGGATGCCGCCGTGCCGGTCGACGTCGTTCATGACGTACTTGCCGAACGGCTTCATGTCGGCCACGTGCGGCACCCTGTCGCCGATGCGGTTGAAGTCGTGCAGGCTCAGCTCGACCTCGGCCTCGCGGGCGATCGCGAGCAGGTGCAGCACGACGTTGGTGGAGCCGCCGAGCGCCATGGCCAGCGCAATCGCGTTCTCGAAGGCCTCGGGGGTGAGGATGTCGCGCGTCGTGATGCCCTGACGCAGCAGGTTCACGACGGCCTCGCCCGAGCGGTGTGCGAAGTAGTCGCGGCGACGGTCGGCCGCGGGCGGCGCCGCCGAGCCGGGGAGGCTGAGTCCCAGAGCCTCGGCGACCGACGCCATGGTGTTGGCCGTGTACATGCCACCGCACGCGCCCTCTCCGGGAGCGATCGCGCATTCGATGCGCTTGAGGTCCTCCTCGCTCATGAGACCCGCGCGGCACGCGCCGACGGCCTCGAACGAGTCGATGATCGTGACGTCCTTCTCGGTGCCGTCGGAGAGCTTGACCCATCCGGGAGCGATCGATCCCGCGTACAGGAACACGCTCGACAGGTCGAGGCGCGCACTGGCCATGAGCATGCCGGGGATCGACTTGTCGCAGCCCGCGAGAAGCACAGAGCCGTCCAGGCGCTCTGCCATCATGACCGTCTCGACCGAGTCGGCGATGACCTCGCGCGACACGAGCGAGAAGTGCATGCCCTCATGACCCATGGAGATGCCGTCGGAAACGGAGATGGTGCCGAACTGCAGCGGATACCCTCCGCCGGAGTGCACGCCCTCCTTGGCGCCCTGCGCGAGCCGGTCGAGACTCAGGTTGCACGGGGTGATCTCGTTCCAGCTGGACGCGATGCCGATCTGGGGCTTGTCCCAGTCGGCGTCGCCCATGCCGACGGCACGGAGCATGCCGCGCGAGGTCGTGGCTTCGATGCCGTCGGTGACGACGCGGCTGCGCGGTTTGATGTCGATGGACTCGTGGGATGCGGACTCGAGCGAGGACATGACGGAAGTCTATTCCCGACCGGCGGCCCGCTCGTCCGCGAGCGCTCCCAGAAGCAGGGCGATCTCCTGTGGGTTCTCCACACGGAGCTCCGCCGCGCTCTCCCCCGGCCCGACGCGCACTCCGAGGTCGTCGCCCTCGAGCACCCGCATCGCGTCCTCGTCCGTGACGTCGTCACCCGCGAACAGGATGGCGGTGGCGTCGAAGTGCTTACGGAGCGCGGCCATGGCGGCATCCTTGCCCTCGGTGCGGGACGAGAACTCGAGCACCCGGTGGCCCGAGCGCCGACGCCAGTGCGGGAACCGCTCGGCGACGAGGGCGTCGATCTCCGCGAACACCGCCGTCTCGACCTCGCGCGTGGCGGTGCGGGTGTGCACGCCCATCCCGAACGTCTTGGGCTCGAGCTCGGCGCCCTCGTAGCGGTCGATGATCGGGCGTGCGGCCGTCCAGAGCTCCTCGCGGGCGCCGTCGGCCGTGTCCGGCCCGGTGGACTCCGCGTCGCCCACCCCCGGGTACCAGTACTGCGCTCCGTGCGAGCCGGCCAGGGCGATCAGCGAGTCGTCCGTGTGCTCCGTGATGATGCGCAGATCGTGCATGCTGCGTCCCGAGACGTAGGCCACGACGGTGTCGGGCAGCGCCGCGAGACGGTCGACCTGCACAGCGACCTCCGGAAGCGCCCGCGCCGCCATGGGGTCGGGCACGAGCGGGGATGCCGTGCCGTCGAAGTCCAGCGCGACGACGAGTCGCGGCGTGGCGGCGATCGCGCTCAGCGCGGCATCCGGCGTTCCAGGGGTCCAGGAGCGGGTCACAGGGTCTCCAATCGAGGCAGGTGTCCCCTCCAGTATGGCCGCCGCCGTCAGCGCCCTCTGACCTCCGCGAGCGCCGCGAGGAACGACGACGACCACGCGTCCACGTCGTTCTCGAGCACGCGCCGCCGCAGCGACCGCATCCGCTTGCTCTGCTCGGCGCCGGGCATCTCCACGGCCGTCATGATCGCGTCCTTGAGTCCGGCGATGTCGTGCGGGTTCACACGCACGGCTTGGCGCAGCTCGTCGGCGGCGCCGGTGAACTCGCTCAGCACGAGTACGCCGCGGTTGTCGGCTCGCGTGGCCACGTACTCCTTCGCGACGAGGTTCATGCCGTCGCGGAGCGCGGTCACGAGCATGACGTCGGCGGCGAGGTACAGCGCGACCATCTCCTCGCGCGGGTATCCCTGGTGCAGGTAGCGGATCGCCGTGTGCCCCATCGTGTCGTGGTCGCCGTTGATGCGTCCGACCGCGAGCTCGATCTCATCGCGCAGGTGCACGTAGGCGTCCACGCGTTCGCGGCTGGGGCTCGCGACCTGCACGAACGTGACGTCCTCGACGTCGAGACGCCCGTCCTCGAGCAGTTCGCCGTACGCCTTGATGCGGTGCCGGATGCCCTTCGTGTAGTCGAGGCGGTCGACCCCGAGCAGGATCTTCGAGGGGTTTCCGAGGCTCGCGCGGATCTCCGCGGCACGCGCCTGCACCTCGGGCCGAGCGGCGAGCTCCAGATACGGCGCCGTGTCGATCGAGATCGGGAACGCCCGGGCGACGGCGGTGCGCGAACCTCCGTCTCCGTCGGGGACCGTGACGGCCGAGCCCTTCACCTCGTATTTCAGGCGGCGTCGAACAGCCTGCAGGAAGTACGTCGCGTCCTGAGCGCGCTGGAAGCCGATCACGTCCGCGCCCAGCAGACCCGTGAGCACCTGATCGCGCCACGGAAGCTGCGCGTACAGACCGTGCGCCGGGAACGGGATGTGGTGGAAGTAGCCGATCGTGACATCGGGTCGCAGTTCGCGGACCATCTGCGGCACCAGCTGCAGCTGGTAGTCGTGCACCCATACGGTTCCCTCGGGCGCGGCGGCAGCGGCGGCGGCCTCCGCGAACCGGCGGTTGACGCGCACGTACGCGTCCCACCACTCCCGGTGGTACTGGGGAGGCGCGATCACGTCGTGATACAGCGGCCAGATCGTGTCGTTCGCGAAGCCCTCGTAGTAGTCCGCGATCTCCTCCGCGCTCAAGGCGATCGGGATGAGGTCGATCCCGTTGATCTCGAGCGGCTCGAGTTCGAGGCCGGCCTGCCCGGGCCAGCCGACCCAGGCGCCGTGCGCATGCCGCATCATCGGCTCCAGAGCCGCCACGAGCCCGCCGGGCGACGTCCGCCACTCCTCCTCGCCCCCGGGGCCGATGATCCGGTCGACGGGCAGGCGGTTGGCGACGACGACGAATTCTGCGGCGGGCATGCGGGAAACTCCTGTCGGTGCGGTGCGGTGCTCCTCAGGCTACAGAAGCTCAGACCGAGGGTACGCGAGGCCGGGTCGAGCTCAGGGGCCAGTTGACAAGGGCAGCGACGAAGGCTATCGCCGCCGCGACGATGGGCAGGAGCAGCGCCGCACCGGTGCCGAAGCTCTCTGCGAGTTCACCCGCGACCGCGGCGCCGAGCGACTGTCCGACCACGACGCCCGAGCCGAGCATCGTCATGACGGTCGCCGAGCGGCCCAGCGGGCTGCGGGCCGCGCCCAGACTGTACTGCGTCACGAGGGTCGGGCCGATGCCGACGCCCATGATCGCGAGCGCGAGCATCATCGTGCCGGGCGAGTCGACCACGAGCAGCAGCAGCGAGCCGGCCAGGAGGATGCCGGAGAACAGCAGCCAGCGGGCGCGCAGGGTGAACCTCGCGGGGAGCCAGGCGACGCCCAAAGCGAGGATCGCCGATCCCACGCCCATCACCCCGTACAGCAGACCGGCCTGCTCGGACGCACCGCGATCCGCCATGAACGACGTGAGGGAGGTCAGCATCGTGCCGAAGAACATGCCGACACCGAGGATGCCGAGCACGACGATCAGCAGTCGGACGTCGAACAGCTCGGCGACCGACGACGGCGCACGACCGTCGGCGCCACGGTGCACCGACACCACGCGCGCGCTCGGGTGCAGGGCGAAGGCGCCGACGAACATCACGGTCAGCGCCGCCGCGCCCGCGAGCGGCGCCCACGGGGCGAGCGCGGAGGCGAGGATGCCGACGAGGAACGGCCCGAACACGAACACCGTCTCGTCGGCGGCCGACTCGTATGCCATGGTGCCCGAGATCGTGCGGGTGCGGATGCTCTCCGGCATCCGGTCCGTGATGATCGTGACGAGGCGCGAGCGCGACATCGGCGCGACCTGCGGGGCGGTCGCCCCGATCCCGAACGCGGCGAGCAGCACGAGGCCGTCGATGGCGTGGCCGTAGACCACGACCGTGAACAGCACGAGCATGGCTCCGTTCGCGATCGCGAGGACGAGCAGAACGGAACGCTGCCCGAAGCGATCTGCGGCGGCCCCCAGCAGTGGCCCGAAGCATGCCGTGCCGAGCCCGACGGCGGCGGAGGTCAGACCGCCGAGCGAGAGGGAGCCGCGGGCGGAGACGACGACCGTCAGGACTCCGACGACCATCATGGCGAAGGGCAGCCGCGCGACGAACGCGATCACGAAATACGGCAGTCCGGTGAGGCGGAGAAGACCCGGCTGCTCGACCGCGGAGCCGGAGGTGGTCGACCCGGCGTCCGTCGACGAAGACGAGGATGTGGCGTGTGTCATGGCTCTCGCGCGTCCGCGGACGCGGGGTCGGGTGCCGCCGCTGTCCGTCGGGGAGCCGACGGCCGGTAGTTACACGGGTGCGGCCGCGGACGAACCGCGACCTCTCCATGGTAGCAAGCGACGTCGGACGGCGGCGGGGACCGTCTGCGCCATCGCTCCCCTCCCCCGCAGATTCCACGTCGGCTTGTCAAGGCTCGACGCGGCGGGGGCGAGCACGGGTAGCGTGAGGGCATGAACTACCTCACGGGAACAGGACTCCTGGGCGCGATCATGTCGGGCGTGTCCCTGCTGCGCGGTTCGCGCGAGACGAAGCTCACGTGGCGCGTCGCACTCGGATGGCTGAGCTGGGCGATCACCTTCGCTCTCGCGATCGGCGCCGTGATCGACACACGGCGCTACAACCGCGGCAAGCCCGTCGCCGAGGACTCGCCGCTGTACGCCAAGCAGCAGAAGGACATCTCCAAGCAGGAGAAGAACTTCAACAAAGAGCTGAAGCGCTCGCGCCGCTGAGCTCCCCGCGCCCGGCGGATCACCGCGTGAGGATCAGCGCCTCACCCTGACCACCGCCGCCGCACAGCCCGACCGCCGCCACGCCGCCGCCTCGGCGTGCCAGCTCGTGGGCGACGTGGACCACGAGCCGGTTGCCCGATGCCCCGATCGGGTGTCCTATCGCGATGCCTCCGCCGTGGATGTTCACGATGTCGCTGTCCAGCCCGAGCTCGACGTGCGAACGGGCCACGACCGCGCCGAACGCCTCGTTGATCTCGACGAGATCGAGATCGGCCGGTGTGATGCCCTGCTTCGCGCACGCGCGCTCGATCGCCCGCGCCGGCTGCGCCTGCAGGGAGTTGTCGGGTCCGGCTGTCTGGCCGCTCGCGCCCACCGTGACGAGCACGGGCCACCCCTCCTCCGCCGCCCGTCCGCGGGTGGTGACGACGACCGCGGACGCGCCGTCGGAGATCTGCGAGGAGTTGCCCGCCGTGATCGAACCGCCCTCGGCGAAGGCCGCACGGAGCCCGGACAGCGACTCCACGGTCGTGTCCGGGCGCACGCCCTCGTCGGCCGTCACCGCGATCGGCTCACCGCGGCGCTGCGGCACCGAGACCGTCACGATCTCCGCGTCGAACACTCCCGCGGCCTGCGCCGCCGCCGCCCGCTGGTGCGACAGCGCGGCGACGGAATCCTGCGCTTCGCGGGTCAGGTCGTACCGGGCGTTGTGCCGCTCGGTCGACGCGCCCATGCTCTCGCGGTCGTACGCGTCCGTGAGGCCGTCGTAGGCCATGTGGTCGAGCACCTCGACGCTGCCGTAGGTCCATCCGTCGCGCGAGCCCATCAGCAGGTGCGGTGCGCGGGTCATCGACTCCATGCCGGCGGCGACCACGACCTCGGCATCCCCCGTCCTGATCGTGCGCGCGGCGTCGATCACAGCCGTGAGACCTGACAGGCACACCTTGTTGACGGAGTGCGCCGGCACGTCCCACCCGATCCCCGCGCCGATCGCGGCCTGCCTGGCGGCGTTCTGCCCGGAGCCGGCGGCGAGCACCTGGCCGACGATCACAGCGTCCACGGCGCCGGGGTCGACGGCTCCCTGCTCGAGGGCGCCGCGGATCGCGAGGGCTCCGAGCTGCGGGGCGGTGAAGCTCGCGAGCTGTCCCTTCAGCCGCCCTTGCGGGGTGCGCGCGGCGGCGACGATGACGACATCCTGGTCGGATGCGGTGGGTGCAGTGGGATCGGTCATGGGAGCATCCTTCCTGATGCGTGTCCGTGCTGCAGCGCGGCGGATACGCGCAGCGGCGGCTCGGTGGCCGCGATGATCTCGTCGACGCTCACGCCCGGCGCGGTCTCGACGAGCACGAGCCCGTCGTCGGTGACGTCGATCACGGCGAGGTCGGTGATGATCCGGTCGACGACTCCGCGGCCTGTCAGGGGAAGGCTGCACTCGTGCACGATCTTCGCGGATCCGTCACGTGCGACATGCTCCATCAGGACGATCACGCGCGCGGCGCCGTGTACGAGATCCATCGCGCCGCCCGGTCCCTTCACCATCTTGCCGGGGATCATCCAGTTCGCGAGGTCGCCCATGGCCGAGACCTGCATGGCGCCGAGGATCGCGGCGTCGATCTTGCCGCCGCGGATCATCCCGAAGCTCGTGGCGGAGTCGAAGAACGACGCGCCGGGGAGCACGGTGACGGTCTCCTTGCCGGCGTTAATGAGGTCGGGGTCGACGGCGTTCTCGCGCGGGTACGGGCCGACCCCGAGAATGCCGTTCTCGGACTGCAGCACGACCGTGACGTCCGCGGGGACGTGGTTGGGCACGAGCGTCGGCAGACCGATCCCGAGGTTGACGTACGAGCCGTCCTGCAGCTCGGCGGCCGCGCGCGCAGCCATCTCCTCGCGTGTGAGGGCCATGTCAGGCTCCGTCCGTCGTGACCGTGCGGCGCTCGATGCGCTTGGGGATGTCGGTTCCGACCTCGATCACCCGGTGCACGAACACGCCGGGGAGGTGGATGCCGTCGGGGTCGAGGTCGCCCGGCTCCACGAGCTCCTCGACCTGCGCGATGCACACTCGACCGGCCATGGCGGCGAGCGGGTTGAAGTTGCGGGCGGCCTTGGTGAAGACGAGATTGCCGTGGCGGTCGCCGCGGAGGGCATGCACCAGCGCGAAGTCGGTGGTGATGGCCTCCTCGAGAACGTACTCGCGCGGGGTGCCGTCGACCGCGAAGGTGCGCACGTCCTTGACGGGAGAGGCGACGTCGACCGAGCCGTCGGCCGCATAGCGGCGGGGAAGCCCGCCTTCGGCGACCTGCGTGCCGACGCCGGTCTGCGTGTAGAAGGCGGCGATGCCGGAGCCTCCAGCGCGGAGCTTCTCCGCCAGCGTTCCCTGCGGCGTGAGTTCGAGCTCGAGCTCGCCGGAGAGGAACTGCCGCTCGAACTCCTTGTTCTCGCCGACGTAGGAGGAGGTCATCTTGCGGATGCGCTGTGCGCCGAGCAGGATGCCGAGGCCCCAGTCGTCCACGCCGCAGTTGTTGCTGACGATGCTGAGATCGGTGGTCCCCTGCGCGAGCAGGGCCTCGATCAGGGCGATCGGGTTGCCGGAGAGCCCGAATCCGCCGACCGCGAGCGAGGAGCCGTCGGCGATGTCCGCCACGGCCTCCTTCGCGGAGGGCCACTGCTTGTCGATCACGAGTGCTCCTTCGAAGTCGTGCCTGACTCCATCGTGCGCCGTTCGCCGGACAGGACCCAAGCGCTCTCTTGCGATGTGGACGGACTTCCCCGTAGCGTCCATATCGTGGAATCGTCGAAGCGGAGCATCCCCGGAGCCCAGGCGATCGCGCGGGCCGCCGCACTGCTGCGGCTCGTGACGGCGAGCGGGGCGAACGGTGCCTCCCTCCACGAGCTCGCGCGCGACGCGGATCTGTCCCGCTCGACGACTCACCGCCTCCTCTCGGCCCTCCGCGCGGAAGGACTGGTCGACCGCGACGAGGACAGCGTCCGGTGGATGCCGGGGCCGGAGCTGTTCCTCATGGGCTCCGTGGCCGCGGCGCGCTACGACGTGACCGCGCTGGCGCGCGACATCGTCCGCTCCCTCGCGGTGAAGACCGAGGAGAGCGCATTCTTGTCGGTGCGCCGTGCCGACGAGACGGTGTGCCTGCTCCGCGAAGAAGGATCGTTCCCGATCCGTTCCTTCGTCCTCAGCGAGGGCGTGCGCTTTCCGCTGGGGGTCGCCAGCGCGGGACTCGCGATCCTCGCGTTCCTGCCCGACCACGATGTGGATGCCTATCTCGACCGGCACCCCGAGCTCGAGCAGAACTGGGGGCGACCGCACGGGCAGCAGCCGCTGCGCACACGCCTCGCCGAGACCAAGGAGCGCGGCTACGCGGTGAACCCGGGCCTCATCGTCGAGGGCAGCTGGGGACTCGGTGCCGCGGTGTTCGACCGGTCGGGGCGCCCTGAATGGGCCCTGAGCCTGACGGGGGTCGCCTTCCGATTCGGCCCCGAACGCACGGTCGAGCTCGGGCGCATCCTCCTCGCGCACGCGCATCAGCTCTCCGCGCGGATCTCGGGCGCCCGGCGCTGATCCACGCCCTACGACACTTTCATACCATCAGGTATATACTTGGTGATATGAACCGTTCGGACGTGATCCCCTCCCTCGTCCTGTCGTCGTACGCTCTCGGGCGGATCGCCGCCCAGGACGCCGGAAACGACGCCCCCGCCGCGCAGTGGAGGGTACTGAGCCTCCTGGAGCAGAGCGGGCCGAAGCGCGTGGGCGAGCTCGCCACCGCCGCCCGCACTACACAGCCGGGGATGACCCGCTTGATCGGAGTGCTGGAGCGCGACGGGCTCGTGCTCCGCTCCTCCGTTCCCGAGGACTCCCGCGCCATCGCGGTCGGCATCACCGAGGCCGGATCCGATGCGCTGCAGACGTGGCGCACGGAGTTCCGCGAGACCCTCGCACCGCGGTTCGCCGACCTCGGCGAGGACGACTGGCAGGCGCTCACCCGCGCCGCAGAGGTCCTCGCCGCACACACCACCATCGACTCGACAGGAGCATCGCAGTGAGCAGCACCACCGCTTCCGTGTGGAAGCAGCCCGCGCAGGTCTGGGCCGTCGCCTTCGCCTGCGTCGTCGCCTTCATGGGCATCGGCCTCGTGGACCCCATCCTCCCGGCCATCGCCGACTCGCTGCAGGCGAGCCCCTTCGAGACCGAGCTGCTCTTCACGAGCTACCTCGCCGTCACGGGCCTCGCGATGCTCGTCACCAGCTGGATCTCCAGCCGCATCGGAGCCAAGCGCACGCTGCTGATCGGACTCGCCCTGATCGTCGTGTTCGCACTGCTGTGCGCCCTGAGCGGCAGTGTCGATGCCGTGATCGGCTTCCGCGCCGGATGGGGCCTCGGAAACGCGCTGTTCATCTCGACCGCCCTCGCGACCATCGTCGGAGCGGCGTCCGGCGGGAGCGGCGCGGCGATCGTCCTGTACGAGGCCGCCCTCGGTCTCGGCATCGCGATCGGCCCGCTCCTCGGCGGTCTTCTCGGCGAGCAGAGCTGGCGCGCCCCGTTCTTCGGCGTCGTGGTACTCATGGCGATCGCGTTCCTCGCGGTGCTCGTGCTGCTGCGCGGCCCGCAGGACAAGCCGGCGCCGGTCCGCTTCTCCGCGCCTTTCACCGCGCTCCGTCGCCCGGCCCTCGCGATCCTCGCCGTGGCCGCCCTGTTCTACAACATCGGCTTCTTCATCCTCTTGGCGTTCTCCCCGTTCCCGCTCGGCTTCGGCGCGATGGGCATCGGCTTCACGTTCTTCGGCTGGGGCGTCGCTCTCGCGATCACGAGCGTCTGGGTCGCCCCCGTGCTCATGCGCCGGATGCCGCGCACCCGCGTGATCCTCCTGGTGCTCCCGCTGCTGGCCGCGGACCTCGTGGTCGCCGGTCTGCTGGTGACTTCTGCCGCGGCGCTCGTGACCTGCATCATCGTGGGCGGTCTCCTGCTGGGCATCATGAACACGGTGCTCACCGAGGCGGTCATGGAGGCCACGGACCTCCCCCGCTCGGTCGCGTCGTCCGCCTACTCTGCGGTGCGCTTCCTCGGCGGCGCGATGGCTCCGCCGCTCGCCGCCGCCCTGTGGCACGCGCTCAACGCCACGGTGCCCTATCTCGTGGCCGCGCTGGCTGTCCTGCTGGCAGCACTCACGGTGCTCCTCGGTCGCAAGACCCTCGCGCACATCGACGACGAGCCGGCGGATGCCGAGGTCGAGGACGCCCAGGCGATCCTCATCGGCGACGCCGCCTGACCCCGGCCCGCTCCACACGACAGCCTCATGGCCCCGCCGTATCGCTACGGTGGGGCCATGAGCGATCTTCCCGAGCGCAGCCTCCTGGTCCAGCAGCACCTCGCCGATGCGGGGGTGGTGAGCGAGATCCGCGTCCTCCCCGACTCGGCGCGGACCGCTCGCGCCGCGGCTGAGGCGATCGGCTGCGATGTCGCGGCGATCGCGAACAGCCTCGTCCTGCTCGCCGACGGCTCCCCCGTGCTGGTGATGGCAAGCGGCGGACACCGCGTCGATCTCGACGTGCTCGCGAAGACGTGGGGCGCGTCGTCGGTCTCGATGGCTCCGCCCGCCGTCGTCCGCGACGCCACTGGTCAGGCCATCGGCGGGGTCGCGCCGGTCGGGCATCCCGCTCCCCTGCCGACGTGGATCGACGAGACTCTCGCCGACCATGCGGTCATCTGGGCCGCGGCAGGTCATCCGCACACCGTCATGCCACTGACTTTCGCCTCACTGCAGCAGCTCACGAGTGGGACCATCGTCCGCGTGGTCTGAGGGGCCGAGCCGCGGACGCAGAAGAACACCGACGACCGTCGAGAGTCTTCGGTACGGGCCCCGCAGCCATCCAGCGTGTGGCTGCGGGGCCGTGACGTTCACCGGGTCAGCGTCGCATCACACGTGCGTCAGGCTGTGAGCGGTGCGATACGCCAACCGCGCACGGACAGGCCAGGGACGAACTCCCACTCGTCGCGACATACGTCGCACTGGATCGCCACGTCGTGCTCGCGGAAGCCGGGGACGTTGTCGTGCTCCTCGAGGATGATGCCGGCGCCGCACGGGCAGCGGAACGTGTACCGTTCGGTGTCGCCTCCTCCGGCGCCCCAGCCGCCGTGATCTGAGAGGTCGCCGTCGAGGAGCTCCGTGCGGATCCCGGTCGACAGCGGCGAGGTCTTCGCCCAGTCGATGACGGCCTCGCGGGCGGAGTCGACGAAGCTGTCGTCGGCGGGGACGTTGTGCAGGATCGTCAGCAGGTCCTCGGGCTGCTGCGCGACTCCGTGGTCGCCGTCGCGCACCCCGGCCGCGTAGTCCCCGGCGAGGCGTCCCCGCGATCCGATCCCACCGTCACCGGCCTGGGCGATCAGCCACTCGTGGAACGGGCTCGTGAGCGGCTCCGCGGCCTCGTCGACGCCATCCCAGCGTCCGGGCGCCTCGCCGGCGTCGCGGTAGCGCTGCAGGGCGTTCTGCAGGAACAGGTATCCCGGCGGGCGGTGGTGGTGAGCGCGGATGCCGTCTCGGGCGGACCCGGAGTTGCGACGCATCCGACGCGCGTACTCGACCTGCTCGGGCACGAGACCGAAGTGCGCGTTCAGGGACAGCTCACCAGGGTTCGCCTCCGCGATAGAGAGCCCGACCACGGCTGCCGCCCAGATCGCCTGGCCGTTCGCGACGTACGAGTAGTCACCGAGGTACTCGCCGAGGAACTCCTCCGCGGTGTGCTTCAGCCCGTAGCTGTACGCGTCGCTCTGCGGCTCGGCCGTGCCCGTGAACGCGCGCAGCAGCTCGGCGGTGAGGACCACGGTGAGGTAGCCGTCCTCGGTCGTCGACAGCGCGTGGTCCTCCGCCGCGTAGAGACCGTTACCTCCGAGGTGGGTGTTGCGCTCGTCGGTCACGGTCTCCTGCCCGTCGCCGTCGATCTCCCAGATCGGCTCGGACAGCACGGGGTGCTCGGTCAGCACACGGATCAAGTCGCGGGCGCAGATGCGCTCGCCCAGGATGCCTTGCGCGAGCGGGTGCTCCATCAGGCGCAGCGCCTGCGTGTACTTCATCCCGGAGAACTTGCTCCAGGCTCGGGCGTCGCGCTCGATCTCTCGCGTGCGCATAGCAGTGAGGGTGTTGTTGGTCATCTCGATCTCCATCGGTGCCGTTGCTCGCGTCCCACGTCCGCAGAGCCGGCATCTGTGAAGAGAGGTCTCAACAAGAAAGGCACTGCACCTGGATCCGCCACGGTTGTCCTTCGATGCCTGCACCACGTGGGAATGCCGACTCGGAGATGAGCTGTCCAGACTGCTCGTGACGATCGTATCGCCAGGAGCCGACAGGTGGACAGAGCAGATTGGATGCGCGTGTCGCCCTGCTCGTCAGGCGGCGCCTACTCGCTCGGTGCGGCCTTCCGGCCGAATCGGCCGTTGCCCGCCCGTGTCTGGCCGCTCCCACTGGTCGTCGGGGCGTCCGCGCTGGCGGCGGTCGACGTCGATGCCGGCGCAGGGCTGGTCGACAGAGTGTCGAGCTCGCGGCACAGCCGCGCGGAGCGGACGGCCGCCTCGTCGACGATCTGGCCGGCGAACGCGGCATCGTCTCCGGTGAGATTCGCTGCGCGCGCCGCCTCCGAGTACGCGTCGGCGAGCCCGTCGACGATCGCCACGGCACGGTCGTGCGCCCAATCGGCATCGAAACCGAGAGCGACAGCGTCCGCGATGACGTGACGCGCTTCGATCTCGTACTGCCGGTAGTGCCGCCCGAACGACATCGCCAGCTTCGTGCTGCGGGTGTTGATGTCGGGGTACGGGAGCGCGGTGGCGACATCGTAGAGCGGTGCGAGGCGGGGGCCGTCGTTGGCGCTGTGCAGCAGCGAGTAGTTCTTGGCGTGCGCGTCGGTGCCGAGCGCTGCCCAGTTGAAGATGGTCGCCTCGAAGAACCGGTCGGCGCTGCCGGCGTCCTTCCCTCGCGCGCCACGGATGAGGGTCACGATCTTCTCGATCCCGGGGCCGCCCTCGTTCTGGTACTTGCCGACGGGGTGCGTGCCGGTCGCCTGCGCCATGTCCTCCTGGTGCAGGCGCGTCACCGTGCTGTCCTCGGCGAGGGTCCGGTCGTACCGGCGGACGACGATGACCGACTCGTCCTCGAATAGTTCGATGGCGGTGTCGGCGGAGCTGAGTCCGAGCAGGGATGCAGCGGCGAGCGACAGGTGCTCGTTCAGGTCGCTGCGTTCGAGTCCGCGGATCCCCGGCTTCAGGATGTGCGTGGACGCGGCCCGGCCGGTCGGAACAGACCATTCCCCGTCGGCGGCGCGCGCGAGCGCGAACTTCGACTGCGCGCCTGCGAGCGAGAAGTACCCGGCGTTGTGCCCGGGGATCAGCCACGCCTCGGGGTCGATGCGCAGCTGGCGGATGTGCGCGGCGATCTCCTCGGCGGTGATCGGTTCGTTACCGGTCGGGCCGGTGAGCGTCTCCTCGTCGGTTTCCACCAGCTGCACCGCACCGGCGGTGTCCATGCCGACGTGGGCGAGGAGGGCCATCGGGTTGCGGGGGCTGACACCGAACTTGGTGCCCCATCGCTCGAGCACCGCTTCGCTGTCGGGGAGCAGGTTCCAGAGGTAGTTCAGTGCGGCGACGCCGGTGTGCTGGCGTCGGCTCTTCGGCATCGACAGTGTCAGTTCGAGCCTGCGCGCGCTGCGGCGCCAGGCGTCGTCGAACGTGAAGGTGATGGGGCCGCCGCCGTCGCGTGTGAACTGCCCGACGCGACGTCCGTCGATGTACGCGGTGAGCTGGGCGCTCATGATGCGCTGACTTCGACGTCGAGGTCGAGCGCTTCGGCGAGGCGGGTGATGTGCTCGATCGTCGCGACCCCGGCGTTGCCGTTCTCGAAGCGGACGATCCACTGCCGGCTCATGCCGATCTTCTCCCCCAGCGCTCCCTGCGAGAACCCGAGTTCGATGCGGCGATCGCGTACGATGTTGCCCCAGTCCGTGGGTGTGACTGCCAGCATGGTCCACCTTCTGTCCGTGAGGTCTGACACTCGAGCGATGTCCGTCAAGTCTGACACCAGCACGAGTGTCCGTCAAGTCTGACAAGGCTATCGACCCTCGACCGGGCGCCGCTCGCTCATACGATTCGACTCGCGCCCGTACCGGCACTCAGCCCTGTGGATATCCATGAGCTGGTCAGGTACTTGTGCTCACACAGCGAAAAGGCCCCGAACTCTGGCGAGAGAGATCGAGGCCTATCCGTGCACCCCCAGGGACTTGAACCCTGAACCCACTGATTAAGAGTCAGTTGCTCTGCCGATTGAGCTAGAGGTGCGTGGCCCGGGTTTTCCCGGCCGAGGAATTACACTACCAGCCGAGCGGCGCGAGCGGAAATCGGCGCGGATCCGGCGGGACGGCCGCGCGTGTCGCCCCGTGTCGGGACGGGACGGCTGACGCGGACACGCCGGTTATCCTGGTCTCGTGACCGCATCCCCCTCCGCCGCAGACCTCTCGCGCGACCTCGAGCTCGCCCTGCGATTGGCCGATGCCGCCGACGCACAGTCACTGCCCCGCTTCGACAGCGCCGACCTCGAGATCTCGACCAAGGCCGACAGCTCGCACGTGACGGATGCGGATCTCGCGACCGAGCGTGCGATCCGCGAGATCATCGCGGCCGAGCGCCCCGACGACGGCATCTTCGGCGAGGAGTTCGGTGCGCAGGGCGACACGCACCGACAGTGGATCATCGACCCGATCGACGGCACCGCGAACTTCCTCCGCGGGGTGCCGCTGTGGGGCACGATGATCGCTCTGGCGATCGACGGGGTTCCGCAGGTCGGCGTCGTGAGCATGCCGGCTCTGGGACGCCGCTGGTGGGCGTCCGCAGGCGTGGGAGCCTGGACGTCGACGGATGCCGGCCCGCGGCGCCTGCGGGTCTCCGACGTCTCGGCGCTCGACGAGGCGAGCGTGAGCTTCCAGAGCATCGCCCAGTGGACGCGATCCGGACACCGCGACCAGCTGCTCCGCCTCGCCGACAGGGTCTGGCGCGACCGCGCCTACGGCGACGTGTACGCGTACATGCTGCTCGCCGAGGGACGCATCGACATGGTGGCGGAGTTCGACGTCAAGGAGTACGACATCGCCGCCGCGGTGCCCATCGTCCGCGAGGCGGGCGGCCGCATGACCGGTTTCGACGGAGCCGAGACGATCTCCGACCTGTCGGCACTCGCTACCAACGGGGTTCTGCACGACGCGTTCCTCGACCTCCTGCACGACTGATCCCCGCCTCCCCCTCCCCACGAAGGCCTGTGATGACGCACCGCTCCTTGACTGCCGCGCTCGGCGCGATCGCCCTCGTCGCGATTCTCGCCGGATGCTCCGGCGGACCCGACGCCGCCGCGACCCCCACCCCCGATGCTCCCGAGCCGACGCCGACGGCCACACCCACTCCGACCTCGACTCCGACGCCGGATGCCGGTGCCGCGCCCACGTGCGACACGATCGTCTCGCCCGGTACGGTCCAGGCGCTCACCGACGCCGGATGGACGTTCGAGGAGAAGGAGTTCGTGATCGGCGACGTGACGCTCGACGACGGGCTGTTGTGCTTCTGGGCCGACTACTCGGTGGCCTCGGACCACGGGCAGCTGTACGGCTGGTCGGCCCTCACCGCCCAGGAGGCCGGAGAGGCGCAGTCGTCGCTGCTCGCGTCCGGATGGACGAGGGAAGACGGCCCCGACGGGATCTACATCACCGAGAACCCGGACTTCTCGATGGGCACGGACGACGACGGCTACGGGATGACGTACCTGTTCGGCGACGGCTGGGTGAAGTTCGCCGACACGCGTCAGGGCCTGATCCTGATCGACTGGCAGGGCTGAGCGAGGACACCGCGCGACGCGAGGGTGCGCCCGCGGTCATCACGGGGTCATCTCTCAGCGGGATGTGCGAGGGTGAGGACATCCCCACACAGCGATCACCTCGGTCGCGCCTCTAGCACGGGTTCCCGTGGCGACGAACATCGAGGCTGCAGCATGGGCAAGTTCATCTATGAGGGCGGACCGAAGGTCGAGATCGAGGACCGCGCTCTCACCCACCTCCAGTTGGTCATGACCGCGAAGCTCCGCCGCGGCGAGCCCTTCTCGTTCTCCTGGAAGGACGATGCGAGCACAGGCGGCGGGCGCACGACCGTGTGGGTCCATTCGGGCAGCTCTCTCGTCTTCAAGTACTTCGGAAGTCGGCCGCCGGCGATCAACCGCGCCTGGGTCGATGCCCTCGCCTTCACCGCGAACGCGCCGTCCGGCATGTACCTCACGCCGGAGCCCGCCGAGTCCAGCGCTGAGCCCGTCCCCGCGTGATCGTCGCTGCGACGACGCGCTGACTGCGGTGTAAGGTCGCTCGCATGAGCACGGACGCCGAGCTGATCGCGATCGCCGCTGAGCTCTACACGGGTCCTCTCGCGGAGTTCACCGCCACTCGCAACGCCCGGGCATCGGCGGTGACGGATGCCTCGCTCGCCGCCGACATCCGCGCGCTCCGCAAGCCCTCCGTCGCCGCGTGGGTCGTGAACGTGTTCGCTCGGGAACGTGCCGCGCAGCTCGGCGAGGCGCTCGCGCTGGCTGAGGAGCTCCGCGAAGCGCAGGCCGATCTCGATGCGAAGGCCCTGGCGCAACTCGGACGGGATCGACGCGCGCTGACCTCACGCCTCGCCTCGGCCGCCTCGGATCTCGCCGCAACCCGCGGCGAGCGGATCACGGCGTCCACGCGCGACGCCGTGCAGCAGACGATCTCGGCCGCGTTCTTCGACCCGGATGCGGCGGCTGCCGTGGCGTCCGGACGGCTCGTGCGCGAGCTCGAGCCGTCCGGATCCTTCGGCGACGTCATGGATGCGCTCGTCGGCGGTGGCGCCCCGTCGGCGCCGCATGCCACACCGCTCCCCGCCGACGAGGTCGCCGCGCGCCGCGAGCGCAAGAACGCCGAACGCGCGCTGCATGACGCCGAGCAGACGCGCGATCGGCTGGTCCGCGAACAGGCGAAAGGCGCGAAGACCGCGTCTGCGGCGCGGGCCACGATCGCCGACCTCACGTCTCGCCAGGCCGAGCTGGAACGCGAACTATCTCAGGTGGAGCGTGCCCTCGATCGTGGCCGCACGGAGGTGCGCGATGCGGAACATGCCGAAAGCTCCACGTCCGAACGCCTCGCCGATGCCGAGCGCGCCGTGTCCGAGGCGGAGGCCGCACTTGCTTTGATGAAGAACCGCTGACCCTGCGGACGGGGACGAGCCTCTGCCGATCCTTCTTGGGACTCGCGCGCAATGCACAGCATGCTCAGGGATGCTCCGAACCCCTCTGCTGTGGCGCCTCCTTCGATCCGGACTTCAGAGAAACCGATCGTCGTCGGAACCAGGACAGGGGGTCGCGGTCCTTCCAGCGCAGCGCCGGCGACTCGACGAGGTACCAGCTGCAGGTGGCAAGGATGAGAGTGGCCGCTATGCACACGAGCATGTAGGGCACGATGCCCAATTGATTGGCTCCGAAGTAAGCAGCCATCTGCTGTACTGGCCAGCCGTAGATGTAGATCCCGTAGGAGAAGTCTCTCATTCTGCCCACACGCTTGAACGGCAGGTGATACGCAACCCACAGTACGAGGAACGCCCAGGCGATGAGCCCGAGCTGGTGAAATCCCCATGTGAAGTAAGAGCCGACCAGAACGACAAGCGCGACCGGCGGGAGCCACCGAGTACCGAGCAGAATCCGGTCGCGCAGGAAATAGACGAGGGACCCGACGAGGAAGCAGAGAGTGAACTTCGCCTGACGGTCGTCGTAAACACCGAGGGCGCCGATCTGGGCGAGTTGTACCCATACCCAAGCCGCCGCAAGGAGGACGGCGATCATGCGAGCGGTGAGCACGCGCCCAACCATGAGGATCGCGATGAGCAGGTAACACGCGAACTCCATCGGCAACGTATAGAGCGGGCCGTTCCACATGTGTGCAATCGGGGTTCCTGTGAGAGTATCTCCGATGCCGATCTGATTCTGGAACAGCAGAGCGTTCAAGAAGATGAAGCCGGTAGGAGGCGGCGATGCGAAGGGATATTCGGTGAGACCCCGCATCGTGCGCCAGACAATCGGGGCGAGCACGATCGCAACAACGGCGAGGGAAGTCCAGTACGCGGGGAAGATGCGCAAGAAGCGGTGCCACAGGAACCGCCCGGCTCCAAGGCGCGACCCGCTCATCGTGATGAGAAAGCCGGAGAGAGCGAAGAACCCCTCGACCGCAAAGATCCCGAGGTTGTTATCCAGCCGCCCCGGGTCTCTGCCGAAGCCGCCAAGCGGCCATGAATGCGAGATGACAACGAGTAGGGCGAACGTCAGGCGCAGGAGTCCGAAGCTGTTCGAGCGGACGTCAAGGAATGGCACCCGGCCATTGTGCCAGGTTCAGCATCCATCGCTGCCAAACCTTCGCTCGAGCTGAGGAGATCCTCTCGCTCCCAAGCTGTTCGGGAGGACAGAAACAAGCGGTCGACGACAACGGATGTCACCGCGATCTGGGCAGCGCTCATCCGCGGATGAGCCGCTCGCACGAAGGGGCCCGCCGCTCCGATAATGATCGGCGCGGCGGGCCCCTTCGTGTGTGACAGCGACCTGGTGGAGGTAAGTATGTTTTCTGATGTGTCTCATGTCTCATCAAGCAGCTCAGGAGCACGAGATCACCGTGTTGGAATGATACTTCCGGGCTCTCGTTCTGTCGAGCACTCACCACTCAAAGGCGCTGTGAAACGATGCCATCCGTAGTTGGCGTGCCGTGCGGGTGTTGCCTATGCAGGTGCTTCTGCGCTCGATCTGCGCGAATCCCCTGAACCACGAATGGACGGCTCACTGGTGCGACCTAGCCCCAACGCTCCAGCTGCCGCGTGACGGTTGGAGCGCCCTTAACCAGAGACGTTCGCCAGCTCAGGACTCCGTCATGCTGCAACCGCCCGACGACAAGGAGTGGATGGACTCGAGCGGACTTCGCGACAGACTCAACCCAGGCTTCACTGATCTTGGTCGGCGCAGCCGGGAGTCCCTCGCCGAAGAGCCACTCGCCGGCGATCTTGTCGGCATCATCCTCAATCTGCGGGTCAGGATTTTGATCTGGGTCCGCTTCATCGACAATCGGCGTCGACCCGACATGGTCGAGGAGAATGTGCGCTGCTTCGTGCAGCAAGGTGAAGAAGACTTTGTCGAGTCGTTTGCCGCGACCAGTGAGTCCGATTACAGGCGTGCCGTCGACGACAAACGCGCACCCATCGAGCTTGCTCGTTGGAAATGTGTCAATGTGGACGAGCTTGACTCCGACTTCAGCGAATGCTTCAGGCAACCATTCAAAGTCGTCCTCCGACTTAATCCGCTGCGGAAGAGAATGCACCAATTCGCCAAAGCGACGTGCGCGATAGCCACCGACACTGAGGCGCTCCGCCTTATCACGAACACAGACGAACCAAGCTTCTTGCAATTGCGTCATCGGTTCAGCGACATTCGAGCGTCGAGCCGCAAGCTCAAACATCGCACGCTTGTCCAGCGAAGATATCCGGTAGAGCCGGAGGATGTCGCGCTCCTGTTGTTCCGGATCACTGGCGTGAATGAGCCCCCGCCTGGCGAGGACCGAAACGGGAAACGACTCCCTGAGGTGAACGCGCCGGCGCACGGAAGCTAATCTCGCTACAGCCTCGGGGTCAGCGGCTTGAAGAGCCAAGTGATACCGATCCTGCCACTTGAGCCAGTACTCCGCCGACGTCCCAAGGGCGGCCCCGATCTGGGCGGCGGACTCCCTCGTGATCTCTTTCTTCCCGTTGATGATCTCCGAGAGGAACTGCACCGGGCGGCCGAGGATGCCGGCGAACTCGGCCTGCGTCCACCCTCTCGCGGTCAACTCCTCGAGTAGATGATCCCCCGCTGGCTGCACGTCGTCGGCGCGGAACTCATACATTGCGATCTCCTGTTGATGGTGCTGGCGCGAGGCCACGGATCGACACAGCCGCTGGCGGGCCCGGCAGAAGCTCGATGCCCAGCCGATACGTCGTGTCGACACGGATGGTGCCCCTGGTCGCGCTGTCGGGCGCGTAGTCCAGCGAGCTCAGAGCGAGAATGTCTCGCTCGTCGACTGCCGCGTCAAGGCTCTGCATCCGTGTCATCAGGGGGCGACGAAGCGTCGAGGGCCACGGGAAGACAACGCCGGTCCGCTGTTCACAGAACGCGCACACCAGGTCGTCCTCGAACTCGATACGCACCATGCCCCCCACTGGATGTCATGGTCCATCGTACCCCCACATCGCTATGTCGTCTGCACACCTTCACCCTTGGGGTGAAGCCTGCTGTACACTTGAAGTAGAGCGTGAGGGACACGCCAACGCAATCCAGACTGGGGATATAGATGCGATACACAGCAGATCGGTTCGGGGACACCGTCCTCGAACAGTACGAGCGCCGCAGAAGCGTTTCGAAGGGGGAGATCTTCGCCCACGAAGCCAGGGAGGAACGCGACGCCGTCGCGCTGGGGCACCCTGAGTTCGAGGGACTGGAGATCGGACAGAAGCGGACCGTTCCGATGACAGCGATGTTCATCGACCTTCGCGACTTCACGGGCCGCTCCTTCTGGGACCCTCAGGATCAGGTCGCAGACCTCGCTCACGCGATCCTCGCGGGATTCATCGAGACCGTTCTTCGTCACGGTGGGTACCCTCTGGGACTGCGTGGAGATGGCCTCTTCGCCGGTTTCGGCCCCGGCGACGCACAGGTCGGCGCATCCTTCGCTCTCGCTGCCGGCGCCTTCGCCCTCAACGCCATCGACAAGAACGTGAACCCGAGGCTCGAGCAGCGCGGCATCCGCCCCGTGCAGGCTCGTGCCGGACTCGACTTCGGCGACATCACGTTCGTACGCACAGGTTCACCAGGGCACAGCGAGATCAACCCCGTCGGCTTCGCCGCGAACTTCGCAGCCAAGTGCGAGAAGCGAGCGAAGTCCTGGGAGGTCGTCACCGGAGAGAACCTCGCGAAGCTCTTCCCCGAGACGAGCCTGTTCACAAAGCTCGAACGCCCGAAGTCGTACACGCGTGACGGCTTCACTCGCTACTACAACTACTACGGCTACAAGTGGTCGGGCACACTTCCCCACTCCGAGTCCCTCGTCGAAGAGCTCGCCGGCCAGCCGGTTTCCGCCGTGGGCATCGGCTGAGAGGAACATCATGTCTATCGCATCGCTTCTGAGCCACCACGGAGTGGACATCCCCCGCTACGTCACCGTCGACGGCCCGAGTCGTCTTCAGCGGCGTCAGCATCACCTCGACCGGCGCGGCCGTTCACGAAACCCTCGGGCCGGTCACCCCGGTCGCCAACCACACGTTCCATGGAGGCAAGGATCGCCCCGAAGGAGCAGGCTTCGACCTGTGGTGGGACGATCCCGCCGAACTCGGTCGGCACCTCGACGCTGTGCACCGGGCGTTTCCTGGCTTCATCTTCACCGCTGCAGCGTCCGGCTTCGGCCCGCGCTGGACGGGCAAGATCAACACAGGCCGCGGGGCCTTCACCCTCGAAGTGGAACTACGCGCAGATCGTTCCCTCCCTATGCTTCGCGTAATCGGACCGAAGCTCGGAGCGTTCTCTTCCGGCCGCTGGGTGCGGTCCGAGCATCTCTACGACAGCGGCAATCTCTGCGTCGCTGACGTGGACGAGTGGCACCCCGATGAGCATGATGCGGCGACCGCTATCGCCTGGGGCGCCCACTGGCTCGCCGCGTACACCGAATGGCGCATGAGTCGGCAGTGGCCTGCTGATGGGGCGCACGCGCATGCGTCGTAAGCCGGAACCGTCGGTGACTCCTGCGGACTGGGAGCAGAGCAAGCTCGCGATCCAGGAGACCGGGGGTTGGATCAAGAACGCGGACACCAAGTCGACCATCCTCGCCGGATCTTTCGGCCTGAGCCTCACGTTCGCCGTGCCACGGCTTCTGGAAGCACTCCCCACGGTTGCCGCTGCTCCGTTCGCCTTCGGTCTATGGGTCGCGGCCGCCGTAATCTTCGTGGCGGCCGCGTTGCTCACGGGCTACCGAATCGGGAACGCGCTACTGCCCAGGACGTCCCTGGGGACCAGCTTAATGAACCGCTTCGCCTGGCCGAGCCTGGCGAATGTCGCGCCACAGCATCTCCCCCCGCAGAAGCTGTCGGCGGACGACATCCGCGCTGAAGCGTGGGAGCAGGCGGCATCGCTGGCGCGCATCGCCGCAGCGAAGTATCACTCTTTCAAGATCGCGCTCGTCGCCTTCTGCATCTACCTTGCAGCGCTGCTAGGTCTGGTTGTAATCCAGACCGTGGCCGTCAGCGTCCTTTAGATCCGTTCGAGCCCGAACCAGTTCGGCTCGAAGATGCACGCTACGTGGTCGTGGTTGTCGACCTCCGGGTCTCACCTCGACATGTGGGGCGGGCTCATCGGCAGTATCTCGGCGACGGGGATGTCCAACACTTCGGCAAGGGCGATCACAGTTCGAAGGCTCGGATTCGCAGGCGCTCCGGACTGAGACTTGCCCTTTTCATAGCTCTGATATGTGAAACGTGTGATCCCAGCGCGGTAGGCGACGGTCTCCTGTGACAGACCGCGCTCGATGCGGCGGCGGTGGAGCTGAGCACCGAGACGTCCGACGTAGCTTCCCCACCCCTCCTCTTGCCGCATGTCTTTCCTGCCCACCAATTCAGCTTGGTGAGCAGGCCGTCTTCTGACGACCTTCTCTATATGGCATAATTTCTGAAGCCATACGAAACATTCACTCCATCGACTGACGTGACCTCGCGTCTCGACCTGCACGTGTGCCGCTGCGCGTCGGCTCCGGGTCGCCTCGATGCGTAGGTCCCGTTCAGGTCGACCCCGATTGTTGAGTAGCAGTGACTGATCCCCGACCGATCTGGTGGAGTGCCGCGGAGGTCGAAGCCCCCGCCGAGTGGATCGCGGCATTCAGCGCACTCACCGACGAGGACCGAGCGGATGCGATGGGCCTGACCGCAGCCATCTTCATCGCGCGAACTCGTCGACGTACGGGCCGCGGACCTACGTTTTCGGAACTGTTCTCCGAGTTGTTCAAGAACGAGCCTCTTCATCCTGAATGGCCTAGTGGACTGACCTATCCGGTGCGGGCCACCATTCATCACGCGTTCCGCCTCCATGTCGCTATCCAGTGGAAGCGAGGAGGTTGGATCAGCTGGGATCCCGGCGTCGAACGCAGTCTTCGCGTGGGACCGACGTTCCGAGAAAGGTCGCGCGCACGGCAGGCCGAGAGATCACGATGAGGGCGCTAGGGCACACATCAATCATCGACCTCCCCGACCAGCGGGTAGCGGTGTGTGGGGATTGGCACGGGAATCAGGGGTGGGCTCGGATGCTCTCCCGGGCGCTGCCGTACCTTGCGCCCGACGTGACGACGATGCTGCACCTCGGCGACTGGTGGATGCCGCCGGACGCGGTCGATGAGATATTCGCCGAGACCGCCATCACTCGTTTCTACGTCACGCTCGGCAATCACGAACAGTGGGACGAAATCACACCGCTCCTGGATAAGTATCCGGGCGAAGCCGTGCGGGTCTCCGAGCTCACGTGGATCCTTCCCCGGCCGGCGCGCCTGGCTATCGGCGGTCGCTCTGTAGTCGCGCTCGGCGGCGCATCCTCCGTCGACCGTGAGTCCCGGCAGGAAGGGCTGACATGGTGGCCGGAGGAGGCCATTAGCGATGTTCACGTCGCGGCAGCCATCGCCGGCGGCCCCGCCGACCTGATGCTCACCCATGAGTCGCCGGCAAACACCCCGGTGCGTCCTGTTCAGAAGATCCTGCGCGAGAATCCTCACTGGTTCACGGAGGCGGCGCTGGAGGCCTCCGCGGCATCCCGCGCACGGGTCAGCCAGGTCTGGGACGCTGTTTGCCCTGAACTCCTCGCCCACGGACACATGCACGTCGCGGCAGGTGGGAAGACCGAGGACGGCCGACGTGTGGCGAGTCTCGGGCGTGAGGGTCATGAAGGGAACCTCGCGATCCTGGACATGCAGAACCTGAGGATGGCGACCCCGAGCTTGGCGATACTGCGCGGGATGGCGAACGAAGAAGGTCCTCGCTGGACTCGGGAGCAACGGATGAACAGCGTCGCCGAGTCTCTGCACACGGGAGTCCTGGACGGCCTCAAGCCCACACCTCGAGCTCTCCGTGATGCCCAGGACTACATCGACGGAATCCGCAGCCTCGAGGAGATCATCGAAGACGTCCGCCGACGCCACACCCGCAAGCCCATGGAGGAGGAGCCGTGACCGAGGAGGAACCGAACCCCTGGGCTGAGATCGTCGGTCCGTGCTACACGGTGACCAGTATGGCCCGCACCCTCGGACGGACGAAGGCTGAGGTCATGGAGGCTGGGAACGATCTCCGCCTACTCATGTTGCGCACCGAAGACGGCGTCTACCTCTTCCCCGTCTTTCAACTGCACGACGGCGAGGTGGTTCGAGGTCTGCGGGAGGTTCTTCTCACCCTCCAGGCCGGCGTAAACGACCTCTGGACATGGGCGCAGTGGTTGAACGTCTCGTTGCCCGAGGCGGATCCGCCCCGCAACATCACGCGGCTTATCGAGGGGCGCCTTGATGAAGCGCTACGGGACGCGCGACACGACGCTTGGTCATGGAGTAACTGATCCGAGATCATCCTTGCGGGAGAACCAAGCTCGTGGTGCTGGTGACGAGATGTCCGGCAGGAGAAGATTGCTCCCGCATGCCGGCTCGCTCGCTAACGTGCGCCGCACCCGGTAAGGCCTCGGGCGGAAGCGGGTAGAGCGCCCGGGGGTTGTGGAAGACAGTGGTGCCATCAATCCAGCGTTCCTCATATCCCTCACCCACCTGCTGACTGAATGGCACAACCTCGCCCGAGTTGTCTTCCGCGTAACGAGAACCGCGATGGAACGCCAACAGCGATGACTCCCCCATCCCCGCCGCAATGCCCATGCGATTGAACTTGCTGAGTGTCCCTGCTGCATTGAAGATCACGGCACTGATCCGCTCCGAATCAGGCAACTTAAAGAAACCGGATTCAAGCTCCTTCGTGCCCCATTTGAGTGTTCCGACGGGGACCTCGACCTGGCGGACGACTCCATCCCGCTCCACATCTTCGATGCGCACACCGTAGAGGTATTCGTACAGCGCGGGCTGGCTCCACGTCATCGACAGGTCCTGATGGAAGTCTTGCACAGCAATCACGAAGGGTATCTTCCGCGCTCCGGTTCGCTCCCAGTAGCGCTTTCTGAGCTTTGCAACAAGAGGGCCGGAGAAACGAGTCGGCAGGTAGTTGTGCGCATAGTCAAAAAGCTCGTCAGCCGTTTCCGGCGGAACGGGCACGCTGTGCGCTGGCGGCGGGTTCGCGGTCGTTGCCTCGACGTAGAAATCTCCGAACACACCTCGTGCAAGGAAGTCTGGCGCGGGCTTGGGCTGTTCGACTCGTAGACCCGCCTCACGCATCAGCGCCCATACATATAGTTCCCACACCCTGGCATCGAAGGCAGTGGTCTGAAACTGCTCAACGAAGGTTCCGTCTTGGTTCTCGTACCAACGCATGGCGACCTCTATGAGGCGACGCGCGGCGACGGCACTCGTCTGATCTCGTAGGTACTTGAATCGCACGTGCAAGCGATCCTCGCTCGAAGCCACTCTGAAGAAGTTCTCGGAAGGCGTCTCATCGCCTTGAGTGCGTGAGTTGTCGTACTCCGCGTGAACATTCGCCATAGCTTCCGCAGTCGCATTCACCGCGGCTCGTACATCTGCGTGTGGGCCTAGCAACCTGACTCCCCGATAGCGTCCAGAGAGGTCAGGAGCGAGCACGCAACTGTGGAGCTCGCGGTCGGTCAAGTCAACGAACAATACGCCGAGCACCTTAGCGGGTCGGATCTCCAGCCACGCAACTTCCTTGGTCGGCACAAGTGGGCCTGCCCCCCGGGCCCAGACCACGAAAGCGTTAAATCGCTGCTCGCTGATCTCCGAGATCTCGACAGGTGTGTCGTTCGTATTCACCGTCTGCCTCCTCCGCCACCTGCGACCAGAGTAGCGATGCGCCCTGCTCGTCAGCCCGAAGCTGCACTGCCCTAGCTCAAGGCGTCGCCGGCAACGCGAACCATAGCCCGGCTGAAGCGGGGCGCACCGGGGCGCAGTCTCGATACGCTCGCTCCATGTATTCGTTCCGTCTACCGCTGCATGTAGGAAACAGCAATCCGGACACGGCCGAGAGTCGACTCTCGCTATCAGAGTCGAACAGCGAGAGCATCTGGCTCCAGTCGAATGGGCCGCTCTCGGACGCCGAGAGAGCAGCGTTTTGCGGATCCGGCTACCCGACAGCTGAAATAGCAGAGCAACGGGCCAATGAACTTCTTCCGGCGCTGCGGCTCACTTCTTTACGCACAGGGATCTACTTCGACTTCTTGTCCCGCGAAGCATCGGGTGGGATGTCCGAGACCGCGCTGCGCGACCTCAATGAGGCTCTCCCGACAGGAGTTCGCGCTGCCCGCTTTCGCCCGGGGGGTCATGGTGCATCTGACATCGGAGGAAATCGTCGTGCCTCGACTGAGCGCAACAGTTCGCGCTCATACTCCCGCGCAGACCGTGGGCACGACGTTCCAGCGCGCGATGCGCTCCGCGACCGCCTCACCGCACGGTTCTCTGGCATTCGACCTATATGTGGCCAGTTGGCGAATGCCTACGGATGACGCCCGCCTTCTCATGCTCACGTCCGCCGCCGAAGCCATGGTCGTCCCCGAGAAGGTTTCCGGTGAGGAACGAATCGCTCTTCGCCGACTTGCCGCCGTAGTCCGAGCCGATCAGACGCTGTCACCTACCAGCAAGAAATCGTTGGAGAATCGGATCGGATCGCTACACCAAGAGAGCATCGGATCCGCGAGCGCCCGACTCGCAGACCGTTTGAACCCGCGCACCTTCTTGGATCGAACGGCCCGTGATTTCTTCAGCTATGCGTACGACGTCCGAAGCCGTCTCGTGCATGGCGACGTTCCTCCTGCAACCTCGGAGGTCGCGCTCGTACTAGGCGCTCTCGGCGAGTTCGTGCGAGAGCTCATAGAACTGGAGCTGTCGTCTCTCGAGACGGCACATCCCTAACCAGAGAGCGAGCCGGCTACTTGTCCTGTGGACTGGTCTCGACACCGGTCGGGAGGTATGCCACGTGGCCAAGCACGCCATCAAGCAGAGCCATGACGTGGTCGTCGTACAAGTCGTAGCGGACGTTGCGCCCGTCGCGATTTCCTGACACGAGGCCGAGCTCGCGCATCAGCCGTAGGTGGTTCGACACGGCTGTCTGACCAGCTCCCACAGCTTCGCAGAGCTGAGTGACGGTCAGTGATGATTGTCGCAGCGCGGTGAGGATCCTCAGCCGCACCGGAGAGGAGAGGCCATGCATGACTTCCGCCAGCCGAACGGCTGCGCTCGACGGCAATATCGTCGCCGCATCGAAGTGCATGTCTTGCGTCACCATAGTGAGTCTACGACGGCGACACTCGCTCCGAGGTGACAACACATCACGCATTCGTGATGTAACTTGAAGGCGATATCCGAGCGATGAGGAGCCAAACGCGTGAGTCCGATGCGCCCGACAGCCGCTGATCTCGCTTCCGCGTCGGCTGCTGATGACTGCGGCTGTGCCCCGACACCCGCCGAGAGAGATCGACTGTGGAAGCGCCCGATTCATCGCCGCGGCGTCTTCGAGCTCGGCGCCTTGAGCGTGGTGGCGCTCGCAGCGTTCGGGGTCGGATCCGGCGTTTCTACCGCGCATGCCGCGACGTACCCGTCGTGGGATGACGTTCAGCGCGCCAAGGGCAACGAGGCAGCGAAAGGTGTCGAAGTTCAACGCATCCAAGGCCTCATTCAGTCGCTGACTCAGAAGGTCGCTGACACCGAGGCCGCGGCCCTGCTCGCATCCGACGAGTTCTACGCAGCGCAGCAGCAGTACTTTGAGGCGATCCGGGTCGCAGACGACCTGCAGGCGCAAGCCGACGAACAGACCCTCATCGCTGAGGGGGCGTCGCGGAAAGCCGGACAGCTGGCGGCGCAGCTCTATCGCAACGGTGGCGACGACACCACGCTGCAGCTGTTCTTCGCAGGCTCTGCAGCCGAATCAGATGAGCTGTTGTCCCGATTGGGAACACTCGACAAGTTCATGCAGCACAACCGCGCGGTCTACGACGAAGCGATCTCGTCGAAGAACGCGGCGCAGTCGCTCACAGATCAGGCGGTCGTCGCTCGAGACGAGCGCGACCGCCTTCAGCAGGTCGCGGAGGAGAAGATGACAGCGGCGCAGGAAGCCGCAGACGCCGCACAGGCTGCGCTCGACGAGCAGACCACCTACCTCGAGACGCTGAAGGCACAGCTCGCGGCGCTTCAGGATACGACCGCGCAGACGGTTGCCGGTTATCAGGCCGGTGTCGCAGCCCGCGCCGCGGAAGAGAAGGCTCGTCGGGAACGAGAGGCCGCCGAGGCCGCCGCGAACAGCGGCGGCAATGGGGGCGGAGGTGGCCAGGCCGGTAGCGGAGGGTGGGTTCGACCGCATGGTGGCGCGCGCAGTTCGAGCTACGGGCCCCGGACCCCGATCTGCGGACCCCAGGGGTGCTCATCGAGTTACCACTACGGCGCAGACCTGGCGAACGGATGCGGCGCAGCGATCTACGCCGCAAACTCGGGGACGGTCGACTACGCCGGCGCCAACGGGAACTACGGCAACTACGTTCGCATTCAGCACGGTGGCGGCGTGAGCTCTGGCTACGCACACATCAAGCCGGGCGGAATCGCCGTTCGTCGAGGTCAGTGGGTCGAGTCGGGACAGGTCATCGCATACGCGGGCAACACCGGGCGATCCTTCGGGTGCCACCTGCACTTCGAGGTGTACCTCAACGGTGGCTACACCAACCCGGTGCGTTTCATGGAGGACCGCGGCGTCTACGTGTGAGATAGCGCCGCGGCTCCACCGGATCACGTCAGCCCGGAGTAGGAATGGAGCCCCGGGAAGTAGATGTTCACGACGGTGAAGTTGAACAGCACTGCTGCGAACCCGACAATCGACAGCCACGCAGACCGGGAACCACGCCACCCCCTGGTGGCGCGCGCGTGGATGTACCCCGCGTAAAGGACCCAGATCACGAAGGTCCACACCTCCTTGACGTCGAATCCCCAGTAGCGACCCCACGAGTCGTTCGCCCAGATGGCTCCCGCGATGAGGGTGAAGCTCCAGAACATGAAGCCGACGATGGTGAAGCGATACGCCAGGGTCTCCAGCGCGTCCGCCGACGGGATCGTGCGCAGGAAGCGAGGAATGCGCTTCTGCTGTCGCGTGTCTGGAGCGGCACTGAGGAGACGCTCGCGCCTGCCCTGCATCAGCTGTGTGATTGACACGCCGCAGGCGAGAGCGAACAGAGCTGTGGCGAGCGAGGCCACGAACACGTGGATCACCAGCCACACGCTCTTCAGCGGATCCATCAGCGGCACAACCTCGACGTAGAAGCCGAGGGTCGCACCGCCGAGGAGCAGCACAGTCATTCCGAGCAGGAACGCGCCCAGGAATCGAAGATCGTACAGCCGCAGCACCACGAGGTAGACCGCGACGATGAGGAGCGTCCCGGTGAGCGCGAACTCGTACATGTTGGCCCACGGGACACGTTCGGCTGCAATGCCTCTGCCGAGAGTTCCTCCGAGCTGGAAGAGGAACGCCAGAACTGTGAGCGACGTTCCGATTCGCGCCCACAGCCGTCGGGGTGGACGCTGTGGAGCGGTGTCGGCACCGGAAGAATCCTCGGCGACCTCTTCGGACGAGGATCCCGGCCCACGCCCGCCGACAGTCGTCAATCTCCGCACGGGAACGGCAACCGGTGCGGCGCTGCGCTGCGCGAGGTCGACGGTGTACGCCGTGAACGCGAGAAGGTAGGTGGCAATCGCGGTCCAGACGAGGAGGAGGGAGATGCCGTCGGGGCTGAGCTGATTCATGACAGATTCCTTTCGGTCGTGTCGTGCTGCTGGTCGTTATCAGAAGTGGCCGGTGCGGGCTTCACAGGCTCCGCGCCGAGCGAAGTCGAGTGACGATGCGCGAGATCGTCGACCGCTCGTTGCAGCGTGGGGTCGTCGCCGCGCGCGAGGCCGGCGTACTCGATGTGCATGCCGTCGATCCCATCGCGGGCTTTCACCCACACGCGACGCCGGGGCACGAACAGGCCTGCGAAGAGACCCACCATGGCGATCACCGAGAAGAGGAGCACTCCCCCACTGCTCGGATCTTGTTGGATCTGCAGCGAGGCGAATCGCTTCACTGGTTGCTGTTCCTCCGCGATCTCCCACGTGACGGACCCCCAGCCATTCGGGAGGTCAGCCGTGTCACCGGGTCGGAGTTCCAACGAGTCGGTGCCACTGTCGCCGCCCGTCTCCTGGTCGAGTCCGCTCACGTCGAGCGTGTAGACGGAGCGCGGCGTGCCGTCGTCGATGCCGAGGTCCCCGCTGAAGACGTTGAAGGTGAGCACAGGATCAACGACGTCGGGGTAGATGGACGTGAACGCACCTGACGGGAGAGTGCCCTGCGTGGGGTAGAAGAACCCGACGAGCCCGACTTGCTTCGGTAGCCCGTCCGGGATCTTGATGATGCCCAGGGAGGTCATGTTCGAGTCCTGCGGCAGGAACGGCTGCGACTCACTGAACACGACGTCGCCGTCGCCGTTCCTCACGGTGAGCGTCGGGGCGTACCCATTCCCCAAGAGGTAGATCCGGTCATTCGCAACCGTGGTCGGGTAGTTCACTCGAACGCTGCGCTCACTGTCTTGCTCGCCCGGCTGCCGGACTGTGATCTGCGCATCGAAGTTCTCTGCCTGTCCCGCGCCCGGTGTGCCCGGCAGTCGATATGCGACACGGAAGTCGTCGAGAGTGAGAGAGTACGGAACAAGCCCCGTGCCGTCGACGAAGCGTCCCGGATTGAAGGACGAGTAATCGCTCAGAGCATTCACGAACGTCGTCCCCTCCACCACGACTCGCTGTCCGGTGTACGCGAAGGAGCCGCCTACTGCGACCGAGAGGAGCACCCCGACGAGCGCGACATGGAAGACAAGGTTGCCGGTCTCACGGAGGTAGCCGCGCTCTGCCGATACCGAGTAGGTGCCTCCCTGGTCGTAACGCTCGACGCGGTAACCGGATCTGCGCAGCATGTCGGAAGCCGCCGAGACAGCCCCCTCAGCATCGCCACCCTTCCCAGCGATGATCCTCTCGCGATGAGCGGGCAACCTCGACAGTCGGGACGGAGTGCGCGGAGGTCGTGACCGCAGCGCGACATAGTGGTGCTTCGCACGCGGGATCACACACCCGATGAGCGAGACGAACAGCAGGAGATGGATGGCGGAGAACCACGGTGAGATGTAGACGTCGAACAGCCCAAGGCCGTCCGCGAGTGGGAACGCTTCTGGGTTGTTCCTTCGCCATTGCACCACGCCGTTGGGGTCTGCGCTGCGTTGCGGGAACAGTGAACCGGGGATCGCTGCGACAGCGAGGAGCAGAAGCAGCAACAGGGCGGTGCGCATGCTCGTCAGTTGTGTCCACCCCCATCGCAGCCAGCCGGTCACGCTGAGCGCCGGGCTCGTCACCTCAGATGTTGTGCCGGTATCGGCGTGGTCGGCTGGCCGGAGCGGATCGCCTTTGGTGTCGGGGTCAGAGAGGGAGCGGGACATTGATAATCACCTGCTGAAGTTGGGACATGAGAGCGGTCCAGAGGCCGGAGACCATCAGGATTCCGAGAGCGACAAGCATCGCTCCGCCGATGAGGTTGAGCGTGCGGACATGGCGTCGGAGGAAGGCGAGCGAGGAGGACGCCCATCCCCACCCGGCCGCGAGGACAATGAAGGGGATACCGAGGCCGAGGGAGTACGCCAGCCCGAGCAGGCCGGCTCGAGCGGGGTCACCCAAGTTCCATGACATCGAGATGATTGCGGCGAGTGTCGGGCCGATGCAGGGTGTCCATCCCACTCCGAGTGCGAACCCCAGCAGCGGGGCGCCGACCAGACCTGCACGACTGCCGATCCGTGGGCGCATTGTTCGCTGCGCGACGCCGAAGAGTCCGATGAAGACGAAGCCCATCACGATGATGACGACGCCGAACACCCTCGTGAGAATGTTCGCGTACTGCAGCAGCACGAAGCCGAACGCACCGCCGAGGATGGTTACGGCGACGAAGACGGTCGTGAAGCCTGCGATGAACAGCGTCACCCCCAGCATCAGTCGACCGCGGTGCGACTCTTGGCTTCCGCTCTTGCCCTGTTCTGGCCGCACAGTTCCGCCGAGGTACCCCAGGTACCCGGGCACCAAAGGGAGGACGCACGGTGAGACGAAGGAGACGAGCCCGGCGAGGATCGCCACGGGGATGGCGATCCACAGAACTCCGTCGACGATAAGCGTTCCAGGGCTCATGGGACGCTCTCCACGAGAACGTCCTCGACGAGCGTCGCGAGGATTGAGGCGCTGTCGAGCTGGCCAATGACGCGGGCGGCGACTCTCCCGGAGCGGTCGATGACCAGGGTGGTCGGCGTGGCTTGGATCGGCGTCACCTGAGCGAAGGCCAGCTTGACCTTGCCGTCGTTGACGTCGATCACGCTCGGATACGTGACGCCATTGTCTTTGGCGAACGAGAGCGCGGTGGCGGGTTGGTCGTAGGTGTTCACGCCAAGGAAGGCCACGCCGTCGTCGCGATAGTCCTGCCACACCTGTTCGAGGTATGGCGCCTCGACGATGCAGGGGCCGCATGCTGCGTACCAGAAGTTCACGACGAGGACGTCGCCGCGGTAGTCGTCACTCGCGACTTCCTCTTCGGTCTCCGTGACCCCTTCGAATGTCACCGGCCCTCCGCGCTCGTCTTGCGGGATCTCGACGACCTGGAAGTCTCCCGCGATGAAGCCCTTCTCGTTGCCATCCCTGTACTGCTGGGAGAGGGAGTCGTTGGACGCGCACCCCGCGAGCAGAAGAAGGACGGGTATTGAGGCGAGCACGGCGTGACGAATACGTCGTCGTCGGCCGCGATCCTGCGCGGTGGGGACGCGGGCGGCGGGTGGTCGGGGGACGGGCTCGCTGAGCATGGGTTCCTCTTCGGATCTGAATCTCACTTGGCAGGGCAGAGCCGCAGGCATTCGGGCTCATTCCTGGCGCCCCGGCCGTCAGCGCTCGACGAGGAGCGCGCCCGGGGCGACGTCACGTCTCGCTCCCGAGTGACGAGAGCATGACGACGACCTGAATCGAGGAAGCTCAGGTCCGCGACACGCGGAGTTTCGTGAGAGAGGGGGCGGTGGCCCTCATCGCGATGTTCGGAAGAAGTCGTCGTATCAGGTGACACCTGATGCGTCCAGGGTTCATAAGAGGCATTGGCCGACGCAGGGCACTGAGGAGGAGAAGGAGCACCCCGCAGAACAGTCCGAGAGCGCACACAGCGCGCCCCATGCCGATGCTCGATACAGAAGACTCCCCCGCCGACGCAACCGAGGGCGCGTCCGGCGCAGCGGTTCGAGCATCGAGCGCCGAGGGATCGTCGACGCCGACGGACGTCGCTACATCAGGTGTCGCCTGATACGGAGCGCAGGCGACACCCAACACGAGCAACAGTGACGCCATAACCACGACAATCACACCGACGGCAAACGGCGACGTCGCCGCTGTTCGCTCTCGACGGGTGTTTTTCGCCCGTCCTCTCAGGTCTAGGTCATCGAGCGGGACGGGCCGCAGCTCATCCACCGGTCTTCTCCCGCAACCAAGCGACAGGATCGACAGTTCCGTCTTCGGTCGACAGTTCAAGGTGCAGGTGGGCACCAAAACTGCGTCCGGTGTTACCGACTCGTCCGACGACCGCACCGACGGAGACTGTCTCCCCCTCGCGAACTCCGAGGGAGCCGCGCAACATGTGCGCGTAGCGGCTGAATACCGTCTGCCCGTCGATCTTGCTCTCGATGTAGACGGTGACCCCGAACGCCCCTCCGTTCTCGGTCGCGATGCGGACCACTCCGCCGGCGACCGCGCGGATCTGAGCTCCCTCACCTGGTGTGAAGTCGGCGCCTTCATGCATTCGCCCCCACCTGGGTCCGAAACTCGACGACGTGGGCACGCTGACCGGGAACGGCCATTGCACCTCAGCATCGGGATCGAGCAGCAGGGATCCGCTGAAGTAACGGATTCCTTCTGCCGCCGCGAGCTGCGGGACGGACGTCACGCTGTAGCCGTTCGACCGACCGAGATCCTCCGCCGCAGCATCCTCCGGCACGACGAACGCCTGAATGTCACTATCGGCGGCGGATCCGTCGTTCTCGGAAGGCGCGAACCGCGCCGTGGTATCCGTCCTAGTCGCCGCGACGGTCTCGGCCGGGATCGTCATGCCGACCATGAACGAGGAAGCGACGGTCAATGTGCCCACCACGATGAGCGTTCTCCCGATTCGCCGCCCGATGGACCTCGCAGGAGCGGGCTTTGCAACGCGACGAGCGCCCTGCTCCGTGGGGGTGGTGGATGGAGTCGTGTTCACCGTCTCCGCCGGAGTCAGCACGTCGTGCTCTCGGCTCGGAATGCCCTCGTCACGAGGTCGATGGTCGGATGCGCTGATTGGTGGAATCGGCGGATGGGACAGGGCCTCGCGCCTGCGCCGAAGTTCGGAGCGGGTGACTGGCGGAGTCGAGGCTGTCGACGCGGTCTCTCGGCGTCGAAGCTCCGACCGCCTGAGAAGCGGCTCCGGTCGAATGTTCGACTCGAGAGGGTCATGTGTGGTCACGGTTCGGGCCTCCGGATTCGGGTTCGGGGGTCGGGTCGGGGCCGTTCGACGATGCACGTCGAACGATGAGGGCAAGTGTTGCGAGGCTTCCGAACGCGAGCAATGGCGCGCTCAACGCGAGCCACTTCTCCGCGAGGATGCCTGGTGCGATGCCTGAGCGGAGCGGCACATCCGTGATTGCGGCAGCGACCGTGTCGACGCCTGCTGTGTCGAGGATCGCGCCGTCCGGGGCTATGACTTGACTGGTGCCCACAGTGGAAACGTTCACCACGCTCTTACCGGTCTGGATGGCACGCATCCGGGCAAAGGCCAGTTGCTGAAGGTTCTCGTCGGAGCCGCGGAAGTCCGCGTTGTTGGTTTGGAAGATGTAGAGCTTCACATCCTGCTCAGCAGCGGCACGGATCACGTCATCGAAGATCACGTCGAAGCAGATCGCGAGACCGATGTCGGTCTCGCCGACGGTCACGACGGGTGGGTTCGTGCCGGCAGTGTACTCGCGCTGGATCAGCCCGACGAGGTCGGGGGCAAGGCGCTCGTACAACCATCGGTCGGGGACGTACTCGCCGAATGGGACGGGATTGACCTTGTCATGGACTTGGGAGCTGCCGGGGTTTGCCGTCCACAGGAAGGAGGTGTTGAACGTCTCATCGCCTCGTGCCGTCGCCGCGTTCGCCAGAAGCGGCGCCCCCGTCCGGGACACGATCCGATTCAGTTCAGAGGCGGCCTGTCGGTTGCGGAACGGGTCGAACTCCGCCGATCCTTCTGGCCAGACGAGCACGTCCATGTTCCGGTCGAGAATCGGTTCCGATGCCGCGACCTGTGCTTTGAGCAGGTCACCCGAGGCTCTACCGTCGAAGTAGCCTGAGGGACCGTTGCCTTGGACCCACCCAACCGCGAATGTGCCCGCGTCTGTCGTCGCATATTGCGGTGTCACACTGAGTCCGAAAATCAGGACGACAGCGGGCGTCAGAACGGACACTGCGCGCAACCCGATACGAAGCCACTGCACGATGCTCGCAGCGATGACCGCGATGGTGAGCGAGAGCCCGGTCACACCGATCCACGATGTAGCTTCCGGGAACGGGCTCTCTACCTGGGTCATCCCGAGTCGCACCCAGGGGAACCCGCCGTACGGCCACGATCCGAGCACGATCTCGCGGGCAACCCACAACCCGCCGACCAGTGCGGGCACGGCGACGATCTGCCAGACACGACGGCCGCGGAAGCGGCTCGTCCATCGGTATGCCAGCGCTATGGGAACCGCACCGAGCGCGAACAAGAGAGCCTGCAGCCCCGACAACGCGATGCGCGGCAACGGCCCGAGGAACTGACCAACCCAATCGAGGTGAAGCGCGTAGAACGTGACACCGAACGCCAGACCGACGAGCAGCGCTCCGCCGACGCTACGTCCGACGGTCGCAGCCAAGGTGAGGATGACGCTGACGAACGCGAGGGGCCACCAACTGACCTCGGGGTTCGCGAGGTCCATGGCGAGTCCGCCGACCGCCGCCAGTGGAAGGGCGACCCATACACCGACGAGAGGTCGTGTGAGATCACTGTTCGTCGTTTGGGCCTCAGACGTCGGCGCGGAGAGAAGTGTCGTCGACATTGCTCAGGCGTCCCGCTCGCGGAGTTTCTGGAGGTAAGCGTTGTACTCATCCAGCTCGGATGATCCGTGGATGTCTACGTACCGGTCCTGTGCCTGGGATCGTGCGGTGTCCTCTCGGAACCATCGGTGCATGACGTAGATCAGCATCAGGAGTGTGGGGGCCTCGCCGTACGACCAGGCGAGTCCGCCGGCGAGTCGCTGGTCTTCGATGGGGTCGAGTCCCATGGCCTGCGTGGGGGCGACGAAGTGGGTGATGAGCATGGTGGTGGCCATCATGAGGAACACTCCGAAGAAGGCGTGCAGCGCGGCTTCGGCGAACACATCGAGGGCGCGGCCGCCGTGACTGAGGCGAACGGGTAGCGGGTCGGAGCTCAGGATGGGGATTGTGAAGATGATGCCCGCGCCGAGGAACGCCACCTCGAGGGCGATGTGTCCCGCGGTCGAGCTCAGGAGGGAGTCTGCGAACCCCGCGAGGTAGAGGCCGTAGAACGCGGCCAGATAGAGAGGGAGCGCCGCCCATGGGCTCAGAGCCCAGCGCGCGAGTCTGCTGCGCAGCCCCGCGTGGGCGACGGCGAGTGCCGTACGCCCCAGCCCTACGTGCGGGGTGGCGCGGAGCAGCAAGGTGCCCGGAGATCCCAGGATGAGTAGCGGCGGAATCGCCATCATCAGAGTGAGCTGCTGGAACATGAACACCGACATCAACGCGTAGCCGTAGTTCTCCACGGCGAGACCGGTCGTCCCAGCCAGGAGCGCGCAGCCGCTGAGGAAGCTGAACGTACGCCAGATGGACCAGCGTCGACCGTGCGTCCACATGCGCACGGCCCCGACCATGTAGAGAAGTGCAAGCAGCCCAGCGACCACCGGCAGCACCGGAAGCGCCCCCGGAACCACGGCGAAGTAGTCAGGGAAGGTGGGCGCGACGTCGGGGATCCACGGAGTCATCGACGGGCCCCCTCCGGCCTGTCGATGAGCTGAGCGATGAGTGCCGACATCAGGGTCGGGGGAACTTGATAAGGCTTCCCGCTACCAGGAAGACGACTGCTGCCGCGGGCTGGATTCCTGTCCAGACCGGTCCGGCGAACGGGAAGGGCATGACGGGATTCCACAGGACGGCGATGGCGATGAACACCGGGATCCACCACCAGTGGCGCGCTTGCACGGCGAACCATCCGACGATGACCGCGAGGATCGACGTGACGTAGAGGATGACCGAGGCCCAGTCACTCGCCAGCAGCACGGGGGCGAGGAACAGCACCGCGGCTGCGAGCAGACTCGGAGCAAGGGCGTTCCGCTGATAGGTGGAAGGGGTCCGCTTCTTCTGTGTCATGAGCGTCCCCATCCTTCGCTCATGTCCTGTGGCATCGAAGCGGGAGGCGTGACGACGTCGTCCTCTGGACCGTGGCGGCGCCGAAGAAGCCCGACGACCAGCACGACGGCACCTATCCCCAGCGCCACGTCCGCCAGGTTTCCGATGAAGAGGTCCGCGTAGGCAAGGAAGTCGGTGACGTATCCGCGGCCGAACGCAGGGGGTGCGAAGAGACGGTCCAGGACGTTACCGATGGCTCCCCCGAGGATGAATCCGATACCGACCGCCCACCACGTGGTACGGGACCGGATTGCGCTCCTGATGAGCACGACCGTCGCTGCGATCCCGACTGCGGTCAGCAGCGGAGTCGCGCTGGAACCGAACGACAGGATGGCGCCCGGGTTGAACGCCAGTTGCAGCCCGAAGAGGTCTCCCAGTAGCGGAATGCGCTCCGTGGTACTCAGTTGCGCCAAGGCGACCGCCTTCGACACTTGGTCGATGATGACGGTCGCACCGGCGACGGCGAACGCGATGGCGAGCTTCGGCACGCGCGCACTCATGATCACGCGCCTCCTTCCGTGTCGGCCGCTGCTCGGTCGCGTCGGCGTCGCTTCCACCCGGCGAACGCGACCCCGACAGCGCCCGCTATGAGAACGAACCCCATACCGATGACGAACAGGATGCCGAGGAACCCGAGATCGTCTCGTTCCACCGGCCGCTCTCCGTTCTGCCTTTCATGACGGTCCTTGTCCGACTCTGTCTCTTCGGGCGACGGCGAAGGCGACGGCGTTGAACTCTGTTCCGGAGTGGGGGACGCGGTAACTGGTGCGACGGCCCCAACTGCGGACGCTGAAACCGAAGGCGAAACCAGCAGGACCGTCGCGAGGATCAGCAACGCACACGCGACGGCACCCCACGCATGTTTCGTCGTGGCCATCGGATGTCTCATGTGTGATCCTCGTTTCGGTCGGTGTATTTGGGACGAACGTATTCAGGGGCGCTTCATGATGTGGCGTGCAATCGAGATCGCGTCACGGCGTGCCCCGTCGAAGGTGTCTGAATCCTGGCTACCGTGGTTCGGCATGCCGACGACGAACAGACCTGGGACGCTCGTAGTCCCGCGCTTCCGGCGACTGGACGTGGCATCGAGTACCGGACGGGGAAGCCAGCCGTCCGCGGGCAGGTATCCGGTCGCGTAGATGATGGACTGCGGAGCGATACGACGACCATCGTCGAAGACGATGTGCGCTCCATCTGCGGCGATGGCCGCAGGCAGCACCTCGATGCCGAGTTGTTCCCATTCCGGATCCAGTGAGAGAGCTGCCCCACCTCGCGCTAGTGCCCGACGCCGCCCGACGCCGCGACGTGCCGGTCGAGCTGCGGAGACCGCCGAGGGCTGGGACGACAGCGTGACGCGGTGCGTACGACTGAGCTCGCGCGCGATCTCTTGGCCGCTGTGGCCGGCTCCGACGACCAGCACGTCACCGCTGGGAATCTGGCTCGGTCCGCGATAGTCGGCGCTGTGAACCATGATTCCCGGTACCGCGGCGTCTACCGCCCAGCTCGGGATCCGAGGTCGAGCCGCGGACCCGGTCGCGCAGACGATGTTGCGCGTCTGTACCGGCCCTTCGTTCGTTGACAGAAGCAGAGTGGATCCGTCCCCCAGACGGTCCACGCCTGTCGCTCTGATGCCCCACAGCGTCGTGAGGCCCAAGGCGGCCTCGACGTCGAGAAGATGCTGTTCGATCTCTCGCGGTGACGGGCGTCGATAGGGGTCCCCTGTGAGATGCCGCCCGGCGACCGTGCTCCGCCCGGCCTCTGTCAGGAGTGTCATCGACGACCAGCGGAACGCCCACGAACGACGGCCGTCGGGATTGCTGTCGATGACGGCGAAGTCCCGTTGCGGCTTCAGGCCCGAACGCGAGAGTTCGGCGGCGACGGAGAGACCGGCGTGGCCGGAGCCGACGATGATGACTCGACGATGAGAGAGCCCCAGGAGTGTCATCTTCCCTTACCCGCTGAGAGGATCGCGTTCTCGAGGTCGTCGTAGCGCTCGAGTGTGATGGCATCGCCGTTCACGAAGAACGTCGGAGTTCCGCTCACTCCCAGTGCCTGACCGTCGTTGTAGTCGAGATCGACTCGTGCGACCGTCGAGGGGTCAGAGATCGCGGCATCGTAAGCGGCCATGTCCAGGCCGATCTCCTCAGCGAAGCCTCGGAACAGGCTCGCCCGCGATTCCTGGGCTTCCCCCCATTGAGCCTGCGTCTCGAAGAGCTTGCGGTACATCTCTTCAAGGCGTCCCTGTTGCGCAGCCGCTTCGGCGGCGAACGCGGCATTCCTGGAGTTCAGGTGACCCGGTAGAGGGAAGTAGCGGATGACGTAAGTGATCTCGCCGTCGTAGCGCTCGCGGAGGTCTTCGACCACCGGGTAGAAGGCTCCGCACGCTTCGCATTCGAAGTCGAGGAATTCGACGACGGTGACTGCCCCGTCTCCCCCGTCATCGAGAACGTGTGAGTTCTCGCGGAGCACCTGCGCCGTAGAGCTTCCGTTCTCGGATTCTGGCGGCGCAGTGTTCTGCTGGCTAATGATGACGACGATTACCGCGACGATAATCAGGACGATGGTTACGGCAAGGGCAGCGAGGCCGGCTTTGACGGCGGGTTTCATCAGGTACTCCAAGGACTGTCGACACGGTCGAAGGTCGAGCGGGTGCTCGATGGGATGCGCACGCGCGAGGCGCGACGCTTCGACGGGTCAGGTCCGGGAGATGCCGAGCGTCGCCAGAGTCAGCGAGGTCTGCCGCAGGGGGATGCGATTCGGAGCGGCACTCGTTCGCGGCTGAGCCGCGTGGGTCTCCGCCACCACGGCTGTCGTGCGCCAGAGCAGCCGATACATCATGACCGCTGCGACGAGTCCGCAGAGAAGACCGAGGACGCACAGCACAGCGCCCGTGACCGGGTCTACTTGTGCAGCGCCCGTGGCGAGCTGCATCACGACGCCTGCGGGTGCCACAGCGGCTGCGTCAGCGCCTGATTCATCGGCGTCGAGCGACGTGCTGGCCGTGGTCGACGCCATGGTGACATCGGCACTTCCGTGCTCGGCTGCGCCGACGGCGAAGATCAGGAGGAGTGTGAGCCCGATGATGCTAATGAGCCGCATTATCATCTGGCTGCGATCCGGCCGCCCGTGGCAGGCGACCCGGATCGAGTGGAACACGATTCGATTGTAATCGTCGCTCCTACTTCTTCCTTTGAATGAGGTGTAATCATTCGGTCACTCCGCGCGGTTGCGTCGACGGTGCACCACGAGCACGGTCGCCATCACAAGAACTCCGAGCACCACGACGCCTCCGACGACCGCCAGAGCCACGACGCTCTCATCTGCCCCATCAGCGCGCGGCTCTCGGTCAGCATCTTGCGTGGGCGCCGCCGAGCTGGTGTCGTCGGTCGGCGTCGGGGTACTGGTCAGCGCCGCTCCTGGTTGAGTACGGGTGCCTTCGTTCCCGCACGCCGGTGCGTCCCAACCGAGTGCGACGGTCGCCGTCGGATCCGCTGCGTAGTCGAACTGGTATGACTCGGAGATGGGGTGCCCGTCGCTGGACACAGCGTTCCAGAGCACCGTGTAGGTGCCCGACGCTCCGAGGGCGACGGGGGTGGTGAGCACGTTGAGTTCGATGGTGGAGCACGACGACTCGTAGAAGAGCCCGTCGGGGCCCTGCACCTGGGCGAAGCTTGTCTGGCTGAAGTCGATGAGCTCCCCGCTGAAAGTCAGTGCGACTGTGTCGAGGTTGGTGACTGTCTCGCCCGCCGATGGCACAGCGTCGGTGAGATTGTCATGTGCGGAGGCTGGGGTTGCGGTCAGCAGCACGATTGCGACAGCGGCGGCGCACACGGCACCGCTCACGCGGCGGATTCGGGTGGAGACGGATGTCATGAGATGGCCTTTCGAGTGGAGTGGAGGGGTCGGTCGACCTCCGGTGATGAGCGGGTGGAGTGCCCGCTGAGTATGTAGTCGATGCTGAGGCCGAAGAGGAGCAGCATCGGCGCCGAGAGCAGGATCACCATGCCGGCTGCTTGTTGGTCCGCCATCGGCTCCAAGCCCCATTGACGACCCATCGCCCCGAACCAGCTCGCAGCAATCAGGCCGCTCTGAAGCAGCACCCAACTGCCTACACTCGCCAGCGCGGCAGCCGATCCGAACACGACAACCACACGCATCCGCCGGGGATATGTGCCGGCAGGACGGAGGATCGCAGCGGTCACCAAGCTTCCCGCTACGAGCAGCGCGACGATGCGCAATTCATGCACCAAGGGATCGGCGAGGGAATAGCGCAAAAGGCCAGTGGCGGATACGCCCCACACGATAAGAGCGAACGTGCACACCGCGACCATGGGGCGGCGCAGGAAGAGGACGATCCGCGAGCGCTCCCCTGCTTGCAGCCACTCGCGGATTCCACGGCTCCCATCGGTGCGGCTGGTGATTCCCTCCAATGCCAGGCGATATGGCGCGCCAAACACGAGGAGGGAGGGAACCACGAGGAGCATGAGCATCCGTCCCGCCGCGTCGACGCTGTGGAGATAGTCGGAGTAGACAGCGACCGCCCCACTGTTCACCCAAGCCAGCAGCACCATCCCGCTGATCCAGGCGAACGTGCGCAGGTCGCTCCACGCCTCGCCGCGACGCCGCAGGCGACGGACACCCATCAGATAGAAGAAGACTCCGAAACCGGCGACCATCACCCACAGGAGATTCACGTCGTTCCCACTCAGCCAACGGAGGAGTGTGAGCTCGGGCGGAAGCGGCGCTTCGGTGAGGATCTCAGCCGGTGTCGTCAGCGCCGGAGCTGACGTGTCTGCCGGCGCTGGCGTGCGGGCGAGCGCCGCTGCGGCACCACTCGCGATGCCCATGACCGCGAACTCGACGGTGACGAACGTCCAGAACGGTGCCCGCTCTCCGACCCCACGGCGGATGAACCACCGACGGTGCGCGACACCCACGACGCCGAGGAGCATGAGCGCCACCACCTTCACCAAAAGCACAGCTCCGTACGCGCTGAGAAGGTCTCGCCAGCCGCTGACAGACGTCATCGCGCGGGCGACTCCGGAGACGGAGACGACCACGAAAGCGACGAGTGCGATGGACGAGTATCGCTCGACGATTGCCCGCAGACGGTGCTCGCGCGCAGACGGCCTGAGGAAGATCAGCGCGAGAAGACCGCCGAGCCATACCGCCGCGCTAGTGATGTGCAGCACGAGCGACATGACCGCAGCATCATGATTGGCGAGGCTTCCGGAATGACCTTGCGTGGCCATGGGGACCAGCGACGCCAGCGAAAGCAACGTCAGCGACAGCGCAGCCCCCCACCCCCGGAACGCATACGAGATCACCGTGAGTATCGCGGCCATCACTGTTGTGATGAGCCAGACGCGACCCAGCTCCGTCTCGAGGAGGAATCTGCCGAACTGCTGACCGAATCCCGGGCCGAGCGACACCTCAGGATTGAACGATGAAAGGAAGGTGAGATAGCCAGTGACTCCTGCGCTGATGGTGAGCACTGCGGCACCGATGGAGGCGACATCCAGGGCAGTATCGAACTCTTTCTCGCCCTGTGTGAGAGCGTACGCAGCAAGGACGGCCGATCCCACCATGACGGCCGCCCCGAGGTTGACGATGAGCTTCGCGACCGGCAGTCCCCACCGGACGACCGCGCCGGGGTCACTGGCGACTCGTGGATCAGCCCCGCCGCCTATCACCAACCCCAGAAGGAGCGCGACCAGCGCTGAGGTGAGCAGGAGTGCGGGTCCGACTAGTCGGAGCCCCCTGGCGTTCACGGGAGGTCTCCGGAGCCGCCCGTGGTCGGCGCATCCTCGTCGTCCGATGACGCTGTGTCCGGCGCGGAGCAGGCGGACGTCTTCGGCAGCATCTGGACCGCGGGTGCGAGGGCTTGCAACGCGGCATCCGCGGAGAGCTTCGTCGTATCGACGTAGGCCTGGGCTGCGGGCGTTCGGCCGTAGGTCGTCAAGCGCAGGTAGGGGGAATCTTGTTCGTCGACGATCCAATCGACGGAGTTGATGGTCACGCACTGCAGCGTCGTCGGTGCTGGCGGCTTGAGCCCGCAGGTAAAGACGACGATGGTCGGGGCTCCCCATGCGGCGGTCGCTTGGGCATCGGTCGTGCGACCGGTGAACTCTCCGACGGCTGCGGGAAGCCGAACCGTCACGTCGGCGCATTCGGGGGCGTTCGCATTTGTCGCAGGTTTCAATGCGACAGTGGACGCGCATCCCGAAAATGTCGCGAGCAGGCCGATGAGTGCGACGGCTCCGAGGATTAGGTTCCGCGAATCGGCGCGCCGATTGACTGAGACCTCGGCGGGGGTCGGGTTGAGGGGCGTGTTCTCCAAGTCATCTCTCCAAGCTGTCGACGACGTGCGTCGATCCGCATCCGCGCGATGGCGCGGATGAAGGCGGCGTTGAGCCGGAGAGTCAGGTTCGGGAGATCTGCAGCTGCGCGAGGTCAGGGCGCAGCAGATGTGGTCCCTGAATGCGCGGAATCGATGCGCGGTGCGCGGAGCCTCGTGAAGGGGCTTGCATCGGGGTGCGGAGTCGCGCGCGGGCGAGTCGGGCGAACACCAGCACGCCGAGAAGCGCACCGACTATGCACACAGCGGCGGCGACATCAGATGATCCAGCAGAGGACACCGCGGACTGATCTCGTTCGTCGTGCTCACTCGACAACGAGAAGCTTTCCGGTGACGCTGTGGCTGACGTCGCAGTCTCTGCGTGGACAGTGCTCGCGATACCGAGCGTGAGAAGCAGAGCAATAATGATCCCGAAGAGCACCCTCATCGCAAGCGGTCCACGGGGGACGTGCGCTGAGCGTCCGGTGTCCGTGCGCAGCATCATCCTCTCCAGTCTACGTTGCGGTCGCCCGGCGCAACTCCACACCCGAACCCAGAGCTCAAGCGCACCGCCCTGTTGAAAGATAAGTCAGCTAGCACTGTATAGTCATTGCATGCTGACCATTGCTTCTCGTCTCGACGTGATGAACCGATTGGGGCGCGCCATGGCTGACCCCACTCGTTCTCGGATTCTGCTGGAACTGCTTTCCGGACCGGGATACCCGGCGCGCTTGTCCGAGGCACTGGATCTCTCTCGCACCAACGTGTCGAACCATCTCGCGTGTCTTCGAGGGTGCGGCATCGTGGTCGCGACGCCGGAGGGACGTCAGACGCGGTACGAGATCGCGGATCCGCATGTGACTCGAGCCATCACTCTTCTGGTGAATACGGTCCTCGCGGTCGACGACGGAGAGGCGTGCACAGACGAGAACTGTGACGTGCCTCTATGCTGCGCGCCTACCGACAGGGCGATGGAGGAGATCCGATGAGCGAGGAATGCTGCGGCCCGGACGAGCAACGCCAGACGAAAACTATCCGTCGGCTCGAGCTACGCCAGCCCTCTGCCGCCGCAGACGCCTGCTGCGGACCCGACACCATCACGTCCTCTTCATCATCGAGGCGAACGGCGCTCCTGGAGGACGACGCCTGCTGCGGCCCGGCTTCCCCCCGCGACGCGGACGGGGACGCTGAGCACGAAGAACGGCCAGCCCTCTGGCGCGACACCGCACTCCTGCCGTCCGCGGTTGCCGGCGTGATGCTGCTGGCAGGTTATGTCTTCGAGTGGTCCGGAGTGCCGGTTCCGGCGCTTGTCCTCCAAACGGTCGCACTCCTCGCGGGTGCGTACACGTTCGTCCCCGGAGCGATCCGCCGCCTGGTGCGGGGCCGACTCGGCGTCGGCCTTCTGATGACCATCGCCGCCATCGGCGCCGTGGCGCTCGGGCATGTGGGTGAGGCCGCAGCGCTGGCGTTCCTGTTCTCGCTTGCCGAAGCTCTCGAGGATCGGGCGATGGACCGGGCCAAGGAGGGGCTGCGCGCGCTGTTGTCGCTGATCCCGGAGACCGTGCGTGTCTCGCGCCTGAACGGTGAGGTGACGATCCCCGCCGCGGAGGTCCGCGAGCTCGACATCCTCGTCGTCGGTGCGGGAGAACGGATCGCGACGGATGGCGTGGTGGTCGAGGGCCGCTCCGGCATCGACACGTCTGCCGTGACGGGCGAGTCGATCCCGATGGAGGTCGGACCGGGTCACGCCGTCCCCGCGGGATCGGTGAACGGGGCTGCGACGTTGCGGATCGAAGCAACCGCCGACGGCCGCGACAACTCCCTCACCCAGATCGTCGAGTTGGTCGAGCAGGCGCACGCCCGCAAGGGCGAGCGAGCCCGCCTGGCGGACCGGATCGCCCGCCCGCTCGTGCCGGCCGTGCTCATCATCGCCGCCCTCGTGGCCGTGTTCGGGTTCATCGTCGGCAATCCCGGCCTGTGGATCGAGAGGGCGCTCGTCGTGCTCGTCGCCGCGTCCCCGTGCGCGCTAGCCATCGCCGTTCCGGTGACGGTCATCAGCGCCATCGGCTCGGCGTCGAAGTTCGGTGTGGTCATCAAGTCCGGCGAGGCCTTCGAACAGTTCGGCACCATCCGCACCGTCGCGCTCGACAAAACCGGCACCCTCACACGCAACGAGCCGGAGATCGTCGCCGTCGCGCCTGCTCACGGACGCTCCCGCGAGGAGATCATCTCCCTCGCCGCCGCCCTCGAGACCACGAGCACCCACCCACTCGCCGCTGCCATTACTCGCGCCGCGTCCGACATCCCCGCAGCGACAGACGTCGTCGAAGACGCCGGCCACGGCCTCACCGGCCTCGTCGGCTCCACCCACGTGCGGGTCGGGAACGCACGCTGGCTCTCGGAACTGGGTGAGCTCACCAGGCCCGCCGACGAGATGGCCGGAGACGGTATGACCGTCGTCGTCGTCGAGACCGACGGTCGGGTGTCGGGCCTCATCGGCGTGCGGGACGAACTGCGCCCCGAAGCCGCCGAGACCATCTCAATGCTGAACGCGCAGGGCATACGCACCGTCATGCTCACCGGCGACAACCAGCGAACCGCCTACGCCCTCGCCGCCCGCGCCGGCATCAGCGACGTACGCGCCGAGCAACTCCCTGCCGACAAAGCCGCCGCCATCACGGCCCTCGTCACGGAGAGTCCGACGGCCATGGTCGGCGACGGCATCAACGACGCCCCCGCCCTCGCCACCGCGACCGTCGGGATCGCGATGGGTGTAAAAGGCTCCGCTGCGGCCATCGAATCCGCCGACATCGCCTTCACCGGCAACGATCTGCGCCTCATCCCCGGAGCTCTCGCCCACGCCCGCCGCGGACGCCGCATCATGACCATCAACATCGCACTCGCCCTGGCCATCATCGTCGTTCTGTTCCCCCTCGCCTTGTTCGGCGTTCTCGGCCTCGCTGGTGTCGTCCTTGTCCACGAGGTCGCCGAAGTCATCGTCATCCTCAATGGCGTCCGTGCCGCCCGACGCCGCGGGATCGGATTCTCGCGGTGACGACTTCGGTTGCCGCGTCGACGGACCTCGTTACGGAAGTTCGGGGTTTGGACGCATCCCCACTGAAGTTGTGCTTCAGCGAGTGTCAGAGCGAGCGTTCGGCGCGTATCGGAGCAGCATCACCTTGAGGCAGCGCGGTAAGCCGCGTCCACCTATGCATGCCGGACAGACGTTGACTCGTGGTCGGCGACCGTCTCGGTCTCCAGTTGAAAGGTCGAGTGCGCGACCGAAACTTCGAAGTGTTCAGCCACACATTCCCGAATGTCACCCAACACCGTCATGGCGTGTCCGTCCTGGAAGCACTCGTCGCGAACTATGACGTGCGCGCTCAGCGTGGGCAACCCAGTGGCCACGGTGGATGCGTGAACGTCATGCACATCGACAACATGCTCGAGCTCGAGAATGTGTGCCCGCACGTCCTCAAGGTCCAGACCTTTGGGAGTGAACTCCATAAGAACACTGCCAGTCTCACGCATCAACATGAACGCGCGGGGGACGATGAGACCGGCGATGAGTATTCCTGCGAGAGCATCCGCCTGCTGAAACCCTGTCGTCGCGATGACGATGGCCGCGACGATGACACCGAGTGAACCCAGAGCATCGTTGAGCACTTCGAGGAAAGCGGCCCTCATGTTGAAGTTCGCGCCACGACTCGATGCGAGCACCGCGATTGCAACGATATTGGCGGTGAGCCCGATGATGCCGAAGACGAGCAACTCCCCAGCTGGTACTTCTGGCGGCTCGAACAGGCGACGGATACCTTCGATTGCCGCGTAGGTTCCAACCGCCAGGAGCAGCGCCGCTTGGGCGAGTGCTGCTATCACTTCAATCCGTCGAAAGCCCCAGGTGCGCTTCGAGCTCGGCGGGCGCAGCATCAACGTTGCCGCGATGAGCGCGACGAGAAGTCCTGACGCGTCGGTGATGGCGTGCGCCGTGTCCGTGAGCAGAGCGAGGCTGCCGGTGATGAAGGAACCAACCGCCTGCGCCGCCACGATGGCGGCAGTGATGGCGAAAGCGATCCAGAGCCGGCGGCGAAAGTCCCCCGGCATGCCTTCTTCGGTCATAGTCGGCCCGTGGTCATGTCCCGCACCCATTACGCTGCCCCTTCTCTGTCACTTCGTAAGTGCTCACACAGCACCATGTCCTTTCCGGTGGCGCCTAGGAGCGCTTCCGCGGCAACCATCACGACCCGCAGCGCCTCAGGATGCGCGAGGACGTACCACGTCGCGGGACCGTCTGGTCGAGCGACAGCAAGGCGACATTCAATGAGGAATCCAAGGTGCTTGCTCACGGTCGACTGCGCGAACCCCATGTGCTCAACGAGGTCGCGCACTCGATGCTCTCCGGACGAGAGATGCTGAACGATAGCCAGTCGTGTGGGGTCAGCGAACGCCTGGAACAGGTGTGCGTACGCGTAAGTCGCCTCCGCGTCCAACTCAAGCAAGTCGCGTTCTATCATCGCCATACGACGATGATAGAACGCAAGCGCTGCACCGTCACGGTTCTACGGCAACTGATAAGGACACTCACTTGCACGTCTGTTCACCGCGGGGAAGCAAAGCCTGCCTAGAGAACAAACATGCGACGCCGGGTGCCCATACACCACGGTGAGATGCGCTGATTCAGCGCCCGTCGGCCCTGCGCACACCCCGGTTGATGGGAACAACCGTCGGGTCCGGCTCATCGGTAGATGTAGCGACGAAGTATGCATAGAGGGCCTGGAGATGTGCGTCACGTTCCGTCTCGAGCTCAAGGATGCGCTCTCGGGCGGCGTCGAGATCCTGCTTCTCTCGTCTCTCAACCTGTTGCTTCGGCGACAGTCCCTTGTTAACTGGGTTCAACGCGGCGAACCGCGCATTGATGGCGAAGGGGGTCTCCTCCCGAAGGTCCTGAGCGAAAGCCCGGGCGACGGTGGGGTGAGAGAGCTGGGTGATCTTTTCAATCTGCTTCTTGGTTCGCCGCAACTCGTCGTTGCTCGCGATCTCACTGATTGCGTCCGCGATGCGACGAAGGACATCGTCACTCACTGTGATGGCGTTTGATCTCATTCAAGTTCCTCCAGCACTTCCGGCGGGCGCAGTGCCCGGATCTCCGCGACGATCTTTGCCCGGTCGCGTCGGAGGTTGGCTTCCAGCTTGGGATGGAGGTTGGGGGCATCCAAAGCGCGGTCATGCCGGGCAAGCTGCCTTTCCCAGATTGGAAGGTGAGCTCCGTGCAGTACCGCGTTGGCGCAGTCGGTCGTGAAACAGACGTGGTCGGCGAGCTTCGGTCCGCCCGGGCCGCACGCGGCGGTCTTCTCCCGGTAGGCGCAATCATTGACGACACCGAGCGTATAGTTCTGAGCCACTCGAGCGATGATCTGGTCAGCGCGACGGGGATCGGCGATGACTTGTACCCGAACGTTCTCCAGATAGTCTCCGGACGGACCTGCGATGGGTTCGCCGGAGAAAAGGAGACGTTGGAGATCTTTCCGAATGGCTTGCCGACGCTCATCCGTGATCGCTTGCGTGGCCGCGTGCTTCTGGTCTCGGACGTATCCGCTTGTCGCCCGGAGCGATGCTTTGCCCAGCTGGATACCCACGCCGATCTCGGCTCCGGGGTACGTGGCGGCATAGACCGCAAGCGTCCGCCTCAGGGAAGTCGCATTGATGGCATCTCGTGAACGCAGAGTGATGGGTTGAAATCCGAGGTCCTCTCCCCGTCCGACACGCTCGGCTGGAGCGGCGTTGACGAAGGCGATGAGCCTCTTGAGGTCACGCGTGAAGACATAAGCGCCCTCTTCCCCGCCCTCCCCTGTCTTCCCGCTACGGGAGAATAGCCGTTCTGTGAGGCTTAGCTGTTCCAGCACATCCACCGCGGTTTGAACAACGGACGGAACCCACCAGGACCGCGCCTTTCCGTTCACGCCCTGCGCCTTGTAGGTCATCGACTTGACCGACGGGATCACCGCGGAGATATCGAAGGCATCGCGGCGCAACGCCTGTATCTCGCTATCTCGCATGCCTGACAGGCTGGAGATCATGATGTAGCAGGCCGCACGGAGTACACCGGGGAGGTGCTCCGCTTCTGCCAGACCGATCTCGCCGGTCCACGTTCCTGCAGACGACATGAGACCACCGAACTCGGCATTACCTGCCGCGAAGGCATCGTCGATGAGCTGGATTGCCTCCGGAGTGTAGTTGTGACTTGTGCGCTTGCGGATGTTTTCACTGACTCCCAGGGTGCGCCAGATCTGCGAGAAGTTGATGCTGCCGCGAGGGAACTGTTTCGAGCGCCCGACGCCAGTATGCAAGGGGATCAGGTACCCATCGTCGAGACGTGCACGCACCGTATCGATTGCCGCTTGACGAGTAACTCCACGGCTCAGGTCATCGCTCGGTCGCGCGGCACGGAACTCTCGCTGCATGTCGATGATGAGTGGGGAGAGTCGAGTGATGATTGTGTCCGCGGCCACCATGAGAGGTTGCCACGTCTCCCAGGGCAACGGAGGGGTCTTGTTATCACCGTCCATACTTTCCTCCGCCACTTCGGCGGCGGACTGCGCCGGCCACGGCTGGAAGGGCAGCGGATGTTGTGCCAGAGGCGCGAGATTCCTGACGTGCTTCAAGAGGGAGACAAACCCTCGCACCGATGACGGCGCGTTCGGCTTACCGTTCTCACGATGCTCACCTTTCCTGAGATCGTCCAAGAAGTCTTCAGCCAGGCCTGGTGACCACTCGCCGAAGGTGTGCAACCCTTTGCGTTCTCCCCACGCGGCTACCACTGCGAGGTCGTTCAACTCGCTCAGGATCGCGTCCATCGATCCCACCTTCTTGCGGATCATGACTCCGGCAACGACGGCGGTGGGGTGATGCGGACGCCCTTGCAGCAAGGCATAGAGCTTGACGTCATGGCGATACCCCTCGGGAATCCTCGTGAAGCGCGCCCATCGACCGGGATTACCTAAGGGCCGTATTCCCTGGTAGTCCCACTCGTCATCACCGAACTTCGAGCCCGCAGGAAGGTCCTCGTGGATGAAGTCGTCCGGGGGGATGGGTGGACGCCATCTTCTGGACGCGTGCGGGGTAGGGTCACGCATCGGCTGGTCCTCTCATTTCATGGCGGAGACCAAGATCGACGAGAACCTCGTCGGTGTGCAGTCGCGCTTCTTCGACGGCGTCGCGCGGGAACATCTGCAAGATTGTGACAGTGGCTTCGTGTATGAATCCCCATACTTTCTGCCACGTGGTCGGGTTCACCGCCGCATCGGGGGCGGAAACGGCGTTGACAAGGACGAGGGCCGGAAGGTGTTCGACCGTGATGATGGCGTTGGGGCAGGTAAAACACGTTCCCATGCGTGCCATCGGACAGATCTCACCTCGGGGTGCGTGCGGCGAGTCTTCCGGGTCACGACAGCCAGCGAGTGCGCCCCCAACGCTCTCCGGTAGGGCGTTCTCGTCGAGGTCGGTGACCTCGCCTGTGACCGTGTCAAGCTGCACGATTCCGTCGCCGGTGTCAATGGTCGGCCCGAGTGCTCGGTCGCGCAGCTCCGAGATTGATCTCACGAACCGCTCTCCCGCTTCTTGCCGGAGAGTCGGGCTGTTCGTGTAGTGGTCGAAGAGCATGTCTTGGGTGTGCCGCCGCTGCCGGCGGAGATGCGTAGCGGGTTCCGCGATGATCTCGGCGGCGATAGCAGACTTGCGGAAGCGGCGGGGTGTCATGGGGCGTGGAGATCTCACCCGCGACGTATCGGTCAAGCCATTCGCTAAAGCTCCATTTTTCCCAAGGCATTGCGATGGGAATGCCCCACTCATCCTTTATCATCCAAAGATCCGGGAGCCTGGTTAAGCGACGGAGCGGTGCTCCAAGTCGGATCAGTGCATCGAGATAACGTAGCGTCGTCGGTTCCCGCTCTCGCGTCCAGGTCACCTCCTCAACGCGGTGGGCTCGGTTCTTACGCAGAGTCACGTTGTAGCTGTCAGCAAGACCCGCGACCGCCATCTGCTCGGTGCCCATACCCGCGCTCCGAAGGTCTTTGGATGTCGCGGAGATATCGTTCAAAGTCAGACCCCTCAGAACCTCAGGGGGCTCACCAGTCGCGATACAGAGCGCGACGTGAAAAGCGACGAGAACATCGCCGGTTGCCCGCGTTGTCCACGAACCGTCCTTCCAGGTTCGATTGCGAACCGCGGTCTTGATCCGGGTCAGTTCGTCCTCGGAAAAATCCGGTAGCGGTTCACGACGGATGTGTGCAAGTCGAGTCGGCTCGCACACCCGCGCGTAAACCTCCGGGTGTAGCCTTCCTGGGCGGCGGTCTTCTAGATACCGAAGAAACGCGAACAGATATACCGCGACGCGGTACGGGTGGTCCGATCCCAATCTCGCCTGCCATTCGAGAAGGGTGAGTTCCCACGAATCGATGTGCCGCCTCCGCAACTCCCTGATGGAGTGTCTGGACGGATCAAATCCGATCTGCTTGGTCATATGCGACGCTAGGCGAAAGATACCGATACGAAGCGTTCCTACGGCCGTCGGATTGAACTTCGCAACTTCTACCCATTCACGCGCTAACTCATCGACCAGCTTCGGTGCAGAGGACCGACTAGGGACTATAAAAGAACGCTTCGCCCCCCGGGCTGTCATATATTCCGCGATGTGCTCAGTCACGTCAGAGCCCTTTCACGAGCTTGAAGAGACTCTCGCGCAACGCATTCGGGATCTGGTCGGTGTAGGTTTCGGCGTGATAGAGATAGCGGTTGGTTGTGCTGAGGCTTGCGTGTCCAAGAAGTTCCTGGACGATGAGTAGGGGGCTTGCGAGCAACGCGTAGGGGTCCCCTTGAGTGTTCCTTCCTTCGCGCATCAGCGCGGCGAGGGTGCGGATGGCAAAGGTGTGTCGGAGGACGTGGGGGGTGACAGTGAGGTGTGCGGGCGGTGCATGCTCGTGGGGGCCGAGACTGGCTACGCGGTGGTTGGCGTCGCTGAAAAGCCTGTTGAAGCGGTCGATGGCCGGGGCTTGTCCTCCTTCGGCGAGGAAAAGTGCGAGCGGGTCGATGAGGCCGTCGTCGCGGATCCATACGGCAGTACGGCGCAAGGTGTTGGGCAGGCGGTTGGGGCGGATGAGTCGTCCGTTGATGCGGAGGGCGGTGCCGTTGGTGGTGGGGACGGGTTCGGCGATGGTGAGGGTGCCGTTGCGGCGGCGACTGCGGAGCGTGGGCTGGGCGCGTTCGACCATGTACTCGCGTTCGCCGCGGCGGTAGTGGTCGATGGCGTCGGCTAGGTGGTCGATGATGTGGACGTCGCGTGGCCTGCTGCCCTTGCCCATTCGTTCGAAGATGTGGCTCCCCCGCGGGAGGTTTGTGGGGATGTCCAGGTCGAGGAGGTAAGTGCCCTCTTCGCGACGAAGGCCCGTGCTGACGAGGGTGAGGCCGAAGGTGTAGTCGCGTTCGGGGTACTCGGGTCGGTCGTCCGAGATGTCGTCGCCGCGGAGTCCGTGGTTGAGGAAGAAGACGAGTTGCTCTTCGGTGAGGAAGCGGATCCGCCGGGTCTCTTTCTCCGGGGACTTCAGGGTGTTCCGTTGGCTACTACCCCATCGTGGGATGGGGTCGATCTCCAACCATCCTTTGTCCCGGGCGTAGGCGAAGAACAGGCCGATGTCACTTATTTCGGTATTCCAGGAGCTTCCCACCAGGGTCTGCAGTCGATGTTTCTTGTATTGGTTGAGATTCTCGGTGGTGGCGTCGATGAGGTCAGCGTCCGGAGAGGTTTCCCGGATGAAGTTGAGGAAGCCGACGAGCGCGCCAGCGTGGTTGTTGCGTAGCGTGCGCATGGGATATGCGCGTTGGCGGGCTGCGTCGAGGAGGTAGGCGTTGACATGGCGCAGTGTGTGGAAGCGTGCCGCGCCGTCCGTGAGGTAGGGGGTGCCGTCGGGGATGCGCGCGATGTCAAGAAGTCGCCTCAGCGTGGCGGCGGGGATCGTTCGGCCGTTCGCTTGGACATCGAAAACACGCGCGCGGTCCACCACCCTGACGAACAGGGCGGTCGACCGCGCGCGCGATGACTTTTCCACTGGTGACAGCGACCGTTCTCCGAGACGTTGAACTTGTCTCGGATGATACACATGGTGACTTCGATACTGAACCCCCACCTCAAGTGTGGTGATACACATCTTTGACACCATCTGTGGAGCTGGGGGGAATCGAACCCCCGTCCAACGCTGAGTCTCCACGCCTTCTCCGGGCGCAGTCTGTGGAGGCGTTCTGCTCGGCTCCGACCTTTGTCACAGACACCTAAGTCGACGAGCCCAGCCTGGCAAGAGTCCCACGTGACGTCCAGACGCCGTCACGCAGCAAGATTCCTAGATGACGCCAGGATCCGTGTCGGAATCACACACGGTCTGACGGACTATCGGGCTCGCTTAGGCAGCGAGGGCGAAGTCGTTGCGCTTGGTTTCGGCAACTATTGTTTTGCAGAGAGCGTTTACGAGATAACTCTGCATCCTCGGCCCGCTTCTCGTGGATTCACAGGCGCTGTCGAAACCGATCAGCCCCGTGGTCCTTCTCTCGAAGGAGCCGCTGTCACTCTGTGGATTTGTCAGCTCGGTGAGGGGAGCTCCCGAGCATCTCAGACTACAACGTCCGCAGCGTCTGCGCCATTCCGCACGCGCTCGGGTCGGGGGCGTAGAGTCGCGCTATGAGCGATGTCACCATCACCGTCCGCGGCGAGCACGAGGCGCGCGTCGCGCCCGAGCGCGCCACCATCCAGGTCAGCGTCCGCGCCGAGGGGCCGGAGCGTTCCGTGGTCGTCGATCGCGTCATGAGCCTCGCCGAACCCGTGCGCGAGTCGATCACGACCAGGGCGGATGCCGGCACGGTGGTCGACTGGACGAGCACACGGCTCTCGGTGCGCGCCGAGCGTCCGTGGAACAACGAGGGCAAGCGTCTTGCCCCGGTGCACTACGCGAGCATCGATCTCACCGCGACGTTCACGGATCCCGCCGAGCTGTCGACCTGGGTCTCCGATGTCTCCTCGTGGGACGGCGTCGAGGTCGGCTGGGTCGACTGGCACCTCACTCCCGACACCCGCGCAGAGGTCGAGCGAGAGGTGGCCGCACGAGCCGTGGGCGTCGCCGTCACGCGCGCTCACGCGTACGCCGGTGCGCTCGGGTTGCAGGAGGTATCACCGAAGGAGATCGCCGATGTCGGCCTCATCTCCAGTGGCCAGGCCTCCCCCGGCGCTCCGGTGATGATGAAGGCGGCCCGCGGAGCAGCGTTCGCTGCGGACTCCGCCCCCGCCATGCAGTACGAACCCGACGACATCGTGATCTCCGCGACGGTGGAGGCGCGCTTCGTGGCCCGCTGACGCCTCGTCAGGCGTCGACGGCGAACGGCTCGAGGTCGGCCGCAAGTCGTTCCGAGACGCGTGCGTGGACGGCGGTCCCCTCCTCGCGGTGCTCCACCGACAGCAGCATCCCGCTCTCGTGGATCGCGGCGACGAGGTCTCCGCGATCGTACGGCACGACTGCGTGGATCTCCACGGCCGGCTTCGGCAGGGCATCCTCGATCGCGGCGCGCAGCTCGACGATCCCCTCTCCGGAGCGGGAGGAGACGAAGTGCGCCTTCGGCTCCAGTCCGCGCAGCACGAGCCGCTCGTCCTCCGTGATCAGGTCGGCCTTGTTGAAGACGACGATCTCCGGCATGTCACGTACACCGACGTCGCCCATCACGTCGCGGACGGTCTGCAGCTGTCCGGCAGGATCGGGATGCGAGCCGTCGACGACGTGCAGCACGACGTCCGCGTCGCCGACCTCCTCGAGCGTCGACCGGAAGGCCTCGACGAGCTGATGCGGCAGGTTGCGCACGAACCCGACCGTGTCGGTGAGCGTGTAGACACGCCCGTCCGTGGTCTCGGAGCGCCGGACGGTCGCATCCAGCGTCGCGAACAGGGCGTTCTCGACGAGCACGCCCGCGCTCGTGAGCGCGTTCAGCAGGCTCGACTTGCCGGCATTGGTGTATCCGGCGATCGCGACGGAGGGGATCGTGTTCCGACGCCGCTCAGCGCGCTTCGCCTCCCGTGCTGGCCCGAAGTCGCGGATCTGCCGACGCAGCAGAGCCATCTTGGTGCGGATGCGACGACGATCGAGCTCGATCTTGGTCTCACCGGGACCACGCGAGCCCATACCGGCGCCGCCGGCTCCCACCTGTCCACCGGCCTGACGGCTCATGGACTCGCCCCATCCGCGCAGGCGCGGCAGCAAGTACTCGAGCTGCGCGAGCTCCACCTGCGCCTTGCCCTCACGGCTCTTGGCATGCTGACTGAAGATGTCGAGGATGACCGTCGTGCGGTCGATGACCTTGACCTTGACGACGTCCTCCAGTGCACGTCGCTGGCTCGGCGCGAGTTCGGTGTCGGCGATCACGGTGTCGGCACCGGTCGCGGCCACGATGTCCTTGAGCTCCTGCGCCTTCCCGCGGCCGATGTAGGTCGCCGCATCGGGGTGCGGACGGCGCTGCAGCACACCGTCGAGCACGACCGCGCCCGCGGTCTCCGCCAGGGCGGCGAGTTCGCGCAGAGAGTTCTCGGCGTCGTCCTGTGCGCCCTGCGGATACACGCCCACGAGCACGACGTTCTCGAGCCGCAGCTGACGGTACTCGACCTCGGTGACGTCTTCGAGCTCGGTGGAGAGGCCGCCCACTCGACGGAGTGCGTGGCGATCCTCGAGGTCCCACTGGTCGCCGTCGGATCGGGCGTGCGCGGCCGTCGATTCGTCCTGCAGCGCCTGAGCGGCTCCGAACACGCGCGCCTCGGTGCGCTTCTCCGCGTTCGCGAGCACGCGATCGAGCGCGTCGTCGCCGGTCGAGTGTGTCGTGGTATCCGTCATCCGTCCCTGTTCTCTGGGTTTCGTTGCGAGCCTTAACCTTAGCCCGCGCTGTCCGCTACGCTCACGGTATGGGGTCCGACCATTACTTCACTGCGGCCCCGGCGAGTCCTGAGAATCTGCGAACAATCCGTGTATCGCTCGCAGGCCGAGAGCTGGATGTCACCACCGCCGGTGGCGTCTTCAGCCCGGATCGGCTGGACGCCGGAACTGCGGTGCTCTTCGCCAACATGCCTCCCGTGCCGCCGGGCGGTCATCTTCTCGACCTCGGAAGCGGCTGGGGACCGATCTCGCTCACCATGGCGCTGCAGTCGCCACATGCGACGGTCTGGGCCGTCGACGTGAACGAGCGGGCTCTGGACCTCGTCCGCCGCAACGCGACGGCACTCGGACTCACCAATGTCAACGCCGTACGCCCCGAGGATGTTCCCGGCGACGTGGTGTTCCGCTCCATCCGCTCCAACCCGCCGATCCGGGTCGGGAAGAACGAACTGCACGGGATGCTGGAGAAGTGGATCCCGCGGCTCGACGAGCGCAGCGACGCCTGGCTCGTCGTGCAGAGGAACCTCGGCGCCGATTCGCTGCAGCGCTGGATCGGCGCGACGTTCACGCCCGGGTTCAGCGTGTTCCGCACTGCGACGGCGAAGGGCTATCGAGTGCTCAAGGTACGCAAGCACGGAACCCCGCCCACCGAGCCGATCGCGCTCACGGGTCTCGCCTCCTGAACCGATCTCGTCCTCGCGGGATGATGCTCGAACTCAGGTCACGAGCAGTCCGGGAAGCGCGCCCATGTCGGTGAACACGGTGGCTCCTTCCGCCTCGAGCCATTCCCCCGGGGTGAGGCCGCCCGCATAGCCGAGCACGCGCATACCGGCCGCGCGAGCAGCCTGCACGCCGAGCCGGCTGTCTTCGACGACGATGCATCGCTCGGGCTGCACGTCGAGCTGAGCGGCAGCATGGAGGAACAGATCGGGGGCCGGCTTGCCCTCCCGTACGTCCTCGGCGCTGAAGATGCGCCCATCGAACCGCGTCAGCAGACCGGTAAGGCTGAGACTCCGTCGGATCTTGGCGTGAGAGCCGCTCGACGCCACGCAGCTGGGGACCCTCACCGCGTCGAGCGCCTCGACCACCCCGGGCACCGCCACGAGATCACGGTCGAAAGCCTCCCGGTACCACTGCGCGTAGGGCGCGTCCCAATCGTCGTCGAGAGGGCGGCCGAGGTGCTGCTCGACCTCCGCACGGAAGTGAGCGTCGGAGCGGCCGACGAAGCGGTGCACGATCTCCTCGTTCGTGAGCGTCCACCCGAGCTCACCGAGCACCCGTCGGTCGATGTCGACGGAGATCCGCTCGCTGTCGACCAGCACACCGTCGCAGTCGAAGATCACGAGCCCGATGGCGCTCGACGCAGCCATCAGAGCAGGTCGACCTCGCCGCTGTACACCAGCTGCGCGGGTCCGGAGAGTCCTACGTGCTCGCCGTCCTCAGCGGGGAACATCCGCACGCCGAGCGTGCCTCCCGGAACCTCGACCCGCCAGTGATCGGGAGCCTTCTCCCCCGCCCAGTGCCGGACGGCGAGGGCCGTCGCGGCGACCCCGGTTCCACAGCTGAGGGTCTCGCCGACCCCGCGCTCCGAGACACGCATGCGCACGTGGCCGATTCCGTCCCTCACGAGGGGCTCGCCGGGCACGACGAACTCGACGTTGGCGCCGTGGGGCAGCACGGGGTCGAGCTCGGGAGCACGGTGCAGCTCCAGAGTGGCGAGCTCCGCTTCCTCGGCGAGGGCGACCACGACGTGCGGGTTGCCGACGTCGATGCCGAGTCCGGGTCGGGCGACGGGCAATCCGTCCGCGGTGACGAGCGGGTCGTCGCCGGAGAGCTTCCACAGCCCGAGATCGACTTGGTAGCCGTTCTCGCTGCGTGTGATGTCGCGGACACCGGCGCGGGTGCCGACCGGGAGCGTGGAACCGGGTTCGAGTGTCGCGAGGCCGGACCGGAGCAGATAGTGCACGAACACGCGGACGCCGTTGCCGCACATCTCCGCGATGGACCCGTCGGCGTTGCGGTAGTCCATGAACCACTCGGCCTCGGGTTCCTCGGCGAGGGCGGCAGCCCCTTCGGGGATCGCCGTGGATCGGACGACACGGAGGATGCCGTCGGCGCCGATGCCGAAGTGTCGATCGCAGAGTGCTGCGACCTGATCAGCTGTGAGGTCGAGGGTGCCGTCGGGGTCGGCGATGATGACGAAATCGTTGCCGGTGCCGTGCCCCTTGGTGAATGCGACCATGGTCCCAGTCTAGGGATCCCGGCTATGCGTCCACGATGAGGCGTTTGCCCGTGTTCGACACGGAGAAGCGCTCGTAGCCGAGTTCGTCGTAGAAGCCCAGCGCCTGTTCGTTGCCCTCTCGCACCATCAGCTGGATCTTCGGGCACCCCATGCCGAGCAACAGGCGTTCGGCTTCGGCGACGAGAGCGCGTCCCACGCCGCGACGGCGGTGCGAGGTCGCGGAGGCGAGGTAGTACAACCATCCGCGGTGACCGTCGTAGCCTGCCATCACGGTTCCGACCAGCGCGGGTTCCGCGGAGTCCGCCGAGCCGTCGTCGACCGCTACGAGGAAGAGCTCCGGCTGCACCGACAGCTTGCGCTGGATGTCCAGGCGCGGGTCGTTCCATGGACGGGTGAGTCCGGCCTCTTCCCAGAGAGCGATGACGCTCTCCGTGTCCTCAAGACGGAAGGCGCGCACACTCCAGGTCATCACTCGAGTCTAGGATCGCCGGGCCTCAGCCGCGGACCACCCGGTACCGACCGCACAGGAAGTCCCTGTTGCGCGCAACGTCGAGCAGTTCGAGCTCCAGCGCCCGAGGCAGGAGCGGCGCGCCCGCTCCGAGAGTCACGGGCGCGTACTGCACCCACACTTCGTCGAGGAGTCCGCCATCGGCGAACTGTCCTGCCAGGTCGCCGCCTCCGACGATCCAGATGTCCTGCTCACCGGCCGCGGCCGTCATCTCTGCGTGCACGGCGGCGATGTCCGATCGGGTGAGCCGCACGTCCGCGCCCTCCGGAACGTCGAGGGCGCGATGAGTGAACACCCAAGTGGGCTGCGTGTATCCCCAGCGCCCGTCCTCGTGGCGCATGACCCATTCGTACGTCGACGCGCCCATCGCCAGCGCGCCGATCCGCTTCTCGAACTGCAGGTACGACATCGGACCCTCCTGGTCGATGTCCCGCGACAGCAACCAGTCGAGCGAGTGCTCCTCGGTCGCGATGAATCCGTCGAGGCTGGATGCGGTGAAGAAGTGAGTGGCCATGTCGACACAGTGCCACGGAGCACGGACATCCGCGCCGGCTTCTCGCGCCGGGATCTCACTCAGTCGTCGAGGAGCGTCATCGCTTCGACGGGGGCGTCGACCCACTGGAGCTCGGGGTAGCGCTTGAACCACGACACCTGGCGGCGGGCGTAGCGTCGCGTCAGGGCCTGCGTCTGCGCGATGGCCTCGTCCTGCGTCATCCGTCCGTCCAGCTGCGCGAGCGCCTGCGCGTACCCGATCGCGCGTGCGGCGGTGACGCCGTCTTCGAGACCGCGCTCGCGGAGCCGCGCGATCTCCTCGACCATCCCGTCTCGCCACATGCGTTCGACCCGCGCGTCGAGTCGCGCGACGAGGTCCGCGCGGTCCACGTGCAGACCGATCACGCGGGTTCTCTGCGGCTGCCAGAGGACGGGCTCTGCGGGAAGCGCCGCCCCGTGCGTCGCGCTCCCCTGTTCGACGATCTCGAGGGCGCGGATGACGCGCCTCTCGTTGCGAGGATCGATCCGCGCGGCGGTGTCGGGGTCGAGCGTCCGGAGACGTGCGACGAGCTCGGCGACGCCGTGTTCGGCGAGTTCGTGCTCGAGCCGTTCTCGGATCGCCGGGTCTCGCGGCGGGAATGCGAAGTCGTAGATGACACTCGAGACATAGAGTCCTGAACCGCCGACGAGGATGGCGTCGCCGCCGCTCGCCTGGATGGCCTGGATGGCCTCGCGAGCCCGTGGCTGATACCAGGCGACCGCGGCGTCCTGATCGACCTCGCGCACGTCGAACAGATGATGCGGGATACCGCGCCGCTCACTCTCGGGGAGCTTGGCCGTGCCGATGTCCATGCCGCGATAGAGCTGCATGGCGTCGGCGTTCACGATCTCGGCGGGATTCCCGCGGAGACGCAGCGCGTCCGCGAGATCGAGGGCGAGATCGCTCTTGCCCGTGCCGGTCGCCCCCGCGATGACCCAGAGCCGGGGCTGCGGCATGCCGGGAGCCGTGACGGTCACACGCCGACGCGCAGCGTGGGCAGCCCCAGCGAGACCGCACGGGGGCCGCCCTCGACGCTCGGTGCCGGCACCGCGCACGATTCTGCCTGCGCGCGGTCCCACGCGTCTCCCCCGCGCGTACGCCGGATGCGCAGCGGGGCCCCGGAAGGATCGTCGGCAAGCAGGTGGAAGGGCGCGGCGTGGCTGATCGTCACGGTGACGACGTCGCCGGGACGCGGGATCGGCGAACCGGGGGTCACCTCGAAGTGGACGAGACGGTTGTCCTCGCCGCGGCCGGTGAGTCGGTGGGTCTCGGTGTCCTTCTTGCCCTCGCCGGTGGAGACGAGGACCTCGACCTCCCGACCGACCTGCTTCTGGTTCTCCTCGAGGGAGATCCGCTCCTGCAGGGCGATCAGTCGGTTGTACCGCTCCTGGACGACGGCCTTAGGCACCTGCTCGTCCATCGTCGCCGCAGGCGTGCCCTCGCGGATCGAGTACTGGAATGTGAAGGCGCTCGAGAAGCGGGCCTGCTCGACGACCCGCATCGTGTCCTCGAAATCGGCCTCGGTCTCGCCCGGGAACCCGACGATGATGTCGGTGGTGATGGCGGCGTGCGGGATCCGCTCACGGACGCGGTCGAGGATGCCGAGGAAGCGATCGCTCCGGTACGAACGGCGCATCGCCTTGAGGATGCGGTCGCTGCCGGATTGGAGCGGCATGTGCAGCTGCGGCATCACGTTCGGCGTCTCGGCCATGGCGTCGATCACGTCGTCCGTGAATGCCGCGGGGTGCGGGCTCGTGAACCGGATGCGCTCGAGCCCGTCGATCTCGCCCGCCGCGCGGAGCAGCTTGCCGAATGCCTGACGGTCGCCGAACTCGACACCGTAGGAGTTGACGTTCTGACCCAGCAGGGTGACCTCGATCGCGCCGTCCTCGACGAGCAGTCGGATCTCGTTCAGGATGTCGCCGGGGCGGCGGTCCTTCTCCTTGCCGCGCAGACTGGGAACGATGCAGAAGGTGCACGTGTTGTTGCACCCGACGGAGATCGAGACCCAGCCGCTGTGCGCGGAGTCCCGCTTGGTCGGGAGCGTCGAGGGGAACACCTCGAGGGATTCGAGGATCTCCAGCTCGGCTTCGCCGTTGTGGCGCGCCCGCTCGAGCAGACCCGGGAGCGACCCCATGTTGTGCGTGCCGAAGACCACGTCGACCCATGGCGCCTTGTCGAGAACGGCCTGCTTGTCCATCTGGGCGAGGCATCCGCCGACGGCGATCTGCATGCCGCCCTTGCGCCGCTTCACTGCGGCGAGTTGGCCGAGCGTGCCGTAGAGCTTGCCAGCGGCGTTGTCGCGCACGGCGCACGTGTTGATGATCACGACATCGGCTTCGTCGCCGAGCTCGGCGCGGACGTAGCCGGCGCTCTCCAGCGACCCGGACAGTCTCTCCGAGTCGTGCACGTTCATCTGGCATCCGAACGTGCGGACCTCGTAGGATCGCCGATGCCCGTCGAGGTCGATGGCTGCCGACGACGACGCGATGATCGTCGGTTCACTGCGCGGAGTAGTCATGATGCTCCTATTGTACGAGCGCACTCCGTGCGAGCGGATTCAGTCGGAGTCCACGAAACGCACGCCGGAAGCCGGTCGCCCGAAAGTCGCCTCCGCGAGCGCAGTCTTGGCCGCAGACATCGCGATGCCCCCGTTGTAGCCTCGCCGCGCGAGCTGGCCGACGAGTCTGCGCAGTGCGGTGTCGGCGTCCAATCGGCTGAGCGACCGCGCTTTGGAGCGCGCGTACTCGAGAGCACGTTCGGCGTCGTCGTCCGGCAGCTCGTCCAGCGCCGCATCGATGACCTCGCGAGGGATCCCTCGTTGTGCGAGCGCCCGGGAGAGCGCCACGCGACCCTGTCCCTTGCGTTCGATACCCGCGGCGACGAGCTGCCCTGCGAGCTGCGCATCGTCGAGATAGCCACGTCGCGTGAACTCATCGATGATGTCGTCCACGGTGCCTGCATCGAGCCTGGCACCATCCTGATCCACGCCGCGCAGAATGAGCCGTGCCTCCGATGCCGACAACGACCTCGAGCGAAGCTTCCGAACCAGCAGCTCCTCTGCGGCCGCGCGGACGTCCGGTGCCGTCGTCGCGCTGTCGTCGATCCGATCGATGCTGTCGTTCAGGGCACGCAGACCGGCACTGCGGTGGTTGCCCCGAGCGGGATGCCGATCGCTCGGCCCGGTCCGCTCGTCGTCGGCAGAGGATCCGAACACTGCGCCCTGTCCTGCAGACCGGATCGGATGCGTCGATCGACGTGGGCTGTCGTCCCATGTCGTCCGCCACAGCCCTCCGTCGTCCGTGCGCTGCGGGATCGCGTTGCCTTCGTCGTCCGAACGTCCTGGTGCGGAAGATCGACGTGACCGTTCCCCGGTCTCAGCAAGGTCCGACGTCGGATCCGACGTCCCGCGGGAAGAGCGGGACGCGCCGCGGGCGTGTCCGAAGAGCGGGATGACGGGGGCGATCCGGTCGGATGCGCCCCCGTCGTCTCGTGTCGTCATGGTCAGGCCGGACGACGCTCGGCGAGCTCGTCGGCCGGTGCTGCGGGAGCGGCGCCTCCGATACCGAGCTTCTGCTTGATCTGCGTCTCGATCGTCAGCGCGATGTCGGGGTTCTTGATCAGGAAGTTCCGGGCGTTCTCCTTGCCCTGCCCGAGCTGATCACCGTCGTAGGTGTACCAGGACCCCGACTTCTTGACGATGCCGTGGTCGACGCCGAAGTCGATCAGGCTGCCCTCGCGGGAGATTCCGACGCCGTAGAGGATGTCGAACTCCGCCTGCTTGAAGGGCGGAGCCATCTTGTTCTTGACGACCTTGACCCTGGTGCGGTTTCCGACAGCGTCGGTACCGTCCTTGAGCGTCTCGATGCGACGGATGTCCATGCGGACCGAGGCATAGAACTTCAACGCCTTACCACCGGCGGTGGTCTCCGGAGAGCCGAAGAACACGCCGATCTTCTCGCGCAGCTGGTTGATGAAGATCATCGTGGTGTTGGTCTGGTTGAGACCACCGGTCAGCTTGCGGAGAGCCTGCGACATCAGTCGGGCCTGGAGACCGACGTGCGAGTCTCCCATCTCGCCCTCGATCTCGGCACGCGGCACCAGGGCTGCGACCGAGTCGATCACGATCAGGTCGATCGCTCCGGAGCGCACGAGCATATCGGCGATCTCGAGCGCCTGCTCACCGGTGTCGGGCTGGGAGACGAGCAGCGCGTCGATGTCGACGCCGAGCTTGGCGGCGTAGTCCGGGTCGAGGGCGTGCTCGGCGTCGATGAAGGCCGCGATGCCGCCGGAGCGCTGTGCATTGGCGATCGCATGCAGCGTGAGGGTCGTCTTACCGGAGGACTCGGGTCCGTAGATCTCGACGATGCGGCCACGCGGGAGACCTCCGACGCCCAACGCGACGTCGAGGGCGATCGAACCGGTCGGGATCACCGCGACAGGAGCGCGCTCGTCGCTTCCCAGCCGCATGACCGAGCCTTTTCCGAACTGGCGGTCGATCTGGGCGAGTGCTGTCTCGAGGGACTTCTCGCGGTCGGCGGGTGATGGCATGTCGTGCTCCTTCTGCTCGCGTGATGCCGCCTGTAGGCTGTCGCGGCCCACCCGGGATGGGCGGAACTCTCCGACAAGGCGTATGGCTCTTCGGCCTGTTTCACACCGTACGAGTCACCTCCGACATTGCGTCGTCGGTGCCGGAGAACGGGGATAACGAGATCTCGGAACCACTTGTGCAGAAGACTACGCGTGTTTCGAACACACCTTCGACGACACGCCGAACCGCCGTGTCGCAGAGACGAAGATCCGTGAGATTCGGGGAACTCAGTGCCGACGGGGTTCGAGACGTCCGGCGCCGTGTCGACGCTCGACCGGCACTTCGGTCTCGGCGCACAGCGCCAGCCAGATGTCGCGTGGCGATACGCCCGCGTCCAGTGCCTGCTCGGCCGTGCGGCCGGAAAGCTGCGTCAGCACCAGGTCGCTCACCAGAGACGAGGCCCGCCCCCCGAACTCCGCGTCCACGGCGCGAAGGAATTCACTGCGTCGCACGGAGGGTCTCAGAGTCGGCGATCAGCGGAGCGTGAGCTCGGGCTCGACGGATGCCACCAGGTCGTCCGGCACGACGTCCGGGAAGACCTGGATGCCCTCGAGCACCGAGATGCGGTCGCCGACCTCGCGCATGATGGTCGAGATGGGAACGTCGAGCGCATCCGCCACAGAGGCGAGGATCTCACTCGAAGCTTCCTTCTGACCCCGCTCCACCTCGCTGAGGTAGCCGAGGGCCACGGACGCCTTGCTCGCAACCTGCCGGAGCGTACGCCCCTTCTGCAGGCGGAAGTCCCTCAGCACATCGCCGATTTCCTGTCGTACAAGAATCATCGGAACCTCCTCCCAGATCGCCCACTCGAGGTCTCCCCCGATGGAATCGCCAGTCTAGCCCTAAGGACTGTCACAGAATCTACCTTCGCACGCTGTGCTTTCGATGTGAGCACATTCATGTCAACGGACTCGCCCACGGTGCTATTCCCGAACGAGTCGGCAGAGCGCGTCGAGCACGGCATCCACTGACTGCGCGCGGATGTCCGCTCGATCGCCGGAGAACCGGAACGACTCGCTCAATGAACCGTCCGGAGTCACGACCGCCACGTGAACGGTGCCGACCGGCTGCCCGTCGGGCGAGTCCGGGCCGGCGATACCGGTGGTAGCGATGCCGACGTCGCTCGGCCGTCCGACCGCGACCGCGCGCCGCACGCCCTCCGCCATCTGCAGGGCGACTTCGGGATGGACGGGACCGTGCTTCGCGAGCAGGTCTTCGTCCACGCCGAGGACGCTGTGCTTGACGGGAGTCGCATACGCGATCACACCGCCCCACAGCGCGGCCGATGCCCCGGGAACGGAGACGACCTCGGCGGCGACAGCGCCGCCTGTGAGCGACTCGGCCACTCCGAGCGTCCATCCGCGCCCGACGAGCACCGCGACGGCCTCCGCGGCTGGGGTCATGAGGTCCGCCGAGAACCCCGGACCTGGGCGATGATGTAGTCGATCCCACTCGCGACCGTCAGCACCAGCACGGCGACCATCAGGATCGCGGTGATGAGCGTCCACGGCCCGAGACCGATCACAACGTGCAACGGCAGCAGCGCCCACGAAAGCGCGACGCCCTGCACCGCGGTCTTGATCTTGCCCATCCACGCCGCCGCGACGACGTGCTCGCTCGCGACCATCAGGCGATGCACCGTGATCCCCCACTCGCGGATCAGGATGACGATGACCAACCACCAGTTCAGCTCGCCCAGGATCGCGAGCCCGATGAATCCGGCACCTGTGAGCAGCTTGTCGGCGATCGGGTCCCAGAGCTTCCCGAAGTCGCTGACGATGTCGTAGCGCCGTGCGAGGTATCCGTCGACCCAGTCCGTGGAGATCGCGACCACGAACAGCACTCCCGCGATCCAGCGGAGCGCGATGTCGGGGATCCCGTAGGTCCCGCCGAGCAGCAGGACGACGAAGAAGATCACCGCAAGCGGGATCCGCGCGACCGTGATCGCATTGGGGAGCTGCCGAGGGATCGCCATCAGTCGCGCCCCGTGAGGCCCCAGGCGTCCTCGTCGCCGCCCTCGGCCTCGACCACAGGCAGACCGTCGTACTGCGCCTCGACCGGGTCGCGCGGAGATGCGGCCGGCGCGGCCGCCGCGGGAGCAGCAGGTGCGGCAGCGGGCACGGAGGGAGCATCCTCGCCTCGGAGCTTCGCCATGACCTGCGGAAGCTGCTCGGGCGTCGCGAGCACGTCTCGCGCCTTCGAGCCCTCGGAGGGGCCGACGACCTCGCGGGACTCGAGGAGATCCATGAGGCGACCGGCCTTGGCGAAGCCCACCCGGAGCTTGCGCTGCAGCATCGAGGTCGAGCCGAACTGCGAGGACACGATGAGCTCGGCGGCCGCGAGAAGCAGCTCGAGGTCGTCGCCGATGTCCTCGTCGACCTCCTTCTTCTTGGCCGGCTCCATGGCCTCCTGCACGTCCGCGCGGTACTCGGGCCGTGCCTGGCGGGTCACATGCTTGACGACCGCGTCGATCTCCTTCTCGTCGACCCATGCGCCCTGCAGACGGAACGGCTTGGACGACCCCATGGGCGAGAACAGCGCGTCACCCTGGCCGATGAGCTTGTCGGCGCCGGGGCTGTCGAGGATCACCCGACTGTCGGTGACGCTGGTCACGGCGAAGGCGAGACGCGACGGGACGTTCGCCTTGATCAGACCCGTCACCACGTCGACGCTCGGTCGCTGCGTCGCGAGCACCAGGTGGATGCCGGAGGCGCGGGCGAGCTGCGTGATTCGCACGATCGAGTCCTCGACGTCGCGCGGCGCCACCATCATGAGGTCGGCGAGCTCGTCGACCACGACGAGGAGGTACGGGTACGGCTTGAGCACGCGCTCACTGCCCACAGGGACCTCGACCTCGCCGGCGCGGACCGCCTTGTTGAAATCGTCGATGTGACGGAAGCCGAACGACGCGAGGTCGTCGTACCGCATGTCCATCTCCTTCACGACCCACTGCAGCGCCTCGGCGGCCTTCTTCGGGTTCGTGATGATGGGGGTGATGAGATGCGGGACGCCCGCGTAGCTCGTGAGCTCGACGCGCTTCGGGTCGATCAGGACCATCCGCACATCGGACGGGCGCGCGCGCATGAGGAGGCTCGTGATCATGGAGTTCACGAAGCTCGACTTACCCGAGCCGGTGGATCCCGCGACCAGGAGGTGCGGCATCTTGGCCAGGTTCGCCGTCACGAAGTTGCCGCCGACGTCCTTGCCGACGCCGATGGTCAGCGGATGCGTGCTCTTCTGCGCAGCCTGGGAACGCAGCACGTCGCCCAAGGAGACGGTCTCCCGATCCGTGTTCGGTATCTCGATGCCGATCGCGCTCTTGCCGGGGATCGGCGACAGGATGCGCACGTCGTTCGACGCGACGGCGTAGGCGAAGTTGTTGCTGAGCTGCAGGATCTTCTCGACCTTGACGCCGTGACCGACCTCGACCTCGTACTGCGTGACCGTCGGCCCCCGCGAGAAGCCGGTGACCTTGGCATCGACGTTGAACTGCGACAGGACGCTGGTGATCTGCTCGACGATACGATCGTTCGCCTCGGATCGGGCTACGGACGGCGGGCCCTCCGCGAGCACTCCCGGCGACGGCAGGACGTAGGGCACGACCGGAGCCTGCGGTCCACGATCCCCTGGCCCTTCCGTGCCGAAGCCATCGAGACCCGGGAGCTCGGGCATCTCACCCGTGTCGGAGTCGTCGTCCAGCAGCGCGGTCGTCTGCTGCTCAGCGAGCGCGTCGGTGACGGAGCGCACGTCCGAGATGACCTCGGTGGCGGCGTCGTAGGGGTTCGCCACGGTCACTGCCTGGTCGTAGGCCGGAGTCGCCTCCGCGTCCCCGAGCAGCGCAGTGATGTCGTCGGATCCGAGCGACCCTTCGTCGGGGTCCTCCTCGCGGCCCGTCTTGTTGCGGCGCCACCAAGGCAGGACGTCGGGGTCGTCGACCTTGTCGGCGTCGTCGACGGGCGCGGCATCCTTGGCCGGCTTCTCCACCCGCTCGGCGTCGAACATCCACGCGTAGAGGTCGCCCAGACGCTGACCGATGCGGTTCGGCGGTGTCTTGGTCAGGATGAGGATGCTGAGCACGACCAGCAGCGACAGCACGATATAGGCCGGGATGTCGGTCAGGTATGTGAGCGGCTGTCCGATCAGCCAGCCGAGGAGCCCGCCGGACTCGCTCAGCGCGGGCATGCCCTGGTTCGGATGCGGACGGGGACCTGCCACGTGGAAGATGCCGGAGAGGGCGAGCACGAACATCCCGAACCCGATGCCGATGCGCCCGTTGTCGTGCACGGAGGACGGATGGCGGAACAGCCAGCCGGCCAGCAGGAGAAGCAGGACCGGCATGAAGAACGCGACCCGCCCGACGAACAGGCCGACCGAGTACGCGCTGATGTTCGCCGCGACCTCGCTGCCGATGAAGAACCATTCGTTCACGGCCCCGGCGATCGCCAGCAGCACGAGGAAGAACGGGAAGCCGTCGCGACGGTCGTCCTTCTCGAGGGTCTCGGGCCCGAACGCACGGAACAGTCCGCCCACGCCATGCGCCAACCCACCCCACGCGCGGACGATCACGGGAGGCTTGTCGACGTCGTCGATGTACTTCTTCGGCGCAGCCTGAGTCTTCGGCGAGGACGCCCGCTTCGGGCGCGACGACGCGCTGCTCGATGCGCGCTCAGTCTTCGTGGTACTCCTGGCCATGCTCCCACGCTAAAGCCAACAGCCGACATTGCCCCGTAATGACGCGGCATTCCGCGCATCCCCAGGCTCACGCTCAGCGTGTGGACCTGGCCATCGTCGCGCGGTGCGCCGTCTCCGACACCACGGTGAATCCCTCCGCTCGGTAGAGATTGCGGGCGAAGTTGTCGCGCTCCACGCTCAGACTGATCCGCGCGTATCCTTGCGCGGCGGCGAGTCCCACGACGTCACGCAGCAAGGAGCGACCCACCCCGCGCGCACGCCACAGCGGGTGCACCCCGATGATCAGCTCCGGCACGGCGACGCCGATGAATCCGAATCCCGCATCGTCCTGCGGGAGCGTGCGGTACCACGCGGCGCCGATCGGCGCATCGTCACGGTCCACCGCCACCACTCCGTCGTCGGCCGTGCGCTTCCATCCCGCGAGGTAGCGCCGATGCTCCGACGATGTGAGCACCTCGTGTCGCGGTCGGGCTCCCCCGGCGCGCCAGTTAGCCGCCTCGACGAGCATGTCGCCGAGGAACGCCGCATCCGTCTGCACGGCCCTGCGCGACGTGAAGCCCGTGTCCATAGCCCGAGCATAGGACGAGGGTGTTACGACGGGATGACGGGCGCCCGCGAGTCCACGGACGCCGGGATCAGGCCTCGATGACGAGCGGGACGATCATCGGACGGCGACGGAGCTTCTGGTTCACCCAACGCCCGATCGTGCGACGGACCACCTGAGAGAGGGCGTGCGTGTCACGCACACCGTTGCCCGAGGCCTCCTTGAGCGCCGCGACGATCTTCGGGGCGACGTCGTCGAACACGGAGTCATCCTCCGCGATGCCTCGCGCATGGATCTCCGGCCCCGAGATGATGCGTCCCGTCGCGGCATCCACCACCACGATGACCGAGACGAAGCCCTCTTCGGCGAGGATGCGGCGATCCTTGAGGTCGGCGTCCGTGATCGCGCCGACCGTCGATCCGTCGACGTAGACGAAGCCGAGATCGAGCTGTCCGGCCACGCGTGCGTCGCCGTCCTTCAGGTCGATCACGGTGCCGTTCGAGGCGATGATCGTGCGCTCCGCCGCGATCCCGGTGTCCTGCGCGAGTTTGGCGTTCGCCATGAGGTGACGGTACTCGCCGTGCACGGGAAGCACGTTCCTCGGCTTCAGGATGTTGTAGCAGTAGATGAGCTCGCCCGCTGCGGCATGGCCGGACACGTGCACGCGGGCGTTCGCCTTGTGCACGACGTTGGCGCCGAGCTTGGTGAGGCCGTCGATCACGCGGTACACCGCGTTCTCGTTGCCCGGGATGAGGCTGGAGGCGAGGATCACGGTGTCGCCCTCGCTGATCTCGATCGCGTGGTCGAGGTTCGCCATGCGGCTGAGCACCGCCATCGGCTCGCCCTGCGATCCCGTCGACATGTACACGATCCGGTCGTCCGGCAGGTCGCGCGCCTTCTTGAAGTCGATCAGGACGCCGTCCGGCACCTTGAGATAGCCGAGCTGCTCGGCGATGGTCATGTTCCGCACCATGCTGCGTCCGAGGAAGGCGACACGGCGGCCGTGGGCGTGCGCGGCATCGATGACCTGCTGCACGCGGTGGACGTGGCTCGAGAAGCTCGCGACGATCACGCGACGAGGGGCCTTGGCGATCACCTGGTCGAGCACCGGACCGATCGAGCGCTCGGTGGGCGTGAAACCGGGCACGTCGGCGTTCGTCGAGTCGACGAGGAACAGGTCGACACCTTCCTCCCCCAGACGCGCGAACGCCCGGAGGTCGGTGATGCGACCGTCCAGCGGCAGCTGGTCCATCTTGAAGTCGCCGGTCGCGAGCACCATGCCCGCCGGGGTGCGTATCGCGACCGCGAGCGCATCCGGGATCGAGTGGTTGACGGCGACGAACTCGAGGTCGAAGGGGCCGACCTGCTCGCGCTGGCCCTCCTTGACCGTGAGCGTGAACGCCTTGATGCGGTGCTCCTTGAGCTTCGCCTCGACGAGCGCGAGGGTCAGCCCGGACCCGATCAGCGGGATGTCGCTCTTGAGTCGCAGCAGATACGGCACGGCGCCGATGTGGTCCTCGTGCCCGTGCGTGAGGACGACGCCCACGATGTCGTCGAGGCGATCCTTGATCGGCTCGAAGTCGGGCAGGATCAGGTCGACACCCGGCTGGTGCTCTTCAGGGAACAGCACGCCGCAGTCGACGATCAGGATCTTGCCCTCGAACTCGAAGACGGTCATGTTGCGGCCGACCTCGCCGAGACCGCCGAGCGGGATGACGCGCAGCGTCCCCTTCTCGAGGGCGGCGGGATCTGCGATCGGAATGGACATGCGCTCTCCTCAGTCGGACGCTCCACGCGTCCGGTCGTTCATGGTGGCGCGGCGCACCGCGGCCTGTATCAGCGTGTCGTGCCGTGCACCTTCGGCAGTGCGCCGCCGGCGGCGGCGTTGCGGTCGGGACGGAAGTTCGAGAAGTCGGCGCCGGGGACGTCCTTGACGAGGTCGAGTTCGTCCTCGATGAGGGCGGCCTCCCACTCCTCCGGACCCACCAGCGGCAGACGGACGCGCGGGCTGGAGATGCGTCCGAGTCCGTGCAGGATGTATTTCGCCGCGACGGTGCCAGGCACGTGCGTCATGACCGCACGCACGAGAGGCTCGAGGCGCTGGTGCTCGGCGGTCGCCGCCGCCAGATCGCCGCGATTCACGGCATCCACGATCGTGCGGTACGGGGTCGCCGCGATGTTCGCCGTGACGCCGATCAGTCCGGTCGCGCCGATCGCGAGATGCGGCAGCACGTTCGCGTCGTCGCCGGAGAAGTACATGAGGTCGGTCTGGTTCAGCACCCGGCTGACCTCGGAGAAGTCGCCCTTGGCGTCCTTCACGGCGAGGATGTTGGGGTGCTTGGCGAGTCGGAGGATCGTCTCGTACTTGATCGGCACACCCGTGCGTCCTGGGATGTCGTACAGGATCACCGGCAGGTCGGTGGCGTCCGCGACGAGGCGGAAGTGCGTGAGGATGCCCGCCTGGGTGGGCTTGTTGTAGTAGGGAGTGACGATCATGATGCCGTCGGCGCCGGCCTTCTCGCTGGCCTTGTAGAGCTCGATCGCGTGCGCGGTCTCGTTCGAGCCGCCACCCGTGATGATCTTCGCCCGTCCTGCCGAGACGGACTTGCCGACCTCGACGAGCTTGAGCTTCTCGGGATCGGTGAGGGTCGAGGTCTCGCCGGTCGTTCCCGTCACGACGATGCCGTCCGCTCCCGCGGTGATCACGTCATCGATGTGCTTCTCGACGGCGGGCCAGTCGACTTCGCCGTCGGCCGTCATCGGAGTGACGAGCGCGACGAGAACCTGTCCGAATGGATTGCCCGAGTGCGTCATGCACCCAGCGTATCGGTTCGGCGACCGCTCACGCGGACGGGGCAGGGCGGATGACGTCGCCTCTTGCGACATCGACCTTGCCGCGCAGGAGCAGCCCGACGTTCACGCCCGGGGTCGCCTCCTTGAGCGTCTTGCGGAACATCTCGACCCCGGCGATCTCCGTCGATCCGGTCGTCGTACCGGCGCGGACCACGACTACCGCATCGCCGACGCGGAGCACCCCCGAGGTCACGGTGCCCGTCGCGACGATGCCCCGACCCGTGATCGTGAACACGTCCTCGACCGCGAACTCCGTCGAGGACGTCGCCACGGCGAGAGGCTCCCCTGTCGCGACCGTCGGCGCGCCGCTCGCCATGTCGGCGAGTCGCGCCGCCTCGGCCTCGTTGTAGCGCCGCAGCGTCTCGTTCGCGTCCTGCGGTTCGCGCTTCCTGCCGAAGAGCCATCCCATGCGTGCCATCCTACGGAGACGCCTAGGCTCGGACGCATGGCATGGGTCACGCACGGGTCGTCGGTCGTCTACGGGAATCGCTGGATCGAGGTGCGAGAGGATCAGGTCACCGGTCCGGGCGGCGATGGGATCTACGGCGTCGTCACGGTGCGCAACGCCGCGGTCTTCATCGTCGCGATGGACGAAGAGGACCGCATCTGTCTCGTGACACTCGAGAGATACACGACCGGCAGGTCCGTCGAAGTTCCGGCCGGCGGGGGCGACGGCGAGGATCCCCTGGTGGCCGCCCGCCGCGAACTCCTCGAGGAGACGGGTGTCGAGGCCGACGAGTGGACGCTCCTCGGCACCATGAACGCGCTGAACGGCGTCGCGGATGCGTCCGAGCACGTGTTCCTCGCGCGTCGGCTCGGCGACGCCGCCGCAGCCGACTCCCATTCCCGCGCCGAGGAGGGCATCGACGCGGTCGACTGGGTGCCGTTCGGAGAGGTCCTGGCGATGATCTCAGACGGACGCATCACCGACGGCGAGACCATCGCCGCGATCGCATTGGCCGGCATCCACCTGGGCCGGTTCCGCTGAGCGGGGTTCCGCCACCGGAAGGGATCAGACGCGACCCCGGCGGGCGATGCCGGACGTGAGGGAACTCGGCAGCAGCCCGGCGACCGCCACGATCGCCTTGTAGCGCAGCGACGGGATCGAGACCGACCTGCCCAGGGCCGCATCGCGCAGGCCCTGGCGCACGACGTCGCGCGCGTCGAGCCACATCGGAGCGGGCACGCCTTCACGCCCGGGCTCGAGGCCCATGCGCTCGTGGAACGAGGTGTGCGTGAATCCCGGGCACACCGCGGTCACACTGACGCGGTCGCGAGCGTACTCGGTGTTCGCCCAGCGGCTGAATCCGATGAGCCAGCTCTTGCACGCCGAATACGTCGAACGAGAGATGAATCCGGCGACCGAGGCGACGTTGATGATGCGTCCTCCGCGTCCGCGCATGGTCTGGAGGGCCGCGTGCATGAGGCGCATGGAGGCTTCGACGTGCACTCGCAAATGCCGCACCTCGTCGTCGATGTCATTGTCCGCGAACTGCAGCGGAAGCCCGAAGCCTGCGTTGTTCACGAGCAGGTCGACGGGGTCGTCCACGTCGCGGAGACGTGCCGCGACGGCCTCCACCTCCTCCTCGACCGCGAGATCGGCGGCGAGGACCTCGACGGCGACGCCGTACTCGCTCCGCAGCTCTGCCGCGAGCTCGTCGAGAGTCTGGACCGAACGAGCCACGAGGATCAGATCGGCGCGGCGCCGGGCGAGCTGGCGCGCGAACTCGGCTCCCAGTCCCGCGCTGGCGCCCGTGATGAGTGCGGTGGGCATCAGCGCTCGTATCCCCGGAAGCGATAGCGGATGCCGGTGCGTGAGGTCTTCCACTCTCCGTCGTCGGTCAGTCGCCAGCCCTCGATCGACGGCGCGAAGGCATCGCCGTCGACGTCGAGGTCGAGCTCGGTGACCTCGAGCCGGTCCGCGTCGGCGATCACCTGACGGAAGATCTCCGCACCGCCGATGATCCAGACGCGATCGTGACCGCGGACGGCCTCCTCGACCGTGGCGGCGTGGGTCGCGCCCTCGGCGGACCAGTCCTGCTGACGCGTGATGACGACGTTCTCGCGTCCCGGTAGGGGTCTGAATCGCTCGGGGAGGAAGTCCCAGGTCTTGCGACCCATGATGACCGGGGCTCCGAGGGTGGTGTCCTTGAAGTGCGCGAGGTCTTCGGGGACGTTCCACGGCATGCCGCCCTCGGCGCCGATGACCCCGCGCTTCGCCTCCGCCCAGATCAGGCCGACCCAGGTCATACCGCCACCGCCGCCCGGATCGGCGCATGGTGTCGGTAGTCCTCCACCACGAAATCGTCGTACCGGTAGTCGAGCACCGAGTCCGGAGTGCGCGCGAAGCGCAGCGTCGGGGCCGGGAAGGCATCGCGGCTCAGCTGCTCGCGCACCTGCTCGACATGGTTGTCGTAGATGTGGCAGTCACCGCCGGTCCAAACGAAGTCGCCGGGCTCGAGACCGACCTGCTGCGCGATCATCATCGTGAGCAATGCGTAGGAGGCGATGTTGAACGGCACTCCGAGGAAGAGGTCGGCGCTGCGCTGGTAGAGCTGGCACGACAGCTTGCCGTCGGCGACGTAGAACTGGAACAGCGCGTGGCACGGCGCGAGCGCCATGTCGGGGATGTCGGCCGGGTTCCACGCCGACACGATCAGACGGCGCGAGTCCGGCGTCGCGCGGATCTGCTCGATCACCTCGGACAACTGGTCGATGCTGCGGCCGTCCGGCGTCGGCCAGGATCGCCACTGCACACCGTAGACGGGTCCCAGATCGCCCTGCTCGTCGGCCCACTCGTCCCAGATGCTCACGCCGTGCTCCTGCAGCCACCGCACGTTGGAGTCACCGCGCAGGAACCACAGCAGCTCGTACGCGATGGACTTGAAGTGGACGCGCTTGGTCGTGACGAGCGGGAAGCCCTCGGAGAGATCGAAGCGGATCTGTCGGCCGAACACGCTCGTGGTGCCCGTGCCCGTGCGATCGGACTTGTGCGTCCCGTTCTCCAGCACGTCGCGGAGGAGGTCTTCGTACGGCGTGGGGACGGCTGCGCTCATGTCAGCCAGACTACCCGCCGTCGGCGACATCGGAGCGGATCGTCATGCTCCGTCACATCGCGTCCGCGGGTGCGGAACGGGGCATACGCTCAGTGAATGTCGCCCACTCTCGCGCTCGCCCTCGCCGTGGGTCTCGTGGTGCTCGCCGGAGCCGCAGGCCTGGTGATCAGGGCACGGGACGGACGACGGCGCAGCGGCGGCCATCTGCGGTTCGATCCGCGCGATGCGGATGCCGTGCTCGGCGCCCGCGCGACGCTCGTGCAGTTCAGCACCGAGACGTGCGCCCGCTGCCCGCAGGTGCGTCGGGTCCTGACGTCGTATGCCGCCGACGACGACACCCTCGCGCACGTCGAGGTCGACCTCACCCACCGCCCAGACCTGTCCTCGCGCTACCGCGTGCTGCAGACCCCGACCACGTTCGTCGTCGACGGCACCGGAGCCGTCCGCGCCCGATTCCACGGCGTGCCGCAGCCGCGCGCGCTGACCGAAGCCCTCGCCTCCGTGTGAGGCCCAACGATGGGAGCAACATGAGCACACCGGCAGGCATCGACCCGCGCGGCCCGCGCTTCGCCGCCACCGTCACGACGGTGCTCCTGCTGGTCGCGACCTTTCTCGGGCTGATCGGGGTCTCGACCGCGCAGGGCACCGGCTGGTTCGCATATCAGCCCCTTGCGGATTCGACGTTCCCCGCCGGCGGATGGGCGATCGCCTCGGCATCCGTCGCCCAACGCGCGCTCGATCCGGGGTTCCTGCTGGCGGTCGTCATCGCTGCGCTGTTCCTGTGGAGCGTCCTCTCCCCCGCGACGGCTCCCTGGGGCGTTCTGTTCCGTCGATTCGTGCGTCCGCGGCTGACTCCGCCGAGCGAGCTCGAGGACCCGCGTCCGCCCCGGTTCGCACAGGGCGTCGGCCTGTTCGTGGTGACGGTCGGCCTCGTCCTGCACCTCGCCGGTGTGCCCTGGGCGCTTCCGATCGCGACCGCCGCAGCGTTCGTCGCCGCATTCCTCAACGCGGCGATCGGGCTCTGCCTCGGCTGTCAGCTGTACCTCCTGCTGCAGCGGATCGGAATCCTCGGCCGCGCCTCCGCTGCCTGACCTCCGAGGACTTCTGTTCCGTCCCTGGCGGTGCCTCGATAGGCTGGCCGCACACGCGAACCGCACACCGAGCAGCGCGAGAACCGGAGGAATCATGCCCGTCACCAGCGAAGCGAACACCACCTGGACCGGATCCCTCGCGGAGGGCTCGGGAACCGTCGCGTTCTCCTCGTCCAACCTCGGCACCTTCCCGATCGACTGGAAGGCCCGCAGCGAGGGCAGCGACACGACCACGACGCCCGAGGAACTGATCGCGGCGGCGCACGCCTCGTGCTTCAGCATGGCGCTGTCGCATGCCCTCGCGGAGAACGGCACTCCCCCGGAGCGCGTGAACACCAGCGCCTCGGTGAGCTTCACGCCCGGCGTCGGCATCACGGGCAGCCACCTCAACGTCAACGCCGTCGTGCCCGGCCTCACGCCCGAGGCCTTCCAGGAGATCGCGAACGGCGCCAAGACGGGCTGCCCGGTCTCCCAGGCGCTCGCCGGCGTCGAGATCACGCTCGAGGCGACCCTCGCCTGACCGCCGGTCCCCCGTGCGGGGGCGGGCGGGCTCAGCCGCGCGAGAGACGGATGGCCTCGCGGATGCTGGCGCGGGCGTCTTTCCGGCGCCCCGCCGCGTCCTGAACGACGCCGAGCCGGTAACGCGCCCGCCAGTCGCCACGGGCCGATTCTGCCTCCGCGGTGTACCGCGCGATCATCGGATCGGCGTCTTCCGGCCGAAGGCGTCCGCTCGGCGTGAGCTCCGTCTCCGCCTCCGGCATCCCGCCCTCGGCGTCGAGCGTGCGTCCCAGTCGGTCCGCCTGCAACCCGAAGACCATCTCGCGGACGAGCGCCCAGCCGCCGAGCGGAGCGAGCACGATCAGAGCGATGCCCATGCCGATCGACACCGGCGTGCCGACGGCGAAGAACATGACGGCGAGCCAGACCGCGACCGCGAGGTAGACGAGCAGTGCAGCACCCATGAGGGCGACGGCGAGGCGCGACATCAGGAGCCGACGCCGATGTCGATCATGCTCTCGAGACCGACGACGACACCGCGCGCCTGAGCCGCGAACGGCACGGCGAGACGGATGCCGGGCGCGTACGCCAGTGCGGGCTCGACGGTGTCGTGCGTGAAGGTGAGCGACTCCCCGGGGCCGGCGAGCACGACCTCCTGCTTCGCGATCACTCCCGGGCGACGCAGCGAGTGGATCGGGACGCTGCCCACCTGCTGGCCGCGTGCACGCTGGTCCGCGTGCGGGGCGCTCACCGGTCCCTGCTCGGCGCGCGCTGCGGCGATCAGCTCGGCGGTGCGCACAGCGGTGCCGCTGGGAGAGTCGACCTTCTTCTCGTGGTGCGCCTCGACGATCTCGGCCGACGGGAAGAACGGTGCAGCAGCGGCGGCGAGAGCCGAGCCGAGGACCGAGCCGAGAGAGAAGTTGGGGATGAACACTGCGCCGCTGCCCGCAGCGTCGACCAGTGGCCGGATCGGCGCGATGCGCTGCGCCGACCACCCGGACGTCGCGACGAGGACATTGATCCCCCGCTCGACCGCGGCACGCACCACGTCGATGCTCACCTGCGGCGTGGTCGCGTCGATGACGAGATCCGCGCCGTCCATCTCCGACAGGTCGCTCGACGAGGTGAGCACTCGGACCACCTCGAAGCCGTCCAGCTCGTCGATCACCGCGTGGATGATCGACCCGAGCTTCCCGGTGCCGCCGACGAGTGCTACCTGCGTGGTCATGGCCACAATCCTATTTCGGGCGGAGAGACGCCCGGCCGCGCCAGGCCGGTCGCGCGTGGATCAGACCGGCATCGTGTCGGGGATGCCGGTGCGCAGCTCGACCGGGAGGTGACCGGTGTCGTTGTGCGTGAGCAGAGTCCACGGACGCCCCTGCTTCTGCGCGATCACGGTCAGTCCGCAGTGCGCCTGATTGAGAGTCATCCAGCGCCATTCGGGTGCACCGAGCACCTCGCGCACGAACCAGGAGATGACGAAGTTGTGCGTGATGAGCACCTCGTGGACGTCACCCGGCTTGCGCACCAGGAACTCGTTCACGGCGTCGGACATCTGAGCTGCGCCCGCCTCGATCTCGGCGTCCGTGATGGATCCGAAGAACGGCTCGAACGCGGCCGGCGTCTCTTCGGTCATCCCCGTCGGGACACAATCGAACAGCAGTGCGGTCGGCGCGGGGTCGACGGAGGGCAGACGCGCGGCGATCGCACGAGCCGTCTCGGCCGCACGCAGCAGAGGCGAATGCCAGACGGCGTCCAGCGGAAGCCCGGAGAGACGATCCGCGATCAGCTCGGCCTGACGTGCACCGCGCGGTGAGAGGGGTCCGTCGGCGAGGCCGTGCTCGGCATCCTGATGTTCACCGTGTCTGACCAGGTATATGTAGTGCATCACAAACTCGCTCGCTTCATCGACAGCATCCGCCGGGGGATCTCCTCCACCCTATGTCAGCCGTGTGACAGTCGTGTGACGACTCTCAGCCCGCCGCCGGCACGGGTGGGGGTCAGTTGCCCGCGCGGGTGAGATCGGCGATCTGGACGCGTGACAGCGACACGCCTGCGCCCTGCATGAGCTCGTCGACGTGCTCGGTCGCGAACGTGTTCACGATCGGCGCGGCCACTGTGCGCTGCGCCAGCAGCCAGGCGATCGACACCGCGGCCACCGGCACGTCCAGCTCGGCCGCCACCTGGTCGAGCGCGCGCAGGATCTTCGTGCCGCGACGGTTGAGGTGTCCGCGGAGCTGCTCCCCGCGTACTCCGCGCGAGGTCAGCGCCTTGCTGCGATGCCGCCCCGAGAGGAAGCCGTGCTCGAGCGCGTGCGACGGGGTGACGGCCAGGTTCTGCGCACCGGCGACCAGGCGCAGGTCCCCCTCGAACGGCTGCCGACGGATGAGGTTGTACGGCGAGTCGATCACCTGGATGCGCGGGTAGCCCGCCGAGGCGAGGATGCGCGCCTCGACGAGTCGCTCCGGGGCCAGACCGTAAGCGCCGAGAGCGCCGATCTTGCCCGCGTCGACCAGCCACTCGACGGTCGCGAGAGTGTCTTCGAGGTTGGTCGTGCGGTCGAGCGTCGCGTCGAGGTACAGCACGTCGATGCGCTCGACGCCGAGGCGCGTGAGCGACCCCTCGACCGCGCGGACGAGATTGACCGAGCCGAGCCCCGGGTTGTCGGCGTGCGCGCCGATGCGGACGCTCAGCAGTGCGCGCTCGCGCTGGCCGCGTGAACGGAGCCATTGCCCGATGATGTGCTCGCTGCGGCCGCCCGAGAAGCCGTCCGCAGTATGGATCGCGTTGCCGCCGAACTCCACGTAGCGGTCCAGGATGCCGTGGCTCGTCTCGAGGTCGACATTCCAGCCGAACTCGGCCGCCCCCAGCATGAGCGGGAACGTCTCGAATCCGGTCTCTCCGAGGGGGACGCGAATGGTCTCTCCTATTCCGGGGCCGACGATCGGGATCGGGGCGGACGGGTGATCGGCGTCCTGCGGTGCGCGCTCTGCGGAGGCTCCTGCGCCTACGCTGAACAACCGCATTTCCTCACCCCCGCATCGATCGGTGCGTCCCGATCTGCGTCGCTGCCGTACATGCACCCCCCGGTGCGTACTTCGAGGGTATGCGACGTCAGGGATCGCGCCGTCCAATCCGGGGAACGGCGGGGAAACTTCCCATAACGGTTTGGTCACGCAGACACGCGGGAACCCGGGCCCGCCACGAGGACGGACCCGGGTTCCGGTGTCGTGCGTCAGCCGATCACTCGGCGGCGGACTCCTCCGCGGGCGCAGCGTCCGCAGTGGGCGCGTCGTCGAGCACGGGCTCGAGCGACAGCTTGCCGCGGTCGTCGATCTTCGTGATCTTCACGAGGATCTTCTGGCCGACGGAGAGCACGTCCTCGACGTTCTCGACGCGCTTGCCACCGGCGAGCTTGCGCACCTCGGTGACGTGCAGCAGGCCGTCCTTGCCCGGGAGAAGCGAGATGAACGCGCCGAACGTCGCGATCTTGACGACGGTTCCGAGGAACTGCTCGCCGACCTCCGGGTTGGTGGGGTTCGCGATCGCGTTGACCTGGGCGCGGGCGGCCTCGGCCGAGGGGCCGTCGGTCGCGCCGATGTAGACGGTGCCGTCCTCCTCGATCGAGATCTGAGCGCCGGTCTCGTCCTGGATCGCGTTGATCGTCTTGCCCTTCGGGCCGATCAGCTCGCCGATCTTGTCGACGGGGATCTGCACGCTGATGACGCGCGGCGCGGTCGGCGCCATCTCGTCGGGAGCGTCGATCGCCGCGTTCAGGACGTTGAGGATCGTCAGGCGCGCATCGCGAGCCTGGGTCAGGGCCCCTGCGAGCACCGACGACGGGATGCCGTCGAGCTTCGTGTCGAGCTGGATCGCCGTGACGAACTCGCTCGTGCCTGCGACCTTGAAGTCCATGTCGCCCAGCGCGTCCTCGGCGCCGAGGATGTCGGTCAGCGCCGCGTAGCGGGTCTCACCGTCGACCTCGTCGGACACGAGGCCCATCGCGATGCCGGCGACGGGAGCGCGCAGCGGCACACCCGCGTTCAACAGCGACAGGGTCGACGCGCAGACGGAGCCCATCGACGTCGAGCCGTTCGAGCTCAGCGCCTCGGACACCTGACGGATCGCGTAGGGGAACTCCTCGCGGCTCGGCAGCACCGGCACGAGAGCGCGCTCGGCGAGGAAGCCGTGCCCGATCTCGCGACGCTTCGGCGAACCCACGCGGCCGGTCTCACCGGTCGAGTAGGGCGGGAAGTTGTAGTGGTGCATGTAGCGCTTGCTCGTCGTGGGCGACAGCGAGTCGATCTGCTGCTCCATCTTGAGCATGTTCAGCGTGGTGACGCCCATGATCTGGGTCTCGCCGCGCTGGAAGATCGCCGAGCCGTGAACGCGCGGGATGACCTGCACCTCGGCGTCGAGCGGACGGATGTCCGCGAGACCGCGACCGTCCATGCGGACGCTCTCGGTGAGGATGCGACCGCGGACGATCTTCTTCGTGACGGACTTGTACGCCGCGGCGAACTCGAGCGGAGCCCCGGCGGGCAGGCTGCCGGCCTCGACCGCTTCGATGAGCTGCGCCTTGACGCGGTCCTTGACCTCGTCGTCCTTGCCCTGACGCTCCTGCTTGTCGGCGATCTGGTAGACGTTCACCAGGTCGTCGTAGGAACGCTCGGCCACGAAGTCGTAGACCTCGCTGGAGTACGGCGGGAAGACCGGGTACACACCCGGCTCCTTCGATGCGGACGCGGCGAGCTCCGCCTGAGCCTTCACCAGCTGAGCGATGAAGGGCTTCGCGGCCTCGAGGCCCTGCGCGACGACGGTCTCGTCGGGCTTCGTGGCGCCGGCCTTGATGAGGTTCCAGCTGCCCTCGGTCGCCTCGGCCTCGACCATCATGATCGCGACGTCCTCGGTGCCGTCGACCTTCGTGACGACACGACCGGCGACGATCAGGTCGAACACGGCCTCCGAGACCTGCTCGGCGGTCGGGAACGCGACCCACTGGTCGGCGTGCTCGCCGTGACCGGGGATGAACGCGAGGCGCACACCGGCGACGGGACCCGAGAACGGCAGACCCGAGATCTGCGTCGACGCCGAGGCGGCGTTGATCGCGAGAGCGTCGTAGAACTCGCCCGGAGCGATCGACAGGACGGTGATGACGATCTGGACCTCGTTGCGCAGGCCGTCGACGAACGACGGACGCAGCGGACGGTCGATCAGACGGCAGACGAGGATGGCCTCGGTGGAGGGGCGTCCCTCACGGCGGAAGAACGAGCCGGGGATCTTGCCCGCGGCGTAGGAGCGCTCCTCGACGTCGACCGTCAGCGGGAAGAAGTCGAAGCCCTCACGCGGGTGCTTGCCCGCGCTGGTGGCCGAGAGGAGCATGGTCTCGCCGTCGAGGTACGCGGCGACTGCGCCCTGAGCCTGCTGCGCGAGGCGGCCGGTCTCGAAGCGGATGGTGCGGGTGCCGAAGCGGCCGTTGTCGAGAACGGCCTCGGTGGCGGTGATTTCAGGACCTTCCAAGAGGTCTCTCCTTCTTTGTTTAGACTCGCTCGTCCGTGTGACGCGCGAGCGTGTTCATGAAGGAGCAGGACGACGGGGTTCGGGCGCGCGGGCACTTCCGCGAATCTCGCCTGCGCTGGCCACCAGTAGAAAGCCACCCGACGACACGCGCCGAGGAACCCACCACAGGGGACCAGCTTCTCCGCCGATCGCTCCATGAGTCGATATGCAGTTGTACGACCGACCTGAGCCAGTCCCCTCAACTGTATCAGCGCCGCCGCGGAATCCCGCGGGACCGGCCACGACGCCGAAGAGTCATCCGACGGTCATCGCACGTTCATCGCGTGGATGCGGTCAGGTGCACGGCATCCGCTGAGGTGAACCCATGCGCATGTCAGTGATCGGCTGCGGGTACCTCGGTGCCGTGCACGCCGCCGCGATGGCCTCGATCGGACACGACGTCGTCGGCATCGACGTCGACGAGCAGAAGGTCGCCGCTCTGGCGGGCGGCATCGCGCCGTTCTTCGAGCCGCAGCTCGACGAGCTGCTGCGCGAGGGTCTCGACTCGGGTCGTCTGCGCTTCAGCACGGACATGGCCGAGTCCGCAGACGCCGCCGTGCACTTCCTCGCCGTCGGCACCCCGCAGGTCGCCGGCGGGCACGCCGCCGACCTCCGTTTCGTGGACGCCGCGATCGAGGCGCTGCTCCCCCACCTCCGACCTGGACACGTGGTCGCCGGCAAGTCGACGGTGCCGGTCGGTACCGCTGCACGGCTGGCGGGATCCATCGCCGAGTCGGGTGCGGTGCTGGTCTGGAATCCGGAGTTCCTCCGCGAAGGCTGGGCCGTGCACGACACGATCACCCCGGATCGCCTCGTCGTCGGCATCCCTCCCACCGATGCCGGGGATGCCGCGGCCGAGCTCCTGCGCGAGGCCTACGCTCCCGCGATAGCGGCGGGTGCGCCGTTCCTCGTGACCGACCTCGCGACCGCTGAACTGGTGAAGGGCGCCGCGAACGCGTTCCTCGCCACAAAGATCTCCTTCATCAATGCGATGGCGGAGATCGCTGAGGCCTCAGGCGCCGATGTGACGCTGCTCGCCGACGCCCTCGGGCACGACACCCGGATCGGGCGGCGGTACCTCGGATCCGGCATCGGCTTCGGCGGCGGCTGCCTGCCCAAGGACATCCGCGCCTTCGCCGCCAGAGCCGAGGAGCTGGGCCGCGGTGAGGCCGTCGGATTCCTCCGCGAGGTCGACGGCATCAACCTCCGGCGACGCGACCGCGCGGTGCAGCTCGTCGTGGACGCACTCGGCGGCCTCGTGTTCGGGAAGCGGATCGCCGTGCTCGGCGCCGCGTTCAAGCCGTTCAGCGACGACATCCGCGACTCACCCGCGCTCGACGTCGCCGTGCGCCTGCGCGGGCTCGGCGCCGACGTCGTCGTGACCGACCCCGCAGCGCTGCCGAACGCGGCGGCGGCGCATCCGCAGCTCGGATACGCCGTCGAGCGCGACGACGCACTGCGCGACGCCGATGCCGTGGTCGTCGTCACGGAGTGGGATCTCTACCGCCGCGAGATGAGCCCCGAGCACGCCGGAGCCCTCGTCGCCGGCCGCGTCATCGTGGACGGTCGCAACTGCCTGGATGCGGACGCCTGGCGCGCCGCTGGCTGGTCGTACCACGGCATGGGCCGCCGCTGAGCCGTCTCGAGCCGCGAGCGCCCGTTCAGGACACCGGGACAGTGCGCTCCGACGCCGAGCGACCGAGGTACACGTAGTCGTCGTGCTTCGCGACACGACCGTCGCCCGCGGCACGCCCGTGCAGGCGCCGCCACACCCACGGCAGCGCGTGCCGACGCCACCACAGCCCGGCGCCGATCGACTCGTTCTCGTGCAGAGCGGCGTCGAGGGCACCCAGCGCGTCGGCGTGCGGGACGCCGAGGACGTCGCCGGCCCGATACGCGAGGAAGCGGTGCCCACGGCTGCTGAGATGCACGAGGTCCTCGCCCCAGTTCGGCCGGTCGGGCAGCGAGGGATGCATGTCCGTGTCTATGAGGATCGCTCCCGTGCGCGCGGCGATGCCGGCGAGCGCGGTCGCGAACGCCGAGAACCGCCGCGCGTACAGGTGCGCGGCACGTCTGCGGGGCAGGAACGGCGTCACCAGGAGCACGTCGGCGCCGATCTCCCGCAGCCGGCGGACGGCATCCTCGAGCTCTGCGGCGAGCGCTCGTACATCCACGCGGTGCTTCACGAGATCGTTCGCGCCGATCAGCACCGAGACGAGATCCGGGCGCAGCTCCAGCGCGCGGGGCAGCTGAGTCTCGCACACGTCACGCACGCGCTTGGAGCGGATGGCCAGATTGGCGTAGTGGAGGCCGCCGCGCGCCGAGAGCAGATGAGCGAGACGATCGGCCCATCCGCGCAGCGCACCGTCGGGCGCCGGATCGCACAACCCCTCCGTCAGCGAGTCCCCCAGGGCGACGTAGCGCTGCCATCGTCGTCCCACGAGCGGCGCGGTCGCCTCGGGGCGGGTCATGCGGCGAGCGCGCAGGCCCGAATCGACCGCGCGCAACTCGCGCGCCTCGTCGAAGTGCCCCAGCAGCTGGTCGCACACGCTCGACCAGCTGCGTCCCTGCACGGCTTCCCAGCCTGCGTCGCCGAAGGCCCGGCGCTTGCGGGTGTCCCCCGCGAGGTCGGCGACACGCATGCGCAGGTCGTCGAGGTCGCCAGGCCGGTACAGCCAGCCATCGACGCCCATGCGCACGAGGTCGAGTGGGCCTCCTCGCCCGGTGGCGACCACCGGCACGCCACTCGCATGCGCCTCCTGCAGCGTCTGCCCGAAGGTCTCGCTCTCCCCCGGGTGCACGAACACGTCGAAGGATGCCGCGGCCGCGGCGAGCGCGTCACCGCCGAGGTGGCCGAGGAAGAGGGCGCGGGGCATCAGCGCCTCGAGCTTCGTCCTGCTCGGTCCGTCCCCGACGATCACGAGGCGCGCTCCGGGGAGGTCCTGCAGCACGGCGAGGTCCTCGACCTGCTTCTCGGGTGCGAGGCGCCCGATGTATCCGATCACGACCTCTCCTCCCCACGCTGTGCGGAGCGTCTCGTCGCGACGCGACGGGTGGAAGCGCTCCGCATCGACGCCCCTTCCCCATCGACGGACGCGGTCCACGCCCAGCGTCGCGAGCTGCTGCGCCGACTCCGCCGAGGGGGCGAGCGTGAGTGTCGCCCGGCGATGCAGGCGCGCGATGTGGGTCTGCGCGATCCCTGTCGTCGCCGGAATCCGGTAGCGCTCCGTGTAGGCGGCGACGTCCGTCTGGTAGGCGGCGATCGAGGCGACGTCGAGTCGCTCGGCGGCGAGCGCACCGCGCCAGCCCAGCGCGAACGGCGAGGCGAGGTGGACCACGTCGGGGTGGAAGCGCCGCAGCGAGGCGGCGACCCGATGCGCCGGCGAGGTGCCGACCCGGACGTTCCTGTAGCCGGGCAGCGGCAGGCTCGGGATCGCCTCCACCCGGGCGCCCTCGATCTCGGTCGGGATGCCGACCGCGTCGGGCGCGATCACATGCGCCTCATGCCCCGTGCGCTCGAGGTGCTTCAGGATCTGCAGCACGGATCCGGTGACACCGTTCATGTGCGGAAGGAAGGACTCTGTCACGATCGCGACTCTCACACCCTCAGGATGCAGCGGTCGCGGTGCGGCGGATCGCCGAAACGGGCCAGCGCACCAGAAGTTCACCGGATGCTGGATCGCTGGACACCGGCTATCCGCGCGTTGGTTCCCGTTCACCTCGGACCCGCACTGTGGGGACGTGCCGACAGACCTCCTCGCCGGTCCCTGGGGCCTCGCCATCATGAGCCTGCTCGTTCTCGGCGACTCGTTCTTCGTGGTGATCCCCGGGGAGATCGCGGTGACTGCGCTCGGGGCGGTCTCCTCGGCATCCGCCTCGCCACCGCTGTGGGCGGTGATCGTGTGCGCGGGTGTCGCGGCGGCCCTGGGCGACGCCACCGTGTACGTGATCGGCCGCACCGTCGGCACCGAGCGGTGGCGCTGGATGCGCGCCCCGCGCGTGCAGCAGGCGCTGACGTGGGCCCGCCGACGCCTCGACGGCGGGTTGGCCATGGTGCTGTTCACCGGACGGTTCGTTCCGTTCGCACGCCTCGCGATCAACCTCGTCGCCGGCGCCTCCCGCATCCATCCCTCGCGCTATCTGTGCCTCGCCGTCGCCGCCGCACTGGGGTGGGCCGCCTATCAGGCATCGGTCGGCGCGTTGATCGCCGTGATCGTCCCCGGCGGGCCGGTCGTGGCGGTGCTCGTGTCGGTCGCGGTCGCCGTGGGACTCGGTGCCGCGATCGACTTCGCGACCCGGCGGCTCCGCAGGTGACCTGCCGGCCGCTCCGACGCGTGCTCTAGGCTGGCGGGCATGAGCACCGAAGAGGGCGCGTCCTCCACCGAGGACATGAAGCGCAAGTTCAAGGAAGCGCTCGAGAAGAAGAACGCGCACCACCGCGAGGGCGAAGCCCACCTGGACGGCGACTCCGCCGTCCACGGCGGTGCCGCCCCGCAGACGCGGCGCGAGTTCCGACGCAAGAGCGGTTGACCGCACGAATGCGGGAGCCGATCGACTCGGCTCCCGCATTCTCTCTTCGGCTCGGTGTCAGCGCTGCTGCGCCGCCCGTTCGCGGGCCCGCTCCTGCTTGGCGGACATCTCGTCGATCGCCGAATCCTTGAGACCCTGCGAATCGACTGCCGACTTCTCATCGGCCATGCCGTGACCGTCGACCCCGTCGAGCAGCGCCTCGTCGAACGGCAGCTCGCCGCCGAGGACCCGGCGCACCCGGTCACGGTCGATCTGCTTGGTCCAGGTTCCGATCAGCAGCGTCGCGACGGCGTTGCCGGTGAAGTTCGTCAGCGCGCGTCCCTCGGACATGAAGCGGTCGATCCCGACGATGACGCCGACGCCGTCGACGAGGTCGGGGCGGTACGCCTGCAGACCGCCGGCGAGCGTGGCGAGTCCGGCTCCCGTGACTCCGGCCGCCCCCTTGCTCGCGATGATCATGAAGACCAGGAGGCCGATCTGCTCGCCGATCGACATGGGCTGACCCATGCCCGTGGCGATGAACAGCGACGCCATCGTGAGGTAGATCGCCGTGCCGTCGAGGTTGAACGAGTACCCGGTCGGGACCGTGATGCCGACCACCGGCTTCGAGACGCCGACGTGCTCCATCTTGGCGATCAAGCGCGGCAGCGCGGACTCCGACGAGGACGTGCCCACGATCAGCAGGTACTCCCGTGCCAGGTACTTGACGAGACTGAAGATGTTGACGCGGGTGACGGCGTACAGCAGCACGCCGAGCACCACCACGATGAACACGATGCACGTGATGTAGAACGCGACCATCAGGATGCCGAGGCTCCAGATCGCCGCGACGCCGGTCTTGCCGACCACGGCGGCGATCGCTCCGAACGCGCCGAGCGGCGCGAGCCACAGGATCATGCCGAGGATGCGGAACACGAGCTTCTGCAGGTTCTTGACCGCGTCCATGATGGGCGCGCCCTTCTCGCCGAGCCCCTGGAGCGCGAAGCCCGTCAGCAGCGCGATGAACAGGACCTGCAGCACGCTCTCGCCGGTGAAGGCCGAGAAGAACGTCGTGGGGATGATCCCGAGCACGAACTCGGTCGTGGTCTTCGCCTCGGTGTCGGTCGCGTCGTACTGGGCGCTCGCCATGTCGAGGCCGGCACCGGGGTGGATGATGTTGCCCACTACGAGACCGATCGCGAGCGCGAACGTCGACATCACCATGAAGTACAGCAGCGCGAGACCGCCGATCTTCCCGACCGTCGCGGCCTTGGCGATGGATCCGACGCCCACCACGATCGTGCAGAAGATGATCGGGGCGATCATCATCTTGATCAGCGAGACGAACCCCTTGCCGATGGGTTCGAGCGACTGCCCGACCTCGGGGGCGATGAGCCCGACGGCCGCGCCGAGCACGACCGCGATGATGACGGACACGTACAGCCACGTGTGCCTGTCCCACGCCTGCTTGTTGCGGCGCCAGTGGAAGCCCGGAAGGGAGAACCCCGTCGTGATGGCCATGTTTCCTCCTCGATCATGAACGTCGTCGTGTCATGTGCGCGGGCGACCTCGCCCTGCGATCCCCTCACGGTCCCCGACTTCCCCCCGCGACGCCATTTGTGGTCGTATTGGTCATCACGGATCTCGGCCCCCCGCGATCGACGGCGATCGGAAGGAAGCGATGGCACACGCCCGCAGCGCGAGCAGCACCGCCTCGCGCGTCTTCCTCGTCCTGCTAGTCGCAGCGCTCGTGATCGGTGCGCTCGTCGCGGTGTTCCTGGTCGTGGAGGCGCAGCGCGCGACACATGCGGAGGCCGAGAGGGTGACCGCGGCCACGGCGCAGACGCTGGCTGCCTCCCCGGTCGTGCGGGAGGCCCTGGAGTCCGGTGACCAGGCCTCGGCCACGAACATGCTGGAGCCCTACGCCCTCGACGTCGTCGACACCGCGGACCTCGACTTCGTCACGGTGATGACGCCGGACGGCGTGCGCGTGACGCATCCGGACCTCGACCGGATCGGCGAGAAGTACCTCGGCACGATTCCCACGGATCGCGTGCCGCTGACCGAGGTCTTCACGGGCACGCTCGGGCCGTCGGTGCGCACGATCGTGCCGGTGCTCGCGTCCGACGGGACCGTGCGGGGATGGGTCTCGGCGGGCGTCACGATCGAGTCGATCTCCGACACCCTGCTGCGTCGGCTGCCGCTGTCGCTCGCGATCACGGCCGCTCTCGTGGCACTCGGCGCCCTGGGCGCGTGGGCGGCGCGGCGCGTCACCCGGCGCATCGCGGGCGACCTGCCGCCGGGGCAGGTGCGCGATGCCGTGTCGTCGTACGAGTCGCTGCGCACGCTCGGCGACGCCTTGCGCGCGCAGACCCACGAGCACGGGAACCGCATGCACACCGCGGTGGCCCTGCTCGAGCTGGGCCGCAGCGCGGAAGCGATCGAGATCCTCACCGAGACCTCTCGTCAGAGCCAGTCGCTCGTGGACCAGGTGACCGCTCGGCGCGCGGGCGATCCCGCCATCGGCGCGCTGCTGCTGGGCAAGGCCTCGCAGGCCAAGGAGCGCGGCATCGACTGGCGCATCCGCATCGAGCCGGACACGCCCGCGTCCCCGCTGTCGCCCGTCGACAGTGTCGCGGTGCTGGGCAACCTGGTCGACAACGCGATGGATGCCGCAGCCGGGAGCGCCGAGCGCTGGGTCTCGGTGGTGCTGGAACCCACGCCTGACGGCGGGATCTCACTCGAGGTGTCCGACAGCGGGCCCGGGGTGCCGTCGGACCTGGTGGACCGCGTCTTCGAGGCGGGGTTCTCCACCAAGCCTGCCGGCGTGCACGGCCGTGGAGTGGGTCTCGCCCTGGTGCGCTCCGTGGTCGTCGGAGCGGGCGGCTCGGTCGAGCTTCGCTCCGACCCGACGACCTTCCGGGTGATCCTGCCCGCCGCTCGCCGACGGAGAACGGCATGATCCGCACACTGATCGTCGACGACGACGCCCTCACGCTCGAACTGCACCGTTCGTACCTCGAACGGATCGACGGGTTCGAGGTCGGCGCCGAGTGCAGCGGTGCACGCGCTGCCGTGAACGCCGTGCTCAGCCCGCCAGCAGGCGCGCCCTTCGACCTCGTGCTACTCGACATCACGATGCCGGACGGCTCAGGGATCGACGTGCTCCGCACCCTCAGGGCCCGGGCCGCAGCCATCGACGTGATCGCGATCACGGGAGTGCGCGATGCGGAGACCGTTCGGCAGATGGCGGCCCTCGGGGTCTACCAGTATCTGGTCAAGCCCTTTCCGTTCGCGGTGTTCCAGGAGCGTCTGACGGCATACCGCGCTCACAGAGAGAGCGCGAACACGACCGACGGGGAGGCCACGCAGGCGGAGATCGACGCGTTACTCGGACGGGCGACGGGCACGATACCGCTGCCCAAGGGGCTCTCCGGTGCCACGTTGCAGGCGGTGTCCGCAGCCCTCCGTACCTCCGGGCCTCTTTCGGCGAGCGAAGCTGCCGAGAGGCTCGGGTTGTCACGGGTCTCCGTGCGGCGCTATCTCGAGCATCTCGCAGCGGAGGGCGTCGCGTTCAGGACGGCCCGTCACGGCACACGAGGGCGCCCGGAGGTCGAGTACAGCTGGCAGCGTCGCACCGACGAGCACAGCTGAGACCCTGTCACGTCGAATCCTCAGCCGCGAACCTGCCGCGGACATGGCCGACACCCGCCGACGTCCCCGAGCCGCCCTGTCCGCGCCTCAGCGCGGGAGTCGCCCCTCGTGCAGCAGCCCCTCCGGATCGAGCGTGGCTCGCACAGCGCGCAGCCGCTCGATCGACGAGGCGGGTCCGCACTTGTCGAGCGTCTCACCCGGCCCCAGGAAGGTCGTCACGGTCTGCGGCGCGAGCGCTCGGTCGAGCACGCGTCGGAATCCCGCCATGCTCGCGTCGCCGGGCTCGGGCGGCGCCCCTGGGAACACCGGGATGAGTGCGTGCAGCAGCCAGCCCACGCCCTGCAGCGTCGCGAACCCGGCGCGTTTCGGGGCGTCGAGCGCGCCGCCCAGCATCCGGATGTCGATGCCCATGACCGGCCACTGTTCGGCAGCGTCGCGGAACTCCACCAGGTCGTCGATCAGCTGGTCGTCGAGCGAGATGAGCGCCGCGGATGCGCCGCGGCCCGGGGTCGGGTCCGTCGGTTCGGCGGCCGCCGCAGCGATCGTCGCGGGCGAGGTCGGCCCCGTGGTGTCCCGACGCACCGTGCCCGCGCGGCGCACCCGTTCCATCAGTTCATCGGCCGGGCCGTTCGTCGAGAGCGCCTGCACTGTGACGAAGCTGCGACCACGGACCTCCTCGGGGACCTGCGGAGCGTCCGGCATGCGCATCGAGTTCGCGAACACGTTGAGCGACGTCGGGGCGTCGAGGGCGAGGTCGCGCACGGCACGCAGCACACGAGGGGCGTCAGACGCGTCGAACACGAGGCCCGCGCCCCAGATCGCCGGTGCGCGCACCAGGTCGATCTCGAGGTCCGTGACGATCCCGGCGATGCCCCCGGCTCCGCGCAGAGCCCACATGGTCTCGGGGTCGCTGTCGTCGTCGACGCGCTCGTGTGAGCCGTCCGTCCGGAGCAGCCAGGCCGCGCGCAGTGCATCCGAGCCCAGGCCGGCCGTCCGGCTGAACCAGGAGTGACCTCCCCCGAGCGTGAAGCCCGCGACGCTGACCACGGGACTCGTCCCCGCGGGAGCGGCCCAGCCGGTTCCCTCGAGCGCATGCACGACGGTGCCCCACTTGACGCCGCTGCCGACGCGGACGATGCCGGCGTCGAGATCGACCGCGAGCCCGTCGAAGGCGGTGGTGCGCACGAGGAGCGCTCCGGAGAGGTCGCCTGCTGCACCGTGCCCGCCCGGTTGCACCGCGATCACGGCGCCGGCATCGCGGGCCGCCGCGAGAAGCACGCGCAGGTCGTCGACGTCGGCCGGGGACGCCACGGCGATCGGATGCTGCTCGACCGCGAGATTCCAGGGACGGCGCGCCGCGGCGAACTCGTCGTCATCGGGGAGGATCAGCGACCCGCGCAGCGCATCGGCGGCGGAGTCCCACACGGAGGAGTGTTCCATGAGGTCACCGTACGACGCCGCTCCGACGTTGTCGACGGCCTCATGGACGCGTCCGCGCACTCACTCGCCGGCGAGACCGCCCAGCATGTGGCCGAACGAGCGTCCCTCGCCGAGGTAGGTTGCGGGGTCAAAGGGGTCGGACGCCGTCGCGACCTCACGACTCGCGATCGCCTCGGCGAGCTCGCGCGCGCCCTTCTCGACGCGCTTCGCGAGCGGCGCGACGTCGTCGCCCGCGCCGCCCCAATCGCTCGAGGCCGCGAACACGCCGGTCGACACGGCCTCGGCATGCAGGTAGGCGAACAGCGGTCGGATCGCGTAGTCGATCGCGAGGGAATGCCGAGCCGTGCCCGCGTTCGCGCCGATCAGCACGGGCTTCCCCGTGAGGGAGTCGGGGTCGAGCACGTCGATGAACGACTTGAACAGACCCGAGTAGCTCGTCGAGAAGATCGGCGTTACGGCGATCAGCGCGTCGGCCGACACCACGGTGTTGATCGCGGTCTCGAGCGCCGGGGGCGCGAACCCGGTGAGCATGTTGTTCGTGATGTCGTGCGCATGGTCGCGCAGCTCGATGACGTCGACGGTGGCCTCGATGTCCTTCGCGGCGAGGGCGCGGACGGTCTCGGCGGCCAGCCGGTCTGCGAGCATCCGCGTGGACGAGGGGTTCGACAGCCCCGCCGAGACGACGGCGATACGACGCGTGGTCATGTCACGCCTCCTTCCGGCTGAGTCCGAAGGCCGCACCGGCGGGTGCGGGGGTGTCCTGGTAGGGCGAGTCGCCGGTGAGGTTGTCGCCGCGGTTCGCCCCGGGGCGGGCCTGACGCGTCGGGCCGTCGCCGTACACGGCCTGCACGCGCGCGGCGTGCGTGGGTGCGTCCGGCACCGACGCCGGTCGGTCCTTCGCGAGCTCCCGGCGCAGCGCGGGCACCACCTCGGACCCCAGGATGTCGAGCTGTTCGAGCACGGTCTTCAGAGGCAGTCCGGCGTGGTCGACGAGGAACAGCTGGCGCTGGTAGTCCCCGAAGTGCTCGCGCATGCCGGCGTAGCGATCGATCACCTGCTGAGGCGAACCCACGGTGAGCGGGGTCATCTCGGTGAAGTCCTCCATGCTCGGCCCGTGCCCGTAGACCGGGGCGTTGTCGAAGTACGGGCGGAACTGCGTCACGGCGTCCTGCGACTTCGCGGCCATGAAGACCTGGCCGCCGAGTCCGACGATCGCCTGCTCGGGAGTGCCGTGGCCGTAGTGGGCGTAGCGCTGACGGTAGAGCTCGATCAGGCGCTGGTAGTGCTCCTTGGGCCAGAAGATGTTGTTCGCGAAGAAGCCGTCGCCGTAGTACGCGGCCTGCTCGGCGATCTCGGGTGTGCGGATGGAGCCGTGCCACACGAAGGGCGCGATGCCGTCGAGAGGGCGCGGCGTCGACGTGAAGCCCTGCAGGGGCGTGCGGAACTTGCCCTCCCAGTCGACGACGTCCTCGCGCCACAGCTTGTGCAGCAGGGCGTAGTTCTCGATCGCGAGCGGGAGGCCCTGGCGGATGTCCTTCCCGAACCACGGGTACACGGGGCCGGTGTTGCCGCGGCCGAGCATGAGGTCCATGCGTCCGCCGGACACGTGCTGCAGCATCGCGTACTCCTCCGCGATGCGCACGGGGTCGTTGGTCGTGATGAGCGTGGTCGACGTGGAGACGACGAGGCGCTCGGTCTGTGCGGCCAGAGCCGCGAGGAACGTGGTGGGGCTCGACGACCAGAACGGCGGGTTGTGGTGCTCGCCGATCGCGAACACATCGAGGCCGACCTCCTCCGCATGCTTCGCGATCGTCATGGTCGCGGCGATCCGCTCCTGCTCGCTGGGCGTGACGCCGGTGGTGGGGTCGCGCGTGATGTCGCTGACCGACATGATGCCGAACTGCATCTGTCCGGCTGCCTGCTCGCTCATGAGTGCTCCGTCTCCTCCGAAGCGGACGTCGTGCATCCGCTTCTATTCATTTGAATGTATCTGGATCAACGCACTGGGAGCAAATATATTCCCGGCGGTAGCCTCAGAGGATGAACAGTGCCGGAGCCGACCCGAACCCCGTCACCGCGACCACTTCCAAGCCCCGCCGGCGCGTGCCCTTCTGGGACAACGCCCGCTACGCGTGCATCGTGCTCGTGGTGCTGGGCCACGCGATCCAGCGCCTCACCTACGACTCCGACATCGCACTCGCGGCCTATCTCGCGCTGTACGCGTTCCACATGCCCGCCTTCGCGATCATCTCCGGCTACTTCTCGAAGTCCGGGTCGCCGACCCGGGTGCAGATGGCCCGCGTGATCACCGACATCCTCGTGCCGTACGTGATCTTCGAGCTGCTCTGGACGCTGACGAAATGGCTGGTCGAGGGCCAGGCCGACCCCAATCTGACCAAGCCCTCGTGGACACTGTGGTTCCTGCTCGCCCTCGGCATCTTCCGCCTCGTCCTCCCCTACCTCGCGCTCCTGCGCTGGCCGCTGCTCTGGACGGTCCTGATCTCGATCGGCGTGGGTTACCTGCCCAACGTCGACAGCACGTTCTCCCTCTCCCGCACGCTCGGACTCCTTCCGTTCTTCACCCTCGGCTGGTGGCTGCGCGAGCGCGACATCGTCACGCGCTTCCGCCTTCTCGAAGCCCGCCCGTGGTGGACCCGCGTCGCGGCGGTAGCAGTGCTGGGCGCCGCGGGATTCGTCGCCTGGGCGGGCATCGACCTGTGGAAGGACCTCGACCTTCGGCACTGGCTCTTCTACGAGGACGCCTACGCCGACCTCGGCGGCGAGCAGTGGTGGGCCGGCGGCGTGCGCATCGCGCTGATGCTGCTCGCGGTGCTCCTGAGCGTCTCGTTCTTCGCGCTCATCCCGCGCGGCACGTACTGGTGGACGAGGTTCGGCCAGTACACGATGTACGTTTTCCTGCTGCACTCCTTCGCGCTCTATCCGTTCCGCGAGTCCGGCATCCTCCGCGACCTCGATCCGACCTGGATCTGGCTGCCGCTGGTGACCCTGCTCTCCGTCGGACTCGCGCTCCTCCTCGCGACCCGCCCGGTGCGGTGGGTGTTCCGCCCGTTCGTCGAGCCGCGCCCGAAGTGGTTGTTCGTCGACCCCGACCTGGCAGGGCGCGAGGGCCATCGCAGCGATCCGACGGGATCGCGGCGTCCCCGTCCGACCGCGGGCGCGACCAGGTGACCATCGCGCCGGACCTCGCGCACCGGGTCCGCGACGAGATCGTCCGCGAGGCGGACGCCACGGGCTTCGGCATCCACGGACTCCACGTGCGCCTCGGCGACGAGGTCGCGGACCACCGCTGGGCGCCCGATACACGCGAGGAGATCCACTCCATCGCGAAGGGTGTGAGCGTGCTGGCGGCGGGCATCGCCGAGGCGGAAGGCCTCGCCGACCTCGACGCTCCGATCGGCGACCTGGTCGACGACCTGCCGCTCGGCGCCGGAGTGGCCGACCTCACTCTGCGCCGCCTGCTGTCGATGTCGAGCGGGATCGATCTGCCGTGGTCCGAGACGATGATGACCGACTGGCCCGACCTCGCTGCCGAGTTCCTGTCCCGCGACTCGCGCGGCCACGTCTTCCAGTATTCGAACGCGAGCACGTACACGGCGATGGCTATCCTCGCCAGGCGCACCGGCGACATCGCCGCTTATTTGGAGCCGCGGCTGTTCGCGCCGCTCGGGCTCGACCACGTCACGTGGCGCCGGTGCCCGAACGGGCGGGTGCTCGCGGGCGAGGGCATCGCGCTGCGCACCGAGGAGCTCGCCCGGCTCGGAAGGCTCATCCGCGATCGCGGCGTGTGGCACGGCCGGCAGCTCGCCCCCGCGAAGGTCGTGGACGCGATGCACACCGACTGGGTGGCGGCGGGAGACGGGACGGCCTACGAGCGGTACGCCCTCGCGGGCTGGGACGGCCCCGGTGATGCGTGGCGCTTGCACGGCGCCTACGGCCAGCTCCTCATCTTCCGCCGTGACGCCGTCGTGACGATCACCGCGGACGACCATTTCGGAGCCGATGCGTTCGCGGAGCGGGTCGTCGGCATCCTCGCGCAGCACTGATCCAGCGATTCGCCGAACTGCTCAGGAGAACAGGCCGGCGCCGACGTACGACCCGGGCGCGGCTCCGCTCGGCACCGCCCAGATCCCGGAGCCGACGTGCCTGATGTACTCGTTCAGGCGATCCGTCGAGAGCTTGCGCTGCAGGGTGATGAACTGCGCGGGGTCGCGCTGGTACGACAGGAAGAAGAGTCCGGCATCCAGACGTCCGAGCTCGTTGTTGCCGTCGACGTAGTTGAAGCCCCGACGGAGGATGCGGATCCCGTCGTTCTCGTCGGGGTGGGCGAGGCGCACGTGCGAGTTCGCATCGATCTTCGCGGAGTCGAGGTCGGGTGCCGTGAACTCGTCTCCACCGGACAGCGGAGCACCGACGCCCTTGTCCCGGCCGATGATCGTGTTCTGCTCCGAGAGGCGCACGCGATCCCAGGTCTCGATCAGCATCGCGATCTTGCGCGCGACGAGGTACGAGCCGCCGGCCATCCACGAGGGATCGTCGGATGCCGCGACCCAGACGTTACGGTCCAGCGCAGCGGCGTCGTCCGCGAGGATGTTGGCGGTGCCGTCCTTGAACCCGAAGAGGTTGCGCGGCGTCGCCTGGCCCGAGGTCGTCCGTGAGGTCTTGCCGAACCCGAGCTGGGACCAGCGCAGCTTCGCCCGCCCGAACGCGATGCGGCTGAGGTTGCGGATCGCGTGCACAGCCACCTGCGGGTCGTTCGCGCAGGCCTGGATGCAGAGGTCGCCGTGCGAGCTCTGCGGGTCGAGGTCGTCGCCGAGGAAGGCGGGCAGTCGTTCGAGGCCGGATGGGCGCTGCGCGGCGATGCCGTAGCGGTCGCCGTCCTCGTTCTCGAACAGGCTCGGCCCGAAGCCGAACGTGAGGGTGAGACCGGCTGCCGGGAGCCCCAGCGCCTCCCCCGTGTCGTCGGGCGGCACCTCGGCGTCGCCGCCGACCGCCCCGGTCGCGCTCACCTCGAGACCCTGCGTCATCCGCGACGCCGCATAGCTCCAGTCCTGCAGCAGGCTGATCAGGTCGTCGCGGTCCGTGCGCGGCATCATGTCGAACGAGGCGAAGTGCAGATGCTCCTGCACGGGCGTCGTGATCCCCGCCTGGTGCGCGCCGAAGAACGAGTAGGTGTTCTCGGCATCCTCCGCGGCACGCGCGCGTCCGAGGGCGACGCCGCTCGTGAGGCCGGTGCCCACGCCGACCGCGAGCGAGGCGACGCCCCCGCCGAGCGCGAGGCCGAGGAGGCCGCGTCGGCTGAGACCAGTCGGCGCGGACTGTGCGTCGACGGACGCCGCCGGCTCCTCGAGGGAGTCGGCGGCGCCGTCGTTCGTGCTGTCGTTCACTTGCGCGATCGTACTCTCGGAGTCAGTCGAGGACCGTGCCGGTGAGCTGCGACAGCGGCTCGGCGAGCGCGTTGATGAGGTCGGTGAACTCGCGCTTGTCGGCATCCGTGAGCTCGGAGTACCCGACGAACCCGCCCGCGAGAGAGCCGTGTGCCGCGAGCGAGGCCTCGAGCGCGGCATATCCGTCCTCGATCTCACCGACGAGCTCCTCGCCGTCGTCGCCCTGCGCTGCCGCGAAGTCCTGCACGAGCGAGAAGGCCATCTTGGAGCCCTCGACGTTCGCCGCGAAGTCGTAGAGGTCGGTGCCGGACCACCAGTCCTCCTCGCCGGAGATCTTGCCGGTAGCGACCTCGTCGAGCAGCGCGATCGCGCCGTTCGAGATGCCGCCGATGCCCTGGTCGTCCAGCGCGGTCGTGAAGTCGTCGGAGTGCACGTAGTCGTACAGCTCCTGCACGTCGGCGAGGAGCTGGTCGCCGTAGTCCGCGCGCTCCTCGGTCGTCGAGGGCACCCAGTCCTGCCAGGCGGGGGTCTCGCCGTCCGCGTTCAGCGCGTCCTGGGCCGGAACCCAGAGATCCTTCTCGATGCGGTGGAAGCCGGTCCAGTCCAGTCCCTCGGCGACGGCGTCGACCTCTCGGTAGTCGATGCGGGGGTCGAGCGTGCCCAGCGCCTCGGCCACGGGTTCGATGCGCTCGTAGAACGCTCGCGTCTGCGGGAACAGCGTCCGCGCGGTCTCGTCGTCGCCGGACTGGTACGCCGTGACGAGCTCCTCGACCGCGGGAACGAGCTGGCCGACCTGGTCCTTCACGAACGCGGCGTACAGGTCGACCGCCTGCTGCTTCTGCTCGGCATCCTCCCCCGCGAGCGCCACCCGGTCGCCCGTGACGGTGAACTCCGACTTCCCGACGCCGTCGCCGATCATTCCCGGCTTGCACAGTGTGAAGTACTTCCCGGGCTGTGCCACCACCGTCAGGGTGCGCGATGCTGCGGGTGCGATGTTCTCGACCTCGCCGACGATGCGCAGGCCGTCCTCGGCGAGCAGGTAGAACTCGGTCGTCTGGGCGCTGTCGTTCGTGACGTCGAAGGTCAGCGTGCCGCTCTGGGCCGTGGAGCCCGAGACGGAGCAGTCGGAATCGGTCGAGGCGACGTCGAACGCGGCCCCCGCGGCGACGTCGCTCTTCGCGACGCATCCGCTCAGGACGAGGACGGCCGCACCCGCGGCCGCGACGGCGGCGAGGACTCGGCGGGAGGTGGTCATGGTGCTCCTTGATCGGTGAGGGACGGCACGGGCGTCGCGTGCGCGGGCTCAGGTGCCGTGCGAGGGGTGACGGGCCGACGGGAGCGGACCCCGCGGACGAAGAGGAAGCCGACGACGAGCATGTACGCGGCCCAGGCGACGACCTGCAGCCAGGTCATGCGGGGCATGAAGCCGATCGTGGCCTGGAGGATCGTAGCGAGCGTCTGTCCCGGCGCGATCACGGCGCTGACGTCGAAGGCCCAGCCGAACGGGAACGCCGACCATCCGGTCGCGACGGCTCCGGTGAGGGCGTCGACGGGTGCGAGAGCGGTGAACGGCCCTGGCAGCGCACCGGCCTCCTGCAGGTCCATGACGGCGTAGGCGAGGACGCCGGCCGCCACCACCACGAGGAAACCGCTCGTCCAGAGGAAGAACCGGCGCAGGTCGAGACGCACCGCGCCGCGCGCGAGCAGCCAGCCCACGAGGACCGCGGTGAGCAGGCCCAGGACGGCGCCCAGAAGAGCCGAGGGCGCATCGCCGAAGGACTGCACCATCGACCACAGGAGCAGGGTCGTCTCGATGCCCTCGCGAGCGACGGACACGAAGCCGATCGCGACGAGAGCCCAGATGCCGCCCTGCGTGAGCGCGCGGTCGATCCCGCCCTCGAGCGTCGCCTTCATGGTCCGGCCGGCCTTCTGCATCCAGAAGATCATCCAGGTGACCATCCCGACCGCGAGCAGCGACATGAGGCCGCCGATGAGCTCCTGCGCCTCGAAGGTCAGGGAGTACGCGCCGAAGGTCAGGATCGCGCCGATCCCGAGCGCGAGGGCGATCGCGAGGCCCACCCCCGCCCACATCCGGGGCAGCGCGTCCTTCCGTCCGAGTCGTCGGAGGTAGGCGACGAGGATGCCGACGACGAGCGCGGCTTCGAGGCCTTCACGAAGGCCGATCAGGAAGGTAGCGAGCACGGAGGGTTCTTTCGAGCAATTGAGGTAAGGCATCCCTTACCGAAGGGAGACTCTAGCACCAGCGCGCGGAATGTTTCGACCGGATGCTCCGCGACGGCTCCCGGGTAATCCGACGCAACACTCGCCCGCCCGCGGTACGACCGATTTACGCTCGGGTCATGGCTGATCTCTCGCTCCCCATCCTCGACCTGTCCCAGCTCGACGCCGGCCCCGAGGCCGCGGCGCAGTTCCGCGACGACCTGCGTGCCGCGACGCACGACGTCGGGTTCTTCTACCTCACCGGCACGGGCATCTCCCCCGAGCTCGAGGCCCGGCTGCACCAGGCCGCCATCGACTTCTTCGCGCTGCCGGAGGCCGACAAGCTGGCGATCGAGAACGTGAAGAGCCCGCACTTCCGCGGCTACACCCGCGTCGGAGGCGAGCGCACGCAGGGCAAGGTCGACTGGCGCGAGCAGATCGACATCGGTCCCGAGCGCGAGCCCGTCGAGGGAGGTCCCGCCTTCAACCGTCTGACCGGGCCGAACCTGTGGCCGGACGCACAGCCGGAGCTCAAGGAGATCGTGACGGAGTGGCACGACACCCTCACGGAGATCGCCCGGAGGCTCCTGCGCGAGTGGGCGCTCACGCTCGGCGCTGAGGAGACGTACTTCGACGAGTCGTTCCGCGATCCCTCGACGCTCATCAAGATAGTCCGCTACCCGGGAACGCACGAACCCGAGCCGCAGCAGGGCGTCGGCGCGCACAAGGACTCGGGCGTGCTGACGCTGCTCTGGGTCGAGCCGGGCAAGGGCGGCCTGCAGGTCGAGCGCGACGGAGAGTGGGTCTCCGCCCCGTCCGTTCCCGGTGCGTTCGTCGTGAACATCGGCGAGCTGCTGGAGTACGCGACCGGCGGCTACCTCAAGGCGACGAACCACCGCGTCATCTCGCCGAAGGCACCCGAGGAGCGCATCTCCATCCCGTTCTTCTTCAACCCCGCACTCGACCAGCAGCTGCCGCTCCTCGAACTCCCCGCCGACCTCGCAGCGCAGGCCACCGGCATCACCGAGGATCCGAGCAACCCGATCCACGCCACCTACGGAGAGAACGCGATGAAGTCGCGTCTGCGGGCGCACCCTGACGTCGCGGCGATCCACCACCCGGACCTGGTGGGTCAGCCCTCCTGAGGTCGCGGCGTCACAGAGCGGGGCCGTCTCCGAGAGCCACGATCTCCCGCAGCGCTTGCAGGTGTCCCGCGAAGGCATCACGCCCGGCGCGCGTCGATCGCACCCATGTGCGCTGCCGCGTCCCCGCCGACGCCTTTCGTGCGATGACGTAACCGGCCGCCTGCAGGTGAGCGATGGCTTTGCTGAGCGGGGAGTCGCCGCACTGGAGGATCTCCCGCAGCGTGACGAAGTCGAGCTCGATGCCCTCGCCGAGCGACGCCAGCATCGAGAAGCGGATGGGCGAGGCGAAGTTGTCGTCCAGTCGGGTGCGCGGGTGGGGTGCCCGCGTGCCGTCAGCCACGGCGCGCGTATCCCTGCACGAACGAGACGGCGACGAACACCGCCAGCACGACCGCGCCGAGCGCCACCGCGACCGAGGACAGCCCGCGGGCACCCAGATCGAGGAGCACGACGCCCACCAGGGCACCTCCTGCCACGGCGACGGTGAGGACGTGCGGCCAGCGCCAGACCGCTCCGATCTCCGACAGCCCGAGCTCCGTGCCCGAGGCGAAGAGCCAGACCGCGATCCCGAGGACGACGAACAGCAGGAGGATCGCCCTCAGGACGTCGTCGGGCGCACCCGCGAGAGCGACGAGTGCTCCGAAGGCCGCGCCGACGAGGATGGTGCCCCACCGCGCGGCCGGATCGAGCGGCACACGTGGCGAGGCCTGCGGCCGCGGGTCGCGGCGGGCGCGGATCAGCCCCGCCACTCCGTAGCCTCCGAAGCTCAGCGCGAAGAATCCGATCGACACGTAGACGGGGACCACCGGGAAGGACGGGACGAACACCGCAGCGAGCATCAGCCCGAAGGCGATCGCCACCAGGATGCCACCTCCGACGAAGAGGGGCCACCGCGAGCGGGTGAGACGGCGCTGTATGCCCCAACGCTGCGCCATCCCCGAGGAGATCTGCCCCCAGACGAGGAAGGCGAAGACGAGAACCTGCGCGAGTCCGCCCTCCGAGCGGAGCAGCGTGGAGAAGACCAGCAGATACACCGAGAGGACCGCGGTGTTCGCGATCTGGAGCCATGCGAGCGCCCGGCGATCGACTGTCCGGTCTCGGCGCTCGGCGACGGCATCCACCTCGTCGAGGAACCGCTGCGCGATGCCGGCATCCGGCTGCTCGAGTGGGTCCTGTCCCGCGACCGGCTTCTGATCCATCACTCCCCCGTTCGCTTTCCTGACGGAAAGCTCTCTACTTTCCTAACGGAAAGTCAGGACCGGATCAACCCCGGACACACCGAAGGCCGCCCCACACCGTGGGGCGGCCCTCTCAAGAATGTTTTGCGCGATTGTACGCGGGGGCGCTCTGCGTTATCGGCGGAGACCCAGGCGTGCGATCAGCGAGCGGTAGCGCTCGATGTCGACGCTCTGGAGGTAGCCGAGCAGACGACGGCGCTGACCCACGAGCAGGAAGAGGCCACGACGCGAGTGGTGGTCGTGCTTGTGCTCCTTCAGGTGCTCGGTGAGGTCCTTGATGCGCTGCGTCAGCATCGCGGCCTGCACCTCGGGGGATCCGGTGTCACCGGGGTGCGTCGCGTACTCTTCGATGATCGCCTTCTTGACGTCTGCTTCCAGTGCCATAGATTCGATCCCCTCTCTGCTTGTTGCGCGGCGCCCGACGCCTGATGCGTGGGCTCTCTTTATCCGCGGCCGATCGAACGGCAACCTGACGAGTCTACCAGTGATCACGCACGCTGAGAACCGCGCCAGCGCCCGGCTCCCCTGACGCTCGGATACGCTCGGAGGATGCACGACAGGCACGACCGGTGAGCGGCGCTCGCGGCCATCTCATCGACCTCAGCCCCCTGAAGGCGAGCCCCGCGTTCGCCCGGATGTGGATCGGCTCCTCGCTCGCCGGGATCGGCGGCCAGCTCACGATCGTCACGGTCATGCTGCACGTCTTCGCGCTGACCGGCAGCACCTTCGCGGTCTCGATGATCGCCGTCGCGGGGCTCGTGCCCATGGTGCTCGCGGGACTCTACGGCGGGATGCTCGCCGACGCCTTCGACCGCCGCCGCGTGGCCCTGGTCGCCGCGACCGTGACGTTCCTCTCGACCGCCCTTCTCGCCGCACTCACCTGGTCCGGGGCCGAGACCATCTGGTGGCTGTACGTCCTCAGCATCGTGAACTCCGCCGCGAACTCCGTCGGCATGGCCACGCGCACGGCGATCGTCCCCCGCCTGATACCGCGCGACATGCTCGCGGCCGCCTCGGCCCTGAACGGCGTGGCCTTCGGCCTCACGGTCATGGCCGGTCCCGCGCTCGCCGGCATCCTGGTGGCGCTCACCGGCTACGGGTGGACCTACACGATCGATGTCGTGCTGATGCTGTCGATGTTCCTCGGCCTCTGGACGCTGCCTGCGCTGCGCCCGGAGGGGGACATCGTGCGTCCCGGCCTGGCGTCTCTCGTCGATGGCTGGCGCTTCCTGCGCCGTGCGAGCAACATCCGGATGCAGTACGTGATCGACATCATCGCGATGACCTTCGGGCAGCCGCTGGCGCTGTTCCCGGCGCTCGGCACTCTGCTGCTGGGCGGCGGCGCGGTCACCACCGGCGTGCTCACGGCCTCGGTCGCGGTCGGTACTTTCGCCTCGAGCCTGTTCTCGGGGCGCGTGGTCCAGTATCGCTGGCACGGCCGAGGCATCGCTCGTGCCGTCGAGGTGTACGGGGCCGCGATCCTGCTGTTCGGCGTCGTGCTGCTGATCGGGGCGTTCTCCGCACCCGTGTCGGAGAGCACCGCGAACATCGCGCTCATCGTCGCCGCGTGCATCGCTCTCGCCGTCTCCGGAGCATCCGACAACGTCAGCTCGATCTACCGGAACACGATGATGCAGGCCGCGGTGCCCGACACCATGCGCGGGCGCCTGCAGGGGGTGTTCATCGTCGTGGTCGCCGGAGGACCACGGCTCGGCGCGCTCTACGCCGGAGCTCTCGCCTCGCTGACGACGCTCTGGTTCCCGCCCCTGCTCGGCGGATTCCTGGTGATCGCCCTCGTCGCCTTCCTCGCGGCCCGCAGCCCGCGCTTCCGCTCCTATGACGCGGAGAGCCCGGAGGCCTGAGTTCGGCGCCCTGAGTTCGCGGCTCGGACGACGAAGAGCCCCGCCCCTCGAGAGGGACGGGGCTCTTCGAACGCGATCCGCCGAGGTCAGGCGTCCTGCTGCAGGGCTCCCTGGAGGTCGAGGTTGATCGTGACGTCCTTACCGACGAGCACACCACCGGTCTCGAGCGCAGCGTTCCAGGTGAGGCCGAAGTCCTCGCGGTTGATGACGGCCTTCGCCGAGGCGCCGGCCTTGTAGTTGCCCCACGGGTCGGAGCCGAAGCCGCCGAAGTCGACCTCGAAGGTGACGGGCTTCGTGATGCCGCGGATGGTGAGGTCGCCGTCGACGTACAGTTCGCCGTTCTCGGCGCGTGCGCCCGTGGAGACGAAGTCCATGGTCGGGAAGTTCTCGGTGTCGAAGAAGTCGGCCGAGCGCAGGTGCTGGTCGCGACCCTCGTCCTTGGTGTCGACGGACGTCACGTCGACGCTGGCCTCGACCGTGGTGTCGAGCGGGTTCTCGGGCGCGGTGAGCGTGGCGCTCTTGACGCCGAACGTGCCGCGCACCTTCGAGATCATCATGTGGCGGACGCTGAACGTGACCTCGCTGTGGGCGGGGTCGAGGACGTAGGTGCCGGGACGGTAACCGGGGATGTCAATGGTCATGTGGTGCTCCTCTGAAGACGTCAGTCGCATCGTGCGACCAGGAAGGTGGACCGCTCGCGCGGCGTCACGGGAGATAACTTACATGCACTTGCATGTATTCCCCTGAATGCGGACTTTCTTCCTCGACGACGAAGGCGCCGCATCCGAGCGGATGCGGCGCCGTGCGCGATTCGTGCGGCGACTCAGCCGACCGCGACGAGATCGATGATGAAGATGAGGGTCTTTCCGGAGAGGAAGTGCCCGCCGCCGGCAGGACCGTACGCCAGGTGCGGCGGGATCACGAGCTCGCGGCGCCCGCCGACCTTCATGCCGGGGATGCCGTCCTGCCAGCCCTGGATCAGGCCGCGCAGCGGGAACTGGATGGTCTCGCCGCGCCCCCACGAGGAGTCGAACTCCTCGCCGGACTCGAACTCGACCCCCGCATAGTGGACGGTCACGGTGTCGCCGGGCTTCGCCTCGGCTCCGTCGCCCTCGATGAGGTCGCGGATCACGAGCTCGGAGGGAGCGGGTGCGGTGGGGGCGTCGAACTCAGGCTTCGTGCGATCAGTCATGGCATCCATCCAACCGGAGCCCGTGAGCCGGGTCAACGCGGTCGGACCTGCTCAGAGCGAACACCTCCGAACGGCGGGGTCGGGGCTGAGGGTCTTGACACCCGCTGGACACGGGTGCACCCTGGTCGTAGACCAACTCAGCGCCCGGGAGACATGCAGGCATCGCCGCAGCACCGGGCGCTGAGTCTGTCCCCGGCCGCTGTCGGCGCCGATGTCACGATCGAGCGGATGCGGACGGGCCATGCGTGACCGCGTACCCCTTGAGCATCCGCGCGAGCTCCTCCGGCCTGCTCAACGCGACGCAGTGACTCCCGTCGATCTCGTCGGCGACCACGCCCAGTCGGTCGGCGGCCAGGCGGCGGAGGAACTCGGGCGGGAAGAAGCGGTCCTGCGTGCAGACGATGAACTCGGTCGGGATGCTCGGCCACGCGGCCAACGGCCACGGCGTCTCCATGGCCGCCGTCGAGGGATGCGCGCGTTCCCTGCTGATCGCCTCAAGGGCGAGTTCCCGCGGCACGTCGTGGTAGAAGCTCACGAGGGGGTCCTCGTTCCCGGTGAGGCCACCGTCTCTTGCCGCCTGCGCAGCGGCGGCCTCGCCATACCCGGTGTTCTCCCACCGGTCCTCGGGTCGCTCACCCGGCCTCGGGATCATGCCCGCGAGCAGCACCAGCACGTCCGCTCCGATGCGGTCCGCGACGAGCGGCGCGGTGAAGCCTCCGAACGAATGCCCGACGACCAGCCCTCCACGGAGCGGACCCACCTCCGCGACGACCGCATCCGCGTAGTCGTCGAGCGTGGCGGAGTCATCGTCGGCCAGGAGGTCGGGGGCGAAGACCTCGTGCCCCTCGCGCCGGAGGGCCGCGGCGACAAGGTGCCAGGACCACCCCACGTCGCCTCCGCCGTGCAGCAGGATGAACGTGGTCATGGTCCGGCCTCCTCAGTACGCCAGCAGCGCCGCGCGGGCGGCCCTGGTCCGCACGAGCAGCGCCTGCTCCTCCGCCGGGACCATCGGATCGCGTCCGGTGATCGCCCGCTGTCGGACCGCCGCGAGGGTCGTGGCGTCCTTGATGAACTCGCGCATGAGAGGACGTCGATCCCCGCGCAGCTGTGCCGCCCAGCGGAGCCCCGTCTTGCGTCCGGCCGGGGTCGCGAGCATCGTGACCTCCTCGGGCGTGAACCAGCCGGCCGCCGCGTAGTCGCCGAGCCGGGCCCGGGTGAGTCGGGCCTCTTCCCGCCGCAGAGCGACGACGCCGAGGATGAACCCCACGAACAGCGGCACCTGCAGGACGAAGTACAGCAGGAAGAAGTTCGCGAACGACGAGCCGTTCCACAGCCCGTGCAGGAACATCGCTCCGAGCATCCCGAGGAGGCCGAATCCGATCGCCGTGCCCGCCGACGCGCCGCGACGTGCGGCGAGACCGATCGCGAGACCGGTGAGCGAGGTGAACATGGCGTGTGCGAACGGCGACATGATCGCGCGCAGGATGAACGTCACCGTGAGCTGTTGGCCACCGCCCTCGATGAGGCTGATCGCGAAGTACTGGATGTTCTCGGTGAAGGCAAAGCCCGCACCGACCAGCGCGCCGTAGACGACGCCGTCGATCGGGCCGTCGAAGGAACGGCGTGCGATCAGGAAGATGAGGAAGACGCCGACGCCCTTCCACAGCTCCTCGACGATCGGAGCCTGGACGACGGCTCCGGCCACCTCGCCCCGAACCCCGAAGAGGATCGTGAGACCGAGGTCGACGAGGAGCGTGAGACCGACGGCGGCGATCGCACCCCAGGCGATCGCGAAGAACACGAGTGACTTGGGCTCGGGCTCCCAGCGATCGATCATCCGCACCACCAGGAACACCGCCGTGAGCGGGATGAGCGCGAGCACGAGCCCGACCACGGACGCCAGCGCCCCGAGGGCCAGTCCGAAGTAGGCGACGAGCGCGAGCAGCAGCAGCCCGAGGAAGACGAAGAGGATGCCGAGGGCGATGCGCCCGCCGCGCTTGCCCGCGGGCAGGGCCGGCAGTCCCTGCGACGGCGACGGAGCGACGGGTGCGGGCGGCGAGTACGGAGTGGGCTGCGCGAGCACCGAGGCGTACGCCGGGCGCTGCGAGAACGCGGCGGGCGTATAGGCGGACTGCGCGTACTGCTGCGCCCCGTAGCTCGGCGCTGACGCCGGCTGTTGCGGGTGCGCCGGCGCCGGCGGCTGCTGCGGATATCCCGACTGCCCAGACCCGGGCTGCTGTCCCGCGGGCCGCTGAGCGGGCGGCGGCGTGTACGGCGATGGCTGCGACGGTCCTCCGGAACTCATAGCGACAGCATATTGGCAACAATCAACTCGGCCGGGCTCTGGCGACTTCCTCCAGCGCCGAGCACGTGGCACCGGATACCGTAGAGACATGCGGTTCGCTCATCTGCGTCGCGCCGACTCCCCTGCCGCGAATCTCGCGGTCGTGGACGGCACCGACGCCATCCTCGTCTCAGATCTCCTCCCCGATGCTCCGGCGACCCTGCAGCAGCTCATCGAGCGCGGCGCACCGGCCCTCGACGCCCTGCGCGCCGCTCTCGCGGACGGCGCGGCCACACGGCATCCTCTGGACGGCTGGAGCTTCGCGTCGGCAGTGATCGCTCCCCCGGCTGTGCTCGCCGTCGGACTCAACTACGCTGCGCATTCCAGCGAGCTCGGGCTCAAGACGGATGCAGCGCCGACCGTCTTCACCCTCTGGCCCAACTCGCTCACCGGCCATGAGCAGACCACGTCGTGGCCGCGCGCACTCAGCGAAGCCGTCGACTACGAGGCGGAGCTGGGCGTGCTCATCGGCACACCGGCCAAGGACGTCTCGGCGGAGGACGCCCTCTCGTATGTCTGGGGCTACACGGTCGTGAACGACATCACGGCGCGCAACGTGCAGTTCTCCGAGGCGCAGTGGTCGCGGTGCAAGTCGTTCGACGGCTTCACGCCGACCGGGCCCTTCGCGGTGACGGCCGACGAGATCGCCGACCCGCAGGACCTGCACATCTGGGCGGTGGTCGACGGCCAGACCGTTCAGGACGCGAGCACCGACCAGATGGTGCGCTCGGTCGCCACGCTCATCGCCCACCTGTCGCAGTCGCTCACGCTGCTGCCGGGCACGCTGATCTCCACGGGCAGCCCCGGTGGGGCCGGCTACTCGCGCGACCCGCAGATCTTCCTGCGCGACCGCTCGGTCGTGACGGTCGGCATCGACGGCATCGGCGAGCTCACGACCCATTGCCGCGTCATCGACTGACGCGCGTGCATGCGGAACGGCCCCGGCGGATCGCCAGGGCCGTTCTGCATGTTCTCCTCTGATCGAGATCAGATCTCGATCAGATCCTCGGGAGTGATGACCGGGATCGCCGCCGTCACGGCTTCCAGACCCGAGAGACGTGCCGGGGACAGCTGCTTCGTGACCTCGTCGCGCGACATCAGCCCCGCCTCGACCACCAGGTCGGCGACGTTGCGGTTCGTCAGGAGCGCGGTCTTCGCGAGTGCGGCCGCGGCGGCGTAGCCGATGAAGGGCGTGAGCGCCGTGATGACGCCGACCGATGCGCCCACCATCGCGCCGAGGCGGTCGCGGTTGGCCGTGATGCCGTCGACGCAGTTGACGCGAAGCGTCCACATGGCCTGACGCATCCAGGTGATCGACTGGAAGATCGAGTGCGCGATGACCGGCTCGAACGCGTTGAGCTGCAGCTGACCGGCCTCGGCGGCCATCGTGACCGTCATGTCGGCGCCCGCGACCGCGAACGCCACCTGGTTGACGACCTCGGGGATCACAGGGTTGACCTTGCCTGGCATGATGCTGGAACCTGCCTGCATCGCCGGGAGGTTGATCTCGCCGAACCCGGCCTGCGGTCCTGACGACAGCAGGCGCAGGTCGTTGCAGATCTTCGACAGCTTCATGGCGTTGCGCTTGAGCGTCGAGGAGAACGACATGAACGATCCCGTGTCGCTCGTAGCCTCGACGAGGTCGCCGGCGGTGACGAGGTCGAGCTCGGTGATCTCGCGCAGGTGCTTCAGCACGGCCGGGGCGTAGTCGATGTGGGTCGTGATGCCCGTGCCGATGGCCGTCGCGCCCATGTTGATCTCGAACATGAGGGAGGCGTTCTCGGTGAGGCGCGTGTGGTCGTAGCCGAGTGTTGTGGCGAAGCCGTGGAACTCCTGTCCGAGCGTCATCGGCACGGCATCCTGCAGCTGCGTACGGCCGACCTTGAGCACGTCGTGGAACTCGTGCGACTTGTGCAGGAACGACACGCGCAGCAGGTCGAGCTCTTCGAGCAGCGAGCGCAGCGTGAGCGAGAGACCGATCTTGACCGCGGTCGGGTACACGTCGTTGGTCGACTGGCTGCGGTTGGTGTGGTCGATCGGCGAGAGGAACGCGTAGTCGCCCTTCTCACGGCCGGCCATCTCGAGCGCGATGTTGGTGATGACCTCGTTCGCGTTCATGTTCGTCGAGGTGCCCGCGCCGCCCTGGATGACGCCGACCGTGAACTGATCGTGGAACTCGCCGTCGATCACCCGCTGCGCGGCGCGGTCGATCAGGTCGGCACGCTCCGGGTCGAGCACGCCGATCTGGCGGTTCGCCCTGGCACTGGCCTGCTTGACCATCGCGAGCGCGATCACGAGGTCCGGGTACACCGAGATGGGCCGCTTCGTGATGGGGAAGTTCGCATCGGCGCGAGCCGTGTGGATCCCCCAGTACGCGTCGACCGGGATCTCCATGCTCCCCAGGGAATCGGTCTCGGTACGGGTCAGTGCGGGCGCGGCAGAAGCCATGTCACATCCTTGTGGGTAGTGGCGAGTGTGTGAAGCGGGGGATGCGACAAGTCTACGCCCGCGCGTATGCGTCGACCGGGATACGACCGCGCGTCACCGTTTGCGCGAGAACGCCTCGAGGCGCCCGTCCGGGCCGAGACGCGCCATCCTGTCCAGCCACTCCTCGGAGAAGAAGGTGCCGGTGGGTGCGTCGACCACGGGTACGACCGTGTGAGTGATCGTGTCGGGGTGCACGTGCACGAGCTGAAAGGCCTGCGCGGCATCCATCCCGTTGACCTCGGCTGCCGGTCGAGCGACGTTCATCGTGTAGCACGTCGCCGAGGACACGCTCACGGGGATGCCGGCGAACGTGCCGTGCGAGGAGTAGTGCAGGTGCCCGGCCAGGATGCCGCGCACGTCGGTGCCGCGGATCACGTCGGCCAACTCGTCCTGGTGTCGCAGTTCGAGGATGTCGAACAGCGGAAGGTGGCTCGGGAGCGGCGGGTGGTGCATCGCGAGGAGCGTCCCGTGCGGGGCCGGCTCGCGGAGGATCTCGGCGAGCCAGGTCAGCTGAGCCTCGTCGAGATCGCCGTGGTGCCAGCCGGGGACGCTCGAGTCCAGGGCGATCAGGCGCAGTCCGTCGAGATCCCAGACGCCGGTGACCGGTTCCTGGGTCGGAGCCAGGTCGAGCAGTCCCTCCCGCAACGCCGGCCTCTCGTCGTGGTTGCCGGCGACCCACACCACGACCGTGCCGAGTTCCTCGGCGACAGGTTCGACGGCGTCACGGAGGCGTCGGTAGGCGTCGGGCTCCCCCAGGTCGGCGAGGTCGCCGGTGACGACGATGGCCGCGGGGCTCGGATGAACGGCCCGGATCGCGTCGAGCGTGCGCGCGAACGTCGACTCGACGTCGTAGCGGCCACCGAGTCTGGCGCCGCCGGCCAGGAAGTGCGGATCGCTCACGTGCACCACCACGTGGGATGCCGGACGGTGGCGTCCGAACACGTACTCGCTCTCGGAGGGCGCGGTCATGTCCCCAGCCTAGGTCGCGCAGCGCACCCGCGATCACATCAGCTGTAGTGCTTCGGATAGAGTGCGGGGATGGCCAAGAACGAGGCGCGGCGCCGGGCGATCGCGGATGCCGGGCTGAGCGTGCTCGCTTCAGAGGGGTCCCGAGGGCTCACCCACCGGGCCATCGACCAGGGAGCCGGGCTCCCCGTCGGCACGACCTCGAACTACTTCCGCAGCCGCGATGCCCTCATCGAAGGGCTGGTCGACCGCATCAGCGAGCGGCTCGCCCCGACAGAGGACGACCTCGCGCGCCGAGCCGCTGATTCCCCGAGTCCCGCGCTGTTCGCGGACTACCTGCGGGACATCGTGCGGCGACTCACCGCGGATCCCGACGTCACGATGGCCCTGTTCGAGCTGCGCCTGGAGAGCAGTCGTCGTCCGGAGGTCGCGGCTCTCCTCGGGGCATGGCAGCGCGCGGGCTTCGAGGGCGACGTGGCTTTCAACGCCTCGGCGGGGCTGCCCGGGGGCCGCCGCGAGATCGCACTGTTCCACTATGCGATCGACGGACTCCTGCTCGACCGGCTCACGACGCCGATCGACCCCGAGACCTCGACCGACGAGATCATCGACGACCTGGTGGCGGGTCTGCTCCGCTGACCACCGGACGCGACTCCGGTCTGCCTCAGTGACCCACCACGATGATGAGGATGCCGACGACGACCGCTGCCGCGCACAGCGCGAAGCACGCATACGCCCCGACCAGCGCGAGGCGCTTCTGTCCTTCGGTCAGCGGGCTCTTGCGCGCCGCCTTCGCCGCCTGCTTCGCGGCCCGCTTGAGCTCCTTCTCGGTCACGACCGTGATCGCGTCGGTGAACTCGGCGGGGCTCACGACGGGCGCGCGCCCGCTGCGCACCAGCAGCCGAAGGCCCGTCGCATAGAAGGTCACCACGGCGCAGGCTCCGAGCAGTGCGGCGATGAAGACGAGCGCGAACGCCTCCCAGTCGATGGCGACAGTCACTTCGATCCCTCCTCATCGGCAGGCGACCCGCTCGTCGCGGAGACGCCGCCCTGCGGCTTCCCCTTGCCCTTCGCATCGCCCTTGCCCTTCGCCTTGGCCTCGGACTTCGCCTTCGCGTCGGCCTTGGCCTTGGTCTTCGCCTGCTCGCGCGCCTCGGCTCGGGCCTTCGCCTCGGCCTTGGCCTCGGCGATGCGCTGCTGGCGTCGCGTCGGCGGGGGCGTGTCGGGGAGGTCGACCGCGAGACCGGACTCGGCGACGTCGCTCATCGCGTTCGCGTGCGTCACGGCATCCTTGCGCGAACGCAGGAACAGACCGACGATCACGGCGAGCGCGAGGACGGCGTCGATCGCGATGCCCCAGTTGCCGAGCCAGGTGACCAGAAGCGCGGCGATCGCCCCCACGGCGCCGGCGGCGGGGAGCGTGAGCACCCAGCCGATCGCGATGCGCCCTGCGGTCCGCCAGCGCACCGTCGAGCCGCGCCGGCCCAGACCCGACCCGATGACCGAGCCCGAGGCGACCTGCGTGGTCGACAGGGCGAAGCCGAAGGCGCTGGAGGCGAGGATCGTGGCCGCGGTCGAGCTCTCGGCCGAGAACCCCTGCGCGGGCTTGACCTCGGTGAGTCCCTTGCCGAGGGTGCGGATGATGCGCCAGCCGCCGAGATAGGTGCCGAGCGCGATCGTGACGGCGCAGGCGATGATGACCCAGAGGTACGGATCGGCCTGCTCGCTGTTCTGCCAGCCGACGGCGATCAGCGCGAGGGTGATGACGCCCATGGTCTTCTGCGCGTCGTTGGTACCGTGCGCGAGCGCCACGAGCGAAGAGGTGAAGATCTGTCCCCAGCGGAAGCCGTCGCGTCCATCCGGCTTGCCGTCGTACCGACGAGTGATCGAATAGGCGATCTTCGTCGCTGCGAACGCGATGATCCCGGCGGTGAGCGGAGCGATCAGCGCCGGGAGGATGATCTTGGACAGCACCATCCCGAAGTCGATGCCGGCGACCCCGACGCCCACGAGCGTGGCGCCGATCAGACCGCCGAAGAGAGCGTGGGAGGAGCTCGACGGCAGACCGAGCAGCCAGGTGAGCATGTTCCACGTGATGGCGCCGATGAGTCCCGCGAAGATCATCGGGAGGAACAGCTCTCCCTGCATGCTGTCCTCGCGGATGATCCCGTGCGAGACCGTCTTGGACACCTCGGTCGACAGGAAAGCGCCGACGAGGTTCAGGACCGCCGCGAGAAGCACGGCCGTCTTGGGCTTCAACGCACCGGTGGCGATGGGGGTGGCCATCGCGTTCGCGGTGTCGTGGAACCCGTTGGTGAAGTCGAAGAAGAGTGCCAGCGCGATCACCAGCACGACGATGAGGACTGCGGTTTCCACCGTTCTCTTTCGGTCGTCGGGAAGAAGGAGGTGTCGACGGGATCGACGTGATGAACGAAGAGTTCACCGTGGGTTTGACTTCCGTTAACCGGCCCCGGTAGATCCTCCCACCCTGCCGGGTGACGGTCAACTCGACCTGGACTAGCGTGGAGCGGGTGACTGATGCTCCGATCGCCGCCCGCCGCTCCGCCCTCCGCACTCATCACGGCGACACGTTCGACGATCCCTACGAGTGGCTGCGCGACAAGGACTCCCCCGAGGTGATCTCGCATCTCGAGGCCGAGAACGCTCACACCGACTCCGAGCTCGCGGGGCTCGCCGACCTGCGCGAGACGCTGTTCCAGGAGATCAAGGGCCGCGTGCAGGAGACCGATCTCTCCGTGCCTACCCGTCGCGGCGCGTGGTGGTACTACAGCCGCACCGAGGAGGGCTCGCAATACGGCATCCACTGCCGCACGGCGGCCTCAGAGGACGACTGGACTCCCCCGGTGCTGGAGCCCGGGGTGCCCGTTCCCGGCGAGATCGTGCTGCTCGATGGCAACGCCGAGGCCGAGGGGCACGAGTTCTTCTCGCTCGGAGCGTTCGACACCTCCGACGACGCCACGAAGCTGCTCTGGTCGACCGACTTCGAGGGCGACGAGCTCTACACGGTGCGCGTCCGCGACCTAGAGAGCGGCGAGACGCTCCCCGACGAGATCCCGAACACCGGTGGGGCGTTCTTCACCCCCGACGGCACCGGCGTGCTCTACACCACCCGTGACGACGCGTGGCGTCCCGACGCCCTGTGGCTGCATCGCCTCGGCACACCCGTCGCGGACGACGTGCAGCTCTTCCATGAACCCGACGAGAAGTTCTGGCTCGGTGCCGGGATCACCCGCAGCCGCCGCTACCTCGTGATCGCCGTCGGATCGAGCGTCACGAGCGAGGAGCGTCTGGTCGACCTGACCGGTGACCTCACAGCGGAGCCGCAGATGGTCTGGCCGCGACGCGAGGGCGTGGAGTACTCGCTCGAGCACGCGATCGTCGACGGCGAGGATCGCCTGTTCATCCTGCACAACGATGGCGCCCTGGACTTCGAGCTCGTATCGGTCCGCGCGGACGATCCGCAGGGCGACCGACGCGTCGTGCTGGCCCACGAGCCGGGCCGACGCCTGCTCGGCATGGACGCGTTCCGTGACTTCGCGACCGTCGAGTACCGCCGTGAGGGTCTCGAGCGCGTCGGACTGCTCGACTACTCCACGGATGCCGTCGAGGACGTCGTCTTCGACGAGCCGCTGTACTCGGCCGGCGTGAGCGGCAACCCGGAGTGGCATTCGCCGTTCCTGCGCCTCGGCTACACGTCCTTCGTGACTCCCGGCACGGTGTACGAGCTCGACCTCGCGACGCGGGAGCTCGTGCTGCGCAAGCAGGTGACGGTGCTCGGCGGCTACGAACCGCAGGACTACGACCAGCGGCGCACGTGGGCGACGGCGTCCGACGGAACACAGGTGCCGATCTCCCTGGTCTGGAAGCGGTCGTTCGGCGAGCCCGGCGACGCACCCCGCCCCGTGCACCTCTACGGCTACGGCTCCTACGAGCACTCGATCGACCCCGGCTTCTCGGTCATGCGCCTGTCGGAGCTGGATCGCGGCGTGGTCTTCGCCGTCGCGCACGTGCGCGGCGGTGGCGAGATGGGTCGTCAGTGGTACGAGGACGGCAAGCTGCTGCACAAGCGCAACACGTTCACGGATTTCGTCGCCTGCGCCGAGCATCTCGTCGCGAGCGGCGTCACGACGCCCAAGCGCCTGGTCGCCGAGGGCGGCAGCGCCGGCGGTCTGCTGATGGGCGCGATCACGAACCTGGCCCCGGAGCTCTTCGCCGGCGTGCTCGCGGCCGTGCCCTTCGTCGACGCCTTGACCACGATCCTCGACCCCTCGCTGCCGCTCACCGTGATCGAGTGGGATGAGTGGGGCGACCCGCTGCACGACCCCGACGTGTACGCGTACATGAAGTCGTACACGCCCTATGAGAACATCGGCAACGGTTCGACCTATCCGCGGATCCTCGCCGTCACCTCATTGAACGACTCGCGCGTCGCCTACGTCGAACCCGCGAAGTGGGTCGCGGCGCTGCGCGAGGCCGGCGCGGAGGACGTGCTGCTCAAGTGCGAGATGGTCGCCGGCCACGGCGGCGTCAGCGGTCGGTACAACTCGTGGAAGGAGCGGGCTTTCGAGCTGGCCTGGCTCCTCGACACGGTCGGCCTCGCCTGACGGCATCCGCGTCCCTTCCCTCCGCCCTGCGCGATGAGGTAGGCGATCGCGCGGAGGGAGGACGATTCACGCAAGATCGTCCTCCCTCCGCGCGTTTACCTACCTCCCTTGCGCTTCGACTCGCCCTCCACATCACGAGGTCTCCGTCGAGTGTCCCCATCCCGTGCGTCAGCGGTCTGGCCGGTGACCGTGGACCGCCCATCCTGGTGCGTGTGGACAGACTGACGACATGGATGCGGAGCCGGAACGGCGTCGCCCACAGCACGGCCCTTCGGAATGCCGGATTCACCGACGCGACAATTCGCCGCGCCGTCGCGAGCGGGCATCTCGTAAGAGTGCGACGCTCCTGGCTCATCGACCCGACCTGCTCGCAGGCCCGGCGACGTGCGGCGGCGGGCGGCGGACGCATCACCTGCGTCACGGCCGCGCTCGAGCTAGGGCTGTGGACCCCGGCGATGGACTCGGTGCACATCGCCGTCCCGGCCACGGCATCCCGCAATCGAGGCGAGGATGTGACGAATCACTGGGCGCGCGGGCCGATACCCGTGCCGTCGAGGTCCGCCGAGGAGCCTCTCCTGAACGTGCTGTTCCATGTCGCCCGCTGCCTCGAACCGGCCGACGCCCTTGCGGTGTGGGAGTCTGCCCTGCATCTGCAGCGGATCACCGACGTCGAACTCGCGCGCGTGCGGTGGCGATCAGCGCGCGCCGATAGCCTGGCCGCCGTTGCGTCCTCCCTGTCGGACTCCGGATTGGAGACGCGATTCGTCTGGCTCATGCGCGAGATCGGCGTCACCGTCCGACAGCAGGTGTGGATCGACGGTCACCCTCTCGACGGCCTGATCGGCGATTCCCTGGCCGTGCAGATCGACGGGTTCGCCCATCACAGCGCGGCTCGCGATCGACGACGCGACATCCGCGCCGACGCACGCCTGGTGCTACGGGGCTACACCACGCTGCGGTTCGACTTCCACCAACTGCTCTTCACTCCGGACGAAGTGCAGGCGACCGTGCTCACCGCCATCGCACAGGGGCTTCATCGGTCGAGACTGCGCTGACGGGTGCAACGAGGTAGGCGATCGCGCGAAGGTAGGAGGATCCAGGTCGAATCCCCCTACGCCGGCGTGATCACCTCCGCACGCGCCCGCACCCCGCGCCCCGCTCAGCCGAACAGCGCGGCGGCTTCGTCGTACCGGCTGCGCGGGACGGTGTTGAGCTCGCCGAGTGCCTCCGCGAAGGGGACCCGCACGATGTCGGTGCCCTGCATGGCGACCATCTGGCCCCACGCGCCGTCGACGATGGCATCGGCAGCATGCAGGCCGAGGCGCGTCGCGAGGACGCGGTCGAAGGCCGAGGGCGATCCACCGCGCTGGATGTGGCCGAGGATCGTCGCGCGGGTCTCGATGCCCGTGAGACGCTCGATCTCGGGGGCGAGCCGGTCGCCGATGCCACCCAGCCGCGGGCGGTTGAAGGCATCCAGCCCCTTGTCGCTGTAGGCCTCGTCCATGCCCTGCAGCTTGAATCCCTCGGACACGACGACCAGAGGGGCGCGGCCGCGGTCATGAGCGCTCGTCACGAGCGCCGTGATCTCTTCGAGCGTCTGCGGGACCTCGGGGATGAGGATCGCGTGAGCGCCCGCGGCCATGCCGGCGTGCAGGGCGATCCACCCCACGTGCCGTCCCATGACCTCGGCGACCATGCAGCGCTGATGCGAGTCGCCGGTCGTGCGCAGGCGGTCCATCGCGTCCGTGGCGATGTTGACCGCCGTGTCGAAGCCGAACGAGTAGTCGGTGGCCCGTAGATCGTTGTCGATGGTCTTCGGCACGCCGATGACGTTGATGCCGTCCTTCGCGAGGCGGTCCGCCGCCGCGAGCGTCCCCTCGCCGCCGATCGCGATGATGCCGTCGATCTTGTGCCCGTACAGGGTCTTGGCGATGTTCTCCGCGCCGCCGCGCTCGCCCTCGTAGGGGTTGGTGCGGCTGGTTCCGAGGATCGTGCCGCCGACCTTCGAGAGTCCCTTGACCTCGTGGCGAGTGAGCGGGAAGAAGTCGCCGTCGACGACGCCGCGCCATCCGTCACGGATGCCGACGAACTCGAGGTCGTAGGTCGTGGTGCCCTTGAGCACGATGCCGCGGATGACCGCGTTGAGTCCGGGGCAGTCGCCGCCGCTCGTCAGGATGCCGATCTTCATGCTTGCCTCAGAGGGATTCGGGAACAGGGGGAAAGGCGACTCTGCCTGCGATCGACACTAGCGGTCGGGAGCGAGCATCCGCCATTCGAGACGGTGAAAACAGCCGATCTTGCCGCCGAATCGAGACGAATCGGCAGAAGTTCACCCGATTCACATCCGAGACGAGAAATCGGCGTCAAGAATCTGAATTCTTGACGCCGACTTCCGTGGCCGAGTCAGCTGCTCGCGACGCTCAGGCCGCGCCCAGAGCCTCGCGCAGCAGGTGCATCAGAGCACCGAGCTGCACGGGCTCGGCCGCAGCGTCATCGGTCGTCTCCCCGTCGAGGGCCCGCGCTGCGAGCCCCTGCTTCTGGTCGATGAGCTCGGCGATCTTCGTGTCGACCGTGTGAGCGGCGATGATGCGCCACGCCGTCACGGGCTCGTCCTGACCGATGCGGTGCACGCGGTCGATCGCCTGCGTCTGCTCCGCCGCGGTCCACGACAGCTCGGCGAGCACGACGTTCGACGCTGCCTGCATGTTGAGTCCCACACCGGCGGCGGTGAGCGAGCACACCGCGATGCCCACCTCGGGATCGCCGTTGAAGTCGTCGATCGCCTGCTGGCGCGCGGCCGAGGTCTGGTCTCCGCGGATCGACACCGAGCGGATGCCGGCGGCGGCGAAGTGCGCCTCTGCCTGATCCATCACGTCGATGTGCTTCGCGAAGAACACCACCTTTCCGACCGACCGCTGCAGCTGAGCCGCATAGTCCGCGGCGAGCTGGGCCTTGGCCTGTCCGATCCGGCGCACCATCGTGAAGACGTTGTCGCCGCCCGTTCCCGCCGCCTTCGACTCCTCGAGCTCGTTCTGCGCCACGAGGCGGACGATGTCGTCGTCGATCTCCCCCGGAGCGAGGCCGCGGTCGCCGCGCGCCTCGATGATGCGCCGATACCGCGCCGCGAGACGCTCGCCGAGCTCGCGCTCCGCTTGCCGGATGCTGCGCCCGAACTCGTCGTCGAGCTGCACCGGCAGATCCGCGATGAGCTTGTCGGGGAGATCTGCCGCGACGTCCTTCTTCTTGCGGCGCACGATCCCCATCGAGATCACGGCGTCACGCGCCTCCGGATAGAAGGCCTTGTCGGCAGGCGTGAAACCCGTCGCGTCGAGCTTCTCCATGAGCACGGGCCCGGGCTTCTCCCCCGTGGTCCACCCCAGGAAACGCCAGATCGCGTCGAAGTCCTCGACGTCGTTGATGAGCGGAGTCCCGGTGAGGGCGAGCATGAGCGGGTTGCCGCCCGGCGTGCGCTCCCGCACCCGCGAGGCGAGCGACAGCACGTTCTGCGACCGCTGCGAACTGAGGTTCTTGATGAAGTGCGCTTCGTCGACGACCATGCCGCGCAGCCCGATGGAAGCGAGCCACGACATGTGCCGGTCGAGGATCTCGTAGTTCACGATGAACACATCGGCGAAGGCGTCGATGTCGTCGCCATCGCCCTGGATGACGGTGGCGCGGCGCTGGGGCGTCCAGCGCTCGACCTCGCGCGCCCAGTTCATCTTGACCACGTTCGGCACCACGACGAGGAGCGGGTACGCGCCCGCGACCGACGCGGCGAGCACGGACTGCGCCGTCTTGCCGAGCCCGGGCTCGTCCGCGAGGAGGAAGCTGCGGTGCCCTTCCCGGACCGCTTCGAGGAAGCGCGACTGGTGCACCATGACCTCGAGGCCCTTGGGCGACAGGTGGTCGAACTCGGGCGCGGGCGGGAGATCCATGCTGGCTGCGGAGCCACCGGCTCCCGACTCGAACGCCTTGTAGAGCGGGCCCATGAGCTCCCACCCGTCGAGCCGGCGACGCGGAGTCGTGGTGGCGCGCGGCGTCAGATCGGGCGCAAGGAACGGGTTCGCGAGCTGACGCGCCTCGACCGACGGCGGAGTGACCTGCCGCTCGGCGATCGCGGCGGGCACGACCGGCACCTGGATGGGCGCGATGTCCGCAATGATGAGCTCCTCGGGAGCGAGCTCCGCGCCGGACTCGAGCAACCAGTCGCGACGCATGCGCTTGGCCACAGGCGAGGTGGCCTGGTCGGCCTCGAGCAGCTGGATCAGCGAGGTGTCGCGCGCAGCGGTCTTCGCAAGGATCGTCGCGACCCCGTCCAGACGCTTGAGGAGCTCGGCGCGCGCGGCGTCGGCGATCTCGGCATCCGCCTTGACCCTGGCGCGCTCCTCGCGCACCAGGAACGCGATCACCTGGAACTTGACCCGGTTCGTCGGGCCGAGCTTGCCTCGCTGCGACTTCGCCTCGATCTCGCGCACCTTGCGCGCGAGGATCGGGATGAGGGGCGCCTCATCGTCGCGACGGGATGTCTTCTTGCGCCGCGTGGCGGCGGTTGCCGTGGTCGGCATGCTCCTCCTGAGCGTGAAGGCCCTGCATCCCCATGATGCGAAGCCGTTCTCGATGTCCGCGTGTGGCGCGAGCCAGGACCGTGCGGACTGCAGTACCGGTCGACATCGATGCGCGATTGCAGCGGGAGATCGGTGACGACCGCGTCCATTCTATGTCATCACGACGCGCGTGCGCAGTCCCCGCCACGCCGGAGGCCGCCGGTCAAGGGACGACGGAGTCCAGGACCCGCTCGGCGTCGGTGACATCCGCCGCCATCTGCGCCTTGAGCTTCTCGATCCCCTCGAACGCGACCATGCCACGCAGCCTCTCGATGAACTCGACGGTCACGTCGTGCCCGTAGAGGTCGAGGTCGTTCTCCCCCAGCACATGAGCCTCCACCTGCCGCTCGAGCACGTCGTCGAATGTCGGATTGGTGCCGACGGAGATCGCAGCGCGGTGACGCACACCCGTGTCGTGATCCACGAGCCAGCCCGCATACACGCCGTCGGCAGGCACGAACGAGTCGACGGACGCCGAGAGGTTCGCCGTGGGGAAGCCGAGCTCGCGCCCGCGCTTGAGCCCGTGGACGACTTCGCCGCGCACGTCGACCGGACGGTCGAGCACGCGAGCGGCGGTCGACACATCGCCGTCGATCAGCAGCTCACGGATCCAGGTCGACGAGACACGTCGGTCGGAGCCGTCGAGGTATACGTCGTCGACCACCTCGACCGTGAAGCCGTGCGCGGGGGCGAGTTCACGGAGGAGCTCGGGGGTGCCTGCTCCGCCGTGTCCGAAACGGAAGTCCTCACCCACCAGGACGGTCGACACCCGCAGTGCGCCGACGAGGATCTGAGTCACGAAGTCCTCCGCCGTGAGCGCGGCGAGCCGCTCGTCGAAGGTGAGCATCAGGGTCGCATCGAGTTCGAGCTCGCCGAGCAGCTCGAGCTTGCGGTCGACGGTGACGACATTCTCGGGGCATCGGTCTGGACGCAGCACGGCGAGGGGATTGCGGTCGAAGGTCACGGCCACCGAGCGCACCCCGGAGGCCGACGCCGCGTCGCGGAGTCGGCGGATCACCGCACGGTGCCCGGCGTGGACACCATCGAACTTGCCGATCGCGACAGCCGACGGACCGAAGTCCACGGGCACCTCCTGCGGGTCGCGGAAGACGATCACGCCCGCACCTCGGCGCCCCGGGTCTCGGCATCCGCAACCACCGGGCGATGCGTGCGCAGCCACCAGATGCCGAACACGGGGAGCACGAGCGGGATGAAGAGGTAGCCTCGGCCGAACATCGACCACACGGTGTCGTGCGGGAACAGGTCCGGCAGGAAGAGGCTCAGCGCTCCCACCACGAGCACCCCGGTGAGCTCGAAGACGATCGCGACCCAGGCGACCGTGTACCAGCCGGCGCGTCGGGCGAACACGAGAGCCAGCGTCGCCAGGACGTAGACGACCGCCGCGAGCGCGGAGAGCGCGTAGGCGAGAGGCGCCTCGTCGAACTGGCGGACGATCTGCACGAAGCTGCGACCGGTCGCGGCCAGCGCCATCACGGCGTAGACGATCACGAGGACACGGCCGATGCCGGTCATCCGAGAGGAAGGGTGGGAGGTGCTCATAGCTCGATCCATTCTAGGCGCGCCCCGAGCACACCGGAGTCGTGCGCTGGACGGCCGTGACGGATCATGACCGAGCGCCGGTCATGCGATCTGGACAGTCCAGATCACGTGCATCCGCCACACCATGACCGCGACCGCGAGAGCCGCGACGCCGAGGATCACGGTGCTCCATCTGCTGCGCTCCATGAGCGCCCACAGCACGGCCCCGATCGGGAGGAGCACGGCCGAGACGAGGTAGACCCAGTACTCGAGAAGATCGCCGGTCGGGGGGTTTCCGGCGAAGGGCGCGACGATCGCGGCCACGACCTGCACCACGAGCAGCAGCTCGACCAGCGCGAGGGCGCCGACGGACCAGTCGCTCGGGCGGCGTCCGGCGAGACCGACGATCACGCAGAACAGCCCCGCCGCGACGGCGACGGCGACCTGCACGATCGTGAACCACAGGATCATCGCGCGACCTCCGGCATGTTCATGGCGCTCTTCAGATCGGCACCGCGCCTCTCGACGACGCCGACGAGCGTGCCGTCCTCGTCGATCGCGGCCGCGTGCGCGCCCTCGAGGCGCGACGCCTGGTCGTTCAGACGCTTGCCGTGTCGGAGGTCGCGGGCCTCCTCCGCGGTCACGTGCAGAACGTCGAGAACGCGGGCGGCCGCCGCGGCGGGTGTCATCGGGGTGGCGTCCGCGAGATCGTCGACGCTCACGGCATCCGCGACATCGAAGTCCCCCACGCGGGTCCGGCGCAGCGCCGTCAGGTGGCCGCCGACGCCGAGACCTGCACCGAGATCGCGGGCGAGCGAGCGGATGTACGTGCCGGAGGAGCAGCCGACGACCGCGTCGAGGTCGATCGCTCCGTCTCCCACGCGCCGGTCGAGGAGGTCGAAGCGCGACACGGTGACCTCGCGTGCCGCGAGCACCACCTCCTCGCCCGCGCGCACGCGGTCATAGGCGCGGCGTCCGTCGACCTTGATCGCCGACACCGAGCTCGGCACCTGCGAGATCCGTCCCGTGAGGGCTCGGACGCCCTCGTCGATGCCCTCTGCCGTCACCGCCGCGAGGTCGTCGGCGTCTGCGCGCGCAAGGATCTCCCCCTCGGCGTCGTCGGTGGACGTGGTGATGCCGAGACGGATGACCGCCTCGTAGGTCTTGTCGGCGCCGACGATGTACGTGAGCAGGCGCGTCGCCCCCTCGATGCCGATCACGAGCAACCCGGTCGCCATGGGATCCAGGGTGCCCGCGTGGCCGACCTTGCGCGTGCCGAACGCGCGGCGGACGCGGGCGACGACGTCGTGGCTGGTCAGTCCAGCAGGCTTGTCGACGAGGAGGATGCCGGGCGAGACCATCCCCCCAGCCTACGGTGCGGGCCTGCGCTCCACCGCACGCGGCATGCACGTACCGGACGGCTGTCGGCGGCTGAGCGCACCGCGGGTCGTGCCGCGCCACTCGCGCGGGACGGGAGGAGATTCTCGCCTAGGCTGTCGGCGTGCCCCCGACCTCGCGCCCCGACTCCTCTGGGTTGCCTGCCTTGATCGGATGGTACCGAGCGTCGGCGCGAGATCTGCCGTGGCGACGCGCCGAGTTCCATGAGGAATTCGGCGCGTGGGGAACGCTCGTCAGCGAGTTCATGCTGCAGCAGACCCCCGTGTCGCGGGTGCTCCCGCACCTCGAGGCATGGCTCGCCCGCTGGCCGAGCGCCCCCGCTCTCGCCGCGGCCACGCCCGCGGAGGTGCTCCAGCAGTGGTCGAACCTCGGTTACCCACGACGCGCGCTGTGGCTGCACCGCGCGGCGATCGAGGTCACTGACCGGCACGACGGCGTGGTCCCCCGCGACGTCGAGGCGCTCCTCGCACTCTCCGGGATCGGCGACTACACGGCGCGCGCGGTCGCCGCCTTCGCGTACGGCGATCGTCACCCCGTCGTCGACACGAACACCCGACGAGTGCTCGCGCGGGCGGTCCTCGGCCAGGCGCAGCCCGGCGCACCGTCGCGCAAGGACCTCGAGCTCATGTCGTCGCTCCTGCCGGAGGACGACGACGAGGCGGCGATCTTCAACGCCGCCGCCATGGAGCTCGGAGCAACCGTGTGCGTGTCGCGGCGCCCTCGCTGCGAGCAGTGCCCCCTGATCGAGTCGTGCGCGTGGGTCGGGGCCGGGCGTCCCGACACCGGCGACAGCCGCCGCCGTCAGGCGGCATTCGAGGGGTCTGATCGTCAGGCGCGCGGCGCGGCGCTGCGGGTTCTCCGCACAGCCGCGCCCGAGGCCGTGCCCTTGGTCTCCGTGCTCGCCGACTGGCCGGACGCACTGCAACGCGACCGGGCCATCGACTCGCTCATCGCCGACGGTCTGGCTGAGGCGGACGGCGAACTGCTCTCGTTGCCGCGCTGACGTGCTCCGGCCTGGGGACCTCAGCCGTGCCGCGCGGTCCGATGTCCCAGCAGCACGAGGTCGATGCGACTCCGCACCCCGAGCTTGGTGAACACGCGACCCAGGTGGACCTCGACCGTGCGGACCGACACGGTCAGCATGCCGGCGATATCGCGATTCGATCCGCCCTGCACCGCTATCAGTGCGACCTCCAGCTCCCGCGGTGTGAGGAGGCTCTCCCAACGACGGCGCACGGTGGCGAACCGCTCCGCGTCACGCTCGGCGCCGAGGCCGTCCAGCCGGTCGGCGACCGCGTCCGCCCACGCGGTCGCGCCGGACTCGTCGAAGAGCTGCCAGGCTGCGCGCAGATGAGTCCGCGCGACGTCGGAGTCTCCGTCGATCAGCGCCCTGGTGCCGAGTGACGACTCCACTCGTGCCCGCTCGAACGGCGAGGCGATCGCGCGGGCGGCGTCCGCGACCTCGGCGGCTTCATTCCGCCAGATCGGGGCGGAGCTCGTCGCCGCTCTCGTTCTCAGCAGTCGCCCGAGCGCCATGTCGGGTGGTTCGACCAGCTGCCGCGTACGAGGGGCCGGATCCGCCCCGATCGGCAGGTCCTCGTCGAGCCCCGGCACCGACAGCGCCGTCTGCGGTGAGCCGCGATCGAGCCACAGCCTGAGGCACGACGTGGCGACATTCGGCTCGCCGGCCAGGTGCGACCGGATCGCGCGATCGACGAGCTGATCCGTGCGCGAGGGGGCGGGCAGGGCAGCGGTGAGCGTGTGGGCGAACGGCCCGAGACGTCCGAGGACCGCGAGATCGAGGCGCCGGGCGAGCACGACTCCGAGGCCCGCGAACGGCACCGCGATGGGCAGGGTGAGGGATGCCTCGCAGAGGCGCGTGCGCGCACGCGCGATATCGCCGCGCCACACGTGCAGCAGCACCTCGATCACGATGCGGTGCGCAGCGATCAGGTCGGTCCGCTCGTATCCGGCGATGAACGGATCGATCTGCGGGACGACGCCCGACTCCCCCGTCGCCAGTACCTGCAACCCGCCCTCGACGTCTCCGACGACGGCACGTTGCAGCGCGCCGAGCACGATGCCGGTGACCGCGCCCGTCCCACTCGCGTCATCGGCCTCCCCTTCGCCGAGCAGCAGCCAGATCAGCGATACGACGGGATCCCGGAGCCGCCCGTCGGCGTCCGTGCGCTTCGCCCCCTCGCGCAGGACGTCGAGCCATGCCCGCGCTCTCTGTCGATCGCCCCGCTCCGCGCACAGGGCGGCACCGAACGCCGCTGCGCGGGTCCACGCATGCCAGTCCTCCCCTGTGTCGCTCGGCGGGCGGAGCAGCGCCATGTTCACGTCCGGCACGGTTCCCTGCAGGTGCGCGTGCGCGACGAGCAATGCCGCGAGTCCGTGCAGTCGGGAGCTGCCCTCGCCGTCGGGGTACATCGGAGCGAGCCATCCCGCTGCCTCAGCCATGCACCCGGATCCGACCGCGGCGCTCCCCGCGATCAGCCGCACAGGATCCCGGTCCGCCGGATTCGCGTGCGCGGCAGCCTCCGAAGCGAACAGGAGCGCGCGTTCGGTGTCTCCGGCATCGGCGAGCTCCCGTGCGGCCTGCACGAGCAGACGGGCGGATGCCGGGTCGCTCCGCGCCGAGCTCCGCGCGCGATGCCACGCGGCAGTGGCGGGCTCACCGGCTGCCCGGAGCGCCTCCGCGAGTCGGCGATGCGCGTCCACGACCATGACGGGGCTGCTCACCGCCACGATCCAGATCGCGAAACGCTGCTCGACGAACCGGAAGTGCCCGGCGTGCACGCACAGATGCTGCGAGAGCTCGGTCTCGTCGTCGACGCTGCGCTCGCAGGCGGCGAGCACGGGGCCGATCCCTTCGTCCAGGCTCAAGGCTGCGATGAGCAGCAATGTCCGTTCCTCCGCGGAGACCGCGACGTCGGCGAAGCGATCGACGATGGTCGGCACGGCGGGCAGTGGGAGCGGCAGGGGACGCAGGCCTGCGCGCTCCGCGGGATCCAGCAGTCCGGCGACCTCCCGGATCGTGTGCACGTCGCCGTCGAGGCGTTCGGCGAGACGCGCCGCGACCCACGGTGCACAGGGTAGGTCGTGATCGACCAGGTCCGACAGGATCCGCTCGACGACGACGACCTGCGTCCCCGCACGCACGCTCGACACTTACCGCCCCCTCCGGCCGAACCTCCGCTCAGCCCTGTGCCGACGGTAGCAACCGGATACGGCACCTTGTGCGAGATGCCGGAACTTCACATCCGTGTCGACGGAGAGGTGCGCGGGACGTCAGGAGACCGCGTCGTCGTCCTCATGACGGTACGGGTCCGCCTCACCGGCGTGGGACGCCGAAGACGCGAGCTTCGCGACCTCCGCATCCCGCTCCTGAGCCTCCCGGAGGAGGGCGGTGATGTGGTCGGCGTTCTCGGGCAGCGCATCGGGGATGAACTCCAGCGTCGGGACGAGACGCGTGCTCAGCTGCCGCCCGACCTCGCTGCGCAGCATCCCCGTCGCGGAGGTGAGCGCGGCACCGCTCGAGAGCCGCTCCTCCTCCGTGCCGAGCACCGTGTAGAACACCGAGGCGTGCTGGAGGTCACCGCTCACCCGGACATCCGTGATGGTGACGAAGCCGAGCCGCGGGTCGCGGAGCCCCTTCTCGAGCCGCTCCGCGAGGATCACACGGATGCGATCAGCGAGTCGGGCCTGTCGTTCTCCAGCCATTGTTCCTTCTCCTGAGGCATAGCGGTCGTTGAGCGAGCGAAGCGAGACGAAACGTCCGAAGAGGGCGTTTCGTCTCGTCGCTTCGCTCCTCGCTCAACGACCGCGGTGGGGATCAGCCGCGCGGCTTCTCGACCATCTCGGTGGTCTCGATCTCGTCGCCGATCTGGATGTCGTTGTACTTGCCGAGACCGATACCGGCCTCGTAGTCCGTGCGGACCTCGGTGACGTCGTCCTTGAAGCGACGCAGCGACTCGATGGCCAGGCCATCGGCGAGCACGACGCCGTCACGGATGACGCGCGCCTTGGCGTTGCGCGTGATCGTTCCGGAGCGGACGATGACACCGGCGATGTTGCCGAACTTCGAGGAGCGGAACACCTCGCGGATCTCGGCGACACCCGACTGGACCTCTTCGTACTCCGGCTTGAGCATGCCCTTGAGCGAGCTCTCGATCTCGTCGATCGCGTTGTAGATGACGGAGTAGAACCGGATGTCCACGCCCTCGCGCTGAGCGCGCTCGCGCGCCTTCGTGTCGGGACGGACGTTGAAGCCCACGATGATCGCGTTGTCGATCGTCGCGAGGTTCACGTCGGATTCGGTGATCGCACCCACACCGCGGTGGATGATGCGCAGCTGCACCGACTCGTCGACCTCGATCTTGAGCAGCGACTCCTCGAGCGCCTCGACGGCACCCGAGACGTCACCCTTGATGATGAGGTTGAGCGACTCGACCTTGCCCTCTTCGAGAGCACGGGTGAAGTCCTCGAGCGAGATGCGCTTGCGGGCCTTGGCCAGCTGGGCGTTGCGCTCGACGGCCTCGCGCTTCTCGGCGATCTGACGGGCCATGCGGTCTTCCTCGGTCACGATGAAGACGTCGCCGGCACGCGGCACCGAGTTGAGACCCTGCACCTGCACGGGGCGCGACGGGAAGGCCTCGAGGACCTGCTCGCCGTTCTCGTCCGCCATCGCACGGACGCGGCCGTACGCCGTACCCGCGACGATCGCGTCGCCGACGCGGAGCGTTCCGGACTGGATGAGCACCGTGGCGACCGAACCGCGACCCTTGTCGAGCTTCGCCTCGATGGCGACACCGCGAGCTGCCTTGTTCGGGTTGGCCGTGAGGTCGAGTCCGGCGTCGGCCGTGAGCAGCACAGCGTCCAGGAGGTCCTGGATGCCGGTTCCGGCACGAGCCGAGACGTCGACGAACATGACGTCGCCGCCGTACTCCTCGGCGACCAGACCGTACTCGGTGAGCTGCTGACGCACCTTGGCCGGGTTGGCCTCGGGCTTGTCGACCTTATTCACTGCGACCACGATCGGCACGTTCGCCGCCTGAGCGTGGTTCAGCGCCTCGACCGTCTGCGGCATGATGCCGTCGTCGGCCGCGACCACGAGGATCGCAAGGTCGGTCACCTGCGCACCACGGGCACGCATGGCGGTGAACGCCTCGTGACCCGGGGTGTCGATGAAGGTGACGGCACGCTCGACGCCCTCGTGCTCGGTCCACACCTGGTAGGCACCGATGTGCTGGGTGATGCCGCCGGCCTCGCCCTCGATGACGTTGGTCTGACGGATCGCGTCGAGCAGTCGCGTCTTACCGTGGTCGACGTGACCCATGACGGTGACCACCGGAGGACGGATCTCGAGGTCGTCCTCGCTCTCCGCCTCCAGCTCCGCCTCGAGGTCGAGACCGAAGCCCTCGAGGAGCTCCTTGTCCTCGTCCTCGGGCGAGACCATCTGGATCTTGTAGCCGAGCTCCTCGCCGAGGACCTCGAACGTCGCCTCGTCCAGCGACTCGGTGGCCGTGGCCATCTCTCCGAGGTTGAAGAGGATGGTGACGAGCGTTCCGGGCTGGACCGTGTAGCCGGTCAGCGTCTCGATCTTGTCGGCGAAGTCCGCGATGGACGCGCCGCGACGCATGCGGATCGTCTCGCCGTTGCCGCGGGTGACGTTGACGCCGCCGACGACCGGAGCACTCCGCATCTCGAACTCTTGCCGCTTCGCCCGCCGCGACTTGCGCTGCTTGCTCTTGCCGCCGCCCTTGCCGAAGGCACCTGCGGTACCGCCGCCGGGGCCGCGACCACGGCCGCCGCCACCGGGACGTCCGGCGAAACCGCCGCCGGGACGAGCACCGGGTCCGCCGGCACCGGGTCCGCCAGCGCCGCCGGGACGACCGGGGCCGCCGGGACGCTGCTGGAACGGTGCGCCGGGACGACCGCCCTGGCCGCCGCGAGGGGCGCCGGGACGGGGCGAGCCGGGACGCGGAGCGCCGGGACGCGGTGCGCCGGGACGAGGAGCCTGCGGGCGCGGGATGTTGCCGGGCGTCGGGCGCTGGCCCATGCCCTGCGCCGAGGCGAAGGGGTTGTTGCCGGGACGGGGTCCGGTCGGGCGCTGGCCCATGCCCTGGTTCGAGGCGAAGGGGTTGTTGCCGGGACGGGGGGCGCCGGGCTTCGGCGCGCTGTCTCCAGCGGGCTTGGACCCGCCTTCAGCGCCGGGCTTCGGGGCACCGTCGGACGACTTCGGGGCAGCGGGTCCCGGCTTGGCCGCAGCCGGGCCGGGGGTCGCCGCAGGAGCCTCCGCCGGGGCTGCGGGAGCCTCGGGGGCCGGGGCCGGCTTGGGGCCGGGCTTCGGACCGGGGGTCGGCGCCGCGCTCTTGGCAGCAGCCGGCTTCGCCGCAGCGGGCTTGGCGGCGGGAGCCGCCTCACCCGAGGACTTCAGCGAGGGGTCGGCCTCGATCGCCGCACGCAGCTTGCGCGCCACCGGCGGTTCGATGGTCGAAGAGGGGCTCTTGACGAACTCTCCGAGTTCCTTGAGCTTCGCAAGTGCGACCTTGCTGTCGACGCCGAACTCAGCGGCGATCTCATGTACGCGTGGTTTACCAGCCACAATTCTCCTGTCTGGGTCGGTCTGCCCAGACAGGGCAGACCACTAGTCGCGGACGGGTCTCATTTCGAGCCGTTCACTTTGTTTCCATAGCTGTTCAGCCTTTGTTTCTCGATGGTCTGCGTGTCCAGGGGACCGGACACGCGCAATGCTCGTCCGAAAGCACGTCGCCGCAGCGCGGCATCCATGCATTCCTGCGTCGGATGCAGCCACGCGCCCCTTCCCGGCAGGACGGCATGCTCATCGATGATGAGGACGTCGTTCTGGGACACCACCCTGAGAAGGGCGGAGCGGGAAGCACGCGTGCGACAGCCGACGCACGTTCGTACGGGTTCCATCTTACACCTGCGTTCCCACCCGACTCGCGCCGGCGGGGCGAGTCGGGTGTCGGAATGGGTCAGTCCAGGACGCTGTCGGGCTGGATGTCGATCTTCGCGCCCGTCAGCTTGGCGGCGAGTCGGGCGTTCTGCCCCTCCTTGCCGATCGCGAGCGAGAGCTGGTAGTCGGGCACGAGGGCGCGAACGGCCTTGGTGCCCGCATCCAGGATGAACGAGCTCGTCACCTTCGCGGGTGACAGCGCGTTCGCGACGAACGCCGCGAGCTCGGGGTTGTAGTCGACGATGTCGATCTTCTCCCCTGCCAGCTCCTCGGTCACGGCCCGCACACGGCGGCCCATCTCCCCGATGCAGGCGCCCTTGGCGTTGATGGAGGGGTCGTTGGCCTTGACCGCGATCTTCGTGCGGTGACCGGCCTCTCGCGCGAGCGAGACGATCTCCACGAGACCCGCCGCGATCTCGGGCACCTCGAGGGCGAACAGCTTGCGCACCAGGCCCGGATGCGTGCGGGAGACGGTGATCTGCGGACCCTTGAGTCCTTTCGCGACGCTCGTGACGTACACGCGCAGGCGCGAGCCGTGCGTGTACTCCTCGCCGGGGACCTGCTCCTCGGGCGGGAGGATCGCCTCGACCGTACCGAGGTCGACGTGGATCATGCGCGGGTTCGGACCCTGCTGGATCACGCCGGCGACGATGTCGCCTTCCTTGTCCTTGAAGTCGCCCAGAACCACGTCGTCGGCGATGTCGCGCAGGCGCTGACTGATCACCTGCTTGGCGGCGAAGGCCGCGATGCGTCCGAAGTCGTCGGGAGTCGCGTCCTCCTCGCCGATGACGGCGCCTTCGTCGTCCTTCACGGCCTGGAGCACGGCGACGTGCCCGCTGCGGCGATCGAGTTCGACGCGCACGCCCTCGGGCGTCGCGCCGTCGGCCGAGACATGCTTCGAGTAGGCGGTCAGGATGGCCTGTTCGATGATCGCGACGAGTTCGTCGAAGGGGATCGCCTTCTCCTTCTCGATCCCACGCAGCAGACTCAGTTCGATATCCATGACGGCTCCCTATTCAGCTCTCGTCGCGCCGGTTCGCACGCGCGACATCCGTACAACGATACCGTGTGCCCGCATCCTCGTGCCACGACGGCGGCGACGGACGCGGAGCGGATGCCGCAGGGGCGCTCAGGCAGCGGGAGCGCCGGCCAGGTCGTTGATCGCGCCGATGAGTCGGAACAGGTTCCCCACCTGACGCTGGTCGAGGTGCAGCGCCAGCCGTGGGAGGTGCAGCACGTCGTCATCGGCGACCTCCGGCGACCGCGGCAAGGTCCGTTCGATGCGTCCGCTCGACAGCATCCCGCCGAAGCGTGCGTTGAGATCGGCGATCTCCGCATCCGTCGGCTCGGAGCGCAACCGCAGCACGAGGGTGTCGCCCACCCAGCGAAGCGAGTCGTAGTTGCGCCAGAACCCCGCGATCTCCGCCACTGCGGCCTCGACGGAGTCGGTGACCACGACGCGGTCGAAGTCGCCCTCGGAGATCACCCCTGTCGGCGCGAGATCCTCGTCGACGAAACGCTTGAGACCGTTCCAGAATGTGCCGCCCCGCTCGTCGAGCAGCACGATGGGAGTGGGCTCGGCCTTGCCCGTCTGCTGCAGCGTCAGCAGCTCGAACATCTCGTCGAGCGTCCCGAACCCGCCGGGCAGGCAGATGAAGCCGCTGGACTCCTTGATGAGCATGAGCTTGCGAGTGAAGAAGTACTTCATTGCGACGACGTGGTCGCTGCCCGCGACCAGGCTGTTCGCCTTCTCCTCGAAGGGCAGCCGGATCGACACGCCGAGCGACAACGCGGGTCCCGCGCCCTCCGCGGCGGCCTGCATGATGCCCGGCCCGGCCCCGGTCACGACCATCCAGCCGTCGGTCGCGAGCGCTGCGGCGACATCCCGCGCCTGCACGTAGAGCGGGTCGTCCGTGCGCGTGCGCGCGGAGCCGAAGACCGTGACCTTGGGGACGCCTCGGTAGGGCGCGAAGAGCCGGAACGCGTCGCGCATCTCCGCGAGGGCAGCGGAGGCGATCTTGAGGTCGAGGCGCTCGGTGTCGTCCTCCCCCAGCAGCACCGCCGTGCGCATCATGCGCATCACGAGGCGACGATCGGTGCGCACGCCGGCCTCGTCGAGCACGGCGTTGATCTCGGCGGCCAGGGACTCCGGCAGCGGTTCCTCTGTCATGCCTCCACCCTGTCACGCACGAGAGCGGGCACGGCCGTCGAAACGCCGCCGGTTCACCGCGTCGTCACCCGACGTCCACGCGGATCACGGCGACCGGCTCCTGTCAACTCCCCTGCCGTCGCGCCGGGTCGGCGGGAGGATCGTCCCATGACAGAGATCACCGGCCCGGAAGCACTCGCCCGCGTCACCGCCCTCGTCGAGGACATCGACTTCACCATGCTCACGACAGTCGACGACGACGGCAACCTCGTCAGCCGGCCCATGTCGACCCGGCAGATGGACGAGTCCGGCGACATCTGGTTCTTCACCTCGGAGGACACCGAGAAGGTCGAGGAGGCGCAGGAGCACCGGCAGGTCGGACTCGCGTACTGCGACGCGAAGGGCATGCGTTACGTCTCCGTCGCCGGCACGGCGAGCATCGTGCGCGACCGTCGGAAGATGGAGGAGCTCTACTCCCCCTCCCTCGACATCTGGTTCGAGGACGGACTAGACACCCCCGGGGTCGTGCTGCTGAAGGTCACGCCCGTCGTCACGGAGTTCTGGGAGTCGTCCAAGGGCCCGATCGCGATGGCCGCCGGAGCACTGAAGGCGCTCGTCACCCGCGACACGCCCGACGACGACATCATGGACCACGGACGCATCGTCTGCTGACGCCGTCCCCTCGGAGAGCGACGAACGCCGCACCCGTCGAACGGGTGCGGCGTTCGTCGTCGATCCTCTAGCGGCGTGCGAGCGTTGCGATGGCCTCCGCCACCGAGACGGTGTCCCGGTCTCCGGAGGCGCGGTCCCACAGTTCGACCTGTCCGTCGGCGGCACCGCGTCCGACGATCACGATCTTCGGGACGCCGACGAGCTCGGCATCGCCGAACTTGACTCCCGGCGAGACCTTCGGACGGTCGTCGTAGAGCACGTCGAGGCCCGATGCCTCGAGCTGTGCCGAGATGTCGGCGGCGACCTCGAACGCCACCTGATCGCGGCCGGCAGCCACGACCTGGACGTCGAACGGGGCGACCGACGCCGGCCAGATCAGTCCCTTGTCGTCGTTGTTCAGCTCGGCGATGATCGCGAGGATGCGGGTGACGCCGATGCCGTACGAGCCCATGGTCACGGTGACGAGCTTGCCGTTCTCGTCGAGGACCTTGAGTCCGAGAGTCTCGGCGAAGAATCGGCCCAGCTGGAACACGTGTCCGATCTCCATGCCCCGGGCGAGTTCCACGGGGCCAGAGCCGTCGGGCGCGGGGTCACCGGCGCGGACGTTCGCGATCTCGATGATGCCGTCGGCCTCGAAGTCGCGGCCTGCGACGACGGAGTGCGCATGCTTCTGGTCGATGTTCGCGCCGGTGATCCAGCTCGTGCCCTCGCTCACGCGCGGGTCGACGAGGTAGCGGATGCCGGTAGCCGATTCCTCGCCCAAGACGGCGCCGGTCGGCGACCAGGGTCCGATGTACCCCTTGACCAGAAGAGGGTTGTTCTCGAAGTCCTCGGACGTCGCGGTCTCCACCTCTGCGGGTGCGAACGCGACCTCGGCGCGCTTCTCGTCGACGTCGCGATCCCCGGGGATGCCGACGACGACGAGCTCGCGCGTGCCGTCGAGGTGCGTCAAGGCGAGCACGACGTTCTTGAGCGTGTCCGCCGCGGTGTACTCGCCGTCCAGATGCGCGTTCGAGTGCGCGACGAGCGTCTCGATCGTCGGTGTGTCCGGTGAGTCGAACACCTCGGGTGCGGCATCGGGGTCGAAGGCGACCGCTTCGGGCACTGCCGTGGAGAAGGCCTCGACGTTCGCGGCGAATCCGCCGGCGCTTCGGACGAACGTGTCCTCTCCGACGGGCGTCGGGTGAAGGAACTCCTCGCTGCGAGCGCCACCCATGAGGCCGTTGTCGGCGTTCACGATCACGTACTCGAGGCCGAGACGCTGGAAGATGCGCTCGTACGCATCGCGCTGCGCCTGATAGCTGACGTCGAGTCCTGCATCCGAGGAGTCGAAGGAGTAGGCGTCCTTCATCGTGAACTCTCGGCCGCGGAGCAGGCCTGCACGGGGACGTGCCTCGTCGCGGTACTTGTCCTGGATCTGGTAGATCGTGAGAGGGAGGTCCTTGTACGACGAGTACAGGTCCTTCACGAGGAGCGTGAACATCTCCTCGTGGGTGGGGGCGAGCAGATAGTCCGCGCCCTTGCGATCCTGGAGACGGAAGATCCCGTCGCCGTATGACTCCCACCGTCCGGAGAGCTCGTAGGGCTCGCGCGGTAGCAGCGCGGGGAAGTGCACTTCCTGGGCTCCTGCGTTGCTCATCTCATCGCGGATGATCGCCTCGATCCTGGCCTTCACCTTGAGACCGAGCGGCAGCCACGTGAACACTCCTGGAGCTGCGCGGCGGATGTATCCGGCGCGGATGAGCAGCTTGTGGCTGGTGACCTCTGCCTCGGCAGGGTCTTCGCGGAGCGTACGGAGGAAGAAGTTGGAGAGACGAGTGACCACGGGCCAAGTCTAGTGACCGGCGGCCACCCGTCCTCACGTCGGTCAGTTGAGGGCGGGAAGCCCCTGCGGGATGACTCCACCGGCGTAGAGGCTCGCGGCGAGCTCCTGCGTGGCCGTCAGCGCGACGCGCTGCGGCAGCGGTCCGTACGAGATGCGTGCCACGCCGAGCTTCTCGTACTCGGAGGCGGCGAGCGCACCGGGGAGGCCGATCACGCTGACCTTGCCCTCGCCGATGCCGTCGACGAGCTGCCGGGTGACGGCCGCGTCGAGCATCCCGGGCACGAAAACGCACGTGGCGCCGGCGTCGAGGAAGGCCCGTCCGCGCTGGATCGCATCGGCGACGCTCTCGGCGATCGGACGATGACCTGCACGCACGAAGGCGTCGGTGCGGGCGTTGAGCGCGAAGGGCACACCCTCCGCCTCGGCGGCCTTGACGATGGCCTCGACCGCTGCGACGGACTCGTCGAGCGGCTTGAGACGGTCCTCGACGTTCGCGCCGACGACGCCTGCCTGGATCGCGAAGCGCGTGGTCTCGCCCGCATTCTCGTAGCCGTCGTCGAGGTCGGCCGTGACGGGAACGGACACGGATGCCGCGATGCGACCCACCATGTCGATCATGATGTCGCGAGGCGTCGCGCCGTCGTCGTATCCGAAGGACGCGGCGACGCCGTGGCCCGCGGTCGCGATCGCCTTCGTCTCGGGCAGTGCCGCGACGGCGCGTGCGGACACGACGTCCCACACGTTCACGACGCGGAGGATCTCCGGTGCTTCGTACAGTCCGATGAGGGTCTTGGCCTTGTCAGCAGTGGTCATGCCTCCACGCTAACGCGAGCGGCGGGGGCATGGGCCGGAGTCGGGGTTCTCTTCGGCGGCTCACCGGCGGCCGTCTCTGTAGCATCCCAGCACTCCGATACTCGCGCTCTCCTCTTGCGGTTTTCACTCGTGATCTGGGCTCGACGGACGCGCACCGATCGACCTGGATACCGCACGTCGCCTGGCCGGCGCGGCACCCGGCTTGGACCGGGTGCTCACCCATCCCATAACGGGCTCGGTTCTCGCAGTCGATCGACATCGCCCCTCGGCCGATCTCAAGCGACTGCTGCGAGCGCGCGATCAGCGCTGCCGCTTCCCCACCTGCGGATTCTCCGCGCGCGACTGCGATCTCGACCACACGCAGGACCACGCGCTCGGCGGTGAGACGTCCTCGGCGAACCTCGCTCCGCTCTGCCGGCGTCATCACACTCTGAAACACCACAGCCCATGGCACGTCGAGAATCTCGGCGGCGGCTTCCTCTCGTGGACAAGTCCGACCGGACGCGTGTACCTCGATGCCCCGCCGACACCGAGCGAGTCGCAGACGATGGCCTACGCGACTCCGCCGTTCTGAGACTGTGCGGCAGGTCACCGTTGCCTGCAGCGCCACCATCGCTGTCCGCATGCCCGCGCCCCGCGCGCTCACCCACCTCCGAGCACCCACTCCGGACATCCGCTTAGGGTGGGGGCATGCCTCAGCGCCGCTCACATGTCGCCCCGTCCGCCGCGCAGACTGAGCTGGCTGCAGCACTCGCCTCGCTGCGCGAGTCTCTCGACGCGCCCGCGGAGTTCCCGTCCGCGGTGCTGGCCGAGGCCGAGGCATCGACCGCCCCCGCCCCCGCGCTCGATCTTCGAGAAATCCCGTTCGCGACGCTCGATCCGAAGGGGTCGCGCGATCTCGACCAGGCGTTCCAGCTCGAACGCCGTGGGTCGGGGTACACCGTGCGTTACGCGATCGCCGACGTCCCCGGGTTCGTGGCTCCGTGCGGCGCGGTCGACACCGAGGCGCGGCGCCGCGGCCAGACCCTCTACGCCGCCGACGGAACGATCCCGCTGCACCCCAGGGTGCTGAGCGAGGACCGTGCGTCGCTGCTCCCGGAGGTCGAGCGTCCTGCGCTCGTCTGGACTTTCGCCCTCGACGAGGCCGGACTGGTCGAGGACTTCCGTCTCGAACGCGCGCTCCTCCGCTCCCGGGTGCAGCTCGACTACACCACAACGCAGGCATCGCTGGACCGTGGCGAAGACGGACCCGCCGCGCTACTGCCGGAGATCGGAGCGCTGCGGGTCGAGCAGGAGCGGCTGCGCGGCGGAGCCAGTCTGAACCTCCCGGACGAGGAGGTCGTGCGCACGGAGGACGGCGGCTACGCGATCGAGCGACGGCATCCGCTCCCCGTCGAGGAATGGAACGCCCAGCTCTCGCTCATGACCGGCATGGCCGCCGCGTCGCTCATGCTCGATGCGAAGGTCGGCATCCTTCGGACGATGCCCCAGCCCGACGAGAAGGCGTTCGACGCGTTCCGACACCAGACCGAGGCGCTCGGACGGCCGTGGACGACCGGACGCTACGGCGACTATCTTCGCGATCTGGATCGAGCGGACCCTCTCACACTCCCGGTGCTGGAGGCGGCGGCGACACTCTTCCGCGGAGCCGGCTACGCGACGTTCGACGGATCGCTCCCCTCGTCCACCGAGCAGGCCGCGATCGCCGCGCCCTACGCCCACGCCACGGCACCGCTTCGTCGTCTCGTGGATCGCTGGTCGCTGGCGATCTGCCTCGCGGTCTCGGAAGGGCGGGACGTTCCGGCCTGGGCCAGGGACTCGCTCGCCGACATCCCCGGACTCATGCAGGAGTCCGGGCAGCGCGCCTCGAAGCTCGACGCGCAGACCGTCAACTGCGTCGAGGCAGCTCTGCTCACACCCCTGGTCGGCACGGTCGTCGACGCGACCGTGATCGAGATTCGTGGTGAGCGGGCGAGCGTGCAGATCGCGGACCCGGCGGTGACGGCATCCGCTCCCGTGCCGCCCGACACGGCGCCCGGATCCGTCGTGCGTCTCCGCATCGTCGACACCGACATCTCCGCCGGCACCGTGGACTTCGCTCTGTGACGCACTCCGCAGCAGAGAACCCCCTCGCCGTCGCCGAGCGTTTCGTCGCCGCCCGCTTCCCCCGCGCCGCCATCGCGATCGTCGCCGGAAGCACCGCTCGCGGCGACCGCACCGCGAGCAGCGACATCGACCTGTTGCTAATCGGAGACGATCTCTTCGACGACGACCGGCAGAGCGAAGCCTCGACGCACGATTTCCACGGCGAAGTGCTCGAGGTCTTCGCCTACGCCCATAGCGGCTTCGAGGAATGGGCTCGGCGCGGCATCGATCAGCATCGCCCCGTCATCGTGCACATGCTGATCGAGGGCACGGCGATCCGCGACGACGGAGGTCTCGCGGGTCTCCGTTCGACGTGGCGCCCGGTGCTGGACGCGGGTCCGGTCCTGAACGATGCGGAGTCGCGGTTCCGCCGCTACGTGATCACGGACGTGCTCGACGACCTCCGCGACGCGACCGATCCGCTCGAGCGCCGAGTGGAGGCATCCCTGCTGTTCGAACGGATCGCAGAGCTCATGCTCCTCGACGCCGGTCGATGGATCGCGGCCGGCAAGTGGCTGCCCCGACGGCTCCGCGCTCTGGACCCGGCACGAGCCGAACGACTGAGCGCTCCCCTGCTCGCGAACGACTTCGACCTCTTCGCCGCACGCGTCGACGAGGAGCTCGAGCGCGCGGGCGGCCGCGTGCAGGGCGGTTTCGTGCGCTGAGATCGGCCCGCGCGCTCAGGCGGGCACGACGGTTGTCGTCATCACGAGCAGCTGCGGGTCGCTGAGGTCGAGTGCGACCGTGATCGACGCGAACTCGGAGAGAGATGCCGCGTGCGTGCCACCGCACAGGATCTCGGCCGTCCCCTCGGGCAGCGCGCACTGCCAGGTACGGCGATCCACGATCGTCGGACCGGCCGGCACGACACGACTCTCCGCGCCGGAGTCCACCCAGTCGGCGAGCTTCGCGTTGATCGCCGCGACCCGCTCGTCGAGCGTGGCGGCGAACGTCTCGGTGTCGAATCCCGCACGACGCAGACTCTTGCCGAGCCGGTACTCGTCGACGGAGCCGTCCTCGTGGATCCGGCTCGACTGATTCGCCCTGCCCTCGAAGTCGGGGGTCCCGAGTGCGTCGGCGCCGGGGTCCTTCCGCCACAGGTCGGCGAGCGCGAGATCGAGAGCGAGTGAGGCGAGGTGGCACGCCGTATGCCCTCGGCTCAGGCCCGCGCGGCGCGACTCGTCGACGTGCAGCCCGACCTCCGCGCCGGGGACGAGCCACGTCGGCGCTTCGCCCTCGATCGGATGAGCGACCAGCCACGTCCAGCCCTCGACGCCGCGCTTCACGGGGATGTCCGTCCCGATCGCGAGCACGCCCTCGTCGGACACTGCGGCCATGACCGCCTCCGTCACCCCGACGGAGGAATCCTCGAGGTCGATGACTCCGCTGTCACCGGGCTGGTCCGGCCAGGTGTGGTCCACGGGGTGGAACGGCGTCCGGTCCACGATGACGACCGTGCCCGCATCCTGCTCCTCCACCCGCTGGACGGTGCCGGTTCCCCGGACCGCGCCTTCCGTGAACGAGACGACGGTGGACGAGAGCGAGTCGGTCATGACATCAACTCTTCCACAGGCCGCTGCCTCGAGACCTCACCCTCAGTGCGCAGGCGGGATCGTGAAGCTGGCGAGCCGCTCGCCGTCCGTCACGAAGATGCCGTCCGACTCCCCCGTGAACTTGCGGCTGACCCAGTCGAAGCGGATGCGGGTGGTGTCGCCCTCCGTGGACGAGGACAGCACCGTCATCCGTGCACCTGCTCCGATGGCGTCGGTCCCGGCCCAGGCACGGATCCCATCGGGCCCCGCTTTGACCGTGCCCCAGTCGCTCACGAACCCGTCGGCGGTGAACGCATCGACGAAGGCCTCCGTGTCGGCCGCGTTGATCGCGTCGATCATCCTCTGCACGGGGGCCGGAAGGTCGGAAGAGGGCATCAGTGCCTCCTGTCTGAAGATCGACGCGGGTGGATCAGGCCGTGACGACCTGCGCGGTGCCGAGCGGTGCGTCGGGTCCCATCTCGGCAGCGATGCGATTGGCTTCCTCGATCAGCGTCGCGACGATGTCCGCTTCCGGCACGGTCTTGATGACCTCGCCCTTGACGAAGATCTGCCCCTTGCCGTTTCCGGACGCGACTCCGAGGTCGGCCTCACGCGCCTCGCCCGGCCCGTTGACGACGCATCCCATGACCGCCACTCGCAGCGGGACCGTCATGTCCTTGAGACCGTCCGTGACGTTCTCGGCGAGCGTGTACACGTCGACCTGAGCGCGACCGCACGAGGGGCACGAGACGATCTCGAGCTTGCGCTCGCGCAGGTTCAGCGACTGCAGGATCTGGTGTCCGACCTTGACCTCCTCGGCGGGAGGAGCGGAGAGCGAGACGCGGATGGTGTCGCCGATGCCTTCGCCCAGGAGGATGCCGAACGCCGTGGCGCTCTTGATCGTGCCCTGGAACGCGGGGCCGGCCTCGGTGACGCCGAGGTGAAGCGGCCAGTCGCCCCGCTCGGCGAGCTGCCGGTAGGCCTTGACCATCACGATCGGGTCGTTGTGCTTGACGGAGATCTTGAAGTCGTGGAAGTCGTGCTCCTCGAACAGCGAGGCCTCCCACACGGCGCTCTCGACGAGCGCCTCGGCCGTGGCCTTGCCGTACTTGGCGAGAATGCGCTTGTCGAGCGAGCCGGCATTCACACCGATCCGCAGGGAGACCCCCGCAGCCTTGGCCGCCGCGGCGATCTTGCCCACGTTGCCGTCGAACTCGCGGATGTTGCCCGGGTTCACGCGGACCGCACCACAGCCGGCGTCGATCGCGGTGTAGATGTAACGGGGCTGGAAGTGGATGTCGGCGATCACGGGGATCTGGCTCTTCATCGCGATGATCTTGAGCGCGTCCGCGTCGTCCTGGTGAGGCACGGCGACGCGCACGATCTCGCAACCGGATGCCGTCAGCTCGGCGATCTGCTGAAGGGTGCCGTTGATGTCCGTGGTCTTCGTCGTCGTCATCGACTGCACGCTGACGGGAGCGCCGCCGCCGACGAGCACCTTGCCGACTTTGATCTGGCGGGACTTGCGTCGCGGGGCGAGGACCTCGGGGACCTTCGGCATTCCGATATTCACTGCTGGCACATGCTCAGCCTACGCCGCTGAGATGCACGAGGGCTGGATGTCAGGCCCACCGTCACGCGCCCGTCACCGGCATCGGCGGTGTGATAGTTTCGGCGCATGCTCGCGAACCTCACCTGGTGGCCCGCCTCCTAGGCGGTGTATTCGCGTTCCCACGAATCTAGACCGCCTCCGGGGCGGTCTTTTCGTTGAGCCGAGCCGGAGCCATGCACAGGAGACCCCGATGACCCTCTCTCGCCTCGCCGAGCTCACTGCCGACCCGGAGGCGTCCTTCGTCCTCATCGCTCGGGACGGCGCCGACACCGTCGAGCTGCTCAGCGGAGAAGTCGTCGACGTCGACCTGCTCGCCGACATCCCTCTGACGATCGACGGCACGGCCCGCGAGATCTTCGCGATGGTCCCCTATCGTCAGGTCCGCGAGCGCGGGTTCGTCGCCCAGGACGACGGCGCCCCGTTGCGCTGCGTCGTCGTCGACGAACATCTCCACGTCGCGACACCCGAGCTGCTCACCGCGCTCCCGGCCGAGAGCGTCCCGCTGCGCGACGGAGCCTTCGACGTCTCGGACGAGGACTACGCGCAGATCGTCGAGACGGTCATCGCCGACGAGATCGGACGCGGCGAGGGCGCGAACTTCGTGATCCGGCGCGACTACACCGCCGAGATCGACACGGACGACCGCACGGCTGCCCTCACCTGGTTCCGCGCACTGCTGGCCCACGAACGCGGCGCGTACTGGACTTTCGCGGTCGTCACCCCCGGGCACATCGCGGTCGGCGCGAGCCCCGAAGCCCACGTCGTCGCCCGCGAGGGGGTCGTGACGATGAACCCGATCTCCGGCACCTTCCGACACCCGGCCGGCGGCTCGACGCGGGAGACCCTCATGGAATTCCTCTCGTCGACCAAGGAGACCGAGGAGCTCTTCATGGTCGTCGACGAGGAGCTGAAGATGATGAGCGCGGTGTGCTCGGACGGCGGGCGGATCACCGGTCCGCACCTGAAGGAGATGTCTCGTCTCACGCACACCGAGTACATGCTCCGCGGGCGCAGTCGTCTCGATCCGCGTGACATCCTGCGTGAGACCATGTTCGCTCCGACCGTCACCGGGTCGCCGATGCAGAACGCCTGCGCGGTGATCCGGCGTCACGAGACGAAGCCCCGGGGGTACTACTCCGGCGTCGCCGCTCTCTTCACCCCGAACGACGCGGGGGGACACGACCTCGACGCCCCCATCCTGATCCGCACCGTGTACGTGCAGGGCGGCTCGCTCAGCGTGCCGGTGGGCGCGACCCTCGTGCGCCATTCCGATCCGCACGGGGAGGTGTCCGAGACGCACGGCAAGGCCGCGGGAGTCCTCGGTGCGATCGGGGCGATCGATCGCGACCGTGCCGCAGAAGCCCGTCAGGACGCGGATGAGCCCGGCGGACGCCAGTCGCTGGCCGACGACCCCGACATCGCCGCGTTGCTCTCCTCCCGCAACGCGCGCCTCGCCGACTTCTGGCTGAACCCGCAGGGCGAGGACTTCACGGGACCGTTCACGGGGCGCACGGCGCACGTGGTCGACGCGGAGGACCGCTTCACCACGATGCTCGCGCACCAGCTGCGCCACCTCGGACTCGACGTGACGATCACTCCCTGGAGCGACGCCAGGGATGACGAGGTCGACTCGGCGGACCTGGTGGTCGCGGGTCCCGGACCGGGTGACCCCCGCGACGGGGCCGACCCGCGGATCGCCCGCATGCGGGAGATCGTCGGCCGGCGGGTCGACGCACGGAAGCCGCTGCTCGCGGTGTGTCTGAGCCACCAGATCCTCGCCGACAGGCTGGGCATCGTGCTCACACCGCTCGACGCTCCGCACCAGGGACTGCAGAAGTCCGTCCCCGTGTTCGGCGAGGACGCCTCGATCGGCTTCTACAACACGTTCACGGCGCGGGTCGCCCCCGGCACGACGCAGGTGGGCGGCGTCGAGGTGTCGGCGGATCCGGCCACCGGAGACGTGTACGCCCTGGGCGGACCGCACGTCGCCTCGGTGCAGGGCCACCTGGAGTCGATCCTGTCGCGCGACGGCATCCGCACCCTCCACCGTCTCGTGGAGAAGGCGCTCGCCTGAAGGCACCGGAGCTCAGCCGCCGAGGAGCGTGATCGGGTTGAACACATCGGCCAGGAGAAGCAGCGCGCCCATCGCGATCAACAAGATAGCGACGACGACCGTCAGAGGCACGAGTCGCGTCGCGTCGACCGGTGCGGGCGGCGGGCGGCGGAAGAGCCGCGCCCCTGCACGGCGGATGCCGTCCCACAGCGCGACGACGATGTGACCGCCGTCCAGCGGCAGCAGCGGGAGCAGGTTGAAGACGAACAACGCCACGTTGAGCGAACCCAAGAGGCCGAGCAGCACCGCGAAGCGATTCAGCACCGGCGCGTCTGTGGCCGCGACCTCGCCGGCCAGACGCCCCACACCCACGACGCTCAGCGGACCGTTGGGATCGCGCTCCCCGCCGGTGACGAGCGACACACCGATGTCCCAGAGCCGCACCGGGAGCGTGAGGATCATCGACCCGACGCGCGCGACGGTGTCGCCGGCCATCTCCGGACCGGCTGAGAGCGGCAGCTGGATGTAGCCCATCTGGGCACCCATGCCGACGTAGCCGACCTCCTTCACCACCGGCTCGCCGTCGTCCCCCAGCACCGGCTGGCCGCTGGCGTCGGTGATCGTCCGCTCAGCACTCACGGGCGTGATGCGCAGCGTCTGCTCTGCGCCGTCGCGGCGCACCACGACGTCGAGCGTCTCGCCCGGAGATGCCTGCACGATCGCTGTGGCCTCGGCGAACGTCGACACCGGCGTGCCGTCGATCGATACGAGCACGTCGCCCGGCTCGACCCCGCCCTCTGCCGCGGGGGTAGCGGGGTCGTCGGGGGCGCACTCGGTCGCGGTGGACCCCGCGGGCAGCACGCACTCGCTCACCGAGGCGATGGTCGTCGTGCCCTGCTGCACGCCGATCCCGGACACGAGCACGGTGAAGATCACGACGGCGAGCACCAGGTTCATGAGCGGGCCGCCCAGCATGACGATCACACGCTTCCACACCGGCAGCCGATAGAACACTCGGTCTTCGGCGCCGTCCGCGATCGTCTCGTCGTTCGCCGTGCGCGCATCCTGCACGAGTGCACGGAACACGCCCTTGGCGGGACCGGCGTCCTTCGACGACGGATACATTCCCGACATCGAGATGAACCCGCCGAGCGGGAGGAGCTTGAAGCCGTACTCGGTCTCCCCGATGCGCTTCGACCAGAGTCGCGGTCCGAAGCCGATCATGTACTGGCCGACGCGCACGCCGAACAGCTTGGCGGGGAGGAGGTGACCGACCTCGTGCAGACCGATCGACAGGCCGAGGCCGATCAGCATGAACACGATGCCACCCAGATAGAGCAGTGCTTCCACTCCCCCACGGTACTGGTCTCCGCCTAGGAATCAGCCCACATCACATCGGGCGCCCGTGCTCGGATGCGGCCGCGCGCGGTCTAGGGTTGATCCGTGACTCCCCGCCAGCTGCGACTCCTGCGTGCAGCGGCGTCGTCGTCAGTCGCGACGGTTCTCGCCGCGGTGTCGCACACGATCGGCGGCGGAGCGGCCCCGCATCCGCTGCTCGTGCTGGCGATGGCCGTGCTCCTGATCCCCGTCGCGGCGCTGCTCGTCGGCAGCCGCGTGTCGCGCACCCGGGTCGCCCTCGCCGTGATCGTCGCACAGGCGGCGTTCCATGTCGTCTTCGCCGTACTCGGGGCGCCCACTGCCGGATCCTTCGCCGGGTCGTCGGCCGCCGCGCACCAGCATCATGTCGATCTGACGTCCTTCGGCCCCGTGGTCGCCGTCGTCGCCCCTGATGCGCTGATGCTCGTCGCCCACGTCGTCGCGGCCGTTCTCACGACGGCACTGCTGTGGCGGGGCGAGGCCCTGATCCGTGCGATCGCACGCTGGATCGTCGCGCGACTGCGCGACCGCTCGGCATCCGTCCGCCTCCCTCATCGTCCACGCCAGCCCCTCTCGTCGCTGACGCCCGCTCTCGTCGACCCCTCACTCACGGCATCCGTGTCGCGTCGGGGCCCGCCCGCGCTGGTCTGAGCCCCTCACATCCTGCGCCGTCTCCGACGAGGCGGTGCTTCCCGCGGTCTCCGCGCGCCCGTGGCGCGCTCCGCACCTCAGACTCAGGAGTATTCATGCGTACCTTCAGCACCCGCCCCTCGACCGCCCGTCGCACCGTCGTCGCCGGACTCGTCACCGGCGCCGTCCTCGCTCTCGCCGTTCCCGCGATGGCCAGCGCCCACGTCACGGTGAGCCCCGATGAGCTCGCTGCCGGCGATCACGGCACCCTCACGTTCGCCTTCTCGCACGGCTGCGAGGACTCGCCCACCACCGCCCTGCGCATCACGATGCCCGAGGGCCTCGCGTCGGTCGCGCCCACCATCGACCCGAACTGGACGATCGACGTCGAGCGCGGCGACGACGGCCTCGTGAGCGCGGTGACATACACCGCCGTGGCGCCCGTGGCGAACGGCCTGCGCGGTGCGGTCACGCTCGGAGTGGGCCTCGATGACAGCACCCCCGACACGCTCGTGTTTCCCGTCGTGCAGTCCTGCGTCGTCGGGAGCACCGAGTGGACCCAGGTCGCCGAGGACGGCGAGGATCCGCACGGCCTGGATGCCCCCGCCCCTGTCGTGACGGTCGGCGAGGCCACCGGCGGGCACGGCGAGCACGGCGAGCACGATGCCGCAGGCAGCGACGAGTCCGCGACCGCATCCGGGGACACGGACGCAGGCGGCGACGGACAAGGCGCGCTCGGCGTGGCATTCGGAGCAGGCGGACTCGTCGCAGGCGTCGCCGCGCTCGTCGTGTCGATCCTCGCGTTCCGCCGCCGGGCCTGAGACGCGCACGTCCCCCGCCCACGTCTGGGCGGGGGACGTGCCGCACCCCGATTCGACCGTCCCTCCGTGAGATCATGGAGACGACATGTCGATTGAACAGCAACCGAGCCTGCCGCCCGTGCTCCGCCCCGCGAACCCGCCCCGGCGTGAGCTGTCCGAACTCGCCTCCCGATTCGCGCGTGACGTGCGCGGCGATGCGACGGGAGTGACCCTGACCGGGATCACCCTCGCCACCGCCGACCTCCGCGCCGGAGAGGCCTTCGTCGCGATCCAGGGGGTGAACCGCCACGGCGCGGAGTTCGCACCGGTGGCCGCGGAGAAGGGCGCTGTCGCGATCATCACCGACGACGCCGGCGCCGACATCGCGGCATCCGCCGGCCTCCCGATCGTGGTGGTCGACGATCCTCGCGGTGTGCTCGGGGATCTGAGCGCGTGGGTGTACGGGACCGGAGCCGACGACCCGCTGCCGCTTCTGTTCGCGACCACCGGGACGAACGGCAAGACGAGCGTCTCGCATCTGCTCGAGGGCATCCTCGACCAGCTCGGCGTGGTGACGGGCCTGTCGTCGACCGCCGAGCGTCACATCGCCGGCGAGGTCATCGTCTCTCGTCTGACCACGCCCGAGGCCTCCGAGATGCACGCCCTGCTCGCGCTCATGCGCGAGCGTGAGGTCGAGGCCGTGGCCGTCGAGGTGAGCGCGCAGGCGCTCTCCAGGCACCGTGTCGACGGCATCCGCTTCGACGTCGCAGGGTTCACCAACCTGAGCCACGACCACCTCGACGACTACGCCGACATGGAGGAGTACTTCGAGGCCAAGCTTCCCCTGTTCCGTCCGGACCGCGCGATCACGTCCGTCGTGTGCCTCGACTCCGCTTCGGGTGCGATCGTCGCCCAGCGTGCCGAGATCCCCGTGGTGACCGTGGCGACACCAGCGATCGCGACCGACCGCGCGGCCGCCGAGCGCGCGGACTGGGTCGTCACGATCGACGAGGAGCGCGCCGCCGGCACGACGTTCACCATGACCGGCCCCTCCGGCTCCCTCACGACGACCGTCCCCGTGATCGGCCCGCACATGGCGGCGAACGCGGCTCTCGCGATCGTCATGCTGCTCGAGGGCGGCTACCCCTGGGAGCGGATCACCGCAGCGCTCGCGAGAGACGGCGACATCCACGCGCACCTTCCCGGGCGCACCCAGCTCGTCTCGGGCGAGACAGGACCCGCGGTGTTCGTCGACTTCGGCCACTCCCCCGACGCGTTCGAGAAGACCCTCGCCGCCGTGCGTCGCGTGACACCGGGGAAGGTCCTCATGCTATTCGGCGCCGACGGGGATCGCGACGCGAGCAAGCGCTACGACATGGCCCGCACGGCCGTGGAGGGCAGCGACATCCTCGTCGTCACCGACCATCACCCGCGCTTCGAGGACCCCGAGTCCATCCGGGCCACGCTCGTCGCCGGCGCCCGCGCAGCGCGCCCGGATGCCGAGATCCACGAGTTCTCGCCGCCCGAGACGGCGATCGTCGCGGCGGTCGGACTGGTCGGCGACGGCGACGCGATCCTCTGGGCGGGCCCCGGACACCAGGACTACCGCGACATCCGCGGCGTCCGCACACCCTACTCGGCGCGGGAGCTCGCGCGGCGTGCACTCAAGGCCGCAGGGTGGCCGGTGCCGGATCCGGCGTGGCCCGTACCCTACGCGCCTGAGGACTGAAAGGAGACGGCGGGCCGAAGAACTCGGTCTGCGCTCAGCCCTTGGCGATGAGCGCGTCCGCCGTGCGACGCGCCCACAGTTCGGCGTCGGCGAGCGATTCGAGCGTGAGCGATGCCGGCGGCTCGTGCGCGTCGACGACCCGGGAGATCGTGTCGACGATCCCGAGGAAGGTCAGACGCCCCTCGTGGAACGCCGTGACGGCCTGTTCGTTCGCGGCGTTGTAGACCGCGGGGAACGTGGCGCCGGCGCGTCCGACGGCCTTCGCCAGCGCGACGGCCGGGAACGCGTCGTCATCCAGCGGTTCGAACGTCCAGGATGCGGCCTTCGTCCAGTCGAGCGGACGCCCGACACCACCGACACGGCTCGGCCAGTCGAGGCCGAGCGAGATCGGCAGGCGCATGTCGGGCGGTGAGGCCTGCGCGATGGTCGACCCGTCGACGAACTCCACCATGGAGTGCACGATGGACTGCGGATGCACCACGACCTCGATGTCGTCGTACGCGATGTCGAACAGGAGGTGCGCCTCGATCACCTCGAGCCCCTTGTTGACGAGGGTCGCGGAGTTCGTCGTCACCATGCGACCCATGTCCCAGGTCGGATGCGCGAGGGCTTCCTGCGGGCTGACCTCGGCCATCTCGGAGCGGGTGCGCCCGCGGAACGGTCCGCCGGACGCGGTCACGACGAGACGGCGGACCTCATCGTGCGTGCCGCTGCGGAGCGCCTGCGCGAGCGCGGAATGCTCGGAGTCGACGGGGACGATCTGGTCGGGCGCCGCCGCGGCGAGCACGAGCTCCCCGCCGACGATCAGCGACTCCTTGTTCGCGAGCGCGAGCGTGCGACCAGCCGTGAGCGCGGCGAGGGTGGATCCGAGTCCGATCGATCCGGTGATGGCGTTCAGCACCACATCCGCCTCGACATCGCGGACGAGCTGTTCGGCCTGCTCGGCACCCAATGCCGTGTCCTCGACCTGGAAGCGCGCGGCCTGCTCCGCCAGCATCTCGGCGTTGCTGCCTGCGGCCAGACCGACGAGCTCGAACCGTCGCGGGTTCGCGCGGATGACGTCGAGCGCCTGGGTGCCGATGGAACCGGTGGAGCCGAGGACGATGATGCGACGCATGACGTCAGCCTATGACACGCCCTCGGCTCGAACGGATCAGCCGGCCTGCGCGATCGGCGTCGTCCCGAGGATGTCGACGACGAACACCAGGCTCTCGTTCTGGAGCTCGTTGCCCTCGGATGCGCCGTAGCCGTCCTTCGGAGGCATCGCGACGACGACCTGCGATCCGACGGTCTGCCCCTCGAGGGCCATCTTGAAGCCGGTCACGACGCCGGTGGTCGGGAACTGCGCGGGCACGGCACCACGACCCCAGCTGGAGTCGAACTCGCTGCCGTCGGACCACTTGACGCCGCGGTACTGAACCGTGACGAGGTCACCGGACTGGACGACGGGTCCGTCGCCCTTCTTGAGTGTCTCGACCTCGGTCTCGGTCGGGGCGTCTCCGTCCGGGATGGTGATGGTGGGGGCTCCCTCGTCGTCGAGCTCGACGGTCGGCATTCCCTCGACGGGGTCGACGTCCTCACCGGAAGCGGTCGTCGGAAGCTTCTCGATGGTCTCGACGTAGAGGATGTTCGCGTTCGAACCGTCCTGGACGGGAGGCAGTGCGAGCGCGACCTGCGAGCCGAGCGGCGCGCACTCGACGGCGGCCGTGAAAGCGAACTCCTGAGTCAGGTCGTAGTTCTGCTGCTGCGACTGTCCGCTGCTCAGGAGAGCGGGAACGACGCCGTCGGGGCCGAGCGATGAGCTCGCGAGCACCTCGCTCGTCGCGGCATCGACGAGCTGATAGCGCAGCGAGACGAGGTCGCCGGCGTGAAGGTCGTCACCGCTGCCCTCCTTCACGACGGTCCGCTCCGCGGCGGTGATCTCTGTGCCCGCGGGGACGGAGACCTTCGCGTCGGCTCCTTCGCCGTCGACAACGACGGCGTCCGATCCGGCGCCCGACGGCAGATCGGCCATGCACGCCGTGTTGGGGGTCGATGTCGGGTCGGCCGTCGAGTCGGGGGCGGCGTCGCCCGAGCATCCCGCCAGAAGGAGGGTCGCTGCGGCGACGGTGGACAGGACGATGAGCGGACGCTTGCGCACAGTGAGACCTCAGGGTTCGCGGGCGGGACAGTCCATCATCTCTCATCGCCCTTTGTCCGCGCTGGGAGGCGCGCGATGATGCTTCATTCCCGCACGAGCATGAATCCGGCGGTACTCTGCTCTGATGACGTCAGAGCAGCCCGTGGAGCCCGAACCGTCGCCCGAGGACTCGGCGAAGCCACGGCACACGGGATTCGCCTACGCGCTGGGGCGCAGTCTCATCACCCCGCTCGCGCGCGGCGTGTACCGCCCGCGGATCGAAGGCCGGGATAACGTCCCTCGCGATGGCGCGGTGATCTTCGCGAGCAACCATCTCTCGTTCATCGACTCGATCGCCATCCCGGTCGCCGCCCCCCGGCCCGTGCACTTCCTGGCGAAGTCCAGCTACTTCGAGGGCACCGGCTTCAGCGGCTGGCTGAGCAAGACGTTCTTCCAGTCGATCGGTGCGATACCCGTTCGTCGCGGCGCGGGTCAGGCGGCGCTCGACGCTCTCGACGTGCAGCGTCAGCTCCTCGACGAGGGGCTTGCGGTCGCGCTGTACCCCGAGGGGACGAGATCCACAGACGGACGCCTGTACAAGGGCCGTACAGGGGTGGCGTTCCTCGCTCTTCAGACGGGGGCCCCGGTGGTCCCGGTCGGTCTGATCGGCACCGACAAGGTCATGCCGGTCGGAGCCAAGGTCCCGACGCTGAAGGAGAGGATCACGGTCCGGTTCGGCGAGCCGCTCGACCTGTCACCGCACGGCCCCGCCGAGAGCGGCCGCGCACGTCGCCTCGCGACCGACGAGATCATGGCCGCGATCCACGCCCTCTCCGGGCAGGAACTCGCTGGGGCCTACAACGAGGCCCCAGCACAGGGTGCGATCGAGAAGATCAAGCAGGCGCTCCCACACGAACGCCGCTGACCCACGACACTCTCGCCGTCAGCCGGCGTGGCGTCAGCCGGCGTGGCGTCAGCCGGCGTGGCGTCAGCCGGCGTGGGCGGTGACAGTCGCCTCGTGCCGCACGGGGAAGTTCATCGAGTTCGCGATGAAGCACCATTCGTTGGCCTGAGCGTGCGCGCGCTCCGCTGCCTCGATCATGGAGGCCTCGGCGACCACGACCTGCGGACGGAGCATCACCTCGACGAACGCTCCCCCGCCTGCTCCGTTCTCGCGCATCAGGCCGGTCGCCGCGTCCCGGTAGGACAGGACAACGACTCCTGCGGTCACGCATGCATGCAAGTAGGACAGCAGGTGGCACTGCGACAGGGAGGCGAGCAGCATGTCCTCCGGGTTCCAGCGCGAAGGATCTCCGCGGAACGGCTTGTCGGCCGACGCCAGCAGCTCGGGCTTGCCCTCGACCTCGAGCGTGACGTCACGGCGGTACTCGCGGTAGCCGCTCGTGCCGGTACCGGTGTTGCCGGTCCACGTCGCGGTGAGGGCGTAGCGGTGGTCGCCGAGCGCTGCGGTCGTGTGTGCCATGACACCAGTCTGCCAGCCGCCGCGGACATCGCTGCCGCTACGTCGCGGTCTGCGTCGACGCGCCCGGGCGGGCGACGCCCGCCGCTGGAGGACTCTCCTCGGCGCTCGCGACGATATCCTTGACGACGTGCTGGAGACTCTCACCGTTCAGGATGCCGTGGAACTCGCCGTCGTCGAGCGGAGCGGGTTCGTCGAGTCCCGCCACGCGGGAGCTGCCGTCGTGCTCTCGCCGGACGGGGAGGTCATCGCCCGTCACGGCAACGCCGATGCGCTGATCCTGCCGCGCTCGAGCCTCAAGCCGCTGCAGGCGGTCGCCTGCATCACGGCGGGGGCCGCGCTCGAGGGCGAGCAGCTCGCTCTCTCGACCGCGAGCCACGTGGGAACCGACCGTCACGCCGACGTCGTGCGCGACGTGCTCGCCGAGGGCGGCCTCACAGAAGACGACCTCGCGTGCCCCACGGCGTGGCCGAGCGACACCGCCACGCGCGACGAGATGGTGCGCGAGCACGGTCAGCAGGAGCGCATCCGCATGAACTGCTCGGGCAAGCACGCGGCGATGCTGCGCGCCTGCGTCGCGACGGGCTGGCCGACGCAGGGGTACCTCGACCCCTCGCATCCGCTGCAGGCGCACATCCGCGACGTCATCGAGCGGCTGACCGGCGAGAAGGTCGCGCACACCGCGGTCGACGGGTGCGGGGCTCCCGTGTACGCGATCACGCTGACCGGGCTCGCTCGCTCCATCCATCGCATCGGCACGGCGTCCGACCGCTCGCCGTTCGCGCTGCACCGGGTTGCCGGCTCCCTGGTCCGCGCGGTCCGCGAGAACCCCTGGACCATCGAAGGTCCTGCGCGTCCCGACACGATCGCGATCGAGACGCTCGGCGTCTTCGCGAAGGGCGGCGCCGAGGGCGTCATGGTCATGGTCGCGCCGAACGGCACCACCGTCGCCCTGAAGATGCTCGACGGCGGAGCGCGTGCCTCGACCCTCGTCGCCGCGACGCTCCTGAACCGCTCCGGGGCCATCGCGGACGCCGACCTCGCTGCGCTCACGGCCGCCCTCCCCCTGGGCGTGCTCGGCGCGGGTGGCGTCGTCGGCAGCATCCGCGTCGGTTCCGGCATCTGACGGCTGACTGCTCACTGCTCACTGCTCACTGCCCTGAATTCCAGGCATCGATCACCACCCGTCGCGGAGACTCGGCGCCCCGGACCAGCCACGCCCGTCCGGCGTGAGAGCGGGCGAACGGCGGCAGCTCCCGGATCCCGGTGAGCTGACGGAGTTCGACGGGATGCTCCGCCCTGACGAGGACGTCGCCTTCCACGCGCACCCGCTGCCAGAGCGCCCACTCGCGCTGCCAGGTCTCGGCGTCCGCAATGAGGACCACCGGGTTCGCCGGTGCCGCGGTACGCAGATCCGCGGGGCTGCCGACGGTGTGATCGGGGAAGGCGCGGGCGAGATCCGCGATCGCCTGAGGCGCGCCGGCGCTGACGACGGCGGTCATCGATGCCTGCGGTCGCCACGCGGGCGTCGTCGCTCGCAGGTGCCCCGCCCGTGTCGATCGCAGACGCTGCTCCGGGACCCAGGCGATCTGCACCTCACGGTCCCCGATCCGGGCGCGCCCGGGTGGACGATCTCGGAGATACCCCTCCGCGTCTCCCCCGGCGGCGAGATGGTCGGTGCGACCGCTCGTCCGAAGGAGGGCGCGACGCGGAAGCAGATCGAGGATCCGACCGGCGGCGCCGTGGGCTCTCGTGGCGGTGAGGACGAAGGTGGACTGCGAACCCCCGCGGATGAGCCTCTCCCAGAGTTGCGCGAGATGGGCCGCGTGCTCGTGGGGAAGCGCGTCCAGCTGAGCATCGAGATCATCGCACAGGATCAGCGCCGCCTGCTGAGCGCGCCCGCCATCGGTCACGAGGCCGCACACGGCGTCCCAGGCCCCCTCCGGGTCGGTCGGCACGAGGACCGCGCCAGGCCACTGCGCGGCGATCGTTCGGATCGCGGCGGTCCGTCCGGAGCGGCTCTGGCCGATCAGGGCGATTCCCTTGTCGCGCCCGACCTGCAGGGTCTCCAACGGCTGAGCCTGACTCTCCGGGAGGTCGGCCCGTCCGAGCACGACAGCACCCGGAGGCGTCGTCTCCCGCAGACAGGCGAGAGCGATCCGGCGCGGCAGCGGAGGCAGCCATGGACTCTGCGGCACGGCCGAGGAGCCCCATCGCGCGGCGGCGAGAGCCACATCCTCGCTGCGGGTCAGCGCCACCCGCACCGTTCGAGCATCCTGGTCGCGGGGCCGCCGAACCAGACCGAGGCCTCGGGATTCGGGGCCACCGCCGATCGCGGACGCCGCGTCGCTGCCGATCACCGCGCGGCTGTCAGCGGCGTCCCCGACCCGGAGGCTCACCCGGAGAGGACAGTTCGCCGCGAGAGCGTCCCTGACGACGCCGACCGCGCGCTGCGTGCCCAGCACCAGGTGCATCCCCAGCGCTCGTCCTCGCGCGGCGATATCGGTGAAGACCGTCGCGAGATCGGGATGCTCCTGCAGCAGCGCAGCGAACTCGTCGACGACGATCACCAGGCGCGGCATGTCGACCTGGACGATGTCTCGGGCATACGCATCGGCGAGCACGGTCTCCCGCCGTCGCAACTCGGCTGTGAGGCTCGACACGCCGCGGCGCGCCCCCGCCGGATCGAGGTCCGTGACCACTGCGACCACGTGAGGGAGGGCGCGCAACGGATCGAAGGCAGTGCCGCCTTTGAAGTCGGCGAGCACGAACACCACGCGATCAGGGCCGTACGTGCTCGCCAGCGCCGTCACCCAGGACACCAGGAGTTCGCTCTTGCCGGATCCCGTCGTACCGGTGACGATCGCATGCGGCCCGTCCTCCACGAGGTCGAGCACGATGTCCTCCCCCGCGCCTCGTCCGACCGTCGTGGCGAGCGAGGTCGCACTCGCCTCCTGCGGTAGATCGCCGAGCAGGACGAGATCGGGGATCGGCAAGACGTCGTCGGACTCCTCCTCGAGCTCCGAACTCACCGCGCCGGCCTGCCCGCGCGAGAGGAACTCGGGCATCACATCGACCACGCCCTCGGCGGTGCGCAGGTGCGCGCGCTGCGCTTCCGCGATGTCGATCACGCTCGTGATGCCGTCGGGCACCGCCTGCCCCGGCGGAAGCAACCACACCCTGGCGTCGGCGTCGGGGACGGCCGACGAACCGTGCACCAGGAGTTCCAGCCGGAAGGCTGCACGTCCGGACGCACGCGCATGCGGCAGAGCGGAGAGTCCGAGATGCTCGACCGCAGCGCCGACCAGGGCGAGCTGCGACGGGCCGAAGCGCAGACAGAGCTGCACGGCGAGCGCCCGCGACGCCGCCGCCGCGAGCACCGCGGGGCCGCGCAGTGCGATGCCTCGACCGAGCGGAGCGGTGATCGGGACCTGTTCGATGCGCCCGCAGCGGACCTGGAACTCGCGCGCACGCTCTCCCTCTCCGCCCCCGACCGCACGCACCGCGCTCGTCCGCGCGCCGGAACCGACGACGAGCGCGGTCTCGGGGTCCGGTCGTCGCCCTTCGCGCAGTGGTGGGTCCACCAGCGCGCTCACCACATCGGGATCCCGGTGCCGACGGAGCATGCGCTCCGACTCGTGGCGCTCGCGCAGTTCGTCCTCGGCGCGAGCCCATCCCTTCTCCTCCTCGACCTCCGCACGCCGACGGGCCGCCCGCCGGGAACGGCGGCCGTCGACGACGGCCGCGAAGAGCATGAGCGGGCCGAGCGCGGCGAAGCACAGGGAGAGCAGCGAGCCCGTGACGAGCCAGAGCACGACGCCCGAAGCCACGGGTACGAGCGCGGCGATGATCGGGAGCGAAGGGCGCGCGGGCTGTGCGGGCGCAGCAGGGATCACGATCGGGAGGGAGTCCATCCCTCCAGTGGACACCCGAGCGGTGCACAGGCACCGCTCCTCCACAGGTCTCCGTGGCTATTCGGCGGATTCCTCGGATGGGGAGGAGAGATCGGTCGGCACTTCGGAGACCTGAACGATCACGAGGGTCACGTTGTCCCGTCCCCCGTTCTCGAGAGCGGCGGCCAGCATCGCGTCCACGGCGGCTGCGGGGTCCTGGTTCTCTCGCAGGAAGTGCTGGATGCCGTAATCGGTGAGCTCCTTGGTGAGCCCGTCGGAGCAGATGACGAACCGGTCCCCGGCCCGGACCTCCAGGGCGAGATAGTCCGGCGGGGTCAGCTCGCTCGCGCCCACGGCGCGCGTGATGACGTTGCTGTAAGGATGCCCCTCGGCCTCTTCCGGACTGATCTTGCCCGCGGCGATGAGCTCCTGCACCACGGAGTGGTCGGTCGTCACCTGGACGAGTCGATCGTCGCGCAGGAGGTAGACGCGGGAGTCTCCGATGTTGAGCGCCACCCAATGCGGATCGCCGTCGATGAACTCGAGGAAGATCCCGGTCAGTGTCGTCCCGGTGCCTTCGTCCGTCGTGTCGGGGTGCTCGGCGATGTCACCGACCGCGAGGTCCAACGCCCGCTCGATGGCGGCTCGATCGACGGTCCCCTCGGTCACGAGCGCCTCGAGGCGGGAAATGGTGCTCTGGCTCGCGATCTCCCCGCCCGCGTGGCCGCCCATGCCGTCGGCGACGATGAACAGGGGGTACTCGGCGAAGAACGCGTCCTGGTTGGTCTCCCGACGTCGTCCGACGTCGGTCGCTCCCGCCCACGTCAGGAGCAGCGGATGCTGCGCCACCGTGACGCTGTGCGTCCTCGTCGTCGTCTCAGCCACTCGTCGCCTCCGAAATGCCCCTGGATCGGGTGGCCCCAGGATACTCACACATCGTAATGGACTCCGCGCCGGTGATACCCGCTCGACGCTGGTTCCATACCTCCACGTTATCGTCTCGCGGTGATCGTTCCACACGATCGTCGATGCGATCCGTCGCGCCCGGCACGCACAGAGCCCCCGACCGAGGTCGAGGGCTCTGCAGTCGGCGATCAGGCCGGGGGCTGGTTGGGGTCGGACGGCGCCGCCGGCGGGGCGGGCGGAGCTGCAGGCGGCGCGGCGGGCGGGGCCGGCGGCACCTGAGGAGCTGCCGGCGGAACCTGCGGCGCTGCCGGGGGGACCTGCGGCGCGGTGGGCGGAACGCCAGGAGCCTGCTGCGGGGCTGCGGGCGGCGCGTATCCGGGCTGTGCCGGAGGGGCGTAGCCGGGCTGGGCGGGCGGGGCGTAGCCCTGCTGGGGTGCGCCGTAGCCCTGCTGAGGAGCACCGTAGCCCTGCTGGGGAGCACCGTAGCCCTGCTGGGGAGCACCGTAACCGGGAGCTGCCGCGGGGGTCGGCTGAACGGGGATGCCCTGCCACACCGTCTTGTCTCCGAGGAATCCGTTTCCTGCCCACGGAGCCGGAGCCACGTTCGGGTTCCAGCGCGACTTGTCGAAGGCGTTGATGCCGTACCAGACGAGGGACAGAAGCACGTACAGGATGACCCACACGGCGTCCTTCTGAAGCTTGAGGCCGACACGCCATGCAGCCAGCGCTGCGAACACGGCGAGGGCGAGCGAGAACGCGTAGCCGATGCCGATCCAGCTGAGGAGCAGGGAGCCCGCGAACGCGTACAGCACGAGCCAGGGGCTCAGGTCGCCGAGTTTGAAGAAGACCATGACGCTGTAGACAGGCACCCACGCGCGCCATTTGCCCTCGACACCGGCCTTCTCGAAGATCTTCATGAGGAAGATCGACGAGACCACGTAGAACGCCAACCCGAGTAGCAGGCCGACCAGCCCGATCACGAGCGCGACGCCGACGGCGGCCCCGTTGTCGTAGTAGCCGTTGTACAAGTCGTACATGATGATCCCCTCCGGATCCGATGGAGCAGACGCTGTGCGCGTTGCGACACCCACCATATCGGTGTGCTGTTATTACGGGCAACGACACGCGTGGGGAGAAATCCCCAGGCGACGCCGCACGTCACTCCGTCACGACGAGCTCCAGAACACCCGGCTCCGACGCTTCGCGCAGGATGATGCCCCGCCCCTCCGCCCACGTGCGCAGTGCACGGAGTGAACGGATCCGCGGACGGTCCTCGGCGAACGCGCGCACGAGCATCCCCTTCGACTTCTTGTTGAAGTGGTTGAGCGCCCGGCCGTGCTCCGTCACAACGCGCACGTAGGCGGAGGGAACGGCTGCCGGTACGGGGCCCAACGCCACGTAGGCTTCGCTGCGGAGATCCAGCACGAACGGGGGCTGCTCCGTCGCGATCGCGGCAGACGTCGCCTCGGCCCAATGCCGGCGCAGGGGCGCCACACCGGGCAGTGAGGTGCCCGCCGCGAGACGATACGCCGGGATCCGGTCCAGCGCACCCACGGGGCCGAACGGCGCGGAGTGGATCCAGACGTGGGTGCCCAGCCAACGCCGCGAGGCCGCCGACAGCGTCGCCGCGTCCAGAGCGTCGAACAGCACACCGGTGTAGCGATCGACGGCCGGCATCGTGGGCGCCGTGCGGAGCGCGAGGTTGTACGCGATCTCGTGCGCCTGCTTGGCGCTGAGCTTGAGCGTAGAGCGCGCAGCATCCTCGTCCGCGGCGAGGTCGACGAGGGCGTCAATCACCGCCTGTCGGGCGGATCCCAGGCCGGGCAAGGCGAGACCCGCGACGTCGAGCGGCGCGCCGTCACCACCCGTGCGCTTGGTCTCGGAGGGAGGGAGCAGGATCTTCATGGGACCTCATGACGCAGAGACGCGTCCGCCTCGACTCCCCGGAGGGGTCGAGGCGGACGCGACGAGGGGAACTGATCAGGCGACGAGGGCGGCGTTGCCGGCCACGATCGTCAGGTCGTTGCCCTCCATGGAGAGGAACCCGTCCTGCGCGTTCGCCAGCACCTTGGTGCCGTCGGTCTGGGTGATCCGGACCTGGCCCTCGGCGAGGATCGCCAGGACCGGCTCGTGCCCGGTCATGAAGCCGATCTCGCCCTCGACGGTCTTGGCGACCACGAGGCTCGCCTCCCCCGTCCAGACCTCCGCGTCCGCGGAGACGAGGCTCACGTGCAGCGCCATGGTCAGCCGTTCTCCTTCTGGATCTTCGCCCACTGCTCTTCGACGTCGGAGATGCCGCCGACGTTGAAGAAGGCCTGCTCGGCCACGTGGTCGAAGTCACCGCGGGTGATCGCGTCGAACGACTCGATGGTGTCCTTCAGCGGGACGGTCGAACCCTCGACGCCCGTGAACTTCTTGGCCATGTAAGTGTTCTGCGAGAGGAACTGCTGGATGCGACGTGCACGCGACACGACGATCTTGTCTTCCTCGGAGAGCTCATCGACACCGAGGATGGCGATGATCTCCTGCAGCTCCTTGTTCTTCTGGAGGATCTGCTTGACCGTGGTGGCCACGCGGTAGTGGTCCTCGCCGAGGTAGCGGGGGTCCATGATGCGCGACGTCGAGGTCAGCGGGTCGATGGCCGGGTACAGACCCTTCGACGCGATCTCACGGGAGAGCTCGGTCGTCGCGTCGAGGTGCGCGAAGGTCGTGGCCGGAGCCGGGTCGGTGTAGTCGTCGGCCGGCACGTAGATCGCCTGCAGCGAGGTGATCGAGTGACCACGCGTCGAGGTGATGCGCTCCTGGAGGAGACCCATCTCGTCGGCGAGGTTCGGCTGGTAGCCCACAGCGGAAGGCATGCGGCCCAGAAGGGTCGACACCTCGGAACCGGCCTGCGTGAAGCGGAAGATGTTGTCGATGAAGAGCAGCACGTCCTGCTTCTGCACGTCGCGGAAGTACTCCGCCATCGTCAGCGCCGACAGGGCGACGCGAAGGCGCGTCCCCGGCGGCTCGTCCATCTGGCCGAAGACGAGGGCGGTCTTGTCGAAGACGCCCGCCTCCTCCATCTCGTGGATCAGGTCGTTGCCCTCACGGGTGCGCTCGCCGACACCGGCGAACACCGACACACCACCGTGGTCCTGCGCAACGCGCTGGATCATCTCCTGGATGAGGACGGTCTTGCCGACACCGGCACCACCGAACAGACCGATCTTTCCACCCTGCACGTAGGGGGTCAGGAGGTCGATCGACTTGATGCCGGTCTCGAACATGGTGGTCTTCGACTCGAGCTGGTCGAAGTTCGGGGCCTTGCGGTGGATGGGCCAGCGCTCCGTGACCTCGATGGTCTCACCGGGCTCGCCGTTGAGGACCTCGCCGATCACGTTGAAGACCTTGCCCTTGGTGACGTCACCGACGGGGACCGAGATGGCCTCGCCCGTGTCGCGCACCTCCTGCCCGCGGACGATACCGTCCGTGGGCTTCAGGGCGATGGCGCGCACGAGGTCGTCGCCGAGGTGCTGAGCGACCTCGAGCGTGATCTCGGTCGACTCCTCGCCGATGGCGATCGTGGTCTTCAGCGCGTTGTAGATGTCGGGGATCGAGTCGTGCGGGAACTCGATGTCGACAACCGGACCGTTGACGCGTGCGACGCGCCCGACGACCGCGGTCGCCGGCTGGTCAGCCGTGGCGGTGGTGGTCATTTTCGTCTCTTTCCTGAGGGTCTATTTGCTCGACGAGAGGGCGTCGGCGCCGCCGACGATCTCTGCGATCTGCTGCGTGATCTCCGCCTGGCGCGCGTTGTTGCGCAGACGGGTGTAGTCGGTGATGAGCTTGTCGGCGTTGTCGCTGGCGGACTTCATCGCCTTCTGCGTCGCGGCCTGCTTGGCGGCGGACGACTGCAGGAGCGCGTTGAAGACGCGGCTCTGGATGTACACCGGCAGGATCGCGTCGAGCACGGTCTCGGCATCCGGCTCGAACTCGTACAGCGGGTAGACCGTGCTGCCCGCCTCCGAGTCGTCGGCCTCCGTGATCTCCAGCGGAAGCAGGCGCACGGACTCCGGCGACTGCGTCATCATGCTGACGAAACGGTTGTAGACGAGGTGGATCTCGTCGACGCCGCCCTCGTCCGCACCGCGCGAGAAGGCCTCGAGCAGTGTGGCAGAGATCTCCTCCGCCGTGCGGAAGGAGGGGGTGTCGGTGTCGCCGGTCCACTCCGCGGCCGACTCGATGCGACGGAACTGGAAGTACCCGACGGCCTTGCGACCGACCAGGTAGAACACCGGCTCCTTGCCCTGCTCACGCAGGAGCGATGCCACCTCGAGACCCTCACGGAGGATCTGCGAGTTGAAGGCTCCGGCGAGACCGCGGTCCGAGGAGAAGATCACGACCGCGGAGCGGCGGATGTTCTCGGGCTCACGGGTGAGCGGGTGGTCGACGTTCGAGTGCGTCGCGACGGCGGACACGGCCCTCGTCACGGCCCGCGCGAAGGGGCTGGACGCCTTGACGCGTGCCATCGCCTTCTGGATGCGCGAAGCCGCGATGAGTTCCATCGCCTTCGTGATCTTCTTGGTCGTCTGAGCAGAAGAGATCTTCTGCTTGTAGACCCTGAGTTGTGCGCCCATGAATCAGTTCCTCACGCGATTACGCGCGACGACCCTTGACGATCTTCTCCTGGTTGACGTCCTCGGCCTCGGCCGCAACGTGCTCCTCGTGACCCGGGGCGCCGATGGCGTGGCCCTTGCCACCCTGGAACTCCAGGATGAAGGCGTCCGTCTGCTTCGCCAGCTCCGCGACCGTGTCGTCGTCGAGGACGTTGGTCTCACGCAGCGTGTCGAGCACGGAGGTGTTGCGACGCAGGTAGTCCAGGAGCTCACGCTCGAACCGCAGCACGTCCTCGACCTCGATCGAGTCGAGCTTGCCGTTCGTGCCGGCCCAGATCGAGACGACCTGCTCCTCGACGGGGTACGGCGAGTACTGCGGCTGCTTGAGCAGCTCGGTCAGACGCGCACCGCGCGAGAGCTGACGACGCGAGGCGGCGTCGAGGTCGGAGGCGAACATCGCGAAGGCCTCGAGCGAGCGGTACTGCGCCAGCTCGAGCTTGAGCGTGCCGGAGACCTTCTTGATCGACTTGACCTGAGCGTCACCGCCGACTCGCGAGACCGAGATACCCACGTCGACCGCCGGACGCTGGTTGGCGTTGAAGAGGTCGGACTGGAGGAAGATCTGGCCGTCGGTGATCGAGATCACGTTGGTCGGGATGTACGCCGAGACGTCGTTGGCCTTCGTCTCGATGATCGGGAGACCCGTCATCGAACCGGCGCCGAGCTCGTCGGACAGCTTCGCGCACCGCTCGAGCAGACGCGAGTGCAGGTAGAAGACGTCACCCGGGTAGGCCTCGCGGCCCGGCGGGCGGCGCAGGAGGAGCGACACGGCGCGGTACGCCTCGGCCTGCTTCGACAGGTCGTCGAAGATGATGAGGACGTGCTTGCCGCCGTACATCCAGTGCTGGCCGATGGCCGAACCGGTGTAGGGAGCCAGGTACTTGAAGCCGGCGGGGTCGGATGCCGGAGCGGCCACGATCGTGGTGTACTCCAGAGCACCGGCCTCTTCGAGCGCGCCCTTCACCGAAGCGATGGTCGAGCCCTTCTGGCCGATCGCGACGTAGATGCAGCGGACCTGCTTGTTGACGTCGCCCGACTCCCAGTTGGCCTTCTGGTTGATGATCGTGTCGATCGCGATGGCCGTCTTGCCGGTCTGGCGGTCGCCGATGATCAGCTGACGCTGACCTCGGCCGACGGGGATCATCGCGTCGATGGCCTTGATGCCGGTCTGCATCGGCTCGTGCACCGACTTGCGCTGCATCACGCCGGGAGCCTGCAGCTCGAGCTCGCGGACACCCTCGGTCGCGATCGCGCCGAGGCCGTCGATCGGGTTGCCGAGCGGGTCGACCACGCGGCCGAGGTAGCCGTCGCCGACGGGGACCGAGAGGACCTCGCCCGTGCGGGTGACTTCCTGACCCGCCTCGATGCCGGTGAAGTCGCCGAGGACGACCACGCCGATCTCGTGCTCGTCGAGGTTGAGCGCGAGACCCTTGGTGCCGTCGGCGAAGGTCACGAGCTCGTTCGCCATGACGCCGGGCAGTCCCTCGACGTGGGCGATGCCGTCGGCGGCGTCGATGACGGTGCCGACCTCGGTCGCCGCAGCCCCGGTGGGCTCGTATGCCGCGGCGAAGTCCTTCAGCGCGTCACGGATGACGTCGGGGCTGATCGATAGTTCTGCCATTGTCTTCCCTTTGTATCTGGGTGCGCGGTTCCCCGCGCGAAGTCGTGTTAGCCGGCGAGCTTCTGGCGAAGATCGGCGAGACGGGCGGAGATGCTGCCGTCGATGACGTCGTCCGCGATCTGCACGCGCAGACCTCCGACGACGGTGGAGTCGATGACCTCGTTGAGGGACACCGTCCCCTCGTAACGGCGCGAGAGCGCGTCACTCAGGCGCGTGCGCTGAGCTGCGGTGAGCGGCTTCGCGGTGTGGACGGTGGCGACGACGCGGTCGCCCTGGCTCGCGACGACGCGCATGGCCCGGGAGAGCAGCTGACGCACCCGACGCTCGCGCGGCTGGCGCACCAGCGACGAGACGATCAGCGCGGTCGAGGCGCTCGTGGCTCCACCCGCGAGCAGACGCTCGATGAGAGAGCCCTTGGCGGCCTCTCCTCCGAGTCGGCTGCCGAGTGCGAGCTCGAGCTCCGGGTTGGCGGCGATGATTCGGGAGAACCCGAACAGCTCCCCCTCGATGTCGGCCCCGGGCTCCGCGATGGCCGCGGCCCGGATCGCCAGCTCCTCGATGCCGTCCGTCAGCTCGCTCGCCGACGACCAGCGCTCGGCGACAGCCGTCTTCAGCACATCCTGCGCGTTCTGCGAGAACGAGCCGAACACCGCTGCCACGACGTTCTGTCGCGCCACGGCCGCAGCCGCAGGGTCGGCCAGCGCGCCGCTCAGCTGGGACGACACCCCCACGGCGCGGGCGGCTGCGAACAGCTCCTGCGCCGTGTCGAGGGTGACGCCCTTCGCTGCGGCAAGCGCCTGAGTGGATGCCGCCAGTGCCTGAGTGGTCGCGCTGCCCATTACTGAGCCGCCTTCTCGGATGCTTCGAGGTCGGCGAGGAAGCGGTCGACGACCGCCGTCGCACGTGCATCGTCGGCGAGCGTCTCACCGACCACACCACCGGCGAGGTCGATCGCGAGCGTGCCCACCTCGTTGCGGAGCGAGACGAGCGCCGTCTGACGCTCGGCCTCGATCTGCGAGTGCGCGGCCGCGGTCACGCGAGCAGCTTCGCTGGTCGCTGCGTCCTTGGCCTCGGCAACGATCTTCTTGCCGTCCTCGCGGGCGGCCTCACGGATCTCACCGGCCTCGGTACGCGCTTCGGCCAGCTGACGCGTGTACTCCTCGAGCGCGGCCTCGGCCTGCTTCTGAGCCTCGTCGGCCTTGGCGATGTTGCCCTCGATCGCGGCAGAGCGCTTGTCGAGCAGGTCGTAGAGCTTGGGAAGGGCGACCTTCCACACCACGAAGAGGATGACGACGAAGCACACCGCCGACCAGATGATGTCGTACCACGCGGGAATCAGAGGGTTCTGATTTTCACCCTCTGCTGCGAGGTTCGTGACAAGAGCGTTCAGCATCCTGTCTCCTTATCGAAACTGGAAGGGAGGACTTACTGGAAGATGAAGTAGGTCGCGATGCCGATGAAGGCGAGCGCCTCGGTGAAGGCGATACCGATGTACATCAGGACCTGCAGGCGACCGGCCAGCTCGGGCTGACGGGCGACACCCTCGATCGTCTTGCCGACGACGATGCCGACGCCGATGGCGGGACCGATGGCTGCGAGGCCGTAGCCCACGGTGCCGATGTTGCCGTTGAGTTCAGCGAGAACCGTAGTTGCGTCCACGGGTTTTTCCTTTCAGTTGGGTGGACAGGCAGATGCCTGCCCGCTCAGTGCTCTTCTGCGACCGCGAGCTGGATGTAGACCGCGGTGAGGATGGTGAAGACGTAGGCCTGCAGGAAGGCCACGAGGACCTCGAACAGGGTGAAGGCGAAGCCGAACGCGAGGGTTCCCGCACCGAGTGCGATCCACCCGCTTCCGAGCGTGATCACGAAGAACTGGGTGGCCGAGAAGAACAGCACGAGCATGAGGTGCCCGACGACCATGTTCATGAGCAGTCGCAGCGTCAGCGTGATCGGACGGATGATGAACGTCGAGAGGATCTCGAGCGGCGTCACGATGACGTAGAGGAACGGCGGCACGCCAGACGGGAACAGTGCGTTGCGGAAGAAGTTCTTGGGGCTCTTCTTGACACCTGCGTAGATGAACGACACGTAGCTGACGAGCGCCAGCAGCGCCGGGACGGCGATGATGCTCGTACCGGCGATGTTCATGAACGGGATGATGCCCGTGAGGTTCATGAAAAGGACCATGAAGAAGATGGTCGCGAGGATCGGGAGGAACCGGCGGCCGTCCTTGCGGCCGAGCAGGTCCTCGGCGACATTGACCCGCACGAAGTCGAGCGCCATCTCCACGACGCTCTGGAAGCGACCAGGCACGACGCGCATGCGGCGGGTACCCAGCCAGAGGAACAGCACCACGGCGATGGTCGCGACGAACTGGACGAGGTGAATTCGGTTGATCACCAGGTCGCCGATCTGGAAGACGGCGTCAGGGAAGAACTCGGCGATGGACGGAGCGTGGAACTCGTCATCCGTGGCGAGTCGGGGCATCAGGGTCGCAGCAAGATTAAACAGCGCGGGCTCCAGCTTCGGGGCACCGGTCAGAACCGGAGCGACGATGGTCGGTGTGCTTCAGGCGCAAGCGCTCGCGGGCGAGCGGCGGGCACGTGTCAACACTATCAGAATCTGAGGGTGGCCTAAGACCTCGCGGGACCGTCCTCCGAGGGAGAGGCCCCCGGGGCCGCGTCCTCCGGAACCTCCGTCGGCAACGAGGAATCGCTGACATGTGGCAGGCGCATGGTGCCGATCGTGACCGCGTCGACGATGAGCGAAACGAGCACGCCGGCGATGATCGAGACGAAGAACACCGTCGGCTGGATCCAGGGCTGATCCCTCAGCACGACGATGACCAGGAAGAAGACGATGATCTTGAGCAGCCATCCGCCGAGCACGATCGCGAAGAAGAACTGGACGTACAGGGGCTCGCCGTACCAGCGGTTGGCGATGAGGATGCTGGCGCCGGTGATCCCGAGGAAGACCGCAGCGATCAGCACGCCCAGCAGTCCGCTGACGAGTCCCTCCCCCTGAGCGACGAGGTATCCGACGGTCGCGGCGCCGACGGCGAGCACGACCGTCGACACCACCGACCAGATGAGGGTCCTGCGGAGGATCGGGGTGCTGGAGACGGGGTTCGGGCTCATGGGGACTCCACGGGTGTCGGGTCGGGCTCGGCATCCGTCGTGGTGCGCTTACGACGGGAGGGCATCAGGGTGATGACGAGGCAGGCGGCGATGCCCAGGACGCCGAAGCCCACCCCTGGCAGGTACTGGCCCGGCCAGTCCTCACGGGCTCCCACGTACATCAGGAGCACCGCGATCGAGATGATCGCGGTCCAGGCGTAGAAGATCAGCACGGCGTCGCGATCGCGATGGCCGAGGTCCAGCATCCGGTGGTGCAGGTGCTTGCGATCGGGCGAGAAGGGCGACTTGCCCGCGTTCATACGGCGGAGCACCGCGAGCCCGAAATCGAGCAGCGGCAGAAGCACGACGAGCAAGGGCAGCAGGATCGGGATGAAGGCTCCGAGCAGCTGCGAGCGGCCCAGTCGCTCGAGGTCGAGCGCCGAGGGCTCGAGCTGCCCGGTGACGGCGATCGCCGAGGTGGCCATGAGGAGGCCGAGCACGAGCGCGCCGGAGTCGCCCATGAACAGCTTCGCCGGACTCCAGTTGAAGGGCAGGAAGCCGATGCACGCGCCGATGAGCACGGCCGCGAGAAACGACGCGAGGTTGAAGTAGCTCGAGGCGCCGGTGTCGCGCGTGAGTATGTACGAGTACGCGAAGAACACGCCGTTCGCGATCAGGCAGACGCCGGCGACCAGGCCGTCCAGCCCGTCGATGAAGTTCACCGCGTTCATGACGATCACGATCGCGAACATCGTGATCGTGATGCTCAGCCAGCTGGAGAAGACGATCAGGTCACCGAACGGCAGCGACAGGATCTGCAGCCCGCCGCCGATCGTGATGATCGCGGCGGCGAGGAACTGCGCGCCGAGCTTGATCATCCAGTCGAGATCCCAGAGGTCGTCGACCACGCCGATGACCGCGATCAGCAGTGCGGCCGCGAGGATCGACCACATGGTCTGCGGCGGCATCCAGATCGTGGCGAAGAACGGATTCGCGGCCGACACCCCCATCGCGATCGCGATGCCCAGGAAGATCGCGACGCCGCCGAGACGTGGCGTGGGCGTCTTGTGGACGTCGCGCTCGCGGATCTCGGGGTACAGCTTGAACCGCAGGCTCAGCTTCCAGACCGCCCAGGTCAGCGCGAACGTGATCGCGGCGGTGATGACGGCCGTCAGGAGGTACTGCTTCACAGGTCCTCGTCCTGCTGCAGTGGCGGCCCCGGCTCGAGCAGGTCGCCGAGGACCTCCTCGAGACGCTCACGACTGATCGCGCCCTGACGGAGCACGCGCACCAGGCCGGTCGTCGGCTCGGCGCCGCGCGGAACGAGCGATGTCGCGTCGACGATCGTGGAGGCGACGCCCTCCTTGCTGATGCCGTCGGCCAGGTACACCGCGACGCTGTTGCCCAGCATCCGCTCGGCGTCGTAAGCGGAGATCGCCGCGTCGCGACCCGTGAGGTTGGCGCTGGACACAGCGAGCGGGCCGGTCTCGGCGAGGAGCTCGAGCGCCACGCGACCCTCCGGCATCCGGACGGCGACCGTGCCCTCGGTCTCCCCCAGGTCCCACACCAGGGACGGCTGCGCGGGGAGGACGATCGTCAGACCACCGGGCCAGAACGCGTCGACGAGGCGCTGCACGGGTTCCGGCACCGATTCAGCGAGGGCCGCGAGCGTCTCCTTCGAGCCGATCAGCACGGGCGGCGGCTGGTTCCGTCCGCGCCCCTTGGCATCGAGGAGACGCTGCACGGCGGCGGGCGAGAAGGCGTCGGCCGCGACGCCGTACACGGTGTCGGTGGGCATCACGATGAGCTCGCCCCGAGCGATGGCCTGGCGCGCGTGACGCATGCCGGCGAGGAGTTCGGACTCGTCGCCGCAGTCGAAGATGGAGGACATGACCTTCCGATTCTAGACGGCCGGCGCCTGTGCGACCGATGACGACGCCGTCAAGGACGCAGGGCCGTGGTCGCCCTGTCTCGAAGCGTGAGATCGCGATGCGTGGCAGCGGCCCGCCACCCGTCGCGGGTGAGGATGCTGCGGATCTCCTCGCCCTGCATCTCGCCGTGCTCGATCACCAGCAGTCCCCCTGGTCTCAGCAGCTCCGCCGCCCGGACGCTGAGGATGCGCACGATGTCGAGGCCGTCCTCTCCCCCGTACAGGGCCATATGCGGATCGAACAGCCGCACCTCGGGATCGCGGGGCACGGCGGCATCCGGAACGTAGGGCGGGTTGGAGATGACGACCGACGCCGAGCCGTCGAGGTCGCGGAACGCCTCGCCGAGGTCCTCGTCCACCAGCGTGAGGTTCGCGACCCCCGCGGTGTTGCGCTGTGCCCAGGGAAACGCCTCGGGTGACAGCTCGGTCGCGAACACCCTCGCGTGCGGCACCTCGGTGGCCATCGCGAGCGCGATCGCCCCGGACCCTGTTCCCAGATCGATCGCGATCGGTGCGGGTTCGGGCGAGGCGAGCAGCGCGTCGATCGCGAACTGCACGACGGTCTCGGTCTCGGGGCGCGGCACGAAGACGCCGGGACCCACCGCGAGCTCCAGATGACGGAACGGCGCCACCCCGGTGATGTGCTGCAGCGGCTCCCGCCCGGCGCGACGTGCGACGAGCTCGTCGAAGGCGGTCGCGCGGGCGTCCGAGACCGTGTCGCCGCGCACCAGAGCAGCCTGGACCTCTCCTCGGCGCATCCCCAAAACGTGGCCCGCGAGGAGCTCGGCGTCGACGAGAGGATCCGGAACCCCGGCGTCAGCGAGGCGCTCCGCCGCGGCGCGCACGAGGGAAGCGAGAGAGGTGTCGGGCATGGGTCCAGCGTACGGGGGCACGAGGGTGTCACATTGGCGACCCCTGATCGTGACTCGCCTAGGCTGGGCATCAGTCACCCCGCATCCAGGAAGGCTCCTCATGCCCGGCATCCACTCCGACATCACCACGGCGTTCGGCAACACCCCGCTCGTCCGGCTCAACCGAGTGGCCGAGGGCGTCGATGCGACGATCCTCGCGAAGCTCGAGTTCTACAACCCGGCGTCGAGCGTCAAGGACCGCCTCGGGATCGCGATCGTCGACGCCGCGGAGGCGTCCGGCCAGCTGAAGCCCGGCGGGACGATCGTGGAGGCCACCAGCGGCAACACCGGCATCGCTCTCGCGATGGTCGGCGCGGCCCGCGGCTACAAGGTCATCCTCACGATGCCGGCGTCGATGTCGAAGGAGCGGCGGATGCTGCTGAAGGCGTTCGGGGCCGAACTCGTGCTCACCGACCCGACGAAGGGCATGACGCACGCCGTCGCCGAGGCCGAGGCCATCGCGGAGAAGACCCCCGGCGCCGTGCTCGCCAAGCAGTTCGCGAACGAGGCGAACCCGGCGATCCACCGCAAGACCACCGCCGAGGAGATCCTGCGCGACACCGACGGCCACGTCGACTACTTCGTCGCGGGCATCGGCACGGGCGGAACCATCACCGGTGTCGGCCAGGTGCTCAAGGAGCGCATCCCCGGCGTCAAGGTCATCGCGGTGGAGCCCAAGGACTCCCCCATCCTCACCGAGGGCCACCCCGGACCGCACAAGATCCAGGGCATCGGCCCGAACTTCGTTCCGCAGATCCTCGACCGCGACGTGATCGACGAGGTCGTCGACGTCGAGTTCGACGACGCGATCCGCCTCGCACGCGACACCGCGGCGAAGGACGGCATCCTGGTCGGCATGTCGAGCGGCGCGGCGATCTGGGCCGCGCTCGAGATCGCGAAGCGACCGGAAGCTGCGGGCAAGACCATCGTCGTGATCATCCCGTCGTTCGGCGAGCGCTACCTGTCGACCGCTCTGTACGAGCACCTGCGCGAGGCCTGATCCGCCCGATGGACGTCATCGGTCGAATGCGCGAGGACATCGCGGCGGCCCGGCTGCGCGACCCCGCCGCTCGGAGTTCCCTCGAGGTCGCTCTGCTCTACCCCGGACTGCACGCGATCTGGGCGCACCGCGTCTGGAACGCGCTGTGGCGTCGGCGGCTGCGACTGCTCGCACGCGGGGGCTCGCAGATCTCCCGCTGGCTCACCGGCATCGAGATCCATCCCGGCGCGCGGATCGGCCGTCGCTTCTTCATCGACCACGGGATGGGCGTCGTGATCGGCGAGACCGCCGAGATCGGCGACGACGTGATGCTGTACCACGGAGTGACGCTGGGAGGCCGTACGCGGGACGCCGGCAAGCGGCATCCGACCCTCGGCGACGGGGTCGCCGTGGGCGCCGGGGCGAAGATCCTCGGGCCGGTGACGGTCGGCGCCCACTCCGTCGTCGGAGCCAATGCCGTCGTGACGCGCGACGCCCCCGCCGACAGCGTGCTGGTGGGCGTTCCCGCCAAGCCGCGCGCGCGGACCTCGCAGGATGACACGCGAGCGCTGCTGACCGCCCCGGAGTACTCGATCTGAGGATGCCGGTCAGCGCGCTGCTCGGCGGCCGCGCTTCTCCCCGACCTCCTTGCGGAGGAAGATGAGCGGCAGCAGGACGCTTCCCAGCGCCGTGATGAGCCACACGATGACCGCGCCGAGCAGCCATCCGGTCACATCGACGATGCGCAGACCGCCGATCGGCAGCAGCACCACGATCACGAGCGCGATGAGCGTCGAGAAGATCCCGATCCCGCCCATGAGCACGGGCGCGTAGCGGTCGGCCAGCTTGCTGACCCAGGGTGCGAGCACGCTCTGTAGGATCGCGAAGATCAGGATGCAGATGACGAAGCCCCACCACCGGTCCCACTGGATCTGGAACCCGTCGAGGAGGAGGTCGGCGACGATGAGGCCGAGACCCGCCGAGACGACGTACATCAGCGAGCGGAACAGGAACGTGATCACGGCCCGAGCATAGCGCTCACACAGGCCCGCATGTGGGAGCGCTCCACACCCGTCTGTTTCTGCCGAACGGCAGAAACAGACGCTCGGTTTGCGTCATACGGCAGAGATAGACGGGCCTGAATCGCGGTCGGCGCGGCGACAGGCCTCACGGATCCGACGGACGGCCTCGTGAGGTGAGCGATAGACGTGCTCCGACGTCAGGCGAACCGTCACCCACCCCGCCTCGGCGTACGCCTGGTACTTGTCGATGTCGCGCTCGAGCTGATGGCGAAGGAGATGACCGTCGCTCTCGTACTCGATCGCCACACGCAGGTCCGGATACGCCAGTTCGCTGCATCCGAGGAATCGGCCTCGCCCGTCGTAGACGTCGTGATCGAGGACCGGCTCTGGCAGCCCCGCGTCGCGGATGAGCAGCCGGATCTGAGTCTCCGGAGGCGACGCCGATCCCGTGCGCGCATGCTCCAGAGCGCGGCGAAGCGCCGGGGCACCGGGGCGGCCTCGTCGCTCTGCGAAGCGTTCGAGGCGCTCGCGATCGGCGAGCGCGGACTCCGTCACCGGTCTGAACCCGCCGGGATGCCGCGGAATGTGGAGGACGTGATCCGCGGCAACGATCAGCTCATCCTCACGCAGCGTTCCGCCGAGCGACGCCCAGGTCGAGGCGGGGTCGGTGACACGGATGCCGCCGAGATCCGTGACGAGGACGAAGGATGCCGTGAATTGCCGCCCCCGCAGCCCTGGCCTCACCGGTGCGGTGCGTGGACGGAACACGCCGACCTCGATCGCTGCGGGGACCCTCGATGGCAGCGGGATCTGCCACAGATGAGCCGCCGTCGTCCCGCAAAGGAAAGCGTGCGGTGGCATGAGAGGGATGTAGGCGCTGATGAGCCGCTCGAACTCTGCGGAGCGCCGCGCCCAGTTCGGTGCGTCGTCGGAACCGGCCGGGTCGAGGTCTCGACGGCGTCGGCCGCCGTGGAAGATCGTCTCGAAATGGTCGCCCCGCAGCGCGGATCTCCCGACGCCGAGGTGCGAGGCCTCAGCGACCGTGAACGCCTCGGGCAGTCGGGAAGGAGTCTCGGGGCGGCGTCGTGGCATGACGCAAGAGTGCACGAACCGGAACCGCGCGCGTGCGGGCCGTCCACAGGGCCCGTCTATTTGCGGCGAATGGTCGCCGCACGCACGCTATTTGTGCCGTTCGGCAGAAATAGACGGTCAGGAGTCGGAGCCGACGGCGGCGAGACGCGCCTCCTCATCGGCCTGGACCGCCGACTCGATGATCGGCTCGAGAGCGCCGTCCATGACCTGGTCGAGGTTGTACGCCTTGAAGCCGGTGCGGTGGTCCGCGATCCGGTTCTCCGGGAAGTTGTAGGTGCGGATGCGCTCGGAGCGGTCCATCGTGCGGATCTGCGACTTACGCGCATCCGACGCCACCGCATCCAGCTCCTCCTGCTGCTTCGCGAGCAGCCGAGCGCGGAGCACGCGCATCGCGGCCTCGCGGTTCTGCAGCTGCGACTTCTCGTTCTGCATCGACACGACGATGCCGGTCGGCACGTGCGTGATCCGCACCGCCGAGTCTGTCGTGTTCACGGACTGCCCGCCGGGGCCCGACGAGCGGAACACGTCGATCTTGAGATCGTTCTGGTCGATCTGGATCTCCTCGGGCTCGTCGACCTCGGGGAACACCAGCACCCCGGTCGTGGACGTGTGGATGCGACCCTGCGACTCGGTCGCCGGCACGCGCTGCACTCGGTGCACACCGCCCTCGTACTTCAGGTGAGCCCAGACGCCCTGAGCGGGGTCGGATGACGATCCCTTGATCGCGACCTGCACGTCCTTGTATCCGCCGAGATCCGACTCGTTGCGCTCGAGGAGCTCCGTCTTCCAGCCCTTCGACGCCGCGTACTGCACGTACATGCGCAGCAGATCGGCGGCGAACAGCGCCGACTCGGCGCCGCCCTCCCCCGCCTTGATCTCCATGATCACGTCGCGCGCATCATCGGGATCACGCGGGATCAGCAGGCGTCGAAGCTTCTCCTGCGCCGCCTGCAGACCCTGCTCGAGCACCGGGACCTCGTCGGCGAACGCCTCGTCCTCACGGGCGAGTTCGCGCGCGGCCTCCAGATCGTCGGATGCCGCGACCCACGCCTCATGCGCCGCGACGATGCGCGACAGCTCGGCGTAGCGCCGGTTGACGCGCTTGGCGCGCGCGGCATCGGCGTGCACCGCCGGGTCGGAGAGCTCCTCCTGCACCCGGCGGTGCTCGTCGATCAGAGTCTGGACGGACTCGAACACCGTCGCTCCGCTCAGCGGATGTTGTTGTCGTGCCCGTGACCGCCGGCCGGCAGCGTCGGGATCGACTTCTGCATCTGCACGAGGAACTCCACGTTCGAATGGGTCTCCTTGAGCTTGCCGAGCACGACCTCGAGCGCCTGCTGCTGGTCGAGGCCGGCGAGGGCGCGACGCAGCTTCCAGGTGATCTTCACCTCGTCGGCGGAGAGCAGCATCTCCTCACGGCGGGTGCTCGACGCGTTGACGTCGACGGCCGGGAAGATCCGCTTGTCGGCGAGAGCGCGCGACAGACGCAGCTCGCTGTTGCCGGTGCCCTTGAACTCCTCGAAGATGACCTCGTCCATCTTGGAGCCGGTCTCGACGAGCGCGGTGGCGAGGATCGTGAGCGACCCGCCGTTCTCGATGTTGCGCGCAGCGCCGAAGAAGCGCTTGGGCGGGTAGAGCGCCGAGGCGTCGACTCCACCGGTCAGCACACGACCCGAGGCGGGGGCGGCGAGGTTGTACGCACGGCCGAGGCGCGTGATCGAGTCGAGCAGCACGACGACGTCGCGACCGAGTTCGACGAGGCGCTTCGCGCGCTCGATCGCGAGCTCGGCGACCGTCGTGTGGTCCTCGGCGGGGCGGTCGAAGGTCGAGGCGATGACCTCGCCCTTGACCGAGCGTTCCATGTCGGTGACCTCTTCGGGGCGCTCGTCCACGAGCACGACCATGAGGTGGACCTCGGGGTTGTTCTGCGCGATCGCGTTCGCGATCTGCTGCAGGACGATGGTCTTGCCGGCCTTGGGGGGCGCGACGATGAGTCCGCGCTGGCCCTTGCCGATGGGGGCGACCAGGTCGATGATGCGCTGCGTGAGCTTCTCGGGCGCGGTCTCCAGGCGCAGACGCTCCTGCGGGTACAGCGGGGTCAGCTTGCCGAACTCGACGCGCGTGGCGGCGTCGTCGACCGAGAGGCCGTTGATCGAGTCGACCTTCACGAGCGCGTTGTACTTCTGGCGCCCCTGCTGCTCGTTCTCACGCGGCTGCTTGATCGAGCCGACGATCGCGTCGCCCTTGCGCAGGTTGTACTTCTTCACCTGGCCGAGCGAGACGTAGACGTCGCTGGGACCCGCGAGGTAGCCGGTCGTGCGAACGAAGGCGTAGTTGTCGAGGACGTCGAGGATTCCGGCGATCGGGATCAGGACGTCGTCCTCGCCGATCTCGGTCTCGAACTCGTCGGTCTGCGTGCCGCCGCGGCGCTTGTTGCGCTGACGGCCACGACCGTTGCCGCCCTGCTCGTCATCCGCGGGAGCGTTCTGCTGCTGCTCGCCCTGGCCGTTGCCGTTCTGTCCGCGACCGCGGTTGCGGCTGCGGTTGCGGCTGCGGCTGCGGCCGCTCTGCTCCTCGCCATCGGCGCCCTCGGAGGCGGAGTCGTTCGACGACGCCGCCTCGGCGGGTGCCTGCTCCGCGGGCTTCTCCTCGGCCGCGGCGGGAGCGTCCGCCTCCGCGGTGGCCTTCTTGGCGGGACGACGCCCGCGGCCCTTCTTGGGCTCGGCGGCGGAGTCGGCCGCCGCATCGCTCGCCGCGTCGGCGGGCTTCTTGTCCTCGGCGGGCGTGCTCTCGGCCGGGGCCGCGTCCGTCGCCGGAGCGGCGTCTGCCGCGGGCTCGGCGTCGGCCTTCTTCGCACGGCTGCGGCGAGGGGCCTTGGCCTTGGGTGCCTCGGCGTCGGCGGCCGGAGCGTCAGCAGACGCCGGAGCGTCAGCGGACGCCGGGGCGTCGGCCGCGGGCGCCGCGGCGGCGCTCTCCGCTGCCTTCTCGGCCTTGGCGGCCGCCGACGCGGTGTTCGCCCGACGCGGGGCGCGCTTGCGGGCGGGCGCGGCCTCGGCAGGCGCCTCGGTCGCGGCGGGGGCCGCGGCGGATGCCGGGGCCTCGGCGGCCGGAGCCGCCTGGTCGTTCTGGGTCTCGGAGAAGTTCTCCACGAGTGCTCCCTCTTTGGTCTCGAAGACATGAGCGGTACGTGCGCAACGGGTGCTGCGCACGATCGCACGGGCTGGTGCTCGGCACCGGCCGGCCCCGCACCAGGCTCTCGGTGAGAACCACGCTCAGGATGAGGGCGGCGCTCACGACAGATAGGTGCGTCAGGGGTTTGGCGTGCGGATCTTGCAGAGTTGCAATGGGGCCAGATTCACGAACCTACGTGGAGCCCTCCGCTCGAGTCCCCACTGTACCACCACGGACGTCGACCGCCAGCAGCAGCGCGTCCCACGGGGTGTCGGTGGTCGCAGCGGCCAGTTCCACGGCATCCTGTCGGCTGCCGGGTCCGTCCGCGAGCACGAGCACGCTGGGCCCCGCGCCCGAGACGACGGCGGCGAAACCCGCCGCGCGCAGCGCCTGCACGAGGCGCTGCGTCTCGGGCATCGCCCCGGCACGGTAGTCCTGGTGCAGCCGGTCGGCGGTCGCGTCGAGCAGCAGCTCGGGGCTCTGCATGAGCGCGGCGATCAGGAGTGCCGATCGCGAGACGTTGAACACCGCATCGGCCGTCGACACCTGCGGCGGCTGCAGCGACCGCGCGGCCGAGGTCGACATCGTGTAGGCGGGGACGAGCACGAGCGGAGAGACGCCGCGGTGCACCAGCAGCTTCTTGTGCTGCGGGCCGCGGTCTCCCATCCAGGCGATCGTGAGGCCGCCGAACAGGGCGGGCGCGACGTTGTCGGGGTGCCCCTCGATCTCGGTGGCGAGGCGCAGCATGTCGGTGTCGTCGATCTCGACGTCGCCGTCGAGCAGCCCCTTGGCCGCCAGGATGCCGGCGGTGACGGCGGCTCCGGACGAGCCGAGTCCCCGCCCGTGCGGGACGCCGTTCTCGGCGACGATCCGCAGCCCCGGCATGGGGCGTGCGACATCCGCGTACACGTGTGCGATCGTGCGGACGATGAGGTTCGACTCATCGCGGGGGATCTCCTCCGCGCCCGAACCCGACACCTCGATGTCGAGCTCGCCCGCGGGGAGCTCGGTGACGAGGAGGGTGTCGTAGACGCTCAGCGCCAGGCCGAGTGTGTCGAAACCGGGGCCGAGGTTCGCGCTGGTCGCGGGGACCGTGACCTCGACGGTGCGTCCGAGGGCCACCGTCACTCGCCTTCGACGCGCAGCACGGAGACCACGCGCTCGACGACCGAGCTTCCGGCGAGGGCGTCGACCGTCGCGCTCAGCGCCTGATCCGTGGCACGGTGCGTGCCGATCACGAGGCGTGCGGTGGGCTCGTCCTCGCCCTCCACGGTCTGCACGACCGTCGCGACGGACACGTCGCCGTCGCTGAGGATGCCGGCGACCGTCGCGAGGACGCCGGGAGCGTCCGAGACCTCGAGCGTGATCTGGTAGCGCGTCGTGACATGGCCGATCGGGACGACGGGCAGGTTCGCCCTGGTCGACTCCCCCACGCCCACGCCGCCGGCGATGTGTCGGCGGGCGGCGGAGACGACGTCGCCGAGCACCGCCGAGGCCGTCTGCACTCCCCCGGCGCCCGCGCCGTAGAACATGAGCGAGCCCGCGGCCTCGGCCTCGACGAACACGGCGTTGTTCGCACCGTGCACCGAGGCGAGCGGGTGCGACTGCGGCACGAGCGCCGGGTACACGCGCACGGAGATCGACTCCGAGCCGTCGACGTCGATGCGCTCGCACACCGCGAGCAGCTTGATCACGAAGCCCGCAGAGCGGGCCTCTTCGATCATCGACGCGGTGATCGAGGTGATGCCCTCGCGGTGCACGGCGTCGAGCGGGACGGCCGTGTGGAAGGCGAGACTCGCGAGGATCGCGGCCTTCTGCGCCGCGTCGTAGCCCTCGACGTCGGCCGTCGGGTCGGCTTCGGCGTATCCGAGCCGCTGGGCGTCGGCGAGCACGTCGGCGAAGTCGGCACCCTCGGTCTCCATCCGGTCGAGGATGTAGTTGGTCGTGCCGTTCACGATGCCCATGATCCGCACCACCCGGTCTCCGGCGAGGGAGTCCCGCAGCGGTCGGATGATCGGGATCGCACCGGCGGCCGCGGCCTCGTAGTAGACGGAGGCGCCGACGCGGTCGGCAGCCTCGAACAGCTCGGGGCCGTGGGTCGCGAGGAGCGCCTTGTTCGCCGTGACGACGTCCGCCCCCGAACCGATCGCCTGGAGGATGTTCGCCCGCGCGGGCTCGATGCCCCCGATCAGCTCGATCACGATGTCGGATCCGAGGATCAGCGACTCGGCGTCGGTCGTGAACAGCTCCTTCGGCAGGTCGACGTCGCGCGGTGCGTCGAGGTTGCGCACGGCGATGCCGGCGAGCTCGAGCGACGCTCCCGCGCGGTCGGCGAGTTCGTCGCCGTGACGCAGCAGAAGGGCGGCGACCTGGGAGCCGACCGCGCCGGCGCCGAGCAGCGCCACCCGAAGTCGTCGGTACTCAGTCGTCATTGCTTCTCCTTCGGAGGGGTGGGACGGGTGGTGCTTTCCGGGCGGATCGGCCGGGCGATCAGCCCTGCGCCGACTCCACCGCGGGGACCCCGGCATCGCGGGACAGGACATCGGCGATGGTCTCGCCTCGGACGATCACGGTCGACCGGCCGTCGCGGACCGCGACGATCGGCGGACGCGGGACGTGGTTGTAGTTGCTCGCGAGGGACGCGCAGTACGCGCCGGTCGCCGGCACGGCGAGGAGGTCGCCCGGTGCGACGTCATCCGGCAGGTACTCGTGGTCGACGACGATGTCGCCGGACTCGCAGTGCTTGCCCACGACGCGGCTGAGCTGCGGGGCGCCGACGCCGACACGGGACGCCAGGCGCGCCGAGAACTGGGCGCCGTACAGGGCCGTGCGCGCGTTGTCGCTCATGCCTCCGTCGACGCTGAGGTACCGGCGGACGGCTCCGGACTCGAGCTCGACGTCCTTCGTGGTGCCGACCTCGTACAGGGTCACGCCGGCCGTGCCCACGATCGCGCGCCCCGGCTCGAACGAGAGCGCGGGGACGGCGATGCCCCGCGCCGCGCAGCCCTCGGCCACTGCCGCGACGATCTCGCCCGCGAGGGTCTCGATCGGCGTGGGGTCGTCGACGCTCGTGTAGGCGATGCCGAAGCCGCCGCCGAGGTTGAGCTGCGGCACCGGGCCGCCGTCCAGCAGAGCGGCGTGCAGCTCCAGGACACGGGATGCCGACTCCCGGAAGCCCGCGACCCCGAAGATCTGCGAGCCGATGTGGCAGTGCAGTCCGGCGAAGTCCAGACCGGGGATCTCCCGGATGCGGGCGACGGCTGCCTCGGCATCCGCCAGGGGGAATCCAAACTTCTGATCCTCGTGAGCGGTGGCGAGGAAGTCGTGCGTCTCGGCGTGCACGCCGCTGATGACGCGCACGAGCACGCGCTGCACGGCGCCTGTTCGAGAGGTGATCGCTGCGAGCCGCTCGATCTCGATCGCGCTGTCCACGATGATCGTGCCGATGCCGACGCCGACCGCGCGTTCGAGCTCCGCGACGGATTTGTTGTTGCCGTGGAACCCCAGGGATGCCGGTGCCACGCCGGCTGCGAGCGCGACTTCGAGCTCGCCACCGGTGCAGACGTCGATGCGGAGACCCTCGTCGATGACCCAGCGCGCGACCACGGTGCTGAGGAACGCCTTGCCGGCGTAATAGACCTGGGCGGTCGTCCCGTGCTCCGCCGCCGCCTCGTCGAACGCCGTGCGGAATGCGCGCGCCCTGGTGCGGACCTCGTCCTCGTCGAGCACGAGCAGCGGGGTGCCGTAGTGCTGCGCGAGCGTCGTCGCCGGGATGCCGGCGAGGGTCAGCGTCCCCTCGGCGTCGCGCACGGCGGAGGCGGGCCACACCGAGGTCGGCAGATCGTTCGCGTCATCGGGTACGACGAGCCAGTCCGGGGCGAGCGAGTCGGCAGGGGAATGCAAGGATCACCAATCGTGGAGCGGGTCTCGGGCCGGAGGGGCACAGCGAGTTGACCCGATTCTAGGGCACCGCCCATGCCGCATCCGTCATGGTGACACCCCGCGTCAACCCCCTGCGCCCGCGCGCTCCGACTCGTAGGGTGGGGGCGTGACGAGCAGTGAGAAGACCTCCGAGGAGCCCACCCGGCCCGGCCTCATCCCGCGCGTGTCCGCGGCGGCGATCCGCTGGGCTCTGCAACGCCGTGCCGTGCGCGCGTTCCTGCTGTACTCGGAGCGACGTGGCGCGATGCTCGCCGACAGCGTCACCTACCGTGCCTTGTTCAGCGTGTTCGCGGGCGTGCTGCTCGGCTTCTCGATCGCGGCTCTCTGGCTCGCCGGCAACCCCGACGCGTGGCGCGCGATCATCGACGCGGTGCAGTCGGTCGTGCCCGGGCTCATCGGCGAGGGCGGGGTCATCGATCCCGACGACCTGCGCGCCCCGCTGTCGCTCTCGATCGCCGGGATCGTGGGTGCTGTGGCGCTCGCTGGTTCCGCACTCGCGGCGATCGGATCGCTGCGGACGGCCGTCCGCGTGATCGCGGGGACCGCGCAGGACGACATCCTGTTCATCTGGGTCATGCTCCGAAACCTCGCCCTTGCGATCGGGATCGGCGCGGCTTTCGTCGCAGCGGCCGCAGTGACCTTCGTCGGACGCCTCGGCGTCACGTGGCTCAGCGGGCTGTTCGGCTTCTCCGAGGACTCCCCCGCCGCCACCTGGGGCATCCGCATCGTCTCGCTGCTGGTCGTGCTGGTGCTCGATACGGCGCTGGTCGCCGCCATCTTCCGGGTGCTCTCGGGCGCCCGCGCCTCGGGGCGCTCGCTGTGGACGGGTGCGCTGATCGGCGGCGTGGGGCTTCTCGTGCTGCAGGAGCTGTCGAGCCTGTTCGTCGGTGGCGCGACGAGCAACCCGCTGCTGGCGTCGTTCGCCTCGCTGCTGGCGCTGCTCATCTGGCTGCAGCTGTCGACGCAGGTGATCCTGATCGCGTGCGCGTTCATCGTGACGTCCGAGCAGGAGCGCGCCGATCGCGTGCGCGCCCGTTTCGGTGCGACCACCTTCGAGCAGCGCCGTGTGCAGCGCGCCGAGGAGGAGGTCGCCCTGGCCACTGCGGCCCTGCGCAAGGCTCAGACGGACGCCGGGCTCAAGACTCCGGCCGACGACGCCTGAGTGGAGCGCTCGCTCAGCCCTGTGCGCAGACGCCCTTCTCGAGCAGGCTCGCATCGGTCGCGATCGCCCCGTCGACGTCCACGTCGATGACCGCCTCGCTGCCGTCGATCGTCACTCCGGTGATGAGGATCCCGGCGGGAAGCTGGTCCTTGATGCAGATGCGCTGGGTGTCGGTGAGCTGCGCCCCCAGAGAACCGAGCGACGAGCCGACCTGGTCGGCGCCGATCTCGAGCCCGCCGACCGTCAGCGCGACCGGGGTGAGTTCCAGGTCGCCCTCGGCGACACCGGGGGTCACGGTCAGGGAGATCGGGATCGGGATGCCGAGCACGGCGACGGAACCCGCGACCGTGGCGTTGGGCGCCTCGAGCGTGACGGTGTCGATCGGGAGGTCCGTCTTCGCGAGGATGTCCGTGAACTGGGACTCGTCGATGCGGATGGTCCCCACCGCCCCTCCCAGGTCGCCGCCCTGCAGCGGGACGCCCGTCGCGGTCACATCGACCGCTCCCGTGATTCCCTCGAGCGTCACCGAGTCCGTCGCGAGGTGCAGGCTGTCGAGGCGCCCGCCGATCAGCTGCGGGATCAGGATGCCCTCGGCCTCGACGTCGAGCTGCTGGTCGGCGGGCAGGTCGAGCTGATCGATCACGATCGAGCGGACCACACCGGGCACCACCGAGCGCGCGACGGCCTCCGCCGCCACCGCGAGCAGCGCGAGCACCACCACGACGATGAGGAGCACCCAGGGCCACCGCTTGCGACGACGCGTGGGCGCGGCGGCATCCGCTCCGTCCCTCTCGCCGGGGATCACGAGCGTCGGGTGCTGGGTGTCGGCGGCGGGGTACGGCAGCGTGTGGTTGTCGTCGCTCATATTGACATCCTGTCGTATCGGTCTGGATATCGGACCGATCGGATAACGCGACTACTTGCGCTCGGGCGCGGACACACCCAGCAGGTGCAGGCCGTTGCGGAGCACCTGACCGGTGGCGTCGTTGAGCCACAGGCGCGTGCGGTGCACGCTCTGCACGGGCTCGTCGCCCAGCGGGATCACCCGGCAGTTGTCGTACCAGCGGTGGTACAGACCCGCGAGCTCCTCCAGGTAGCGTGCCACGCGGTGCGGCTCGCGCACCTCCGCGGCGAACGCGACGACGCGCGGGAACTCCTGCAGGGCGCCGAGCAGCGCCGCCTCGGTCTCGTGCGTCAGCGTCTCCGGAGCGAACTCCGAGCGGTCGACGCCGGAGTCGGCGGCGTTGCGGGCCACGTTGTGCGTGCGCGCGTGGGCGTACTGCACGTAGTGGACCGGGTTGTCATTCGAGGGCTTCTGGAGCAGCTCGGGGTCGAGCGCCAGCGGCGAGTCCGCGGGAGAGCGCTCGAGCGAGTACCGCAACGCATCCGTGCCGAGCCACTCGCGCAGGTCGTCCATCTCGATGATGTTGCCGGCACGCTTACTGAGACGCGCCCCGCCGACCGAGACGAGCTGACCGATCAGCACCTCGACGTTCTTCTCCGGGTCCTCACCCGCGGCGCCCGCGATGGCCTTGAGACGGTGCACGTACCCGTGGTGGTCCGCGCCGAGCAGGTAGAGCTTGTACTCGAAGCCGCGGTCGCCCTTGTTGAGGTAGTACGCGGCGTCGGCGGCGAAGTACGTGTACTCGCCGTTCGAGCGGCGGATCACGCGGTCCTTGTCGTCGCCGAAGTCGGTCGTGCGCACCCAGACGGCGCCGTCCTGGTCGAAGACGTGCCCCTGCTCGCGCAGCCGGTCGACGGCCTGGTCCACGAGGCTCACGCCGTTCTCGTCCTCCGCGTGCAGCACGCGCTCCGAGAACCAGACGTCGAACTCGACGTTGAACTTCGCCAGCGATTCCTTCTGCTCGGCGAGCTGGAACCCGTAGGCGAGCTCGCGCGTCACGAGCAGCTGCTCCTCGTCCGGGAGGTTCAGCAGATCAGGGCGTGCCGCGAGCACCCGCGTCGCGAGGTCGCCGATGTAGCTGCCGGCATAGCCGCCCTCGGGCGTCGGCTCGCCCTTCGCAGCAGCGAGCACGGAGTGCGCGAAGCGCTCCATCTGCACGCCCGCGTCGTTGATGTAGTACTCGCGGGCCACGGTCGCCCCCGATGCGGCCAGCACGCGCGCGATCGCATCGCCGAGCGCAGCCCAGCGGGTGTGGCCGATGTGCAGCGGCCCGGTCGGGTTCGCGCTCACGAACTCGATGTTGACGGTCTGGCCGGCCTGAGAGTCGTTCGAACCGTAGGCCTCACCCGCATCGACGATGACCTTCGCGAGAGCGCCTGCGGCGGCGGCATCCAGGCGGATGTTGATGAAGCCCGGTCCCGCGACCTCGGCGGTGTCGACGCCGTCGACCTGCGCGAGTCCGTCGGCGATCTGCTGCGCGAGCTCGCGGGGGTTCGTGCCGAGCTGCTTCGCGAGGCGCATCGCGATGTTCGACGCCCAGTCGCCGTGCTCGCGGTTGCGCGGACGCTCGAACACGATGTCCGATGAGGCGAGCGCGAGAGGCTCGCCCGGACGTCGTTCCTCGGCGATCGGGGCGAGGACGGCGAGGAGGGCTTGGGCGAGCGTTTCAGGATTCATAGACTGACCAGTTTACGGCGCGTCGCGATGCGGAATTTGCGCAGGGCCGAACGTGATCTACAGTCATGCCATGCTTCCCGCCGCCACCCGCCGCCGTCTGCCTCTCGCAGGCGTCGTGATCGCCGTGACCCTCGCGCTCGCTGCGGTCGTCCTCGGTGTGTGGCGCCCCTGGGTCGGAACCCCTACCACAGACCCCGTCGGCGCCGCCGCGGCAGGCGAGGACGTGGCCGCGATCGCCCCCGCGCCGCTCGCCCTGCCCGAGCATCCGACGGTCCTCGTGTTCGGCGACTCCTGGACGTACGGATCGGCCGCCACCGTCCCGACGGAGGGGTACGCCTACGTGCTCGCAGGACTGCTCGACGGCGAGACGATCGTGAACGGCGTGAGGGGCAGCGGCTATCTCAAGCCCGGCATCGACGGCCCGACATTCGGAGAGCGCATCGCGGCGCTGGACCCCGAGCTCTCCCCCGACCTCGTCATCATGCAGGGATCGATCAACGACCGCGCCCAGGGCATCGCGGGCTACCGGGACGCCGTGAACGCCGCGTGGGACGCCATGGCCGCGAAGTACCCGGACGCGACGATCGTGATCCTCGGTCCCGCCCCGCACGAACTCCCCGTCGGCGACGCGACCGCGCGCATCGACGCCGATCTGTCGGAGCTCGCCGCCGCACGCGGCTGGTGGTACATCTCCCCCCTCACCGAGAACTGGATCACCGACCAGAACTACCTCTCGGTCATCGACGTCGAGATCGGACGCAAGCACCCCTCCACGGACGGACACCGCTACCTGGCGCAGAAGGTCGCCGACGCACTGGCTCGACTGGGCGACGCGCCCGCGACCGAGGCCGGGTCGGAGACCACCCCTCAGCAGTGATATCGTCGTTCGGTACGCCTCCGTAGCTCAGTGGATAGAGCGCCGGTTTCCGGTACCGTAGGTCGCAGGTTCGACTCCTGTCGGGGGCACAAGACACACGAGAAGGGCCGTCTGGATCAGACGGCCCTTTCGCGTTCCTCGGCATCTGCCACCGAGCCCTCGACTCCCAGGCCTGCGCACATCGCCTGGCCTTTTGGGCCGCACCCGGACGGCTGAATTCCGTGTCACTGCTCGATCTCGTTGCAATGGAATCAGAGACATCGAGAGCGATGGGTGGGGCCCCACCGTCTGGCAGCGCCCCACCCGCGGAGTCACAGAGACGCGAGGATCTCTTCCATCCTGGCGATCTCGCGTGTTTGCGCGTCGATGATCGCCCCCGCGAGAGCGATGGCGTCGCCGTTCCGACCGTCGTCGATCTGCTTCTGCGCCATCTCGACGGCGCCGTCGTGGTGCTGGATCATCTGCTGGAGGAACAACCTGCCCGCATCTGCGCCTGATGCCTCTTCGAGAGCCTGCATGTCTTCGTCAGACATCATGCCGTCGCCATGCTCCATGCCCTCCATGCCGGACGTGTCAGCGCCCCATTCCTCGAGCCACTGTTCCATCTTCTGGATCTCTGGCGCCTGAGCGGCCTTGATCTCCTCCGCGAGGGCGACGACTCGCTCGTCGACGCCCTCTTTGCTCAGGAGGATGTCGGACATATCGATCGCCTGCGCGTGGTGTTCCTTCATCATGCCGGCGAACATGATGTCGGCGTCGTTGGCGTCGGCGGATGCCGGGGCGGAGCTGCTGCTCCCGTGATTCATACCGGGCATACCGCCGCCCGACGTGGGGCCGGCACACCCGGTGAGGGCGAGCATGGCGGCGAGAGTGATGGCGGTGGTCGCCACAGCACGGTTCTTCATGATGGTTCTCCAAGAGTCGACGATGGTACCCGGCGGGATCACCGAGCGCGGATGCGACGCCCACGGGTCGGGCGTCCCATCCCTCACGTGCGACTGATGCGGAGTTCGGTCAGAGAAGGCGGACGGAGCGGACGACTCGAAACCGCTGACCATGCCAAGGGGCGCTGGACGCATGACCCACGGCCGGGCGAGCGCCACCACGCGGCAGCGCGCACGAGCAGCAAGACCCCGACCAGGAGCGCGAGCACGCACGCCATCCAGGCCATCCTGTGACCTTCCGTGCGGTCCGGGCGGGATGCACCGTCCGCGGAGTCCGCGGAGTCCGCGGCGTGTCCGTCGGCCGAGGTCATGGCTGGTGCGGCGCGCTCGTGATGCGACTCCGCCGGAGCGTTCGCGACGACGACATCTCCGCCGTGCGCGGATGGTGCGGCGTGGGTGTTCATCGTGTGCATCGCCAGGAGTCCGACGATGATGCCGAGCGCGACAGTCACGGCCACGACCATGGTACGCGCGAGGCCGCACCGACCGTGCGCGCACCGAGCGATCCCGATCAGCATCCACTCACCTCCTCGTCCGCACAGCAGACATCGACACACGGAGTATACCCCTATGGGGTATACGGTGGCTATCGGTGACCGGGCCACGCCGCCGGCGTGCCCGAGCTCCCCCGCACGCAGACCTACGCCGCCGCCCTCACCCCCGGGGCCGGTGGGCCCTGCGTGCCAGCGCATCCGCTGCCCGCACGAGCGCGAGGTGCGAGAACGCCTGCGGAGTGTTGCCCAGTTGACGCCCGGCGCCCGGATCGTACTCCTCCGACAGCATCCCCACGTCGTTCGCGAGGCCGCACAGCCGGTCCATCAGCGCCTCGGCCTCGTCGAGGCGCCCCGTGCATGCGTACTGCTCGACGAGCCAGAACGAGCAGGCGAGGAACGCTCCCTCCGAACCCGAAAGCCCGTCGACGCCGGTCTCGGTGCGGTACCGATACACGAGCCCGTCTCTCACGAGTGTCTGCTCGATCCGCTCGACCGTCGCGAGCATCCGCGGGTCGTCCGGGCGGCAGTAGCCCACCTGCGGGAGCAGCAGCAGGGAGGCGTCGACCTCGTCGGTGTCGGCGTGCTGCACGAAGTGCCCGTCGCGCACCCCCTTCTCGTCGATCTCCCTGCGCATCCGGTCGCGCAGGCCGCTCCATCTCTCCACCGGGCCGTCGAGTCCATCCTCCTCGACTGCCCGCACACCGCGGTCGAACGCCGCCCAGATCATCACCCGCGAGTGCGTGAAGTAGCGCGGCTCCCCGCGGATCTCCCACAGGCCCTGGTCCGGCCGCTCGATCTGCTCGGCGGTGAACCGCAGCAGCTGCCTCTCCAACGCCCAGGAGAACTCGGATTCGCGTACCCCCGCGGCCCTCGCCGCCGACAGGGTCACGATCACCTCGCCCACCACATCGGCCTGGTACTGCGTCGCCGCCCCGTTGCCCAGTCGCACGGGACGCGAACCCTCGAACCCGGGAAGCTGCGGCAGCTCCCGCTCGGTGATGTCGCGCTCCCCCGCCGGACCGTACATGATCTGCAGATCGGCGGGATCGCCCGCCACGGCGCGCAGCAGCCACGTGCGCCAGCTGTCGGCCAGACTCAGGAACCCGTGGTCGACGAGCGCCTCCAGAGTGAGAGCCGCATCTCGCAGCCACACGTACCGGTAGTCCCAGTTGCGCTCCCCGCCGATGTCCTCGGGCAGCCCCATGGTCGCCGCGGCCGCGATGCCACCGGTCTCGCGGTTCGACAGCGCCCGGAGGATCAGCAGCGATCGCACCACCTCGGCGTGATGCGGACCGGAGTGCGCGATCCTGCCCGCCCACTCCCGCCACCACTCGGCGGTCTCGGCGAACGCGACGTCCGCGTCGAGCAGCGCGGGCATGTCCCGGTGCGAGGGGAACCACGTGAGGTGCAGGTCGCGCGTCTCCCCCTCGCGGATCGAGACCTCACCGGTGTGCTCGTGATCGTTCGGCTCCAGATGCGCGCCACGGATCGCGAGCGCGTCCGGACCGGCCATCGCGACGAGACACGGCTCGTCATCGGTGCCGGTCTGGCGGACCCATGGCATCGCCCGCGCATAGTCGAAGCGGAGCGTGAGGTGCTGCGCGAAGGTCATCTCGCCCCGGATGCCGACGATGCGGCGCACCACGTCGGTGCGCAGCGCCGAGGCCTCCGCGTCCGCGCCCGCGCCGACGGGCATGACGTCGTGCACCTCGGCGACCGCGTCACCACTCGTCCACCGGGTCACGAGCACGAACGTATCGCCCTCGTAGCGACGTGTGCTCACGGCATCCGCGTCGATCGGGCGCAGCAGCCAGCGGCCGTGATGCTCGTCGCCGAGGAGCGCTGCGAACACCGAGGCGGAGTCGAGTCGCGGCAGACACAGCCAGTCGATGCTCCCCGCCGTCGAGACGAGCGCCGCCGTGCGGCAGTCGCTGAGCAGGGCGTAGTCCTCGATCCGTGCGGTCACCATCCGCAGTGTGCCATGACTTCGCCCTCCGCGACCACGGGGTGGCGCAGGTACTCGGCGAATGCATACCCTCGACGGCATGACCAGTTCGTCACGGACCCTGCTCATCCTCGGAGCGTCGGGAGACCTCACCTCCCGTCTGCTCCTCCCCTCGCTCGGCGCACTGCTCGCCCGCACCCCCGACCGCACGGTGAACGTCCGCGGTGCCGGCCGCGACGAATGGGACGAGGAGCGCTGGCGCACCACCGTGACCGAGGCCGTCGGCACGGCCGCCGCAGGCCAGGTGACGATCCGCGACTACACCGCTGCCGATGTGACCGACCCCGCGGCTCTCGGCGCGCTCCTCGCGACGGTCGGCCCCGGTACCGTGCTCTACTTCGCGCTGCCGCCTGCGATCACGCGCAAGGCCGTCGAGGCGCTGCGCGGCGTGGATCTGCCGGACGACCTCGTGCTCGCCATGGAGAAGCCCTTCGGCGACGACGCGGCGAGCGCCCGCTCGCTGAACGCCGCGCTGACCGCGCTGGTGCCGGAGGACCGGATCTTCCGGGTCGACCATTTCCTGGGACGCTCGATGATCCTGAACCTCCTCGGACTGCGCCTCGCGAACCGCATGTGGGATCCGGTGTGGTCGGCCGAGCACATCGAGTCCGTGCTGATCCGCTTCGACGAGTCGCTCGCACTGGAGAACCGCGCGGGGTACTACGACCATGCGGGGGCGATGATCGACATGATCCAGAGCCATCTGCTGCAAGTGCTGGGGCTCGTGGCGATGGAACCGCCGGCGACGCTCGGCGAGCGCGACCTGCGCGACGCGAAAGCCGCGGCCCTGCGAGCGACTCATGTGTGGAGGGATGCGCCGGAGACCGCGTCGCATCGCGCCCGCTACACGGCCGGCACCGTCGACGGTAAGGACATCCCCTCCTACGTCGACGAGGAGGGTGTGGATCCCGACCGCGGAACCGAGACGCTCGCCGAGGTCGTGTTCGAGGTCGCGAACGAACGATGGGCCGGCGTGCCCTTCGTGCTGCGCTCCGGCAAGGCACTGCCCGCGAAGCGCTCCGAGGTCGTGGTCACGTTCCGTCCGGTGCGACACCTCCCCGCCGGTCTCTCGCACGCGCCGCGCGACGGCGGGCGGCTCACGTTCGCGCTCGGGCCCGACCGGATGACGCTCGGCGTCCACGTGACGAGCGGCGACGAGCCCTTCGACCTCCGCGAGGAGGATCTCGTGGCGGAGATGGGACAGGGCCAGCAGCGCTCCTACGAGGAGGTGCTCGACGAGCTGCTCGACGGCGACGTGACGCTCTCGGTGCGGGCGGACGAGGCCGAGGACTGCTGGCGCATCCTGCAGCCGCTCCGCGACGCCTGGGCCGCGGGGACGGTGCCGTTGCAGGATTATCCGGCGGGCACAGCGGGCCCTGACGGATGGCCGAGCACGGTCGATCCGGCCGCGGTCGCGGAGGCCGCCGTCACCGCGTCGTGACGACCTCGAGCACTGCGAGCGCGAGCGGCACGGTCACGAGTGCCGCGACCGTCTGCACCCCCGTGATCGACGCCATGAGCCGGTGATCGCCGCCCATCCGTCGCGCGAGCACGTAGGCGGACGGGGCCGTGGGCACGGCGGCGATGACCACGACCGCGGAGAGGACCACGTCCTCGATCCCGAGGGCTGCGGCGACGAGCACCGCGAGCGCCGGCAGCACGAGGAGCTTCAGCAGCACCGCGATGCCGATATCGAGCAGATCCCGCCGCCGGAACGCGAGTGTGAGTGCCGCACCGGCGATGAGAGTCCCCGTCACGAGCGCCGGTGCCGCGAGCAGATCGAGCACGGTCGCGACGGGCCCGTCGAGCCGGAGCCCCGAGACGTTCACGACGATCCCGATCACGCATCCTTGGATCAGCGGGTTGGTGACGAGCTCGCGTCCGAATCGCGGACGGGTCTCTTCGACGCCGTCGCCCCACCGGGCGAGGGCCGAGACGCAGACCACGTTGACGAGCGGCACCATGACCGCGCTCGCGATCGCATAGGTCGCGATTCCCTCCTCGCCGTGCAGGGCGGTCGCGAACATCAACCCCAGATAGGTGTTCACGCGCACGGACCCCTGCACGAGCGAGGTGAGGCGGGCACCGGTGATGCGCAGGAGTCGCGCGGCGCCGAGCAGGATGCCGAGCACGAGCAGCACGGGTATCGTCAGCGCGACCGCCAGCGGCCCGATCGGCACGGCTCCGAGGTCGGCCCGGCCGATCGAGGTCACGAACAATGCGGGTGTGAAGACCCGGTAGCTCATCCACTCCAGACCGCGCCAGAACGAGGGGTCGAGCGGCGCCCGGTGGCGCAGGATCCAACCGATCACGAGCAGGACGACGACGGGCAGGATGGCGGTGAGGGCGAGAGGCACTCACTGAGAGTCCTGCAAGGAGTCAGAGCCTTTCAACCATGACAGTTCGCGACCCTCAGGTTCTGCCCCGATGCCGATGCACGGCGTCGTAGTTGCCGCAGCGTGCGGAGCAGTAGCGCCGCCGACCGTTCCTGCTCGTGTCGACGAAGACCGCGCGGCACCCCGCCCGCGCGCAGGTGCCCAAGCGCTCCCCCTCCGACTCGACCGCGAAGATCGCCAGGCCTCCGGCAGTGACCGCGCGCACCCGACCGACGATGTCGTCGTCCTCCGGGGTGAAGTGCAGATGCGGGCGGCGTCCATCGTGGGTCGTGAGGTAGACGCCTGTCGTGCCGACGGTGAGCAGCGCGTTCACCGCGACCGTGCGCGCATCCGGGTCCTCCGCTGCGAAGACGGCACGCAACCGCGTCGACCACTCGATGAGAAGCTCTCCCTGCTCTCCGGTGAGCTGCGGACGTCGGATGTCGTGATCGGCAAGGATCGCCTCCAGCGCCGGTCGCCCGATCCCGGCTGCCGCGGCGTTCACGAGAGCAGCCGACAGGTGGACGCCGGGCATATTGTCATGGGCGAACAGCATTGACCGATTACACCACGCGCAACCCCGGCGACGGTACCGGCCCGGATCCGAGCCGCGCCCGCGCGGTCGCACGCGCACTCGGGGTCGAGGGGAAGAATGGAGGCATGCCCTCGAACCCGCGCCGGCGACTGCTCGACTCCATGCGACGGATCCTGCACACCGACCCGTCGAGCGTCGCGCACACCGAGATGATGCCGATCATCGATGAGCGCACCGTGCCACGGGTGCTCGACCTCGCCACTCGGATCGGCGAGGCGATGTTCGCGGTCGGCGCCTCGGCGCACGAGGTCACTCTCGCGATCGTCCGGGTGAGCGAGGCCTACGGATTGCGCGGAGTGCAGGTCGACGTCACCTACAACTCGATCACGGTGTCGTTCCACCTGAGCGGCGAAGCCTGGCCGGAGACGCTCGTGCGCGTGGTCCGCGTCGCCGCCCCCGACCATGCCAAGCTGCAGCGCGTGCAGGCGCTCGTCGCCGACATCGACGACGGCCTGGACCTGGAATCGGCCCGCACCTCGTTCCGAGCGATCAGACGGATGCCGTTCCGCTACCAGCAGCCGGTCGTGATCGTCGCGCGCGCGATGCTCGCGGTCGGCGTCAGCATCCTGCTCGGCGCCTCCCCGGTGATCGTCGGGCTGACCTTCCTCGCCGCGCTCGGCGCGGCGCTGACCCAGGCGGGCCTCGCACGCATCCAGGTGCCGCTGTTCTTCAGCCAGATCGCGGGAGGGTTCGTGACGACGATCGTCGCCGTCGCTGTCTCGGCGCTGGGCTCGGCGGGGATCGAGCCCTTCGTCGGCATCCGCCCGTCCATCATCGTCGCCTCGGGAATCGTGCTCATGCTCGCGGGACTCACCGTCGTCGGCGCGGCGCAGGACGCGATCGACGGCTTCGCGCTCACCGCGGGCGGCCGCATCCTCGACCTCACGATGCAGACTCTCGGAGTCGTGATCGGCATCCTCGTCGGCCTGGAGCTCGGCGGGCTGCTCGGGTTCACGATGGACCTTCCCGACGACCCTGCGCCGTTCGGGCCGCTGCTGGGCGTGTTCGCGGGCGCGATCATCATCGCGGTCGCCGTCGCGGTCTTCAACGGCGCAGGGCTCAGGATCATCCTCGTGAGCGCGTTGCTCAGCGCCATCACGATCGCCGGTTACACGGGGGCTGTGACGGTGAACGTGCACCCTGCGGCTGCGAGCGCGATCGGCGCCCTGCTCGCGAGCTTCGTCGGCGTGCTGATCGCGCACAATCTGCACGTGCCGTCCGTCGCGGTGACGACGGCGGCGATCGTACCGCTCGTGCCGGGCGTCGCGGTCTTCCAGGGGCTGCTCGAGATGGTGCACGCGGGCGGCACGACGAGCGGCGTGGTGGGGGCGGGTGGCTCGCTCGTCGGCGCCGCCGTGATCGGGATCGGGCTCGCCTCCGGAGCCTCGCTGGGCCTCTACATCGGCACTCCGGTTCGCGCGACGCTCTCCGGGGTCTCGAAGACCCGCGCGCGCCTGCGCCGCTGATCCGCGTCTCGGATCGCCACGTTCAGGTGATGCACAACTATGTTGTGCACAATACTTGTCATGGCCGTGACCGATGAGATGGTGTGCTTCTCGCTCTACTCCGCCGCCCGCGCGACCACGCAGGCGTACCGTTCGCTGCTGAGCCCCTGGGGACTCACCTACCCTCAGTACCTCGTCCTCGCGATCCTGTGGAACGAGGGAGAGCAGAGCATCGGCGCACTCGGCGAGGCGATGCAGCTCGACTCCGGCACGCTCTCCCCGCTCGTGCGTCGGCTCGAGCAGGCCGGCTACGTCACCCGCGCCCGGCGTGCCGGCGACGAGCGCGTCGTGATCGTGCAGCTCACGGACGCCGGTGTCGCCCTGCGCTCCGAGGTCGCGCCCGTGCATGCCCGCGTGGCCGCGCTCGCCGGCATGGCGGACGATGCCGACCGCCTGCGCCTGATCGCCGAGCTGCGAGAGCTCACGACACTGCTGCACACGGTCGCCGCCTCCGACGACCCCGCCCCGGTCACCCGCACCTCCTGACCCCCGCACCTCCTGACCACCCGCGGTCGCCGACCGCACCACCGGAAGGAATCCTCACGATGGAAGCCCTGTACACCGCAGAAGCACTCGCCACCGGCGCCGGCCGCGACGGCCGCGTCGTCACCGCGGACGGAAGTCTCGCGTTCGACCTCGCGATCCCGAAGGCCATGGGTGGCAGCGGAGACGGCGCGAACCCCGAGCAGCTCTTCGCGGCCGGCTACGCCGCCTGCTTCCACTCGGCCCTGCAAGCCGTCGCCCGCACGCAGAAGGTCGCTATCGCCGACACCTCCGTCGGAGCGCGCGTGCACATCGGCTCGAACGGGCAGGGAGGCTTCGGCCTGGCTGTCGAGCTCGAGGTCGTGATCCCGGACCTGCCGCACGACGAGGCCCAGGCGCTCGCGGACGCCGCCCACCAGGTCTGCCCCTACTCGAACGCGACCCGCGGCAACATCGAGGTCACGATCACGGTCGCGGACGACTGACCCGTCACCCCCGACCGACACCGCATCGAACCGGAACCCACGAGGAGAACACCCATGCGCGCACTCATCCATCACGCCTTCGGCGCCCCCGAGGAGGTCCTCGCCGTCGAGGATCGCCCCCTGCCAGAGCCCGGACCGGGCCAGGTCCGCCTGCGCATCGTCCTGTCGCCGATCCACAACCACGATCTCTGGACGGTCCGCGGCACGTACGGTTTCGTGCCGGATCTCCCCGCCGCATCCGGCACCGAGGCGCTCGGCATCGTCGACGCGCTCGGCGAGGGCGTCGACGGCCTGAGCGTCGGTCAGCGCGTCGCGACCGGAGGCACCTTCGGCGCGTGGGCGGAGTACGTCGTGGCGAACGCCGCCGGGCTCATCCCCGTCTCGGACGCGATCGACGACGAGAGCGCCTCGCAGCTCGTGTCGATGCCCTTCAGCACCATCGCCCTCCTCGAGTTCCTGGGAGCGAAGGAGGGCGACTGGATCGTGCAGAACGCAGCCAACGGCGCGGTCGGACGGATGCTCGCGCAGCTCGGTGCCGCGCGCGGCATCAACGTGCTCGGACTCGTCCGCCGAGCGGGCGGAGTCGATGAGCTGCGCGCGCAGGGCATCGAGAACGTCGTCGCGACGGATGCCGAGGGCTGGCGCGACCGCGTCGCCGAGATCACCGGCGGCGCGCATATCGCCCACGGCGTCGACTCGGTGGGCGGCTCGTCCGCGGGCGACGTCCTGTCGCTGCTCGGCGAGGGTGGCACGCTCGTGGCCTTCGGCGCGATGCAGTCGCCGGTCATGGAGATCGCCTCATCGGACGTCATCTTCAAGCAGGCGGTCGTGAAGGGCTTCTGGGGCAGCAAGGTGATCCCCTCGCTGGATGCCGCGACGCGCGGTGCCCTGTTCGGCGAGCTGATCCAGCGCCTGACCGACGGCACCCTCACGCTGCCCGTGTCGGCGGTGTTCGACGCGGCCGACATCTCGGATGCCGTGCGCGCGAGCGACACCGCCGGACGCGTCGGCAAGGTGCTGCTGAAGTTCTGAGCCCGCCGACACGGAGTCTGCGCCGGGGATGTCCGACCCCCGGTGCAGACTCCGCGCATGGACATCGAACTCCTCCAGCCGGCGGGCCTGGTCGCCAGTCCCGCCGTTCCCGGCGCGATGATCGAGGTCAGTGCGATCGCCGCCGTGCTGCGTGAGTGACGCGGCGCCCGGTGCTCAGATTCGTCCGCGCACCGGGGTGCGTTCGGCCATATCGCCGCCGTCGGGCATGGTCATCTCGGCGCGGACCCCGAGCAGGCGCACCTCGCGTTCGGCGTCGAGCGTGCGGCCGAGAGCGACGGCCGCGTCGATCACGTCGTCACGGCGCTCCGTGGGCACCGCGAGCGTGCGCCCGAACGTCTTCGTCTCGAACGGCGCATACCGCACCTTGAGGTGCACTCTTACCACGGCTCTCCCCTCCGCGGCGCAGTCGTCGAACGCGTGACCCGCCAGGTCGCGCAGCGCGTCCTCGACCTGCTCGGCCGTGGTGAGGTTCTGCTGGAAGGTCGTCTCGCGGCTGTGGCTGCGGGCGATCCACGGAGTGTCGTCGACCGTCGCGGGTCCGATCCCGGCACCGAGATCGCGGTACCAGACGCCCATGCGCGGACCGAACTCCGCGACCAGTGCGTCGCGACCCGCATCGGCGAGCTCCTGCACGGTCTCGACGCCGAGACCCGCGAGACGCTTCTGCACCTTCGGCCCCACGCCCCACAGGTCACGCGTGGGCTTCTCCCCCATGACCTCGAACCAGTTCTCGGCCGTGAGGCGGAACATCCCGCGAGGCTTGCCGAACTCGGTGGCGATCTTCGCGCGCACCTTGTTGTCGCCGATCCCGACCGAGCAGTGCAGCCCCGTCGCCTCGAGGACCGCGGACTGCGCGTCTCGCGCGACGTGCTCCGGGTCCTCCGTCGCGATGCCGAGGAAGCACTCGTCCCAACCGATGATCTCCACGACCACTCCCGGCAGCGCCCTCAGCGCGGACATGACCTCGGTCGACGCCGACTCGTAGGCCTCATGGTCGACGGGCAGGAACACGGCATCGTCGGGAGCTTTCCTCGCCGCGATCTTGAGCGGCATGCCCGAGCCGATGCCGAAGGCGCGAGCCTCGTACGACGCGGTCGACACCACCGCGCGCTCCGTCGGATCTCCGCGCCCGCCCACGATGACGGGCAGCCCCGCGAGCTCGGGGCGGCGCAGCACCTCGACGGCCGCGATGAACTGATCCATGTCCACGTGCAGCACCCAGTCGGCCATGCCACGAGTGTGACCGGTCGGGGCGGGGATGTCACCCCCTCGCCCCGTGCGGCCGGACGAGGTCAGCCCAGGGAGACGCCGATCGCGGTCGCGATCACGGCCAGCAGCGGCAGCGTCCCCTGCATCGCGGCCGCGCGCAGCTTGGTGCGGTCCGACAGCACGAGCACGAGCGCCGCGGCGACCATCATGCCGGTGCCGGCGAACACGAGCGTGAGACCGACGGTCGGTGCGCCGACGATCGTGAGGCCGATGCCGAGCAGGGTGGTGAGCGCCAGGAACAGGTTGTAGAAGCCCTGGTTGAAGGCGAGCTGCTTCATCGTCACGGCATCCGCCTCGCTCGCGACGCCGAAGATCTTGCGCGTCTCGGGCTCGGTCCACTTGAGCGACTCGAGCGCGAAGATGAAGACGTGGAAGGCGGCTGCGGCTGCGGCGAGGACGAGTCCTGTGATGAGCATGGCTCGATCGTATCGCCGCGGGCGGGCTACACCAGGAAGATCGGCAGCAGCCCGGGGTTGTGCGCGTGGACGAGCACGGCGAACACCACGGCGTCGAAGAGCAGATGCACCGTGACGACGTACGCGAGCGAGTGGGTGCGCAGGAAGATGAACCCCTGCAGCAGAGCGAATGGGATCGTGAGCACGGGACCCCATGCCCGGTAGCCGAGCTCCCACAGGAACGACACGAACACGATCGCCTGCAGCGCGTTCGCGAGAGCATCCGGGAAGTGCCGCCGCAGCAGCGCGAAGACGGTGCAGATGAAGAACAGCTCGTCCCAGATGCCCACCGCGCCGACCCCGACGAACAGTCGTGCGATGAGGTCGGGCGTGTCGACGACCGGCCAGTTCTGGTAGACACCGCTCGTGATGAAGTAGAACGGCAGGATCAGCCAGCCGAGCACGAGCACTGCGACGAGCCAGCCCCACTGCAGCCGCCCCCAGCGCTTGCCGGAACGCCACGGGAAGCTGATCGCGCGGTCGCGGTAGACGAAGCGCGACACGAAGTACGGCACGGCGACCGCGCCGCCGAGGGCGAGCGTGAACCGGAGCATCGCCCAGTTGTCGAGCTCCGCCGCGAGCGGGATCACGCTCACGATCAGCATCCCGAGCGCGATGAGCGACAGGTCCCGGGTGAGCGACGGCTGCCGGTGCACGCCGATCATACGGGCGGTCTCCCGGCGCGAGCCCATGCTCACGACCTGGTCGGGCATGCTCGGACGGCCCCGCTCGACGAGCCACGTCGACACGATGCCGAGGGCCAGCAGCGTCCACCCCAGCCAGGGGATCTCGAGCACGAAGAACGCCGGCGCCGCAAGGCACACGAGCACGGCCGGTGCGATCCCCGGCCACACGGTCGTCTCGGCTCGGACGGTCGTCACGCGCGGGGCTTCCGGCGGTACACGAGGTCGCGGATATCGCGGCCCTTCGCGAGGCCCTTGCGCTCGAACGCGGTCATGACGCGACCGTCGAAGCGCTCGGCCCACTCTCCCTCGAACGCACGCTCGAAATCGGGCTCGGCGTCGAAGACCTCGCGCATCTGCAGCGCGTAGTCCTCCCAGTCCGTCGCGAGACGCAGAAGTCCGCCGTCGCGCAGCGCGCGTGCGACCGTCGCACCGAAGCCCGGACGGATGAGACGGCGCTTGGTGTGCTTCTTCTTGTGCCACGGGTCGGAGAAGAAGATCCACACCTCGGCGGCGGACCCTTCGGGCAGGTAGGAGGAGAGCACCTCCGGGGCGTTCGCCTCGACCACGCGCAGATTGCGCGCGCCCTCGCGGTCGGCGTCGAGCATGGTGCGCGCGAGCCCCGCGCGGAAGACCTCGACCGCGAGGAAGTCGTCATCGGGACGCGACGCCGCGGCGGACACGATCGCGTGTCCCTGCCCCGAACCGATCTCGACGTAGAGGTCGGCGTCGCGGCCGTACTCGGCGGCGGGGTCGAGACGGGCCTCGGGGTGGACCGAGGTCCACGCGACGTCGCGCGGCACGTCGAGGAGGTAGTGCGGTCCGAGCTCCTCGAAGGCGCGCTCCTGCGCGTCGGACATCCGTCCGCTGCGGCGCACGAAGGACACCGGTTCGTCACGGAAAGTGCGGGGTTCGGGCATGACTCCAGGGTAGTCGGCCGCCGACCACGCTCAGGATGCGGGAGCGGTCACGAAGTCGATGAGCTCCTCGACGCGGCCCAGGAGCGAGGGCTCGAGGTCGCGGTAGGTGTGCACCTTCGACAGGATGTGCTGCCACGCGCGCGCCGTGTCGGCCTGCGTCTCGTGCGGCCAGCCGAAGGCGCGGCAGATTCCGGTCTTCCAGTCCGTCCCCCGCGGGATCTCCGGCCACTTCGCAATGCCCAGCGCGCGCGGCGTCACACACTGCCAGACATCGACGAACGGGTGGCCCACGATCTTCACGTGCCGCCCGTGCGGACCTCGGGCGACGGCGTCCGCGATCCGCGACTCCTTGGACCCGGTGACCAGGTGATCCACGAGCACGCCGTAGCGGCGGGTGGCGCTCGGCGGCTCCTCCGCGAGCAGCTCGTCGAGCAGGTCGACGCCCTGCAGGTACTCCACGACCACGCCCTCGACGCGCAGATCAGCGCCCCACACCTTCTCGACGAGCTCGGCGTCGTGCCGTCCCTCGACGAGGATGCGGCTGGGCAGGGCGATCCGTGCGCGCTGGTCCGCGACGGCGAACGACCCGGATGCCGTGCGCTTCGCGCCCTGCTCTTTCACCGCCGGAGGCGTCAGACGCACCGCGGACCCGTCGATGAGGAAGCCGCCGCCGAGCGGGAACAGACGCTTGCGCCCCACGCGGTCCTCGAGTTCGACGTTGCCAGCCTGCACGCGCGTGACGGCCCCGACGTAGCCGTCGGACGCGACCTCGACCACGAGGTCGAGCTCCGCGGGGACCTCGGGCACAGGCTTCGCGCCGCGCTGCCTCCACCCCGCCGCGAGCACATCCGATCCGTACCTGTCGTCCATGCCCTCCAGCGTATGTGTCTCCGCTGAGGGCGAACGGCCAACCCGCCCGGGAGGCTGTCGCGTGTCGGACTCAGTGCATAGACTCGTGCCATGGGGCTCGGCTGCCGGTCGGAGGGAACGCGATGAAGACACGGTTGCTCGGAGCGGCTGCGCTGGCGCTGGCCGCGACGATCGGGATGCTCGCGGCCCCTGCCGCGTACGCCACCGATCCCGTGACACTCGACTCCGGGTACGTGACCGACGACGCGGGCGTGCTCAACCCGACCGAGAAGCAAGCCGTAGAAGACCGGTTGCGGGAACTCGAGGAGAACTCACCGGTCGAGCTCTTCGTCGTCTTCGTCGACGACTTCACGTCTCCGTCCGACAGCGCCGAGTGGGCTGACACAGTCGCCGACGCGAACAACATCGGCACCGAGCAGTACCTCCTCGCGGTCGCAGTGGAGGGACGCAGTTACTACATCTCGCAGCCTGTCGACGGCGGCTCGGTCAGCGGCGGTCAGCTCGACGACATCGAGGGCAAGATCCAGCCCCTGATGCGCGACAGCGACTGGAGCGGAGCAGTCATCCTCGCAGCGGACGAGATGCAGGGCGACGGGGGCGCCGGGGCACTGCGCGCGACGCTCATCGTCGTCGGCATCGTGGTTCTGGCTCTGCTGGTGTGGCTCGTCATCGCGCTCGTCCGCCGCGCACGGCGCAACGCCGCGATCCGCGCCCGCGGCGCGATGCCCGAGAAGCCCGACCCGAACGATCCGTTCTCTACCCTGACCGACGAGCAGGTGCAGACCCAGGCGGGCGCAGCGCTCGTGCAGGCCGATGACGCGATCACGTCGAGCCGTGAGGAACTCGGGTTCGCGGTCGCCCAGTTCGGCGAAGCGGCGACCGCCGAGTTCAGCGGCGCGGTCGAGACCGCGAAGGCCAAGATGTCGGAGGCGTTCGACCTCAAGCAGAAGCTCGACGACGAGGTCGAGGACACGGTCCAGGATCGCCGCGCCTGGCACATCCGCATCATCCAGCTGTGCGACGAGATCGACGATGTGCTCGACGACAACACCGAGGCGTTCGATTCGCTCCGCAAGCTCGAGCAGAACGCACCGCAGGAGCTCGAACGCGTGCGCGGCGAGCGGGCCGCGCTGGAGCCCGTGCTCGCCGGCGCCTCGTCCGCCCTCGCCGCGCTCGCGGCCACTTATGACCAGAGCGCCCTCAGCACCGTCTCCGACAACCCCGCCCAGGCGGCCGAACGCGCTGCCCTCGCGGATCGTTCGATCGCGGGCGCCGCCCAGGCGATCACGGCCGGTCGCACGGGAGAGGCCGCATTCGCGATCCGCACCGCCGAGCAGTCCGTGGCGCAGTCCGCGCAGCTCGTGAAGGCGATCACCGACCTCGGCGGCGAGCTCGCCGGCATCGAGGCCCAGGCACAGGCCCTCGTGGCCGAGCTGCAGGGCGACATGGCGACCGCCCAGCAGATCCCCGATACCTCCGGCACGATCGCCGGCGTCGTCTCGGCGACGGCCCAGCAGCTTCAGGTCGCCCAGGCGGGACTCTCGGGCGCGGCCCGCAGCCCGCAGCGCGTGCTCGACGCGCTCACCGCAGCGAACACGCAGATCGACGCCGCGATCGCGCAGGGCACGGCCGCAGTCGAGCGCAGCCGCCGCGTGCAGCAGATGCTCGACCAGACGCTCGCCCAGGCCGAGTCAGAGATCCGCGCAGCACGCGAGTACATCGAAACCCGTCGCGGCACTGTCGGCTCGACCGCGCGCACCCGCCTCTCACAGGCCGAGGCGACGCTGACGCAGGCGCTGAACCTGCGCTCCTCGAACCCCGAGGCCGCCCTCACCGAGGCCGGCCGCGCCCTCGACCTCGCCCGTCAGGCGACATCCTCGGCGCAGGCTGACGTCTCGGCCATGAACCCGAGCCGCTACGAGGACGACGGCTGGGGCGGAGGGGGCCTCTTCGGCGGCTCGTCCGGCGGTGGCTCCGGCCTCGGCGGCGACATCCTCGGCGGCATCATCGGCGGCCTCCTCTCCGGTGGCGGAGGCGGCGGCTCCACGCGTCGCAGCAGCAGCTGGCGCTCGAGCGGGGGCGGAGGCTTCCGCAGCTCCGGCTTCGGCGGCGGAGGCGGCAGCCGCTCCAGCGGCCGCAGCGGCCGCTCAGGAGGTCGACGCTTCTGACCCTCGCACACGCTCTCACACAGACCACGACGACGACCCTCTGAAAGGAACACGCATGACCAAGCAGTCCATCTTCGGACGTATCTCGACCCTCGTCCGTGCGAACATCAACTCGCTCCTCGATTCCGCCGAGGACCCGCAGAAGATGATCGACCAGCTCGTCCGCGACTACACGAACAGCATCGCGGATGCCGAGTCGGCGATCGCGGAGACCATCGGCAACCTGCGCCTCCTCGAGCGCGACCACGAAGAGGACGTCCAGGCGGCCACGGAGTGGGGCAACAAGGCCCTCGCCGCCAGCCGCAAGGCCGACGAGATGCGCTCGAGCGGCAACGCGGCGGACGCCGACAAGTTCGACAGCCTCGCCAAGATCGCCCTGCAGCGCCAGATCAGCGCAGAGCGCGAGGCGACCGGCGCCGAGCCGCAGATCGCCTCGCAGACCGAGATCGTCGACAAGCTGAAGTCCGGCCTCAACGGCATGAAGGACAAGCTCGGCGAGCTCAAGAACAAGCGCAGCGAGCTGCTCGCCCGCGCCAAGGTCGCCGAGGCGCAGACCAAGGTGCAGGACGCGGTGTCGTCGATCAACGTGCTCGACCCCACGAGCGAGCTGGGACGCTTCGAGGACAAGGTCCGTCGCCAGGAGGCCCTCGCCCAGGGCAAGGCCGAGCTCGCGGCGTCGAGCCTCGACGCCCAGTTCGAGAGCCTGGAGGATCTCGGCGAGCTCACCGAGGTCGAGGCCCGTCTGGCCGAGCTGAAGGCCGGCGGCTCGAACTCCTCGCGCCAGGCCATCGAAGGCTCCTGACACACCCCGCGGATGCCCCGGACCTATCGCGTCCGGGGCATCCGCCTTCCTCCCGGGAGGCATCAATGGTGCGTTTTCTCGTCGTCCCGCAGTGGCAGGGCTCCCCTGCCGCGCGTGCGATGCTCCTCGTCGACGGTGCCTCGGCGATCGCCGGCGATCTCCCCCGTGCCGCCACGACCGTGCTCGACGTGCCCGTCGAAGCCGGCGAGTCTCTCGGCACCGGGGTCCGGCGGCTCAGCGCGCTGCGGCGCACCCGCGAACTCGTCGCCGAGAGCATGACTGCCGACACCGTCGTGATCGGCGGCGACTGCAGCGTCACGGTCGCGGCCCTCGCCGCACTGCCGGGCGGCATCGAGGATCTCGCCGTCGTGTGGTGCGACGCCCACGGCGACCTTCACACGCCCGAGACCTCGCCGTCTGGTGCGTTCTCCGGCATGGCGCTGCGCGCGGTTCTCGGCGAGGGCGAGCCGCAGGTCGTGCTCTCCCCCGGCATCCCCCGCGATCGTGTCGTCACGGTCGGGATGCGTACCCTCGACGACGACGAGGCTCCGGTGCTCGACGGCCTGGCGCAGCTATCGGTCGACGACCTCGACCGCGTCGACGCTCTCGCCGACGCCGTGCAGGCCACGGGCGCGACGCGCGTCTGGGTGCACATCGACGTCGACGTGCTGGATCCCGCAGACCTCGCGGGCGTCTCATCCGCCGTGCCGTTCGGCGCCGCGCCGGCATCCCTCGGTGCCGCGATCCGCGCGCTGCGCGAACGCGTGCCCCTGGCGGGTGCCACGATCGCGGGATTCGCGCCGCGCTCCCCCGCCGACGCGGTCGACGACCTCGGTGCGCTCCTCCGACTCGTCGGAGCTGTCGCGTGACGGACTGGCGGCCGGCTGCCGAGGAGGCGCTCGCGCGCGGGCGGCGTCTCGATCGCCGCATCCCGTCCTTCCTGCTGCGTTCCCCGATCAGCCGCATCGGCTACTGGTGGGGAACCGGGGTGGGATGGGTGTGGGGTTCGCTGTGGAGCACCGGACCCGTCGAGCGGCGCGCAGGGCTCTGGGTGTTCCGGGGCATGCCGTCGTGGACGTTCAACCGCGGCGGCGTCTGCGTCGGCGGATGCTTCCTCACCGGCGACGCCAGACCGACGGATGCCGTGCTGCGACACGAGGCCGTGCACAAGGCGCAGTGGCTGCGCTACGGATTCCTCATGCCCGTGCTGTACGCCGTCGCCGGGCGCGATCCGCTGCGGAACCGCTTCGAGATCGAGGCCGGACTGGAGGACGGCAACTACGTGCGTCGTGGCACCCCGGTGACACGCTCGGGACGATAGGACCGAAGAGCGCTCAGCGGTCGAGCGGGAGGAGACCGAAGCGCTCGGGAGCGTGGACCGTCGACGGGTCGATCCCGAGCCGGGCGGTGAGATGCTCGACGATGTCGGCCGTACCGAGGTATCCGCCCAGGAGCGTCACGTGCGTCTCGACCTCGTCGTCGCACAGCATCTCGTCGGCCCACGCGCAGGTCGCGCGGGCGAGAGCCTGACCGGGGGCGCACGCCCGACCGGTTCCCGGGGCACCGGAGCGACGGTCGCGGGCGAGCCAGGTCACGGTCATGCGGCCCGGGGCGTCGATGACGCCGACGTCCGCGGTCTCTGCGACCTCGATGAAGATACGGCCGGAGGCGCACAGCGGAAGCGTCGCGAGGAAAGCCTCGAGTTCGACGAGAGAGTGCTCGTCGGCGGTCACGAGGTGGTGCGCGGAGCGACGCGCGGCACGGCGCTCGGCGCGCGTGCTGCGGGTGTCGACGGGGATGCTCATGATGCCTCCATCGTACACCAAGTGAAGGCTTGCCTAACCTTGGTCGCCGTCTTTCATGACCACGGGTTCGACCAGGGCCGCCTGCAGCGCTTCGAGCTCGGCCTCCGTCATCCCCTGCGCGCGCAGATACTCGCGTGCGGATCCCCATCTCTCGTCGACCGCGTCGAGGAGCGCGCGCATGACCGCGGCGGGCGACTGCGTCGCGAGCGCGACGGCGTGGACGGCCTCGGGATGCTGCGCCTGCAGGTAGGCGGCGATGCGGCGAGACCGCTCGGGAGGGAGCTGCGACTCGGTGAGCGCGTAATCGGCGACGACCGCCTCACGGTCGGCGCCGACGGCCGACAGGGCGAGGGCGACCGTGACTCCCGTGCGGTCCTTGCCGACCGTGCAGTGCACGAGGGTGGGCTCGCCCGCAGCGATGACGCGGATGGCCGCGGCGAGGCGGTCACCGCTCTCCTCCAGCAGGTGGAGGTAGAGGTCGTCGAGACTCGTGTCGCTCTCGAAGAACGAGCGCACGGAGCCGAGGAAGAGCGGGAGGTGCGTGGTCTCCGGGCCCTCGATGCCGCTCGGCTCCGCGGCGACCTCTTCGCCGTCGCGGAGATCGACGATGTGCGCGACGGCGTGCCGGAGAGCATCCGCCCCTGCCGTCGTCGCACCCGACAGCTGTCCGGAGCGGAACAGGACGCCCGAGCGGATGCGGCCGCCGGCCGCAGGGATCCCGCCGACATCACGGACGTTCGTGACGCCCTCGATGCGGAGGACGGTCATGCCTGCGCCTGCGGCGCGCGGGGCGGAACCGGATAGCGCCCCGCGATGACCACGCGGTTGAAGGCGTTGATGGAGATGCACGCCCAGCTCAGCGCCGCATACTCCTTCTCGGTGAAGATCGCGCCCACCCGGTTGTACACGTCGTCCGAGATGCCGTCCTCCGAGATGAAGGTGAACGCCTCCGCGAGTTCCAGCGCGGCCTGCTCGCGCTCCGTGAAGACGTCGCTCTCGCGCCACGTCGCGATCTGCATCATGGTGTCGGGATCGATCCCCGCGGCGGTCGCGCGATCGACATGCACGCGGGTGCAGTACGCGCATCCGTTGAGCTGCGAGCAGTGGATCATCACGATCTCCTTGAGGCGATCGTCGATGCCGTTCGCCGCACAGATCTGCCCCACGGTCTTCGAGAACGCATCCAGCGCCTGGTAGGCGGTGGGCTCGGTCTTGGAGAGGTGCACTCGCGTCTCGCTCATGGGGTCCATGATATTCGTTCCGATGCTCCACGTACCGTTACGGTGCAGCAACTGCCCGATTCCGCTCGATTACGAAATGCTCAGTTGTTCGAGGCTTTGGTCAGCATAATGCATGGCGTGATGCACTCGCCGCGTGTCATAGTGATCTCGCATTTCCACACGCACCCCGCGTCGGAGCAGAATGATCAGGTGCCGACCGACATCACCGAGTTCAGCTATCTTCCCGCTCAGGCGGAGGCGATGGGCGTACCCGTCCCGCCCGTCGAACGGCTCACGTTCGCCCTCGCGGACGGCCGGACGCTCAGCGCTTTGCGTTTCGGCTCGTCCTCGCCGAGGATCACGCTGCTCCACGGCGCCGGTCTCAACGCGCACACCTGGGACACGACCGTTCTCGCGCTCGGACAGTCCGCGCTCGTCCTCGATCTCCCCGGCCACGGCGACTCGTCCTGGCGGGATGACCTCGACTACACGCCCCGTGCGCTTGCCGGCGACGTCGCGGCAGCGCTCGACGCCTGGACGGACGCCCCGCAGGTCGTGGTCGGCCAGTCACTGGGCGGCCTGACCGGCGCGGCGCTCGCCGCTGCCCGCCCCGACCTCGTCGCCGAGCTGATCGTGGTCGACATCACCCCCGGCATCGACACCTCTGCGGGTCCCGCAGCATTGCGGGAGTTCTACGCCGGTCCCACTGACTTCGCGAGCCGCGACGAGCTCGTCGATCGCGCAATCGCGTTCGGGTTCGGCGGCGCCCGTCCGGATACCGAGCGCGGCGTGTTCCACAACACGCGTATCCGCGCCGACGGACGCGTCGAGTGGAAGCACCACTTCGCCCACCTGGCCGCACAGGCGCTCGCCGCGCATCATGCGGGCGATGGGGCGACGCCTTCGGTCCTCAGCGCCGCGGGGTGGGACGATCTCACCACCACCGCCGCGCCGATCACGCTGGTTCGGGCACTCCACGGCTTCGTCTCCTCCGCCGATGCGGAGGAGTTCGCCCGACGCCTCCCCGACGCCCGTGTCGTCGTACTCGACGCAACCCACAACGCACAGGAGACGGCGCCTGCACCGCTCGCAGAGCTCATCGCCTCCGCTCACGCCTCCGCGGGAATGTGACGTTCCGTTCCACACCCGCCCCGGCCCGCCCCGCTCATCCCTAGGCTCGTCCCACCGGCACACAGCACCTGCCGCACCGAGAGGAAACACCCGACAATGTCCCGACGTACCAGGCGGTTCGCGCTGATCTCCGCGATCGCCGCGAGCGCAATCATCCTCAGCGCCTGCACGGGCACCGCTGCGCCCGAGACCACGGCGCCCACCGGTGAACCCGACCCCGACGCCACACTCCAGGTCGGACTCGTCCTCGAGCCCACCAACCTCGACATCCGGCACACGAGCGGCGCCGCGATCGAGCAGATCCTCATCGACAACATCTACGAAGGCCTCGTGAGCCGCACCGAGGACAACGAGATCGTGCCGCGTCTCGCCTCGGACTACGAGATGTCCGACGACGGACTGACCTACACCTTCACGCTCAACGACGGCATCGCGTTCCACAACGGCACCGCACTCACCTCGGCCGACGTCGTGTCGTCGTACGAAGCCGTCCGCACTGACACGACGCTCCAGGGCAACGCCGAGTTCGCCTCGGTCGCGTCGATCACGGCGCCGGACCCCGCAACGGTCCAGATCGTGCTCACGGAGCCGAACCAGAACTTCCTGTTCTCGCTCACGGGACCCGCCGGTCTCGTCTTCCAGACCGGCGACACGACCGATCTGAAGACGGCCGAGAACGGCACCGGTCCTTTCACGCTGACGCGCTGGAGCAAGGGCAGCACCATCACGTTCGCGCGGAACGACGCGTACTGGGGCGAGAAGGCGGGCGTCGCCTCGGTCGAGTTCCAGTACATCCCCGACTTCACGGCCGGCGTGAACACGGCGCTCGACGGCGGAGTGCAGGTGCTCACCGCGGTCGACCCGAACCTCGCACCTCAGCTGGAGGACTCCGGCGAATTCATCCTCACGACCGGCCGCACCACCGACAAGGCGACCCTCGCGTTCAACAACGCCAAGGCCCCGCTCGACGACGTCCGGGTCCGCGAGGCGCTGCGACTCGCGATCGACCACGAGTCGCTCGTGCAGGCCGTGGGGGCCGGATCCACGCTCTACGGTCCGATCCCCGAGCTCGACCCCGGGTACGAGGACCTGTCCGACGTGATCTCCTACGATCCGGAGAAGGCCAAGGAACTGCTCGCCGAGGCGGGCCAGGAGGACCTCGAGCTCACTCTCACCATCCCCAGCTTCTACGGGACCACCGTGCCGAAGGTCCTGATCTCCGACTTCAAGAAGGTCGGCGTGACGCTCACCGTCGACGCCGTCGAGTTCCCGACCTGGCTCGAGGACGTCTACACGAACCACGACTACGATCTGAGCTTCGTGCTGCACGTCGAGCCCCGTGACTTCGGAAACTTCGCGAACCCGGAGTACTACTTCGGATACGACAACGCCGAGGTGCAGTCCCTGTACGCGGAGGCGCTGTCGGAGGTCGACCCCGATGCCTCCGCGAAGCTGCTCGCCCAGGCCGCTCGCATCGTCTCTGAAGACCATGCGGCCGATTGGCTGTACAACGGCGCGACCATCACGGCCGTGAGCCCGCTCGTGAGCGGCTTCCCTCAGGACTCGATCAACTCGCGCATCGACCTGGCCGGGGTCACGGTCGCCACCGAGAACTGATCGCGGCGCACACGTCGTGATCCGCTACGCGCTCGTCCGAGGAGTCCTGCTCATCGCAGGACTCCTCGTGTCGAGCGTGCTGATCTTCCTCACGCTTCGGGTGTTCCCCGGTGATGTGGCGCAGTTGATCGCGGGCACCCAGGCCTCGCCCGCCGAGGTCGAGGCGCTCCGCGAGTCCCTCGGACTGAACCGTCCTCTGCCGGCGCAGTACGCCGAGTGGATCGGGGGGATCTTCCGCGGCGACCTCGGCACCTCGCTGCTGTCCGGCGCGTCGGTCGGCGAGGAGCTCGTCGAGAAGGCTCAGGTGACGGTGCCGCTCGGGATCATGTCTCTGCTGATCGCCGTGCTGATCGCCGTCCCCTTCGGCATCCTCGCCGCACTGCGCCGCGGCCGCCCTGGCGGCACCGTGCTGAGTGTCGGGGCGCAGGCCCTCGCCGCGGTGCCCGTGGTCTGGGCGGGGATGATGCTGATCGTCGTGTTCTCCGTCTGGCTCGGATGGCTGCCGCCGCAGGGCTTCCCGCGCACGGGCTGGAGCACGCCGGGCCGGGCCATCGAGTCGCTGCTGCTCCCCGCACTCACGATCGGCGTTGTCGAGGGGGCCATGCTCATGCGTTTCGTGCGCAGCGCCACCCTGCAGGCCGCCGGTCAGGACTTCGTCCGCACGGCCGCGGCGAAGGGCCTCACCCGTACGCGTGCGCTCCTCTCGCACGGCATCCCCGCCGTGGGCCTCTCGATCGTCACGGTGCTCGGGCTCCAGGTCGCGGGCATCATCGTCGGATCGGTCGTCATCGAGCAGCTGTTCACGCTTCCCGGCATCGGCAGGATGCTCGTGACCGACGTCGGCACGAGGGATCTCATCAAGGTGCAGAGCGAGCTGCTCGTGCTCACCGGCTTCGTGCTCGTCGTCGGGTTCGTCGTCGATCTGATCCACCGCGCGATCGACCCGCGCCAGAGGGAGGCCTGATGCCCGGTTGGCTCCTCCGCCTGTGGGGCGGCGCCATGGGTCGCTTCGGCCTGATCGTCATCGCCGTGGTCGCCGTCGCCGCCCTCGTCTCGCTCGTCTGGACGCCGTTCGACCCGCAGGACTCCGACCTCGCCTCCCGCTGGTCGACGCCGAGCTGGCCCCATCTGCTCGGAACCGACGACACGGGCCGCGACATCCTCAGCCTTCTCATGGCCGGAGCGCGCACCACGGTGTTCGTGAGCGTCGGCGCCGGCCTCGTGGCCACGGCCGTCGGGATCGCGCTCGCAGCCCTCGGGGCGCTCACGGCTCGCTGGCTGCGGGAGACCGTGGCTGTGCTCGTCGACATCCTCATCGCATTTCCGGTACTCCTCATCGCGATGATGATCTCCTCGGTGTGGGGCGGCTCGCTGTGGGTCGTGATCTGGGCCGTCGGCATCGGATTCGGCGTCAACATCGCGCGTGTCACCCGCCCGGAGCTGCGTCGCGTGCAGCAGAGCGACTTCGTCCTCGCTGCGCGCGCCTCGGGTCTCACGACCGGGCAGAATCTGACGCGTCATCTCCTGCCGAACGTCGCCCCGGTGTTCATCGTCCAGCTGTCGTGGTCGATGGCGGTGGCGGTGCTGGCCGAAGCCGGCCTGTCGTACCTCGGTTTCGGAGCCTCGGTCGTCGACCCGAGCTGGGGCCTGCTGCTGGCCGACCTGCAGCGCTACATCGGCGTGCATCCGCTCTCGGTGATCTGGCCCGGCCTCGCGATCACGATCACGGTGCTCGCTCTCAACCTCCTCGGCGACGCGCTTCGCGAGGCGACGGATCCGACACTGCGTCATCGCGCAGCCCCGACGCACACCCCGGCGGTGGTCGCATGAGCCTCGTCGTGGACGGTCTCGTGATCGAGATCGACGGGCGTCGCGTCGTCGACGGCGTGTCCTTCGAGGTGCCCGACGCCGCGCGCCTCGGGCTCATCGGGGAGTCCGGCTCGGGCAAGTCGCTGACGGCCCTCGCGATCCTCGGCCTGCTCCCCGACGGCGCCGTCGCGAGCGGCAGCATCCGCTGGCGCGGCACCGAGCTGATCGGGATGCCGGATCGCGAGCTCGCTCGACTCCGTGGCGACGAGATGGGGATCGTGTTCCAGGAGCCGCGGACCGCGCTCAACCCGATCCGCACCGTGGGACGGCAGATCGCCGAGTCCGTGCGCATCCACGAGGGACTCGGTCGTCGCGCGGCCCGGCAGCGCGCAATCGAGGAGGCGTCCCGCGTCCGCCTGCCGGACCCCTCGTCGATCGTCGACCGGTACCCGCACCAGCTCTCGGGCGGTCAGAGACAGCGCGTGGCGATCGCCATGGCTCTCGCCTGTCGCCCGCAGCTCCTGATCGCCGATGAGCCGACCACCGCACTCGACGTCACGATCCAGGCGGAGATCCTGACGCTCCTGCTCTCCCTCGTCGAGGAGCACGGGATGTCGCTGCTGTTCATCACGCATGACCTGGCCGTGCTCGCGCAGGTCGCCACGCACGGCGTCGTGCTCGAGGACGGGAAGGTCGTCGAGTCGGCCCCGGTGCGAGAACTTCTCACGGCTCCCACGTCGCCTGTCACGCAGGGACTGCTGCGGGACGCCACCGCGACCCTGTGGCGTCCCGAAGGGGGCCGCGCATGAGTCTGATCGAGGCGCGCGGTCTGAGCCGCGACTTCGTCGTCCCGAAGCGTGCGGCGTTCGAGCGCACGCGCCACCAGACGGCGCTCGCGCCCACCGACCTCGATGTGCAGGCGGGCGCCGCGCTCGGCATCATCGGCGAGTCCGGCTCGGGCAAGTCCACGCTCGTCCGGCTGCTGCTCGGCCTCGACCGGCCGTCCGCGGGCACGGTCGAGATCGACGGGCGCGCCGTCGATGCCTCAGCGCCCGCGCGATCCCTGCACTGGCTGCGGCGGGAGACCGGCCTGGTGTTCCAGGACCCCTATGCCTCCCTGGATCCACGGATGACGGCCGGGCGCATCATCGGCGAGCCGTTGTGGGCTCTGGGCATCGAGGGCGACCGACGGGCGCGAGTGCGCGAGGTCCTCGCGCAGGTGGGCCTCGATCCCGAGACGGCCGAGCGGTATCCGCACGAGTTCTCCGGAGGGCAGCGTCAGCGCATCGCCCTCGCACGCGCCATCGTGCATCGTCCGCGCATCCTCGTCGGCGATGAACCGCTCTCCGCGCTGGACGTCACGGTGCGCGCGCAGATCCTCGACCTCCTGATCGAGCTGCGCCGCACGAGCGAACTGACCCTGCTGCTCGTCTCGCACGACATCGGCGTGGTGCAGAACCTGTGCGACACGGTCGTCGTCATGAAGGACGGGCACGTCGTCGAGCGCGGCACCACGGACGAGGTCCTGCAGCGACCGACGCAGGAGTACACGAAGGCGTTGCTGGCGGCGATCCCGGTGATCCCCGCGCGCGGAGAGTGAGGGTCAGCGGCCGGCGCCGAAGAACCGGCGCTTCCGGCTCGGACGCAGTGCCTTGCGCATGTAGACCGTGCCGAGGTCGCGTCCGAACTTGTGTCCCACCCGGCCCATGCGTCCGGCTTCGACGAAGCCCAGCCGGGCGTGCAGGCGGATAGACGCCTCCGCCTTGGTGTCGCTGATCACGGCGACCATCTCGCGGATGCCGAGCTGCTCGCACTCGTCGATGAGGGACTGCAGCAGCACTCCCCCGAGCCCCTTGCCGCCGGCCCCTGGCCCGAGGTAGATCGAGTCCTCGACCGTGTACCGATAGGCGTTCTTTCCCGCCCAGGGCTGAGCGAGCGCGTATCCCAGCACAGCGCCCGACGGTGACACGGCCACGAGGAACGGCAGTCCGAGTCGGCTGAGAAGCGCGAACTTCTCGCGCCAGTACGGGATGCTGCTGCGCCGTTCGTCGAGCGTGACCACGGAGTTGCTCACGAAGTGGTTGTAGATCTCGCGCACGTGCGGGAGATCGCCGGGGCGCACCGGACGGATCGAGTACGAGAACACCTCGGGGGCCGGGGCGGGGCGCAGATGGCGCGGCAGAACACGACGGCGGTCACCGGGCTCGAACTGCATGCGCTCAGCTTAGGGCGCGCTCCCGGGATGGCGGCAAGCGCTCACTCCGGCGAGCGCTCACCCGCGACCCTCCAGTCCACGGGGTCGGCGCCGAGTCCCTCGAGCAGCGCGTTGGCGCGCGAGAACGGGCGCGATCCGAAGAAGCCCCTGCTCGCCGACAGCGGCGACGGATGCGCGGAGGCGATCACGGGCGTCGAGCCGAGCAGAGGCTGCAGGTTCGCGGCATCCCTGCCCCACAGGATCGCGACGAGGGGCCGGTCGCGGGCGACGAGCGTGCGGATCGCGAGCTCCGTGACCTTCTCCCAACCCCAGCCGCTGTGCGAGGCCGCCTCACCCGGACGCACCGTCAGCACACGGTTCAGCAGCAGCACGCCCTGGTCGCTCCAGGCGGTGAGGTCGCCGTGCGGGGCGGGAGGGATGCCGAGGTCGCTCTCCCGTTCCCGGTAGATGTTGCCGAGGCTCCGGGGCAGCGGGCGCACGGTCGGATCCACGGCGAACGACAGTCCGATGGGATGTCCGGGCGTCGGATACGGGTCCTGTCCGGTGATGAGCACCTTCACGTCGGCGAGCGGTCGCTGGAACGCGCGGAGGACGTTCTCGCCGGCGGGCAGGTAGCCTCGCCCCTCCGCCTGCTCGGCACGCAGCCGATCGCCGAGCGCCGCGATCGTATCCTGCACCGGTGCGAGCGCCTCGGCCCAACCGGGGTCGATCAGTCCGTCGGAGGCGAGCTCCGCGAGCGTGCGCGGCGGCATCGTCACTCGACCGCGCGGACGCGGAGCGGCCCGCGTGCGAGCAGATGGTTCGCGGACTGCGCGACCGGTCGCATCGTGATGAGGTCGAGGTTGACGTGGCCGGGGGCCTCGAGCGCGTAGGCGATCACGTCGGCGACGTCCTCCGCGAGCAATGGTGCCTCGACGCCCGAGTACACGGCCTCCGCCGCGGCCTTGTCGCCACCCAGGCGGTTGAGCGTGAACTCCTCGGTGTGCACGAGTCCCGGCGCCACTTCGGCGACACGGATCGGCTCGCCGTTGAGCTCGAGGCGCAGGGCATGCACGAGCATCGACTCGGCGGCCTTCGCGGCGTTGTAGCCGGCGCCTCCCGGGTAGGCGACCTGCGCCGCGGTGGAGGTCACGAACAGCGTGTCGGCATGACCGTCGGCGGCCGCGGCGCGGCGGAGCAGGGGAAGGAGACCCGCGACGAGGCGTTGCGTGGCCAGCACGTTGGCGTCGAACATCCACTGCCAGTCCGCGATCGACCCGTCCTCCACGCGGTCGGTGCCACGTGCTCCACCGGCGACCTGCACGAGCGCGTGCACGGGTCCGGTGGCGTCGAGCTCCTCGACGAGGGCTGCCACTGCCGCCTCGTTCGTCAGGTCGCACGCGATGGCCGAGGCGCCGGTCTCCGCGACGAGTGCAGCCAACCGCTCCTCGCGTCGCGCGACGCCGACGACGTCCCAGCCTCGGGCGCGCAGTGCGCGCACCGTCGCCTCCCCGATCCCCGAACTCGCACCGGTCACCACTGCACGCCTGTTGCTCATACCCCCACCGTACGATGCTCCGCGTAGCGACGCCGTATACCGCGCGAGCGCGACAGGAGCGCGTGGCCCGCTGAAGCGGCTCCGCTCAGGTCTCGACGCGGTCCTCGGAAGCACGAGCCCGGGCGCGGTCACGGTTCGAGGACCTCTCGACCAGCAGCACCACGGCGACGCCGACGCCGCACAGCACGAAGCCGATCAGAGTCTCGACCGTCAGCGGTTCGTGCAGCAGCAGCGCACCGGCGAGCGAGGTCGCGGGTGCGATGAGGAACAGCAGTGCCTGGAGCACGGTGATGCCCACCCGACGCAGCAGCCACCAGTAGAGCCCGTACGCGGCGAGAGTGGGAAACACAGCAGTGAGCACGACGGCGAGCCAGAACGACGCCGATGAGGGCGGAGCGATCGTGCCGGTGAGCGCGGCGATCAGGAGCAGCAGCAGCGCGCTCACGGCGACGTGCACGGCGAGCGTCACCATCACGGGCGTCTCGACCGCGTACTTGCGCTGCAGGAGCGTGCCGACGATCAGGCAGGCCATCGCGAGAGCGGGCAGGGCGTAGGCCACCGGGGCGGCTCCCGCCGATCCGAACTGGGAGCGCACGACGAGCAGCACCCCGACCGCGCCGATCGCCAGGCCGACCCACTGTGATCCGCGGACCCGCAGTCCGAGCACCGGTCCTGCGAGCACAGCGACGATGAGGGGCTGGACGGCATCGATCAGGGCGACGGTGCCGGTGGCGATGCCGGCCGCGACCGCGCCGTAGACGGCGAGACAGTAGCCGAACTGGGCGAAGAGACCGATCATCGCCTGGATCCCGAGATCGCGGATGCCGGTGCTCCGCGCTCTGCCCGAGGAGAGGACGAGGACGACGAGGACCAGGGCGAGGGGGACGAATCGCCAGACGAGCAGGGTGAGCGGCGACACGTCGACCGTCGCGAAGGCGGGGATCACGAAGCCCGAGCTCCAGCTCACGATGAAGGCGACGGCGGCCAGAACCGTGACGCTCGACGAAAGTATACCGATCTGTTTACTCATGGTTCGACTATACAGAACGGTATACTCACGGTCATGACCTCTTCGACGCCGACCCTCGCTCCCCTCACGCCCGGAGCACGACGAGTGCTCGACGCCGCGTCCCGCCTGTTCTACGAGCGCGGCATCCACGCCGTCGGCGTGGACACCATCGCCGAGGAGGCGGGCGTCACGAAGAAGACGCTGTACGACCGGTTCGGCTCGAAGGAGGCCCTCGTGGTCGCCTACCTGCAGCACCGCGACGCACGATGGCGGGAGCACCTCGAGGCGCACCTCGCCGAAGCTCCGTCGACCGGCGTCGAGCGGGTACTGGCCGTCTTCGACGCCGCCCTCTCCTGGTCGGACGAGAACAGCCCCAAGGGCTGCAGCGCCATCAACGCCCGCGCCGAGGTCGGAGAGGGCAACGACGATCATCCCGTGTTCCCCGAGGTCGCCCGCCAGAAGGCGTGGCTGCTCGCCCTGTTCGCCGAGCTCTGCGCCGAGGCGGGCGTGCAGGACCCCGCCCGGATGGCCGAGGCGATGATGCTGCTCTACGAGGGCGCCATCGTGACGGTCGGCATGGCGACCTTCGACGAGCCCTTCGCCGTCGCCCGACGGTGGGCTGCGACGCTCCTCGACGAGGGCTGACCGGGGTCGGTCGGAGGCCGCGCTGCCGCATCCGGCCGTCTCGCCTCCGACCTCAGCGGGTCAGGCCCGCTCGACCGGCGCCTGGAGCTCGGTCAGCCAGTCGGGGCCGGGTTCGTGTCCCTCGGCCTCGAGGTAGACCTCTCGGGTGTCGCCGACCACGCGATAGCCGTCGGCAACGAGCTGCTGCATCAGCGTCGACCAGGATTCCCCGATGCCGGTCATATCGCCTCGGTGCTGCAGGGTGGCTGCCGTGGGGACCGCCGGGAGTTCGACGACGTCATAGCCCTCACCGGCGACGGGATCGGCTTCCGCGGTGTACGAGACGTGCACATCGATCCCCTCCTCCCCCTCTGAGCCGTACCAGAAGATCCCCGGCTCGAGGAGCGGCCGACCGGCCGCCGCGAGCGATCGGTCGAGCCCCTCGATGAGCGGGCCGATGAGCGGGCTGACGTTCTCTGGCCCCATTCCCGGCGCGACGCCGTGGACGGCGTAGACGGTGACGGGCGCCAGCGGCTTGTAGACGACGTCGGACATGATGTCTCCTTCGAGGTGGCGGAGGCGCCGCTCGATCCGGGCGATGCGCAGACGATCGGCGGCGATCGACGACTCGAGATCGTGGCGACGCGCGACGAGCAGGATGCGCAGTGCGGCATCCTGATCCTCGGCATCCGCCAGCTCCCCGATGCGCTCGAGCCCGACGCCGAGTTCCCGCAGCTCCACGATCCGCAGCAGCAGGGGCAGCTGGTCGATCGCGTAGGAGCGATAGCCGGTGCGGACGTCCACCCGCGCCGGGGTGAGGAGGCCGATCGCGTCGTAGTGCCGCAGCATGCGCACGCTCACCCGTCCCAGGGCGGCGAACTCTCCGATGGTGTACATGATGGAGACCACACTCGACCATGACACAGTGAGAGGGTCAAACGCACCGATCGAGGCGATCCGATCGCCGTGGGCCGACCATCGCGGTGTTACGTCACATTTCCCACCCGTTGTTGACACCCAGCAGTATTCCGTACTGTCGCTGCAAGGCATCCGCCGCTTCGACCTTTCGACCGTTCCAGGGGGAACAACATGTCCGCACCCGAGACCTGGCGTTTCGAGACCAAGCAGATCCACTCCGGAGCCGCACCCGACCCCGTCACCAAGGCCCGTGCGACGCCGATCTACCAGACCACGTCCTACGTGTTCGACAGCGCCGACCACGCCGCGAACCTCTTCGCGCTCGCGGAGTTCGGCAACATCTACACGCGCATCCAGAACCCGACCCAGGACGTGCTGGAGCAGCGTCTCGCGGCGCTCGAGGGCGGAACAGGCGCGCTGGTGCTCTCCAGCGGTCAGGCGGCGTCGACGTTCGCCGTGCTGAACATCGCGCAGGCCGGCGACCACTTCGTCTCGTCGAGCTCGATCTACGGCGGCACCTACAACCTCTTCAAGTACACGCTCGCGAAGCTCGGCATCGAGGTCACGTTCGTCGAGAACCAGGACGACCCCGAGGAATGGCGCCGCGCCGTCCGGCCGAACACCAAGCTGTTCTTCGCGGAGACCATCGGCAACCCGCAGATCAACATCCTCGACATCCGCACCGTCGCCGACGTCGCGCACGAGTCCGGTGTCCCGCTCATCGTCGACAACACGATCGCGACCCCGTACCTGATCCGCCCGTTCGAGCACGGTGCCGACGTCGTCGTGCACTCCGTCACGAAGTTCCTCGGCGGACACGGCACCACGATCGGCGGCGTGATCATCGACGGCGGCACGTTCGAATGGTCGAAGAACGTCGAGAAGTTCCCCGGCCTCACCGAGCCCGACCCCTCGTACCACGGAGCCAGCTACACGACGGCCGTGGGCGACCCTCTCGCGTACATCATCAAGGCGCGCGTGCAGCTGCTCCGCGACCTCGGCTCGTCCATCGCCCCGCAGAGCGCGTGGAACCTCATCCAGGGCATCGAGACGCTGTCGCTGCGCATCGAGCGCCACGTGCAGAACGCTCAGGACATCGCGGAGTGGCTCGACGGCCGCGACGACGTCGCGAGCGTGAACTACTCGGGCCTGCCGTCCTCGCCGTGGTACGCGGCTGCGAACAAGTACGCCCCCCAGGGCGTCGGCGCGGTGCTGTCGTTCGAGCTCAAGGGCGGCGTGGAGGCCGGACGCGAGTTCGTCAACAGCCTGTCGCTGTTCAGCCACCTCGCGAACATCGGCGACGTGCGCTCGCTCGTGATCCACCCCGCGTCGACCACGCACGCCCAGCTGACGCCCGAGCAGCAGCTCACGGCCGGCGTCACGCCCGGTCTCGTGCGCCTGTCCGTCGGCATCGAGAACATCGACGACCTCAAGGCCGACCTCGACCAGGCCCTCGCGGCCGCACGTCGCGTCTCGGAGGCCGCGCGCGCCTGACAGCGCCCGTTCGGCACGAAGCGCCCCGGCACCGCCCGGGGCGCTTCGTCGTATCCGGACGGAGCACGCGGCCTCCCAGCGCTCGGCGCACGCACAGGCGTTCCGACGAGAATGGGAGGCCGCCCACGAGGAGCCCCGATGACCGTCGTCGCACACCCGCAGCCGTCCAGGTCCCGCGCGTCCCGGCCGTCCCGTCGCGGGGCCACCGCCCGGGTCATCGCGGTGATCGGGCTCGTGCTCCTGCTGCTCGTGGTCGCCTCGTGGGTTCCCGGCATCGTCGGCACCGCGGCATCCGTCGTCCTCCCCTGGGTCGGCCTCGCTCTGCTCGCCCTCGTGGTGCTCGCTCTCGTCCGGGCACGGCGTGTGCTGCTGCTCCTCCTGGTGCCGGTCGTCGTGTGGGCGCTCGCCATGGGCCCGTCCGCTCCCGGGTTCGCAGCGGCCACCGCCTCGGATGCGACGACACTGCAGGTCGTGAGCCAGAACGTCCGCGCGCACTCCGGCGGAGCAGCGGCCTCCGCTCAGGAGCTCGCCGCGACCGGCGCCGACGTGATCGCGCTCACCGAGCTGGACGCCGAGAGCCTCGCCGCCGCGCGCGAGGCCCTCGCCGGCGACTACCCCCACTCCTACGCGGTGGGCACGGTCGGCATGTGGAGCCGCTATCCGATCGGCGACGCCGAGGCCCTCACGCTCGGACTCGATTGGAAACGCGCGATGCGCGTCACGGTGCAGACGCCCGACGCCGAGGTCGCGGTGTACGTCATGCACGCCGCATCCGTCCGCCCCGGCCACCAGCAGGGGCGCGACACCATGCTGTCCGGGATCGCCGACGCCGTCGCCGCCGACCCCGCATCGTCGGTCGTCGTGGTGGGCGACTTCAACGCCGCCTCGGCCGACCCCGCACTCTCCGACCTGCGTGCCAGACTCGACTGGGTGCGCCCGACCGATGGATCGCTCGGGTTCACCTGGCCCGCCGGGCTGCCGCTCACCCGCATCGACCACGTGTTCGCCCGCGGCCTCGACGTGCTGTCCTCGACGACGGTCCGTGCGGGCAACAGCGACCACTTGGCGACCGTGACGAGCTTCGGTCTCTGAGCGACGCTCCCGGAGGTCCGTAACGTTCGGCATCCGACCCGCCACCCACGGGAGAATGGATGCATGGACTGGCAGACGACCTCGGAGGACACGGTGCCCTCGGCGCCCGTGACGGAGGCCGATGTGCGCCTGCTGCGGGCCCGACCACCGGCGACCGGCGGATGGCGCGACGGCGACCCGCTCGGCGGACGCCGGTTCGCCGCATTCGGGGCGTTCGCGACCGAGAGCGGCGCCGAACTCCCCGGCATCCGACTCGCGTTCGAATCGTGGGGCGAGCTCAACGCCGCCCGCGACAACGCGATCCTCGTTCTGCATGCCCTCACGGGCGACAGTCACGTCCGCGGCGAGGCCGGCGCGGGGCATCCCACCGCGGGATGGTGGGAGGACATCGTCGGTCCCGGTGCGCCCCTCGACACCGATCGCTGGTTCGTGATCGCCCCCAACATGCTCGGCGGATGCCAGGGTTCGACGGGCCCGGCCAGCATCGCCCCGAACGGCTACGAGTGGGCCTCGCGATTCCCGTATCTCACCATCCGCGACCAGGTCGCAGCGCAGGTACGGCTCGCCGACGCGCTCGGTATCGATACCTGGGCGGCTGTGATCGGCGGTTCGATGGGCGGGATGCACGCACTCGAATGGGGAGTGGAGCACCCCGAGCGCGTCGAGCGTCTCGCCGTGCTGTCGTCTCCCCCGGTGACGACGGCCGACCAGATCGCCTTCAACACGGTGCAGCTCGAGACCATCCGCATGGACCCGCGCTTCCAGGGCGGCGAGTACTACGACCTGGCCGACGGCGACGGGCCCCATCGCGGCCTCGCCCTGGCCCGTCGCATGGCGCTGCTGAACTACCGCAGCCCGATCGAGCTCAACCAGAGGTTCCAGCGGTCGTGGCAGTCCGACGTCTCGCCCCTCGGGCACGGCGGGCGCTTCGCCGTCGAGTCGTACCTCGACTTCCACGGCAACAAGTTCACGCGGCGCTTCGACGCCAACAGCTACGTCACGCTCGTCGAGGCCATGAACTCCCACGACGTGGGGCGCGACCGCGGCGGCGTCGAGGAGGCGCTCGCACGTATCACGGCGCGCACCCTCGTGCTGGGCATCGACAGCGATCGGCTGTTCCCGGTCGACGGACAGCACCGCATCGCCCACGGCATCCGCCACACCCTGGACGGCGCCGAGGCCGTGGTGCTGACGAGCGACTTCGGGCACGACGGCTTCCTGATCGAGACCGCCGCGGTCGGACACCATCTCGGGCGGCTGCTCGCCTCCTGAGCGATGACTCAGTCGTCGTCGCCGGTGATGACGAGCCGCCACGGCAGCGAACCGGTCTCGAGCCGGAGGTCGTCCCACACGAACGCCGTGCCGTGATCGGTCTCGTGCACCTGAGTCGTGAACATCCGGGCGATGCCCGCTGACGCCAGCGCCGACTCCACCGAAACCGCATCCCGCAGCTCGTGGAGGGTCATCCAGGTGGGCGGGAACAGCGCCCACTGCCCCGCGGCGTGCCGCTCGAGAGCCTGAGCGGGCGTCACCCACGCGGTGTCGACGACCTCGCCCTCCGAGGGTGTGAGCTCGCCGTCCGGCGCCGCGGCGAGGAAGAACCACGTGCGGATGCGCACCGGAGCCTCGACAGGAGGCTGCCACCGCGACAGCATCACGGGATCGTGAACTGCGAGACCCACCTCCTCGAAGGTCTCCCGGACGCCGGCGCGTCCCGCGTCCTCCTCCTCCGGTGCGCCGGGACGGCGATCGGAGTCCTCGACCTTGCCCCCGGGGAAGACCCACGCGCCGGCGAAGGAACCGCGCCCCGGTCGACGCAGGAGAAGAACCTCGACGCCACCGGCGCCCGGTCTCAGCAGCACGACCGTCCCGGCGACGGGAAGGTCGAGGTCGGCGGCGTCGCTCATCCCCTCACTCTACGGTTCGCCCTGCGGCCGAGGGAGGACGAGCGCTGCGCGCTCAGCGGATGAGCGCGGGGCGTCGCGCCTCGACGCGGTACGACAGCAGCGCGATGATCAGGCCGGCGACGGCGAGCGCCGCACCGGTCCACGACGGCGCGGTGAATCCCCAGCCCGCCGCGATCACGGCACCGCCGAGGAAAGCACCGAGGCTGTTGCCGATGTTGAGGGCCGAGTGGTTCATGGCGGCGGCGATCGACTGATTGTCGCCCGCGACGTCCATCAGACGCGTCTGGATCGTCGGGCTCAGTACCGAGGAGACGAAGCCCACCACCAGCACCATCAGCGCGAGCGAGACGATCCAGAACGACAGCACCGCGAGCAGCGCGAACACCACGGCCATCGTCGCGAGCCCGAACAGCAGAGTGCGTCGCAGGTCGAGGTCGGCCAGGTGCCCGCCCACGAGGTTGCCCGCCGTCATGCCGATGCCCATGAGCACGAGGACGATCGGCACGACCCACTCCGGGGACCCGGCGATCTCGGTCACGAGGGGCGCGATGTAGCTGTACACGGCGAAGAACCCGCCGAAGCCGATCGCGCCGATGCCCAGCGTGAACCACACCTGAGGGATGCGGAAGACTCCGAGCTCCTGGCGCATGGTGCGGCCGGGAGAGCCGGGGTGCTCCGGGACGAAGAACACGATGCACACGGTCGCGATCGTGAACACGAGCGCGACGACGGCGAACGCGGCCCGCCAGCCCCACAGCTGCCCGAGGAACGTGCCGAGCGGGACGCCCACGACGTTCGCGACCGTGAGACCGGTGAGGATGAAGGCGACGCCCTTGGCGCGGTTGCCCGGGCCCATGACGTCGGCGGCGATCAGAGCTCCGATGCCGAAGTAGGCGCCGTGCGGGAGCCCCGCGAGGAAGCGCGAGACGCCGACTAGCTCGAACGTCGGCAGTACGACCGTGAGCGCGTTGAAGACCGTGAGGGCGATGGCGAGGCAGATGATGACGCGGTGACGCGGGAACCGCGCGACGAACCCCGCGATGGTCGGCGCGCCGACGACGACGCCGAGCGCGTACAGCGAGATCAGCCAGCCGGCCTGGCTCAGCGCATCCTCAGGGCTGGAGGCCCAGAGCGTCGGGAGCAGCTCGGCCGCGATGTTCGGGAGCAGGCCCATGACGACGAACTCGGTCATGCCGATGCCGAAGCTGCCGATGGCGAGAGAGAGGAGCGCCCACTTCGCCGCACCCCTCGATTCAGTCGAGGGATTCACCGGTTCAGCTTAGCGGTCTCCGGACTCGTCGATCGCCGCCTCGAGCCGCTCGATCTTGGCGTCGAGCTCGCCGGAGTAGCCGGGACGGATGTCGGCCTTGAGCACGAGCGAGACCCGCGACCCGAACGGCATGACCGCCTCGGTGGCGCGCTTCACGACGTCCATGACCGTGTCCCAGTCCGGCCCCTCGATCTCGGTGAACATGCTCGTCGTGCGGTGCGGCAGCCCGGACTCACGGACGACGCGGACGGCTGCGGCGACGGCGTCGTGCACGGAGGCGTCGTCGCGGTCGGAGCCGTCGGCGGGGGCGCCGCTCGGCGCGACGGAGAAGGCGATCAGCATGGGGTCACTCCCTGTTCGTGGACGTGTCGGTGGCGGGGACGCGGAGCAGCGCGCGGATGCCGACGGCGAGAAGCACGACCAGCACTGCGTTGCGCACGGTGAGGATGACGATCGGCAGCGCCTCGGCGCGCAGCAGGGCGTCGTAGTTCAGAGGGTAGACGAGGCAGGTGAGGGCGCACAGCGCCAGCACGAGGACCGCGGGCGCGGTGGCCCTCGCGCGGTCCATCACGAGCCACAGCAGTGCCGGCACGATCAGCCAGCTCTGGAACTGCGGCGAGCCGACCTTGTTCAGCACGATGAGCGTCACGACGAGCGACAGCGCGAGCGGCGGGAACAGACGCGGGACGGATGCTCCACGCATCGCCTTCCGCGCCCCCACCACGGTCAGCACGAGCGCGATGACCGCCATGAGCGGCGTGAGCACGGCGGCGACGGCATCCGCCCCTGGTGCCGCGATCTGGAAGGTGAGGATGTCGAAGCTGTACTCGATGCGCGCAGCGCCCGCCGTCGCGAGCCACAGGAACGGCGTCGCGGCGACCGCCTCGATCTGCAGGCCCCGACCGGTCTGCTCCGTCAAGAAGCCGAAGATCTCGGCATCGGCGCCGAGCAGGAGCAGGACGGCGACGATCACCGCAGTGACGGCGACCGTGGTCAGGAGCATCCGCATCCGGGCCCGTGCGGCGACGAGCGCCGCGACCAGCAGAGCGCCGGGCCAGATCTTGATCCAGGCTCCGATCGCCAGCAGCGCCGCAGCGACGGCGGGGCGCCGCGAGAGCCAGAGGCCGCCGATGATCGCCACCGGCACAGTGATCGCGTCGATCCGGTACATCGCGATGGGGCCGAGCAGCAGGAGCGCCCCGACCCAGAACCAGGCCGCGATGCGTCGGGGTGCGGCCGGCCGCCGACCGAGGAGGAAGGCGAAGGCGACCACGTCGAGCGCGGTCACGAGCACCGCCCAGGCGACCAGGTACGCGGCGGAGACACCGAAAGCCGCCACGAACGGTGCGGAGAGGATCTTGGTCGCGAGCATCGGCAGCAGCGCGAGCTGCGGATACACCCAGGTCTCCGTGACCCCGACGATCGGACCGCCCGTGAGCGCCGCCGTCGACCAGGGCTCGTACACGAGCACGACATCGCCCATCGGCTGGCTCGGATAGATCCAGCCCATCACCGCGATGAGCGCGTGCACCGCGGCGAAGGCGACCCAGAGCAGCAGCAGGCGCAGCCCGTGGCGGCGTGCGCTCACCGGAGGAGTCCGGCGAGGGCCTGCGGAAGCGACTCGGCGACGTCGAGCGCGACGATCGGATGCCCCGGCGCACCGCCGTCCGCACCCGCCGCGATCCGCGCGGCCGCGCCGTGCAGCCACGCGCCGGCGGCCACCGCCTCACTCGTGCTCGCATCGGGGTTCGCGGCCAGCACGGCGCCCAGCACGCCACCGAGCACGTCTCCGGTCCCCGCTGTGGCCAGCCAGCCCGTGCCTGCCTCGACACGGATCACGGCGCCGTCGGGGTCGGCGATGACCGTCGACGCGCCCTTGAGGAGCACGACGGCGCCGAGCAGCGCGGCGACCTCGGCGGCCGATCGCTCCCGATCGGAATCGTCCGGGAGGTCGAGCCGCGTGCGCAGACGGGCGAACTCGCGCGCGTGCGGCGTGAGGACCAGTGGCGCGGTGGCGTCCGGGGCCGCGTCGGCCGCCAGGTCCAGAGCGCCGGCATCGACCACGACGACCGCGTCGCCGGCGAGGATGCTGCGCAACTCGGCCTCGTCGTCAGGGCTCCGATGCGCGGCATCCGTGCCCGACCCGATCACCCATGCGCCGACGCGAGCCCCCTCGGCATGTGCGGCGACGACCGTCTCCGGACGGCGCGCGAGCACGGCGTCGGCGGCACGCCCCGGACCCACGTAGCGCACGAAGCCGGCACCGCTGCGCCACGCCGCCTCGACACCGAGGACAGCGGCACCCGGATACGCGTCCGAGCCGGTGCGAAGGCCCACGACGCCGCGCGAGTACTTGTCGTCGTCCGCATCGGGCACCCGCACGAACCGCGCGGTGTCGGCGCGGGACCAGTCGAGCGCATCGGAGGGCATGCGTCCACGTTAGCCTCCACCCGGCGCCGACGACCCCCACGCGCCGTGCGCACCGTAGCGTCGGAGTGTGAGCATCCTCTTCTCCCCGCTGACCATCCGGTCCGTCACCGTCCGCAACCGCCTCTGGGTCTCCCCGATGTGCATGTACAGCGCCGTGGACGGCGTGGTGCAGGAATGGCACCACACGCACCTGGCGCAGTTCGCCTCGGGAGGAGCCGGACTCGTGGTCGCGGAGGCGACGGCCGTCGTGCAGGAGGGGCGGATCTCCCCGCACGACGCCGGGCTGTGGAACGACGAGCAGCGCGACGCGTGGACCCCGATCGTCGCCGCCCTCCACGCGCGCGGGGCCGCCGCCGGCATCCAGCTCGCGCACGCCGGGCGCAAGGCCTCGACGTGGTGGCCCTGGGCCGAACAGCGCGGCACCGTCCCCGCAGCGGACGGCGGATGGCGGACGACCGCACCCTCGGCCGTGGCCTTCGAGGGATTCGAGACGCCGGTCGCACTCGACGCAGCCGGCATCGACGCTGTGGTCGAGGGCTTCGCCTCTGCGGCCCGACGAGCGATCGATGCGGGCTTCGACGTTCTCGAGATCCACGGCGCGCACGGGTACCTGCTGCACCAGTTCCTGTCGCCGCTGTCGAACCTCCGGGACGACGAGTACGGCGGTTCGCTCGAGAACCGCGCCCGGCTGCTGCTCCGCGTCGTGGACGCCGTCCGTGCGGCGGCCGGAGACGACGTTCCCCTGTTCGTGCGCATCTCCGCCACCGACCACGCAGACGGAGGGTTCACTCCGAACGAGGCCGCGATCGTCGGCGAATGGGCGACGACGCACGGCGCCGATCTCATCGACGTCTCCAGCGGCGGACTCGTCGCGCACCAGCAGATCAGCGTGTTCCCGGGCTACCAGGTGCCGCTCGCCGACACCGTGCGCCAGGGCGGACGCATCCCGGTGACGGCGGTCGGTCTCATCACAGCCGCCGAGCAGGCCGAGCAAGTGCTCGCCGACGGCGCAGCCGACGCGATCTTCGCCGGTCGCGAATGGCTGCGCGACCCGCATTTCGCCCTGCGCGCGGCGCACGAGCTGGGCGCGGAGGTCGCCTGGCCGCCCCAGTACGATCGCGCACGCTGGCGTTGACCGCGCCGAGCACGTGACGAGGCCCTCCGGATCGGCGATCCGGAGGGCCTCGTCGTATCCACTTCAGTGCCCGCGCACGCGCCGGGTGGCGTCCTGCACTTCGCCCACGAGCTCCTCGAGGATGTCCTCCAGGAACAGCACGGCCGTCGTACGCCCCTCCGCGTCGCGCACCTTGGCCAGGTGGCGACCGGCGCGGCGCATCACGGCCAGAGCGTCCTCGAGATCGGTCTGCTCCTGCACCGGCACCATGTGGTGGATGCGCTTGGCCGGCAACGGCTCGAAGAGCCGTGCTTCGGCGTCGGGGCCGTCCGAGGCGCGCAGGATGTCCTTGAGGTGCACGTACCCGACCGGCGCGCCCTCGCCGTCGACGATCACGTAGCGCGAGAACCCGTAGCGCGCGACGGCCTTCTCGATGTCGTCCGGCGTCGCGGTCTGCGGCAGGGTGACGAGGTCGCTGAGCGGAACGGCGACGTCGCGCGCCTTCTTGTCCGTGAACTCCACGGCAGCGGCCACGGCGCCCGCGGCGTCCATGAGCACGCCCTCCCTGCGGGACTGGTCCACGATCGTCGCGACCTCTCCCAGGGTGAACGTCGAGGCGGCCTCGTTCTTCGGCTCGACGCGGAACAGACGCAGCACGCCGTTCGCGGCGGCGTTGAGCACCCAGATCACCGGCATGAAAGCCTTCGACACCCACACGAGCGGCGGTGCGAGGAGCAGCACGGCGCGGTCCGGAACCGAGAACGCGAGGTTCTTGGGCACCATCTCGCCGAACACCACGTGCAGGAACGAGACGACCAGCAGTGCGATCGTGAACGACACGGTGTCGACCACGGCATCCGACCATCCGATCGCGTGCAGCGGCGTCGCCAGCAGGTGGTGAATCGCCGGTTCGGACACGTTGAGGATCAGAAGCGAGCAGATCGTGATGCCGAGCTGCGAGGTCGCGAGCATGAGCGTCGCGTGCTCCATGGCGTACAGCGCGGTCTTGGCCGCGCGGGAGCCCTGCTCCGCGCGCGGCTCGATCTGCGAGCGCCGCGCCGAGATCACGGCGAACTCGGCACCGACGAAGAACGCGTTCGCGACCAGCAGCACCACGAGCCAGGCGAGTCCTGCCCAATCGTTCATCGGGTCACCTCGCCGTCCGCGATCTCCGGGTTCGGGACGTAGCGGATGCGGTCGACCCGCCTTCCGTCCATCCGCACGACCCGCAGGGTGCCCGTATCAAGGGGCACCTCGTCGCCGACGCTCGGCACGCGCTCGAGCACGCTCATGACGAAGCCTCCGACCGTGTCGTACACGTCGCCCTCGGGCACGTCGACACCCGCGCGTCGACGCAGCTCGTCGGGGCGCAGTTCGCCTGGGAAGGTGATGCCGTCACGTCCTGTGACGACACCGGCCCGGGTGCGGTCGTGCTCGTCCGACACCTCGCCGACGATCTCCTCGACGAGGTCCTCGAGCGTCACCAGCCCTGCGGTGCCGCCGTACTCGTCCACGACCACCGCGAGCTGGTAGCCGCGGGCGCGAAGCTCAGCGATCATGCCGTCGACATGCGCGGTCTCGGGCACACGAAGCGGCTCGGTCGCGAGCGCCCCGGCCGGCACCTCGGCCCGACGGTCGCGCGGCACCGAGATCGCGGCCTTGAGGTGCACGACGCCCGTGATGTCGTCGAGGTCGTCGCCGTACACGGGGAAGCGGCTGTGCCCCGTGCGACGCGCGAGCTGCAGCACGTCGTCGGCCGAGTCGCTCGCGGCGATCGCGTGCATGCTCGGCCGCGCCGTCATGACGTCGGCGGCGGACAGTCGAGAGAACGTCAGCGTGCGGTCGAGGAGCGTGGCCGTGTCGGCCTCGAGCACGCCGGCCATCGCCGAACGCCGCACGAGGGAGGACAGCTCCTCGGCGGTGCGGGCACCCGACAGCTCCTCCTTCGGCTCGACGCCCATGCTGCGCAGCACTCCGTTGGCCGAGCCGTTGAGCACGACCACGGCAGGCTTGAACACGGTCGTGAAGGCGACCTGGAACGGGACGACGAGCTTGGCGGTCGCGAGCGGCAGCGCGAGTGCGAAGTTCTTGGGCACCAGCTCTCCCAGGATCATCGACAGCGCCGTCGCGACGAGCATCGCGACCACGGTGGCGAGCGGGGCGATGACCGCTTCGGGGAAGCGCCACGCGACGAGCGTCGGACGCAGCAGATTCGAGAGCGCCGGCTCCATCGTGTAACCGGTCAGAAGAGTGGTGAGCGTGATCCCGAGCTGAGCCGACGACAGGTGCGTCGACGTGTGCCGCAGGGCGCTGATCGTGAGCGAGAGGCGGGACTCCCCGCGGGCCTGGCGGGCCTCGACCTCAGCACGGTCGAGATTGACCAGAGCGAATTCGCTCGCGACGAACAGACCGGTGCCGACCGTGAGCAGCAGCCCCACGCCCAACAGGATGAAATCCATCAGAGTGACCCCTCACAGCGGAGAGGCGGGCGGTGGGGCGATGTACTGCAACTGGGAGGGTCGTCCATAGTGAGAAAATAATACGGGATCACGCCGTGCGCGAGGCCGTCACCAGCTGACCGGGAGCGCCTTGCCCTCCTCGTAGCCGGCGGCCGACTGCAGGCCCACGAGCGCGCGCTCGTGGAACTCCGCCACGGACGCCGCTCCTGCGTAGGTGAACGACGATCGCACGCCCGAGGTGATCATGTCGAGCAGGTCCTCCACACCGGGGCGAAGCGGGTCGAGGTAGATCTTCGATGAGGAGATCCCCTCGGCGAACAGCTCCTTGCGTGCCCGCTCGTACGCGTCGAGCCGTCCGAACCGCGCCTGCACCGCCTTGGTGGACGCCATGCCCCAGGACTCCTTGAAGAGGCGGCCGTCCGCATCGGACTGCAGCTCGCCGGGCGCCTCGATCGTGCCGGCGAACCAGGAGCCGATCATGACGGATGCCGCTCCCGCGGCGAGCGCGAGCGCGACGTCGCGCGGATAGCGCACTCCCCCGTCCGCCCACACGTGCGCGCCCAGCTCCCGCGCGGCCTGCGCGGTCTCGAGCACGGCGGAGAACTGCGGGCGCCCGACGGCGGTCATCATGCGGGTCGTGCACATCGCCCCCGGGCCGACGCCCACCTTGAGGATCGAGGCCCCCGCATCGACGAGGTCGCGCACACCGTCGGCCGTGACGATGTTGCCCGCCACGAGAGGGATGCCGAGGCCGAGGCCGGACACGGTGCGCAGCGCATCCAGCATCCCCTCCTGGTGGCCGTGCGCGGTGTCGACCACGAGCACGTCGACGCCCGCGGCCGCGAGGGCCTTCGCCTTGGCGGCGACATCGCCGTTGATGCCGACCGCTGCCGCGACCGCGAGGCGCCCGTCAGCGTCGAGCGCCGGCCGGTACAGGGTCGACCGCAGCGCGCTCCGTGCGCTGAGCGTGCCGACGAGGTGTCCGTGGCGGACGATCGTGACCGTCTCGACGCCCGCGTCGGTGATGACGTCGAACGCATGACGCTCCGAGCCGATGTCATCCGCGTCGAGCGCGGGGGTGCCGGCGTGCACGAGGTCACCCAGCTGCGCGTCGGGCAGCGCCGTCGCGAGGCGCGTGGCGGGGAGAACACCGAGGATGCGCTCGACGTCGAACGGCGCGGAGCCGGTCGCCACCACGATGCCGTGACCGGGAGCCGCCGGGAGCAGACGCATCGCGTCGGCGACAGAGGCCTCGGGTGGGAGGACGATCGGAGTGTCCCAGAGCACGGGCTGCGCCTTGACGTCGCGGATCGCGGCATCCAGATCCTGCAGCGGCATGTCCTGCGGCAGCACGCCCAGTCCCCCGCGCCGTGCGAGCACGGCGGCCAGACGTGGGCCGGTCACCGAGTTCATGTTCGAGGCGACCAGGGGCAGCGTCGCGGGCGTTCCGTCCTGCGGGGCGAGGTCGACCTGGAGCCGACTCGTCACGGCCGAGCGGCGGGGCACGAGGAACACGTCCGAGTACGTCAGATCGACAGTGGGTGATGCGCCGATGAACTCCATGACTCCACGGTACTCAGATCACGCGACGAGGGTGTCGCGCCTGGACGATTGCACGCCGAAACACGTTAGGCTTGATGGTCGAGAGTGTGCGGGCCCGGACGCATCCTGACGTCCTGACGTGCACACGTGGAATTCAGCGATGAAAGAGGGCGATCGAGCGTGTCGAACCAGGTGACCGGCGTCAGCGGCGACGGGGGGTTCGGAGCCAATTCCTGGCTCGTGGAAGAGCTCTACGAGCAGTTCAAGGTGAACCGCGACTCCGTCGACAAGGAGTGGTGGCCGATCCTCGAGAAGTACCACTCCGAGGCAGGAGCCGGCGCAGGGACGCCGGCGGCACCCGCCGCCCCGGCATCGCAGCCCGCAGATGCCTCGGCCGCGCACCCCGTGACGGCCCCGATTCCCGTGATCGGCGCGCAGCCCGTCGCCCGCACCACGGCGAAGCCCGCCGCGACGGCGCCCATCCCGGCGCAGGCTCCCAAGCCGGAGGCCAAGGAGACGGAGTCGTCCGCCGAGGAGGACAAGGTCACCCCTCTCCGGGGGCTGCCGAAGACCCTCGCGGCGAACATGGACGAGTCGCTCACCGTCCCGACCGCTACCAGTGTCCGCACGGTCCCCGCGAAGCTGATGATCGACAACCGCATCGTCATCAACAACCACATGTCGCGCACGCGCGGCGGCAAGATCAGCTTCACGCACCTGATCGGCTGGGCGCTGATCCGCACGCTCGACGAGTTCCGCAGCCAGAACGTCTTCTACGCAGAGATCGACGGCAAGCCCTCCGTGGTCGCCCCCGCGCACGTCAACCTCGGCATCGCGATCGATCTGCCGAAGCCCGACGGCACCCGCGCGCTCATGGTGCCGAGCATCAAGCGCGCCGACACCATGACGTTCTCGGAGTACCTCGTGGCCTACGAGGACCTCGTCACCCGCGCCCGCAACAACAAGCTCACCGCGGCCGACTTCCAGGGCACCACGGTCTCGCTCACCAACCCGGGCGGAATCGGCACCGTGCACTCCGTGCCGCGACTCATGAAGGGCCAGGGCTGCATCATCGGCGCCGGTGCCCTCGAGTACCCCGCCGAGTTCCAGGGGGCGAGCGCGAAGACGCTCAACGAGCTCGCGATCGGCAAGACGATCACGCTCACCAGCACCTACGACCACCGCGTCATCCAGGGCGCCGGGTCCGGCGAGTTCCTCAAGAAGGTCCACGAGCTCCTGATCGGTCAGCGCGGGTTCTACGACGACATCTTCGCCGCGCTCCGCATCCCCTACGCACCGATCCGCTGGAATCCCGACATCGCGGTCGACCTCGCCGAGCGCGTCGACAAGCAGTCCCGCGTGCAGGAGCTCATCAACTCCTACCGGGTGCGCGGCCACCTCATGGCCGACATCGATCCGCTGGAGTACCAGCAGCGCTCCCACCCCGACCTCGAGATCGAGAGCCACGGCCTCACCTTCTGGGACCTCGACCGGGAGTTCGTCACCGGCGGCTTCGGCGGTCGGCGCATCGCGAAGCTCCGCGACATCCTCGGCGTCCTGCGCGACTCGTACTGCCGCACGCTCGGCATCGAGTACATGCACATCCAGGATCCGGAGCAGCGCCGCTGGTTCCAGGAGAAGGTGGAGGTCAAGTACCAGAAGCCCGGCCACGACGAGCAGCTGCGCGTGCTGCGCAAGCTCAACGAGGCCGAGGCGTTCGAGACCTTCCTTCAGACGAAGTTCGTCGGCCAGAAGCGGTTCTCCCTCGAGGGCGGCGAGTCGCTCGTCCCTCTGCTCGACGAGATCCTGCAGGGCGCGGCGACCGCCGGGCTCGAGGGAGCGGCCATCGGCATGGCGCACCGCGGACGCCTGAACGTGCTCACGAACATCGCGGGCAAGACCTACGGCCAGGTGTTCCAGGAGTTCGAGGGCACCCAGACGCCGGGAAACCAGCGTGGCTCCGGCGACGTCAAGTACCACCTCGGCACGCAGGGCACGTTCATCGCCGACGACGAGTCGGAACTCCCCGTCTACCTCGCTGCGAACCCCTCGCACCTCGAGACCGTCGACGGCGTACTCGAGGGCATCGTTCGCGCCAAGCAGGACCGCAAGCCGATCGGCACCTTCACCTGGCTGCCCATCCTCGTGCACGGCGACGCCGCGTTCGCAGGCCAGGGCGTGGTCGTCGAGACCCTGCAGATGTCGCAGCTGCGCGGCTACCGCACCGGCGGCACGATCCACGTGGTCGTCAACAACCAGGTCGGCTTCACGACCCTGCCCAACGACTCGCGCACCTCGGTGTACGCCACCGACGTCGCCAAGACCATCCAGGCGCCGGTCCTGCACGTGAACGGCGACGACCCCGAGGCCGTGATCCACGTCGCGCAGCTCGCGTTCGAGTACCGCGAGCGGTTCCACCGCGACGTCGTGATCGATCTGGTCTGCTACCGCCGCCGCGGACACAACGAGGGAGACGACCCCTCGATGACGCAGCCCCTCATGACCGACCTGATCCAGGCGAAGCGCTCGGTGCGCAAGCTGTACACCGAGTCGCTCGTGGGCCGCGGTGACATCACCGAGGAGGAGTACGACGAGGCCAAGGCCGACTTCCAGAACCGTCTGGAGATCGCCTTCGCCGAGACGCACGCCGCAGAGACGGGGGCCACCCCGGTCGTATCCGAGCAGGCGCCGATCGAGGAGCAGGTCGGAGCCCCCGAGGTCACCGGCGTTTCGACAGAGGTGATCCAGCTCATCGGCGACGCCTTCGTCAACAAGCCCGAGGGCTTCACTGTGCACCCGAAGCTGCAGCAGCAGCTCGAGAAGCGCCTCGACATGAGCCGCAACGGCAACATCGACTGGGGCTTCGGCGAACTGCTGGCCTTCGGCTCGCTCCTCGTCGAGGGCACGCCCGTGCGACTCGCCGGTCAGGACTCGCGACGAGGCACCTTCGTGCAGCGACACGCGACCCTGCACGACCGCGCGAACGGCCAGGAGTGGCTGCCGCTGTCGAACCTCTCCGACTCTCAGGGGCGGTTCTTCGTCTACGACTCGCTGCTCAGCGAGTACGCGGCGCTCGGCTTCGAGTACGGATACTCCGTCGAGGCTCCCGAGGCTCTCGTGCTCTGGGAGGCGCAGTTCGGCGACTTCGTCAACGGCGCCCAGTCGGTGATCGACGAGTACATCTCCGCGGCCGAGCAGAAGTGGGGGCAGCAGTCCAGCGTCACTCTGCTCCTCCCCCACGGCTACGAGGGCCAGGGACCCGACCACTCCTCGTCGCGGATCGAGCGCTTCCTGCAGATGTGCGCACAGGACAACATGATCGTCGCGCGTCCCTCGACCCCGGCGTCATACTTCCACCTGCTGCGGCGCCAGGCCTACGCGCGTCCGCGCAAGCCGCTCATCGTCTTCACCCCGAAGGCGATGCTGCGACTGCGCGGCGCGACCAGCCCGGTCGAGGCGTTCACTCAGGGCCGATTCGAGCCCGTGATCGACGACACCCGCGAACTGGACCGCAACGCCGTCAAGCGCGTGCTCGTGCACTCGGGCAAGGTCCACTGGGATCTGCGGTCCGAGCTCGAGAAGAACCCGAACCCGGAGATCGCGCTCGTGCGGCTCGAGCAGCTGTACCCGACGCCGATCGATGCACTGAAGGCCATCACCGACACCTACCCGAACGCGGAGCTCGTGTGGGTGCAGGAGGAGCCGGAGAACCAGGGCGCATGGCCATTCCTTGCGCTCTCCTTCGCGGACGTACCGGGCGACCGCACGTTCCGTCCGATCGCACGCGCCGCCTCGGCGTCTCCCGCGACGGGGTCGTCCAAAGTGCACGCCGCCGAGCAGGCGACACTGATCCGCGAAGCGGTCACGCTCGGCTGAATCTGCGCGACAAGATGAAGGGCCCCGATCTCCTGATCGGGGCCCTTCGTCATGCGGCGTCGGGGGTGCGACGGTGCCGCCCGGTCAGTACCAGATGTCGAGCACGGGCGCCGGCAGGCTCACGAACGCGCGGTCGAGTGCCGCGACCGTGTCCGGAGTCGCTGCGATGCGTCCGGCACCGGCGAGGGATGCCGCGCGCACGCCGCCCGCATAGATCGATGACAACGCGGACACGTCGAGTTCGACGTCCGGTGTGACCGCCTCGACGGATTCCACCGCGGCGGCTCCGGCGGCATCGACCCGGAGACGCCAGTCGCCGGCGGCGAAACCGAGGGGGTCGGTCACGCGCAGCACGACGTCGAGCGGCGACATGTACCGCCGTGCGGTCAGCGCGGCGGTCACGTCGAGGATGCGCAGCCACCCGTGATCATGCACAGTCTGCGTCACACCACGCTGATCGAGCACGAGCCAGGGCAGAGAGTCGTCGAGCGGACGCAGGTCTGCCTCGACGCGATCGACGAGGTCGTGCTGCAGCGCGAACCGCCACAGTGCGCCCGTCGCCTCCGCCGTCTCAGCGACGAGCAGGCGCACCTTCATCGTGTGGCGCCACGCGGCCTCTCCAGAGCCTTCGGCCAGCGTGTACGCCATCGCACCGCGCACCTCTCCCGAGGCGTCCCGGTAGCGCACACCGCGGACGCTGTCGCGGTCCGTGTCGGCGGGCGCGAGTCCGGACATCTGCTGCCAGCGCGCCGTCCATCCGGGGATCTGCCCCGGCCTGGACCCGCGTGCGCGCTCGTGCACAGCGCCGAGCTCGCTCGCGAGCGTGTCGCGATCGACGTACTCCAGTCGGCCGGGCGCCGCCGGAGCCGCCCAGCCCGCACGGCGTGTGTCGACGGCGACGCGCGCGACGGGGATCGCCGAGCCGAATCCGTAGCGCCCGTAGATCGTCGCCTCCGAGACCGTGAGCCCGGCCACGGGGACGCCGGCGGCCACCGCGGCGCGCAGCTCGCCTTCGAGCAGGGCTCGCGCGATGCCGCGCCGACGATGCGTCGCGGAGACCGTGACCCCGCTGATGGCCCACATCGGGAGCTCTCCCCCGCCGGGCAGGCTGAGGGGCGTGACCCAGGAGTCGACCGTCGCGACGGGCCTGCCGTCGGGTGCGCCTCGATCGAAGACGCCGATGTTCCGACGGGACTCGAAGGTCGCGGTGCCGAACGCGAGCGACTCCGCGCTCTGCTCCGGTCCGAGGAAGCCCCGCGAGACGGCGCGTTGGAACGCCTCGGACTCCGCGGCATCCGAGGTGTCGATCACCCGGTAATCGAGCTCGTCTGCGGAGAGGCGATCGGCGGAGGCGGAGTCGGCGGGGATGTCGCGTGCGTCGATGAGCGTCATGCCACCACCCTACGGGTGGGCGGCGACGTAGTCGGACGGGCGCCGCTGCGGCCTAGTGCTGCGCGGCCTGGACCTCGCGCAGGCGCGCGAACACCTGATCGCGGAGCTCCTCGGGAGCCGTCTCCTTGCACGCACGCGCCACGACCTCGGTGAGGGTCTTCGCGACCAGCGCCTCGTCCCGGCACGACGGGCAGTTCTCGAGGTGCTCGCGGATCTCCGAGTGCTCGGTCTTGCAGACCTCGTTGCGGAGGTACTCCTCCAGGTCCTGGCGGGCCTTATCGCAGCCGCAATCGCTCATTTCCTGCTCCTCGTGTCGGCCGCGGAGATTCCCCGCTCCGCGGCATAGTCGGCCAGCAGCTCCCGCAGCATCCGCCTGCCTCGATGCAGGCGGCTCATCACGGTGCCGATGGGCGTCTTCATGATGTCGGCGATCTCCTGGTAGGCGAAGCCCTCGACGTCAGCGAGGTACACCGCCAGCCGGAAGTCCTCCGGGACAGCCTGCAGCGCGTCCTTCACGACGGATGCCGGCATGTGGTCGATCGCCTCGGCCTCGGCCGAGCGGCTGTGCGAGGCCGTGGTCGACTCCGCGCCGCCGAGCTGCCAGTCCTCGAGCTCGTCGATCGTGCCCTGGAACGGCTCCCGCTGCTTCTTGCGATAGATGTTGATGTACGTGTTCGTGAGGATGCGGTACAACCAGGCCTTGAGGTTCGTGCCCTGCGAGAACGTCGACCAGGAGCCGTACGCCTTCACGAACGTCTCCTGCACGAGGTCGGCGGCATCGGCCGGGTTGCGGGTCATGCGCATGGCGGCGGCGTACAGCTGGTCCATGAACGGAAGCGCCTGCTCCTCGAACTCCCGTCGAGGGTCGCTGACCGTGCTTGCGGGTGCGGTGTCATCCATCACCGGCCAGTCTAGGCCGCTGAGGCGCACGGATTCGCGTTCCAGCGTGGCGAGCATGCTTCTCTCTTCCGGTCTCGAGATCGCGCCGTTCGGTCGGGCGGCGACTCGTCTTCACTAAAGTGGGAACCGATGAGCGCTGACAGGTATTCCCCCGCCCCGGTCCGCGGCGCCTACACGGCCCCGACCGCCTCCGACGCCGTGCACGCCACCGTGACGATTCCAGGCTCGAAGTCGCTCACGAACCGCGAGCTCATCATCGCAGCGATCGCGGACGGCCCCGGTCGGCTCGTGGCACCTCTGCACTCCGACGACTCGCGACGGATGGTCGACGCGCTCCGCGCGCTGGGCATCGGGATCGAAGAGGTCGAAGGGTCGGGCGAGTTCGGTCCGGACCTCGTCGTCACTCCCGCCAAGCTCGTCGGCGGTTCGACCGTCGACTGCGGTCAGGCCGGCACCGTGATGCGCTTCATCGCGCCGCTCGCGGGACTCGCGGCGAACGACGTGCACCTCACCGCACACGAGTCGGCGCTGCACCGACCGATGGGCGGGCTCATCACGGCGCTCCGCGACCTCGGAGTGGACATCGACGACGAGGGCACCTGGGCGCTTCCGTTCACGATCCGCGGTCACGGCCGCATCATGGGCGGGCGTGTGGAGATCGACGCATCGGCCTCCAGCCAGTTCGTGTCGGGTCTGCTGCTCGCTGCGCCGCGCTTCGACGTCGGACTCCACCTCGTGCACACCGGGGAGCACCTGCCGAGCCTCCCGCACATCGACATGACGATCGAAGCGCTCAGCCGCCGCGGCATCCGCATCGAACGCCCCGCGCACGGCGAGTGGCTCGTCGAAGCCGGGGTGCCGCGCGCCAAGGAGATCGCGATCGAACCCGATCTCTCGAATGCCGCGCCCTTCCTCGGCGCAGCCCTCGTCGCGGGAGGGTCCGTCTCCGTTACCGGGTGGCCCGTGCACTCGACGCAGCCCGGCGCGCTGCTGCCGGAGATCCTCCAGGCTCTGGGAGCGCACGTCGGTCGACACAGCGGCACCATGACCGTCAAAGCGGGCTCCGAGATCCGCGGTCTCGACATGGACCTGTCCGCGGCCAGCGAGCTCACTCCGACGCTGGTGGGGCTCGCCGCCTTCGCCTCCGGGCCGACCACGATCCGCGGCATCGGACACATCCGCATGCATGAGACGGACCGCATCGCGGCGCTCATCACGAACCTCCGTGCCCTCGGCGGCGAGGCAGAGGAGCTGCCCGACGGCCTGCGCATCATCCCGCGTCCGCTGCACGGCGGCACGTGGAAGGCCTACCACGACCACCGCATGGCGACGACCGGCGCGCTGATCGGTCTGCGTGTCCCCGGTGTCGAGATCGACGACATCGGCACGACCGCGAAGACGCTCCCCGAGTTCACGGTGCTGTGGGAGCGGATGCTGCGAGGCGCGTCCGCGTGAGCTGGCTCGACGACGCCGACGACCTCGAGGACGACTACGAGGAGTACGACGAGAGCAGCATCCGCACCCGCCCGAACCCGAAGGCGAACCGGCCGCGCACCAAGCGGCGCCCGGCGCACGATGACGCCCAGATCGGACGGGTCCTCGGCGTCGACCGCGGACGGTACTCGGTCATGCTCGACGAGAACGGCCCCGAGGAGCGCACCATCACGGCGGCCAGGGCGCGCGAACTGCGCCGGACCCCGATCGTCACAGGTGACCAGGCACGAGTCGTCGGCGACACGTCCGGCGAAGAGGGCACACTGGGACGTATCGTCGGGATCGTCGAGCGCACCTCGCTCCTTCGGCGCAGTGCGGACGACACCGATCAGGTCGAGCGGGTGATCGTCGCGAACGCCGATCAGATGCTCGTCGTGGTCGCCGCGGCCGATCCGGAGCCGCGCGCACGGCTCGTCGACCGCTACCTCGTCGCTGCTCTGGATGCCGGCATCCGGCCGCTTCTCGTCGTCACCAAGACGGACCTCGCCGACCCCACCTCGTTCCTCTCGCATTTCGACGGCCTCGACCTCCGTGTGTTCACCAGCGCGCGGGCGGAGATGCCGGTCGATGAGATCGGCGCGGCGCTCGTCGGCCACTCGACCGTGTTCGTCGGCCACTCGGGCGTGGGCAAGTCGACGCTCGTGAACGCACTCGTGCCGACCGCGCTGCGCGCCACCGGCCATGTGAACCAGGTCACGGGCCGAGGGCGTCACACCTCGTCGTCGACGGTCTCCCTGCGGTACGAGAGCGCTGACGGGTCGGGCTGGGTCATCGACACCCCCGGAGTGCGCTCTTTCGGCCTCGGACACGTCGACCCGGCGAACATCCTCGCCGCTTTCACGGAGCTCGCCGTGATCGCCGAGAACTGCCCGCGCGGCTGCACGCATCTCGCCGACGCTCCGGACTGCGCACTGATCGAGGCCGCGGAGCGCGGTGAGCTCGGCGAGACGGGGCTCGCGCGACTGGATTCGCTGCAGCGCCTGCTGCAGACCTTCGCCGACAAGGCGGAGCAGACGCCCGGCCGATAGGCTGGACCCGTGACTGTGCGCCTGGAACCCGGAACCGCTGCCCCCGACTTCTCCCTGCTCGACCAGGACGGCGACACCGTCCGGCTCGCGGACCTCCATGGCGAGAAGGTCGTGCTGTACTTCTATCCCGCGGCCATGACTCCCGGATGCACGACGCAGGCCTGCGACTTCCGCGACAGCATCTCCTCGCTGCAGGGCGCCGGGTACCGCGTGATCGGGGTCTCGCGCGACGAGCCGGCGAAGCTGCGCGAGTTCCGCGAGCGCGACGGGCTCACGTTCACGCTGTTGAGCGACCCCGACCACTCCGCACACCTCGCCTATGGCGCGTGGGGCGAGAAGATGAACTACGGCAAGGTCGTCGAAGGAGTTCTGCGTTCGACCTTCGTGATCGACGAGGACGGCACGATCGCTCTCGCGCAGTACAACGTGAAGGCCACGGGGCACGTCGCCCGGCTGCGCAAGCAGCTCGGCATCGACGCCTGAGCGCTCCGCCTTCGCTGAGCGCTCCTCCTACTCGGAGGGGCTCGCGTTCTCCGCGCGCGTCGTGGCGATCAACAGCACGAAGCACAGCAGCCCCGGCAGTCCGACGGCGAGGGTGAACACCCACGACACGGGCTGGATCGTGAGCGACGCCAGGGCCAGCGCGACGGCGAGCACCTGGAAGACGATGCCGCCCGAGCGCGCCCAGGAGCGCCCCGTCCTCGTGCCGATCGCGAAGGCGGCGAGCGCCGCCGCGCCCAGCAGTGTGAGCACGATCAGCGCGATCGCGGTGGGCAGGGATGCGGCATCCCCTGACCCGAGGCCGACGATCTCGATGAGGGCGAACACGATCAGCGCCAACGCCTCGAGGGCGAGGATCGCAGCGGCCGCGAGAGCCAGGGCCGGTGAGCGCACGTTGTCTCCTGAGAATCGAATGGGAAGCGAAGAAACCCTTGATTTCGCCTGGTTCATGTAACAGAATAGACAGCGTCATGTGCTCCCACAGCGGCGTGGGGCGGGCTTCGTGCCCGCATCACAGAATGCGGGCAACCGTCCGTATCTCAACAGGGTAGCTGAACCCGAACTGCCACCCGAAATCCGCGTCGTCGCGCTGCGACGGCTCACAAGTCCCACACCGAGGAGCCCCCTATGGATTGGCGCGACAAGGCCGCCTGCTTGACTGTCGACCCCGAGCTTTTCTTCCCCGTCGGGAACACCGGTCCGGCAGTCGACCAGATCGAGAAGGCCAAGACCGTCTGCGCCACCTGCACCGTGACCGAGATCTGCCTGCAGTACGCCCTCGAGACCAGCCAGGACTCGGGCGTGTGGGGAGGCCTCTCCGAAGACGAGCGCCGCGCCCTCAAGCGCCGCGCCGCTCGCGCCCGCCGCGCCTCCTGACCGTACTACGCCGAAGCGGCCCCGGACACCGTCCGGGGCCGCTTCGGCGTATCAGGGCGTGACCTCGCACTCAGGCGGTCAGCCAGCGCAGCGGGATGTCGATCACGACCTCCGTGCCCTCACCCTCGCTCCCCCGCCACTCGATCGAGCCGCTCAGCTCGCCCTGGATGAGGGTGCGGATGATCTGCGTGCCCAGCCCCTGCCCGACTCTGCCCTCCGGCAGGCCGTGCCCGGTGTCGCGGACGATGACGCGCAGGTTCTCCTCCGTGCGGGTCGCGTCGATCGTCACGATGCCCTCCTGGCCGGCCAGACCGTGCTCGACGGCATTGGTCACCACCTCGGTCAGCGCGAGCGCCAGCGGCGTGGCGTACTCGCTCGGCAGCACCCCGAAACGACCGGTGGACTGGGTGCGCGCGCGGGTGTTCGGCGCCGAGGCGACCTCGGCGACGAGCTTGAGCACGCGGTGGAAGACCTCGTCGAAGTCGACCTTCTGCGTCAGCCCCTGGGCGAGCGTGTCATGCACCACCGCGATCGCGTCGACGCGCCGCATGGCCTGGGTCAGAGCGTCTCGCGCCTCGTCCGAGTGGGTGCGTCGCGCCTGGATGCGCAGCAGCGAGGCGACCGTCTGCAGGTTGTTCTTGACGCGGTGATGGATCTCACGGATCGTCGCGTCCTTGGTGATGAGCTCCTGCTCCTGGTGTCGGAGCTCCGACACGTCGCGGCACAGGACGATCGCGCCGATGCGGGTGCCGTGGTGCTTGAGCGGGATCGCGCGGAGAGACACCGTCACGCCCCGCGCCTCGATGTCGGTGCGCCACGGGGCACGACCGGTCACGACCACGGGCAGCGATTCGTCGACCTGACGCGACGGCGGCACGAGGCGGGTCGTGACCTCGGCCAGCGACTCCCCCTCGAGCTCGTCGTCGAAGCCCATGCGGTTGAAAGCGGAGAGGGCGTTGGGGCTCGCGAACGTCGTGATGCCGTCGACATCGATGCGGATCAGTCCGTCCGAGGCGCGCGGCGCCCCGCGACGGGGAGAGGTCGGGGCCGCGAGGTCGGGGAAGCTCCCGTCGGCGATCATGCGGAACAGGTCGTTGGCGCATTCGTCGAACGTGATCTGCTGCCGGGACGGCGTGCGCGCCTCGCCGAGGTTGGTGTGCCGTGTCACGACGCCGATGACCGACGGGGGCCGCTCGGCGTCGCCGCGCACGTTCACGATCGGCACGGCCCGAACGCGGGTCGGGGTCTCCTCGAACCAGTCGGGTGACGAGGAGTCGACGATCTCCGCGGAGTCGAATGCGCCCTGCACCTGCGTGCGCCATTGCGGACGGACCCGCTCCCCGACGATGTCGCGGTAGAAGAGGGTGGCGGCGCCGCTGGGGCGGGCATGGGCGACGGCGATGAAAGACCCGTCCTCGGTCTGCACCCAGACGACGATGTCGGCGGACGCGAGGTCCGCGAGAAGCTGGCCGTCACCGGCGAGTCGATGGAGCCATTCGACGTCGTTGTCGGTCAGGCGGCCCTGAGCGTGGGCGAGATCACTGAGTGTTGACACCCGTCCAGCCTAGAGCGCACCGGCTCACAGGATCGCCAGCGACGTGGAGCGCCACCGACGATCGAGCCCCTCCAGGCGGATCGCGACAGCCCTGGTGCGTCCGGGCCCCGCGACCACGACGACCGCCTCGACGATGCCGTCCGCGGGCTCCGAGGCGCGGATGCTCAGGATCTCGAAAGATGGACGCGCCGGTGGCACACCGCGCGCACTGCGGGCCCGCGCGGACAGGTTCGCACGGGTCACCAGGCTGCGGTAGGCGTCCTCGCTGAACCAGCGGGCGAGCTGATCGACCTCCCTGATCCCTGCGAGGACCTCGAGCACGCCTCTCGTCAGGCTCCGCAGCAGCGGCAGCGGGTCCGGCAGCTCGAGGCGTGGTGTGGGCTGCGGGCCGAAGTACTCGTGAAGCGACATCTGGGACCTTCTCCGTCCGGGGAACTGCGGTCAGTAGAGCACGCGGGATCACACCGGATCGGGGCTTCCGCCGAAGTGTGTGGATAACTCGTATGCCCGAACCATGCGGTCGCCTACCGTGTCTCGGGTGCACTGGGATCGTCTGTTCGAAGACCTCGAGGGTCAGCTCGCCTCCGAGTGGGAGAGCGAGCGCGCCGCGCTGGATGCCGAGTCGGAGCGTCTGCGCATCTCCCGTCTGGACCTGCGGGACCGGCTGCGGGTCCTCTGCGACTCCGGGGCCGCGGCCACGGTCGACGTCGCGGGCGGCGATCGCATCCGCGTGCGCCTGCAGGCCCTCGGCGCGGACTGGACGGCCGTGGCCCTGGCGGAGCCTGAGGGCGCCTTCCGGGCTCGCGCGACCCGGATCGTGCCGGTGCACGCGATCCGCGGGATCGGGGTCGACCACGGTCAGCTGCTCGCGAGCCTGGACGGCGCCGACCGCGACGACGGAGTGCTCCAAGAGCGGATGACCCTCGGCTTCGTGCTCCGCGACCTCGCGCGCCGTCGGGTCCCGGTGCGCGTCCTCAGGGTCGGAGACTCAGAGCTGCACGGGACGATCGACCGCGCAGGGGCGGATCACCTGGACCTCGCGGTCCACGATGCCGGCGCGCCGCGGACCGTGAGCGCCGTGCGCAGCTTCTGCATCGTGCCGTTCAGCGCTCTCGCCGGGGTGCAGATCGTCGGGGATCACATGCCCTGAGCGCGGACGCCGCCCCACAGCTCGGGGAAGCTCGCCTCGTTGGCCTGACGCCACAGCGCCATGCGCCGCGCCTCCTCGACCTGCTCTGCGAGGTATCCGGCGAGGCTCGGCTCCTCGATCCGCCACCGCGGCGGCGCACCGAGCCTCGATCCGCGCAACCGCCCCTGGTACACGAGCTCGACGACCTCGTCGACCTCGATGCCCAGCAGTTCCGCCACCTGCGCGGGAGCGAGGTAGCGCGCGGCAGGGACGGAGGACTCGGACATGCCACCATTCTCCCCCTGCGGCGGTCATGCTCCCCGATCCGTCCGACGGTGTGGATAACTCGCGGAGTGCACCGCCGATTTCTGTTTGCATGTCCCGCATGAGCATCCACCCCCGACCCCGTCGCGCATTCTGGGTCGACCTCCGTTTCGTCATCGGCCTCGCCCTGATCGCCGCGTCGATTGCCGGCGTCGGGCTCGTGGTGTCCTCCGCAGGAGCGACCTCGCCCGTCCTCCAGGCCTCGCGCACGATCGTGCAGGGCGAGGTCGTGACGGCCGATGACCTACGCGTCGTGGAGGCGAACCTCGGCCCGCTCGTTGACGACTATCTCTCCCCCGCATCCGTGCAGGAGGGCGTCGTGGCCGCGCGCACTCTCGACGAGGGCGAGCTCGTCCCTCACTCGGCTCTCGCGGACGCGGACGCGAGCCGCACGACCACCGTCGTCATCGCGAGCAGCACCGGTGTCCCCCGGGACGTCGTCCCCGGGACCGTGGTGGAGCTGTGGGAGACCCCGGAGGCCACGGAGGACGGCGTGGTCGGTGCACCGCGCGTCCTCGTCGGCGACGCGATCGTGCACTCACTGGTCGCGGACGACAGCGTGCTCGCCGGCGGACACACGGGTGTCGAGATCGTGATCGAACGGAGCGCGGTGACGGACGTGCTCGCCGCGATCGCCGCAGGCGCGCAGCTGGCGATCGTGCCCGTCGGGACCGACCGATGACCACGGTGCTGATCGGCCTCTCCGAGCCGCGCGCGGGCGCCCTGGCCGCCGAGCTGGAGCTCGAGGGAGCCGTCGCGATGATCGCGCCGGCCGAGGCGCTCCTCTCGTCTCTGGCGGGCGCCGACGCCGTCGTCGTCCCCGCACGACGCGAGCTGCTGACGCCCGCGTTCATCGCTGCCTGCGACCGTGCCGCCGTGCGGGTCGTCCCGGTGGGCGATCATGACAGTAGGGCGCTCGCACGACACGGACTGCCGGCCACCCTCGCCGCGGACGCGCCCGGCTGGGAGGTGCTCGCCGCACTCGGCGACACCGACCCCCTGCCGCCGTCGGAGCACGACGGAGACCACCGCATCATCGTCGTATGGGGCTCGCACGGCGCACCGGGCCGCTCCACAGTCGCGGTGCAGCTCGCGGTCGAGCTCTCCCGCCACGGGCGGCGGACCGCACTCGTCGACGCCGATACCGTCGCTCCGTCGCTCGCCCTCATACTGGGGCTGAGCGATGACGCACCCGGGATCGCCGCCGCCTGCCGACGCGCAGAGCTCGGGTCCCTCGACGATGCCGAGCTCACCCGGTTGTCGGTCGCCCTGCCGACGAGCGCCGGCGAGATCGCCGTCCTGAGCGGGATCAACCGTCCGTCGCGATGGCCCGAACTCTCAGCCGAGCGTCTCCGTGCGGCACTCGGCGCATGTCGGGCCTGGGCCGAGGACTGCGTGGTCGACGTGTCCGGCGCGTTCGACGCCGACGACGAGGTGACGTTCGACATCGCCGGACCTCGCCGTCACGCCGCGACGACGTCGGCGTTGGCCGAGGCGGACGCCGTCGTCGCCGTCGTCGCCGCCGACCCGCTGAGCATCAGCCGTTTCCTCCGCGATCACGCCGAGCTGCGCCGCCTCATCGGAAACGCCCCGCTGCGGATCCTCGTCAACAAGGTGCGGCCGGGTCCGCTCGGACTCGATGCGCGCGGTCAGATCCGTCGCACCCTCGAGAGGTTCGCGGGTGTCACGGACATCGTCTTCCTCCCGGTCGACCAGCGTGCGACGGACTCCGCGCTGCTGCAGGCGCGCCCGCCGTCCGACGTCGCCCCGCGCTCGGCGTTCGTCGCCGCGGTGCGGCGTGCCGCGGCAGAGCTCGCCGCGGGCTCCGCTCCGACTACTGCCGGTAGCTCGCGAGGAAGTTCCCGAGCCGTTCGACGGCCTCGGCGAGGACGCGCGGCTCCGGGAGCGTGACGATTCGCAGATGGTCGGGAGTGGCCCAGTTGAACCCGGTGCCCTGCACGAGCAGGATGTGCTCGGACACGAGGAGGTCGTAGACGAGCTTGGCGTCGTCCCTGATCTCGTGCACGTTCGGGTCCAGTCGAGGGAAGGCGTAGAGCGCCCCCTGGGGCTTGACGCAGGACACGCCGGGGATCGCTTCGAGACCCTGCCAGGCGACATCTCGCTGCTCGTGCAGCCGTCCCGTCGGCGCGATCAGCGCGTCGATGGACTGCACACCGCCCAGCGCCGCCTGCACCGCGTGCTGGGAGGGCACGTTCGGACACAGGCGCGTCGAGGCCAGCAGCGTGATGCCCTCCAGGAACCCCTTCGCGTGGGACTGCGGGCCCGTGATCACGAGCCATCCCGAGCGGTAACCGGCGACGCGGTATGTCTTCGACAGGCCGTTGAAGGTGAGGCACAGCAGGTCGGGCGCGACGGTGGCCGTCGGGATGTGCACGGCATCGTCGAAGAGGATGCGGTCGTAGATCTCGTCGGACAGCAGCAGCAGCTCGTGCTCGCGCGCGATCTGCACCATGCCCTCGAGGATCTCCTTCGAGTACACGACACCCGTCGGGTTGTTCGGGTTGATGATGACCATCGCCTTCGTGCGCGGCGTGATCTTCGAGCGGATGTCCTCCAGATCAGGCTGCCACTCGTCGTCCTCGTCGCAGACGTAGTGGACGGGGGTGCCGCCGGCCAGACTCGTCATGGCCGTCCACAGCGGGTAGTCGGGCGCCGGGATGAGGACCTCGTCGCCCTCGTCGAGCAGTGCCTGCATGGTCATGGTGATGAGCTCGGACACGCCGTTGCCGAGGAAGACGTCCTCCGGGTCGAAGCGCGGGAAGCCCTCGATCTGCTCGTAGCGGCTCACGACCGCGCGACGTGCCGACACGATGCCCTTGCTGTCGCTGTAGCCGTGGGCCGTCGGGAGCGCCGCGAGCATGTCGTGCACGATCTGGTGCGGGGCCTCGAAGCCGAAGATCGCCGGATTCCCCGTGTTGAGCTTGAGGATCCGGTGGCCCTCTGCCTCGAGTCGCGCCGCCTCGACGAGCGTGTTTCCACGGATCTCGTACAGGACGTTCTTGAGCTTCGACGACTGGTCGAAGTGGCGCGATGGGGTCATTGCGCAAGCCTACAGGGACGCGAAGAGGGCCACTCCGCACGGAATGGCCCTCTTCTCACGATGCGCGTCCGCGCGTGCTACTTCTTCTTCTTGGACTGTGCGCGACGCTGTTCGCGATTGCCGGCGGCCGGCGCCTCGGCATCCGTGCGCTGACCGAAGGCGCCGCGCGGAGCATCCTGCTGCGGCTCCTCCTGCTGTCCTGCCTGCGCCCGAGCGGCCGCCTGGCGCAGGCGGTCGGTCGCCGCCTGCTGAACCTGACCGCGCTCGTTGCGGACCTCTACCTCGCCGGCGTCGTTCGCCGCCGAGTACTCGAGTCGCTGCTCGCCCGCGCCGTCCGACAGCCCCTTAGCCTCGACCTCGGCGGTCTCGGAGTCCCCGGCGCGACGCACCTCGACCTCGAGGTTGTAGAGGTAGCCGACCGACTCCTCCTTGATCTGGCCCATCATCGACTGGAACATCGCGTAGCCCTCGCGCTGGTACTCGATGAGCGGGTCGCGCTGGGCCATCGCGCGGAGGCCGATGCCGTCCTTCAGGTAGTCCATCTCGTAGAGGTGGTCGCGCCACCGGCGATCGAGCACCTGCAGCACCACGCGACGCTCGAGCTCACGGGTCGCGGCCTCGCCCAAGGACTCCTCGCGCGCCTCGTACGCGATCTTCGCGTCGGAGAGCAGCTCGCGGGTCAGCCCTTCGGCCGTGATGCCGCCCTTGCGGTCGGCGGCCTCCGACACGACCTCGTCGATCGTGACGCTGACCGGGTACAGGGTCTTGAGCTCCGTCCACAGGGCGTCGAAGTCCCAGCTCTCGTTGTGGCCTTCGCCCGTGTGATCGCGCACGACGCCGCTGATCGCATCCTCGATGAAGTGCTGGACGCGGTCGGCGATGTCGTCGCCCTGGAGCATGTGCCGACGGTCGGCGTAGATGGCCTCGCGCTGACGGTTGAGCACGTCGTCGTACTTGAGGACGTTCTTGCGCATCTCGGCGTTGCGTGCCTCGACCTGCGACTGGGCGCTGCGGATCGCGCGGGACACCAGTCCCGACTCGATCGGGACGTCGTCCGGGAAGTTCGTGCGGGACAGGATCGCCTCGGCCGCGCCGGACTGGAACAGACGCATCAGGTCGTCCGTGAGGCTCAGATAGAAGCGGCTCTCGCCGGGGTCCCCCTGACGGCCGGAACGTCCGCGCAGCTGGTTGTCAATGCGCCGCGACTCGTGGCGCTCCGTCCCGAGCACGTAGAGGCCACCGGCCTCCTGCACCTTGGTGGCCTCCTCGGCTACGACGGACTTCATGGACTCATACGCCTCGTCCCAGGCGACCTCGTACTCCTCGGGGGTCTCGACGGGGTCGAGTCCCTTGCTCTTGAGCTCCTGCACCGCGAGGAACTCCGCGTTGCCGCCGAGCATGATGTCAGTACCGCGGCCGGCCATGTTCGTCGCGACCGTGACCGCACCCAGGCGTCCGGCACGTGCGACGATCTCCGCCTCACGTGCGTGGTTCTTGGCGTTGAGGACCTCGTGCTTGACGCCCTTCTTCGCGAGCAGACGCGAGAGGTACTCGCTCTTCTCGACACTCACGGTGCCGACGAGCACGGGCTGGCCGGCGGCGTGGCGCTCGGCGATGTCCTCGACGACCTGCGCGAACTTGGCGGTCTCGTTCTTGTACACGAGGTCGGGCTGGTCCTTGCGGATCATCGGACGGTTCGTGGGGATCGGGATCACGCCGAGCTTGTACGTCGACATGAACTCCGCCGCCTCGGTCTCGGCCGTGCCGGTCATGCCGGCGAGCTTGTCGTAGAGACGGAAGTAGTTCTGCAGTGTGACGGTCGCGAGGGTCTGGTTCTCGGCCTTGACCGGCACGCCCTCCTTCGCCTCGATCGCCTGGTGGATGCCCTCGTTGTACCGACGGCCGACCAGGATGCGGCCGGTGTGCTCGTCGACGATCATGACCTCGTCGTTCATGACGACGTAGTCGGTGTCCTTCTTGAACAGCGCGAGCGCCTTGATGGAGTTGTTGAGGAACGAGATGAGCGGCGTGTTCGCGGACTCGTACAGGTTGTCGATGCCGAGGTAGTCCTCGACCTTCTCGATACCCGGTTCCAGCACGCCGACCGTGCGCTTCTTCTCGTCGACCTCGTAGTCCTCGCCGGCTTCGAGTGTGCGGGCGATCTTCGCGAACTCGGCGAACCAGCGGTTCGCCTCGCCGGACGACGGACCCGAGATGATGAGCGGCGTGCGCGCCTCGTCGATGAGGATCGAGTCGACCTCGTCGACGATCGCGAAGAAGTGCTCGCGCTGGACCAGGTCCTCCTTGCGCCACGCCATGTTGTCGCGCAGGTAGTCGAATCCGAACTCGTTGTTCGTGCCGTAGGTGATGTCGGCCGCATACTGCTCGCGGCGCACGGCGGGAGTCTGACCCGACACGATGATCCCGGTGGTCATGCCCAGCGCACGGAACACCCGCCCCATGAGCTCGGCCTGGTAGCTCGCGAGGAAGTCGTTGACGGTGATGATGTGCACGCCCTCGCCCGCGATGGCGTTGAGGTATGCGGGGAACGTCGCCACGAGGGTCTTGCCCTCACCGGTCTTCATCTCGGCGATGTTGCCGAGATGAAGCGCCGCACCGCCCATGATCTGGACGTCGTAGGCGCGCATGCCGAGAGTGCGCCGGGCCGCCTCGCGCACGGCCGCGAACGCCTCCGGCATGAGCTGGTCGAGCGTCTCGCCCTTCTCGAATCGCGCGCGCAGCTCGGTCGTCTCGTTGCGCAGCTCCTCGTCGGTGAGCTTCGAGATGTCCTCTTCCAGCGCGTTCACGGCCTTCACCACCTGGTTCAGGCGACGGATGACCCGTCCTTCGCCGGCGCGCAGCAGCTTCTCAAGAGGATTGGCCACAGATGTCATCTCCCTGTCGATGGGTCCGGCGGCACCGTCGGTTGGGGCGTCGCGCCAGGCATACCTTGCCATGTTACCGGGCCGTGACCTGCACGTGGCCTGCATGGCGCGCCGCCGGTCGGTTTCCGGGTATGCATATAGTGGTCCTCGACTCCAGGAGGCCTCATGTCGGTGCGCCAGACGCTGCTCGCGATCCTCGTCCAGGGCCCGTGCTACGGGTATCAGCTGCGCCACGAGTTCGACCGCCGCACCGGGTCGGTGTGGCCGCTCAACGTCGGGCAGATCTACAACACGCTCGAGCGGCTCGAGCGCGACGGACTCGTGCAGCGCGGAGCCGCGGACGCACAAGGGCATGTCTACTGGGAGATCACCACGGCAGGGGCGGACGAGGTCGACCGCTGGCTCCTCGCTCCGGTCGCACGCAGCACCGTGGCCCGCGACGAGCTGACGATCAAGATCTCGGTCGCCGCCACACTCCCCGGGGCCGACGCCGGAGAGATCATCGATCGCCAGCGAGAGGAGAGCACGTCAAGACTCCGCGCCCTCCTGGCCCGCCGGACGTCGCACGTCGACGCGGATGCCGAAGGCCTGGCGCGTTCGCTGGTGCTGGACTCGTTGATCTTCGCGGCGGAAGCCGAGCTGCGCTGGCTCGATCATGTGCGCACGCGTCTCGCGGAGCATCCGCGGCATGCGCTGGCCCTCGAGCTCGACCCCGAACGGCCCCGGCGCGGGCGACCGGCCCGCATCGCCGGCTCCGTGCTCGTCGTCTGATCCCCGTTCGCCTGGAGCGGATGCACAGCCCGTCTGAAGCCCCGGGAAACTAGGATCTGAGACATGGCTGGAATTTGGGGCAGACGCAAGCGCGAGCAGGAAGAACTCGCCGCACAGGACGCCGATCTGGCGCGCCGGGCCGAGCAGGCGCTGGTCGCCGCCGACGAGCGCATCCGGTCCACCTCCGACGAGCTGGTCTTCGCGCAGGCCGAGCTCGGCGACTCGCTCACGGGCGACCTGTCGAAGGCGCTCGACGCGGTGCGCACTCATCTGCGCGAGGCCTTCCAGCTCCATCAGCTCAACCACGACGAGATCCCCGACACCGCGGAGGAGCTCCGCACTCGCAACGCGCGCATCGTGCAGCTCTGCGACTGGGCGCAGGATCTCCTCGACGAGAAGACCTCCGACCTCGCCGAATCGATCGCGAAGGTGCGCCGCGCTCCCGAGATCATCGCGCAGGTGCGTGCGGACGCCGCCGCGCTCAGCTCGCGGATCCCGCACACCAACGACACCGTCGCGCGGCTCTCGGCACGCTACGCGGATTCGGCCATGCACCAGATCACCGCGAGCGCCGCGGAGGCCGAGCAGCTGATCGCGTTCGCCACCCACGGAGCCGACGTCTCCGAACGCAGGCGCGAGGCGAAGCAGAACGAGGAGGCGAACCTCGCGCTCGAGACCGCCACCGAGGCGACACGTCGCGCCTCCGCGCTGCTCGACGCCGTGGAGGACTTCGAGATCGAGGCGCTGCGCGCCGAGTCCACGCTCGCCGAGGTCGTGGCCGACTCGCGCGGAGATCTCATCGCCGCGCGCACCGCCCCGCAGGTACCCGCCGTGGCCGCGGCCGTGAGCGACCTGCAGAACGCGCTGAGCGCGCTCTCCCCTGCTGGCTCCCCCGGCGACCCCTTCGCCGAGCTCTCGCAGCTGCGCGCGGCCAACACCGCGCTCGACGACGCGATCGCCAAGGCCCGCCACCGCGCGGAGCATCCGTTGCCCAGCATCGCGCAGGTGCAGCACGCGATGGACGACGCGGACCGACAGCTCGGCGTGGCCCGCGGACTCATCTCCGGCCACCGCGGCTGGATCGGTGCGGATGCGCGCACCCGGCTCGCGGAGGCCGAGCGACTGCGCGTCGACCTCGCAGATCTCCTCCCCGCCGAGGACACACGGGACCAGGCGCTGGCGAGTGCACGCCGCGTCGCGCACCTCGCGGCCGAAGCACTGCAGCTCGCTCAGCGCGACATCGACTCCTCCCGCCCGCAGGACCAGGGGTGGGGTGGCGACGGCTGGGGCGGCGGAGGCGGCTGGGGCGGCGGACGCCGCGGCGGAGGCGGAGGGGACATCGCGTCCGGCATCCTCGGCGGTCTCGTGATCGGCAGTCTCCTGGACGGCATCTTCGACTGATCGCCGCACCATCCGGGCGGATGGATCCCCGCGGACCGAGAACGGCCCGCCTCCTGTCGAGGCGGGCCGTTCGCGTGTCATAGAGCGCTCAGGATGCGAGCGCTTCGGCAGGGGGCGCCTGGGTGTCGAGCGCGATCACGCCGTAGTCCCAGCCCTTGCGCCGGTAGACGACGCTCGGGTGGTCGGTGCGCGCGTCCACGAACAGGAAGAAGTCGTGACCGACGAGCTCCATGCGGTCGACGGCCTCCTCGACCGTCATCCACTCCGCGTCGAAGCTCTTAGTGCGGATGACGACGGGCGAGTACGTCTCGTCCTCGTCGCTCTGCACGGGCACGCTGCCGGTCGCCACGGCGCGCAGGACGTCTGCGGATGCCGGCTCGACGTCGATCCCCTCGAGGGAGCCGCTGCCCTTCTCGAAGTGCGCTCCGCGGGGATGCTGTCGGCCATCGACCCGCTTCTCCTTGGCGCGACGGAGCTGCTCGGACATCTTGTCGACCGCGAGGTCGAGGGCGACGAACTTGTCGCCGTCCGTGGCCTCGGCCCGGACGATCGGCCCTTTGCCGACGAGCGTCAGCTCCACGGTCTCCTCGGGGACCTGGCCGTTGCGGTACACCCGGTGGGTGACCTTGATGTCCAGTCGCTGCGCACGCGCTGCGAGCGTCTGAATCCTGGCGATCTTCTCCTCGACAACGGACCGGAAGCGATCGGTGATACCCACTCCGACGCCGACGATGCTCGTTTCCATTGCTGCCTCCTTGTCCCGGTCCTCCCGGCCAAGGGCGGACCGTGGTCGCCTTGTGACCCCCCACGGTAGTCCGCATGCGACCGGATGTCACGGGTCATTTCCTCCGTGTCGCCCATGCGGTTGCTCAGGGTTCGCTGTGACGCGGCGTGGCGGCGAGCACGACGGCGGAAGACACTCGATAGCCTGCGCGCGCGAGAGTCGTCGCCGCCTCGTCGAGCGTCGCTCCCGTCGTCATCACGTCGTCGACGACGATCACCTCGCGACCGTCGCTTCCACTCCGTGCGCGCATGCTCCCCCGCACGTTCGCCGCTCTGTCGGCGACGTCAAGACCTCTCTGATCGCGTCGACCGGGAACCGTCGAGAGCACGCGCAGCGGACGATGCCCGGTGCCGCGGATCAGGACCTCGGGCACGCTGAACCCTCGCCGACGCATCGAACGCCGCGAGGTCGGCACCGGCACCAGAGCCGCGGACGGAACCGGCACCAGAGCCGCGGACGGAACCGGGGAGCGGGCGATCGCTGCCGCGAGCGCTGCACCGAGCGGGCGCACGAGGAGAGTCTCCCCGTCGTCCTTCAGGCGTCGGACGCAACGCGCGCGGACTCCGTCGAACGGCAGGGCCGCGCGGACGGCGAGACCGCCCGGCGTGCGCAGGTCGATCGGAGCGGCGGACAGCTCTCCCCTGCACGCGTCGCACAGGATCACCTCGGGCGCGCCGCAGCCCGCGCAGCACGCGGCGAGGAGCAGACCCAGGACTTCCGTGCCGAGCGAGCGGAGGGAGGCGGAGAGATGGGGGTCGCGGAACATTCCTCGAGCATCGCCCACCGCTGCCGCAGGGGAACGCGGTGCCCCGGCGTGTGCCCGGCGTCTGTGCAGAGCCGGATCAGGCTGGTCGGCCGTGCAGGAGGGGTCCCGACGGGTCAGTGACCGGCGCGGGTGCCGAGCAGGAGCACGCCGTCGGTGGACTCGCTCCACGCCGATCCGCTGCGCGCGAAGACGGAGCCGTCCGAGGAGAGTATCCGGACGCCGGAGTTCGAGCGGGATCCCGCGATCGAGATCGCCGCGGTCGGGGCCGCCTCGACCGTGCCGGTGCCTCCCACGACCTGGGTCAGCACCGTGCGGTCCTCGCCGGAGCTCAGCACGCCGAGGCGATCCTGCCCGAGCCACACGAGTCCGAGCGCAGCGTCGTCGAGCTGGGCGACCTCCTCCGTCGGCCCGAGCTCGGTCGGCGTCCCCGCCTCGTCGCGGACGATCGCCGACACGACGAGCCACTGCTCGCCGCCCACGACGATCACGGCCGCGATGCGCGCGCCGTCCGCGGAGACGCGGATGGCCGACACCTGCGAGGCCTCGGGCCACGCCGAGGCGATCTCGAGCGCGCGGACGTCCGTGCTGATCGCCTGCAGCGCCGCGGGCGCGCTCGACGGCACCGACCAGGTGTAGTCGAACGGATCCATGGACGGGCGCACCAACAGGGCCCGGGGATCGAGCTCGTCGAAGTTGCCGTCGCCTGCCATCCAGACGTGCCCGTCGGCGAGCTGCACGGCAGCGTGCGCTCCGCTCACCGACACGTCGATCGCGGCGACCGGCTGGGTGAGGGCGAGGACCTCTTCGGTCACCCCGGGCAGAGGCGTGATCTCGCCCCCCACGAGGGTGCCGAAGGTGCCGTCCTTGAGCACGAGGCTGCCGCCGTCCGGCGGATCCTCGACGATCTTCGCGACGCCGGCCTCCAGGGGGCGACCGTCGACGGTGAAACGCACCTGGTTGATCTGCAGTTGGGACGCCGTGAAGGTCGCTTGCAACTGTGTCCGCATGCGTGCGAGAGTGACGGGATCGAGGCCGAGGGCCGCTCGGTTGAGCGCGACCTCCGCGACCTGGTCGGCGTCGATGGGTACCGCGTCGCGCGCCAGTTGCACCCCGGCGGGGAACGCGCTCTGCACGGCCGGGTCGAGCCACGGGCTCGGCGCCCCGCCGATCAGCGTCTGCGCGATGGTCGTCGCGACCGTCGCGCGCCGTGGGAACCAGCGCACATCGGGCACCAGCCGCTCCCAAGTGACGTCGTAGTACTGCAGGGCGTAGTCGTCGTACACGCGGGAGAAACGCGCCTCGTCGAGGACCACGCCGTCCGGCGCCTCGGAGATGCGCCACTGCCCGTCGCTCTTCACCACCACGAACGCCGAGTTCGATGCTCCGATTGCTTCGCTGTAGGCACCGGTGCCGTCGACGCTCGCGATCTGCTCGAAGGTCACGCGCACGTCGGCGCGATCGCCGTCCTCGGCCTCCGCGTCGTCCTCCACGTTCGAGTCGAAGGACCGGGTGGACGCGCTGACGTCGACCGACACGCCCGTGCCGGGACGCCAGGTCGCGGCGAGATCGGGCGTGAGAAACGTTCGTGCAGTGTCCCAGTTGTCGGCCGGGGTGATCGCCGCTTCCATGAAGCCCTCCACGATCGCGGCCGGCCCGGCCCCCTCGGCGGGGCCCGAGGCGAGCGGGAGGAAGTCCGGGTCCTCCGGCGAAGCGCCGAGGGGGAGGCCGCGCTGCGCATCCCCTGTCGTGGGAAGCCCCGTGCAGGCTGAGAGCAGCAGAGCTGCGGTCACACCGAGAGCGAGGGCTCGAAGCATCCGGGGGAAGCGCGCGGTCATTCCAGGCTCCCTCGATCGAACAGCTCAGCCGGGAGATCCGCGAGCTGAATGGGCTGCGTCGCATCACCGACCTCCCCGAGCGCGTCCTGCGGCTCCAGGGCGATGGGCGACGGTCCGTCGAGGGTCTCGCCGCGCGGGATCGTCAGGACGAAGTTCGTGCCGACGCCCAACTCGGACCAGACCGCGAGGGATCCGCCGTGCAGGGTCGCATCGCCGAGAGCGATGGAGAGGCCGAGCCCCGTCCCGCCGATCGTGCGCTGCCGCGACGGATCGGCGCGCCAGAAACGGTCGAACACGCGCTCGGCATCCGCCGGGTCCATACCCAGCCCGAAATCGTGCACCCCGGCCGCCACTGCATGCTGGTTGCTGTCGACCGTGACGACGACCGGTCGCCCTTCCCCGTGTTCGATCGCGTTGCCGATCAGGTTGCGCAGGACGCGACGGACGCGCCTCGGGTCCATGTCCACGGGCGAGTAGCCGCCGGGCGCGACGAGCCTCAGTTCGCTGCCGCGCCCGTCCGCGAGCGGCCGCATCTGGTCGATCACGTCCTCCGCGAGGTGGGCGAGGCTCGTCGCCTCGAGCTCGAGCTGCACCGACCCCGCATCGTAACGACTGATCTCGAGCAGATCCGACAGCAGCGTCTCGAAGCGCTGTACCTGGGTGTGCAGCAGCTCCGTCGTGCGCGCCGTCGTCGGGTCGAACTCCTGCTTCTGGTCGTTGAGCATGTCCGCGGCCAGACGGATCGTGGTGAGCGGCGTGCGCAGCTCGTGCGAGACGTCCGACACGAACCGCTGCTGCACGAGCGAGAGCTCGCCGAGCTCCTTGATCTGCGCTTCGATGCTGTCGGCCATGGCGTTGAACGAGCGGCCGAGCGTCGCGAGCTCGTCCTCGCCGTACACGTCGAGGCGAACTCCCAGATCGCCTGCGGCCAGACGTGCACTGGTCTCCGCGGCCTGGACGATCGGTGTGGCGACCGTCCGCAGCACGACGAAGGAGATCGCGGCCACGATCGCCACGAGTCCGATCCCCGCGATCCACAGCGTGCGCTGCACGAAGGTGAGGGTGTTGTCGGCGTCGGCGAAGTCGTAGGCGAAGTAGATCTCGAAGGGCCCCGCCTCCGGCACCTGCAGCTGCTGTCCGACGATGACGCCCGGCACGGATCGGCCGCCGACCTCGAGCGACACCGACTGCCAGGACTGCCAGTCGTCGAACTCCGCGACCCTGTTGTGCAGCGCGTCACTGATGTTGTTCATGCTGAGTCCGGCCGTGAAGCCGTTCAGCGGGATGTCGACGTTCGCCTTCACGCGCACTCCCGCGAGGCCCTCCGCCGTGGAGTTGCGGCCGAGGTCCGCCTGCACACTGTCCCACAGTTCGGACAGCGCACCCGGGTTGTCGCCGAGTGCGGTCGCGTCGAGTGTCATCTGCGCCTGGTCGATGGAACGCCGGGCGTCTTCGAGCGCCTCGTTCTTGCGCGATTCGAACAGGTCGCTCTGGATCACGAGCGCCATCGTCACACACGTGATGAGGATCGCGGTCGAGGTGAGCAGGAGTGTGATCGTGAGAGTCCGGAACCGCAGCGAGCGACGCCAGAGGGCACCGAGCACCCCCGGCCAGCCGCGCCAGTCGCGCAGGACAGCGATCGCCGTGGTGGTCGCTGTGGTCGCGGCCATGACGGACCTAGGCCGGGCTCCCGGCCCGGTAGCCCACGCCGCGCACCGTCATGACGATCCTCGGGTTGTCGGGGTCGAGCTCGACCTTGGCGCGGAGCCGCTGCACGTGCACGTTCACGAGACGCGTGTCGGCCTTGTAGTGATAGCCCCACACCTGCTCGAGCAGCATCTCGCGCGAGAACACCTGCTGGGGCTTGGACGCGAGGGCGACGAGGAGCTGGAACTCGAGCGGCGTGAGCGCGATCGGCGTCGTGCCGCGGCGCACCTCGTGCGCGTCGACGTCGACGGTGAGGTCTCCGACCCGCAGCTGCTCCCCCACGGTGGTGGGCGCTGGACGCAGCCGGGTGCGGATGCGGGCGACGAGCTCCTTCGGATTGAACGGCTTGACGATGTAGTCGTCGGCGCCGACCTCGAGGCCGCGCACGACGTCGGACGTGTCGCTGCGCGCGGTGAGCATGATGATCGGGACGCCCGACTCGGCTCGGATCCGCGTGCAGATCTCGATGCCGTCCATGCCGGGCAGCATGAGGTCGAGGAGGACGAGGTCGGGGCGCTGCGTGCGCCACTCCTCCACCGCTTTCGCGCCGTCCGCGCAGAACACCGGCTCGAAGCCCTCCGTGCGCAGCACGATGCCGATCATCTCGGCGAGCGCGGTGTCGTCATCGACCACAAGGATGCGTGAGGTCATAACTGTTACCTTATGGCACTGAGTACCACGGCCCCACGTCTGCGCGGGCGAGGTGTGTTATGACACGATGGGAGCGCACGACGGAGGGAGTGCCGGTGACCGGCCAGACGTGGACCCCTGCCCCGAAGAAGGGCATCATCCCCCTGCATCCGATGACCTTCGGGATGCTGCTCGGACGCTCGTTCTCGGCGTTGCGGCACAACCCGAAGGTGCTGTTCGGGTTCGGCGTCGTGATCCAGCTCGCCGTCGTGGTGCTGAGCGCGGCGGTCATGGGGTTCGTCTTCGCGACCGCGTTCACGCGCCTCGAGTCGCTCTCGTCCTCGTCACCCGACTTCGAGGCGATCCTGGCCGGCACGATCGGCATGAGCATTGTGGCCGGCATCGCCGTCGGCCTCGCATCCATCGCCTTCACCGCTCTCATGCAGGGCGTCGTCGCCGCCGAGATCGGCAACGCGGCGCTCGGTGTGAAGGCGTCGCTGGGGGCGCTCTGGAAGAAGATGATCCCCGCCTTCTGGCGGCTCGTGGGCTTCGCGTCCCTCTCGATCGTCTTCGTCTTCGGCGTGATGGTGATCGTCTTCCTCGTCATCGCGGCTTTCGTCGCCGGGGGCCTGGGCGGATCCGTCGAGGCCATCGGCGGCCTCGTGATCGTCGTCATCCTTCTCGTCCTCGCCACCATCCCGCTCGTGGTGTGGCTCACCACCAAGCTCCTGCTCGTACCGTCGATCCTGGTGCTCGAGCGCGCGCGGTTCCGCGAGGCGCTGGTGCGCTCGTGGCGGCTCACGCGCGGCCGGTTCTGGGTCGCGTGGGGCGTCACCTTCCTGATCGGCGCGATCATGGGGATCGCGATGCAGGTCGTGAATCTGCCCGTCAGCCTCCTGAGCACGATGCTGGGCGGAGTGATAGCCCCTACCGGTTCCCAGGACCCCGCGGCCATCATGGGTTTCGTGTTCGCGCTGCTCGCACCGCAGATCCTCCTCCTCGTGCTGCAGGCCATCACACTCGTCGTGCAGAGCTCGGCGGGGACCCTCGTGTACCTCGACTCCCGCATGCGGTACGAGGGCCTCGACCAGGCGCTCATCAGCTACGTGGAACGTCGTGATCTCGGCTGGACCGAGGAACAGCTCGAGGATCCGTTCGCGGTCGACCCCGCCCGGGCCGTCACGAGCGCTCCCCCGCCCAAGCAGGTGCCCGAATGGGCGCTCGGTGCGGGATACGCGGGCGACCCGTACCCGGGTCAGCAGTACCCGGGTCAGCAGTACCCGGGTCAGCAGTACTCGCCGTACCCGGAGCAACAGCCCGTGCATCCGCAGTATCCCGGGCAGCAGTATCCGGCACAGCAGTATCCGGCGCAGCCTCCTGCCCCGCCGCACCCCGGACAGCAGTATGCGGCCCCGCAGCAGTCGTCACAGCCTTCGGACGCATCCGCACCGCCGCCCTACGCGCCGCCGCCCGCGCCCCACGACGCCTCCGGCGCACCGGATCCCGGCAGCTCGGGCTCCGACTCCGGCGGTGCAGGCCGCGCATGATCCGTCCGATCGACGTGTTCGTCCCCGACGGGGACGACGCCAGGCGCTGGGCCGAGGAGGAACTCTCGAACCCGCGCTACGCCGACGCGAAACCGACCTGGTTCGATCTCCTCATGCGTGACATCGGACGCTTCCTCGGCGACCTGTTCAGCGCCGACAACGGCGCCACCGTGGGGCCGACGGCACTGATCGTCGTCTGCGTGATCGTGGTGGCTGCCCTGATCGTCGCACTCCTGGTCTGGGGACGCCCGCGGCGCTCGCAGGCCGTGCGCAGGCCGTTCGCGGGGCTGCTCGGCGCCGACGACGACCGCAGCGCCGCCGAGCTGCGGTCCGACGCCGAGCGCAGCGCCCGCGACGGGGATTGGGACGCGGCGACGATCCTGCGCTTCCGCGCCCTCGCGCGCGACCTCCTCGAGCGCGATCTGATCGATCCCGCTCCGGGGGCCACGGCGCAGGGGATCGCCCGCGAGGTGTCTTCCGTGTTCTCTCAGGAGTCCAGCGCGGCCCGCGCCGCCGCCGTCTCGTTCGACGACGTCCGCTACCTGCGGCGTCCCGCGACGTCCGAGAGCTACGCCGAACTCGCCGCGACGGACGAGCGACTGCGCGCGGCGCGCCCACAACTGGTCAGCGCATGAGCGCGGTAGTCGAGGAGATCCCGGCGTCGACCGCCGAGGCGCCCCAGCCGGGTCGACGGCTGCGTGGCCTCGGCGGCTGGGCCATCGTCGCGGCACTCGTTCTGCTCGGGGTGTTCGTCGCGACTCAGGTCGGCGTCCAGATGCCGGGCGGTCGGGGATCGCTCGACCCCGAGGGAGTGGGCGACTCCAGCAGCATGGCCCTCGCCGAGCTCCTCCGCGACCAGGGCGTCGACGTCACCGTCGCACGGACACGCGCGGAAGCCCGGGCGGCGCTGACCGACGACGCGACACTCGCGCTGGCCAATCCCTACACGCTCACCGACGATGCGATCCTCGACCTCATCGAACCCGCCGACCGCGTGGTGTTCCTCTCCTCCGGCACGCACCTGCTCTCGCTCCTCGACCTCGGCGGCAACGCCGCCCCCGACTCCGCCGCCGTCGGGCCGTCGTGCGATGTCCCCGAGTTCGCCGACGTCGGCTCGATCCGACCCGACCGTCTGTTCGACCCGGCCGACGGCGTGAAGGGATGCTTCGGATCCGCAGACGCCGCCGCCGTGCTGCTCGACGAGTCCGAAGGCCGCACCCGCATCATGGTCGAGGGAGCGCGCCTCTTCAGCAACGCCTACCTGGCTGAGGACGGCAACGCGGCGCTCGGACTCGCTCTGCTCGGCCAGACCGATCGCGTGGTCTGGTACGTGCCCAGCTTCGAAGACACCGACATCGAGGGGCAGTCCCCCGACACCCTCGGGTCCCTCACCCCCGGCTGGGTCACGCCCGCAATCCTCCTGCTGCTGCTCTCGGGGCTCGCGGCCGCCCTGTGGCGCGGTCAGCGCTTCGGCCCCCTCGTCGCGGAGACCCTGCCGGTGACGGTCCGCGCCTCCGAGACCATGCACGGCCGGGCCCGCCTGACCGCGAAGTCCGGCGACGCCGGCCATGCCGCGGAGGCGATCCGCGACGGAAGTCGCCGACGGCTGGCGCGTCGTCTCGGTCTCGCGGTGCATGCCACGCCCGACGAGGTCGCGGACGCGGCATCCGACCGCCTGCGGATCCCCCGCGGGACGCTGCAGTCGTTGCTGTCGGGGCCGCTGCCCGGCGACGATCCTGCGCTGGTCGAGTACTCCCGGCGCCTGCAGGAGCTCGAGGCCGCCGTCGATGCGGCTCTCGCGGACATGCGGAGACCCGAATGACCCGAGCGCATCCGATGACTCCACGAACAGACACTCCCATCAGCCTTCGACCGGAAGCCGAGGACACCGCGTGACCACCGACCCCACAACCGACTCCCCCTCCACCACGTCGGCGCCCTCCGCGACGGCGGCGACCGCATCCGACGGCGACCTCCGACAGGCCATGCACCGGGTGCGCTCCGAGGTCGACAAGGCCGTCGTCGGTCAGGCCGGCACCGTGACAGGACTGCTCGTCGCCCTCCTCGCCCGCGGCCACGTCCTGCTCGAGGGTGTCCCCGGTGTCGCGAAGACCCTGGTCGTGCGCTCGTTCGCACGCGCGCTCGGCCTCGACACCAAGCGCGTGCAGTTCACGCCCGACCTCATGCCCGGCGATGTGACCGGATCTCTCGTGTACGACGCGCGCACCGGCGAGTTCGATTTCCGCGCGGGCCCCGTGTTCACGAACATCCTGCTCGCGGACGAGATCAACCGCACGCCCCCGAAGACGCAGGCGGCGCTGCTCGAGGCGATGGAGGAGCGTCAGGTGTCGGCGGACGGCACGAGCCGCGCGCTGCCCGATCCGTTCCTCGTGGCCGCCACGCAGAACCCCATCGAGCACGAGGGCACGTATTCCCTGCCGGAGGCGCAGCTCGACCGCTTCCTCATGAAGCTGGTCGTCGGGATGCCGGAACGCGACGCCGAGGTCTCGGTGCTGCGCCGACACGCCTCCGGCTTCTCGCCGCGCGAGCTGACCGGGGTGCAGCCGACCGTGACCGCGGACGAGATCCGTGCGGCGCAGGACGCCGCCGCTCGCGTCGAGGTCACGGACGACGTGCTCGGCTACGTGGTCGACCTCGCTCGTGCGACGCGGCAGTCCCCGTCCGTCGAGCTGGGTGCGAGCCCGCGTGCCTCGACCGCGCTCCTCGCGGCGGCGAAGGCCTGGGCCTGGCTCAACGCCTCCTCCGCCGTGACACCCGACCACGTGCAGACCATGCTCGTGCCCGTGTGGCGGCACCGGCTGCAGCTGCGACCCGATGCGCAGATGGAGGGGGTCTCGGCTGACGCCGTGCTCACCTCGGTCGTGCAGCAGACCCGGGTGCCGATCTAGGTGTTCGTCACCGGTCGTCTCGCGCTCGCGGTCGCCGTCGGCGTCGTGCCCGTCGTCCTGTCCGGGCTCGCCGGGTTCCCTCCGTACGCGGCGCTGGGGATCTGGATCGCAGTGTGCGCCGTGCTCGTCGCGCTCGACGTGCTGCTCGCACCCAGCCCGCGCACCGTCGTCGTCACCCGACGCGTGCCGACGAGGACTCGCCTGGGCGAGCTCGTGCCCGTGAGCGTGGCGCTGCAGAACCAGGGCACCCGCACGCTGCACGCGCTGATCCGCGACGCGTGGCAGCCGACGGCGGGTGCGGGCAGTGACCGCCAGCGCCTCGTCGTCCCTCCGGGCGAGAGGCGGCGGATCGACATCCCGCTGCTCCCTCGACGCCGTGGCGAGCTCGTGAGCGAGTTCGTGATGATCCGCTCGCGTGGTCCGCTCGGCCTCGCTGGACGTCAGGCGCGGCATCGCGTGCGTGGGACGGTACGAGTGCTGCCGGCGTTCTCCTCCCGCAAGCACCTGCCGTCCCGGCTCGCCCGTCTCCGGGAGCTCGACGGCAACACGAGCGTCCAGGTGCGCGGCCAGGGCACCGAGTTCGACTCGCTGCGGGAGTACGTGCGCGGCGACGACGTCCGCTCTATCGACTGGCGCGCCACGGCGCGCGCGGGGACGACCATGCTGCGCACCTGGCGCCCCGAGCGGGACCGTCACGTCGTGATCATCATCGACACGGGTCGCACGGCGGCAGCACGCGTCGGCGACGGCACCCGCGTCGACGCCGCGCTCGAGGCATCGCTGCTGCTCGCGGCGCTGGCGGCCCGGGCCGGGGATCATGTGCACCTGCTGATGTACGACCGGGTGGTGCGCGCACGGGTCACCGGGGTCGAGGGTGCGGCGCTCCTGCCCGCACTCACCGACGCGATGGCCCCCGTGCACGCGCGACTCGTCGACACGGACTGGTCCGGCGCGTTCGCGGCGGTGCGCACTCTCACGACCCGCCCCTCACTGATCGTGGTGCTCACGGCACAGGACGCCGCGGAGTCCGCCCGCGGCTTCCTCGGCGCGTTCCCTGATGCCGGTCGTGCCACCTCGATCCTCGTGGGCTCGGTCACCGACGACGGGATCGCCGATCTGACGACGCAGCGGGGATCGCGCGAGGAGATCTATCTCGCCGCCGCCGCCGAACGCACCATGCGCGATGCGGAGAACGTCGCCGACGCGATCCGCCGTGCGGGCGGTGAGGCGATCGCCGCAGACCCCGAGACGATGCCGCCGCGCATCGCAGACCGCTACCTGGAGCTGAAGGCCGCAGGTCGGCTCTGAGACTGCATGTCGGGGCGCGCCGCGTCAGCCTGCCACGAGACGCGGCGTACCCGCCTCGTACTCCACGAGGTCACCGGTCTCACCGCGTCGGTGAGCACGGCCGCCGATCACGAGCATGTAGATGAGGAACACCGCGAGCGCCGCGGCCCCGATCCCGATCTTCACCGGCCATGGCAGTGTCCAGCCGGTCACGAAGCCCTCGACGAGCCCCGCGAGGAACAGCGCGAAGACGAGGCCGATCGCGACGGTCGCGAGGGAGCGCCCCTCGGCCGCGAGCGACTCGGTGCGCGAACGATGACCTGGAGCGACCCACGACCAGAAGAGGTGCAGACCGCCCGCGGCCGCGACGAAGATGCACGTCATCTCCAGCATCCCGTGCGGCAGGATGTACAGCACCATGATGTCGGCCTTGTCATGTGCGGCCATGACCGCGCCCGACACCCCCAGGCCCATCGCATTCTGCACCAGCGCGTACACCGGCCAGATCCCCGTGACGCCGAACAGCACGCACTGCAAGGCAATCCAGGCGTTGTTGGTCCACACCATTCCCATGAAGACGGCCGCCGGGTTCTCGGTGTAATACCCGGTGAAGCTCTCGTCCGCATACTGCTCCAGCGCGTCGGGCGGCCCGAGCGTCGCGATCAGCGCAGGATCGGAGGAGATCCACGCCGCGGTGCCCACTGCGACCGCGATGAAGGCGACCGCGATCACGAGGGTGGTCCAGCGCAGTCGGTACAGCGCCGCGGGAAGCTGCAGCGTGAAGAACCGCGCGGTCTGCGTGAGGACGCTGTCCGAGGCCCCGGTGAGTCGCAGTCGGGCGCGCACGAGCACCGTCGACAGGTAGGACCCCTGCGGAGACTCCCCCACCGAGGTCTTCAGCTCGGCGAGATCCGCGGATGCCGCGCGATAGCGGACGATCAGCTCGTCGACGCCTGCTCCGTCGAGGCGCGCACGGCTCAGCTCCTCCAGGCGTTCCCATTCGGCCCGGCGTGCATCTGTCAGCGCATCGGCATCCACCTGATTTACTGTACTCATGTCTGCCCCGCTCGATACATCCGACGAGGTGCTCTCCGGCGAGGCCGTCGCGATCGACGTGCAGCCCGTCGGCTTCGTCCTCCGGGCTGCCGGCGCCCTGATCGACATGGCCGTCGGCTTCGGAGTCTTCCTCCTGTGGATCTTCCTGCGCGTCTGGCTGCTCGACGCCGGCGTCCTCGACGAGGCGACCGATCGGATCGCGACCGTGAGCGCGCTCGTCGTGAGCTTCGTCGTGCTGCCGATCACGATGGAGGTGGCTCTCAAAGGCCGCAGCTTCGGCAAGCTCGCGGTCGGCGGTCGCATCGTGCGCATCGACGGCGGTGCGACCGGATTCCGTCACGCCTTCATCCGCGCCCTGCTCGGCGTGCTCGAGATCTACATGACGCTGGGGAGCGTGGCGGTGCTCTCCGGTGTCTTCAGCTCTCGTTCGCAGCGCCTCGGCGACATGGTCGCGGGGACGTACAGCCAGCGGGTGCGCACGCCGAAGCTCGCGCCTTCCGTGCCGGTGCTCCCGCCCTCCCTCGCGGGGTGGGCGCAGATCGCCGATGTCGCCCGGCTCCCCGACCGTCTCGCACGGCGCATCTCGCAGTTCCTGCAGACCGCGCCGCGGCTGGTGCCGACCGCACGTGCGCGCGTCGCCCACGATCTGCTCGCCGAGGCGTCGGCCTTCGTCTCCCCGCTTCCCCCGGTCCCGGCCGAGCAGGTGCTCGTCGGCATCACGGTGCTGCGGCGCGAGCGAGAGCGCCGAGCGCTCGAGAACGCCGACCGTCGCGCCGAGAAGCTCACCGGACGCCGCGTCGGCGTCTGAGGCAGCGTCCGCGTCGTCCGCGGCGTCGTCGGTCGACCGTGTGGCGACGACGCGTCAGGCGCGGAGCGCCTCGTGCCGCACCACGAGCCAGCCGGCGGGGACCGACAGACGATCGGCGTGCGGCGCGCACAGGTCGTGCGCGTGGGGATGGTTCGCGGCGCCGAGCGGGCCCAGCGCCGCCATCTGGTCGCCGTAGTCGTAGGTGAGCGTCGCCACCGCTTCTCGCGCGCAGCCGACCTTCGAGCAGAGTCTTCCGTCCATCACCGTCAGGCTACGTCCGCTCGGACTCGGTTCGTGGATGCCGCGCCGCCGGTTCCTCCCTCGGTTCGGCCTAGACTTTCGCTATGCCTCGTCGTGCCCGCTCCTCCGCCGCCCCTCGTCGTGGAGCGCGCCACGGACGGCACGGACGTCTGGGGCGGAGCGAGGTCGTCCGGCCGCCGCTCGCGCCGCTGGACGGGCGGATCGACCGGTTCGACCTGACCGTCGGAACCGCCGTCGAGTTCCTCAGGGGCACGTGGCCCGAGCTGGAGGAGGTGCGGTTCGAGATCGGCGCGATGCCCGCCTTCGACGGTGGCGACGAGGTCCCGCGGTGGTACCTGGACCGGCAGAACAGCCGCATCGTGCTGTTCCGGCTCCCGATCGAACGGATGCTGCCGCCGGGCCACGACGACGGCGCGCATCGACGCATGGCGATCGAGAGCGCGGTGTTCCGTGCCGCGGCCGAGTACGTGGGCCGTGAGCCCTGGGATCTCGGTCACGACCACTGAACGGACGCCCCTAGGCTCACGTCCCGAAGATCGCCCGCGTCGCGCTACCCCTCAGGGATAGACCGTGATGCTCTGCTGCGCTCCCGCGGCCGGCCACACCGGCCAGCCGGCCAGCGCCCCGGCTGCGGACATCGTCACGGAGGCGTGCACCGGAGACGAGGGCGTCACCGAGTAGACGGTACGCGGGTCGAGGTCCACGGCCGCCGAGGAGCCGGCGGGCACGGTGACCGTCGTGGGGTCCCCGGCCCCCTGTTCCGCGATCTCGACCTCGGCATCCTGTTCCTCGTCGTTCACGAGAACCAGCCGAGGGTCAGGACCGTCGGGGACCGCCACCAGGACCTCGGAGTCGAACTCGGGGGCGGGCAGGAGCCACGCGAAGTCGGTCTGCGGCCCTGAGCCGTCCTGTTCGCGCACACCGGCCAGGACGGGGACGTCGGCATCGACCTCGACGGTGTACTCCCCCGGCGGCACGGCTGACAGCGAGAGCTCGGTCGGCTCGTCGGCCGTGAGCGGAATGGGCAACTCCACGACGGAGGAGGACTCGCCGACCGTGCGGACGGTCACGACCGCCTGAGCATCGTTCTCGGGCGACATCAGGCGGACGACCGCCGTCTCGCTGCCGTCCGCCGGGCTCTCGATCACCTGGACGCCCGGGATGACGGGATGCCGCTGAGGAGCCGTCACGGCGTCCTGGAGGTCGGCGCCGGCGGGGTCGAGGGTCCGGGTGAGCGAGGACTGCAGCACGGCGCGCACCGGGGACCCCGTGGTCGTGACCTTCACGACCGGGATCTCCGAGCCGCTCGCGATCGACGTCAGCGGAAGAGCGACCTGCGCTCCGGCCGGTACGATCACGGACGTCGATGCGCGCACGGTGCCGAAGAGCGACAGCGTCACCGTCGAGGGCACCGCGCCGGGGTTCGTGAGCACGATCAGGTCCTTGGCCCCGGTCGCGACCGTGCCGCCGAGCAGCCAGGATTCGGTGCTCGTCGGGCGGCACGGGGCCGCGGCGAAGCCGAACAGGTCCTGCTCCGCCAGGTTGACGGACTCGGTCGCCCCGAGCAGCGGCGCGATGCGCCCATCCACCTCGCCGACGAGCCGGCGGACGTCGCCGGCTCCGACGAGGTCGTCGACGCGGAGGGCGGTCGATTCGGGTGCGCCGTCGGACCCTCCCGAGGTGATCGTCGGCGTCGCCGCCGAGACCATCTCGAACGGATTGGCGGAGTCGCGTCCGAGAGCACGGAAGTCGCCGTTGCACACGAGTACCGTGTCGCCCGGCATCGGGGTCACGTCGGCCTGAGCCGGCTCGTGCGAGACGGTGGGCCACGGCGCGGCGATCGCGAGCACAGCGCCCACGACGCACGCGGCCGCGACCACGGCCCCGGTGAGCACGCGGGCGCTCGTCGCTGCCACACGGAAGACTCGATTGCCGTTCATCGGCTCTCCTCCTCGGGACGTGGATCGGACGAGGCGGATGCATCGGACTCAGAGTCGGACTCGGACTCGGGCGCGGGCGCGGGCGCGGGCGCGGGCGCGGGCGCGGGCCGATCCTGCTGGTCCGATGCCGGAGCATCGGACAGGGGATCTCCGGATGCCGGATCATCGGTTGCGGGGACGTCGAGGTCGTCGTCATCCGCCGAGGCATCGCCCGGCGGGTCGTCACCCGCCGGAGCCTCGCCCGCGAGCCCGTCGGACTGCGCCGCAGTCTCGACGGAATCCGGCGTCGTCTCCGACTCGTCCTCGGGCTCCCCGCCCTCGACATGCCGCGGCAGAATGATCCGCTCCTCCGGCGCGAGACCCACGATGCGCGACGTGGCGCGGGCGGCACGCCGAGACGCTCGGGTCGGGATCGACAGCAGCAGAGCAGCGAAAGCCAGAACCAGCTGCAGGGTGATGACGAGGCGCGATGTCGCCTGCTGCGTCGCGGAGAGCGTCGCTCGGGGCTCGGCGTCGGCCTCGAGACGGTAGAGCACGCCTCGATCGGTCGTCCCCGCCTGCACGAAGCCTGCGCGCTGGTCGAGGGCGGTGACCGCTGCGGTGCGCAGTGCGCGTGCGCGGTCGGCCTCCTCGCCGGGCACCTGCGCGAGGAGCACGTAGGAGATGCCCAACTCGCCGAGCTCACCGGCCGCATCGAAGTCTCGGGCGGAGAGCAGGTCAACGGACAGCGTCGTGACGTCCTGGCCGCGCTGTGCGGTCGCTGTCGAGAGGAGCGTCGTCTGCGCGCCGAGGGTCTCGCTCGCACCCCACGCGACCTCGGAGGAGAGACCCCCGTCGTTCTGCGGGGTGAGCACGAGAGTGCCGACCGGACGATCTCCGCCCGCCTGCGCCGCGACGTACGCCGGCAGGGTCGATGCAGGGCCGTCGGTCAGGACGGAGGTCTCGTCGCCTCGATGCTGGGCGGCGAGCGCTGGGACGGCGCACACGGCGATCGCAAGACCGGCGACCGCCGCACTGACCACGCGGAGCCGTGGAAGCGTGATCGCGCTGTCCAGGGTCACCAGCGCTGCCCCGAGAACGCCGATCCAGGCGAGACTCAGTCCGGTACCCGGCCAGATCGCCACCGGAACCCCCTGGGCGAACGCGACCGTGATCCCCACCGCGAGAAGCGCCGTGGCGAGCCCCGAGGATGCGACGACGAGCAACGTGATGCCGGCTCGCCAGCGCGGGGAGACCGTCGATGCGAGCGCGAGCAGCGCGAGAGGTGCGAGGAGGATCCCGGCCCACGGAACGATCTCCGCCCCGACGAGCGTGTCCCACCTCGCGATGTCGGGCGACGGGAATCCCGAGACGAGTCCGAGTCGACCGGCAGCGTCCGCGGCCGCCTGGGGTCCGGCCCACAGGTACCCGGGATCCGCGAGCACGGCGATGAGGCTCCCGTGGCGCACCTGCCAGAAGACGAGCGGCACGAAGAGCGCGGCAGCGGGGACCAGGACCCAGAGCAGACGCACGGCGCCGCGGATGCGTGCGCCGGCGAGGCTGATGCCGACGGCCACCACCCACAGGAGCAGCAGCGCGGGTGCGAGAGAGGGCGCGCACGCGACGACCGCGGCGAACACGAGGGACGCAGCGCCCGCGGCGCCCCACGACCGGTGTGCCACGACGGCGGTGTGGAACAGCCACGGGAGGAGGAGGTGCACCAGCACGGCGGCGGGACGGCCGTCGACCAATGCTGTCAGGAAGGTCGGCGCGAGCGCCCAGACGATTCCGGCGAAGATCCGCAGGCCCGCACGGTCCGTCACGCGCGTCGCGGCGAACCAGCCGCCGAGGACGGCGAGCGGGAGGGCGAGGATCCAGAGCAGAACGAGGGAGAATGAGGGTCCGGCCGGCCATAGGGACCCGAGCACCGCGATCACCGCCGCGAAGGGGTCGGCAGGCCCGATCACGTCGACGCCCAGGCCGCGGAGCCCCCAGGCGGCGTCCGCCCACAGTGCGCCGACCGTCGTGCGAAGCGGGAGCAGGGCTCCGCCGCCCAGCACGGGCCAGGCCAGGAGGGTGGTGAACGAGGCGACGCTCACGACGAGCGCACCGAGCACGGCCCAGGCGCCGCCGCCGGAGAAGAACCGGAGCTCGCTCACGGCGCCGTGCTCGCTGCCGTGCCCGTCGTCGAGTCGTCGACGCAGATCGCCGCGCGTGACCCGCAACGGGGCGATGCTCGACCAGCTGGAGGTGCGGAAGGCGCGGATCCGCTCTCGCGACCTCGTGATCGCGGGAACGCGGGCCATGGCCGTCACCGCCGCGCCCCATTCGGGCGCGACCGCTTCGGGACGCTTGCCGATCAGATGGGTCACCGAACGCCACAGGGCGAGCGGGAGCAGGCTGAGCCAGTGCAGGGGCACGGCGACGGCGGGAGCGTAGGCGAGCCGTCGGTGAAGCTGGGCGAGCCTGGTCGCGAACGCGCGGCGGCTGCGTCCGACGGGAAGGGCGGCGGGTCCGTCGGGCGAGACGGAGATGCGCGCGGCGGGCGCGAGGACGACGCGCCCCCCACCGAGGCGCGCGCGGACGCCGAGGTCCAGCCCCTCGTCCGCTCCGGCGAGCGCGGGGTCGGGACGGAGCGCGTCGCGGACCTCCGAGCGGATGAGCATCCCTCGGATGTCGGCGCCGAGGACGTCATCCCGGCCGTCGTGCTGCCCCTGGTCGAGTTCGCCGGCTGCGAGTTCGACGGACCGGCCGAGACCGGTCATGCTGACCCCGAGCGAGACGATCTCGCGATCGTCATCCGTGTGCACGAGCTTGGGAGCCGCGATTGCGGCGGAGGGCGAACGCTCGAGCGTGCCGATCAGCCGCTCCAGTGCTCGCGGATGCGGTGCGGTGTCATGTGCGAGCAGCCAGACGGCGCTGCCGGCCGCGACGCGCGGCCGGGCGAGTTCGACGGCCTCGGCGAAGGATGTGCTGCCGCGCGCCTCGATGACGCCCTCGACCAGGGAGGCCACCGCGTCGCTCTCGCGCGCGGTCGTGGCGTCACCGCACATGACGAGCGTGATCGCGACGGCGCGGGTCGATTGGGCGCGCAGTGCGTCCAGCGTGCGGAGCAGTTGCGCGCGAGCGGAGGAACCGGGGCGCGCCACGATGATGGCATGAACTCGGGCTGGCATGACGTGGTCAGCCTAAGCGGCTCGGCCCCGGGTCTGCGGCAGTGGCTCCGGCGTGGCCGCGAAGCCGGAGGCGACGCGGCTGGTCAGCTGGCGCGGCGCTTGAGCTTGCGGCGCTCGCGCTCGGAGAGACCGCCCCAGATGCCGAATCGCTCGTCGTTGTTGAGCGCGTACTCGAGGCATTCTCCGCGGACGTCGCACGATGTGCAGATCCGCTTCGCGTCGCGGGTGGAACCGCCCTTCTCGGGGAAGAAGGCCTCCGGATCCGTCTGCGAGCACAGGGCGTCGGTCTGCCACGCCAGAGCGTTGTCGTCGTCGGACTCGACCTTTCGAACCCCGGGAACGCCGAGGTTGATCGGATCGACGAACCAGTTCTCCGGTACGTCCGAACGGTAACCCGTCATCTCGATCTCCAACCCTTGTTCCGCCCCCTCGGCGGGCCGTGCACCACTAATTACACCCGTGTGATTCGCTGCGGTCAAGTCGCGGATCGTAAACCCTCAATCATGTCTTGAAGGTTCATGGACGTTCTTCGGCGTGTCGCGCCCGCCGAGTCACGCTCGCGAGCGAGGTGCAGCACCCGGCGTGGCGATGAAGGCCTCGCCCCGACCGGACAGGGTGAGCGACGTCTCCTCTGCGCCGGCGAAGACGACCGTGCCGACGGGGACGCGCGTCGCGCTCCCGTCCGCTCCCGTCACCGAGACCTCCCCCGCGGTCGCGAGGACCATCGTCGGACCCTCGACGGTCAGCTCGAGCGCCTCCCCGGTCAGTTCCGCGCGACGGAGCGCGAAGTCCTCGATCGGCACGGAGTACTCGGTGAGCGCTCCCTCCGTATCGGGTCGCAGGACCGGGACCTCACCCGGCGCGGTGTCGAGCACGGACAGCAGCTCCGGCACGTCGATCCGCTTCGGAGTGAGGCCGCCACGGAGGACGTTGTCGCTCGCGGCCATGATCTCGACGCCCAAGCCGGAGATGTACGCGTGAAGCAGGCCCGCGCGGAGGAACACGCCCTCGCCGCGGCGCAGGACGACGTGGTTCATGAGGAGGGCGACGACGACGCCCGGGTCACCCGGGTAGGTGTCGGCGATCGTCGCCACGGCCCGGAGGGTGGTGGCCCACTCCCCCGTCTCCGCTGCCGCCGCGGAGCGGACCGACGAGATCACCTCGTCGACCTCGACCTGTGCATGCCCGGAGAGCAGCCAGCCGATCGCGTCGCGCAGAACGTCGCCGTCGCCTCGCAACCGGGCGGCGAGCGCGGCGACGCCTTCTCCGTCACCCAGCGCACGCAGCAGCTCGAGCGTCGCATCGACCGGCCGCAGCCCGCTCAAGGACTCGAATCGATCGCTGAGGGCGACGATCAGCTCGGGCTTGTGGTTGTCGTCGCGGTAGTTGCGGGTGGGATCGTCCATCCCGAGAGCGGACTCGCGAGCCCAGCCGTCCTTGGCCTGCGCGATCGTGGGATGGACCTGGATCGACAGCGGGGATGCCGCGGCGAGCAGTTTGAGCAGATAGGGAAGCCGTCCGCCGGTGACGGCATCGAGGGTTCCTCCCCCGGCCACGTCGGCGGGGTCGCCGGGGTGGTCGCCGAACCACACCTCGGCTTCGGGAACGGCGGACGGTCTTCTCCCCTCAAGCTCGGCCAGAAGGGTGTGCGATCCCCAGGCGTAGTCGCGCGGAACGTTCGTCAGGCTCAGCAGCATGTGACCAGGGTAGGGGTCTGCGCCGACACGATGCGACCCGGACGTGGGCGCCGTGCGCGTCGCACCCGGTGCGCGCTCGGGTGCGCGCGGTAGCCTGAACGCGATGGCGCAGTACACCAAGCATCCGGCGGCAGCTCCGCCCCAGGCCCCTGAGCGGGAGTCGACGGGGCATCTTCTGCTGCGCGGCTACATCATCCTCGTGCTGTTCGCCGTGTTCGCCCACGCCGCGGTCTACAACCTCGTCGGCGGTTACGGTGCGGCCGCGGTCCTCGCAGGGTTCCTCATCGCGACGCTCGCGATCGGCATCCCGATGGTCGCCCGCCGCCGTCCGCAGCGCTTCGCCTGGCGTCGGCTGCCCTGGGCCGCGACCGCCTACACGGCTCTGGCGCTGATCTCGGTCGCCTGGTCGCAGTGGCGCGAATCGACGCTCCTCACCTGGGCGCTGCTCGCGACGGTCACCGTGAACGCCCTGTTCATCGTCCACGTGCTCTCGTGGAACGAGATCGTGCGCGCGCTGGCCTCGGCGTTCAAGTGGATCCTCGGGCTCTCCCTCGCGCTCGAGCTCTGGGTCGCACTGATCGTGCACGGGCCGATCCTCCCGAACTTCTTCGTCCGTCCGGAGGGGGAGAAGATCAACGCGCACTGGTACTGGGTGCGCGGCAACCTCCTCGACGGCGACCGCATCCAGGGGATCGTCGGCAACTCGAACCTGCTCGCCATCATCAGCCTCTTCGCGATCATCGCGTTCGGCGTGCGCTTCGCGGCGCGCGCCCGCTGGCGGACCACGCTCGCGCTGTGGATGCTGCTCGCCGCATACTTCCTGCTGCGCGCAGGCTCGGCGACCGCGTACGCGTGCGCCGCCGCCGCCGGGGTGGTGCTGGTGGTGGCGCTCCTGATGCGACGCCAGCGCACCCCGGGCGGCCGCACCCGCCTGTACATGATCTTCTTCGGTGGAGGCGCCGTGCTCGTCGCCGCCGCGTGGGCGCTGCGCGAGCCGCTCCTGTCGCTGCTGGGCCGCAGCGGCGACCTCACGGGACGCTCCGACCGCATCTGGACCAAGGTCCTGGAGCGCGCAGCGGAGCATCCGGTGTTCGGCAACGGATTCTCGAGCCCCTGGGTGCCCTACGATCCGGCGTTCGACGGATGGATCGTCGACCACGGGATCACGGTGTTCCACGCCCACAACATGTGGCTGGACGTGCTGATGCAGCTCGGCGTCGTGGGCGTCGTGCTGATGGCGCTCGCCTATCTGAGCCTGCTGTGGCGATCCTGGTTCTTCGCGGTCGACCGCCCGCGGTGGGATCTGACGAGCGACCGTCCGTACTCCCCGATCACCCTGCTGCCGAGCCTCTTCACAGTCGTGCTGCTCGTGCAGGGCCTCACCGAGTCCACGCCCATCATGCTGTGGGGCTGGATGCTCCTCGTGATGCTGTCGTTCAAGATCAAGTCGATCCCCCTGATCGGCGTCGGCGAGCGGGACCGTGTCATCGAGCATGGCGAGAGAGCGCGGCGGGTTCCGTGACGGCGGGCCGGCGGTTCGTCGACCTCCTCGGCTCGGCCGAGTTCGCGCGCGCGTTCACGATCGCGGTGCTCAGCGCCGTGTTCGGATCGTTCGCGATCGAGCGCATGACCTCGCAGGTGACGCTCGCCACGATCATCACGATGCTGTGCGCCGTCGGCGCCGCGATCCTGTGGGTTCGACGCGAGGAGCTGTCGCTCCTGCGACTCGCCCCGTCGTCCCTGCTCGCCTTCCTCGCCTGGGCACTCGTGAGCCTCTTCTGGACCACCGACAAGTCCGACACCGCCTTCGGATGGATGGCGCTGTTCGGCTTCGCCTTCCTCGCGATCACGGTCGGCCACATCCGTGACACGCTCCAGACGGTGAGGGCACTGGGAGACACACTCCGCATCCTGCTCGTGCTCTCCCTCGGGGTCGAGATCCTCTCGGGGATCCTGTTCGACATGCCCTTCGGGTTCCTGGGCATCCAGGGGAACCTCGCCCTGGGCGGGCCGGTGCAGGGCCTGTTCGGCAGTCGGAACTTGCTCGGCTTCGTCGCCGTGCTCGCCCTCATCACGTTCGTCATCGAGTGGCGCTCGCAATCGGTCACGGCACCGATCGCAATCCCGTCTGTCGCGCTGGCCGCCCTGCTCGCCTTCCTGTCGTCCTCCCCCACGGTCATCGTGCTGGCGGCCGCCGTCGGCATCGTGACGGTCGCGCTCACGATCGTCCGTCACACGCCGTCGGAGCGACGCGGACTCGTGCAGTGGGTCCTCGGCATCCTGGTCGTTCTCGCCCTGACTGCGGCCTTCGCCCTGCGGCATCCGATCATCGCGCTGCTCGACGCAGGGTCCGACTTCTCGATCAGGGCGACGCTGTGGAACACCATGCTGGACTTCGTGTCGCTGAAACCCATCACAGGATGGGGGTGGTTCGGCCCGTGGGCCCGTGGCGAGTACCCCTTCACCTACATTAACTTCCTGCTCGACGATCACCATCAGAGCGGCCTCAACGCCTACTTCGACGTGATGCTGCAGCTCGGATGGGCCGGACTCGTCCTGTTCCTCGCACTCGGGGGCGCGGCGACGGTTCGATCCTGGCTCGTCGCCAGTGTTCGGCGTTCGGTCGTCTACGCCTGGACGCCGCTCATGCTCGTGACGCTCGCGGTCGACTCGATGTTCGAGAGCTTCACGCTCGAGGGAGCCGGATGGTTTCTCCTCGTGCTGTGCGCGCTGCGCGCAGGACAATCCCGCTCGTGGCGGGAGAACATCGACGCCGCGCACACCGGGGCGATCCCCACGCTGCGGCCCGAGCGCTGAGCGGGTCCACCGGGAACTCCTGACACCTGCGGGTAGGCTGGGGTCTGCTCGCGGCGTTCCGCGGGACCTCACCCTTCGGAGAATCTCACTCGTGACAACCGTCCCCTTCGCCCCGGCGTCCGCCACGATCGTCATCGTCACCTACAACCGGACGCATCTGCTGACCGGACTCCTCGAGAGCATCATCGCGATGGACCCGAAGCCGGGTCACGTCGTGATCATCGACAACGCCTCCTCCGACGACACGACCGAGGTGGTCGAGTCCTTCCGTCCGCGCCTCCGCACCGACCTCGTCTACCGCCGCCTGGAGACGAACACGGGCGGCTCCGGCGGATTCAGCGAGGGGATGCGCACCGCGTACGAACTCGGATCCGAATGGATCTGGATGATGGACGACGACGTCGAGGTCGTTCCCGACGGCCTGGCGAAGATGGGCAAGTGGGCGCCGCGCTTCAAGAGCATCCAGGGCCGCCGCTACGACTACGACGGCAGCGAGTTCTACTGGCAGTACCGCATCGCCGAGCGCATGGGCATCCCGATTCCGTTCGCGCCGTCGGGCTTCGATGCGTCCGGGTTCAAGGAGATGAACAGCGGATGCTTCGAGGGCATGTTCATCCACCGGTCGATCGTGACGCAGATCGGGTTGCCCGACCCGCGTTTCTTCATCTACTGGGACGACCAGATGTACGGCTGGCTGGCGTCGCGTAAGACCACCGCCGTGATCGTCGACGAGTTCGTGCTGCGCCGTACGCGCGAGATCAAGCAATGGGACATGGGCATCCGCCACATGAACGCGTCGAGCAACGCCTACCGGTTCTACATCATGCGCAACCGCGCGTACATCAAGCAGTACTACCGCGTGCACGGCGTCTACAACCCCGTCCTGTTCGGACTGGGCACGGCGATGACCTTCGCGAAGGAACTCATCCGCCTGGTCTTCGTCGAGCGCACGGTGCGCGGCACGAGCAACCTGTTCCGCGGGCTCAAGGAGGGCGGACGTCTCGGACGTGACCGCTCCTGGCAGCCGATGGCACCCCTGGAGGACTGACGAGATGAGCGACGAGCAGCAGCCGGATGTCCGCTGGGCGCCGATGGAGCCGAAGCCGCGGAACCGGGGACGGGTGTGGCTGATCGTCGGCCTGGTCGTGGCTGCTCTCGTCATCGTCGGCGTGGTGCTGTTCTTCCTGCTGCCTCGCGGCGACGAGTCCGCGCCGGGTGCCACTGCGACGCCGAAGCCGTCGGCGACCGCCACGTCCACCCCGACGGCTGAACCCACCGACTCCGCGGAGCCGACGACGCCGCCTGTGACGGCTCCGCCGGAGCCGGTCGACCCAACGATCGAAGCTTTCCGCGGTCAGGTGGAGGCATGGCTGTCGGATGGTGCGCGCGGCCTCGACATCGTCGCTTCCTCGACCGGCCAGGACGCACTGTCCGCCGTCACGATCCTGCAAGAGGACGCGCAACGCCTCGGCGGTGCGCTCCCCCCATCGTCGATCGCGGATCAGTGGCGCACTGCCGCCGAGCAGTACACGCAGAAGCTCGTCGATGTCCGAAACGCCGTCTCCGCCCCATCGGACACGACCGTGTCGATTGCCGCTGCTCGCGAGGCTCTCACGGAACTCTCCGCCCTCGTCGGACTCTGACGCCCCACCGCGCCGCGCTCAGCGACGCCCCCACCACGACGCGCTCAGCGGGCGTTGTAGTCCGCGTTGTAGCGGTCGAGCACCTCGCTGATGGGGGCGTCCAGCACCAGGCCGCCCTTGTCGAGGTAGAGACCACGCGTGCAGAAGCGCCGCAGGTCGCGCTCGTTGTGGCTCACGAAGAACAGCGTGCGCCCCTCGGCGAGCAGCTCGTCGATGCGCTTGTAGCACTTGTCGCGGAAGGCCTTGTCCCCCACCGCGAGCACCTCGTCCACCAAGAGGATGGGCTCGTCGAGCTGCGACACAACAGAGAAGGCCAACCGCACCTTCATCCCGTTGGACAGGTGCTTGTACGGGGTGTCCTCGAATCCGGCGAGCTCGGCGAAGGCGATGATGTCGTCGTAGCGGCGGGACACCTCATCGCGTGACATGCCGTGCAGCCCTGCCGTCAGCCGCACGTTCTCGCGCACCGTGAGGTCGCCCACGAATCCGCCGGTGATCTCGATGAGGGGCGCGACGCCGCCGTTCACCTCGACGCTTCCCTCGTCGGAGAGCAGGACGCCGGCGACCAGGCGCAGAAGCGTCGACTTCCCCTGTCCGTTGCGACCCACGACGCCGATCGACTCTCCCTGCTGCACCGAGAACGACACGTCTCGCAACGCCCAGAACTCCCCCGGCCGCGAACGCCGCGACGCGCCCGCGAAGAGGTCCTTGAAGCTGCGACGACCTCGCCTGTTCCGGCGGAAGTGGACTCCCAGACCCTGCACATCGATCGCCGGCGCCATCACAGCTCCTTCAGCACGGGACGCTCGAGGGAGCGGAAGGTCCAGACTCCGAGGACGAGGATCACGATGGTCATCGCCACGCTCACGAGGAGGGTGAAGGGGTTCCACTGATCGGGGAAGAACGGCATCCGATACAGCATCATGATGCCCGCGAGGGGGTTGAAGGCGCCGATCGTCTGGAAGACCCCGGGCAGGTCGGTCACGTTGTAGATGATCGGGGTGGCGTAGAACATCGCGCGGAGGACAAGGGCGGTGGTGCGCTCGAGATCGACGTACATCACGCACAGCGGGGCGACGAGCAGCCCGAGCCCCACGAGCAGGACCGTCTGCAGGAAGACCGCGACGGGCAGCCACAGGATTCCCCAGCCGATCTGCACGGTCTGGGCAGGGTCGAGTTCGACGATGAGATTCACGACGATGAAGATCACGAGGACCGGGAGCGAGAAAAGGTACTCCATGCCCTTACTGAGCACGATCCGGTTGATCCAGATGGATCGGGGGATCGCGGTCGAGCGCACCAGCCTCGCGTCCTTCTTGAACGCGCGGGTGAAGTCCGACACCGAGGAGTTGAACCATACCCACGGCAGCAGCGCGCTGATGAGGAAGATGATGTACGGTTCTTCACCGACGTCCCGATGGAAGATCTGCGTGAACACGAACCAGTAGATCGCGCTCATGACGAGCGGATCGAGGACGGACCACAGATACCCCAGGAAGCTGGTCGAATACCGGACCTTGAGGTCGCGGGCCGACAACAGCCACAGGGAGTGCAGATAGCGCCGGGGCGTCCCGGGCGCCCCGACAGCAGCGTGACTCACGATGTCGATCCTACGAGAGCGAGTTGTTCCACAGCGACAATGCCGATCCGATGGCCATGTGCATGTCGAGGTACTGATACGTGCCGAGGCGGCCACCGAAGTGGACGTTCCGCTCCCCCTTGGCGAGCTCCCGATAGGCGAGAAGTCCGTCGCGGTCGGCAGCCGTATTGACCGGGTAGTACGGCTCATCCTCTCGTTTCGCGAACCGGGAGAACTCGCGCATGATGACAGTCCTGTCGGACCCGTACACGTCCTTGCGCTCCGGGTGGAAGTGCTTGAATTCGTGGATGCGCGTGTACGGAACGTCCATATCCGGGTAGTTCATGACACTCGTGCCCTGGAAGTCGCCGACGTTCAGCACCTCCTGCTCGAAGTCCAGAGTCCGCCAGCTGAGCGCGCCCTCGGCGTAATCGAAGTAGCGGTCGACCGGGCCCGTGTACACGATCGGGACCTGTCCGACCATCGCCTTCTTGTTCAGAGGCTGGGTCTCGTCGAAGAAGTCGACACCGAGCTCGACCTCGATGTTCGGGTGATCCGCCATCCGCTCGATCCAGGCCGTGTAGCCGTCGGTGGGCAGGCCCTCCCAGGTGTCGTTGAAGTAGCGGTTGTCGTAGGTGTATCGCACGGGCAGCCGGCTGATGATGTCACCCGAGAGCTTGTGGGGGTCGGTCTGCCACTGCTTCGCGGTGTAGTCGCGGAAGAACGCCTCGAACAGGGGACGCCCGACGAGTGCGATGCCCTTCTCCTCGAAGTTGGCGGCCGTCTTCACGTCGAACTCGCCGGCCTGCTCCCGCACCAGCGCGCGTGCCTGGTCGGGCGTGTACGCGGACTGGAAGAACTGGTTGATCGTGCCGAGGTTCACCGGCATGGGGAAGACGGTGCCCTTGTGGGTCGTATACACCCGGTGCACGTAGTTCGTGAACGTCGTGAAGCGGTTGACGTACTCCCACACCGTCGCGTTCGAAGTGTGGAACAGGTGCGCGCCGTAGCGATGGACCTCGATACCCGTCTCGGGTTCCGACTCGCTGTAGGCGTTCCCGCCGATGTGGTGACGACGGTCGATGACCGTGACCTTGCGGCCGGCGTCCGCCGCCCGCTCTGCGATGGTGAGACCGAAGAAGCCCGATCCGACGACGAGAAGATCAGAGTGATTCGCGCCCAATGCGCACCAGCTTCCCACCCTCGCTCGCGGACTCCAGAGCGGACTCGACGACCGCGAGCGTGTGCGTCGCCTCCCGCATCGTGGACAGCTCGGTCTGCTCGCCGAGAACCGCATCGCGGAACGCTTCGAGCTCGGCCCGGAGCGGCTCGCGCTTCGCGAACGCGAATCGCGTGACGTCTCCCTCGGAGACTCCCCGGAAGTTCGACACCGATTCCCATTCCAAGAGTTCCGTGCCGTTCGCGTGGAAGGTCAGATCGCCGGCAGCTGTGTCGGCGACGAACGTGCCTCGCTCACCGGTGACCATCGTGATCCGCTCCTTCATGGGGCTGAGCCAGTTGACCAGATGGTTGGTGATGATCCCACTGCCCAGACGTCCGGACATCGCGATCATGTCCTCGAAAGCACGTCCGCTCTTGAACGCGGTCTGCGCGCTGATCGACCAGTACTGCGACTGCGCCACCCACGCGGTGAGGTCGACGTCGTGGGTTCCCAGGTCCTTCGCCACCCCGACGTCGCCGATGCGCGCGGGGAACGTGCTCTGCCGACGAGTCGCGATCTGGTAGACCGCTCCGGCATCGCCCTCGGCGAGACGACGCCGCAGCTGCTGCAGCGCGGGGTTGAAGCGCTCGACGTGCCCGACGGCGCCGATCAGTCCGCGCGTCTCGAAGGCCTCGCTCACCCGGAGCCCGGATTCACTGTCGTCCGCGATGGGCTTCTCGACGAGTGTGTGCACGCCCGCCTCCGCGAGCGCGAGCGCCGCGGAGGCGTGGAATCGCGTGGGGATCGCCACGACGGCGATATCGATGCGGGCCGCGATGAGTTCATCGACATCCGCCAGGAGGGGGATCCCACCGGCGACTCGGAACGGGTCGCCTCCCGGATCGGCGATCGCGACGAGCTCGACACCTTCGATGTCACGAAGGATGCGAGCGTGGTGACGCCCCATCGACCCCACACCGAGGAGACCCGCTCTCAGCACCGCCATCAGCTGCCCGCCCCTGCGAGCGCGTTGACCGCCTCCACGATCCGCTCGAGGTCCTCCGACGACAGCGACGGGTGCACCGGGAGGGACACGGCCTCACGTGCTGCGCGTTCGGTCTCGGGAAGATCGAGACCAGGAGCGTACCGCTGAAGGGACGGAAGCCGGTGGTTCGGAATGGGGTAGTAGACTCCGCTGCCGATCGAGTACTCCTCCTTGAGCGCGGAGACGAAGCCGTCTCTGTCCTCCTGCACGCGGATCGTGTACTGGTGGTAGACATGGCGGGCACCGTCGGCGACCGGCGGAACGATCACGCCCGCGAGATGGGAGTCGAGGAACGCCGCGTTCGCCCGGCGGGACTCCGTCCAGGCTTCGACTTTAGTGAGCTGTACCCGGCCGATCGCGGCATGGATGTCGGTCATACGGGCGTTGAAGCCGATGACCTCGTTCTCGTACTGGCGCTCCATGCCCTGATTACGCAGGAGGCGCACGCGCCGCGCGGCGTCCTCTTCCGGTGCCACGACCATGCCACCCTCGCCGCTGGTCATGTTCTTCGTCGGGTACAGCGAGAACATCGTCATCGCGCCGAAAGTGCCGACCGGACGGCCGTCGAGTGCGGCGCCGTGTGCCTGGGCGGCGTCTTCGAAGAGGGCGAGACCGCGCGCCCGCGCGATCTCGCCGAGCTCGTCCATCCGCGCGGGGTGCCCGTACAGGTGCACGGGCAGGATGCCTCTGGTGCGCTCGGTGATCGCGGATTCCACGGCCGAGGGGTCGAGGGTGAAGGTGTCCGGCTCGATGTCGGCGAACACCGGCGTCGCCCCGGTGAGCGCTACGGCGTTCGCCGTGGCGGCGAACGTGAACGACGGCACGATGACCTCGTCTCCGGGGCCGACCCCGGCGGCAAGGAGCCCGAGGTGGAGCCCCGAAGTGCCGGAGTTCACTGCGACGACAGGCAGCCCCTGAACGAAGTGTTCGGAGAACTCCTTCTCGAAAGCCGCGACCTCCGGCCCCTGAGCAACCATGCCGCTCTGCAGGACGCGGTCGACCGCTGCCCTCTCGTCGTCGCCGATCAGCGGCTTCGCCGCCGGGATGAACTCGGTCATCGATCCTCCAAAGCCAGTTCGCCCTCGCGTTCGAGGTAGGTTTCGCCCGTCTCCGGGCAGGTCCAGATTCCGGGGCCGGTCTCGTCGAGCGGCACCCCTGCGCGCCCGACCCAGCCCACCCGTCGTGCGGGGACGCCCACGACGAGCGCATGATCCGGCACGTCCTTGACGACGACGGCTCCAGCTGCGACCGTCGCCCATCGCCCGATGCGTACCGGCGCGACGCAGGTCGCCCGTGCGCCGATGGAGGCTCCGTCGCCGATCTCGACGCCGACCGCGGTCCAATCAGAGGCACTCTTGAGCTCGCCTGACGGCGTCACTGCCCTCGGATACGTGTCGTTCGTGAGCACGACGGCCGGGCCGATGAAGACACCGTGCCCGAGGACGGCGGGCTCGTAGACCAGGGCGTAGTTCTGGATCTTGCTGTTCGCTCCGATGCGGACGCCGGTGCCGATGTAGGCTCCCCGGCCGACGATGCAGTTCTCGCCGATCTCGGCCTGCTCCCTCACCTGGGCCAGGTGCCAGATCGACGAGCCGGAGCCGATGCGCGCATCGGCCGACACATCGGCACTGGGAGCCACGCGGACCGGGGAAACGCCCGGCGTCGATGAGTCAGGGTTCGCGGAGACGGTCACAACGTGAGAGCTTACCGGCAACGCTCTTTGCACGCCTGGAAGGACGCGGCGTTCAGATGACGACGAGGATGAGCCGAGTATCATTGCCGCGGCAAGGCAGTTTCGCCCGCGTGCGGCGAGTTCCGCCACCGACTCGACGGCAGGACCTCTCAGATGACCGATGACCGGCCGCCCCGGGGCGACGTTTCCGCTCCTCGAGGCGTCTCGCCCCACATCCGCGCTCACGCCAAGGCGCTCTTCGCTGTGGGCATCGCGAGTATCCTCGGTATCCTCGCGTCGTTCGTCTTCCAATTGTTGAGCGCTCGTAGCGTGACTCCTTCGGAGTTCGGACTTCTCTCCGCGTTCTTCGTGATCGTGAACGTCGCTGCCGTCGGTAGCGCCTCGCTGCAGAGCACCGTCACGGTCAAGACCGCGGAGGCACTGTCGGCCCCGGCCCCTGCTTCGCGCTCGTCTCGCCGTCTTCCGTTCGAGGCTCTTGTTCTCGGTGTCGCGGGCGGCGCGCTGGTCGCCAGCGCGTCGCCTTGGCTGGCCGACGCGCTAGACACGACCCCCCCGATCATCCTCGCCGCTGCGGTGACGATTCCCTTGAGTTTCGTGTTCGCTGACGCCATGGGACTTCTCCAAGGGTCGGGCCGGATCTCACAGGCGGTGTGGTGGTCGACCTTCTCCCAGCTCGGGCGTGTCCTCTTCGCGATCATCGTCATCATCGCCGGCCTGGGGCTCGGAGGGATGGTGGGAACGGTCCTGGCGGCCCTTCTCATCGCGGTCGTGGGAGGGCTGTGGTCGTCACGGAGCATCCCGCGTCCCGCGCAGGGTGTGTTCAGTCTCGACGGACTCACGATCGTCGCGCTCACGATAGCGTTCGCCTGGCTCACCACCTCCGACGTGATCTTCCTTCGCGCTGGCGCACCCAGCGATCTCGCGGGCATTTACGCATCGGCGACGGTTCTGGTCAAGGCCGGTCTGCTTCTTCCCTCGACGCTGTCCCTGTACCTTCTCCCCCGTTTCGTCAAACATCGCGACAACCCCAACCTCGCTCGTGTGGGTGTGCTCGTGACGCTCGGGGTGTCGTTGGCCACCAGCCTCGTCATGATCGTCGGCTTCGCAGTGCTCGGAGACTGGTTGATCTCCCTCATCTATAAAGAGGACTACAGCTCCGCGGCGGAGCTGCTCGTCCCGGCCGCCGTCGCATATCTTCCATGGATCGCGGCTCAGGGGATGATGATCAAGATGACGAGTTTCGCTTCACGCGGCGCAGCCCTCCTCCTGCTCGTGGCGGTCGCGGCTCAGGCGATCGGCTTCTCTGTGACGGTTCCGGACGTCTACGCGATGCTGACGGTGTTCGCGGCGATCGGGTTCGTCGTGTTGATCACGTTCCTGCTCATCGATGCCCGCCGAGCCGGCGTGTTGCGCGCCGCAGAGCGCTCTCGCGCGGAAGATCCGAACTCGGGCCCCATCGTCTGAGCCGAGGCTCGCAGCGACGGCTCGATACGCTCACGGCTGGGGTTCGCGCGGAGCGCGGTGACCACCGTGGATCGCTAGAAGCAACTCTCTGATCCGACTGGCAAGAATTCGCCCCTGTCGCACGAGGATCCTTCTGTTATGAACCAAATCCTCGCGCGATGAGATCTTCCACCACGATGTCCGACGGCGAAATCGGCGGACGTCCTGCCGGGAAGCGGTGATGATCGGGGTCTTCGAGGAACGCTCGAACCGCGTCCAGGTCCCATCCTGACAGCACGACGTTGCGTCCGACGCCATCCTGACGCTCGGTGGCCACGCGATGGACGAGGGTCGGGATACCGAGCAGCGCGGCCTCTTCCTGCACTCCGCCGGAATCAGTGACAACGAACTCCGCGTGTTTGAGCAGGATGACGAACTCGCTGTGCGACTTCTTCGACTCGATCACGACACGGTCTCCTGCGTGCGCGCTCGCCAGGACGCGCTCGAGGGTCTCGGAGTTGTACGCATCCACCAGCAAGCGGATCGGAACCGGACTGTGCTTGATGAGAGCGCCGATGGTTTCCTGCACGAGTTGCTCGTTGGAGATGAACTCGAAGCGATGCAGGAGCGCGAGAGCGTACCTCTGACCGGCCTCACGTTCGACCTCGTCGTGATCGAGGACGGCATCGATCACCGTGTTCCCGTGTGTCTCCACGACGTTCTCTCGACCGCGCAGATTCGCGGTCGCGATCTCCGAAGGTGTGTAGTGCACACTGGCCATACGCCCGACGATGCGGCGATCCAGCTCCTCGGGGAACGGGTGACGCCAGTTGCCAGACCGCAGACCGGCTTCCACGTGTGCGCTCGGCACTCTGAGTCGCCGAGCGATGTATGCGCCGACAACGCTCGTCATCGTGTCGCCGTGCACAACGACGACGGTATTGGACGGAAGACTGCGCTTGAGCTCTGACCGGTGCTTCTCGATCCACCGGAATGCCTGCCACCCCCAGCCGATCACGTCGGTGGCACGGCGCAGCGGCTTTCCCCGGTTGCCGTCGGCGATGATCCGGTCGGGCTCGCGCAACCCCAGCTGAGGAAGGATCTTCCTCAGCGCCTCAGTGTGCTGCATCGTGAGCCAGTGCTCGTAGCGGATGCCCCGGGCATCGAGTCGGCGCATGATCGGAGCCAGTTTGATGGCTTCGGCGGTGGTTCCGTAGATGAAGACGATCACTGTGTATTGACGGTTTCTTTTCGAGCGCGAGCGAAAGCGCGACGGTGGACGAAGACGCCGCGGACCAGACCGGCCCAGAACACGGCGCCGAAAGGCACGACATAGGTCAGATATGAGACGATCGCACGCGCCGGGGCTCTGCGAAGCGCTGCGACACCAGCGGGCGCGAGGAGACCGAGTACCCCGAGGGCGACGAGTACGAGCAGAAGACCCCCTCCGCCGATCGGGAGCGCGATGAGCAGGGCCAGGACGTAGGCGATCGGCAGGATGCTCAATCCGACCAGGACCAGATTGCGGAGAGCACTCGTACCGGCGTAACTGTCGACGAAGAGGGTTCCACGTGTGAACGCATGGGAGAGGAAGGAGTTCACAGTGACCCGAGGCACGTAGATCGCTCCGAATCCGGGATCCAGACGCATCGGTCGACGTGTGATCACGTACCTCAGCAGCTTCGTATCGTCGGAGACGAGGGCCGCGTTGTCCTCGGGCCATACGGCTTTGCACGCCTCGAGGAAGAGCTGGCGTCCGATGAGGAGTGAGCCGGTTCCCTTCGGAACGCGATCGAAGTTCTCCTCGGTGATCTGGGTCGGCCTCGGGTCCGCCAGGTAGCTTCCCCAGAAGATATGCAACGGCACTTCCCAGAAGCGGCTGACGAGCGGACCGTCGGGTGCCGTCGGCACGTGTCCGTTCCAGACCTGACCCTCGGGCAGCTCTGGATCGACGCGCTCGAGATACTCGAAGGCGTCCGGCTGCAGGCGCATCCTGTCTCCCATGATGAGCACGCGCTCTCCAGATGCCTCCGCGGCTGCGGCGTAGAAGGCCATGAAGCGCCCGCTGTTCGGCTGGGAGACGACTCGCATCGGGATAGGGCAGGAATCCCGATAATCTCTCAGCACAGCTGCCGTATCGTCCGTCGATCCGTCGTCGACCACGACCAGCTCGACCGTCCAGGCGGTGCGCTGAACAGCGTGGACGATGGAGTCGAGGGCCGCCGAGATCCAGGGACCGGCATTGTACGACGCCAGGATCACCGAGACCGCGGGCGCACGTCCCGACTTCACCTCAGCATCCGACACAGCTGATCCCTCCTCCTGGCCGCCGGGCATTCAGACGATTCTCTCATGTGCGGGCCGGAGCGACGGACGTCGACCCGCGTGCCCACCACCACCGTATCCCCGTCGCCTTCCGCCCGCGTGTCTGCCGCTGGCACACCTCGATAGGATGAACTCCGGATTCCACGGACGTCAGCAGCCGGCTTGAGCCATCCTCAGACGAGGAGAGCTGCCACGGCCGCACACCCATCTACGAGGAGAACTTCGCGATGACCCGCCGGACACGACAGATCGTCGCCTCGGTCTTGATCCCGTTCGCCCTGCTGCTCGGGCTGCTTTCATGGGGGGTCGCCTCCCCTCCCGGCGCCAGCCCCGACGAGGACTACCACATGGGCAGCATCTGGTGCGCTGCCGGTCCCGTGGATGGTCGGTGCGAGATGGGCGCCACTGAGAAGGAGCGAGTCCTGCCCGCGGACGTCGTCGACGCGGCCGCATGCTTCGCGTTCGACTCGGGGCAGTCCGCATCCTGCCCTCTCGATGAGTCCTCCCTGAAATCGTCAACCCGAGGCAACTGGGTGGACAACGGCTATCCCCCGGTGTTCTACGGGGCGATGAGCGTCTTCGTCACGGACGACATGTCGGTGTCCGTCGTGCTCATGCGCAGCGTGAACGCGCTGCTTTACGTGAGCATGCTGACGCTGTTGTTCTTCCTGCTTCCCCTGCGGCTGCGTCCCCCCTTGGTCTGGGGTGCGCTCATCGGCATGATACCTCTGGGCGTATTCATCATCCCCAGCGTGAACCCGAGCGCCTGGGCGGTCCTCCAAGCGACGGGGCTTTGGCTGGCTGTGTGGGGATTCTTCCGCCAGACCGATGCGCGGAAATGGGGACTCGCCGCGATGTCGGTCGCGTTGATGGTGATGGGTGCAGGCGCACGGAGCGACGCCGCCGCCTATGGCGTGCTCGCGGTGCTCGTGGGCGTCGTGTTGGGGTACCGCCGCGACAGGAGATTCCTCATCGAACTCGCTCTTCCCGTAGTGTTGATCGCCATCGCGGCGTCTCTTTTCCTCACCAGCGGACAGTCAGGTGTGCTCACGGCGGACACAGAGCGCACGCAGAGCGTCTTCGCTCTCCTCGTCACGAACGTGCAGCAGCTTCCGCAATTGTGGATCGGTGCCTTCGGTTTCTGGGGGCTCGGCTGGTTCGACACGCCGATGCCCGCGCTTGTGTGGGTGACATCCGCCTCCCTCTTCGCCGCCGTCGCATTCTGGGGACTGCGCAGGATGAAATGGCGGAAGGTCCTGGCGCTCGGCGCAGTGTCGCTCGCGCTGGTCGTGGTGCCGCTCTACATCCTCGTCCGGGAAGGCATCCTCGTCGGTCAGGGAGTGCAGCCGCGCTACATCTACCCGCTTCTCGTCATGTTCGCAGGCGTCTCCCTCATAGGCCTGCGCAGGCTTTCGCTCGGGCTGAGCCGCACGCAGCTGGCGGTCGTGGTAATCGCTCTTGCCGTGACCAACAGCCTCGCTCTCCACACGAACATGCGCAGGTACATCACCGGCCTCGACAGCTCCGCGATCAATCTCGACCGCGATGCCGAATGGTGGTGGAACTCACCGCTCTCTCCCATGGTGATGTGGGTGGTCGGCTCGCTCGCCTTCGCCGTGGCAGTCATCGCGTTGGCGTGGGTCTCTGCCGCTCGCGACAGTGCAGCGAGGGCTGAGGCGATCGCCGCACTCTGACACCTCCCCCGCGAACTGCGGGCGGGCTATCGGTGGTCGCTCTCCCGAGGCTCCGAGGCCTCCGCGCGGAGGTCGTCGACATCCGCGCGGAGGATGGCGACCTCCTCGGCGAGCCTTCGCGTCTCATCCTCGGCCGTCGACAACTCCCAGGACTGGTGGAGCGTAACGCCCACGAGAAGAGCCAGCGCACCGACGAACAGCAGGTTCGACGGGACCTGGACGCCGAGCACCGAAGACAGCGAGACAAGCAGATCGGGGAAGATCGTGAGCACCAGCATCAGCACGCCGATGATGAGCCACAACACCGCGTACTTCTCTCTCAGCCTGTGGCTCAGAAGCATCCAGATTATCGCTGCGAGCACTGCCGCCGCGAAGACGATTCCCAATACGACGATGATCATGAGTGCGCCTTCCGGCGTCCGCGGGTGAGAGAGAGTCCGAGAGCGAAGAGCGACCGGAACAGGTAGACCGTGGAGCCGATCGGCCCCTGCGATGGTCGTCCGTAAGCACGTGGCCTCATCGCGACCGGCACCTGCACGACAGTCAGCCCCGCATGTGATGCGGCAACGAGAGAGTCGATGGTGTCTCCCAGATACTCGGCGGGGTAGTACCGCACGTACTGCTCGATGGCACGCCGGTTGGCGGCGCGGAAACCGCTTGTCACGTCGGTGAGCTTCGCCTTCGTCACCCGAGACACGACCGCCGCGAGAAAGAGCATCGCCCAGCGGCGGGGGCCCCTCGCCGAGTAGTCGCCGACATCGGCGAACCGCGCCCCGATCGAGATGTCAGCATCGTCCAACCCTGCCAGAACAGCCGCGATGTTCTCGGGGTTGTGCTGCCCATCGGCGTCGACCTGGATCGCCGTGGCATAGCCCCGCCGTTTCGCATATGTGAACCCGGTTTTCATCGCTCCGCCGACGCCGAGGTTGAAAGGGAGCGACAGGACACGCGCACCCGCTCGCCGCGCGACGTCCGCTGTGCCGTCCGTCGATCCGTCATCGATGACGACGATGTCGTACCGAGGGTCTGCTCGAAGGATCTCAGAGACGGTGTTACCCACGCTCTGTTCTTCGTTCCACGCGGGTACGATCACCAGCACTCGTTCAGTCTGCGTTGTCACGCTGAGCCATTCTAGTCATTGGGTCGGTGTCGCTACCGTCGCCTGTGGATCGTGATGTTGTACACCACGACCTCGCATCGCCGCAGAAGATACAGGGCTTGACACTTTAGGGTCTCGAGGATCGAGAGCTGCGCGAGACGGCGCCTCACGGCCCGTCGATCCTCCTGGTAGACCTTGTCGTCGGTCGCCGTCGTGCGACTGCGCTTCTCGAGGCGAAGGGTCTTGAGCCCGCTGTATGCTCTGGCGGGTGTGATACCCATCGATCGCGCGACGTCGAACGAAGCGAGATGCGCGGCAACGATGTCGGAGTAGTAGGCGGTCGACTTCAGGGCATGCGAGACGCTGTCACCTCGCTGCAACCAGAAGTACAGCGCGTCGCTGCACGACACAACCTTCTGCGCGCGCCGATAGAGCGTCATCGCAACCGCGACATCCTGCGCGAATCGGCCCGCAGGGAAACGCACGCCGTCGAACAGCTCCGCCCGGTACAGCTTGCCCCAGTTCGCCTCGCTGAAGTAACGAAGCTCTACTCCGCGAAGGCGTCTGTGGACCAGGGAGAAGACCCCCTGATAGGCGGCGGCCGGATCGTCGAAGACGATGTACTCGCCCGAAGCATCGTCTGCATGCGCGAGGAGCTCGGCGGCCCCTCGGCTCGCGCCGACGTTGCGCCAACGACAGCAACTGATGTCGGCGTCGGTGACGACCATCAGGTCGAGCAACCGCTCCAGCATGCGCGGAGCCATGAGGTCGTCGTTGTCGCAGAACGTGATGAACTCTCCGGTGGCCACATCGAGACCGGCATTCTGAGCCGCGGCGATACCGCCGTTCGCCCGGTGGAGAACCCGGATGCGGTGGTCGGCTCGCGCGAGATCATCGCAGATCGCACCCGAATCGTCCGTCGAGCCGTCGTCGACGAGAATCACCTCGATATCCCTGTGGGTCTGCGCGAGGATCGTGCGGACGCACGGCATTAGGTGGGATCCGGCGTTGTAGACGGGCACGATTACCGACACCTTGCGGGTGAGCGTGGAGTGCTCTTGCGTCATGCGATCCGCACGGACGTCGCGACTGGGCCCACAGAGGTGACTTCACCGACGACCTCGAACTCGGCCCCACTCATAAGTCCGTGCGACGTCGGCTCACTGATGCCCGATGCATTCACGTTGACGCTGTACGACCCCGGAGCGAGACCGTCGGTCGTGAATGTGATCGAGACGGTGCGCGACGCTCTCAGAGGATCCATCTCGATATCGAGCAGGTCTGTGTTGGAGGCGAGAGCGATCTGCCCGAGTGACGAGTCCACACTGAATCCGATGGCCCAGCGCTCGATCGGACGGATCATCTCCACATCGACGACGAGCGTGATGTCCTCTCCCGCGCGTATGGCGTCCAGCGGACGCCCCCCGGCGTCCGTGACCGCGACGCTGCGGATCTCGAGTGCTCGGGAGATCTGGTCGGGACGCGCTTGTCCCACCGCGTCATCAGCCAAGAGCTCACGGAATCGCTCGATTGCCGTCACGGGGATGCCGTCGTAGACGAGCTTGCCCTTGTCCATGACGACGACCCGGTCGCACAGCGACTGGATCTGATCGAGCGCGTGACTCACGATGATGATCGTGCGTCCTTCGTTCTGGAACTCGCGGATCTTGTCGAGGCACTTCTGCTGGAACTGCTCGTCTCCGACCGCGAGCACTTCGTCGACCAACAGGATGTCGGGGTCCGTGTGCACGGCGATCGCGAAAGCGAGCCGGACATACATTCCAGACGAATAGAACTTCACCTGCGTGTCGATGAAGTCGCTGACTCCGGAGAACTCGAGGATGGCTGCGAACTGGGCGTCGACTTCGTTCCTGCTGAGGCCGAGAACGGAACCGTTGAGATACACGTTCTCCCTCCCCGTCAGATCCGGGTGAAAACCAGCTCCCAGCTCGAGCAGTGCCGCAACTCGGCCGCGCTGTTCGACGACCCCATCCGTGGGCTGGATGATCCCGCCGAGCACCTTCAACAGTGTGCTCTTACCGGAACCGTTGTGACCGATGAGGCCGATCGTCGTCCCCGCTCTGATCGCGAGGCTCACGTCGCTCAGTCCCCAGAAATCCTGACGATGCTGGCGGCCTGCCCGGCCCAGTGTGACGACCCGCTCCTTGAGCGAGGAGTCCTTCCGTACGGTGAATCGTTTCGAGATGCTCGACACCCGGATGACCTCCGGTGCGGGCGCATCCAAGACAGGTGGTCGACTTTCAGACATGGTCACAGCTCCTGCGCGAAGTTACCCTGCAGGCGCAGGAATACTCGGTGACTCACGAAGAGCAGAACGAGACCGACGAGGAGTGCGACGAGCATCCTCACCATGAGATCGTTCGGCCATTCGACGGCATCTCCTGCGATCCAGAATGTTCGCTGGAAACCCAGGACCGCCAAAGTGATCGGGTTGTTGGTGTAGACCTCGACGAGCCAGGGGATGTTCACCAGTTGCTTCACCATCTGCCAGGAATACACCACCGGGGATGCCCAGAACAGCAACATGGTCACGACTTCCACGAGATACTGCGTGTCGCGAAGGTATACGTTTATCGCCCCGCACAGGAGTGCGAGTGCGAGGCCGAACACGACTATCAGGGCGATCGCCGGCACGAAGTAGATCAGCTCGGCGTGAAGCGGTGGCTTCCCGATCGCGATCGTGGCGGCGATGAGCACCACCAGCTGCACACCGAAGTTAAACAATGCAGCGCCCGTGCTCGCGAGTGGGAACACCTCGCGCGGCACGTACACCTTCTTGACGAGTCCGGAGTTCGCGAGAATCGATCCGGTGCCGCCGACGAGGATCTCCTGGAAGAGTCCCATCGCCGTCAGCCCGGCGAACACGTAGATCGCGAAGTCGGGGATCCCCCGGGCGGCACCGAGGAAGTGCCCGAGCACGACGAAGTAGATCGCCAACTGGACGAGAGGTCGCGCGAGGACCCAGAGGAACCCGAGCGCCGAATCCTTGTATCTCGCCTTGAGGTCGCGCTTCACCAGCAGCGAAAGCATCTCGCGGTGGTCGACGAGCTCTCGGAAGGGGCCGAAGAAGCCTCCGGTCGCACCCTTGCCGACGCTCCCGATGCTGCGCATCGGAAGCTCGGCGATCCGCGCGAAACGCGCGCTAGCGGCGGAGGGCGTCGCCTCACTCATCTGTCATGCTCCCTTGTCGCCGAGCGTCCGCATGATCCGGCGTAGGATCCGCGACGGGCGGAGCCGTCCGAGGCGTCGCCGCCAGGGAGAGATCCGCGCGAACACGGAACGGAATCGGGTTTCCAGCTCCGGTCGGTTCATGCGCGCATACATGTACGCGAAATCCTCGAGTCGTCCTTCTCCGAAGTCGCCGGCCGCGCGCATGCGCTCGATCTGCTGCATCGTGGTGTCCGTCATCGTGCTGGACATCTGATCCAGATTGTACTCAAGCGCGGTGTAACTCCGCGCCAGGTACTCGGGTGTGGCGATCGTCCGTGTGTGATACCCGAGCTCCCCCGCGGCATAGGACGGCATCCTCTCGAGGACGTGGGCCAGCCCGCCGTCCTTGTACGCCTCGGAGCCACCGAAGTCCTCGTAGCTCCACTCCTTCTCCAGCAGGAGACGAAGCGCCTCGGGGCGGGCGAAGTACATCGATCCGAAAGGAGCGAGTGGCGACAACTGATCGATAGGCACTCGGATTCCGATTTCGGCGGCGATCTCCACGAATCGGGGCCGATTATCCCACCAGGCGTGACCCATGGTGCCGTATCCGATGTGCACCATGGGCGGATACGCGAGGCCGAGACCCGGTTCACGTTGGAACAGCGCCACGACGTTCGCGACGTAACCGGCGCTGGGGAGAAGATTGTCGAACTGCTGCCTCGCGAAAAGCCGCCCAGGATTGAACGCATCCTGTGGCGTCTTCTTGGAGTGGATCTTCACGACGAGGTCGTACCCTCCGTGGAGGAGCTCCTCACGACATGCGATGAGCATCGCGCTTTGATCCCGGCCGTCGTTCGACTCGACGACTCTGACATCGACGCTTCCCCGCGCCGCCCGGGCCGTCAGGATCTCTCGGATCTGGGCGGCCCGCCCTTCATCCGCCGTCGTGATGATGAGATCGTACCCTTCGGGAAGCCTGTCGAAGCCGTCGAGCAGCTTGGCCGTGAGTTCGGGGTAGTAGATATGGGCCAGCGCGAGCGTGCGCAGCGGCGCATCGGGGCGGTACTCGTGATCGTACTCCGAGATCACGTCGAGGAGCGCCGCATCCGCGTTCAGAGTACGGGGTTCGACGTTGCGCGCGAGATCCTGCATCAGAATCGGCATCGGGTAGCCGTACCGAGCCGCCGCCTCGAGCGTCCAGGTTCCGACCACGGCCAAGCGGTCGAGATACGGGGGCCACTGGAAGAACGGTCGGCGCTTGAGCGTGGGGCATCCCGCGTCGAGCAGTTGCTCCGCGTACAGCACCGCGTGGTTCTCGACCTTGTCGGTGATCGTGGGGAAGGCGACCTCACCGACGAATCCGTAGGACGTGAATCGCTCGGTGAACACCGCCTCGTGCTTGACGACCGCGTCTTCGTACGCCGTCATCTCCGGCAGGTTCGCCCAGTAGTCGATCCACTCCGTGCTGGCCACGAGCTCCTTGCGCGCCACGAGCCAGTAGGACTGCAGGTGATAGGCCAGATAGTCACGCAGCGTGAAGGGGTTCGGCTCCACGCGGACGTGATCGGTCATTCCCCAGAAATGAAGCTCCTGGCGGTCCATGCGTTCGAACACCGGATCGAACGGACGCACGGGACCGAACCAGGTGTCGTTCGCGAGGATGACCTCGTCGAACTCCTCGATCGAGTCGGCTTCGTGATCGAGACCGTGCTTGTAGCCCCAGATGTCGAATCCACGGTTCTCCCGCTCGATGACCTCGTCAGCCACCTCTTCAAGAACGCGGCGCCCTTCCGCGGCGAGTGGACCGTTCGAGATCACGAGGATACGGTCGCAGAAGCGGCGCAGATCTCGCAGCGCGTACGGCACGTAGTCCTCCACCTCCCCGCGCCGGTCGTAGACGACGTAGATCAGCAGGCGGGTGCCGCCGGAGGGGAAGCTCGCCGCCGCGCGCGTCGGGAAGGTCGTGAGTTCGGCGGTTCTCATCAGAAGCCTCCCCTGCGGTTATTGATACGTCGCTGAGTCTCCCGAAGTCCACGGCGGCCGAGCTTCGCGATGCCGATCGCCGTGTATGCGAGGCGATAGAACGGTGCCGCGAGCGCCGCCAGCATCGGTCGGTTGAGCGTGAGGTACATGCGGGACAGCCCGAATATTCCGCGGCCGCTCATTCGTCCGGCTCTCTGGATCAAGGGGATGACATCCGCAGGGTAGCCCGTAGTCGTGGAGAACAACTGGTCCACCTTGTAGTCGATGGCCGTGTGGCTGATCGCTGCGTGCGCGGGCGTCAGCACAGTCTGGGTGTAGAAGCCGGATCCCCCGGCGACATGGGCGATGATCCGCTCCTGCGCGCGGGCCAACCCCTTCACCGGGCCGGCAGATGTGTAGTCGCGATAGCCGAGCCGCAGCTCCGCAAGCGCCGCGACGGCCTGTGGACGGCACATCCACATTCCCCCATAAGGCGAAAGGGGCGACACGTTCTCGAGCGGCACGTGGATGCCGAGTTTACGGAGCAGCCGCACAGCCGACGTGCGGTACTGACCACCTCCCCATCCCGATCCGAGAATGGAATAGCCGATGTGCATGGTGGGAGGGAAGACGACGCCGAGCTGGGGCTTGCGGGCGAACAGGCCGAGCACGTTCTGGACATACTCGCGCGACGCGAGGAGGTTCTCTGTCTGATACCGCGTGAAGTACCGCACGACGTTCAACGTCTTCTCGACATGCTTACGGGCGTGCACTTTGACGATGACGTCGTAATCGCGGTCGAGAAGGAGGTCGTGACAGCCCACGAAGAAGTCGGCCATGTCGCGTCCCTTTCGGGACGGCGTGACCCGCACATCGAGGCGTGCGTACCCGAGGGTGCGCGACTCCACGAACCTCTCGATCCGCGCCGCCTTACGTCCGTCGGTCGTCGTCACGATCAGGTCGAAGCCTGCGGGGAGGTTTCCCAGCTTCCCGCACAGATGCTCGAACTCAGGGAGGTCTCGGGCGTAGACGACCGCGGCGATCCGAAGGCCGCTCGTATCCGACCCGGGCACCACGCTCTTCTGCGGGAGGATCTCCAGGAGCCCGGCATTGGCGTTCAGCGTCCGCGGCGCCACCACCCTGGCAAGCGCCCCCAGCGCAGCGTCCTTGTTCAGCCCGCGCGCGACAGCAGCGTCGAGGATGTCCTTCCCAATGATTCCGTGTCGATCCAGGTACGTGGGGTACCAGGCCAGGAAGCCGCGGTCCACGAAGGGGTACCCGTCCTCGATCAGCAGGTCGGCGACGTGGACCGGCGCGTTCGCAGTCGGATAGCGGTCAGCGGTGAACGCGTACTCGATGCGGAGGCCGGCGTCGATGAGCCTGGGCGCGATCAGTCGCTCGTGCTCGGCGGGTAGCGGCATCCGCTCCTGCCCCGCCCAGAACCTCTGCCAGGCCGCACTGTCGAGAAGCGTGCGGCGGGCGACGAACCAGGTCCACGGCATCGCGACGAGCGGGTGTCCCTGGTCATCGAATGATGCGTCGAGCGCGCCGGCGATCTCGGCCGCCTGCCACCCGTCTCCCGGCACGGCGTCCATGCGGGCCAAGAGTTCGTCGAAGGAGTCGAGCGGTCCGAGCCATCCGTCGCCCGTAAGAACGACCTCGTCGATCTCGTCGCGGACCGGTGCGAGCAGGTCGAGCGCCTCTCGATAGTGAGAAGGCGTGAACCTCGCCGACGCCACATGCACGATCTGCGGATTGAATTCCGCCAGTCCCAGGTCGACGTCCTGGACAGCGGACGGCACCGTGACGATGAGGCGTGTGGCATGGGGCGCCAACGCGCGGAGAGCGCTGACGGCGGTCGGCAGCACACTCGGAGAATCACCGGCGAGAGCGTAGACGACGGCTCTTCGGGGCGCCGGGAGCACGCCGTTCGCCGCCACTCAGCGCCCTCCCTGCTGCAGGGCCTTGAGCAGGTACTCGCCGTAGCCGCTCTTTCGCAAGGGCTCCGCGCGCTGGCGGAGCTCGTCGTCGGTGAGGAATCCCATACGCCACGCGACTTCCTCGGGGCACCCGATCGAGAGTCCCTGGCGCTTCTCGACGGTGCGGATGAAATCCGTCGCCTCGGCGAGAGAGTCGAACGTGCCCGTATCCAGCCACGCGGTGCCCCGAGTGAGCACCTGCACCTTGAGCTTGCCGCGATCCAGGTACTCGCGATTCACGTCGGTGATCTCGAGTTCCCCGCGGGGCGAAGGCTCCAGTGCCTTGGCGATCTCGATCACGTCGTTGTCGTAGAAGTACAGACCGGGAACGGCGTAGTTGCTCTTCGGTGCCACAGGCTTCTCCTCCAGCGAGACGACGTTGCCGGCACGGTCGAACTCCACCACGCCGTACGCGGTCGCGTCGTCGACCCAGTATCCGAACACCACTCCGCCGTCGAGCTCGGTGTACTGGCGGAGCTGCGTGCCCATGCCCTGGCCGTAGAAGATGTTGTCACCGAGGACGAGCGCGACGGGCTCGTTGCCGATGTGCTCCTCGCCGAGGATGAAGGCCTGCGCGAGGCCGTCGGGGGACGGCTGCGTCTTATAGGTGATCGAGACACCGAACTTCGACCCGTCGCCGAGAAGACGCTGGAACGACTCCGCATCGTGCGGAGTCGTGATCATCAGGATGTCGCGGATGCCTGCCAGGATCAGCGTCGACAGCGGGTAGTAGATCATCGGCTTGTCGTAGACCGGGACCAGCTGCTTGGAGACGCCGAGGGTGATCGGGTGCAGCCGGGAGCCAGTGCCGCCGGCGAGAATGATGCCACGCATGGTCTCTAGTCTCCCTGATCGCGCGCACCTGAACAAACGCCACGAATCTGCCGCATGGCGTTCGCTACGCTGGTCGTCATGCAGAGACTGCTCGTCACCGGCGGCGCCGGCTTCATCGGATCCAACTTCGTGCACCACGTCATCGCGAATACGGATGCCCACGTCACGGTGCTCGACAAGTTGACCTACGCCGGCAACAGGTCGTCTCTCGACGGGCTGCCCACCGACCGCCTCCGCTTCGTGGAGGGCGACATCGCCGACGCTGAGCTCGTCGACGGACTGTTCGCCGACGTCGACGCGGTGGTCCACTACGCAGCGGAGTCGCACAACGACAACTCCCTGCACGACCCTCGCCCCTTCCTCGACACGAACATCATCGGTACGTACACTCTGCTGGAGGCGGCTCGTCGCCACGACCGCCGGTTCCACCACATCTCGACCGACGAGGTCTACGGGGATCTGGAACTCGATGACCCCGAACGCTTCACCGAGTCGACGCCGTATAACCCGTCCTCCCCCTACTCCTCCACCAAGGCGGGCAGCGACCTCCTCGTGCGCGCGTGGGTGCGATCGTTCGGTGTTCGCGCGACGATCTCCAACTGCTCGAACAACTACGGCCCGTATCAGCACGTCGAGAAGTTCATCCCGCGTCAGATCACGAACGTCATCCGCGGTATCCGTCCGAAGCTCTACGGCGCAGGACAGAACGTCCGCGACTGGATCCACGCCGATGATCACTCCTCAGCCGTGCTCACCATCCTGGACAAGGGCGAGATCGGAGAGACGTACCTGATCGGCGCCGACGGTGAGAAGAGCAATAAGGCCGTGGTCGAGCTGATCCTCACCGAGATGGGCCAGTCCGCCGATGCGTACGATCATGTCACCGACCGCGCCGGTCACGACCTGCGCTACGCGATCGACTCGACCAAGCTGCGCACCGAGCTCGGCTGGACTCCCGCCTTCGGCGATTTCGAGTCGGGGCTCGCCTCGACGATCGCCTGGTACCGCGACAATGAGTCCTGGTGGGCGCCCGCCAAGGACGCGACCGAGGCGTTTTACGCTTCCAAGGGTCAGTCATGACAGAGTTCGGCAAGTCTTTGACGGTCGCCGAGACGACCATCCCGGGGCTCCTGATCGCCGATCTTCCGGTTCACGGCGACTCACGAGGCTGGTTCAAGGAGAACTGGCAGCGCGAGAAGATGGTCGCGGCCGGTCTTCCTGATTTCGGACCCGTCCAGAACAACATCTCGTTCAACGACGAGGTCGGCACCACGCGAGGAATCCACGCCGAGCCGTGGGACAAGTGGGTTTCCGTCGCGACCGGCAGGATCTTCGGGGCCTGGGTCGACCTGCGGGAGGGACCGTCGTTCGGAGCGGTGTTCACGACGGAGATCGATCCATCGAAGGCGATCTTCGTGCCCCGAGGCGTCGGCAACGCCTACCAGACGCTCGAGCCCGACACCGCCTACGTGTATCTCGTAAACGACCACTGGTCTGCTGATGCCGAGTACTCATTCCTCAATCTGGCTGATGAGACGGCGGCGATCGCCTGGCCGATCCCCCTGAGCGACGTGGAGATCTCCGCCAAGGATCTCGCTCATCCGCGCATCGACCAGGTCACGCCGATACCTCCTCGCAAGACGCTCGTGATCGGAGCGAACGGCCAGTTGGGCCTCGCCCTGCGCGACGTGTTCGGGGACTCGAACGAGTTCGAGTACGCGGGACGTTCCGACCTCGACCTCGCCGACCCGTCGCTCTCTAGGGCGCGTCGTTGGCGTGATTATTCGACGATCATCAACGCAGCCGCCTATACCGCGGTCGACCTCGCCGAAACAGCCGAGGGCCGGGGAGACGCCTGGTCCGCGAACGCGACCGGCGTCGCAGCGCTCGCGAGGGTCGCGTCCGAGAACGACATCACCCTCGTGCACGTGTCCAGCGATTACGTGTTCGACGGCACCAAGGACAGCGCGTACACAGAGCAGGACCGGCTCTGCCCGCTGGGCGTGTACGGCCAGACCAAAGCAGCCGGCGACCTCGCCGTCTCCACCGTCCCGCGGCACTACATCGTGCGGACGTCATGGGTGATCGGCGAGGGCAAGAACTTCGTCAGGACCATGGCATCGCTCGCCGAACGCGGGGTCGACCCGAGCGTGGTGAACGATCAGGTGGGTCGCTTGACCTTCACGGCAGACATCGTCGCCGGAGTGACGCATCTGCTCCGAACTCGGGCGCCCTACGGCACCTACAACCTTTCTGGTTCCGGCGCCCCGATGACATGGGCCGACATCGCTCGGGAGGTCTTCATCGCCGCCGGCCATGATCCCGCGAGGGTGACAGGCGTGAGTACCGCTGATTACTTCGAGTCTGCGACTGGCACCGTGTCTCCACGTCCGCGGAACAGCGTCCTAGACCTCACGAAGATCGAGAGGACGGGCTTCTTCACGCCGCCCGTCCAGGAGTCGCTCACCTCGTATCTCGATTGACGACACCTCGAACTCTTCTCCGGCCCACGGGCGATCCTTCAGTACGCTGTCAGTCACGTAGGCGGGTGCTTGTTTGCCGTGCACCGTCGGATACTCACTCGGAAGACTAGGTCACCATTCTCCACTCGTATGGGTCAGTGTCACGGCACCCGAACCGTCGAGCAGACGATGAGCGGATTGCCTCCCGCACCGGTGTTGATCGCGTAGACGCACACCTGGTTGACCCCTGATGGCATCGCGACGAACTGATGGAAACCGTGGCGGGACCCGACCGAAGGATACGCGGCGCCGATGTCGATCCGGTCCAGATCGGCGAGGAAGCTCGATCCGACTCCGTTGACATAGACGTGTACCTGGATGGGATCAGTCGTGTCGGGGTCGAACGCCCAACCAGTCAGGGTCGTACCCCCCGCAGACGGAGTGAAGGTTTCGACGAATCCGATCGGAGCGCGCCCGCGATCGACGGGTGCAGTGACGCTCACCTTCACCGTCGAGCAGAGGACTAGCGGATTCCCGCCGGCGCCGGTGTTTATCGCATAGACGCACACCTGGTTGTTGCCCGCGGGCATCGAGATGAACTCACTGAAGCCGTGCTTCGACCCCATAGCGGGGTACGCCTTTCCGACGTCCGGTCGCTCCCTGTCAGCGACGAGACTCTTGCCGACGCCGTTGACGTACACGTGGACCTGGATCGGGTCGCTCGTGTCCGGATCGAACGCCCAGCCGGTGATGGTCGCGCCGCCGTTCGCCGCCACCATGCTCTCGACGAAGGCCACGGGGACACGCCCTTGGTCCACAGTCGATGTGACCTTGACCGAGGAGCACGACAGCAATGGGTTGCCACCCGTCCCGTTGTTAATCGCGTACACGCACACCTGATGCGTGCCGAGAGACATCGGAATGAACTCCTTGAAGCCGCTCCGTTGCCCCGTCCCGGGGTAAGCGGTCGCGACATCGGCGCGCTCCTTGTCGGCGAGGTAGCCTTTGCCGACGCCGTCGACGTAGATGTGAACAGAAATCGGGTCGGTCGTGTCGGGATCGAAGGCCCAGCCTGCGACTGTCGCGCCGCCCGCACCGGGAACGAGGCTCTCGACGAAGCCGACGGGGAGGCGCCCCTGATCAGGAGGCGAAGTCACCTTCACACTCGAACACACCACGAGGGTGTCACCGCCCTTGCCGTTATTGACGGCATAGACGCACACTTCGTGGGTTCCCACCGTTGCCGGAAGCCATTCGGCGAACCCGTGTCGAGATCCCATCGCGGGGTAGGCCGCTCCGAAATCCGGGCGGTCCTTATCAGCGCGGTAATTCTTCGCGACTCCGTCCAGGGTGACGCGGATCGCGATGGAGTCCGTCGTATCGGGGTCGTACGCCCATCCTGCGATGCTGATCCCCCCGGGGCCGGGAGCCATGCTCTCGACATGTCCTAGTGGAACTCGTCCAGAATCCGTCGAGGACGGAACGGTTACGGTCGCGCACCCGAGTAGCGCGTTGGCCCCTCTCCCGACGTTGATCCCATAGGCGCACACGGTGTGGGTCCCCGGGGGCGCACTGACCTTCGCGCCGAATCCATGCGCAGCCCCGTGCTGCGGGTAGTGCGCGGCGACATCCTCACGCGTTCTGCTCGCCACGAATGCGGTCGCTGTGGACCCGACGTATACGTGCACGCCGATGGAACTGGCCGTGTCCGGATCCAGAGCCCAGCCCTTCACATCGACTCCGCCGTCCACGCCGACCGTGGTCTCGAGAACACCGACCGGCGAGCCCGTCATACCGATGACTTCCTCGCACCGCAGGGTCGAGTTACCGCCGGCCCCCACGTTTATCCCGTAGGCGCAGATGCGGACTGCTCCCGAACTCGTGGCGGGGATGCGGACGTCGAAGCCGTGAGCGTTGCCCTTTCCCGGGTACGCGGCGCCGACATCCGGTCGGTTGCCATCGGCCGCATAGGCGTAGCCCGCGTTGCCGACATAGATGTGGACCCCGATGCTCTCACTCGAGTTCGGGTCGAGTGCCCATCCTCGGACGCGGAACTCTCCGGGGAGGGACTCGATCGACTCTACGACGCCGATCGGGTCGTCCTTCGGCCCTTGAGTCGGACCGAACCAATCGGTGAAGTAGTTGTAGAAGTTGCGGTTGCCGTAGGCCGAGCATCCATCGCCTTCTCCGTACCCGGCCCGCATCGCCGCGGCGTTGGGCTGGTAGGGCGTGTAGTAGTAGAGCGCCGACGTCGCCTTGTTCGCGACGTAGACGGGCGAGCTGCCGCAGGCGCGGTTCGGGTTGTAGAGGATGTTCCAGGTGTTCCCGGGCGCGTAGTACGTGAAGTATCGCCCTTCCATGTAGATCTGCATCTGCCGAGCGGCTCCGTAGATCTGGTGGAAGAAGCCGACGTAGGTCGGGTCGCAGGGAACCCCTCCATCGGGGCAACCCTGCCCGAGCGCCGCGTTGTAGCGGTTCATGCTCGGCCAGGTGTGTGTGACGAGGCCCTGCTCCTTCTGCAGCATGACGATCAGCACCTGCGGATTGATCCCGCATGACTGCGCGACGCGATAGATGATCCTCGCGGCGGACTCGTTGGGAGCGCCGGTGTATCCCTGGCAGTAACGATCAGCGGGACGGTTCACCGACGTGATCGTGAAGTCCTTCAGGCAGATGATCGGACCCCACTGATCGGACCCACCTTGACACCGAGAGACCTTGCCGTTGAAGAAAGACTGGATCTGCGCTTCGGACATCGTGTTGCGGTTGGTGAAAACGGCGTCGCTGATGATGTTGCCCGGGTCGAATCCGGCGAGTGACATCTTCGCTTGCATGGTCTGGACGCCCTTGCCTGCTGACGAGGCGGTCGCCTGCGCGGAGGCAACAGGAACCATGACACCGACCACGAGCGCCGTCACTGCGACGAACGTGGCGAGGATTCGGGGCATCCTCATGGTGTTTCGAGAGCGTGGGGCACGTCGAGACATGTGACCAGTGTGACGGAAGTTGCGGGATGATGCCACTGTTACGGCATATTGGCTATCGGTGTGTCGGCGTGTCGCGCAAGACACAGCCCGCGTTCAGGGGATCAGCGGTCCTGGTCCAGGGGTCAGAGGTCTGCATGCAGGGCCCAGATCCGCTCGGCGGCACCGTGCCAGGAGAATGCGCGAGACCGGTCAACGCCCAGCACGCTCAGCGTCCTGGCCCCTGCGCCCACCGCGTCCACGACGGCGTCCACGACCTCGTTCTCGGCCACGACCGCGCCGCCGTCGACGATCACGTCGCGGTGCGTCCCGCCGTCGACGGCGACGACCGGGACGCCGAGCGCCATGGACTCGAGCACGCGCCACGGCCAGGCATCCACCGCGCCGGTCGCCACGAGGGCGGACGCGCCCGCAAGGGTCGCCGCGCGATCGGCGGTCGGGAGACTCGTTCTGATGTGCGCACGCGTCTCGGGCAGTCCGGCCGCGGAAGCGATCTCCGCGAGTCGTGGCTCCGACCCCTCCGCCGCGTCGAGGACGACCGCATTCATCCCCGCCGCAGCAGCCGCGCGGAATCCTGTCTCGAGCGACGGGGAGGTGCCGGTGAGCACGACGTAGCCTTCGGGCAACGCGAGGGCCGCGCGGCGCTCGGCGGCGTCGAACGGCACGACGAACCCGGAGGGCACCGCTCCGGGGATCACGCGGATGCGATCGCGCAGCTTGACGAGGTCCGACAGCCGACCGGCTATCGAGTGCGTCGGCACCACCACGGCATCCGCGTGCTTGACCGCCCGCTTCAGCATCGCCCGCTGCCAGGCCACAACGGACTTCGGGAGCGCATCGGGCTCGTCCCACGCGCGCAGGTCCCAGACCGTCGCGGTCGTCTGGTCGTTGTCGTGCACGCGGTCGTGGCGCACGAGGGGCGCCATGAGCGACGCGGAGTGGACGAGCCCTCCCCCGACTCCGGGTACGAGACCGAGCTGCCATGCGGTGGCGAGCTCGCGACGAGCGAGAGAGAGCCGGTGAGTATCGGCGATCCCCGGGATGTCGGCCTCGCCTCCCGCAGGGACGATCGCCTCGACATCGCATCCGGACGGAGCCGTCTGCACCAGAGCCGCCGCGAGCTCGACACCCGCCCAGGCCACGTCCGGATCCACGACATGCTCCAGCTGATCCAGAACAACACGCAGCCGAGCACCCATGGACCAAGAATAATGTCCGCGTCTCGAAGAACCTGGGAGCGCGCCCCCGAGTCACGCCGCCGATATGTCGCTTCATGCTTGAATGCAGGAGTGAGCGACGGACGGATGCCGGTACAGCATCGATGGGTGCGATGGGTCGTCGGCGTTGTCCTGACGCTGCTCGTGCTCGCGATCGGCTGGGTCACGGTCCGCGGCATCGGCGCGGTGAACGACCTGCAGCGGGTGTCAGCCTCGGCGTCGCAGCTCAAGGCGGCGATCGGCGAGGGGGATCTCGACCGCGCGGCCGCGCTCTCCGGCCGGATCGCGCACCACGCGGAGTCCGCGCACGATCTGACCTCCGATCCGGTATGGCACGCCTTCGCGATCGTGCCCTGGCTCGGGCCGAACTTCTCCGCCGTGAGCGACGTCGCGTCGATCGCCGACCAGGTGGCGTCGGACGCGCTCGTGCCGGTCCTCGACGCCGCAGACGAGCTGGATCTCGCGAGCCTCGGCCTGTCCGGAGGAGTCATCGACCTCGCGCCGTTCGCCGCGATCGAGGCTCCGCTCGCCGATGCGAGTGCCACGCTGGCCTCGGCCGAGGACCGCGCGCTGCGCATCGACGCGGACGCGACCCTGCCTCCGCTCGCCGATGCGGTGCGCGAGATGCGCTCCGTCGTCACCCAGGCATCGACGGTGGTCGGCGCTCTGCACGGGGCATCCGCTCTCCTCCCCAGCATGCTCGGCGCCGAGGGCCCGCGGAACTATGTCGTGGCCATGCAGAACAACGCGGAGCTCCGCTCGTCGGGCGGCATCATCGGAGCCATCGCCCTGCTGCACGCGGAGGGCGGACGGATCTCCCTCGTCCAGCAGGCGTCCACGACGGACTTCCCCCCGCTGGAGCAGGCCCTCCCTCTGAGCGAGTCGACCGTCGCGCTGTTCGAGGACCGCCCGGGCCGCTTTCTGCAGAACATCACGAACATCCCGGACTTCACGGAGGCCGCCCCGGTGATCGCGCAGCGCTGGCAGCAGCGCTTCGGCACGCCGGTCGACGGAGTGATCGCGGTCGACGCCGTCATGACGAAGAACCTCCTCGCGGCGACCGGCCCCCTGGCATTCGGGCCGTTCACCGCCACGGAGGACAACGTCGTCAGCCTGTTGCTCTCGGACATCTACACGACGATCCCCGATCCAGCCGTGCAGGACCAGGTCTTCGCGCAGGCCGCGAGCGCCCTGTTCGGAGCCGCGCTCACGACCGCGGCTCCGAAGGATCTCGTAGCCGCCCTCGCGACATCCGCCGACGAGGACCGCATCCGCATCTGGAGCGCGCACGAGGACGAGGAGCGCCTCCTCGCAGCCAGCGAGCTCGGCGGCGCGATCCCCGAGGACGATGCCACGAGCCACGTGGGAGTGCTGTTCAACGACACCACGGGCGCCAAGATGGACTACTACACGGACGCGACCATCACGACGGCGATCGGCCGCTGCGACGGGGCACCCACGACACAGGTGCGCGTCACCTGGACGAACAACGCTCCGGCGGACGCAGCGACCGCCCTGCCGGCGTATGTGACGGGCGGAGGCACCTACGGGGTGGATCCGGGCACGGTGCGCACACTCATCACGGTGTACGGCCCCGAGGGGGCGACGCCCTCGTTCGTGGACCGCGAGGGAGGCCAGGGCGACGAGGGCGCACAGACGACACTCCTCGGCAGCCGTACAGCGGTGCAGCAGGAGGTCCTGCTGGCACCGGGCGAGTCCGCCACGATCACGGTCGAGTACCAGGGAGACGGCACGGGAAACCGCCTCACGACGGTCGACCACACCCCGATGATCCGCACCCCCGACATCTCCCCTGAGGAATTGCGCTGCGGTTCGTGACTTTCGTCCAACCATGATGTAGTCTCGTGTCCACTGGGGAATATCTGGGTTCTGCAATCCTGTCGTGGGGACAGGATGAGCCCACGCCAACGGATGCAGGGGTGTATCCGAGGGCGATTCCGCGTGAATTTCTGGGGAGAATCATGCTGAAGAAACTGGCTGCCATCAGCCTGACCGCTGGCGCACTCGTGCTCATGGCACCCGCTGTCGCCTCTGCTGCGCCGGCTGCGTCCGACTCGTACGCCGACAAGCCTCGCGTATCCGTGGGCGACCCGGTCATCGACATCTGCGAGGTGTCCACCGTCGTGTTCGGCGCGGGCTACTTCCAGCCGTCCGAGAACGTGGGCGTCTCGGTGTCCGGCTTCAACGCCGGCGCCTCTGCGGTGTCCGGCAACACGGCCGCTGCCGATGGCAGCCTCGTGCTGACGTTCCGCCCGCCGTCCGACGGCGAGGGATCGTACTCGCTCGCGTTCGCCGGCTCGCGTTCGTACACGGCGCTCATCACGGTGTCGCACGGACATGACTCGGCCGTGAGCTGCGACCACGACCCGGGTGTCGTCGGCGCCGGCACCGAGATGCCGCTCACGGGCGACGGTCTCGAGCTCGCGCTCACCGGTGGCAGTGTGTCGCCGTGGATCGTCGGCGGAGGAGCCGCTGCGCTCGTCGCCGGCGGTGCCCTCGTCGCGACCGGCGTCGTCCGCCGCAAGCGCGCCTAGATCAGATCCCCGCACTGCGCGGGGATCGACCGGGCGACGGTGATCCCTCCCCCTCCGATCACCGTCGTCTGGCGAATCCGGTGACCAACCGGAGAGCCCACGACCGCCTCCTTCACTCTCGATCGGCGGCCGTGGGCTCATTCGCGCACCCAGAGGACACGCCGCGCAGGCGGGGATGTCGCGGAGACTCCCGTACTCGCAGCGCACCTTCTGATCAGGGCGTCGGCGTGGGCGTCTCGGTCGGCGGGTGCAGAGTCTGCTGGATCATCGAGTGGATGTAGCCGTAGTCCGGCGAGTGCTCGTCGATGCCGTTCTCCGGCGTGAGCTCGATCGTCGTGACGGTCTGCTCCTTCGCCTTCGTCATGAGGTCGAAGAACTCCGGCAGCTTGTCCTGCGGCAGGTCGGTGCTGATGAGCGCCGTCCCCGCCGCTGCCACCTCGTTGAAGCGCGTGAGCACCGTCTGCGGAGTGAACTGCGCGAGGATCGCCTCCTGCAGCTCACGCTGGCGCTTCATCCGGTCCCAATCGCTCGTCGTGTACCTCGATCGCGCGTACCACTGCGCGGTGTCGCCGTTCATGTGCTGCTGCCCTGGTTCGATCCAGCCGATCGCCCAGGCGTCAACGTCGTGCGGGTTCACCCCATCGGGCGGGCCGCCCATCGGGAGCCGCTCGGTGACGTTGATGTCCACGCCGCCGAGCGCATCGACGAGGTCGGCGAACCCGTGCATATCGACGAAGACGTAGTACGGGATCTCGATCCCGAGCACTCCCTCGGCTGCATCCTTGGTCGCCTCGATGCCCGGATCGGAGCCGTGTGCGACAGCGTCCGGGTACAGCCCCTCGCCCTTGTCCTCCCGGCAGACCTCGGCCGCATTGCGGACGTGGTTCATCCAGCCGTTCCAGCCGCAGCTGCTGGAGCTGTGGCCCTCGAACCCGTTCGGGTAGAGCGCCTGCATGGGGCTGCCCTCGCTGAACGGCGCGTTCGGCAGCTCACGAGGGATGCCGGTGATCGTGACGGCCCCCGTGGACGCGTTCACCGAGACGACCGAGATGCTGTCGTAGCGCATGGAGTCACGCCCGTCGCCGCTGTCGGCTCCGAGCAGCAGGATGTTGTAGTAGCCGTCGCTGGGCGGGAGGCTCGGTCCGCTCTGCCCGAAGATGGAGCTGATGGTCGAGCGCACGGAGCCGACGATGGTCGCCGCGTATCCTGCTCCTCCCCCCAGCAGCCCGAGGATGAGAAGGGCGACGAGCGGGATCGCGAACTTCGACGGACCGGGGATGCGCACGAGACGCACCAGTCGCAGCACATCGAACGTCAGCACGACCCACAGCACGACGTAGCCGACCAGCAGCACCTGCACGATCGTGAGGATCGCCGCCGACAGGAACCCTCCGCCGACCGTGAGCCACAGCATCACCGGACGCGCGAACAGCGCAAGACCCGCCGCCACGATCACCAGGAACCAGGCGAGCAGCGTCGCCCCCAGACCGAAGCGTCCGAGACGGCGGTTGCCGGCGAGCACCTGAGCCGAACCGGGCACGAGAACGTTCAGGAGCACGAGCCACCACCCGCGCTTGGTCATCATCCCGGCGTCCGTGCTGTCGGGATGGCGCAGCGGCCGCGTCTCGATCAGCGGTCGTGCGGAACCGCGCGGCGGTGCCAGGGTCACAGCGACCCCTTCAGCCGTTCGTTCTTCTCCTGCACCTGGGACTCGAGGTCGCGGGCGTACGTCTCGACCCGGTCGGCGAGGTCGCCGTCGGCGGCGCCGAGGATGCGGGCCGCCAGCAGCCCCGCGTTGCGCGCCCCGCCGATGGACACGGTCGCGACCGGGATGCCGGCGGGCATCTGCACGATGGACAGCAGCGAGTCCATGCCGTCGAGGTACGCGAGCGGCACGGGGACGCCAACGACGGGCAGGGCGGTCATTGACGCGACCATGCCGGGGAGGTGCGCCGCTCCCCCGGCGCCCGCGATGATCACACGGATGCCGCGACCACGGGCCTCGCGCGCGTACGACATGAGCTTGTCGGGAGTGCGGTGGGCCGAGACGACCTCCACCTCGTGCGGGATGCCGAAGTCCGAGAGCGCCTGCGAGGCGTCGCTCATGACGCGCCAGTCCGAGTCGGAGCCCATGATGACGCCGACGAGTGGAGCAGCGGAGGAGTGGAGAGGCTCAGTCACCCACTCAGGGTATGGTCTGCCGCTGGGAGAACCCCCGAACGGCGCGCGAGATCGATCGAGCGCGCTCAGTCGAAATGCGAGGCCGCAGCCCGCGCGACGTACACGGCGTCGTCGAGGTCGTCTCCCGAGACGTTGACGTGCCCGACCTTGCGTCCGGGGCGCGGATCCTTGCCGTACGTGTGGATCTTCGCCGAGGGGTGCTCGGTCATCGCCCCCGCGAAGCGCTCGCCGAGTGTCGCGTCCTGCGGTCCGCCGAGGATGTTGACCATGACCGACCACGGCGCGCGCGGCGACGGGTCGCCGAGCGGCAGGTCGGCGACCGCACGCAGATGCTGCTCGAACTGCCCCGTCACGGCACCGTCCTGGCTCCAGTGCCCGCTGTTGTGCGGGCGCATCGCGAGCTCGTTCACGAGGATGCGCTCGTCGTCGGTCTCGAAGAGCTCGACCGCGAGCATCCCGGTGACCCCGAGTCCTTCGGCGATCGTGCGACCGATGCCCTCGGCCACCTGCACCAGACGGTCGGCGGCCGCCGGCGCCGGAGCGATGACCTCGGCGCACACGCCGTCGCGCTGAACGGTCTCGACCACCGGATAGGCGACCATCTCGCCGCCGGGACGTCGAGCGACCTGCTGCGCGAGCTCGCGCACGAAGCCGACCAGCTCCTCGACGAGCAAGGCCTCTCCGGCGGCGAGCGCGTCGAGCCAGTCCTGAGCCTCGGAGGCTGCGCGCACGACGCGCACGCCCTTGCCGTCATAGCCGCCGCGCGGCGTCTTCACGACGCCGGCGCCGTCGTGCGCGTCGAGGAATTCCTGCAGCTCCTGCGCATCGCGCACGGGCGCCCAGTCCGGCTGCGGGACGCCGAGCTCGGCGAGGCGAGCCCGCATCACGAGCTTGTCCTGGGCGAACTGCAACGCGTCGGGTCCGGGATGTACCGCGACACCGTCGGCGACGAGCGCACGGAGGACCTCCTGCGGCACGTGCTCGTGGTCGAAGGTGACGACGTCGACGTCGCGGACGAAGGCGCGGACCGCCTCGAGATCGCGGTAGTCGCCCACCGCGGTGGCTGCGAGCTGCGCCGACATCCCCTCGCCCTCGGCGAGGACGCGCAGCTCGAGTCCGAGCTCGACCGCCGGGGCGATCATCATCCTCGCCAGCTGACCTCCACCGATCACGCCCACGCGCAGCGCCATGTGCCGCCTCCATTCGTCAGGACCATTGTCCCGCATCGGCCGAGCACCCGGTGACAGCCCGCCCCGCGGCTGCCCGAGTCAGAACGTCGCGGCGCCGTCGTGTCCGGACTGCGCGTCGCGATGAGCCAGGATCTGGCTCACCTCGATCTGGTCGGCCAGCGTCTCGTGCACCAGGGTGACGTTCGGCACGTTCGCGAGACGCATCGGAGCGTCGACGCCGTTCGACAGGGTGATCGTCCCGGCTCCCCACAGGCGCTGCAGGGGCCCTCGGCGCACGCCGATGGTGTAACCGCGAGCATGGGACATCTCGCTGCGGCTCCGGGCTCCGATGCCGTGGTTCACGATCACGCGGCGGGTCGTGACGGTCACGGTGCGCGACCACCAGACGATCCACGGGACGACGACGAGCAGCACCACGAGGAGGCCGGCTGCGCTCAGCAGCATCCAGTTCTCGAAGGGCGCCGGGAGGTTGCCGAAGAAGTACGCTGTACCGCCGAGCACGCCGATCAGCACGAGCGCGGACCAGAACAGTCGCCGCGCATGCCCGCGGAACCGGGCGATGAGAAGTTCCTCGGCGGGCACACCGGGCGGCGGCATGGTCGGCCGTCCGCCGAGCGTCACGGGCTGGGTCACCCCTCCATTGTGCCTGTCGTCGCCGACAACGCGGTGCGCCACCCGGGCGTGTCAGCCCTGCACGGGGCGCACGTGCACGACGTCCCCCGCCGCGACGGCCTGCTCCCCCGCGTCGCTTCGCACCACGAGCCGGCCGTCCTCGTCGAGCCGGATCGCACGACCTTCGAGGATCCGATCCCCCGGCAGCGACACACGGACCTCCCGGCCGATCGTGGAGCAGCGCGCGGATGCCGCCGCGTGCAGCCCGCTGGCCACCGCGTCGCCCGTCTCGGCGAGACCTGCGATCATGCCGTCCAGCCCGATGAGGTAATCCGACAGCAGACGATCGGCATCGGCCACCACCCCGAGCACGGCGAAAGACGTCGCGGTCGGGACGGGGAGCTCGGATGCCGTCATCGCGGTGTTCACGCCGGTGCCGACGATCACCGCGTCGGCGGCCGCCTCGGCGAGGATGCCGCAGATCTTCCGTCCGCCCACGAGCACGTCGTTGGGCCACTTGACGGAGACGTCTGCACCGGGAAGCTGCGGGGCCACGGCATCCGCCATCGCCACCCCGGCGGCCAGGGGGATCCAGCCCCGGGCGCGCGGATCGACCGGAAGCCGACGCAGGAGCACCGAGATCGCGAGCGAGGCGCCGGACGGCGCCGTCCAGGTCCTGTCGAGGCGTCCCCTCCCCGCCGTCTGCGTGTCCGTCAGCAGCACGGAGAGGTGCGGCCAGGCCTCGGCATCCGCGGCGAACGCGCGCAACGCGGCATTGGTCGACCCCACCTCGGGCAGCTCCTCGACGCGGGATGCGATCTCCCGAGCACGGCTCAGCTCCACGATCAGTCCTCCTCGTCGTCGACCTCGTCGTCGTCATCGTCCTCGTCTGGGCGGACCGCGCCCACCTCACGAGCGCGCCATTCGTCCCATTCCGTCAGGAGACGCTCGATCGCGGCGTGGAACTTGGCCGTGGCGACGCCCTGAGCGGTGTCTCCGAAGTAGTGCTGCACCCACATGCGGAGACGTGCCGTGGCCGCCTCGTCGGCACGCACGCGCTCGACTTCGGCGAGGATGTCCCCGGCGCTCCCGGCCGTGAGCCACTCGCAGTCCGAGAGGTAGCCGCTCGTGTCGACATCCGCCCGCTCATCAACGGGGCGCGTGACCATGAGGGGCTTGCCGACCGCCAGTCGGTCGTACACCATGGCGGAGATGTCGACCACGGCGACGTCGGCTGCCGCGAGCTGCCAGCCGAGCTCCGGGCCGTCGTCGTACACGTGCTGCGCGGCGGGATCGGCGGTGTTGGCTGCGGCGATGGCGGCCAGGATCCTCCTGTGCGCGGCCCCGTACTCGGGATCGACCACCCCGCTGCGCGGGTGAGGCCGGTAGAGGAGCCGATGCGCGGGTGACGCCAGCACCGCTGCGGCCAGCGCCTCCCCGTGGGTCGCGATGGATCCGTAGTACGCGCTCGGACGGTCGCCCTCCCACGTCGGGGCGTACAGAACGACGGTGCGCTCGTCGGGCTCGTACGGCAGAGCGCCCGAGTAGTGATCGGCCTGCGGACGGCCGATCTCGATCGTGCGGGCGTCGATGTCGTAGTCCCAGAGCGTGCGCGCGAGACGATCGCGTGCGGCCTGACCGGCCACCAGCGCGTAGTCGTAGGCCTTGTACTGGTTCGTGGTCATGTACATCTTGTCGGACTCGCCGTGGTTGATGAACACGTGCCAGCGACGGCCGTATCGGAACATCTGGAAGTTGCGCGTGTTCTGGTTCACGTACAGCACGATGCGGATGTCCTGCGTCGCGATGAACCGCTCGAGATCGCGCACGGTCGGCACGAACGCCACGGGAGGGGCGTCCTCGTCGAGCAGCTTGTCCGCTCCCGTCGCCGATCGGGAGAGCACGACGACGGGCCACGTCTTCGCGAGTTCCGCCAACGGCCGGTACCACTGGCGCATCTGGTACATGTTCACCGCGCCGTCGGCGAAGTACACGGCGACCTTGTAGTGCTCAGGCGGGTGCGGCTCACGATCGACCAGGCGGCGACGCACCCGCTGCACGGCGGTGCGCGAGATCAGCGCCCGCTTCAGCAGACGGTAGGCCTTCTTCGCATCGGACGCTGCACCCATCACTCCAGGATACCGAGTGGCGTCGAAGCGCCCGGACGAGAGAGGGGCGCCGCACGGCGATGAGGAATCAGGGAACGTTCGCGCAGCCCGTGCCATGATCGTGGTGTGCCAGACGAAGACATCTCCACGCCCGAGATCGGGGTGTCGTTCGTCATGCCCGTCCTGAACGAGCAGGCCTACCTCGAGCACGCGGTGCGCTCCGTCCTCGCCCAGGCGCTCTCCGTACCCGCCGAGCTCGTCCTGGCGCTCGGCCCCTCGAGCGATGGCACCACCGACCTCGCGCAGCGCCTCGCCGCGACCGACGACCGCATCCGTCTGGTCGACAACCCCCAGGCGCACATCCCCGTGGGACTCAACGCCGCAATCCGCGCGAGCCGCTACGCCACCATCATCCGCGTCGACGCGCACTCCGAGCTCTCACCCGGCTACGCGGCACGGGCCCTCGCCACCCTGGAGCGCACCGGAGCGGCGAACGTCGGCGGGGTCATGCACGCCGACGGCCGCACCCCCTTCCAGCGCGCCGTCGCCCGCCTGTACAACTCCCCCGTCGGCCTCGGCGGCGGCGCGTACCACGGCGGCACCCAGGAGGGAGAGGCCGAGTCCGCGTACCTGGGCGTCATGCGCCGCGAGGTGCTCGACGAGGTCGGGCTCTTCGACGAGACGATCCGCCGCGGTGAGGACTGGGAGCTCAACCTCCGCATCCGACGCGCGGGACACCGCGTCTGGTTCGACCCCGCGCTGTCGGTCACGTACTGGCCGAGGGAGAGCTGGATCCGTCTTGCACGCCAGTTCCGCGCCACCGGCGCCTGGCGCGGCGAGCTCGTCCGCCGATTCGGCCGTCGCAACGGCATCCGCTTCTTCGCCCCGCCCGCACTCGTCGTGCTCGTGGCCGCGGCGCTCGTGCTCGGGGTCCTGCAGCTCGCCCGGGTGATCGGCGGCCCGACCTCGATCGTGCTGTCGATCCTGCTGTATCTGCCGCTGATCGCCTACGTGCTGCTCGTGCTCGCGGTGGCCGCCCTGCCCGGCGGCGGAGGACCGCGTCAGCGACTGTGGACGGCGATCGTCATGCCCACCATGCACCTCTCCTGGGGGCTCGGATTCCTGGGCGGCGTGCTGCGCGGAGCGCGCGACACGGTGGACGCGTCCCGACTGGGCACGCGCAACACCCCGCTCCCCTGAACGGCAGGCGACTCGGGGCGGTCGTCAGCGCGTGACGAATCCCTGGTCGAGGATGCGCGCGACCACACGCTCGGCAGCGTGCCCGTCGTCCCTCGCGTTGAACTGGGCGCGCCACGCGGTGTACTTCTCGGCGTAGCGTTCCGTGGCATCGTCGTCGGCGAGCGCGGCGACCAGTTCGTCCTGCGTGCGCACCAGCGGACCGGGTGCTCGCTCCGCGAGGTCGAAGTAGAAGCCGCGCAGCTGCCCGCGGTAGTGGTCCAGGTCAGGCACCAGGAAGTACATCGGCTTGCCGGTGACGCTGAAGTCGAACATCACGGAGGAGTAGTCCGTGATGAGCGCGTCGGCAGCGAGCAGCAGCTGGGCCGTCTCGGGATACCCCGTCACGTCGATCACCCGCGCGCCCGCCCGGTCGCGCCCCGTGTCGATCGTGCGCGAGTGCCCGCGCACCAGCACGACCGAATCGGTCTGTTGCGCGAGGTGCTCGGCATCCACGAAGTCCACCATCTCGGCGCGATCGTCGCGCCACGTCGGCGCGTACAGCAGCACACGCTCGCCGCCGCGGATGCCGAGGGCGGTGCGGATCGCGGCGGCGTCCCCGGTCACGAGCGCGTCGTTGCGCGGGTACCCTTCCACCCAGATCGGCCGTCCGAAGAACGCGTAGGCCTTGCGGAGGATGCGCTCGGAGTAGGTGTTCTGCGCCAGCAGCACGTCCCACCGGCGCGACTCCTTGACGACCGCGGCCATGCGGCGAGGATCGAACCCGGGCCGGTGCAACGCCAGACGCTTGAGGGGTGTGCCGTGCCAGGTCTGCAGGACCTTCTGCCCCTCCTTGCGCGCGAACCGCCGGCGCAGCCAGTCGTTCACCACGAGCAGACGCGCCGCCGCCCGGGCACGCCACCACTCCGGGCTGCCCTCGACCACCGCGATCGCGCCCTCAGGGACCGCGACGGACAGGTCGACGACACTCCAGTACCGCGTGACGCCGGGCGCCTGGATCGACAGCGCGCGGTCGATGGCGCGCGGGTTGCAGCCCACGCTGCGGCCGTAGAAGCTCTCGAAGAACACCGCGTTCTCGGTGCCGCCGGTCTGCGCCACGTATCGCCCCTCGAGCGTCGACTGACCCTCCACGGTGTCGTACACGGGGTCGATCGGCGCCGCGATCCGGGCTCTGCCGTCCGCGACCGCGATGCGGACGCCGGTGAGGACGTGGGCGTCGACGACGACGTCGTCCAGGGATGCCTCGGGGATGCGGATCTCGTAGGAGCCGGCGGGGAGCGGAAGCTCGGGACCGCCCCAGCGCGCGGCGCGCAGCGGGAAGGTGGCCTTCCACGTCTTGCCGCCGCCGGTGATCCGGCCCTCCACCCGCGCCCGCGGACCGATCAGGTCCGCCGTGGCGGGACGCTGTCCGGTCCCCGCGATGATCAGCGTCTCTGCCGCCTCATCGATCCGGGCCGTTGTCATGCTGCTCCCTTCGGCGCGGGGATGCCCCGCGCTCGGATCGTGTCGTACACGCGACGGGTGTTCCGACCGTCGCGGAACGCGTGCATCTCCGCGCTGAGCGTAGCGGACCGCTCCGACCTCGACGCGAACAGCGCCGTGTCGTCGAGCAGGGCGGAGAGCTGTGCGACGACGTCGCCCCAGTCGCGTGCGGCGTCGTCGCCCGCGACATCCTCGAACCGCCCGTAGAACCCGCGGGTGCGCGCGTACTCCTCCGCGTCAGGCGCGAGGTAGACCACCGGCATGCCGAGCAGGCCCACGTCGTAGGCCAGCGAGGAGTAGTCCGTCACGAGCACGTCGACCGCGGGCAGCACGGGCGTCACGTCGGCGAGGAGCGCGGAGCCGAGCATCCGCACCCGACGGGTCGGCAGCGGTGGCACGTAGCCGCCCTCCCCCAGAGGGTGCGAGCGGATCAGCAGCACGGCGTCGCGCTCCTCGAGCATGCGCACGATGCGCACCCATTCCGGCGCGCTGGGGATGGCGGGATCGGCTGCGCCGTCGCGCCATGTCGGTGCGTACAGCACGATGAGCGCACCGTCCGGGAGACCGTCGAGCGTCTGCCGAAGGAGGGCGGATGCCGCGGCGCGGCGCTCGGACGGATCCCCCGTCGACAACACGTCGACGCGGGGCTCGCCGGTCACGACGACGCGGTCGTCGCCGAGGCCGAAGGCGGATTCGAGCCGTCCTCGCGAACGGTGGGAGGCGGCGGGAAGCACGCGGATGCGCTGCGCGGCACCGCGGTAGAGGATGCCCACGAGGCGACGCAGCAGCGCGGCACCGGGAACCGCAGGCACCTGCGTCGTCGCGGGTGAGTCGAGGCCGATGCGCTTGAGCGGGATGCCGTGCCACAGCTGCACCACGAAGGCGCCGGCGATCGCGTAGCGGTTCACGTCTCCCAGACCGTGGGTCACGATCACCACGCCGGCGCGTGCAGTGGCCCACCACCCGCGGAGACCGCCCTTCGGGACGGTCCGGATGCCGAGGGCGGCCGCGTCGCGGTCCTCACGCTCCGACGAGGTGAGCCAGACGGTGTCGTGGCCCTGCGCCGACGCCAGGCGCTGCAGCGCGAGAGCGCCGTCTCCGACGCCGGCGCCGCACCCGAACACCCAGCGGTCCCCGCGCGGAAGGAGTGCGGTCCCGAGGCGCCCGATGACGTACAGAGGGATCCGGAGCAGCTTGGCCGCATTGCCGGAGCCGAAAGAGAAGGACGCCACCCCGCGAGCCTATCGCGCGGGGTGGCGCCCTTCTCTGAACCGCCTTCTCGGGTCGGTCGGCCTGTCGTCAGCCGGCGAGTTCGCCGAGCGTCACGTCGACCTCGTACTCCTTGCCGCCGCGGATGTACGTGACCTTGGCGTCGCTCCCGGCCGCCGCGGCCCGCACCTGAGCGGTGAGGTCGTTCGCACTCGTGATCGGCACGCCGTTGAACTTCGTGACGATGTCGTCGGCCTTCAGCCCGGCACCCGCTGCGGCTCCGCCGCCGGTCACCTCGGCGATGTAGGCGCCGGAGACCGAGGCGTTCTCGACGCTCGCGGCGTCGCGCACCGAGGCGCCCAACAGGCCGTGCGTCGCTGCGCCGTCGGCGATGATCTCCTCGGATACGCGCTTGGCGATGTCCGAGGGGATCGCGAATCCGATGCCGATCGAGCCGGACTCCTCGGAGCTGCCCGCCCCGGCGATCGCGACGTTGATGCCGATCAGCTCGCCCTTGCTGTTGACGAGGGCACCGCCGGAGTTGCCGTGGTTGATGGCCGCATCGGTCTGGATGACGGCGATCGAGATGCTGTCGGAGCTCTGCTGCTGACCGTTGCCGGGGAGATCGAACTGGAACGGGCCCTGGCTGTCGTTCTCGTCCGGCGACTGCTGATCCTGCGGCGCGTCCTCGGTGGACGAGTCGGGCAGGGCCGACGACTGGATCTGGATGCTGCGGTTCAGCGCGCTGACGATGCCGGTGGTGACCGAGTTCGAGAGCCCCAGCGGCGCACCGAGCGCCACCGCGGTGTCGCCGACGTTGAGCTTGGACGAGTCGGCGAAGTCGATCGGCGTGAGCCCCGAGGCATCCGTCAGCTTGATCACGGCGAGGTCGTAGATCGGGTCGGTGCCGACCACGGTGGCGGAGAAGATCCGCCCGTCCGAGGTGGTGACGCGGATGGTCGGGTCGGCGACCGCTCCCCCGAGCGTCACGACGTGCGTGTTGGTGAGCACGTAGCCGTCGTCGCTGATGATGACACCGGAGCCGCTCCCCGCCTGGTCGGAGCCGGCGACCTCGATCGTGACGACCGAGGGCAGGGCGGCGGTCGCGACCGCGGTGGTCTCGTTGACGGAGCCGGGGTTGTTGACCGTGACAGTCTCGGGCCCCTGGGCGACGCCCGTGGAGTTCTGGTTCGAGATGCCGGTGAGGATGGCCCCGCCGCCGAAGCCTGCGACGCCGCCCACGAGGGCCGCCGCGACGACGATGGCTGCGAACTTCACGCCGGCGCGCGGCTTCTCCTTGGCCTTGACGGGGGCGCCGAGCGGCTGACCCGGAAGGGTCGCGGTGTGGATGCCGAAGGAGGCGCCGGGCGCGGACGCGGTGGAAGCGCCCGGTGCGCCCTGCGGACCAGAACCTGCAACGCCGGGGACGACGAAGGGATGCTGGGGGGCGGTCGGCGCGTGCGGGCCGGCCTGCGGCAGCTGCGCTGCCGGGGCCTCGAACGCGGGAGCGCCACTGGCCGGGCTGTCCGTCGATGCGGGAGCCGCGGAGACCGGTGACTGCGGGGTCTGAGCGGTCGGTGCCGGGGCCTTCGCTGCCGGCGTCGACGTGAACGTCGAAGGCACCTCGTGCCCCTGACCGGGCGCGGCGCCGGCCTCAGCGGCGGCGGAGGTCGTCGAACGGTCGACGGTCTCTGCGGCCTCGGTGGACGGCACGGCGTCGTTCGACGCGGGTGCCGAGTGGTCCTGGGTGCTGTCTTCGTTCATGGTGTGTGCTCCTTCAACAACGCCCTCTCAGAGTGCGCCCCGTATCTGTGCGTTTCGTATGTCGAGGATGAGTTTCGGCTATGGCCTTAGCCTGTTCTTCATGAGTGTCATCCCCGGCGCATGGCGGCGCACGGCAGCGGGAGCCGGACTCCTCGCCCCTGACGGGACCGTCGCGCCCACCATCTTCGCAGAGATGTCCGCTGCGGCGGCCCGAACCGGCGCGATCAATCTCGGCCAGGGGTTCCCGGACGAGGACGGCCCCGCCGAGGTCCTGGAGGCGGCCCGATCCGCGATCGCGCACGGCGTGAACCAGTACCCTCCCGGCCGCGGCATCCCCGACCTTCTGGCGGCGATCAGCGAGCATCAGCAGCGGTTCTACGGCCTCGAGGTCGACCCCGGCAGCGAGATCGTCGTGACCGCCGGCGCGACCGAGGCCCTGACGGCGACGTTGCTGGCGCTGATCGACGGACCGGACGACGAGGTCGTCGTGTTCGAGCCGTACTACGACTCCTATGCCGCGGCCGTGGCTCTCGCGGGCGCCCGCCTTCGCACGGTTCCGCTGCGCGCGCCGGACTTCCAGCCCGATCTGGATGCTCTCGCGGACGCCGTCACCGACCGCACGCGGATCATCCTCGTGAACGATCCGCACAACCCGACGGGGACGGTGTTCGATCGTTCCGTGCTCGAGGAGGTCGTGCGTCTCGCCGAGCGTCATGACGCGATCATCGTGACCGACGAGGTGTACGAGCATCTGTCGTTCCACGCGCCGCACACGCCGATCGTGACCCTGCCCGGTGCCGCCTCCCGCACACTCACGATCTCCTCCGCCGGCAAGACGTTCTCGACGACGGGGTGGAAGATCGGCTGGGTGCACGGTCCCGCCGAGCTCATCACGGCGGTGCTCACGGTGAAGCAGTATCTGACCTACGTGAACGGATCGCCGTTCCAGCCTGCGGTCGCGGTCGGACTGCGACTGGGTGACGACTACTTCGCCGGGGCCTCTGCCGCGCTGGCGCACAAGCACGAGATCCTCGGGGACGGACTACGGGCGGCCGGGTTCTCGGTCTTCGCGCCGCAGGGCGGCTACTTCACGGTCGCCGACGCGACAGCGCTCGGAGGGACGGATGCCGCGGACTTCTGCCGGGCGCTCCCGGAGCGCGCCGGCGTCGTGGCGATCCCGCTCACGGCGTTCGTCTCGACGGGGAACCGCGCGGAGTACGCGGGGCTCGTGCGATTCGCGGCGTGCAAGCGGGTCGAGGTGCTCGAGGAGGCCGCCGCCCGTCTCGCCGCGGGCTTCTGACCTCCGCGCCGCGCGCTCAGCGCGGAACGACCCGGTAGCGACGCACGCGGAGCGATGGGTTCGTGGCGCGCACGCGTTCGATCGTCGCCCTCTCGACGGCGCCCACGGCGATGCCTTCCGCGACGCCGACTCCCGCCAGGACGACCCCCTGCGGGTCGACGATCTGCGAGTGCCCGACGCCGATCGGCGTCGGGTGATCGGCGGCGATCACGTAGGCGGTGTTCTCGATGGCCCGTGCCGCGAGCAGCGTCGTCCAGTGATGCTCCTTGAGCGGGCCACGCACCCACTCGGCCGGCACGACGAGAGCGTCGGCTCCGGCATCCACGAGCGTGCGGGCGACCTCGGGGAAGCGCAGGTCGTAGCAGGTCATCAGCCCGAAGCGGATGCCGGCGACCTCGAACGTCGAGGCGTCGCCCAGCTCCCCCGCCTGGACCCAATCGGACTCGGTCTGACCGAACGCGTCGTACAGGTGCTGCTTGCGATACGTCGCGAGGATGCCGTCGCCGCGCACCGCGACGAGCGTATTGCGCACACGATCCGCATCCGACGCCTGCTCGGCGAGCCCCGCGACGATCACGAGGCCGTGCTCTGCGGCGAGCGCCGTCAGCGTCGTGACGAACTCGCCGTCGAGTGTCTCCGCGTTCGCCGGGAGGCTCTCGTCCATGGGGTCGACGAAGTAGCTGGAGTACTCGGGGAAGACGACGAGCCGCGCTCCCCTCGACGCGGCCTCGGCGGTGAGGACCGCGATGCGCTGGAGATTGTCCCTGCGCGATGACGTCGGCGCGAACTGGCAGACGGCGACGGCAACGGCAACCGCGGTCTCGGTGGGTGTCTCAGCGGAGGTCATCCCCTCATCCTCCCCCACGACACGCCCGTCGGGTCGCGCATCCCGGCCCCGATTCGCGCACCTCCGATAACCGTGATAAGTTATTCCTTGTGCCGCGGGGTGGAGCAGTTCGGTAGCTCGCCGGGCTCATAACCCGGAGGTCGCAGGTTCAAATCCTGTCCCCGCAACGAGAATGCGACACAAGAAAGGCCCCTGATCAGGAGAAATCCCGATCAGGGGCCTTTCGCTTCCCTGTTGCCAGACGATTTCCCGCCGGAGTGCTCGCGACGCCGGCCCGATAGGCTGCACCGATGTGGTGGTCTGAAGAGGAATGGTCGACGCTGCACGACCCGGAGCACTGCGGGATGTGCGCTGACGCCCACGTCGATGAGAACCCGCACAGCCTCCTGGTCGCGTCGACCGTAACGACGCATCTGCGGATGGCCCGCAATCAGGCGCACCGCGGATACTGCATCGTGATCCTCCGAGATCACCTGACCGATCTCGCTGAGCTGCGCCCCGACCAGCTGTCGTCCTTCTGGTCCGACGTCCAGCGCGCCGGACGAGCGATCGGTGCAACGTTCGATCCGAGGAAGATCGACTACCTGGTGATGGGCCATCGGATGCCACATCTTCACTGCCATCTGCTGCCCCAGCACGTCGGCGACGACCCCCTCCGCAACGTCGACATCTCGGATGGACCGGAGCTTCCGCCCCTGGCCGCGCTGCGCCGTGACGTCCGGTCGCTGCGAGCCCGGTGGAACGACCTGACATCAGACGAGCTACTCCCGCCGAGAACCTGAAGACGCTCTGACCTCCCTCGGGGATGACGCCCTAGCCTGCCCGCGCACGATGAATCTCGATCGCCCGGACGATCGGTTCGGTGAGGCCGGGCAGTGTGCTCATCGGCCGACCTTCGGCGAGGTGCGCGATCAGCGCCTGCTTCGCGGCTGCTCTTTCGACATCATCCGGCAATTCGAACGCGAGAACGTCGAAGTCCCGCTCGGCGAATCGCGGCACGGTCGCTCGCACACCTCCGAGACGAGGATCCTCGCTCTCGACGTGCAGATAGGAGCGCAGTTCCGGGTCGTGCCCGGTGCCGCCCACATGAACGATCGCACTACTGTCGACGTCGATCCAGACGTAGAGCCAGGATCCAACGGGGCGAACGCGACCATGTCGGACGGTGACGACTCTCGGGGAGCTGGGGAGCATCCGCCGATCCCACGGGTCAGTCGGCGTTCGGTGTCACCCCAGCCCTAACGCGCACCGAAGCTCACGGAGCGGACGCCCATCGCCGCGGCCTCCTCGCGCGCGAGATCGCGCTCGGCATCGAGATCGAGTCCGCGGGCCAGGATGACGTACGCGACCGCCGAGGCCACGAGTCCCACGAACAGCGCGATGTCGATGCCGCCCATAGCCGCTGCGATCGGACCCGTGAACCAGGTCGTCACGACGAACGGGATCATCGCCGCGATCCCGACGACGTAGGCCGTGATACCCCGCCAGCCCCACGCCCCGTAGATGCCGTGCGGGCGGAACATCTCCGCGACCGCGTACCGCCCGTGGCGCACGAGGTAGTAGTCGACGAGGTTGACCGAGGTCCAGGGCACCAGCACGTACAGCAGCACGACGAGGAAGCTGCCGAAGGAATCGAGGAACGCGCCCGTCGAGAACGCTGCTCCGAGCAGTCCCGCGACACCCACCAGCGCACAGGCGACGACGCGCGTCATCCGCGTCGGCCGCACGGGTCGGAACGAGTCCGCGACCGTGATGAGCTCGATGCTGGCGGCGTAGATGTTGATCGTGATGACCGTGATGAGCGCCGGCAGCGCCGACCACAGCAGCACCACGCCGAGCCCCGGGAGGATCGCGTCGGCGGCTGCCGCGATCGCCTCCACCGGGTCGGACTCGGTGAACAGCGAGGCGACGAACGCGCCGAGGATCATGAGCCAGCCGGCACCGACGATCACGCCGGACGCGGTGTGGAACAGTGCCTTCCGAGGGCTCGTCTGCGGCGGGAGGTAGCGCGAGTAGTCGGACACGTACGGCGCCCATCCGAGGGCGTAGGCCGCCGCGGCGGCGAACTGCACCAGGAACGCCGGCCAGTTCACCTCCCCCATCGAGAAGTCGATCGGAGCCAAGGGAAGTGCGAAGAGCGCGACGACGGTGAAGACCCCGAATGTCGCGAGGAACAGCCAGGTCAGCCACTTCTGCACCCGGTGGATCCAGTGATAGCCGACGATGGCGAGCGTCAGCGCGAGCGCCGTGATGAGCACGTACCATCCTGCCCCCGCGTCCACGCCGGTCGTCGTGGTGAGCACCTGACCGGCGAGCAGCTGGTTGAAGATGTTGAACCCGACGATGCTCGCGACGACGACCAGGCACACGATCGCGACGCCCCGGTAGCCGAACTGCGCGCGGGACTGGATCATCTGCGGGAGTCCGAGCTGAGGTCCCTGGGCGGAGTGGAAGGCGGTGAACACCGTGCCGACGCAGACGCCCAGCACGATCGCGAGGACCGACACCAGGAAGTTCGCCCCCATCGCGACGCCGACCATACCGGTCGCGAGAGTCGTGAGATTCGCGTTCGACATGAACCAGAGGGAGAACAGGCTGGACGGAGTGCCGGTGCGCTCGGTCAGCGGCACCCAGTCGATGGACTTGACCTCGATGCCGTTGGTCGCGGGGACAGCGACCGGGGTCTGCACGATCCCGGGTTCGGGGGCGCTGCTGCGGGGGTCGTTCATGAGTACGGTCCTCTCGGGTGAGGGTGGGGGATGTCGGGGCGGAACGCGCTCAGGACTCGTGCGGACGGTAGAGCTCGGGTCTCCGGTCGGCGAACAGGTCGTTGTGCGGTCCGAGGGCTTTGTCTGCGGAGAGCTTCAGGGATGCCGCGGCGACGCCGTCCCTCTCCTCCGCGACCACCCAGCCGGAGCCGTCGATCACGGCCGTGCCTCCCGTCCACTCGACGCCGCGCTCCGAGCCGCGGCGGTCGGCGATCACGGTGGGAAGCCGCGAGGAGCGCGCCGAGGCCATGGCCTGGATGGTCTCGGGAGCGCGCTCGCCATCGGGACGCGGCACGAGGGGCCAGTTCACGGGCAGCGCGAGGAGGTCGGCCCCGGCCAGCGCGAGCGCGCGCGGGACCTCCGGGAACTCGTTGTCGTAGCAGATCGCGACACCCAGACGTCCGACGGCGGTGTCGACGAGCATCCCGGCATCCGTCCCGGGTGTGAACACCCGCTTCTCCTCGGCCCACAGGTGCGACTTGCGGTAGACCGCGAGGATGCCGTCGGAGGAGAGGACCGCGGCGGAGTTGTAGAGGTCGTCGCCGTCGCTCTCGGCGAAGCCGACGACCGCGATCGTGCGGGAGCCCAGACGACGCCCGAGACCGGTCAGCCGTTGGTCGTCGCGCGTGAGCGCCAGCGCCTGGGCCTCCGCCCGATCCCGGAACACGTACCCGCTCGTGGCGAGCTCCGGCAGGACGACCAGTCGGGCGTGGTCGTCGCCGAAACCGTCGAGGGCCGCGGCGAGACGTCGGAGGTTGCCGTCGAGGTCGCCGACCTCGACGGCCGGGCTGACGGCGACCGCTTCGAGGGCACGCGCAGACGGATCGACCATGCAGCAACAGTAGGCCCGCGCACGGCATCGTCCCATCCCGCGGATCCTGTGGGTGCCATCGGATGAGCCGATGGCACCCACGCGTTCAGGCGAACAGCGTCTCGCCGACGAACCCGCCCTCACGGCATCCCGGCGGGATCGCGAACACCGCCGAGCCGATCGGGACCGTCCATTCGTTCAACAGGTCGAGCTCGTCGAGACGCTTCTGCATCGGCGTGAACTGCCGATCGATGTCGGCCTGGAACGATACGAAGATCAAGCCGGACTCCGACACCTCGCCCCCGACCGGACGTTCGTCGTAGTTGTAGGCACGCCGGAAGATGCGCTCCGCTCCGTCGCCTCGCGCCCGGCGGATGTGCGCGAACTGCGGGATGACCGGGAACCCGATCGTGGTCGTCGCCTCGAAGTCCGGTTCGTCGAACTCCTCGGTGCCGGTCAGGGGCGCGCCGTTCGCCAGGGTCCGCCCCACCGAGGCGTCGCGACCGCTGCGATCCAGCCGGTCCCACTTGTCGAGGTCCATCCGGATGCGACGCACGACCATGCCGGTCCCTCCCGCCAGCCAGCCGTCCTCGGCCCACACGACCCGATCGAAGTCCGCGGTCCCCGGTTCGGGGTTCGTCGTCCCGTCGACCTGGCCGAACAGGTTGCGCATCGTGGTGCCGGGGCGCTCCGTGCCGTACGCGCGACGGAACCCCTGCTGCGTCCACCGCAGATCCGTGAAGCCGCGGGCGTCCTTCAGCAGCATGCGCGTCGCGTGCGCGACCGTGAGCGGATCGTCGCCGGCGATCTGCAGCAGGAGGTCGCCGTCGGAGAACTCGGGTCGCAGCCGGTCGACGCGGAACGGAGGCAGCGGCGCGAGCCACGCGGGCGCCGCTCCACCGGCGCGCGCGACGAGTCCGGGGCCGAACCCGAACGTGACCGTGAGGTTCGCGGGAGACAGCGCCAGCTCGGGCTCGGAGTCCGCGAGCGCCGGACGCCCCTGCGTCAGCCGGGCGGCATCGTCCGTGAGGATGCGCAGCAGACGGATGAGGCCTTCGCGGTCGATGTCGGCGTGCAGATCGAAGGCGGCGAAAACACCGTGCGCCTGCGCGGCCGTGTCGATCCCGGCCTGATGCACTCCATGGAACGGCACGGTCCCCTCGCCGTTCATGGGGGCTGCGGGAGCAGGCGCGGTGTCCGGACGATTCAGGACGAGGTCGGCGCCGACCGCCGCGACCGCGCCGACGCCGGCGACAGCCCCTCCGAGGAGGAACTGCCGCCGGGTCGACCCGGCACGACGGATGCGGGCGCCCTCAGTGGGCGCGGGCATCAGTGATCCATGCCCTCGTGCCCGTCGCCCGACTCGTAGTTCTCGTTCGCCCCGGAGTAGTCCTTGACCGGCGCGGTGAACTCATAGGTCGAGTCGTCGGAGAAGGTGAGCGTGAACGTCGCCTCGTCGCCCGCGCGCAGCGGGCCTGCGAGATCCATGAGCATGATGTGGTTCGCACCGGGCTCGAGGGCGAGCGTCCCGCCGGCGGGGATCACGAAGCCCCCGTCGATCTCGCGCATGACCATCTCCCCCGACTCGTTCTCGACGGTCTCGTGGAGCTCGATCATGCTCGAGGCCTCGGACGCCACGGAGACGACCGTGACATCCGCGTCGCCGCTGTTGGAGAGTGTGCCGAACGCCGCCGACATGCCCTCCTCCGCCGACTTGACCCAGGCGTCGTCGATCGTGACGACCTCACCGGCGACGACCGGCTCGGACTCGCCCGGTGCGGACTCGGCCGCACATCCCGTCAGCGCGAGGAGGGAGACCGCGACGACGCCGAACAGGCGCGAGGCGAGCAGGGTGCGGGTGGTGGTACGGGTGTTCATGATGATGCCTTTCACAGATCATCGGCCGCCGCGCCGGACTCCGGCGAGGCGGCTGCCGTCCGGGGACGGCGGAGGAATCGATACAGGACGAAGACGGCTGCGGCGACTGCCGCTCCGCCTCCCGCGACGAGGAGGGTCCGGACGACCCCGCTCGTCTCTTGTGCGACCTGATCCGAGTTCGCGGCGTCGGGCGTCTCCCCTGCCGAGGACGGTGTTCCCGCGATCGTGAACGGCGTGGCGTCCCCGATCGTGAACGGGATGACCCCCGAGATCGGGTGTCCGTCCTCCGAGACGACCTGCCAGCGCACCTGGTAGCCCGCGACCGGCATGTCGGGACGCAGCTCGGCGGTGACCGTGCTGCCCGAGACCGTGACGCTGCCGGCGGACCAGTCGGCGCCGGACTCGTCGACCACCAGCACGACAGCGCCCGCGGCCGAGTCGTCGAGCACCAGCAGCTCGCCCGAGAACGTCATCGTGACGCTCGTGGGAGCCGCCGCCAACTGTTCTCCGTCACTCGGAGTGCTGGACACCAGCTGATCGTGGGCGGAGGCGGGGGCCGCGATCGCGAAGACCGCGATGGCCGCCACGATCACCCCCGCCGCACCTCTGCGGAAAGGAGACATGGGGAAAGTACCTCTCGACGGACGTCGACGCGCGACGTCGTGACTGCGTTCGGATGTCGAGCGCAGTGCGCGCGCGACGTCGGCGCCGTCATGACCAGGACAGTCGGCGGCGCGAAGGGATCAGATCGCAGAAGAGAGAGGCGGCGCGCGGCCGCGGAGCGTCGCGAGGAGCGCGGAGGCCGCGGACGGCACCAGGACCGGCACGACCCGGAGACTGCGGATGCGCGGGACGGAGGGGCGCGTGAGCGCGGCGTCGACGCGACGACGCACCCAGCGGACCGCCTGCGCGGCGAGGGCGCCCAGCGCCATCACGAGCCGCTCTCCGCGATGCAGGGCGGCGATCGTCACGAGTGCTGCGAGCAGATGCCCTGCCCACATCCCGCCGTCGGCGATGACCGCCTCGGAGACTCCGACGCCCGGAGGCAGAACCAGTGGTCCTCCGTGCACGTGCGGAGCCGAGACGCCCGACGGCGTGACCGTGCCGAGGACGAAGAGCACGTGGAACAGGAGTTGGCTCAGGCCGACCGACAGCGACAGCCGGATCAGCGACAGGCGTCGACCGGCGAGCAGCACGCACACCATGAGCGAGAGCACCCAGGGCACGACGACGCCGAGCGGGCCGGGCATGTCGCCGCCGCCGGTCATATGACCCGCCAGCGCGACGAAGATCGCGACCGAGGAAGCAGCGATGCCGCGGACGACGGCAGGCTTCCGGGTGGAGGTCACCGTCTCAGTCTGCCATGCGTCGTGCACCGACGCGGACGCGCCCGCATACGACGAGAGGACGCCCCCGAAGGGACGTCCTCTCGTGCGTGAGGCGCGGATCTACTCGCCGGAGCCCTCGAGTTCCAGCAGGATGTTCACGGCATCGGTGAGGCGCTTGTCCGCCTCGGCGAACGCCGTGAGGTCGCCCGACTTGAGTGCCGCGTCGCGATCGAGCAGCGCCTGCTGCGCGTCCGCCAGCGCGTCCGCCTGGGCATCGGTCGGGGTGGTCGGCTCCGTGGGCACCTCACCCGTGTCGGGATCGGGCGTCGGCTCCACCTGGTCGTCGCCGCCGGTCGCACCGGAGTCACCGCCGAACAGCGTGTCGAGCGCCGCGGTCAGGGTGTCCTCGAACGCGACCTTGTCGCCGAAGGCGACCAGCACCTTCTGCAGTCGCGGCAGCTTCGTGCCCTCGGACGACTGGACGTACACCGGCTGCACGTACAGCAGACCGCCGCCGACCGGGAGCGTCAGCAGGTTCCCGTACAGGACCTCCGACTCACCCTGCTGCAGCAGGTTGAGCTGCGGCACGACGGAGGTGTCGGAGTTGTAGGTGTTCTGCACCTGTCCGGGGCCGGGGACCGTGGTGTCCGTGTCGATCTCGAGCATCCGCAGCTGACCGTAGCCCTCCGCCTTCGTGCCCGCCTCCGATCCGGCGTCCGAATCGACCGCCAGGTATCCCATGAGCACGTCGCGGTTGCCACCGCTGCCCGAGGCGCTCGGGATGAACGTCGAGAACATCGAGAAGCGCGGGGAGTCCTGACCGGGCATCTGCATGGTCAGGTAGTACGGCGGCTGGAGCACCGCGTCGCTGCGCGGGTCGTTCGGCGTCTGCCACCGGTTGTCCTGCTGGGCGAAGGAGCCCGCGGTGTTGATGTGGTAGATCCCGAGGATGTCCCGCTGCACCTTGAACAGGTCGGTCGGGTACCGCACGTGGCTCATGAGATCGCCGGACATCTCGCTGACCGGCTTGAGCGTCGACGGGTAGATCTTCTGCCACGTCTGCAGCACGGGGTCCTCGTCGTCCCACGCATACAGTGTCACGCTGCCGTCGTAGGCGTCGACCGTGGCCTTGACCGAGTTGCGGATGTAGTTGATCTCGTCGATCGCGAGCGTCGGCGACGGGACGTTCGAGTCCGCGATCGCGTCGGACAGGCTCACGGTCGTCGAGTACGGGTAGGAGGAGCTCGTGGTGTAGCCGTCGATGATCCAGACGATCCGACCGTCGACCACGCTCGGGTAGGGGTCGCTGTCGAGCTCGAGGTACGGCGCGACCTTCTGCACGCGCGTCTTCGGGTCGCGGTCGTACAGGATCTGCGAGTCCGGGTTCACGAGGTTCGAGAACAGGATCTGCTCGGACTGGAACTTGAGGGCGTAGAGCAGCTTCGTGAACGTGTTGCCGATCTTCGGCCCGCCGTCGCCCTCGAACGTGGTCTTGGTCTCGCTCGAGCCGTCCTTGCCGCGCGGGTAGTCGATCTCGACCGGGTCGCTGCCCTCCGGGGCGCCGACGATCGAGTACTCCGGCGAGTTCTCGCCGAAGTAGACGCGGGGCTCGAAGTTCTCCTGGTCGGTGAGGAAGCCGGAGGACGGGATGCCGCGCTCCAGGAACACGGGCTCGCCGTCACTCGTGCGCTGGTTACCGGCGGCGGCGACCAGGCCGTAGCCGTGCGTGTACACCGCGGCGCGGTTGTTCCAGTTGGTGACGTCGACGCCGTTCATGTCGAGGTCGCGCACCGACACGACCGTGTCCTGCATCGCGCCGTCGATCTCGTAGCGGTCGACGTCCATGTTCTCCTGGAACTGGTAGTAGCCGCGGTACTGCTCGAGCTGGCGGACCGTCGGGCTGATGACGGCCGGGTCGACGATGCGGATGGATGCCGTGGTCTCGGCGTCGGCGCGGAGCTGGCCGGCCTCGGCGTCGGTCTCGGCCTCGAACGGCGTGGTCTCGAGGTCGGCGACCCCGTACGCCTCCTTGGTCCCGTCGATGTTCTTCTGGTAGTACTCCGCCTGGTACGCGTTCTGGTTCGGGCGGACCTGGAAGGTCGTGACCGCCCACGGGTATCCGACTCCCACCACGAGCGAGGCGATGATCAACAGGGCGGTCGCGGCGAGCGGGAAGCGCCAGCGGCCGATGACCGCCGTGACGAAGAAGAGGATGGCGACGATCGCGGCGATGATCGCGAGGATCGCGAGTCCGGGGATCGTGGCGTTCACGCCCGTGTAGGCCGGGCCGACGATGCGGTCGTCCGGGGAGACGAGCGTCTTGAAGCGGTCGAGCCAGAGGCTGGCGGCCTGCACGAGCAGGTAGAGACCGGCGATCACGGCGAGCTGGATGCGCGCGGGCTTCGAGATGCGCAGCTCGCCCTGGCCGATGCGCACCGAGCCGTACAGGTACGACACGAGCGCCGTGACGATCAGCGTGAGCAGCAGGACGGCGGAGACGAACGCGAGAAGGATCGAGTAGAACGGCATCGCGAACATGTAGAAGCCGGTGTCGATGCCGAACTGCGGGTCGACCGTGTCGGTCGCGACGCCGTTGAGCCACATCCAGACCGTTTTCCACTGGCTTGCGGCTGAGAAACCGGCGAAGAGCCCGAAGAAGATCGGCATGCCCCACATCGCGAGACGGCGAAGCGGCTCGATGACCTCCTGGTACCGATCCAGCTGCGAGCTCAGTCGCACGTAGACCGGGCGCAGGCGGTACGCGAGTTGGATCGCCACGAACAGCGGCACCGCCATGCCGAGGAATCCGACGACGAACATGATCACGGTCGCGATCCACTGCGTCGTGAGGACCCCGGCGAAGTCCAGCTGGTCGAACCAGAGGTACTCCGTGTAGAGCGAGGCGAAGACGAAGAAGGCAGCGATGAGCGCGGCGATGATCGCCAGCGAGATGCCGAAGATTCTTCGCGAGGTTCGAGGAGTGGCCGGGTTCGGTGCGGAAGTCGAGGTCACCCCTCCATCCTAGGCACGCCTCACTGTGCTCCGGCTGTCATCCCGGTCACGGGGAGGTCACGACGCATACGGCCTCCGAGTCACTGCGCGGAGGCGACCTCGCACGTCGGCAGCGCCGAGACGTCGCCGTCGTCTGCGATGACCTCGAGCGCCGCGAGGGACTCCTCCAGGGTCGATGTGCTCAGCACGGTCAGCCCGTCGGGGATGTGTCCCACGACCTCGTCGCAGTTCGACTGCGGGGCGAGGAAGTAGTCGGCCCCGGCATCGCGGGCCCCGTAGAGCTTCTGCCGGATGCCGCCGATCGGCCCGACCGTGCCCTCGGCGTCGATCGTGCCGGTGCCTGCGACGTTCTGTCCGCCGTTGAGCTCGCCAGGGGTCAGGGTGTCGATGATCCCGAGGGCGAACATCATGCCGGCGCTCGGACCCCCGACGTTGTCGAGCTGCAGCGTGACGTCGACCTCGAAGTCGTAGTCGGTGCGCAGCGTGACGCCGATCAACCAGGTGGTGACGTCGCCCTCGGTGTGCTTCTCGGGTGTGACCTCGACCGTGGTCTCCGCCCCGGCGCGGAGCACCGTGAGGGCCACCGGGTCTCCCCCGGCATCCTGGATCGCGTCGCGCAGCTGCGTGGCGGAGGTCACCGCGGTGCCGTCGACCGCCGTGATGACGTCCTCCGACTCGAGCGCGCCCTGCGCCGGAGCATCCTCGACGACGTCGACCACCGCGACCTGCGCCCCGGTGTCGTAGCCCAGCTCGTTCAGCGCCGCGGCCGTGGCCTCGTGCTGAGAGTCGACCATGAGCGTCGCGTTGCGCTCGTCGCGCTCCTCGCTCGTCTGCCCCGCGGGGAACACCGACTCGATCGGCACGACCGCGCGCGACGAGTCCGCCCAGGCCAGCGCGAGCTCGAACCAGCTGGGCGTGCGCTCGCGGTTTCCGACGACCTGGACGGTCGTGAGGTCGAGAGTGCCGCCGGTCTCGTAGGTCTCAGCGCCCTCGACCTTGATCAGCGGCACTTTCTCGCCGTCCGCTCCCGGGGCCGTGCCGAGAGTGTCGTAGACGGGTCCCGGTCGCTGGATCACGTAGGGCGTGGGAAGGAAGGTGAGCACCACGAGCGCGATCAACGCGACGACCAGCGCCCATACTCCCAGTCCGAGCTTCACAGACCGGGTTCGATCCACAGGTTCCTCCGTCGTTCGCGGGCGGCGTACAGCGATCTGCCCACGTTCGGGGACTCGCGGCCGTTCCTGTGACTAGCGTAGATGCCACGGCTTCAGACGTGCTGAGAGGCGATCGCGATGGCAGACAACGACCCGACACCCGAGGACTTCCAGGAGTTCCTCCGACGAATGATGGCCGGGCAGGGCGCCGGCGACATCGATCCCGAGGCCCTGCAGAACGCCTTCGCCGGCATGGACGGCCTCCAGCTCGATCCGGCGATGATGCAGACGATCATGTCTCAGCTGCAGGGCGCCTTCGGCGGCGATGCGTGGGAGAACGCGCTCCGTCAGGCTCTGCACATCGCGAACCGGGACGGGCTCGGGATCTCCGAGGGGGCGCGCACCTCGCTCGCGGACTCGTTCGCCCTCGCGAACCTCTGGCTGGGCGAGGCGACGACCATCTCCGAGCTCGGCGAAGCACCCAGGGCCATGACCCGCGGCGAGTGGGTCGAGGCGACGCTCCCGGTCTGGAAGGAGATCGCCGATCCTGTGTCGACGAGCATCGCGGACGCCCTCACCAGCGCGCTCGACACCCAGGTGCCCGAGGACATGCGCGGCATCGTGCAGGGAGCGGGCAAGCTCATGCGCGGTCTCGGCGGCTCGGTCTTCGCCGCGCAGTTCGGCCAGGTGCTCGGCAACCTCTCGCTCGAGGTGGTGTCGGGCGGAGACGTCGGCATCCCCGTGCTCCCCGCCGGCACCGCCGCGGTGATCCCGCAGAACCTCGCCGCGTTCGGCGAGGGGCTGGAGATCCCCGAGGACCAGATCGCACTGTATCTGTCGACGCGCGAGCTCGCCTACGCGCGTCTCTACCGGCACGCCAAGTGGCTGCACCTGCACGTCATGGCGCAGATCACCGACTTCGCTCGCGGGGTCACGGTCGACGTCGAAGCGCTCGAAGACGTCGCGAGCCGCCTGGACCCCTCGAACCCGGAGGAGCTGCGCGCGGCGATCGAGGGCGGGGCGCTCCTGCCCACGCAGAGCGAGACGCAGCGCGAAGCGCTGGCTCGACTCGAGAACCTCGTCGCGACGATCGACGGCTGGGTCGACGTGGTCACGGCGCAGGCCACGGCACGTCTGCCCGACGGCGCGAGGATCGCGGAGGCTGCGCGTCGCCGGCGCGCGGTGGGCGGCCCCGCCGAGGACGCGCTCGGTGCGCTCGTCGGCCTCAAACTGCGTCCGCGTCGCCTGCGGGAGGCGTCGGCGATGTGGCAGGCCGTGACGGATGCCGTCGGCGCCGCGGGGCGCGATGCGCTGTGGGACTACCCCGACCTCATGCCGACGTCGGAGGACATCGACGACCCGACCGCACTGGTCGCCCGGCTCCAGGCCACGGCGCGCGGCGAGCAGCCGGCGACGGACGAGTTCGACGAGGCGCTCGCGCGTCTGCTCGACGGCGACGACTTCTCCGGACAGGGCGACGAGGATGCCGGGGACGGCCCCGCGGACGACCACGGCGACGAGGGCGGAGCGCCCGAGGGCGATCGACCGGTATAGGTCAGGAGCTCTTCGGCGTCTCCTCCTCCACAGGCGCCGGATCCGCCGCAGTTGTCCACGGATCCGGCTTTCGTGGACCAGGTGGGGCCGCCGCATCCGCACAATCGAGGGATGCCGCCGCTCACGCCCAAGGTCCTCACCCGACTCGACCCCTCCGTCCCGCTGCTGTGGCGTGACGGCGAGACGCTGCAGATCGGGATCGAGGGCACGCTGCGGATCCCCGCCGCCGACCCCTGGGTGGAACGACTGCTCACCCGGATGGCCATCGGGTTCCGGCGGGCGTCGTTCGACGTGATCGCGCATGCGGCCGGGGCCCCTCGCACCCAGGCTCGAGCGTTGCTCGCACGACTCGAGCCGCTGCTGGTCGACGACCCGCCCACGCCGCGCGCCGCATGGGTCGAGAGCCTCGGCGTGCACGACGGCCGGTGCGCTCCGCGTCTGCGGGACGCTCTGATCGACGAGGGCGTCGCCACCGGCATCCGCTCGGACCCCGGGGACATCGGCGTCGTCCTCGTCGAGGGAGCCGCCGCCTCGATCGAGTTCGCGCGCTACCTGCGCGTGGACACCGCTCACCTACCGGTGTCGCTCGAGCGGGGGCGGATCACGATCGGTCCGCTGGTCGTCCCCGGCGAGTCACCCTGCCTCGCGTGCCGGGACGGCGCGGCCACGGACGACGACCCCGCGTGGCCGCGCATGCACGCCCAGCTCATCGGTCGCCCCTCCGGCCCGATCAGCGCCGCACGCATCGCCGGTGCAGCGACCGTCGTCGCGCAGATGCTCGCCGACGATCCTGCCGGCGGCTCGGTCGTCGTGATCAGCCGCGACGGACGCCGCGCCCGGCACCCGGTGCCGTTTCACGCAGGATGCCGGTGCCGCGCGCCGTGGTCCCGATCTCCGCGAGGAACCGCGACGGAGCCCGTTCCCCTCGTCCGGCCGACCGCGACCACGACAGCGAGAGGGTACGCGCGGCCCGCGTGACGCCGACGTAGGCGAGTCGTCGTTCCTCGTCGATCGCCTCGAACCCGGTGGCATAGGAGATCGGCAGGGCGCCCTCCGCCCATCCCGCCAGATGCACGTGCGGCCACTCGAGACCCTTCGCCGCGTGCAGGGTGGACAGCGTCACGGTGCGCATGGTCGGCTCGTGCTGATCCTTGGCGCGCGCCATGAGCGCATCGCTGAACGAGCGCAGCGTCTCCCCCGGCGCGGCCTCCTCGGCGAGCCGAAGGATGGCACGCCGAGCCTCCCAGCCGTCGCGCTGCGCGCCCCCCGCCGCCGGCGGCTCCTCGGTGAGACCGAGTTCGCGCAGCACACGCTGCACGCCGGGAAGGAACCCGTGCTCGGTCGGCGCAACCGCGGCGGCGCGCAGCGCGAGGATCGCCTGACGCACCTCCGGCATCGCGAAGAACCGGGTGCCGCCGAGCACCGAGGTCGCGATGCCCTGTGCGGCGAGCGCCTGCTGCAGCACGGCCGACTGCGCGTGCGCCCGGTAGAGCACGGCGACGTCGGCGGGCGAGGCGCCGGCCTCGATGCTCGCCGCGATCGACGACGCGATGCCCTCGGCCTCCTCGCGCTCGCTGTCATAGGCGGTGACCGTGGGGGTGTCGGCCGAGAACGTCTCGCGCGCCGGGACCAGCTCGAGCGCGCCGGGCCGACCGCGCATGAGGGCGTTCGCGGCGGTGAGGATCGGGGCCTGCGAGCGGTAGTTGGTCTCCAGCCGGACGATCGTCGCGTCGGGATGCCGTCGCTCGAACTCCAGCAGGAAACGCTGCTCGGCGCCGGCGAAGGAGTAGATGGTCTGGCTCGCGTCGCCGACCACGCAGATGTCGCGGCGGTCTCCGAGCCACAGCTCCAGCAGACGGTTCTGCAGCGGGGACACGTCCTGGAACTCGTCGACCGTGAAGTGGCGGTACTGCTCGTGCACGGAGGCGGCGACGCGGGGCTCGGCCTCCAGCATCCCCGCGCAGGCGAGCAGCACATCTTCGAAGTCCAGCTGGTGCCGCTCGTCCTTGAGCGCCTCATAGCGCTGCTGCAGTTCGGCGAGCTGCGCCGTGTCGACGCCGCTCACGCTCCGGCCGAGCGCCGCGTGCTGCTCGACCGACAGCATCGAGACCTTGCGCCACTCGATCTCGGACGCGATGTCCCGCAGGGTCGCGGTGCTCGGGCGCAGCCGCATCGCGTCGGCCGCCTGGCCCAGCATCCGCACCTTGTTGTCGATGATGGACGGCGCGGGCGATCCGGCGAGCGTCGGCCAGAAGAAGTTGAGCTGGGCGAGAGCCGCGGCGTGGAAGGTGCGGGCCGCGACGCCCTCGACGCCCAGCGCGCGGAGTCGACCGCGCAGCTCGCCCGCCGCCTTCGCGGTGAACGTCACCGCCATCACCCGCGAGGGGCTGTACGCGCCGGTGTCGACGCCGTGGGCGATGCGATGCGTGATGACCCGGGTCTTCCCCGTGCCCGCCCCGGCGAGCACCGCGACCGGACCGCGCAGCACGGATGCCGCCTCCCGCTGCCGTTCGTCGAGCGCGTCGAGTGCGCTCACGCGCCCTCCTCGAACCACGACACGATCAGCGCGCGGGCGATGGATGCCGCGCCGGGAAGACCGACCGGACCGTCGCCGGCGAGCGCGGTGCCGATCTCCTCACGGGTGAACCAGCGCACGTCGACGATCTCCTCGCCGTCGGGGCGCACCTCGTCCTCGTCCAGCGCGACCGCCCGGAACCCCAGCATGAGCGAGCGCGGGAACGGCCACGGCTGCGACGACATGTAGCGCAGTGAGGCGAGACGCACCCCCGACTCCTCGGCCAGCTCCCGGTGCACGGTCGCCTCGAGCGACTCCCCCGCCTCCGTGAAACCGGCGAAGCACGAGTACATGCGACCGCCCCAGTTGGCGTTCGCCCCGAGCAGCAGCCGCTCTCCGTCGGCGCTCTCGACCGCCACGATCACCGCGGGGTCGGTGCGCGGGAAGTGCTCCCGGCCGCACACCAGGCAGCGGCGGGACCACCCCGCCTGCAGCAGCTCGGTGCCGCCTCCGCACCGCGGGCAGAACGGCGCGTCTCGCAGCCAGCCGCCGAGCGCGAGGGCTTCGATCAGGATCTCGGCGTCCTCGCCGCCGAGGCGGCCGCCGAGGTCGCGGAGCCCGAGCCAGGTCTCGTCCGGCGCGGTGTCCACGCTGTCCACCTCGGGGGCGAGGGCGGCGAGGAGCACGGCGTCGCCGGCCGCGTCCCGGCCGAGCAGGGCCCAGGTCGCTTCTCCCACGTCGTCCGCCGAGACTCGCAGAAGTGCGGGAGCCTCGAGGTCGTCGCCGTCGATGCGCACGCGTCCGTCACGGACGGCGATCACCGTGGTCGCGGGCTCCGCGCGCAGACGATCGATCACTCCGACCTCGGTCCGCAGGTCTGCCGCACGGTCGAAAGGCGCGCGCATCGTGGTCATCGACTCCCTCTCTCACGGGCGTGGCGGAGGCGGGACGGCCCCCGCGCCCACCTACCCTGGGTGTATGGGACGCTCTCCATTCACTCTAGCCGCGGCGGTGACGGCCGCACTGCCCGGAGCCGAGGTGACGGGAGCCCGCCCGCTGACCGCCGACGGCGACGGCAGGTTCGATTCCGCAGTCGCCTCACTCGCCGACGGCAGGGAGCTCGCGATCCGCGTCGCGGACGACGACGAGACCGCGCGTGAACTGGCCGCGGAGGCCCTCGCCCTGCGAGCGCTCACCGCAGGAGCACGAGCGATGCTGCCCTTCGCCGCGCCGGAGTACATCGGGGAGACGCGGCTCGGCGACGCACGCGCGCTCGTGACGGAGCTGCTCCCCGGCTTCCAGATCGAGGCCGCCCTCGTTCCCGCCGGGCGCGGCGCGGCCGAGTCGATGGGATCCGCGATCGCCGCCGTGCACGCGCTGCCGACGTCAGTCGTGCGCGGAGCCGGGCTGCTCATGCGCTCGGCGCAGGAGAGCCGCGACGAGCTGGCGCGGCTGATCGACACCGCCGCCGCGACGGGTCGCGTTCCCGCGCGACTCACCGTCCGCTGGCGCGAGGCCGTCGCCGACGACGAGCTGTGGCGATTCGAGTCCACGGTCGTGCTCGGCGGCGTGCAGGCGACCTCCTTCCTGTTCCGCGATGACGACGAGAGGGGCCCCGAGGTGACCGGCCTCCTGGGATGGCACTCGCTGTCGGTGGGGGATCCGGCGCTGGACCTGTCCTGGCTCTCGGCCGCGCCGGATGCCGCGGGAGACGTGCACGCGTCGTACGCGCGCACGGTCGACCGCGTGCCGGACCCCGCCCTGGAGGTGCGCGCCCGGTTGCTCGCGGAGCTCGAGTTCGCCCGATGGCTCGTGCACGGCGACTCCCTGCGTCGCTCCGACATCGTCGACGACGCGGCGGCACTTCTGGAGGCCCTGGCCGACGGACTGCATGCCGACGATCTCACGGTGGCCGACTCCCGCGGAGACGGCGTCGACTCGGCGATGGACGCACTGGACCGCGTGCCCGAACCCGCGGCATCGAGCGTGGACACGTCGATGCAGACGGACGCGTACAACCCGAACGAGCTGTGGCAGGACGAGTCCGACGAGCGCTCCACGGACGACGGCGCGGATGATACGAACGCCGATGCCGCGATCACCGATGACGACGGCACCCATGATCTGACCGAGGCGGCGAGCGCGGCCGCCCACCGCATGGAGGTCGGGGGCCTGGAGACCGAGGATCTGTCCGACGTGAGGCGTGGTCTCGCGCACGACGCGACGGAACGAGCGGACGACGATGCGCGGGACTCGGGGCGCACCGCCCCGCACGACGATGCGACCTCACCCGAGGACGAGGCTCAGCGCGCCGCGCGTGCCGCGCTCCAGCGCTGGAGGAGCTCAGCCTCCGAGTAGACGCGGTCGCCGCGGATGACGAGGTCGTCGCCCACGTAGTAGAGAGCGACATCGATCTCCTCGAGGGGCACCCCGAATCTGCGGTGGTAGGCGAGCCGGTAGAGCGCGAGCTGCAGCATCCGCTCCTCCCGGTCCTTCGCCGTGCGCGGTGCCTTGCCGGTCTTCCAGTCGACGATCTCGATGCGGCCGCCCCGATCCTCGCGTCGGTACACCGCGTCGAGCTTGCAGATCACGATATGCCGATCCTCTGGCGCCGTCTCGAGTCCGCCGCCGAGCACGAAGTCGATCTCGATCTCCACCGCGATCGGCCGCCTATCGCCCCACTCGCTCCGCTCGAAGACGTCCTGCAGCGCTGCGAGGTCGGCCGCATCCGCCGGTGACACGTCCGCGCCCGTCTCATCCGAGGAGGGGACGATGTCCTCGTCGTCCAGCTCCCAGAGCGCCTCGTCGACGCGCTGTCCCACGCCCACGAGCTCACTGCGGCGTTCGACCCAGGCGTGGAAGAGGGTGCCCAGGCGGGTCTGCCGATAGGGACGCTCCGGCATCGGGCGCACGATCGACGACAGGGTGTCGCCGAAGTCGGTGACGTAGTCCTTGAACCGCGAGGCAGGCACGCGCGTGGGCGGCGGGGCGTCCGTGCCCCGCAGCCTCGCCGCGCGCTCGGCCAGCAGCCGCGTGAGCTCGGGCGTGGGTTCCGCCGTCCCGTCTCCCGCTTCGCGCACCGCACGAGCGGCTGCCTCGACGATCGGGCGCCGCGCGCCGAGCGGATCGATCGGCCAGGTGAGCGTCGCCCCGGGGCCGTCGTAGGGGTTGTCCTCGGGATCGACCTCGGGGATCGGGCGTGCACCGCTCGCCTCGATCGCCTCGAGCAGATAGGGGCTCGGCGCCTTGGGCTGCTTCTGCCCCGCCCAATGCGCGCCCGTCAGCAGCAGGTCGGTGCGCGCACGGGTCACCGCCACGTAGGCGAGGCGACGCTCCTCCTCCTGCTGGTACTCGCGGTAGGAGTCCTTGAACACCGTGAGGGCACCAGGGGCCGTTTTGCTGCGACTGGTGAGAGAGGCGATCCCTGCCTTGAGGCGCTTCGCCGGGTCGGGCTCCTCATCCGTCGGGGGGATCCAGGTGAACGTCGGGAGTGCGGCGCTGTCGCCGCGCAGCGCGAACGGCAGCACCCCGAACCCGAACCATCCCGCGGTGTCGGTCGGACGCGAGGGGAGCTCTCCCTCGACCATCCGCACCACGGCGACCGCGTCCCACTCGAGTCCCTTCGAGCCGTGGATCGTGAGCAGCTGCACCACTCCCGGCTCCGGAGGTTCGGGGCGCGGCATGAGCTCGTCCGTGCTCTCCGCCTTGTCGAGCCAGGCGAGCAGGCTCGATATCGTGCCGCGCTCATCGGCGGCCAGGAACGCCCTGACCTCGTCCGTGAACGCACGCAGCTGTGTCGCGGCGATGCGCGCCGGCCCGCGCGTCTCGTTGGTCGCGAGCTCGATGTCGAGGCGCAGCTCCAGCTCGATCAATCGGAGCAGGTCGGGCAGCGGAAGCGAAGAGGAGCGCCGCAGCCGCTCGAGCATCTCGCCCGCCGCACGGATCCTCGCACGACCCTCCGGGGTGATCTCCGCCAGCAGGCGGTAGTCGTCGGCGAGACCTCGGACCACGTCGACGGCATCGACGATCGACAACGCCTCGTCCGCCCCGCGCGATGCCCGGATCCTCTGCCGCAGCTCGTCGTCGAGGGGCAGCAGCCCGCTGTCGCGTCGGGACAGCTCGGCCGCGAGTCCCTGCAGCGCGGCCATGTCGGCGACCCCCACCGCGAACCGCGGCCCCACCAGGAGACGGATCAGCGCGGACCCCGCCGTAGGGTCGTGCAGCACCCGCAGGGTCGACACGACGTCGACGACCTCGGGGGTCGAGAGCAGGCCCCCGAGACCGAGGATGCGATGCGGGATGCCGCGCCCGGCCAACGCCGCCGCGAAGGTCTGCATGTGCCTTTTGGAGCGGAACAGGATCGCGCCCGTGTGCGGCGCCGCCGCGTTCTGATGAGCCGCCCGCCGCTCGGCGAACCATGCGGCGACCTCTCGTGCCTCGTCGTCGACCGTGAGGGGGAAACGCACCTCGACGGCGCCGTCGCCCGCACCGGGGCGAGGCTCGAGCGGCGGCACGTCCAGACCGTCTCGGCGCAGTGGGCCGAGCACCTCGTTGGCGATGTCGAGCACACCGCGGTCGTTGCGCCAGCTCGTCATCAGGCTGTAGTTCTCGACCGGCTCGCGTTCGGCGAAGGTGCGCGCGAACGCGTGGAGGTTGTCGGCGCTCGCGCCACGCCATCCGTAGATCGACTGGTGCGGGTCTCCGACCGCCATCACGGCCGAGTCCCGGAACAGTTCCGCGAGGAATCGCGTCTGGATGACCGAGGTGTCCTGGTACTCGTCGAGGAGCACGACCCGGTGCTGATCCCGCAGTTCCTCGCGCACGTCCGCGGAGGACTCTACGATGTCGTAGGCGCCGCTCACCTGGTCCGCGAAGTCGAGCACGCCCCGACGCTCCTTCTCGGCGATGTACTCGCGGACCAGACTCGTCAGCGCCGGGAGCACCCGCAGGTTGGCGGAGACACCGCCGATGTCGGCGTGGCTCGCGTACGGCGCGAACGCCTCGGCCTGGCGCAGCGCGATCCGGTCGGCGCGTCCGAGATCGGCGCGGTGGTCGAGCGCATCTCCCGCGAGCCGCTGCACCGCGTCCACGACTCCGTTGAGGGACCGGTCGATCTCCTCGAGCTCGGGGAGATCGGCGCGCAGCACGATGTCGCGCGCGAGCATCCATGACGCCGCCTGGCTGAGCATCGCGACGTCGGAGTCCCGGCCGATGCGCGCCGCGTGCTCGCGCACGATGCCGTCGGCGAAGGCGTTGTACGTCGACACGCGCGGCCGGATCAGCAGATCCTCCACCGCCGGCGCCGCCGCTCCGCCCTCGACCGTGCCGAAGCGCGCCGCGAGGTCGTCGAGCACCTGCGCGCGGACGAGTTCGCGCTGACGACCGGCGGCCGCCTTCCCCACCCGCTCGAGCGCTCCTGTCGCGACGATCTCGGGCAGATGCGGCAGCAGGCCGCGGCGACCGTACTCGTCGATCAGCGCAAGCCGGGCAGCGATCCGCTCGGCGAGCTCCCCCGCCGCTTTGCGCGTGAACGTGAGTCCGAGGATCTCGTCGCGGCGCACATGCCCGTTCGCCACCAGCCATACGACACGGCCGGACATGGTCTCGGTCTTGCCGCTGCCGGCTCCCGCGACGACGAGCGCGGGAGTCGGCGGTGCTTCGATCACGCGCTGCTGCGCGGCGGTGGGCGGCAGTAGGCCGAGCGCCGCGGCGACATCGAGCGCCGACACCCCGTGCCCGGTGCCGTCCCAGACGGTCACGAGCTCACCGCCGGGACCGTGTGGATGCGGCAGGGCTGCACGCGCCACTGCGTGTCGGCGCAGTGGGCGTCGACGCGGGCGGTGAAGCTCGACGCCGACATCCCCCGCGCGGCATCCGCGATGCGCCCGAGGAACTGCACGCGCTCCTCCCCCGCGAGCGTGTGCTGGTGCGCGACGCGGAAGTCGCTGCCGGACAGGGTCTTGGCGACGAGAACGAGTCGCGCGCCGGCGAGCGCTGCGGGGGCCGCCCCCTCGATGAGTCCCTGCTGGACGGCGACCTGATACGCGGCGAGCTGCGCGTGGTCGGCGACCTTCTGTTCGCTCTCGGGTTCGTACTTGCCGGTCTTCAGATCGACCACGACGACGCGCTCGGCCTCGGGCGCGGCCATCCGCGTCCACTTCTGGCCGCGCGCCTTGGCGTGCTCGCCGCCGCCGGGGGCGTAGGCCTCCACCCGGTCGATGAAGCCGTGCACGATCGCCCGGTGCGGCTGCGGGTCCCCGTCGCCGGTCACGTCGTGCACGCCGGGCCCCGTTTCCAGGTCGCCGTCGCCGTCGTCGGGGACGTCCACCGCGAAGCGGAACTCCACCTCGCCGGCCAGCACACGACCGCCCTCCGCGGAGACCGCCGAGAGGTAGCTGTGCAGCCGGTCGATGTAGAGGTCGGCGCGGCGGCGCTCCTTGCGCCCGATCCACGCCGTCTCGAAGTCGAGTTCGGGCCAGTGCTCGGCCAGAACGGCCCGGAGGCGGTCGAGCTCACCGTCGGGAACCTTCTCCATCGCCTCATGCACGATCGTGCCGATCCCGGCCGACGGCGGCATGACCGAGTCGCCGCCCAGCGCCGACACGGCCCAGTTCAGCTCGCACTCCTCGAAGGACTCCATGCGCGACGGCGAGACGCGCGCGGCCTCCACGGTCAGGTCGTGCAGGGGCGCCTCGGTCGTCGTCGGAGTCACTCCGTACCACTCGTCGGGGTCCGCGCCGGGCACGCCCTCGCGGGCCAGCACCGCGAGCTGGCCCGCCGCGTGCTCCCTCGCCGCCACCGCGGTCGCCGTCGTGAGTGTCCGGCGGTGGCGTGCGACGAGGCCGCGCAGGGTGAGCGGATGCTCGGCCGAGGCGTGCATCTCGGGCGGTTCCGGTGCGGGCAGGAAAGCGAAGAACGGACTCGGCGTCATGTCGTCGTCGTCGACGGCGGTGATGAAGAGCCGAGTCCTGGCACGGGAGATCGCCCGTACGAACAGACGCAGTTCGTCGTGCAGCACCGCACGACGGCGATCGAGCACGCCCGGAGGCTGCTCGGCGACCCCGGTGCGAGCGGCACTCATCGCATCAGCGAGGCGCCAGGTCTGCAGCAGTCCGCCCCGGAGCCGCACGTTCGGCCAGACGCCGTCCTGCACACCGGCCACCACGACCACGTCGAACTCGGTGCCGAGAGCGGTCGCCGGGGTGAGCAGGGTGACACGCCCCGGCCTGTCGGGGCTCGAGAGCGAATCCTCCGGAACCTCGCTGTCCAGCACGTCGCGCACGAACGCCTCCGGCTTCTCGTTCGGCGTCCGCTCGACGAATCTCTTCGCGGCGCCGAACAGCGACACGAGGGCATCGAGTGCCCGCGCGGTCTCCGCGCCGCTCGCCTGCAACGAGGACTCGCGCCACGCGATGCGCAGTCGGCGGCCGTCGACGGCCCGCGCCTGATCCCAGACCCGCCAGAGCAGGTCGTGGATGGTCTCGCCGGCGGCCGCCGCCGCCGACACCTCGGCGACCGCCTCCGCGAAGCGGGCAGCGATACGAGACTCCTGCGCGTCGATGAGCGTCAGGTGGGCGGGCTCGGTGAGCGCCTGACGCAGCAGCTCGCGAGCGGGTGTCGAACCGCCGAGGTCGAGCTCGACGTGGCGCAACCGTGCCCGAAGGCGACGCAGTCCGATCGCGTCCATCCCGCCGAAGGGCGTGCGCAGCGCCTCCTCCCACTCCTGGGGCGTGCGGTCCTGCGGCGGCGTCAGCGCGAGCCGCACGACGCCGACGATGTCGCGCACGACGGACTCGCTGCCGAGCGGTCGCTGGATGCCGGCCGCCCTCGTCGGGATCTCCCGTGCGGCGAGCTCGGTCTCGAGCTGGGCGACCTGCCTCGTGTCGTGCGCGATGACCGCCATGCGGTCCCAGGGCACGTCGTCCGTCAGATGCCATTCCCGCATGACACCGGCGATGCGGTCGAGCTCCTCGTGCGGCGACGGCGCGAGGAAGGTCCGGACCGCAGGGTCGCTGTCGTCGGCGCTCGCAGAGGGCTGCGGCGCGCGGCGGTGATCCACTCGGCCCGCGGCCCCGATCGCCTGCGTCACGGCGCGGGTCAGTGTTGTGAGCTCGGCCGCCTGTCGATGCGGTACGTCGAGCACGTACACCTCACCGAGCGTCCCCGCGAGCTCCGCGAAGAGCTCGGGAGTCGCTCCGCGGAACGCCCCGGAGGAGATGTCGGGGTCGCCGAAGGCGAGCACGGCGATCTCTCGAGCCCGCAGCGCCTGCACGACCGCGACGCCGCCGCGCGTCAGCTCCTGGGCGTCGTCGATCAGCACGACGCGGAGCGGCGCGAGCGGACCGAGGGTGGCGGAGTCGGCCGTGCGCAGGATCTCCGCGGCTTCGGCGAGCAGATCGGCGGCGTCGCGGTGGGCGGCGCGTGCACTGTCCAGCACGGCGCGGTACTCGACCAGGAAGTCCGCAGCAGCCGTCCAGGCGGGGTCGCCCGCGGCGCGCAGCTCGGCCGGATGCGCTCCCAGTTCGACGCATTCGGCGAGGAACGCCCGCAGCTCCGAGCGGAATCCCGTGGACGCGCGTACGGATGGGCTCAACGCGTCGGGCCACACGATCGCCTCGTCCTCGGCGTCGCCCGCGAGCAGCTCGGCGATCAGGCGGTCCTGGTCGGCGCCGGTGAGCAGCGCGGGTGGCTCGGCGCCGGCACGCACCATCGCACCGCGCACGATCTGGAACGCGAACGACCCCAGAGAGCGCGCGAGCGGCCCCGGTGTCGCCTGGCCGATCCGCACCCCCACGCGGTCGCGCAGCGCGGTGGCCGCCTGCCGGTTCGGCGTCAGGACGAGGACCTGCTCCGGGGCGAGCCGCTCGACGTCGAGCAGGTGCACGACCCGCTCGATGAGCGTACGGGTCTTGCCGGTGCCCGGCGCGCCGATGATGATGCCCGATGATGTCGCCGCGGCGCCGATCACGGCGGTCTGCGCGGCATCCTGGGTCATGTCCTCCACGCTACTGGCGTGCGCCGACATCGCAGTCCGGCCCGCTCCCCCGCGCGTGTGCGCTCACGGCGAAACCGCGCCTTGACGCCGATCCGGCGTCATCCGCGCGGGGTAGAGTTGGGCGCACAGCAAGGTCGACGAGACAACGGGAGTACGCGTGGAAATCCGCATCGGCATCATCAACACCGGCCGCGAGCTCAGCTTCGAGACCGCCGCGAGCGCGGACGAGGTCCGCACCCAGGTCTCCTCGGCTCTCGAGCAGAACACGGCGCACCTGAGCTTCGCCGACGTCAAGGGCAACTCCTACCTCGTCCCGACCGCGCAGCTGGCGTACATCGAGCTCGGCACCGAGGAATCCCGCCGCGTCGGCTTCGTGGCCTGACCGGCGATGTACATCCTTCTCGCGCTGATCGGCGCGTGCGTGCTCGGCGTCGCCGCGCACTTCGTCCTGCCGGGGCGTGAGCTCCGCGGCGTGGCGCTCACGCCCGCGCTCGCGACGGTTCTCTCCGCGATCGCCTATACGGGCCTGCAATGGCTCGGCGTCGGCGAGGACAGCATCTGGCTGTGGCTGGCGAGCGTGCTCGGCGCGGTCGTGGTGGCCGGCGCCGTCACGGCGCTGATCGTCGGCATCCGCCGACGCACGGATGCCGAGGCCAAGGCCGCCCTCGGCATCTGACGGGGCGCCGATCCTCTTACGAGGCAAGTCCCATCGCATCCATGCGGCGGGCGTGTGCGCCCATGAGCTCGGTGTACACGGGTTCGACGCGCTCCTCGGTCATCGCGGCGAGCTCGGGCTGGCGCAGCGCCGACCGGCACACGAGGATCGTGTCCCCCACGAGCCGGCGGGCCCACATCGACAGCAGCGAGCGCCACTCGCCGTCGCCGTCGATCGTCTCCTGGATGATCGCGACGATCTCGTGCCGTGCGTCGTCCTCGCTGAGGATCGCCACGACACGCTCCCCGACCTCGCCGTAGCTCGATGCGAGCGCGAGGTAGAAGTCGTCGAGCATCCCGGCCGTGATGTACACCGAGAGCAGGGTCTCGCGCGGACGCGCCCCGATCGTCTTGCGACGGAACGCGTCGAGGTTCTCGCGGAAAGGCAGCATGAGCTGCGTCGGGTCGTCGCCCCGCTCGGCGATCAGATCGACGATCGCCCTGTGCTTGGTGAGGGCGGCGCCGGCGGCTCGGGACAGCGATTCCTTCTCGGAGAGCTCGGGCGTGGCGCGGATCAGGCGTGTGAGCGTCTCGAAGTAGCCGAGCTGCAGATACGCGGCCTGACCGAGGAACCGGTCGAGCTCGGGAGCGACCTCGGCGAAGTCGACCCTCGTCGCCGTGCCCTGATCGCCGCGACTGCGCAGCGTCATCGTCCGCCGGGGCGTCCGACGCTTCCAGAACCAGTTCACCACGGGCTTCACAATACTCGGGCGGACCTCCACTTCCAGGCCGAGCCACGCCCTGGGGGTAGGCTGTTCCCGTCCCCGCCGTCGGAGCGGGGCCCGCGCCTGTGGCACAAGAGACGGCGTGGATCCGTGAACGTGGCGATCTCACCGGTCGCCGGACAGGCATCTGAACATTGACAACCTTCGCTGATCTCGGAATCGATCAGGACATCGTCGACGCACTCGCCGCCAAGGGCATCGTCGACGCCTTCCCCATCCAGGAGCAGACCATCCCGCTGGGACTGCCCGGGCAGGACATCATCGGCCAGGCCAAGACCGGCACCGGCAAGACCTTCGGCTTCGGCATCCCGGTCGTGCAGCGGCTCGGCCAGAACCCCGAGCCCGGGGTCAAGGCACTCATCGTCGTCCCGACCCGCGAGCTCGCGGTGCAGGTGTACGAGGACATCGATCTGCTCACGAGCAACCGCTCCACGAGCGTCGTCGCGATCTACGGCGGCAAGGCGTACGAGGGGCAGATCGACCAGCTCAAGGCCGGAGCGCAGATCGTCGTCGGCACCCCCGGTCGTCTGATCGACCTGGCCGGCCAGCGTCTGCTCGACCTGTCGAACGCGACCGAGGTCGTTCTCGACGAGGCGGACAAGATGCTCGACCTCGGCTTCCTCGCCGACATCGAGAAGATCTTCCAGAAGGTCCCGGCGGTGCGGCACACGCAGCTGTTCTCGGCGACCATGCCCGGCCCGATCGTCGCGCTCGCGCGCCGCTTCATGTCGAACCCGATCCACATCCGTGCGAACGACCCCGACGAGGGTCTGACGCAGGCGAACATCAAGCACCTCGTCTACCGTGCGCACTCGCTCGACAAGGACGAGGTCATCGCGCGCATCCTCCAGGCCGAGGGCCGCGGCAAGACCGTGATCTTCACGCGCACCAAGCGTGCGGCGCAGCGCCTCGTCGACGAGCTCGGCGACCGCGGCTTCAACGTCGGCGGCGTGCACGGCGACATGGGCCAGGATCAGCGCGAGCGGTCGATGGCGGCGTTCAAGGCGGGCAAGAAGGACGTGCTGGTCGCGACCGACGTCGCCGCCCGCGGCATCGACGTCGACGACGTCACCCACGTCATCAACCACACGATCCCCGACGAGGAGAAGACCTACCTCCACCGCGCCGGTCGCACGGGACGAGCCGGCAAGACCGGCATCGCGGTCACGTTCGTCGACTGGGAGGACCTGCACAAGTGGGCCCTCATCAACCGCGCGCTGGAGTTCGGCCAGCCCGAGCCGCTGGAGACCTACTCCTCGAGCCCGCACCTGTACGAGGACCTCGACATCCCCGCCGGCACCAAGGGCCGTCTCGTCACGGCGCCGAAGGCCGAGAAGCCCGCACGCCAGCCGCGTCCCGAGCGCGCGGCGGACGCGGCGGCCGAGGGCACGGCGGAGGGCGGCACGCGCCGTCGTCGCCGTCGTCGCGGAGGGTCGAGCTCGGTGGGCTCGACGTTCGCCGAGGGCGCGAACGCCTCGTCATCCGGCGACGGACAGTCGGCTCCGTCCGCCGACCGCAGCGCGGAGGGCGCCGGCACGCACGACGGCGCCGGCAAGGAGCATCACGACGGCAAGCCGGCTCCCGCGCGTCGCCGTCGCCGCCGTCGCGGCGGCTCGGGCGCAGCCGGGACCACCCCGGTCGCCGGGGCCTGATCGCCCGGGACCTGGACGTCCGAGGGGGCGGATGCTGCAGCGGCGGCATCCGCCCCCTCCGTCGTCTCGGCCGCCCGCCTCGGAAGCGGCGGACGCGGCGGGTAGACCCACGTGACCATCACGACCGAGATGATCATGAGCAGGAACCATGAGCTGAGCTTGCTGAGCGACACCGGCTGCCACGCGATCACCTGATCGGGATAGGCCCAGGCACCCGCCCACGTGCCGATGTTCTCGGCGAGGTAGATGAACACCGCCACGCCCGCGAACACCGCGAGCAGCGGAAGCCGGATGGTCCGTCGCCACACGCGCGCGTGCATGATCGTCGGGGCCCACAGCAGCACGACGGCGGCGAGCAGCACCCAGCGCGCATCCCACCACCAGTGATGCGTGAAGAAGTTGACGTAGATCGCGGCGGCCAGTACCGTCGTCGCCCACCGCCACGGATAGCGGGTGAAGCCCAGGTCGAACAGCCGGTGCACGCGCACCATGTAGGAGCCGACCGCCGCGTACATGAAGCCGCTGAACAGAGGGACGCCGCCGATACGGAGGATGCCGTCGGCGGCATACGCCCACGATCCGACGTCGGTCTTGAACAGCTCCATGGCCGTCCCGGTGAGATGGAAGAGCACGATGACCCACAGCTCGCGACCCGATTCGAGGCGGAACACGAGCATCGCCACCTGGATCAGGACGGCGGTGATCGTCAGGGCATCGTTGCGCGCGAGCGCCGCGTCGTCGGGATACCACAGCCGCGCCGCGACGATCGCGAGGAGCAGCGCTGCGCCGAACACGCAGGCCCATGCCTGCTTGAGCACGAAGACCGCGAACTCGACGAGACCGGCCCGGAGACCCCCCGCGGGAGCACCGCGCAGCACACGGTGGGCGATCGCGTCGATGCGTCGTTCGAGGGGTGTCGCTCTCTGCATGCTCGGAACAGTATCGACGCTCCTCGACAGTTCGCCGTGAGTTGCGGTGCTCCGTCGCGATCGCGTCAGGGGTAGCGCGGCTCGCTTCCCGTCGCCCGCTCGATGAGCCGCGCCACCATGCGCTCGTCCGTCGTGTTCTCGCCGGGGAGGTTCGGCTTGCCGCTGCCGTGGTAGTCGCTCGACCCCGTCACGATGAGGTCGTGGTCTGCGGCGATGCGGCGCAGGGTCCGCTTGCCCGACTCGGTGTTCTCACGGTGGTCGATCTCGAAGCCGCCGAGTCCCTCCGCGATCAGCCTCTCGATGAACGGGATCGGCATCATGCGGTCGCGTCCGCTCGTCACGGGATGCGCGATGATCGCCACTCCCCCGGCATCCGTGATCAATCGCACCGCCGTGAGCGGGTCGGGCGCGTAGTGCGGCTCGTAGTACCCCTCGCGCGGATGCAGGATGCCGTCGAACGCCTCGGTGCGGTCGCGCACGATGCCCCGCGCCACGAGCGCGTCGGCGATGTGCGGCCTGCCCACGGTCGCATCCGGGGTCGTCTGGGCGAGCACGTCGTCCCAGTGCAGGTCGTAGTCGCGGCCGATGTTCCGCACGATGCGCTCGGCGCGACCGATCCGATCGCCGCGGATCCGCTGCGTCTCGGCGACGAGACCCGGGTGCGCAGGGTCGAAGAGGTAGCCCAGTACGTGCACGCTGCGCCACTCGTGCTTCGCCGACAGCTCCATGCCGGGAAGGAACGTCAGGCCGCGGCTCACGGCCTCCTCGCCCGCGGCGTCCCACCCGGTCGTGCGATCGTGATCCGTGAGGGCGAGCGTGCGGACGCCGTGGGCCTGGGCCTGGCGCACGACCTCGCGCGGCGACTCCGTACCGTCCGAGTGGTTGGAGTGCAGGTGCAGGTCAGCGGGACCCGCGAATCGGTGCGAGCGAACGACGGCCATCCTCCGAGAGTACCGAGCGCGGCCGGTCCGAGACGCGCACGGACACGGCAGGGTGTTCCCAGCGAGTCCTCCTAGGCTGGAGGGGATGCTGAGACTTCTGGGGATCCTGTTCACCGTGCTGCTCGCGATCGGGACGGCGATCGTGGTGTGGCCGCAGTTCTTCCACCTCGAGCAGACCTACCCCTTCGCACAGATCGTCGCGGCACGCGGCATCGTCCTGGCGGCGTTCCTCGGCATCGCCGTGCTGGCACTGCTCCTGACGATCGCACGCCCGCTGCGCGGCTTCGCCGCCTCGGTGCTCATCGTGGCGCTGCTCGGGGCCGGAGCGACCGGCGTGGTCGGCATGACGAGGGGGTTCGGGGCCGCCGGGCTCCCCGCCGCGACCGATGCCAGCATCCGCGTCCTCACCTGGAACACCGCAGGAGACGCGGTCACCGCCGAGCAGATCGCCCGTGAGGTGCTCGACCAGGGCGCCGACATCGTGGCGCTCCCGGAGACGACCGAGGCCGTCGGCGAGCAGGTCGCGGTCATGCTGCGCGACCAGGGACGCCCGATGTGGGTGCACCATGTGCAGTTCAAACCCGATGTGGTCGACGGCCCGAAGTCCTGGTTCACGACCGTGCTGGTGTCGCCGGAACTCGGCGAGTACTCGGTCATCGAGTCCTCGGAGGACGGCTCGAGCAACACCGGCTCGGTGCCGAGCGCGGTGCTCATGCCGGTCGGCGGCAACGGGAACGCACCGACGATCGTCGCCGTGCACGCCGTGGCCCCGCGCATGGAGGAGATGGAGGGTTGGCGCAGCGACCTCCGCTGGATCGCCGACCAATGCCCTGAGGGCAACTTCGTGCTCGCCGGGGACTTCAACGCGACCATCGACCACATGGCGGGACTCGGGGTCGACGGCGGCGACATGGGGTACTGCCGAGACGTCGCCTCGCGCACCGGCAACGGCCTGAGCGGCACGTGGCCGAGCTCGCTGCCCGCGCTGCTCGGCGCGCCGATCGACCACGTCATGGCCTCGCCGAACTGGACCCCGACGGGCTCCGAGGTGATCGACGACGCGAGCGGCAGCGACCACCGGGCGCTCGTGGTGCAGCTGGAGCCTGCGGGCTGAACCGCTCCGGCGCGGCATCCCGCTTCCCCGTCTCAGGTGACAGACTGGAGGGATGAGCACCGCAGAACGCGACACGATCGCTGAGCCCGCCGTCGAGACCGCCGCGGAGAAGCCGGCCGAGACCGGCACGACGAACCGCAAGCAGCCGTTCCCCCGCGGCTTCCTCGACACGATCTCCACCGGCTGGGCGGAGCGCCCCGAGCCCCTTCCCTCGCCCCGCGCGCAGGCCCCGTACGCCGCGACCCGTCGTGCGGCCGTGTCCGCCGCCTTCCCCGGGCTGCGCCTGGTGGTCCCCGCAGGCTCGCTCAAGCAGCGCAGCAACGACACCGACTATCCGTTCCGCGCGCACTCCGCGTTCGCCCACCTGACCGGCTGGGCAGCCGACAGCGAGCCCGACTCGATCCTCGTGTTCGAGCCGACCGACGACGGCCACGACGTGACCCTGTTCTTCCGTGAGCGCGCCGACCGCACGACCACGGAGTTCTACGCCGACGCGACCGTCGGCGAGTTCTGGATCGGCCCGCGCCCCTCGCTCGCCGGAGTCGCCGCCGACCTCGGCATCGCGACCGCGCACCTCGACGACTTCGCCTCCGTGGACGGCGAGCTGTTGCTCGAGGAGTCCGAGGACCTCACGCGCTTCGTCTCCGAGCTGCGTCTCGTGAAGGACGAGTACGAGATCGCCGAGATGCGCCGCGCGGTCGACATCACCGCCCAGGGCTTCGACGACATCATCCGCGCTCTGCCCGACGCGGTCTCGCATGCCCGCGGCGAGCGCGTCGTGGAGGGCGTCTTCCACCGCCGCGCGCGAGAGGACGGCAACGGAGAGGGGTACGACACGATCGCGGCCTCCGGTCCGCACGCCTGCTACCTGCACTGGACGCGCAACGACGGCACCGTGGTCCCGGGCGACCTGATCCTCGTGGATGCGGGCGTGGAGGCCGACAGCCTGTACACGGCCGACATCACCCGCACGCTCCCCGTCTCTGGTTCGTTCACCGAGGTGCAGCGCCGAGTGTACGAGACGGTGCGCGAGGCCGCGGACGCCGCGTTCGCGGCCGCGCGAGTGGGTGTCCGCTTCCGTGAGGTGCACGAGGCCGCCATGAAGGTCATCGCCGCCCGCACCGCCGAATGGGGTCTGCTCCCCGTGACGGCCGAGGAGGCGCTCGACGCGGATGCCGGCGGGCAGCACCGTCGCTACATGGTGCACGGCACCTCGCACCACCTGGGCATCGACGTGCACGACTGCGCGCAGGCGCGCCGGGAGATGTACTACGACGGGATCCTCGCCCCCGGCATGGTGTTCACGATCGAGCCGGGCCTGTACTTCCAGATCGACGACGTGACGGTACCGGCCGAGTACCGCGGCATCGGCGTGCGCATCGAGGACGACATCCTCATGACGGAGGACGGCCCGGTGAACCTCTCGGCGGACATCCCCCGCACCGCCGACGAGATCGAGGCGTGGATCGCCCGAGTGCAGGGCTGAGCGCCGCACGTGCATGACGGCGAGCTCGGGGTCACCGACGAGGTCGCCGCGCGGCTGATCGCGCAGCGTTTCCCCGAGCTCGCCGGCCTGCCGCTGCGTCGGCTGCGGACCGCGGCGACGGTGAACACGATCGTCCGCATCGGCGACGATCACGTGGCGCGCTTCCCCCTCGTGGGCGAGTCGGAGGAGCGGCTGCGCGCCGAGGCCGCGGCCATGGTCGAGTTCGCCGATGCCTCGCCGGTCGTTGCGTCCGTTCCCGTGGGTGTGGGCGCGGCGTCGGAGGAGTTCGACTCCGCGTGGTCGGTGCAGACGTGGGTCGCGGGCGATCCGGTCGGACCCGTCACGCACGAGTCCTCCGACGACTTCGCTCGCGATGTGGTCGGTGTGGTCTCCGCTCTTCGCGCGGTGCCGCGGCGCGGCCGCGTCTTCGGCGGGCGCGGGCGCGGAGGTCGGCTGCGCGACCACGACGACTGGGTGGAGCACTGCCTGGGTCAGAGCACGCGGCTGGTGGACGTCGGTCGGGTGAGGCGACTGTGGCGTGCGCTGCGCGATCTGCCGACGGCCGGACCCGATGTCATGAGCCACCGCGACCTCACGCCGTTCAACCTTCTCTCCGCGGGTGATCGCCTGGCGGGGGTGCTGGACACCGGCGGTTTCGGCCCTGCGGATCCGGCACTCGACCTCGTCGCCGCCTGGCACCTGTTCGACGCCGACCGCCGCGACATCGTCCGTGACGGCCTGGGAGCGGATGCCGTCGCCTGGCGCCGCGGAGCCGCCTGGGCCTTGCAGCAGGCGATGGGGCTCGTCTGGTACTACGTGGAGAGCAACCCGGCGATGAGCGGACTAGGCCTCTCGACCGTGGGGCGCCTGCTGTCGGACGAGGAGCTGGCGGCACTCCGTTGACCGTCAATCGTCGGTCTCGGCGGCGATCTCGACCTTGAACCCCTGGGCGTTCTCGAGCCAGCCCGCGTAGTGGTCGGGCCCTCCCGCGTGCGGATAGCGGTCGTGATAGAGCGGGTTCCAGCCGTGGTCTGGCGCCTCGCCCATCAGCGCGTCGACCTCGCCGGGCGTCCCACCCCAGAATGCGAGATGGTTCAGGCCGGAACGACGCCGGTCGTGCTCGGGCGCTGCGAGGTTGGGCGAGGTCGTCAGCGTCAGGTAGGTCGTCCCCGCCTCCCACGTCCGCCCCTCCGACCACTGCCCGGTCTGCTCCAGTCCGAGCCTCTCGAGCAGCCAGCTCCACGAGCGCGCCGCCTCCTCGATGTCGGGCACCCAGATCTCGACGTGGTGCAGGCCCTTCACGACGGGAGTCCCCGGTGAACAGCGGCAGGAGCGAGGATCGGGGCACCGGGTTCGAGGTTCACCCCGCCATGCTGTCAAGCCTGTGCGAACGTAGCAATATATGGCGCGAGCGAGGCGCCGATCTGCTCTGCCGGGCGCTTGCGTCCCTTGACCTCGAACGTGTGGCCGCCGCCGTCGATCCACACGACGCGCGCATCCTGGCAGGTCTGCACGACGGCCTCGAACTGGTCGACGGGCTGGATGAACGGATCGTTCGAACCCTCCACGAACAGCTGCGGCACTGAGATCGCCGGCAGGTGCTCGGCGCGCGGCTTCTCGGGACGACCCGGCGGGTGCAGCGGATACCCGAGGTACGCGAGGCCGTCGACCGCGAGCCCCTCGGCCACCGCCATCGACGCCATGCGCCCTCCGTACGACTTGCCCGTCGCCCAGATGCGCGAGTTCGGTGCCTGCTCACGCGCGAAGGTCACGACCGCGTTCCAGGTCGCCACGGCATGAGTGGCGGGCCCCGGCATCCGGCGACCCTGTTCGACGTACGGGAAGTTGAACCGCAACGTCGCGAAGCCGAGTTCTCCGAGGGCTTCCGCGAATCCGGTCAGGAACGGATGGTCCTTGCCCGTGCCGGCCCCGTGGGCGATCACCACGACGTCGTCGCGCGTGCCCTCGCTCCAGTCCGCGGACACCGTCACGGAGCCGGTGGACAGCTGGACCGGGATCGAGGGCATCAGCGGCGCAGGAACGGGATAGCGAATGGGATCCGCATCACCTTGCCGGCGGAGGCTCGCACCATGCCCACGATCACGAGCACGACGTGCAGCACCGACAGCGCGAAGTAGATCGTGATGATCGTGCCGAACGGGAAGAAGCCCTCGATCGGCCCGCGTGCGGAGAGGGCGAAGAGCAGCACGAAATGGCTGATCACGAGCACGGTCGACACGAGGAGATATGTGAGGCCCCAGTTCAGCGCGACACGCGCGTTCTCGGCGGCCACACCGCCCGATCGGCGCGAAGCTCCCCCGCTCACCGCCATCGCGATGCCGGAGGCGAGACCCCCGACGAACGGGAAGGGGATGAGGATGAGCAGCCCGAGCGCCCACGGCAGGAGTCCGCGCGGAGGAGGTGCCGCAGGGTAGACGCCAGCGGGGTACCCGGGAGCGGGCGCCGCGTACCCGGGAGCCTGGGCCGCGTGCGTCGGGGGCTGCGTCGGCTGTCCCGGTGCCTGCGCCGGGAATCCGGGAGCCGCGGGCGGTGCGACCTGCCCCGGCACGACGGGCGGGGCAGGCGGCGCAGGCGGTTGCGGGACCGCGGACGGCGTCTCGGGTCGGATCGGCTCGTCGGCGCTCATCAGGCTCCTTCGGCGGGTTTCGGTCCGGCGGCCGGTCCGCTGCCCGGCTCCTGCTCGGGCGTCGTCTCCGGGTCGGCGGGGCGCGGGGGGATCGGCGCCTCAGCACCCTCCGGAGGAGCCGTGACCGCGGGCGGTGTCTGATCGGCGGGAGCCGGCGGCTGCGCCTGCCCCTCCCCGCTTCCGGGCGTGATGCGCTCGCCGTACCGCGGCGGCTCGTCGAGGTTCACGGGAGGACGCACCGTGGCTGGGCGGACCGCGCCGAGGACCTGGCGCGCCTTCGCGAGCGATGCGGCCTGCACGCGCACCTCGTAGTGGTCGGCGGCGAACTGCGTGACACTCGCGAAGTCGCGCCGACGACGGACGATCGCGTAGGTCACGAGGCTGAGGATCATCCCGAGCGCGACGCCGATGAAGACGAAGCCGACGAACATCTGGATCGGCACCTCGGGGTTGCCGATCACGAGGATCGCGGCGAGGAAGAGTCCGATGAGCACGCCGTTGATGGCGCCGGATCGCGCGGCGGCGGCGTAGCCGAGTCGACCGGTGATGCGCTCGACCGTGCGCACGCTCTGCCCGACGATCGTGATGTCGCGCGCGGGCACCTCCTGGGCGATGAGCTTCGACACCGTCTTCTGGGCACCCTCGTAATCGCGCGTCGAGGCGACGATCTCCCCTTCGTCGCGGCTGTCGGCGGGACGGTTCAGCATGCTCATCCCGCCATTGTTCCATGCCTCCCCCTGATCGGCCCGGGAGCGGCCGGATCGGAGGCGGATGCCGCGTCGCACGCACGACCGGCGGACTACGCTGGACGAGTGAGCACACAACGGGTATTCGCCGCGCGCCTGGCTGGCTGCGCCGTCTTCGACCCCGTGGGCGATCGGCTCGGCAAGGTCCGTGACGTCGTCATCGTGTACCGAAGTACCGCGGCCCCGCGCGTCATCGGCCTCGTCGTCGAGATCCCCGGGCGCCGCCAGGTGTTCCTGTCGATCGGACGCGTGACCTCGATCCGCTCCGGCCAGGTGATCAGCACCGGCCTCATCAACGTGCGCCGCTTCTCCCCCAGGGCGGGCGAGGTGCGAGTGCTCGCCGAGCTGCTCGGGCGTCGGGTGAGCCTCGTCGACGGCAGCGGTGACGCCGTCATCGAGGACGTCGCGATCGAGCCGAACCGGCTCGGGGAATGGGCGATCAGCCAGCTCTTCCTGCGCCGCCCGAAGACGAGCGCCTCGCCGTTCGCGAAGGGATCGACCACGTTCGCGGCCTGGAGCGAGGTCGCCGAGGAGCGCGCGCCCGGCGAGGCGCAGTCGGCCGAGCAGCTCGTCGCCTCCTATTCGGAGCTGCACGCCGCAGACCTCGCCAACACGCTCCTCGATCTGCCACAGCAGCGCATGATCGAGGTGGCGGAGGAGCTCTCCGACGATCGTCTCGCCGACGCTCTCGAAGAGATGCCCGAGGACGAGCAGGTGCACATCCTCGACCGCCTCGGCGACGAGCGCGCCGCGGACATCCTCGACCAGATGGAGCCCGACGACGCGGCCGACCTGCTCGCCCAGCTCCCGCCGAACCGCCTGGAGCAGCTCCTCGAGCTCATGGAGCCCGAGGAGGCGGAGGACGTGCGGATGCTGCTCCGCTACGGCCCCGACACGGCCGGCGGTCTCATGACGCCGGAGCCGATCATCCTGTCCGCCGACGCCACGGTCGCCGAGGCGCTCGCACTGATCCGCCGGCACGAGCTGCACCCGGCCCTCGCTGCCGCCGTCTTCGTGACCCTGCCGCCTTTCGAGACGCCCACGGGACGCCTCCTCGGCATGGTGCATTTCCAGCGGATGCTGCGCTCCCCGCCGCACGAGCGCCTGGGCGCGATCGTCGACGACAGCCTCGAGCCCGTGCCTGTCACGGCCTCGGCCGCCGAGGTCGCGCGCATGCTGGCGAGCTACGATCTCGTGTCGCTGCCCGTGATCGACACGGCGCATCGCCTGGTCGGCGCGATCAGCATCGACGACGTACTCGACTACCTGCTGCCCGACGACTGGCGCACGCACGACAGCGACGAGCCCGTGCAGGCCACGGCTCCGGGTGCGGCCACCGCCCGCGCACAGAGCGCTCCCGCCCCGCGGAAGGAGGTCGGATGATGGCCCGCTCGCCTCGCCTCGACGCTCCCGGCCGCGGATCCTCCCGGCCCCGGGCGACGTCCCGCGACCGGTTCGGCCGCTTCACCGAGTGGGTCGCCCGCGCCATGGGGACGCCCGCGTTCCTCGTGATCCTCAGCCTGTTCTGCATCCTGTGGATCGGATGGAACACCCTGATGCCCGACGGCCTGCGCTTCGACGACGCCGCTCTGGGTTTCACGGCGCTCACGCTCATGCTCTCGCTGCAGGCGTCTTACGCCGCGCCCCTGATCCTCCTCGCGCAGAACCGTCAGGACGACCGCGACCGGGTGCAGATCGAGCAGGACCGTCAGCGCGCCGAGCGCAACCTCGCCGACACCGAGTACCTGGCGCGCGAGATCGTGGCGCTGCGGATGTCGCTCGAGGAGCGCAACTCCCAGGTGGTGACGCGCGACGTTCTCCGCCAGGAGCTCAAGGCGCTGCTGGTCGAGCTCGGCGACTCCGACGAGCCGTCGGGGACGCATGCGGGGCAGCACGTCGACGATCGCCGGTCGAGCGGTCGCACGACCCCATGAGCTCCGCGGATTCCGTCCGAGCGGCGGTGGCGGCGGTCTCGGATCCCGAGCTCCGGCGTCCGATCGGCGACCTCGACATGGTGCGCGAGATCTCGGTGGAGGGATCGCGCGCACACGTCGCGATCGTCCTGACGATCGTCGGATGCCCGGCGGCGCAGCGCATCGAGTCCGACGTGCGCGCTGCCGCGGCCGCCGTGCCTGGCGTCGACGATGTCGAAGTCGAGGTCGGGGTCATGACGCCCGCCGAGCGCAAGGCACTCACCGAGAAGCTCCGCGACGGCCGTGCGCCGCGGCAGATGCCCTTCGGCCCCGATTCGCTGACCCGGGTGATCCTCGTCTCCAGCGGCAAGGGCGGAGTCGGCAAGTCCACGGTCACGGCGAACCTCGCCGTCGCCCTCGCCGAGCAGGGCCTCGCGGTCGGTCTGGTCGACGCCGACGTGCACGGCTTCTCGATCCCCGGCCTGCTCGGCATCGCCGCCGGCACCCAGCCCACCCGGATCGACGACCTCATGCTCCCTCCCGTCGCGCACGGGGTGAAGACCATCTCGATCGGCATGTTCCTGCGCGACGGGGAGGCCGTGGTCGCGTGGCGCGGTCCGATGCTGCACCGCACCGTGCAGCAGTTCCTGACCGACGTGTTCTTCGGCGCCCTCGACGTGCTGCTGATCGACATGCCTCCGGGCACCGGCGACATCGCGATCTCGATCGGACAGATCCTGCCGCACGCCGAGGTCCTCGTCGTCACCACACCGCAGGCCGCGGCGTCCGACGTGGCGATCCGCAGCGGCCTCGTCGCGCGGCAGACCGGGCAGAGGGTGATCGGCGTGGTCGAGAACATGGGCCCCCTCACGCTGCCCGACGGAACCGTGGTCGACCTGTTCGGCTCGGGCGGAGGAACGGCCGTCGCGGATGCGCTGTCCGAGACCGAAGAGGTCCCGCTGCTCGCGAGCATCCCGCTGAGCCCCGGTCTGCGTGCGGGAGGAGACGCCGGAGTCCCGATCGTGCTCGCGGATCCGACGGATGCCGCCGCCGCGGCGATCCGCGATCTCGCACGCTCGCTGTCGCGCCGGGGGCGCGGCCTGTCCGGGCGCCCGCTGCCCATGTCCCTCGGCTGAGAGGATCCCATGACGATCACGATCGATGAGGGCCTCCTGCGCCGCATGGCGCGCGATGCGGCCGTCTACGGGTTGACCCGTCCGTGGGCCATCGTGATGTGGGTGGCGCTGGCCGCCGGCCTCGCGCTGAGCTTCCTGACGCTCGGCACAGGTGCAGCCGATGACGCCGATGCAGCGGCGTGGCTGCCCCTCGCCACGCTCGGGCTGGGCGTCGTCGCGGTCCTCGCGACCGTGTCGAGCGCCCGTCGCGCCGTGCGCACGGCTACTCCGCCGGGCACGGTGGTCTGGGCCCGGCTCGAGCCGGACACCCTGCAGATCGGGGCCGACCGCCGCGTGTCCGACATCCGCTACCGCGAGTTCGAGGGGATCCGGGTGGGCCGTGACGCCGTGATCCTGCGTATCCGCAACAGCACGGCGGTCACGGTCGTCCCCCGGGTGCTGCTGACGGACGACGACATCGCCCGGCTGAGACTCAGCGTCGCCTGACCGAACCCGTCAGGTCGATTCCGGCCCGTCAGGTCGATTCCGGGTCGTACGGCGGCGGGTTGTCCCGTGAGAAGTCGGGGCGGACGACCCGCGAATCCGGCTTCACGACGGCCGGCTCCGCGACCACGGGCGTCGGTGTGGCCCGAGCGGGGGTGTTGTCGTCCTCGAACAGCGCGTCGCGGATGATGCGCCGCGGGTCGTACTGGCGGGGATCGAGGCGGCGCCAGTCGACGTCGTCGATCTCGGGCCCCATCTCGTCGCGCACACGACTCTTGGTGTCGCGGAGGAACTCGCCTGCTCGGCGCGCGAGCTTGGCGACGCTCTCGGCATAGCGCGGCAGCCGCTCCGGTCCGACGAGCAGCACAGCGATCAGACCGATCAGCAGCAGCTTCTCGAAGGTGATCCCGAACTGCATCTCCCCAGGCTACCGCCGCGCCTGCCCGCCCGTCGCACGCCGAGCGCATACCCTGGGAGAACAGACCCCTGAGGCAGGAGATCCAGGCCATGAGCGAGAACGATGCGAACGCACGCTTCCTCCGTGAATCCATCGTCGAGCCGTCCTCGATCGCCCGTGCCCGCGCCCACGCCGTAGAGCTCGGGGCCGCGCCCCTCAGCGCCGCGCTCGGCTCGCAGATCGCCGTGCTCGCGGCGGCGACGGGTGCGCGTTCTATGGTCGAGATCGGCACGGGCGCCGGAGTCTCCGGACTGTGGCTGCTGCGCGGCGCCCCTCAGGCCGTGCTGACCTCCATCGACAACGAGCCCGAGCATCTGGCGGCCGCCCGTCAGGCGTTCGCGGACGCCCGCATCCCGGCCACCAAGGCGCGCTTCATCACGGGCCGGGCATCGGATGTCCTCCCCCGCATGAACGAGGCGTCGTACGACATCGTGCTCGTCGACGCCGACCCCGAGAACGTCATCGAGTACGTCGAGCACGGTCTGCGGCTCGTGCGGACGGGCGGCATGGTGCTCGTGCCGCGCGTGCTGGCCGGCGGTCGCGTCGCCGATCCCGTGCAGCGCGATGAGATCACCGCCGCCTACCGCTCCCTCGTGCAGGAGACCCAGGAGTCGGCCGCTGTCCTCGCGACCGTCTCCCCCGCGGCTGAGGGGCTGCTCCAGCTCCTCAGCATCGGCACCGACTGACGCGATCCCGGGCGACGCGGATACGCTGCGGATACGCGAAGAGGGCGACGGATCGCATCCGTCGCCCTCTTGCGGGTCCGCCTCAGAGCGGGCCAGAGTCGATCAGGCCGGCGCCACGACGGCTGCCAGCACGTCGTGGAGTTCCTTCGCCTCGGCGTCGTTCACGGAGACGACCAGACGGCCGCCGCCTTCGAGCGGGACGCGCACGATGATGAGTCGCCCTTCTTTCACGGCCTCCATGGGTCCGTCGCCGGTCCTCGGCTTCATCGCTGCCATCGTGGGCTCCTTTTCCTCCGGTGGTATGCGATCAGTTTATCGGGTGTCACTCGAACCTGAGCGTCGACCGTGAAGAAATGCATCAAGGATTAACAATCACGGAACCTGCCAGAACGTGTTCCCGAGGGCGTAGACGTGGAAGATCCACACCCATTGGCCCAGGATGCAGACGGCCAGCACGCCGAAGCGCCAAAGGCGCGAGCGCGGCACGGCGACCGCTCCCCACAGCGGACTGAGCGGCAGCAGGAGGCGGAAGGTGCTCGACTGCGGGAAGAAGACGGCTAGCAGGTACAGCAGGTAGCTCGCGCTCCACAGTCGCAGATCGGCGCCGAGCGCACGCACCTGCGGGAGGAGCAGCAGGGCCGCCCCGACGGCCACCACCATCAGCGCGAGCACGGTCGGCCCCCATTCCCCCGGCAGTCCCCACTGGGCGAACCAGAACGACGAGGACTGGATCCATCCTTCGAATGGGATGAACGTGTCCACACCGCCGGCGATCCAGTGCTGGCGCCAGGCCAGCTCGGTCGCGAGATACGCCCCGGGGTCTCCCGTCACGAGTGCGGCGATCCCCTGCCACGCGAAGCCGCAGGCCGTCGCGAGCGCGCCGAGCACGAGGATGTGCACGACCTCTCCGCGCGACAGCGGATCGTCGCGGCGATGCACCAGACGCAGGATGCCGTGCAGCCCGAGGTACAGCGCGAACGCGAGGATCCCCGGGCGGGTGAACGCCATGACGGGGATCAGCAGATACAGCCAGGCGTAGCGGCGCCGCGCGGTGGCGTCGAGCGCGAGGAACAGCAGAAGCAGGAACAGCGTCTCGGCGTACCCGACCTGGAACATCGCCGCGAGCGGCCCGAAGGCGAAGAACGCCACCGACCACATCGCCGCCGAGCGTCCGATGCGGTCCCGCAGCAGTCGATGCAGCGCGAGGCATGCGAGGTACCCGGCCCCGAAGGAGACGAGCAGTGCCCCCATGCCCCACGAGCCGAACACGAACCCCACGGCCTTCGCGACGAACGCGAAGACCGGCATGAACGCCCACGCGTTCTCCGCGACGTCACCGGAGTCGGTGAGCGGCAGCTCCGAGGGGTACCCGTTCTCGGCGACCAGCCAGTACCACTGCGCGTCCCAGCCGACGACGAAGTCGGCGAGTCCCGCGTCGGCGCCGAACCGCGACAGCGAGGTCGACTGCACGGCGGCGACGATCATGAGAGCGGTGGTCACGAGACGGGCCGCGACGTAGACGATCGCGATCCTTCCGGGCAGCGGGATGCCGGCCCAGCGGCGCGCGGCGGTCAGCGCGAGCTGAGCCATGCACGCAGTCCTCGCTCGACGGCGTCGATCTGCGCGACGGGCACGCGCTCCTCATCGTGGTGCGCGAGGTGCGGGTCGCCGGGGCCGTAGTTCACGGCGGGGATGCCCAGCGCCGAGAAGCGCGCGACGTCGGTCCAGCCGTACTTCGGGCGGGGCTCGGCGCCGACCGCGGCGACGAACTCCTGGGCGATCGGGGCGTCGAGACCGGGACGGGCGCCCTCGGCGGCATCCGTGATCTCGACGTCGAAGCCGGCCAGGAGGTTGCGGATGTGCGCTTCGGCGTCCGCCGCGGTCTTGCTCGGCGCGAACCGGTAGTTGACCTCGATCTCGCAGGCGTCGGGGATCACGTTGCCGGCCACTCCGCCGGAGATGCGCACGGCGCTCATGCTCTCGCGGTACAGCAGGCCCTCCACGGGCACCTCCCGCGCCCGGTACTCGGCCAGCCGGGCGAGGATCGGGGCGGCACGGTGGATCGCGTTCTCCCCGATCCAGGCGCGGGCGGCATGCGCGCGCACGCCCGAAGTGCGGACGATCGCCCGCATGGTGCCGTTGCAGCCGCCCTCGACCTCGCCGTTGGAGGGCTCGCCCAGGATCGCGAAGTCGGCCTGGAACAGGTCGGGGCGCACGGCGGCGAGCAGCGCGAGGCCGTTCTTGGATGCCTCGACCTCCTCGTTGTCGTACCACATCCAGGTGATGTCGACCGCAGGATCGGTGAGCTCGGCCGCGAGCTTGAGCTGCACCGCGACTCCCGCCTTCATGTCGACCGTGCCGCGCCCCCAGAGGTACGGCTCGCCGTCGATCTCGATGTCGCGCGTGGGGACGTTGTCGTTGATCGGCACCGTGTCGATGTGACCCGCGATCGCGACGCGCTGCGCGCGCCCGAGCTCCGTCCGGGCGCCGATCGTGTTGCCGTGCCTGATCACCTCGAGGTGGGGGTACGCCGATACCGCGTCCTCGATGAGGTCGGCGAGGGTCTTCTCGTCGCCGGACACGCTCGGGACGTCGCAGATCGCGCGGGTCAGATCAAGAGAGGACGCGGTCAGATCGAGCACCATCCCCCCAGCCTACTTACCGCGTCACGTGGACGTCAGCGCCCGGGCGGGGCGATAGCGTGGAGGCATGACTGAGGCGCGCACCGTATGGGGTACCGGACTTTCGACCATCGCCGCGGACGGCACCGCGCTGGACGCGTGGTTCCCCGAGGTGTCCACGACCGCTCCGACGCCCGGGGACGCGGCCGCCGCGCTGCTCACGCTGGATGCCGTCGCGGGGCCGGACGAGCGGCGGAACGTCACGGTCGAGACCGTGCAGCTGCACATCGACCTCGACGCGGCTCCTGCGTCGACCGCCGACGCCTACCTCCGACTGCACGCGCTGTCGCACCTCGTCGTGCGTCCGAACGAGGTGAACCTCGACGGGATCTTCGCGCATCTGCCGATCGTCGCCTGGACCAACGCGGGGCCCGTGCATCCCGACGACGCCGCGCGCCTGCGTCCGCTGCTGCAGCGGGCCGGCATCCAGGTGCAGGGCCTCGACAAGTTCCCGCGTCTGACCGACTACGTGCAGCCGACCGGGGTGCGCATCGCGGACGCCTCGCGCGTGCGCCTCGGCGCCTACCTCTCCCCTGGCACAACGGTCATGCACGAGGGCTTCGTGAACTTCAACGCCGGCACGCTCGGCGCGTCGATGGTCGAGGGCCGCATCTCCCAGGGCGTCGTGGTCGGCGATGGCAGCGACATCGGCGGCGGCGCATCCATCATGGGCACCCTGTCGGGTGGCGGCTCCCACCGTGTGTCGATCGGCGCCCGCACGCTGCTGGGCGCGAACGCCGGCATCGGCATCTCCCTCGGGGACGACTGCGTGGTGGAGGCGGGGCTCTACGTGACCGCCGGCACCAAGATCGTCGTCGCCGACGGTCCCGCGACAGCGGGCGGAGGACTGCCGACCGTCAAGGGCGCGGAACTGTCGGGCGAGAACGGCATCCTCTTCCGCCGCAACTCGCTGAGCGGCGCGGTCGAGGCAGTGCGCCGGGCAGGCGTGGGCGTGACCCTGAACGAGGCGCTGCACGCCTGAGCGCGCCGCTCAGCCTCGGCGGCCCCCGCACTGATATGCTGGGACCGTCATCCGGACGACCCGTCCGCTGATGTCGTCGTCGTCACGGGGTCTCCGAGGACCGAAACGAGCACGCGGAACGCTGCTCCCGTACCAGCCGCTGCTGGCCTTTCGCACGGCGAACCGATGCGCTCCCTGCGCCGTCGCCACCCCTCATCCAGAACCCTCGCGTGCGATCCGCCGTGCGCGCTGCCGGAGTAACCCCATGCCTTCCTTCCTCGATCTCGGCGTTCCCGCCGATCTCGCCGCCGTGCTCGCCGAGTCCGGCAAGACTGAAGCGTTCGCCATTCAGCGCGACACGCTCCCCGACTCCCTCGCCGGACGCGACCTCCTCGGTCGCGGACGCACGGGCAGCGGCAAGACCATCGCGTTCGCGCTCCCGCTCGTCGCGCGCCTCGCCGCCTCCGGCAAGAAGCGCCGCGCCGGCCTGCCCCGAGGTCTCGTCCTCGCGCCGACCCGCGAGCTCGCCACGCAGATCGCCGCGACCGTCGCTCCCCTCGCCGCCGCCGCCGGCCTCAAGGTCACGACGGTGTTCGGCGGCGTGAGCCAGCGTCCGCAGGAGCAGGCGCTGAACGGCGGTGTGGACATCGTCGTGGCGTGCCCTGGTCGCCTCGAGGACCTCATGAAGCAGAAGGTCGTGCGCCTGAGCGAGATCGAGGTCACCGTGCTCGACGAGGCCGACCACATGGCCGACCTCGGCTTCCTGCCCGGCGTCACCCGCATCCTCACCGCCACCCCGGCGGGCGGTCAGCGCCTGCTGTTCAGCGCCACCCTCGACCGAGGAATCGACACGCTCGCGCGCCGCTTCCTCGTGAACCCGGTGAGCCACGAGGTCGACGAGGCCAGCGTGCCGGTCGGCGAGATGACGCACCGCGTGCTCGTCGTGGACTCCACCGAGAACAAGACGACCCTGGTGCGCGACCTCGCCTCCGGCACCGGCCGGCGCATCCTCTTCACGCGCACGAAGCACCAGGCCAAGAAGCTCGCCAAGCAGCTCACCGCGGCGGGCATCCCGGCGGTCGACCTGCACGGCAACCTGTCGCAGAACGCCCGCGAGCGCAATCTCGGCGCCTTCTCGTCCGACCCGGACGACGGCGGTGTGCGCGTGCTCGTCGCGACCGACGTCGCGGCCCGCGGCGTGCACGTCGACAACGTCGACCTCGTGGTGCACGTCGACCCGCCCATGGAGCACAAGGCGTACCTGCACCGCTCCGGCCGCACTGCGCGTGCCGGCGCCGCCGGCACCGTCGTCACGGTCGTGCTCCCCGAGCAGCGCCGCGACGTGAAGGACCTGCTGCGCAAGGCCGCGATCAGCGCGCCCCTGGAGGACCTCACCTCGGCCGCCGTGACCGAGCTCGTGCCGGAGCGCGCCCCGCACGTGCGCCCCGCGCCCGTCCAGCAGCAGCAGCGTCAGGCGCCGAAGCAGCGTCCCGCCGGCGGAGAGCGGAACGGAGCAGCCACCCCACCTGCCCGTCGTCGCCGTCGCCCCCGTTCGGGTGGCCAGGGCGCTGCCCAGGGCGGCGGCGCCCGTCAGGGCGGCCGCGGACGCGGCGGTCAGGCGCGCTGACGCAGCGCCGACAGACGAGAAGAGCGGATGCCGTGACGGCATCCGCTCTTCTTGTTTCTGACGACGATGCGTCAGCGGGTCTGGAACGTGCGCTCCGCCGATCCCGTGTACAGCTGCTGCGGGCGGCCGATCTTGGTCTGCGGGTCGAGCTGCAGCTCGCGCCACTGGGCGAGCCAGCCGGGCAGGCGGCCGATCGCGAACAGCACGGTGAACATGCGCGTCGGGAAGCCCATCGCCTTGTAGATCACTCCGGTGTAGAAGTCGACGTTCGGGTACAGGCGACGCTCCTTGAAGTAGTCGTCTGCGAGCGCGATCTCCTCGAGCTCCTGCGCGAGGTCGAGCAGCGGGTCGGTGACGCCGAGCTCGGCCAGCACCTCGGCCGCGGCCTGCTTGACGAGCTTCGCGCGCGGGTCGTAGTTCTTGTACACCCGGTGCCCGAAGCCCATGAGCTTCACGCCTTCTTCCTTGTTCTTCACCCGCTCGACGAAGCGCGAGACGCTCTGACCCGAGTCGCGAATCTGTCCGAGCATCGTGAGCACGGCCTCATTCGCGCCGCCGTGGAGCGGACCGGAAAGGGCCTGGATGCCGGCCGAGATCGAGGCGAACTGGTTGGCGCCGGTCGATCCGACCAGACGCACGGTCGAGGTGGAGGCGTTCTGCTCGTGGTCCTCGTGGAGGATGAGCAGCAGCTCGAGCGCCTTCGACATCACCGGGTTGATCTCGTAGGGCTCGGAGTTGACGCCGAAGTTGAGCTTCAGGAAGTTCTCGACGAAGCCGAGCGAGTTGTCCGGGTAGAGGAACGCCTGTCCGACGCTCTTCTTGTGCGCGTACGCCGCGATCACCGGCAGCTTGGCCAGCATGCGGATCATGTTGAGCTCGACGTGCTCGGGGTTGTGGGGGTCGGTCTGACCCTCGTAGTAGGTCGAGAGCGCGGCGACCGCCGAGGAGAGCACCGACATCGGGTGCGCGGTGTGCGGGAGCGCCGAGAAGAAGCGCTTGAGGTCCTCGTGCAGCAGCGTGTGGCGGCGGATCTTCTCGTCGAACTCCGCGAGCTCCGCGGCGGAGGGAAGCTCGCCGTAGATGAGGAGCCAGGCGACCTCGAGGTAGCTCGTGTTGCCCGCGAGCTGCTCGATCGGGTACCCGCGGTAGCGCAGGATGCCCTTGTCGCCGTCGATGAAGGTGATCTCCGACTTGGTGGACGCCGTGTTGACGAAGCCGTAGTCGAGGCCCGTGTAGCCGGTCTGGCGGGTCAGGGTCGAGAAGTCGATGCTGTCGTACCCGGCGGTGCCGCGTACGAGAGGGAACTCGGCGGTGGTCTCGCCGATCGTCAGCGTCGCCTTCGCCTGCTGGTCTGCCGCTGCGCTCACGCGTGGGCCTCCTCTGGGGTCGTCATCAAGCCTTTTGTGGCGATGTCACGGCGTCGTGCGCCGAGCCGGATCGAGATCGTCGATACGCGACCGAATCGCTCCTACAGCCTAGTAGTCGCACCGGCCTACTGTGACAACCGACAAAACAATGACGGTCTGCCGGGTGTTTCCTACAGAGTCACGGACTGAAGACGGCGAGCGGCCTCGAGCACCCGCTCGGTCGGCGCCGTGAGCGCCAGTCGCACATGCTTGCCGGAGTGCGCGCCGTAGAAGGGACCGGGCCCCGCGAGGATGCCGAGATCCGCGAGCCGTCCCATGCTCGCCCAGGCATCCTCCCCCGCGGTCGCCCACAGGTAGAGACCCGCCTCCGAGCCGTCGATCCGGAAACCGGCAGCCTCGAGCGCGGGGCGCAGCGCATCGCGGCGCTCCCGGTACAGCTCCTTCTGCGCCGCCACGTGCTCGTCGTCGCCGAGGGCGACCGCCATGGCGTGCTGCACGGGGGCGGGCGGCATGAGGCCCAGGTGCTTGCGTGCGGTCAGCAGGTCGCCGACGATGCGCGCGCACCCCGCCAGGAACGCGGCGCGATAGCCGGCGAGGTTGGACTGCTTGCTCAGCGAGTACACGCTCAGCAGGTTCGCTCGGCTGCCGCCCGTCACCCGAGGGTCGAGGATCGACGGCACGGGCTCGCTCGCCCATCGGCCGTCCCAGCCCAGCTCCGCGTAGCACTCGTCGCTCGCGAGGACGGCGCCGAGTTCCCGAGCACGCACCACGGCCGCAGCCAGCTCCTCGACCGTCCAGGTGCGACCGTCGGGGTTGCCCGGGGTGTTGATCCAGATGAGCTTCGCACCCTCAGGCCACTCCGCCGGGTCATCCGCCGCGAGCGGCGTCGCTCCCACCACGCGCGCGCCGACCTCGTAGGTCGGGTAGGCGACGCGGGGGTGCACGACGATGTCGCCCTCCCCCAGGCCCAGCAGCGTCGGCAGCAGCGCGACCAGCTCCTTCGAGCCGATCGTGGGCAGCACGTTGTCGGTCGTGAGATCCTCGACGCCGCGGCGACGGGCGTACCAGGCGACGATCGCCTCGCGCAGCGAGGGGGTGCCCACCGTCTGCGGGTACGCGTGCGCGTCGGTGGCCTCGGCGAGTGCCCGGCGGATCAGCTCGGGCGTCGGATCGACCGGCGAGCCGACAGAGAGGTCGACGAGGCCCTGCGGATGCTGCGCCGCGCGCTCACGGTAAGGGACGACCGCATCCCAGGGGTAGTCGGCCAGGTCGTGGACGCTCACGGGCTACTCGCCCTGGGGCGGGAGCGCCGCGATGATGGGGTGATCGTGCGCGATCACGCCGACCTTGGCCGCACCACCGGGCGAGCCGACCTCGTCGAAGAACTCGACGTTGGCCTTGTAGTAGTCCTGCCATTCCTCGGGCAGGTCGTCCTCGTAGTAGATGGCCTCGACGGGGCACACGGGTTCGCACGCGCCGCAGTCCACGCATTCATCGGGGTGGATGTACAGCGAACGCTCACCCTCGTAGATGCAGTCAACGGGGCATTCGTCGATGCAGGCGCGATCCTTGACATCGACGCACGGAAGGGCGATCACATACGTCACCCCTCCAGTCTACGACCCGTGGCCTGTGCGCTCTCCCTGCGCGGGTCGCGGGACGACGCCGGGCACCTCGGTGATCGGGGCAGCCGGCGCCGTGTCCTCGGGGACGGATGCCGCGCCCGGCGCCTCGGTACGCACCGGTACGCGCGAGAGCGAGGGCCAGGCCACCACGAGGAGCACGAGACCCGCGACCAGGTAGATCCAGATCTGACCGCTCAGCGAATCCTGAACGACGATCGACCCACCGGGACCGACGCCGGAGATCAGGATGAGCATCCCGACCATGCCGAGTCCTGCCGCGAGCGCCGCGCCACGGTCGTGGGTGAGAGCCCGGATCGCGACGAGGATCGCGCCGCAGGCGATGGCGCCGACGATGAGCCCCGTGGGCACCGGGCCCCACGTCACGCTGTGGGCGATCGTCCCGGCGACGCCGAACACACCGCCGACCAGGGCCGCTGCCACCCACGACAGCACTCGGGAGATCCATCCGCTACGCACGCAACGATCCTACGCGGGCGGGAGCTGCACCCGTTCTCCGCCCTCTCAGCCGGCGAGACCGAACAGGCGCAGCAGGGCCGCCGTCACTGCTGCCGCGACGACCACCACGAGGAACGACTGCCGCAGCCACAGCAGACCCGCCGCGACGAGCACCGCGGGAACACGGGCGTCCACGATCACGGCCTGCCCGTCACCCAGCGTCTGCACCGCCACCAGCGCCGCGAGCAGTGCCACCGTGAGGAGGTCGGAGATGCGGGCGGGGCGTGGGCGCTCGAGCACCTTCGGCGGCACGAGGTAGCCGACCGCTTTGAGACCGAGGCAGATCACCGCAGCGAGCAGCACGGCGCTCCACACGCTCACCGGATCACCTCGGGCTGCGGTGCAGCGGGGTCCGCGTCACGGCCCAGCCAGTCGAACCATCCCACCAGGATCGCGACGCCGGCGGCCACGAGCACCGGCAGCCCCGGCATGAGCGCAGGGGTCAGGGCGGCCGCGACCACCGCCGCGGCGATGCCGACAGCGACCGCCTGGCGCTGCTTCAGGCGCGGCCACAGCAGCGCGAGGAAGGCCGCGGCCGCCGCCGCATCCAGCCCCCACGTCTTCGGGTCGCCCAGCACGTCACCCACGAGCGCGCCGATGAGCGTCGTGGCGTTCCACCCGAGGAAGATGCCGATGCCGGTGACCCAGAAGCCGACGCGCCGCAGACGAGGGTCGCTCTGCGACACCGCCACGGCCGTGGACTCGTCGATCGTGAAGTGGGCCGCGAGGACGCGGCGTCCCGCGGTCGTGCCGACGATGGGCGACATCCTCATGCCGTAGGCGACGTTGCGCACACCGAGCAGCACGGCCGAGGCGATCGCGGACGGCAGCGCGGCGACCCCGCCGGCCGCGAACACCCCGACGAACGCGAACTGCGACCCGCCGGTGAACATCAGCAGGCTCAGGACGCACGTCTGCCACACGTCGAGGCCGGAGGCGACGGCGAGCGCGCCGAAGGAGACGCCGTACGCACTGGTGGCGAGCACGACCCCGAGCGCTTCGCGCCACACCTCGCGTTCGGCGGTCACGCGAGCTCCGTTCGCTTCACTGAACACATGGTCATAATTCTGAACATTCGCGGATGGATAGTCAAGCGAACGATCGTTTGACATGATGAACGGATGGACGACCTCCGCACCCGCATAGCGCGCACCCTCCGACGAGAGCGCGAAGCCGCGGCGATCTCCGTCTCGGAACTCGCCCGACGTGCCGGGATCTCGAAGGCCACGGTCTCCCAACTCGAGTCCGGGGCCGCCAACCCCAGCGTCGAGACTCTGTGGGCTCTCGGCGTCGCGCTCGGCATCCCCTTCGCCGTCCTGGTGGATCAGCAGCAGAACGCACCGACCCTGATCCGGGCCGACGAGCTCGCGGGCGTCCCCTCCGCCGCCGCGGCCTACAGTGCGACGCTGCTCTCGGCGAGCCCGCCGGGAGCGCGCCGCGACCTGTACGTGATCACCGCGGAGCCCGGCGACCCACGCCGCTCCGACCCGCATCACGCCGGCACCACCGAGCACGTGATCCTCATCTCCGGCCAGGCTCACATCGGCCCTGTCGGCGCACCCGTTTTACTGAACCCCGGCGACTACCTTTCTTACCCCGGGGACGTGCCGCACGTGTTCGACGCGACCGTGGCAGGCACCCGCGCCGTACTCATCTCCGAGCTCCGCTGACCTCACTCCGAGCGAGTCGCGGGCGACGGATCGGGGATCTCGTCCGGCTTGTACCGCGGTAGACGCGAGGCAGGCAGGATTGCGATCGCGCTGATCCCCGCGAGGATCAGCAGCCCGAGACGCAGAGTGCCCAGGCGCGTCTGCTCGTTCACCTCGACGGCCGCGTCGATCTGCGCGGGTGTCGCGTCCGTCTGCGCGAGAACGGCACGCAGGTCGTCGTTGCTGATGAAGTTCACCTCGTCGAGGTCGACCTGTGCGACCAGCTCCGGCGGCAGCTCGGGATGCTCGACGACAGCGCGCGCCACTCCGAGACCGAGCAGCGACACGAGCAGCGCGCCGGCGACCGCCGTGCCGACCGCCGAGGCCAGATTCTGCGTGGTGCCGCGCAGCGATCCGACGTCGCCCGCCAGCTCGGAGGGGGCAGCGGTCACGAGCACGTTGAACACGAGGGTGACGAGCGCGCCCTGTCCGATCCCGAAGACCACGAGACCCAGGATCGTCGGCAGCGTCTCCCAGTTGTTGTCGACCACGAAGGAGAGCCAGACGAGCGCGGCTGTCGTCAGCACGAACCCGGCCACGCCGATCACGCGCGGCGGATAGCGGCGGTAGAACCGCACGACGAGCGTCGCCGTCACGAACACCGTGAGGTTGAACGGCATCATCGCGAGCGAGGTGTCGAACGGCGTGCGCCCCTGCACGATCTGGATGTACAGCGGGATCGTGAAGTTCACGCACGCCTCGAGCGCCACCACGATGAACATCGCGTACACGGCCGCGCGCTCGCGCGAGGAGTCGAGGACGCTGAGATCGATCAGTGGGACCTTGCCCTCCGCCATCCGCCGACGCGTCCACAGGAAGAACAGCTGACCGAGCACGACGCCCACCACGATGAACACCGGTGCAGGCGACAGTCCGAGGATGCTGAACGGCGCAGCCTCGGTCGCCGCGACGGCGCCCCACCCGTTGAGGTTGTTGAAGCCGAGGGTGAGCAGCACGATCGCCGCTCCGATCAGCAGGGAGGCGACGAGGTCGATGCGGATGGAGGCGTCGCCTCTGTCGCTGCGCAGCGTGAAGCTGAACGCGAAGACCACGACGGCGATACCGAGCACGATCGCGAACATCGGACGCCATCCGACCAGCGTCCCGAGCGTGCCCCCGATGAGGAACGCGGTGACTCCCGAGATCGCCCGCGCCGAGCCGATCGCCCCGATTGCCGTGGCCTGCTGCGTGCCGCGGTAGTTCTCGGCGATGAGCGCCACGATCGAGGGCACGATGATGGCCGCAGCCGCGCCCGCGACCGCCTGGCCCGCGATCGCCCACCCCACGCTCGGCGAGACGATCATGAGCACGGCGGACCCCGCGAAGAGCACGATGACGACGCGGAAGATCAGCACCCATCCGACCCTCTGCCCGAGCTTCGCTCCGGTCATCACGAGCGCGGCGACCGCGAGCCCGTACATCACGATCGTGGTGCTGGCGACGGTGGGCGGCACGCCGAACTCGCTCACGATGCCGCCCAAGGAGATCGGGAGGGCTGCGACGTTGAACGACATCAGCACCTGTGCCAGGAAAAGACTGATGAGCGGGAGCCAGGACTTCCTGACCTCGGTCGACGCCGTGTGTGCCATGCGGAGCTCCTCTGGGATGGTGGGGGATCTCAGTCCCCGGGGTGCTGCGCTGCAGCGGGCGCGGAGGCGAACAGGTTCAGCCCGAGGGACCGGGACAGATGTGCGATCGCGAGCTGCGCGCGCACCGAGTTGCCCGCGTGGTCGAGTCGCGGCGAGAACCCCGCGACGGCTCCTTTCCCGGGCGAGACCGCGACGATGCCGCCGGAGACGCCGGACTTCGCCGGGAGGCCGATCTCGAACAGCCACTCCCCCGAGCGTTCGTACAGCCCGGTGGCTGCGGCGACCGCGAGCGTGTCGCGACAGACCTCGGCCGACACGACCTGAGCCCCGGAGACCGGGTTGACCCCGCCGTCCGCCAAGGTCGCACCCATCACGGCGAGGTCGTGGGCGTCGACGAGGAGGGCGCACTGGCGCGTGTACACGTCGACGATCTCGTCAGGGTCCCCCTCCAGCCGTCCATAGCTGCGCAGCAGTCGCCCGATCGCGCGGTTGCGGTCGTTCGTGGCGGCTTCGGAGGCGTACACGGTGCCGTCCAGACTCAACGGGCGCCCCGCGAAAGCCGACAGCCCTTCCCGCAGGCGCTCCCACTGCTCGACCGCGGTCGCCCCCGGCATCAGGGCGGTCGTCGCGATCGCCCCGGCATTGACCATCGGGTTCATGGGGTGTCCGCCATTGAGCTCGAGCGCCATGACCGAGTTGAAGGCGAGACCGGTGTTGTTGACGCCGACGATCTCGCGCACCCGCTCGTGACCGTGCTCCTGGATCGCGAGGGCGTAGACGAAGAGCTTCGAGATCGACTGGATCGAGAAGGCATGGTCGGCGTCGCCGGCGTCGTGCACTCCGCCGTCGACCTCGATCAGCGCCAGTCCGAAGAGATCGGGGTCCACGGCAGCCAGGACGGGGATGTAGTCGGCGACGGTCCCCGTCCGGTCGTCGGCGTACCTGCCGTGCGCTTCGAGGACGAGTTCGTCGACGCGGGCCCAGCCGGGCAGCGCACCGGTGGACACGCTCTGGGGAACTCCCTGCAATGCTGTGGGATCCACGCGCCCTCCTCCGGATCGACGACGCCCCACCCGTCCTCCCTCACGGTAGTGCGGCGACGGCCCCCTGCCTAGGGGTCCGAGGACCGGAAGGCAGAGGGCCGTCGAGGGCGGTGTGAGAACTCAGTACCAGTTCGAGGCCTGCGAGTGCCCCCAGGCGCTGCATGGCGAGCCGTACGCACGGTCGATGTAGCCGAGGCCCCAGGCGATCTGAGTCGCCGCGTTGGTCTGCCAATCGCTGCCGGCCGAGGCCATCTTGCTGCCGGGGAGAGCCTGCGGGATGCCGGTGGCGCCGCCGTTCTTGTTGTACGCCTGGTAGTTCCAGCCGGACTCCTTGGTCCACAGCGAGTTCAGGCAGGAGAACTCGCCGTCGCCCCAGCCGTACTGGCTCGACATCATCTGCCGCGCCGTGGCCTTGGCGCCCTCGACCGTGTTGGCCTGGGCGAGGGCGGCCGCAGCCGCGGCCGCCTGCTCCTCCGCGACCTTGCGCTGCTGGGCGGCGGCGTACGCCTGCTGCAGCGCGGCGGTCTCGGCGACGATCTCGTCGGTCCCGGTGACGGTGTAAGCCGTCAGGCTCGTGACCTCGCGCGCCGACAGGTCGTCGCGGTCGCCGAGGCGGTCGATCCACGCGGTCAGATCGGTCGTGTCGACGGCAGCCGGCGCTCCGGCGAGGTCGAGACCGGAGGCTGCGACCTCGGAGCTGAGTGCGGTGGCCGCGGACATGGCGTCCTCGGCGAGGGAGATCGTGATGGCCGAGTCATCGACCGACTTGCCGGTCGGCTGCGGCGAGCCGGTCACGAAGGATGTGACGTCGGCGACGGCATCCGGGATCTCGGCGCCTGCGGCCGGAGCCGAGACCAGGCCGACGGTGAGAGCGGCGCCGACGACGCCGGCGGCGACGGTGCCGAAGATCCACTTCGGACGTCGCGAGGTGACCGCGGCACGCGCTTCGGCCACGTCGGAGGCGCGCCGGAGCGCGCGGGTGTTCTGCAACATGGGTAATCGACTTTCGGGTCGTCGTGCGCCCTCCGCGGGACCCTCATCGGGAGTCGATCCCGGGCGCAAGGTAACGATTCTGCAACATCGACCCTGGATGCTTCATGAGAGAGGGCCCCGCCCCGTCGATCTCGACGGTGCGGGGCCCTCTCAGGACCTGCGTATACCCAGGCTCAGGCGTTGGCGTCCTGGCGCTTCAGGCGCGCGGTCTCGCGGGCACGGGTGTTCGCGTCCAGGTTGACCTTGCGGATGCGCACGCTCTCCGGCGTGACCTCGACGCATTCGTCGTCGCGCGCGAATTCGAGGCTCTCCTCGAGCGTCAGCACGCGCGGCGGCGTCATCGACTCGAAGTTGTCGGCCGTGGCCGAACGCATGTTGGTGAGCTTCTTCTCCTTGGTGATGTTCACGTCCATATCGTCGGCGCGCGAGTTCTCGCCGATCACCATGCCCTCGTATACCTCGGCGGTCGGCTGCACGAAGAACGACATGCGCTCCTGCAGGGCGATGATCGCGAACGGCGTGACCACACCGGAGCGGTCGGCGACGATGGAGCCGTTCTGGCGCGTCGTGATCTGTCCGGCCCAGGGCTCGTAGCCGTGGGAGATCGCGTTCGCGATGCCCGTGCCGCGGGTGGTGGTGAGGAACTCGCTGCGGAAGCCGATCAGACCGCGGGAGGGGACGATGAACTCCATGCGCACCCAGCCGGTGCCGTGGTTGGTCATGTTCTCCATGCGGCCCTTGCGGTTCGCGAGGAGCTGCGTGATCGCGCCGAGGTGCTCCTCCGGCGTGTCGATCGTGAGGTGCTCGAAGGGCTCGTAGGTCTTGCCGTCGATCTTCTTGGTGACCACCTGTGGCTTGCCCACCGTGAGCTCGAAGCCTTCGCGACGCATGTTCTCGACGAGGATGGCGAGAGCGAGCTCGCCGCGGCCCTGCACCTCCCACGCATCCGGGCGGCCGATGTCGACGACCTTGAGCGAGACGTTTCCGATGAGTTCGCGGTCGAGACGGTCCTTGACCATGCGGGCGGTGAGCTTGTGCCCCTTGACCTTGCCCATGAGGGGCGAGGTGTTGGTGCCGATCGTCATCGAGATGGCGGGGTCGTCGACCGTGATGGCCGGCAGCGGACGCACATCCTCGGGGTCGGCGATCGTCTCGCCGATCGTGATGTTCTCGAAGCCGGCGATCGCGACGATGTCGCCGGGGCCGGCGGACTCGGCGGGGTAGCGCTCGAGCGCACGGGTCTTGAGCAGCTCCGTGATGCGGGCGTTGCTCGTCGTGCCGTCCGAGCGCACCCAGGCGACCGTCTGGCCCTTCTTGAGCGTGCCGTTGAAGACGCGCAGCAGCGCGAGACGACCGAGGAACGGGCTCGAGTCGAGGTTCGTGACCCACGCCTGCAGCGGGGCCTCGTCGTCGTAGGACGGCGCCGGGACGTGCTCCAGGATCGCGCCGAACAGCGGCTCGAGGTCGTCGTTGTCGGGCAGCGAGCCGTCGGCGGGACGGTTCAGCGAGGCCGCGCCGGCGCGGCCGGACGCGTAGACCACCGGCACGTCGAGCAGCGCGTCGACGTCGAGGTCGGGCACGTCGTCGACGAGGTCGGAAGCCAGGCCGAGGAGCAGATCGTGCGCCTCCTCCTCGACCTCGGCGATGCGGGCGTCGGGGCGGTCGGTCTTGTTGACCAGGAGGATCACGGGGAGCTTGGCCTCGAGCGCCTTGCGCAGCACGAAGCGGGTCTGCGGCAGCGGACCCTCGCTCGCGTCGACGAGCAGCACGACGCCGTCGACCATGGAGAGGCCTCGCTCGACCTCGCCGCCGAAGTCGGCGTGGCCGGGGGTGTCGATCACGTTGATCGTGATCTCCTCGCCGTTCGCGTGGGCACCCTTGTAGGTGATCGCGGTGTTCTTCGCGAGGATCGTGATGCCCTTCTCGCGCTCCAGGTCGTTGGAGTCCATCGCGCGCTCGTCGACGTGGGCGTGTTCGCCGAACGAGCCCGTCTGACGCAGCATGGCGTCGACGAGAGTGGTCTTGCCGTGGTCGACGTGGGCGACGATTGCGACGTTGCGGAGGTCAGAGCGAAGGGCGTGCGCCATGCAAGTGTCCTAAAAGAGTGTGGGTTTTCGCCGGGAAGCCGACATTCCAGGTTACCGTACGCGCACGGCTGGTTCCTGAGCACGAGAAGTACGATCGGGAGCGTGACGGCCGCTGATCTCTCCCCCTCCCCCTCGCGCTCCCGACTCTGGTGGGAGATCGCGATCGTGCTGGCCCTCGGGCTGGGGCAGTCCGCGGTGTACGCGATCGTCCAGCTCGCCTACCGGCTGACCGACACCACGCCGCTCGCCGACCAGACCGCGACGCTCAACCCCTCACGCAGCGACCGCGAGGTGTTCGACCTGATCTACCAGATCCTGTCGATCGGCTTCTCGATCGTGCCGGTCCTGCTCGTCTGCTTCCTGCTGTGGCAGTCGCGACGTCCGCACCTCGAGCGACTGGGGCTCGACGGCAGGAGGATCGGATCGGATGCCGGGCGCGGCGTCCTGCTCGTGCTCGCGATCGGCATCCCCGGACTCGGCCTGTACATCGTCGGGCGGGCGCTGGGGTGGTTCGTGGCGGTCAACCCCGCCGGCCTCGATGCGCACTGGTGGACCGTCCCCGTGCTGCTGCTCGCCGCTGCGCGCGCGTCGATCCAGGAGGAGTTCGTGGTGCTCGGCTACCTGTTCGCGCGGCTCCGCCAGCTGGGCTGGGGGCCGTGGCCGATCATCGTGGCCACGTCCCTGCTGCGCGCGAGCTATCACCTGTACCAGGGTCCCGGTGCGTTCGTCGGCAACCTCGCGATGGGACTGCTGTTCGGTTGGCTCTTCCAGCGCTCAGGCCGCCTGATGCCGTTCCTCGTCGCGCACTTCCTGATCGACGCGACCGTGTTCGTGGGCTACCCGTGGGCTGCCGCGACATGGCCCGACCTCTTCGGGCTCCCGGGCTGAGCGAGAGTCGGGTCAGCTGCCGGCGATCAGCACCGCTGCGGCCGCCCAGACCACGATGAGACCGAGCGCGACGAGGGCCGCGAGGTCCCAGGTGCGCGTGATCGGAGCATCCGCGCCGAGGCCGGCCGCCTCCCAGCGGTCGCGGATCTCTGTGAGGTCGGCGATGCCGGTCGGGACCTTCGCCTCCTCGTCTCCGGTCGGGCGACGCACCGGCCTCGCACGCGCCGGGCCGCCGTAGCAGGTGACGTCACGACCGTCGTCGAGCGAGAACACGAGCTGCCAGCGCAGGTCGATGTCGCGCACGCGGTTCCATCCGAAGGACGTGCGACGGAGCATGTTCTGCACGGTCGCGCCACGCTCGTCGATCCGGACGACCGAGACGAAGGCGATCTCGTAGACCACCCACAGTCCGAGCAGCACCCAGGGGGCGAGCAGGAGCATCTGTCCCCACCCTGCGCGCACGACGGCATCGCCGAGGAGGAACAGCGCGAGGAGCGAGCACAGCACCAACGAGACGGGCCCGGAGACCGCGCGGAAAGTCCGCACGGCTCCGGGCCGGGAGTCCTGCGACACGGTCAGTGACCGCCCAGGGTGATCGATGCGCCGGGGATCGCCTGCAGAAGGCGCTCGGTGTACTCCTGCTGCGGGTTGGCGAAGATCTCGTCGACCGTGCCCTGCTCAACGATCCTGCCCTTCTCCATCACGCACACGAGGTCGCTTGACACGCGAACGACTGCGAGGTCGTGCGTGATGAACAGGTACGTGAGTCCCAGCTCCGACTGCAGTTCCGCGAGCAGCCGCAGCACCTGGTCCTGCACGAGCACGTCGAGAGCGGAGACCGCCTCGTCGAGCACGATGATGTCGGGCTTGAGCGCCAGGGCGCGGGCGATCGCGACACGCTGACGCTGACCGCCCGACAGCTCGTTCGCATACCGGGTCGCGAGCGCGCGAGGCAGCGCGACCTGATCGAGCAGTTCCTCGACGCGCTCGCGACGTGAGGCGCGATCGCCGACCCCGTGGATCTGCAGCGGTTCGGCGATCGTGTTGCCGATGTTGCGCAGCGGATCCAGCGAACCGTACGGATCCTGGAAGACGGGCTGCATGCGACGGCGGAGACCGAAGGCCTGAGCGTTCGACAGGTTCGACACGTCCTGACCGTCGATCTCGATCGTTCCCGCGGTCGGGTCCTCGAGCTTGAGCACCATCTTGGCGACGGTGGACTTGCCCGATCCGGATTCACCCACCAGCGCGAGCGTCTTGCCGCGCGGGATCTCGAAGGACACGTCGTCCACGGCGCGGAAGTCCTCGCTGCGGAATCCGCCCTGGCGGATCTTGTAGTCCTTCGTGAGCCCGGCCACGCGAACCGTCGGTGGGATGTCCGCGAGGTCCTCGAGCGTCTCGATCCCGCGATCCTCCACGACGGCCTGGATACGCTGCGACGCCACGCTGGGCGCCGCCGCGACGAGCCGCTTGGTGTACGGATGCTGCGGGTTCTCGAGGATCTCCCGGCTGGGGCCCGCCTCGACGATGTTGCCGCCGTTCATCACGATGATCTTGTCCGCGCGCTCGGCCGCGAGGCCGAGGTCGTGCGTGATCAGGAGCACCGAGGTGCCCTTGTCGCGCGTGAGCGACGCCATGTGGTCGAGGATGACCCGCTGCACCGTCACGTCGAGGGCCGAGGTCGGCTCGTCGGCGATCAGGAGCTTCGGATCGGCAGCGAGCCCGATCCCGATCAGCGCGCGCTGGCGCATGCCGCCCGAGAACTGATGCGGGAACTGGTGCAGTCGACGCTCGGCGTCGGCGAGCCCGGCCTGCTGCAGGACCTCGACCGCCCTGGCCTTGACGGCCTGGCGTCCCTGGGCGATGCCGTTCGCGCGGATCGCCTCCTTGACCTGGAAGCCGATGCTCCACACGGGGTTGAGGTTCGACATCGGGTCCTGCGGCACGAAGCCGATGTCCCGGCCGCGGACCGCCTCGATATCGCGACGGCCGAGCTTCGTCAGCTCCCGCCCCTCGAGCGTGATCGATCCGCCGGTGACCTGACCGGTCCCGGGCAGCAGGTTGACGATCGCCGTGGCGGTCGTCGACTTTCCGGAGCCCGACTCGCCGACGATCGCAACCGTCTCGCCGGGGAGGATGTCGAAGCTCACGCCATGCAGAACCTCGCGCAATCCCTCCTGCGTGCGGAAGGCGACCTTGAGGTCGCGGATGCTCAGCAGCGGGACCTGTTCGGTGATTCGCTCGCTCATCGGCGTGCCCTCGCCTTCGGGTCGAGGGCGTCTCGGATGAGCTCGCCCAGAGTGACGAACGCGAGCACCGCGAGGGTGAGCGCGATCGACGGATAGATGAGGGCCATCGGCGCGACGCGCAGCGAGGCCTGGGCCTTGCCGATGTCAAGCCCCCACGACATCACGCCGCTGCCGAGACCCACCCCGAGGAACGACAGAGTCGCCTCGGCGACGATCGCAGCCGCGAGGCCGAGGGTCGACACCACGAGCAGAGGCGCGATCGCGTTGGGGATGACGTGGTTCAGGAGGATCTTGAACTTCGACTGCCCCAGAGCCTGAGAGGCCATGACGAAATCGGCCTGGCGCACACGGAGCACCTCCGCTCGCACGACACGAGCTGTGGATGCCCACGCGAAGCCGCCGATCGCGAACGCGAGCGTCCACACCGAGCGCGAGTCACGGAACACCGTCATCACGACCACGGCCGCGAGGATGTACGGGATCGCGAAGAAGATGTCTCCGATGCGCGACAGGATCGAGTCGAGCCACCCGCCGTAGAAGCCCGCGAGAGCGCCCATGATCAGTCCCAGGATCGACGAGATCACTGTGGCGATCAGGCCGACCGCCAGGGACGTCTGCGATCCCCAGACGATGCGGGCGTAGATGTCGCACCCCTGGAAGGTGAAGCCGAGGGGATGCCCGTCGGCCGGTCCGCCGTTGCTGTTCGAGAGCTGGCAGTCGTCGTTCGGCGGCGTGGCTGTGAACAGCGTCGGCCACAACGCCATCACGAGGAAGAACAGCGCCAGCACGACCGAGAACCAGAACAGCGGACGGCGACGCAGGTCGTGCCAGGCATCGCGCCAGAGGTTGCTGGGCTTGTCCGAGATCCGGACGGCGTCGACCGCGATCGACTCCGTCTCGACGGCGGCCACGTAGTGATTCTGAGAGGTGGGATCAGGCATAGCGAATCCTCGGGTCGAGCAGACCGTAAAGCAGGTCGATGAATAGGTTCACCAGCACGTACAGGATGACGAAGACCGTCACGAACGAGACGACGGTCGGTCCTTCGCCGCGCTGGATCGCCTGGAAGAGCGTGTTTCCGACACCGGGCACGTTGAAGATGCCCTCGGTGACGGTCGCGCCCACCAGCAGCACGCCGAAGTTCGTGGCGGAGTTGGTGATGACCGGGATGAGGGAGTTGCGCAACACGTGAACCGGCAGCACCCGCGAGCGCGAGAGGCCCTTGCTGTACGCGGTGCGCACCCAGTCCTGGTTGAGCGTGTCGATGACCGAGCTGCGCATCAGGCGCATACTCACTGCGTAGAGGCTGAAGCCGAGCACGATCGCCGGGAGCCAGAGCCCACCCCAGCCGTTGTCGGCGCCGACCGTCGGTTTGAACCACCCCCATTGGATGGCCAAGAAGTATTGGGCGAGGAACGAGATGACGAAGATCGGGATCGCGATCGCGACGAGGGCCACGACAAGCGAGACGTTGTCGAAGATCTTGCCCTTGCGCAGCGCGGAGATCGTGCCGATGATGATCGCCAGCGTGAACTCGATGGCGATCGCCATGACGGCGAGGCGACCCGTTACCGGCAGAGTCGCCGCGAGCACGGCGGAGACGGGGCGACCGGAGTAGGTCATGCCGAGGTCTCCCTGGAACACGCCAGCGATGTAGTAGCCGTACTGCACGATGAACGGCTCGTTCAGGTGGTACTGCTCGCGCAGCTGCGTGACGACCGCCGGGCTCGGCGTCTTGTCGCCGAACAGGGCGAGGATCGGGTCGCCGGGCATGGCGAACACCAGGAAGTAGATGAGCAGGGTGGCCCCGAAGAAGACCGGGATCACCTGCAGAAGACGTCTCAGGATGTAACCGAGCATCCGCTGTCCCTTCTGAGGGGCGAAGAAAGCGAGGCGAACACAAGCCTGTGAGGCGGTGACGAAGAATCGTCACCGCCTCACAGGTGAAGTGCCGTCAGACTTTACTCGCCGGCCTTCGTGATCGCGTAATACAGCGGGACCGAGTTCCAGCCGAACGTGACGTTGTCGACGCCCTCGCTGAAGCCACCGGTCACGTTGGAGTACCACAGCGGGATCGCGGGAAGATCCTGGAACAGGACCTCCTGCGCCTTGGTGAAGTCCTCGATCTGCGCGTCGGGGTCGGGGTTGGAGATGCCGGCCTTGATGAGGTCGTCGAACTCGGGGTTCGAGTAGTCACCGTCGTTCGAGCCTGCACCGGTCGCGTAGAGCGGTCCGAGGAAGTTGTACAGACCCGGGTAGTCGGCCTGCCAGCCCGAACGCGCCGCCGTGGTGATGGTGCGGTCGTTGATCTTCTTGCGAAGGTCCTGGAAGGTCGGGTACGGGTCGCCCGATGCCTCGATGCCCAGCGTGTTCTTGATGCTGTTGCTCACCGCGTCGACCCAGGCGTCGTGTCCGCCGTCGGAGTTGTACGCGATCTTGAACTCGCCCTCCCACGGGGAGATGGCGTCGGCCTCGGCCCACAGCTTCTTCGCCTCGTCGGGGTTGTACTCGAGGACCTCGTTGCCGGGGACCGAGTCCGACCAGCCGTCGATCACCGGGGAGGTGAAGTCGGATGCCGGGGTGCGGGTGCCCGAGAAGATCGTCTCGGTGATCTCCTCGCGGTTGATCGCCATCGACAGCGCCTGGCGGCGCAGCTGGCCCTCTTCGCCGCTGAAGTGCGGGAGGAACTGTCCGATCGTGAAGGACTGGAACACAGCGGACGGCTGGTTCACGGCGCGGTCGCCGAGCTCGTCCTGGAAGACCGGCAGGGATCCCGTCGGGATCGCGTCGATCACATCGACGTCCCCACTCTGCAGGTCGGCGTAGGCGGCCTCCTGCGTGGCGTAGAACTTGATGGTCAGACCGCCGTTGACTGCCTTGCGGCCGCCCTCGTAGTCGTCGTTGCGGACGAGGTCGATCTGGACGTCGTGCTGCCACGCGTCCTCGCCGTCGATCATGTACGGGCCGTTGCCGATCGGGTTCTGGCCGAAGGCGTCCATGTCCTCGAAGGCCACGTCGGGCAGCGGGTAGAACGCCGAGTAACCGAGACGCAGTGCGAAGTCGGACGCCGGCTTGTTCAGCGCGATCGTGAAGGTGTAGTCGTCGACCTGCTTCAGACCCGACATGTCGCCCTGGGCACCGAACACGTCGTCGTCGGGGTTGTTGGGGTCACCTGCGTCGTTGACGAAGCCCTCGATGTCCTCGAAGAAGTACCCGGAGAGCTGGGCGTTCTCCGCCTGAGCTCCGTAGTTCCACGCCTTGATGAAGTTGTCGGCGGTGACCTCTTCACCGTTGGTGAACTTCACGCCTTCCTTGAGCTTGACCGTGATGTTCTGCGGGTCCTCGGTGGTGATCTCCTCGGCCACGTCGTTGACCGGCTTGCCGTCGGCGTCGTAGTAGATGAGACCGGCGAAGATCTCGTCGAGGATCTTTCCGCCACCCACCTCGTTGGTGTTGGTGGGGATGAGCGGGTTCTCGGGCTCGGAGCCGTTCGTGGTGATGATGGCATCCGCGTTGACGTCGCCGCCGGCGTTGCCGCCGTCGTCGTTGCCGCCGCTCGCGCAGCCCGCGAGCGCCAGGGCGCCGATCGCGAACAGCGCGGTGCCCGCAAGGGCGATCTTGTTGCGCTTCACTTTGTGTCCTCCTGTGGACGGGTATTCATCAGACTGCGCGCTCATCGTCGAACACGTAGGGATGGATTGAGCGTAACCCGGCGTTCGGCACGGGGCGCACTCGGCTAATGAACCGTTACTGAGTGGTGATCAACCGTAATATCGCGGAAACACGGGACGCCGTGCCCCGGACGGGTGCACGGCGTCTCGAGTGTTCTCGCTCGCGGATCAGGCGAAGGCCTCCACGGGCGGGCAGGCGCACACGAGGTTGCGGTCGCCGTAGGCCTGGTCGATGCGGCGCACCGGCGGCCAGTACTTGCCGGCGACGAGCGCGTGCACGGGATACGCGGCCTCCTCGCGCGTGTACGGATGGGTCCACTCCCCCGCGATGAGCGACACCGCGGTGTGCGGGGCGTGCACAAGCGGGTTGTCCGCTGCCGGCCAGCGCCGGGCGGCGACCGCGTCCGCCTCGGCCTTGATCATGATCATGGCCTCGACGAAACGCTCGATCTCGCCGATGTCCTCCGACTCGGTCGGCTCGACCATGAGCGTGCCCGCCACCGGGAACGACATGGTCGGCGCGTGGAAACCGTAGTCGATCAGGCGCTTGGCGACGTCGTCGACCGTGATCCCCGTGGCCTCCTTGAGCGGTCGCAGATCGAGGATGCACTCGTGCGCGACACGACCGTTCTCGCCCGTGTACAGCACCGGGAAGTGCTCTCCGAGGCGCGCGGCGATGTAGTTCGCCGAGAGCACGGCCGCAGCCGTCGCGCGACGCAGGCCGTCGGCGCCCATCATGCGCACGTACGCCCACGAGATCGGCAGGATGCCGGCGGAGCCGTAGGGCGCAGCGGAGATCGGACCTCCGTCGAACACGAAGCCTCCGGCGTGCTCGGCGCGCTGAGCGAGCGGATGCGAGGGCAGGAACGGCGCGAGGTGCGCCTTCGCCGCGACCGGGCCGACCCCGGGTCCACCGCCGCCGTGCGGGATCGCGAACGTCTTGTGCAGGTTCAGGTGCGAGACGTCGCCGCCCAGGTCGCCGAAGCGCGCGTAGCCGAGCAGCGCGTTGAGGTTGGCTCCGTCGACGTAGACCTGGCCGCCGGCCTCGTGCACGGCCGTGGTGATCTCGACCACGTCCTGCTCGTACACGCCGTGCGTCGACGGGTACGTGATCATGAGCGCCGAGAGCGCGTCCGCGTGCAGCTCGATCTTGGCGCGCAGATCGGCGAGATCGACGTTGCCGAGCTCGTCGCACGCGACCACGACGACCTTCATGCCGGCGAGCACGGCCGAGGCTGCGTTCGTGCCGTGCGCGGATGACGGGATCAGGCACACGGTGCGCTGGTTGTCGCCGTTCGCGAGGTGGTAGCCGCGGATCGCCAGCAGACCCGCGAGCTCGCCCTGCGAGCCCGCGTTCGGCTGCAGCGACACCGCGTCGTAGCCCGTGACCTCGGCGAGCCACGCCTCGAGCTGATCGATCAGCTCGAGGTAGCCCTCGACGTCGGAGGCCGGGGCGAAGGGGTGGATGCCGGCGAACTCTGGCCACGTGATGGCTGCCATCTCGGTGGCCGCGTTGAGCTTCATGGTGCACGAGCCCAGCGGGATCATGCCGCGGTCGAGCGCGTAGTCGCGGTCGGCGAGGCTCTTGAGATAGCGCATCATGGCGGTCTCGCTGCGGTGCGCATGGAAGACCGGGTGCGTGAGGTACTCGTCCTGACGGTGGAGGGCGTCGGGGAGCGCTGACCGTCCTCCGACGAAGGCGAACGCCCGCTGCTCCGGCCCACCGAACACCTGAGCGACCTCGTGCACATCGGCGATCGAGGTCGTCTCGTCGACCGAGATGCCCACGGTGTCGGCATCCGCCGCACGCACCAGGATGCCGCGCTCGTGCGCTGCGGCCACCAGCTCTCTCGCCCGACCGGGAACGCGCACCTGAACGGTGTCGAAGAACGCCTCATGCACGACCTCCGCGCCTGCGTCTACAAGCCAGTCGCGCAGCAGAGCCGCCTTCGCAGCCGTCTCGGCCGCGATCGCCCTCAGTCCCTCGGGGCCGTGGTAGACGGCGTACATCGCGGCCATCACGGCGAGGAGCACCTGGGCGGTGCAGATGTTCGAGGTGGCCTTCTCCCGGCGGATGTGCTGCTCGCGCGTCTGCAGCGACAGACGGTAGGCAGGGCGCCCGTCCGCGTCGACCGAGACTCCGACCAGCCGACCCGGCAGCTGGCGCTCGAGACCCGCGCGCACCGCCATGTAGCCCGCGTGCGGTCCGCCGAAGCCCATGGGCACGCCGAACCGCTGCGTCGTGCCGACCGCCACGTCCGCGCCGAGGCTGCCCGGCGAGGAGATGAGCGTGAGCGCGAGGAGGTCGGCCGCGACCACCGCGAGCCCGCCGGCGAGATGCACGGCGTCGATCACGGCGCTCGGGTCCCACACGCGTCCGGAGGCGCCGGGGTACTGCACGAAGACGCCGAACAGTTCGGCGGGCAGCTGCTCCCCACCCGCGAGGTCGACCGTCACGAGGTCGATGCCGACGGCCTCGGCGCGCGCGGCGAGCAGTGCCCGGGTCTGCGGGAAGGCGTCAGCATCCACGGCGAACACGGTCGACGCCGTCTTGGAGGCGCGTCGCGCGAGCAGCATCCCCTCGACGACCGCGGTGGACTCGTCGAGCATCGAGGCGTTGGCGGTCGAGAGCCCGGTGAGCTCCGACACCATCGTCTGGAAGTTGATGAGAGCCTCCAGGCGGCCCTGGGAGATCTCCGGCTGGTACGGCGTGTAGGCGGTGTACCAGGACGGGTTCTCGAGCACGTTGCGCTGGATCACGCTCGGCGTGATCGTGCCGTAGTACCCAAGGCCGATCATCGGCCGGTTCACCGTGTTGCGCGCTGCGAGCGCTCGCAGGTCCGCGAGAGCCTCGGTCTCGCTCGCCGCGGCCGGGATGACGCTCTCGGTGCGCGCGGGCGTGTAGATCGCGGAGGGCACGGCCTCGCGCATGAGCGCGTCGACCGGACTGGCGTCCGCGGCGTCGGCGCCCAGCCCGAGTGCGTCGAGCATGTGCCGCTGGGCGGCGTCGGTGGTTCCGATGTGACGATCGGCGAAAGAGACCACTGGTCGATCAGCCCTCCGTGTGCGCGACGTAGGCGTCGCGGTCGAGCAGTCCGTCGAGCGCGTCGTCGGCGACCTCGACCTTGATGAGCCAGGCGTCCTCGAACGGCGAGGAGTTCAGCAGGGCGGGGTCGTCGACGACGGCCTGGTTGATCTCCGTGACCGTGCCGGTCACGGGCGCGTAGAGCTCGGAGACCGACTTGGTCGACTCCGCCTCGCCGAACACGTCGCCGCGGGCGAACGCGGCGCCGACCGCGGGGAGCTCGACGAACACGATGTCGCCGAGCGCGTCAGCGGCGAAGTCGGTGATCCCGACGGTCGCCACGGAGCCGTCGAGGGCGACCCACTCGTGCTCTTCGCTGTACTTGAGGGTGGTCAGATCAGTCATTTCGTCCTCCGGTAGAAAGGCAGAGCGGTCACGGTCGCGGGGATCTTCGTCCCCCGCACGTCAAGGAATACTGCGGTTCCCTCCTCAGCGGAAGAAGGAGTCACGTAGGCCATCGCGATCGGGTGGCCGAGAGTCGGGCTCAGCGCGCCGCTCGTGATCTCGCCGAGCACCGTGTCGTCCTCGGCGACGACCGCGTAGCCCGCACGTCCGGCGCGCTTGCCCTCCGCGGCGAGTCCCACGAGGACGCGAGCGTCGGATGCCGGTTCGACGGCGTCCTTGCCGACGAAGCGCTCCTTCGCCGTGACGACGACGCGGCCGAGGCCGGCCTGCGCGGGCGCGGTGTCGAGGGTGAGCTCGTGGCCGTACAGCGGCATCCCCGCCTCGAGGCGCAACGTGTCGCGGGCGGCGAGGCCCGCGGGCACCAGACCGTGGTCCTTCCCCGCGGCGAGCACGGCATCCCACAGATCCGCGGCGTGCTCCGCCGGCACGAGCAGCTCGAAGCCGTCCTCGCCCGTGTATCCGGTGCGGGCCAGGAGCAGCGGCGCGTCAGCGAAGCGCGCCGAGGCCCACGCGTAGTACTTCTGCTCCGACCACGGGATGCTGACCTCGTCGATCCCGGGGGTCGCGGCGACGATGCGCTCGGAGTTCGGCCCCTGCACCGCGATGAGCGCGTAGTCGTCGGAGACGTCGTCGACCGCCACGTCGAAGCCGTCGACGCGGGCGGACAGCGCCTCGCGCACGGCATCCCGGTTGCCCGCGTTGGAGATGACCAGGTAGTCGTCGTCCTGCAGGCGGTACACGATGACGTCGTCGACGATGCCACCCGACTCGGCCAGCAGCAGCGAGTACTTGGCCTTGCCGACGGCGAGGGCCGAGAGGCGTCCCGCCAGGGCGTAGTCCAGGTAGGCGCCCGCATCGGCCCCGCGCACCGTGAACTCCGCCATGTGCGAGATGTCGAAGATGCCCGCGGCCTGGCGCACCGCGTGGTGCTCGGCGAGGTCGGACGTGTAGCGGACCGGCATCTGCCAGCCGCCGAAATCGGTGAACGAGGCTCCGAGCGCCTCGTGGCGGTCTCGAAGCGGCGTGTAGCGGGGGTCGGACATGGAGTTCTCCCGGGCGTGGGCGGGTGGAACGGCGACAGCACCGTTCCTCGGAACTCCCCCTCTGTCATGGGCCTGAGAGCTTCGCCCCTCGAAAGGGGCTTTCACCGTCGGCGGATCCCTGACGCGAAGAGAGTGCGGGGAGACTCGCGGAACTCGTCTCACCAGGGTTTCGACTCGGGCGTGGGCGCCCTCGCTCAACCCGATTTCTCGCTTCGCTCGAAATCGCTTTCCAGAGTGGCCGGAACCGCGCGGTACGCGTACCTGAGAGATTGGCGGGGAGGCTTGCTCCTTCGGTGCCCGGCTGCGTTCGCCGGGGCTCTCCCGCGTGGTCCATTCGGCCGATGTTCGATTGTGGTCTCAGTGTAGCGGCTGGACCGCCGTTGCCCCGTCGACGCTCAGAGCCCGGCGAGCTCCGCCCGCACCTCGTCGCGCAGACGACCCAGATTCTCCGGTTCCGGCGCCGCCCCGAGAAGCGTCCTCGTGTACTCGTGCTGCGGATTCAGGATCACGTCGTCGGCCGGCCCGCGCTCCACCACGTCGCCCTTGTAGAGCACCATGATCTCGTCGGAGAAGTGCCGGGCGGTCGCGAGGTCGTGCGTGATGTACAGCACGCCGAGGTCGTCCTCGCGCTGCAGATCGGCCAGCAGGTTCAGCACCCCGAGCCGGATCGACACGTCGAGCATCGACACGGGCTCGTCCGCCACGATGAACCGCGCGCCCGGGGCCAGGGCACGGGCGATCGCGACGCGCTGGCGCTGACCTCCCGAGAGTTCGTGCGGGCGACGCTCGGCGAAGCTCTCGGCGGGCGTCAGACGCACGCGCTCGAGCAGCTCCAGCGCACGCTCGCGCACCTGCGCGGTCGACAGCTTCGGGTGGTGCAGCCGAATCGGGCGCTCGAGGTGGTGGAAGATCGTGTGGAAGGGGTTCAGCGAGGCGAACGGGTCCTGGAACACCATCTGCACCTGCGAGCGGTACGCCTCCACGGCGCGGCCACTCATGCCGCTCTCCTGCCCGTCGAGCAGGATCTGCCCGCTGGTGGGGGTCTCCAGCTTCATCAGCATCCGCGCGATCGTCGACTTGCCCGACCCGGACTCGCCCACGAGAGCGACGGTCTTGCCCGCCTCGATCGTGAACGAGACGTCCTTCACGGCGTGCAGGATCGAGGTCTTGAACCCCGACCGGAGGTGGAAGTCCTTGACGAGGTTCCTCGCCTCGAGGGTGGTGACGCTCATCGGATCTCCTCCTGGCTCGCACGGCTGCCCGTACGGACGAAGTCGCCGCGCTCGCCCGTGAGACTCGGGAAGCTCGACAGCAGCCGCTTGGTGTACTCGTGCTGAGGGGTGCGGTAGATCTCCTCGGCCGTCCCCTGCTCCACGATCTCGCCCTGCAGCATGACGGCGATCCGATCGCTGATCTCGATGAGCATCGGCAGGTCGTGCGTGATGAAGATGACCGCGAACCCGAGACGCTCGCGCAGGCGCATGATCTCGCGGATGATGCCGCGCTGCACGACCACGTCCAGCGCCGTCGTGGGCTCGTCCATGACCATGACCTGGGGGTCGAGCGCGAGGGCCATCGCGATCATCATGCGCTGCCGCATACCGCCCGACAGCTCGTGCGGGAAGCTCGTGAGCCGCGAGGGGTCGACTCCCACGAGGGTGAGCAGCTCCTCGGCCCGGGCCTGCTTATCCTTCTTCGACATCCCCGGACGGTGCGTGTCGAAGATGTCGAAGATCTGCGCCCTGACGTCGATCACCGGGTTGAGGGAGTTCATCGCCCCCTGGAATACCATCGAGATCTTGTCCCAGCGGAACGCGCGGAGCCCGTCGCCGTCGAGCGCGACCACGTCGATGTCGGTGCCGCTGCGGTCATGGAACACGATCTCGCCGTCGGTCATCAGCGCCGGCGCCTTGAGCAGCCGGTTCATGCCGTACGCGAGGGTCGTCTTGCCGCAGCCCGACTCCCCCGCGAGCCCGAGGATCTCTCCGCGGTTCAGGGTCAGCGACACGTTGCGGACCGCCTTGACCGGCGGGTCGACCTCGTACTCGATGGACACATTGCGAGCCGTCAGCACGGCCTCCGGAGCGCTCACGCGGCGACCCCCTTCGTCTTGGCGGCCTTGCGCACACGGCGCGCGGCATCCGGTGCGTTGCGGAGCTTCGGGTTGATGACCTCGTCGATCGCGAAGTTGATGAGGGCGAGGCCGGCGCCGAGCACGGCGATCATGACCCCTGGCGGCACGAACCACCACCACGCGCCACGTCCGAGGGCCTGTCCGGACTGCGCATCGTTGAGGATGCTGCCCCAGGTGATCGACGAGTTCGGTCCGAGACCGAGGTACGACAGACCGGCCTCGCCCAGGATCGCGAAGATGATCGCGAACAGGAACTGCGCGGTCAGCAGCGGCAGGAGGTTCGGCATGATCTCGACGAGGATGACGCGGAACGACCTCTCCCCCGCGACTTTGGATGCGTAGACGTAGTCGCGGGTGCGCAGCGACCTGGTCTGCAGTCGCAGGACGTACGCGGCACCGGCCCAGGACGTGATGCCGAGGACGAACGCCACGAGCTGCCAGCTGCGCTGAGGCACGAACGAGGCGATCACCATCACCAGAGGGAGGCCGGGGATCACGATCATGACGTTGGTGAGCAGCGCGAGCGCGTCCTCGCGCCATCCGCCCAGGTATCCGGCGAGCACACCGAACACGAGCGACAGCACGATCGCGATGCCGCCGGCGACGAGGCCGACGAGCAGCGACCCCTGGGCGCCGATCGCCAGCTGCGCGAGCATATCGTTGCCGAGTTTGGTGGTGCCGAGCCAGTGCTCCGCGGACGGCGGCTGCAGGGCCGCGTTGTCGGTGCTCCGCGGGTTCTGCGTGAACATCGGGGCGATGACGGCGAACAGCACGATCGACAGCACGAGGATCACGCCGACGATGAACTTCGGCGAGCGGCTGGGCAGCAGCCCGCGGCCCTTCTTCGGCTTCCGCGTCGCGATCGCGACAGTCGTGGCCGGCTCGTCGGTCGGCTGCTCCTTGACGATCTGCATCGGGGTGAGCTTGGTGTCAGACATTCTGGCGCGCCCTCGGGTCGATGAATCCGTAGATCAGGTCCATGAAGAAGTTGGCGGCGAGCACCGTGATGGTGATGACGAGGAAGAGACCCTGCATGAGCGCGTAGTCGTTGTTCGTCACCGCCTGGAACATGAGCTTGCCGATCCCCGGGTAGGTGAAGACCTGCTCCATGACGATGGAGCCGGCGACCACGAAGCCGAGCGTGATGGAGAAGCCGGCGATCGACGGGATCGCCGCGTTCCGGGCCGCGTAGGTCGTCATGATGCGACGCGGGCGCAGGCCCTTGGCCTCGGCGGTGAGCACGTAGTCCTCGGACATGGTCTGCACCATCATGTTGCGCATGCCGAACAGCCATCCGCCGACCGAGCTGATCACGATCGTGAAGGCCGGCAGGATCGCGTGCGACACGGCGTTCGAGAAGAACGCCCACGTCGGCTCGGGGCCGTCCGGGAAGTCGAAGACGTCGTAGCCGCCGAAGATCGGGAACCAGCCGAGTCCGACCGCGAAGACCGCGACGAGGATCAGAGCCATCCAGAAGTACGGGATGGACTGCAGCACGGTGGTCGCCGGGATGATGTGGTCGACCCAGGTGCCGCGCTTCCATCCGGCCCAGGCGCCGAGCACGACGCCGAGGATGAACGAGATGACGGTCGCGGTGCCGACGAGGATGAGCGTCCAGGGCAGCGCCTGGCCGATCAGCTCGGTCACCGGGGTCGGGAACTTGGTGACGGAGACTCCCAGATCGCCCTGGAACATCCGCCCCCAATAGGAGAGGTACTGCTCCCAGAGGGAGGAGTCGTCCCCGCCGAGCAGCAGCTTGATGTTGCGGATCGTGGTCTCGGAGACCTCGCCGCCCGCACGCTGCATCTTCGCGATCATGATGTCGGCGGGATTGCCCGGCATCATGCGGGGAAGCAGGAAGTTGATCGAGATAGCGGCCCACAGCGTGAACGCGTAGAACCCTATCCTTCGTGCATAGAACTTCATGACGGTCTTCTTCGACTTCCTGCTTCCCCGGTGACGGTGCGGTTACTTGGCGGGCTGGAGGTGCGTCAGGACGTAGCCTGCCGCGATCGCGCCCCAGGACGGCGGGAACGCGTACAGGTCGTCCTCGGTCGGCCAGCCGGTGTAGTCCTTCGTGTTGTAGAAGGTCTGCGTCGCATTGATCACGAGCGGGATGTAGGGCAGGTCACGGACGATCTCGGTCTGGATCGTGCCGTACAGCTCCTTCTTGGTCGCTTCGTCGTTCGTGCTGATCGCCGACTGCACCGCGGTGTCGACGACGGGGTTGTTGTACCGGCTGAAGTTCCAGCGGCCGGTGGGGACCTCTTCGCCGACCGGGCCGGTGGAGCCGACGGCCGTGCCGCCGAACCAGTCGCGGTAGATCTGGAACGGGTCGGCGACAGAGGTGCCGATCATTCCGCCGACGATGAGCTGGAAGTCACCGCTCTGGCGCGAGTCGGAGAACTCCTGCCACTGCACGGTGGAGGCGTTGATCTTGATGCCCGCGGCCTCGGCCTGCTCGGCGATCAGCTTGGCGGCGTCGTTGTAGTCCGTCCAGCCGTCGACCGAGGTGAGCGTCATCTCGACCTTCTGGCCGCCCTTCTCGTAGATGCCGTCCGAGCCCTTGGTGTAGCCGGCGGCCTCGAGGATGGAGCCGGCCTCGTCGGCGTTCGCCTCCTGGGGGCTGACCTCGTTGGCGGGGTCGGCGACCCACTTCTCGTCGCGCGGGAGCAGTGCGTAGGTGGGCGAGATGTCGCCGGTGAGACCGACGAACGCCTTGTCCTTGATCGTGCCGCGGTCGATCGCGGCGTTGAGCGCCTGACGCACGGCGACGTCGGTCTGCGGGCCTGCGCAGCCGAGCTCGGCGTTCGAGCAGGTGTAGAGCACCGTCGGGTCCTGCGGGGTGTTGATCCAGGAGATCGCGCCGTTCGCCGTGACGTCGTCCGGGTTCGGGATGAACATGCCCGTCCAGTCGAGCTTGCCGGCGGCGAGCAGGTCCTGAGCGGTCTGGTTGTTGTCGACCGCGATGTACTGGACCTTCTTGACTCCGAGCTCGTCGGCGTCGCGGAAGTTCTCGTTCGCGACGAGGGTGTACGACTCGCTCGTGGTCTTGTCGACCACGTAGGCGCCGGATCCCACCGGGTCCTCGTTGGCGAAGTTCGCGTAGTCGTCGACGTCCGCCCAGATGTGCTCGGGGAGGATGTACGTCGACCCGAGGCGCTGGAACTCCGTCGTGTACTGGGCCGAGGAGTAGGTGAGGACGACGGTCGTGTCGTCGGTCGCCTCGGCGGACACCAGGCCGTTGCCCTCGGGGTTGTTGGCCTCGTAGTTGAACGAGAAGGCGACGTCGGCGGCGGTCAGCGGCTCGCCGTCGCTCCACTTGAGGTCGGGCTTGATGGTGACCGTGATCACCGTGCCGTCCTCGTTGTACTCGTAGGAGTCGCCGATCAGGCCCTCGGGCTCGGAGTCCGCGGTCTTGTTGAAGAAGAACAGCGGCTCGTAGATCGGACCCAGCGCGCCGTGCAGGACGGTCGGCGCGAACGGGTTGTAGTTCGCGGTGATGGGGGTCTGGCTTCCGGCCCAGACGCGGAGAGCGCGGTCGCCGTCGGCTCCGCCTCCCTCGCTGCCGCCGGCGCCACAGGCCGTGAGGCCCAGGGCGAGGACGGAGGCCCCCGCCACAGCGGTGAGCGCGATCTTGCGCTTTCCGTTACGGATCATTCTGTCAATTCCTCTCGGTGCTGCACTGCAGGAGGGATTCTCCGGGAAGGAGACGGATCCCCGGGCGGGGGTCTCGGGCAAGCCCCTATAGGGGTTTGTTAGGACAGTAACCTAACAAACCCGATTCCGGTGAACAAGAGTTCTGCCCCGTCCCAGATAACGTTTCGGACTCGACGCCGCGGGAACGTCACACAGTGGCACTAAGGGTCCCGACGACACTAAGATCGATTCCGGAGGTTAAGGTGATGATGACTCAAACCCGCGAGATCGATGTGGCCGTGTCGACGGTCATCCTCACGCTGCGCCGATCGGAAAGCGGAGAACCCGTGCTGGCACTCCCCCTGGTGCGCCGCACCCGCGAGCCCTTCGAGGGACAATGGGCCCTGCCCGGCGGATGGCTCACGACCGCGGAATCGCCCGTGGATGCCGCGGCGCGCACGCTCGCCGAGACCACGGGTCTCACCCCGAGCTACCTCGAGCAGCTCTACGCCTTCGGGGCCGTCGACCGCTCCCCCACCCGGGTGGTCTCGATCGTGTACTGGGCTCTGCTGCGGCAGGACGACGTGGATGCGCAGAGCGCCGCACACCGCGCATCCGGCCTCGCACCCGAGAACGTGAGCTGGTTCGACCTGACCGAGCTCCCCGTGCTCGCCTTCGACCACGACAAGATCGTCGACTACGCGCTGTGGCGCCTGCGGAACAAGGTCGGCTACACCCGGGTCGCCCACGGCTTCCTCCCCGCCGAGTTCACGCTGGCGGAGCTGCGCGAGGCCTACCAGGCGATCCTCGGACGCTCGCTCGACCCCGCGAACTTCCGGCGCCAGGTCGAGGCGACCGGCACCCTCCTCCCCACCGACCGCTTCCGCACCGGAAGCCATCGGCCCGCCCGACTGTACCGATACGACACCGATGTGGAGCTGGCCGACCACGGCCCGCTCGGCCCCGAGGAAACGAGCATCCGATGAGCATCACCTTCGTCCCCACCCCGCCCGTCCCGCCGCTCGACGCATCGGTCGACCACGCGATCCAGGCGATCGTCGCGGGCGCGTCGACCGACGAGACCTGTGCGACCGACCTCGCGGTCGGACCCTGGGACTTCGACACCCGACCGGGCTACGGCCCCGGCTCCTCCATGGGCGACGTGATCCCGACCGGGGCGCCGCGCCAGGGCGAGCTCCCCCGCGAGTACCGCGAGGCGGGCGAGGACGAGCTCGACGAGCGCATCCGGGCCGCGAAGGAGACCCTCGGCGATCGCGTGGTCGTGCTCGGCCACTTCTACCAGCGCGAGGAGGTCGTGCGCCACGCGGACTATGTGGGCGACTCCTTCCAGCTCGCCACCGCCGCGAAGGGTCGCACCGACGCCGAGGCGATCGTCTTCTGCGGCGTGCACTTCATGGCGGAGACGGCGGATCTGCTGTCGGGACCCGACCAGGCGGTGGTCCTGCCCAATCTCGCGGCGGGCTGCTCCATGGCGGATATGGCGGACATCGATCAGGTGGAGGACTGCTGGGAGCAGCTCGCTGAGGTCCTCGGCGATCTCGACGCGCAGGACGCGGACGGCCGTGTGCCCGTGATCCCCGTGACCTACATGAACTCCTCCGCGGCGATCAAGGGCTTCGTCGGCCGTCATGGCGGCATCGTGTGCACCTCCTCGAACGCGGAGACCGTGCTCGAGTGGGCGTTCGAGCGCGGACGCCGGGTGCTGTTCTTCCCCGACCAGCACCTCGGTCGCAACACGGCCAGGGCCATGGGTGTGCCGCTCGAGCGGATGCCGATGTGGAACCCTCGTCGCGCCCTCGGCGGCTCGACCGCCGCAGAGCTCGAGGACTCCCGGGTGATCCTCTGGCACGGTTTCTGCTCGGTGCACCGCCGGTTCACGGTCGCGCAGATCGACCAGGCTCGCGCCGAGCACCCCGGCGTACGCGTGATCGTGCACCCCGAGTGCCCGATGGAGGTCGTGGATGCCGCGGACGAGGCCGGCTCCACCGACTACATCCGCCGGGCGATCGCCGCCGTCGAGGAGCCCACCACCTTCGCGGTCGGCACCGAGATCAACCTCGTGCGCCGCCTCGCCGCGCAGTTCCCGCAGCACGAGATCTTCTGCCTCGACCCGGTCGTGTGCCCGTGCTCGACCATGTACCGCATCCACCCCGGCTACCTCGCGTGGGTGCTGGAGGAGCTCGTCGCCGGTCGCACCCCGAACCGCATCTCCGTGTCCGACGACGTGGCCGCCCCTGCGCGCGTCGCCCTCGAGCGGATGCTGGCGACGAAGCCGCGAGTGGCGGCGAGCGCGCGATGACCGTCGTCGTGGTCGGGTCCGGCATCGCCGGTCTCACCGCCGCGTTGCACGCGCACGAACGCGGCCACAGCGTCGTGCTCGTCACGAAGGGACGACTGGGCGACGGGTGCACCCCGTTCGCCCAGGGCGGCGTCGCCGGGGTCTACGGGCCCGACGACTCCGCGGAGCAGCACGCGGCCGACACCCTCGACGCGGGCGCGGGGCTGTCCGACCCGCGTGCGGTGGCGGCGCTGGTCCAGGATGCCGGGGCGCGGATCGCCGAGCTGATCGCGCGAGGCGTGGCGTTCGACCGCTCCCCCGACGGCCGCCTCCTGCTCGGGCGTGAGGCCGCTCACCGCCACGCGCGGATCGTGCACGCCGGGGGCGACGCGACCGGGGCCGCGATCTCGCAGGCGCTGGTCGGAGCGGTGCGATCGACGGAGATCGAGGTGCGGGAGCATGCACTGCTCGTGGACCTCCTCGTGACCGACGGTCGCGTGCACGGCGTGCGTCTGCTCACGGACGAGGCCGTGGCGGAGCGGGAGGCCACGAGCGTGATCCTGGCGACGGGTGGAGCAGGGCAGCTCTACGCGCACACCACGAACCCCGCGGGCGCGACCGGAGACGGCATCGCTGCTGCCCTGCGCGCGGGGGCCGCGGTGGCCGACCTCGAGTTCGTGCAGTTCCACCCGACCGTGCTCGTGGGCGACGCCCCGTTCCTGGTCTCCGAGGCCGTGCGCGGCGAGGGGGCCACCCTCGTCGACGAGGACGGCCGACGCTTCATCTTTGATACGCACCCGGACGGCGAGCTCGCTCCCCGCGACGTCGTCGCCCGCGCGATCGCGCGCCGCGCGGCCGAGCAGGGGTCGCCGGTGCGCCTCGATGCCACGGCACTCGGTGCGGAGCGGCTCGCGAAGCGCTTCCCCACGATCGACCGGGTGACGCGCGAACGCGGTCTCGACTGGGCACGGGAGCCGATCCCCGTGACGCCCGCCGCGCACTACCTGATGGGCGGCGTGGTCACCGATCTCGACGGCCGCACGACTCTTCCGGGTCTGTTCGCGGTGGGAGAGGTCGCGCGCACCGGCGTGCACGGCGCCAACCGGCTCGCGTCGAACTCTCTCCTGGAGGGGGCCGTGTTCGCGGCACGCGCCGTAGCGGCGCTCGAGGAGCCGTGGCCTTTCGTGCCCGCGCTCCCCGTCGACTCCGTCTCCGACGCGGTGTCCCCCATCGGACTCGCGCCCTTCGACCGTGCGGCTCTGCAGCGGCTGATGTGGGACGACGTCGGCCTGCTCCGCACCGATGAGGGCCTGCGGCGCGCTTTCGCGACCGTGCGCGCCTGGATCGCCTCCGCACCCGCGCCTCGGACCGTGGCCGAGCACGAGGATGCTGCGCTCCTGCTGGTCGCCGAGGCCACCGCATCCGCCGCCCTCGCCCGCGTCGAACCGGTCGGCGCCCACTACCGCGAACCCGCCGGCGACCTCGTCGGCCCCGTCCTGGAGACCGTCTGATGCTCACCCCTGCCCAGATCATCCGCGTCGTCGGAGCCGCGCTCGAGGAGGATGCGCCCTGGGGCGACCTCACGAGCACGACCCTGCTCCCTGCTGACGCGACCGCGACCGCCGACCTCGTCGCCCGGGAGGCGGGCGTGTTCAGCGGCGGCGAGGTCTTCACCGCCGCGTTCGCCCTCACGGATGCTCGGGTGAGCGTCGACGTGCACGTCGGCGACGGAGACGAGTTCGCGCCGGGTGATGTGCTCGCCTCGGTGTCGGGCAGCGCCCGCAGCATCCTCACCTCCGAGCGCATCGCCCTGAACTTCGTGCAGCGCATGAGCGGCATCGCGACACTGACCTCGTCCTATGTGCGCGCGATCGACGGCACCTCGGCGCGCATCGCCGACACCCGCAAGACCACCCCGGGGCTGCGAGCGTTCGAGCGCCATGCCGTGCGCTCCGGCGGCGGGTACAACCACCGCCACTCGCTGTCGGACGCCGTGATGGCCAAGGACAACCACCTCGCCGTCCTGCAGCGCTCGGGACAGGATCTCGCCGGCGCGCTGCGCGAGGCCCTCCGGCACCTGCCGCACACCACGCACGTCGTGGTCGAGGTCGACAGGCTCGACCAGATCGAGACCGTGCTCGCGGGCGGGGCGCACACCGTGCTGCTCGACAACTTCGCTCTCGACGACCTGCGCGCCGGAGTCGCCCTGATCGGCGACCGTGCCCAGACGGAGGCCTCGGGGGGCGTGAACCTCGACACCGTGGCGGGTATCGCGGCGACCGGCGTCGACGTGATCTCGGTCGGCGCCCTCACGCACTCGGCACGAGCGCTGGACCTGGGCCTGGACGTGCGGATCGACTGAGCGGATGCTGTACCTCGACCACGCCGCCACCTCCCCCCTCCGCCCGGAGGTGCGCGACGCCATGCTCCCCTACCTCGTGGGCGTGTTCGGCAACCCGTCGAGTCACCACACGGTCGGCGAGGCCGCTGCGGATGCGCTCGAGGATGCACGGGCACGAGTCGCCCGCAGGCTGGGGTTCCGTTCGGGGGATGTGATCTTCACCGGCGGCGGAACAGAGGCCAACAACCTGGCGATCAAAGGCATCACGCTCGCCACGATCGAGCTCGGGCGACGACACCTCGTCGTCTCCCCGATCGAGCACGAGTCGGTCCTCGAGCCGGCCGACTACCTCCGGCGCTTCCACGGTGTCGACGTGACGCGGATCGCCGTCGACGCCGCCGGGCGCATCGCCGACGAGGACCTGCGCGCGGTCGTCCGCGAGGACACCGCGCTGGTGTCGATCGGCCATGCCAACAACGAGATCGGCACGGTGCAGGACGTCGCTGCCCTGGCCGCCGTGGCCCGGGACGCGGGAGTTCCGCTCCACGTCGACGCCGTGCAGTCGGCGGGATGGCTGCCCCTCGATGCGCTGGGCGCGGACGCGCTCAGCCTCGCCGGCCACAAGATCGGCGCTCCGAAGGGCATCGGCGTCCTCGCGATCCGCGGTCGCATCCCGCTCGAGCCGCTGCTGCACGGCGGCGGGCAGGAGCGCGGACGACGCTCGGGCACCGAGAACGTGGCAGGCGCCGTGGCGCTCGCGACCGCCCTCGACCTCGCCGCGGAGGAACAGGACGCGGTGCGCGAGCGGGTGGGCGCGGCGACGTCGCGTTTCATCACGGCGGTCCTCGCGACGGTGCCGAGCGCCGCGCTCACGGGCGACCCCGTGCGGCGGCTGCCGGGATGCGCGAGCTTCACGTTCGCCGGTGTGAACGGCGAGACCGTGCTGCTCGAGCTCGAACGGCGCGGGGTCGTGTCGTCGAGCGGTTCGGCGTGCGCCGCCGACAGCGGAGAGCCCTCCCATGTGCTGCTCGCCTGCGGCATCGACGCCGACGTGGCCCAGACCGCCGTGCGGTTCACCTTCGGCCGCGAACCGCTGCCCGAGGACGCCCCCGAACGGCTCGCGACGATCGTCGCCGACGCGGTGCACGCGGCTTCCGGCGTCTGAGCATCCGTCCCCGCATGCGATCACGGCCATAGACTCGACCGGTGACCGCCTCCGACCCGATCGTGACGATGATCGTCCCCGGCCGCGACGTCGCCGCGTTCGCCCCCGCCGCCCTCGACTCGTTGCGCGCGCAGACCGAGTCCCGCTGGCGTGCCGTGCTCGTCGACGACGGCTCGATCGATGAGACCGGCCGCGTGTTCGCCCGCGCCGCGCGCGAGGACCCCCGCTTCAGCGTGCTCACGCATGAGGCCTCCCGCGGTCTCGGTGCCGCCCGCAATGCCGCCCTCGAACTCGTCGACACGCCGCTCGTGGGCTTCCTCGACGGCGACGACGAGCTCACCCCGCACGCTCTGGAACGCCTCACCGGGACCCTGGCCGAGACGGGCAGCGACCTCGTCGCCGGGGCCTACGTCCGGACGCGCTTCGACGGCGAGCGCTACGCCCCCGGCCGGGTGCAGCCGTGGGTCGCGGCGGCGACGGCTCCCGAGCGGCATGCGACCAGCATCCACGCCCACCCCGCGGCGAGCGCGAACATCGTGGCCTGGTCGAAGATCAGCCGCACGGCGCTGTGGGCAGACCTCCGCTTTCCCGAGAACGTCGCCTACGAGGACCAGGTCGTCGCTCAGCAGCTCTATACGCGCGCCACGGCGTTCGACGTGATCCCCGATGTGGTGGTGCACTGGCGCCTGCGCGCGGACGGCACTTCCATCACGCAGGGAAGGACGCGGCTCCCGGTGCTCCGCGACTACCTGGCGGCGTTGCGGGGCGGCATCCGCGTGCTGCAGGATGCGGGGGCCACGGCAGCTGTGACCGCGCGGCTTGAGCTGATCCTCGCGATGGACCTCCCGCCCCTGATCGACATCGCGCGCACGCATCCCGACCCGGAGTACGCGGAGGCCGTCGAACGCTTCGTCGCCGAGCTGCGGGCACTCCCGGAGTTCGCCGACGCCTCCCCCGATCCCGCACTGGCCGCCGCGCTCGCGTGGTGACCCGACCCCCGAGGAACCCCATGGACGACTATCTCTCCGGACTGTTCTCGTTGCACGGCCGCACGGCGATCGTGACCGGCGGCAGCTCGGGCATCGGCCGCGGCATCGCGACCGCCCTCGCCAGGGCCGGAGCGTCGACCGTGATCGTCGCGCGCGGCGAGGAGCGCATCGCGCAGACCGTGCAGGAGCTGCGGGATGCCGGGGCGACCGCATCCGGCGTCGTGGGCGATCTCGCCTCGCGCACCGGAATCCATGCACTCGCCGAGGCGGCGACGGAGCCCTTCGGCGAGCCCGACATCCTCGTGAACTCCGCGGGCGTGAACATCCGTCCGCCCTATGCCGACATCACGGAGGACGACTGGGACACGACCATGACCGTGAACGCTCTGGCGCCGTTCCTGCTCGGCCAGCGCTACGGCGTCGGCATGGCGCAGCGTGGATACGGCCGGATCATCCACATCAGTTCGCAGCAGGCGCATCGTGCGTTCGTCTCGAGCGGCGTGTACGGCGCATCGAAGGGCGCTGTCGAGTCGCTCATGCGCTCGGAGGCCGAGGCGTGGGGAGGTACGGGCGTGACCAGCAACACGCTCGTGCCCGGCTTCGTGCTCACCCCGTTGAACGCCCGTCTGCAGGACGACCCGGAGAAGGTCGCCGCTCTCGCCGCGCGCACCATGATCGGACGCAACGGACTGCCGGAGGACTTCGCCGGCGCCGCAGTGTTCCTCGCCGGTGCGGGCTCGGGATACGTGACCGGGCATTCGCTCTTCGTCGACGGCGGCCTGTCGGTGCACTGACCCCACGACCGCCCACGCGCGCGGGCGGATCACGCCTCGTTCGGGTAGACCCGCTCGTCGTCGGGAGGGGCGTCCAGCAGCGGCACGCCGGCCGTGAGCGTCGCGACGGCATCCTCGCCCGCCGATCCCACCGGTGCCCGATCCGCGCGGCGCTCGGTGAGCGCGGCCTCCCCTTCGGACGCCACCGCATCCTCGATCTCCGTCTCGGTGTCGAGCACACGTGAGGCCGCCACCTGCTGCGCCGCGAGCTCCGCGTAGAGCCCGCCGAGAGCGAGCAGTTCGGCATGCGTGCCCGACTCGACGATCCGCCCTGCCTCGAGCACGTGGATCACGTCGGCGCCCATCACGGTCGAGAGCCGATGCGCGATCGTCAGCGTCGTGCGCCCCTTAGCGGCCTCGTCGAGCGCCTCCTGCACCACGCGCTCCGATACGGTGTCGAGCGCGGACGTCGCCTCGTCGAGCAGCAGCACGGGAGGGTCCTTCAGCAGCACGCGCGCGATCGCGATGCGCTGCTTCTCGCCGCCGGACAGCCGGTAGCCGCGCTCGCCGACGATCGTGTCGTAGCCCTCGTCGAATCCCGCGATGATGTGATGGATGTTGGCCGCCGTGCACGCGGCGATCATCTCGGCCTCGGTCGCCTCGGGCTTGGCGTACAGCAGGTTCTCGCGGATCGTGGCGTGGAACAGGTACGTCTCCTGCGACACGATCCCGACCTGGTCGATGATCGACTCCTGTGTGAGCGTCCGCACGTCCGCGCCGGCGAACAGCACCGCACCGCCGTGCGCCTCGTAGAGCCGCGGGGCGAGGTAGAGCACCGTGGTCTTGCCGGCGCCGGACGGGCCGACGAAGGCGACGTGCTGCCCCGGCTGGGCCGTGAACGACACGCCCTGCAGGGTCGGCCGTGCGTCCGCCGCGGCGTCGGGGTAGCGGAACACGACCTCGTCGAACTCGATGCGTCCGCGGGGCCCCGGAGCGTCGGCGACATCGATCGCTCCGGGGGCGTCGCGGATCTCGGGTACGAGGTCGAGGTACTCGAAGATGCGCGCGAACAGTGCCGAGGAGGTCTGCAGGTCGAGCGAGACGCGCATGAGGCCCATGAGCGGCTGCAGGAGGCGCGCCTGCACGGTCGTGAACGCGACGACGGTGCCGGCGGTGAGCGCGCCGGCGCCCCCGGCGATCAGGTAGCCCGCGACGAGGTAGATGACCGCGGGGACGCTCGCCATGAGCACCTGCACCACCGCGAAGAAGCCCTGGCCGCTCATCGCGCGGCGCACCTGGAGGCGGACCTGGTTGCGGTTCTCGGCCTGGTATCGCTCGGACTCGGTGCGCTGACGGTTGAAGGCCTTCGACAGCAGCATTCCCGACACGCTCAGCGTCTCCTGCGTGATCGACGTCAGCTCGGACAGCGATTCCTGCGTCTCCCCGGCGATCCGCGCCCTGACCTGGCCCACACGCCGCTGCACGACGACGAGGAACGGCATGAGGATGACGGCGATCAGTGTGAGGCGCCAATCGATCAGGATCATCGCCACGAGCGAGGCGATCACGGTCACGACGTTGCCGAGGATGCTCGTGACGGTGTTCGTGAGGACGCCCGAGACCCCTCCGACGTCGTTCTGCAGGCGCGACTGGATCACACCTGTCTTCGTGCGCGTGAAGAAGCCCAGTTCCATGGCCTGCAGGTGCTCGAACAGTCGAACGCGGAGATCGCCCGTCACGCTGTTGCCCACGGTCGACGTGAGCCAGGTCTGAGCCACCCCGAGTCCGGCGGAGAGGAGGAACAGTCCGATCATCGCCAGCACGAGCCAGAGCAGGAGCTGCACCTGCGGGGCGCCGCCGTCGACCGGGAAGAGCGCGTCGTCGAAGATGCGCTGCACGATGAGCGGCGGGATCACGGCGATCCCGGCTCCGACGACGACGAGCAGTCCCGTCACGGCGATGCGCCAGCGGTAGGGCCGGAACAGCCCGACGACGCGGGCGCCGAGCCCGCTGATCCGCGGCGCCTCCGCGTTCAGCCTGCGCTGCGCGGCCTCGTCGACGCCGCGGAAGCCTCCGCCGCGTCCACCGCCCATCCCGCCCATGCTCATGTCGTCAGCGTAGTCAGAGGCGGCGACGTCGGGGCGCGATGACGGTTCCTGACCGTCCGCTGTGAGCGGATTCGTCCGGATCCGGAATGAAATGTCGCACACCGCCGTTACGCTGAATGGTCCCCGCGCATTCGCGCACCTCTTCTTCTCCGCGCCTAGGAGGCCGCCGCATGTCTGCCGTCGACACCGGTTCCATCACCACGCCCCCTGCCGCGACCGCGGGCGGGATCGCGCGCAGCGACATGCGTGTGATCTGGCTGCTCCTCGTCGCCGCGTTCGTCGCGATCCTCAACGAGACGACGATGGGCATCGCGATCCCGCACCTGAACGCCGACCTGGGCATCCCGCCGGAGCTCGGGCAGTGGCTCACGAGCGCCTTCATGCTCACGATGGCGGTCGTGATCCCGACCACCGGCTTCATCCTGCAACGCTTCACGACACGTCAGGTGTTCATCGCCGCCATGACGGCGTTCTCCCTGGGAACCCTCGTGGCCATGCTCGCCCCCGGTTTCGCGGTGCTGCTCGCCGGTCGCGTGATCCAGGCCGCGGGTACCGGCATCATGATGCCGCTGCTCATGACGACGATCATGAACGTGGTGCCCCCGCAGTCGCGCGGTCGCATGATGGGTCGCGTCGGCCTGGTGATCTCGCTCGCCCCCGCGATCGGTCCGACCCTCGCAGGTGCCGTGCTCGAGACCCTGAATTGGCGCGCGCTGTTCGCGATCGTCCTGCCGATCGCGATCGTCTCGCTCGCGATGGGCGCCAAGTGGATGACGAACCTCGGCGAGACGCGCATCGCTCCGCTCGACATCGTGTCGATCCCGCTTGCCGCCCTCGGCTTCGGCGGCATCGTTTTCGGCCTGAGCCAGTTCGGCGGCCACGGCGGCTCCGGCGAGACCGTGGGCATCGCGTCCCTCGTGGGCGGCGCGATCGCGCTCGCGGCGTTCGTGTGGCGTCAGCTCGTGCTGCAGCGTGTCGACGACGCCCTGCTCGACCTGCGCGTGTTCCGCTCCGTGAACTTCACGTTCTCGGTCATCATCATGACGATCCTCGCGCTGTCGATGTTCGGCACACTCACGCTGCTGCCGCAGTACCTGCAGAACGTCGCGGGCCTGAACGCCCTCGAGTCGGGTCTCGTCCTGCTGCCCGGCTCCGTGCTCATGGGTCTGCTCGGCCCGATCATGGGACGCATCTACGACGCCAAGGGCACCCGCCCGCTGCTGATCCCCGGCACGATCCTCGTCTCGGCCGCCCTGTTCTTCTACTCGACGGTCGGTGAGCACACCGTGTTCTGGGTGCTCATCCTGGTGCAGGCCGCGATGTCGGTCGGCCTCGCGATGTCGTTCACCCCGCTGTTCTCGGCCTCCCTCGGCTCCCTCGACCGTTCGCTGTACTCGCACGGCTCCGCAGTGCTGAACACGCTGCAGCAGGTCGGCGGCGCCGCGGGTGTCGCGCTGCTCACCGTCACGTACTCGTCGATCCTGCACGCCGGTGAGGACCAGGGCCTGTCGACGGCGGTCGCCGGCGCACCCGGCGCGCGCATGGCCTTCCTCATCGCGGCGATCATCTCGCTCGCGGCCGTCGCGCTCAGCGCGTTCGTGCGCAAGCCGACCGAGGAGCCGAGCGGCGCCCACGTCGGGCACTGATCTCCCGCGCGGCGGTGTGCTGCTCTCCTAGGGCGCCTTGGGCGCCGGGAAGTGGCACACCCCGCCGCTGCAGAAGCCAGCTGTCTCCGACCCCTCGACCGAGAGTCCGTCGAGGAGATTCAGGGCGCCGGGCGGGGTCGCCGACGCATGCGGTGTCTCCTGTCCCACGGGTTCCTGTGTCGTAGCCATCCCTCGATCGTACGCCTGTCCAAGACGTGTGTCGCCGATCGGAGGATTCGACGGCAGACAGGAGAACGACAGGCGCGCCCTCTACGGTGGGGGGATGCTCACCCGATCCCTGGCCCGCGTGTACTGGACCTTCAGCCGCTGGACGCTCACAGTCGAGGCCGTCCCGACGCGGCCCACCGTGCTGATCGGAGCGCCACACACCTCCAACTGGGACTTCGTGCTCATGCTGGCGATCGCCTGGCGCCTGGGTGTCGACGTGCGGTGGCTCGGCAAAAAGAGCCTGTTCCGCGGCTGGCGCGGTCCGATCATGCGGCGGCTCGGAGGCATCCCCGTCGATCGCGCCGACCCCGCCCGAGTGGTCGGCGACGTGGTCGCGCAGGTCGAGGCCGGTGAGGTGTTCGGACTCGTCGTCACGCCCGACGGCACGCGACGCGGCAGTTCGCACTGGAAGTCGGGTTTCTATCGCATCGCGCGGGAGACAGGCATGCCCGTGACCCTCGGTTTCGTGGACAGAACGACCATGACCACGGGTCTCGGTCCCACGCTCGACCTCACGGGCGACGTCGCCGCCGACATGGACCGCATCCGCGCCTTCTACGCCGACAAGTCCGGCATCCGTCCGGAGTTCCGCCGCGAGCCGCGCCTGCGCGAGGAAGCGGATCAGACGCCCTTCTCGGTCTCCGATCGCGCGTAGTCGAGATCGTCGGCGTCGAGTTCCTCGGCCATGCCGACGACGGCGCCGGTGATCTCCCGGATCTCCTCTCGCGCGACCTCGCCGAGATGCGGCGCGTGCTCGAAGACATCGAGCCGCGCCTCGTCGGTCAGCTCGGGCCACCATTCCCTGATGGGTGGGAGCGTCATTCCGCACCCGCCGATATACGCGAGTCAAGAGTCTGGACACGATGCGACGCAGGCCGGAAGACTGAGCGGATGGACCCGGAAGAACGCCCCCTGCACCCGATCGAGCGCGACGACCGCGTCGACGGCCGCGACGAGACGCCCAACGAACGGGCCGACCGCAACTGGGACGAACTGCTGCAGGAGCTCCGGGTCATGCAGACCGGCACGCAGATCCTCACGGGCTTCCTCCTCGCAGTCGCGTTCCAGCCCCGGTTCACGGAACTGGATCTGTTCCAGCGCGACGTGTACGTGTTCCTCGTGGGCCTCGCCGCTCTGGCCACGATCCTGGCGCTCGCGCCGGTGGGCATGCACCGGGCTCTCTTCGGACGCGGCCGCAAGGCGCAGCTCGTCCGCATCGCCGCCCGGATCGTCCGCATCGACCTCATCGTGATTGCGGCGCTCACGGTCGGTGTGACGACCCTCATCATCGACTTCACGATCGGGCGCACTGCGGGCTTGATCGCGCTCATCGCCTCGATCGTCGTGGTGCTCGCGCTCTGGCTGGCGCTGCCGAGCCTCGCTCGCCGGGCCAAGGACGTCACGCAGAGCTGAGCGCTCAGCGCCCCGCAGGCGTGCGGTTCTCGGCACTCACCATCCACGCGAACTGCTCCAGGCTCTCCAGCACCGCATGCAGGATGTCGGCGGAGGTCGGATCCTCCTCGTCCACGGCGTCGTGCACGTCGCGCATCGTCGCGATCGCGGCCTCCAGCCGGGCGGTGATGAGGTCGATCGTCTCCTCGGTCGACACCTCGCCCATGGGGAACGCCGGCAGCGACGTCGTCTCGACGATCGTGTCGGTGCGTCCGTCCGGCACGGCGTGCAGCGCGCGCATGCGCTCGGCGACCGTGTCGCTGAACTCACGCGCCGCGTCGATGATCTCATCGAGCTGCCGGTGCGTGTCACGGAAATTGCGTCCGACGACATTCCAGTGCGCTTGCTTGCCCTGCAACGACAGTTCGATGAGGTCGACGAGCACGGTCTGCAGGTTCGCCGCCAGAGTCGGCGACGCCGTGAAGCCCTTCTCGGCGTTCTGACGACGGGTGGTCTTCGCGCCGCGCTTGGGGCCGGCGGTGGTGGTCTTCTTCTCAGCCATGATGTGTCCTCCTGGGCGGTGACGATAGCCCGTCGACCAGCGCGTTTCCGAGGGGGTTGACAGCCCCCGGCAGCCGGCCGATCGTGGCGGACGGAGGTACGGATGACCCACGGGAATCAACAGATCGACATCGCACCGCTCACCCCCGAGGATGCCGGGGAGGTGCTCACGCTGCAGCGGGCGGCGTTCGTGTCGGAGGCGCTGATCTACGGCAGCCCGGATATGCCGCCGCTCACCCAGACGCTCGCGGAGGTCGAGGCCGAGCTGAGATCAGGCAGCGGTCTGGGCGCGAGGATCGAGGGACGTCTCGTCGGGGCGATCCGATTCGTCGAGAATGACGGGATGCTGCTGGTCGGCCGCATCGCGATCGCCCCGGACGCGCAGGGTGAAGGCATCGGCCGGACGCTCCTCGACGCCGCCGAGCAGGCGTCGAATGCGCACACCGCCGAACTGTTCACGGGCAGCCTCAGCGAGGCCAACATCCGCCTCTACGAGGAGCTCGGCTACTCGGAGAGCGAGCGCATCCCCCAGGGCGACGGCACGGACCAGGTGTTCCTGCGCAAACCTCTGCATCCGGTGGGAGAACCCTCCGAACCGGGCGCGTCGGGTTGAACCGCGGGACGAGGTTCGGAATCGTGGCCCGGACACGTCGCGCCTGCCTCGTGTCCGCAACCGGAAGGAGAAAGCACATGCTCACCCTCACCGACAACGCCACCGCCATCGTCAACACTCTCGTCAGCCGTCAGACCGACGCCGCCGACGCCGGGCTCCGGATCCACTCCACGCCCGCCCCTGGACCCGACGGCGGCGCTCGCCTCGCCGTGCTGGTCACCCCCGACCCGGAGCCCGCCGACCAGGTCGTGGAGGTCTCGGGCACACGCCTCTTCCTCGACGAGACCGCGGCCGCCGCTCTCGACGACAAGATCCTCGACGCGGGTGTCGACGACGAGGGCTCCGTGTCCTTCGCCGTGCTCCCTCAGGCCTGACACACGGTCTTCACGGATGCCGCGGCTCGATGAGCCGCGGCATCCGTGCGTCCGCCTCGGTGCGCCGCTCGCGTAGGTTGGATGCTGAGCCCGCTTGTCCCGTCCCCCAAGGAGCGTCCCGCGCATGAAGATCGCGCTGCTGCGCCGTTACGTCGTCCTCGCCGAGACCCTGCACTTCCCGCGGGCCGCCGAGCAGCTCGGCATCCCGCTCGCGTCGCTCTACACCTCCCTCGACAAGCTCGAAGCCGAGGTCGGCCACACGCTCGTCAACCGGGAGGGAACCCCGCGGCTGACGAGCGTCGGAGCGCTCTTCCTCACTGAGGCGCGGGCCGCGGTCGCCGCCGCACCTCCGCCCGCGCCGAAAGCCGTGGCACCTGCCGGGGGCAAGGCCAAGGCGTCGAAGGGCAAGGGCCGCGCGCCGATCGTGAAGGGCCAGCCGAAGCCGTACAAGAAGCGCCAGGGACGCTGAGATCCCGAGATCAGCGCTCGGTGACCTGACCGTCTTCGACGATCCATCGACGGGTGGTCTGCACGGCATCCAGCATCCGCCGGTCGTGCGTCACGAGCAGCAAGGTCCCGGAGTATGTCTCGAGCGCCTGCTCCAGCTGCTCGATCGCCGGGAGGTCGAGGTGATTGGTGGGCTCGTCGAGAACCAGCAGGTTGACGCCGCGCGCTTGCAGGAGCGCAAGCGCGGCCCGGGTCCGCTCGCCCGGTGAGAGTCCGTCGACTCGGCGCGTCACGTGGTCGGCTTTGAGGCCGAACTTCGCGAGGAGCGTCCGCACGTCGGCGGAGGACATCTCCGGCACGAGGGCCTCGAACGCGTCGGCGAGCATGACATCGCCGTCGAGCAGGGACCGTGCCTGGTCGATCTCGCCGATCTGCACGCTGCTGCCGAGACTCGCGGTGCCCTCGCTCGGTTCCTGACGGCCGAGCAGCGTGCGCAGCAAGGTGGACTTCCCGGCGCCGTTCGGACCAGTGATACCGATGCGGTCGCCGGCGTCGACCTGCAACGAGACCGGACCGAGCGTGAACTCCCCCTGCCGCACGACCGCGCCGCTCAACGTCGACACGACGCTGCTGGAGCGCGGCGCCGAGCCGATCGTGAACTCGAGGCGCCATTCCTTGCGCGGCTCCTCGACCTCTTCGAGGCGAGCGATCCGGCTCTCCATCTGGCGCACCTTCTGCGCCTGCTTCTCGCTCGACTCCATCGACGCCTTGCGCTGGAGCTTGTCGTTGTCGGGCGACTTCTTCATTGCGTTGCGCACGCCCTGACTCGACCATTCGCGCTGCGTACGCGCGCGGGATACGAGGTCGGCCTTCTTCTCCGCGAACTCGTCGTACTTCTCGCGCAGGTGACGACGCACGACCGCCCGCTCCTCGATGTACGCGTCGTAGCCCCCGCCGTAGAGGCGATGCGAGTTCTGCGCGAGGTCCAGCTCCAGCACGCCGGTGACGCTGCGGGCCAGGAACTCCCGGTCGTGGCTGACCAGCACGACGCCGCCGCGCAAGCCGCGGACGAAAGCCTCGAGGCGGTCGAGCCCGTCCAGGTCGAGGTCGTTGGTCGGCTCGTCGAGGAACACGATGTCGAAGCGTGACAGGAGCAGCGCGGCGAGGCCCACGCGCGCGGCCTGGCCGCCCGAGAGACCCGTCATCTGCGCGTCGGCGACGGCGTCCGCGCCACCGGGGAAACCGAGGTCGGCGAGCACAGCAGGGATACGCTCGTCGAGGTCGGCCGCCCCGCTCGCGAGCCAGCGGTCGAGCGCCTCCGAGTACGCGTCGGCCGGATCGACGCCGACGGCGGCGAGCGCGGGATCGGCGAGCGCCGCGGCCGCAGCATCCATCTGCCGCGTCGCCTCGGCGCAACCGGTGCGGCGGGCGATGTACCCGGCGACGGTCTCGCCTTCGACGCGTTCGTGCTCCTGCGGGAGCCAACCCACGAAGGCGTCCGCCGGGGCGAGGGAGACCGTGCCGGAGATCGGCGAGTCGACGCCCGCGAGCAGGCGCAGCAGCGTCGACTTGCCGGCGCCGTTCGCGCCGACGACGCCGATCACATCGCCCGGGGCGACGGTCAGATCGAGTCCCTCGAACAGGATGCGGTGGCCGTGGCCTCCCGCGAGATCGTGGGCGACGAGGGTGGCGGTCATCAGACCATCCTCTCAGCCCGTGGCTGCGCGGACTCCGGATCGGGCTACTCGGAGCCGGACGGCGTCGTGGGTCTGGAGCTCGAAGCGCTGGCCCGGATAGCGGAGGCCCGAGAAGTACATGTTCGTGTGCGCGACGATTTGCTCGCCTGAGATCGGCACGCCTCCCCACTCGGTGTCGACCGTCGTGTGGGCGTCGCTCACGAGCGTGACGTCATAGCCGTCGGCGGCCGCGCGCTGCATGGTCGTGCGGACGCAGAAGTCCGACTGCGCCCCGGCGATCACGAGGCGCGTCGCACCGAGCCGGTCGAGCACCTCGCGCAGATCCGTGTCGGCGAACGAGTCACGATAGTCCTTGCGGATCACCGGCTCGTCGTCGGCACGACGCAGCGGCGCGGCGAGTTCCCACTCCGGGGTGCCGACGCCGACCGGGTCATGGTGCACCCAGATCACGGGCGTTCCCGCCTCGCGGGCACGCCGGACGAGGGCATCCGCGCGAGCGAGCACGCCGTGCTCGTCGACGCATCCCGTCATCACGCCGACCTGCATGTCGATCACCAGCACAGCGGTCGTCATGGCGTCAGTCCCAGTCGAGGTATTCCTCGATGATCACGCCGGTCTCGATCGGGTGATGCATCGGGAAGAGGTGGTCGCCGGCGATCGTCTTGATGCTGGAGCGATCGGGCACGCTCGCCTGCAGCGCCTCGGCGTTCGCGGGCGGGGTGTCGACGTCCTCCGTGCCCTGCACGATCAGCACCGGGATGGCCGGGGCGACCGGGATCTCGACGTCCTCGACGCCGAGCAGCAGCAGGCCGTTGGCGCGGTCGGTGTGCGCGGCGACGAGAGCGCGGGCGATCGTTCCGCCGTAGCCGTGCCCGCCGACCCAGGTGTCCTCGATGCCGACGTGGTCGATCACGGCGACGGCATCCGCGACCCGCTCTTCGAGCGAGGCCTCTCCGGTACGGTGACCGATGCGCAGGACGTGGAACCCGGCCTCCTCGGCGAGGTAGTGCGCGGCGACGCCCAGCACGTCGGCGGCGAGCCCCTGCTCCTGGATCAGGACCAGCTTGACCGGGCCGTCGCCCTCATCCGCGAAGGGGATGGCACGGCCGTCGGGCTCGAAGATCTGGGTGTCGGTCATGCGCGTGCGGCTCCTCGGTCGTCTGCAGGGGTCGTCGTCCAGCGTATCGCGGCGGGGTTAGGTTCGCCTCAGCGGGTGGTCGCGACGCGCGTCGCTCTGCAGGCGTGCGACGAGCAGGTCCAGCCATCCGCCGACACTGGCCCGTGCCTCGATCGTGTCGGGGTACCGGCACCGCAGATGCAGACCCGACTCGTCCAGGATGAACCACAGCATGACGCCGTCGGTGTCGGTCGCCGCGCTGACGTACTGGGCGTCGAGCCCGACGGAGTCGATGCGCACCGGCAAGCGTCGCAGGTCCAGCCAGGAGATCGCGAACATCCCCGGTGCGACGGGCATGCCACCCCAGGGGGCGAGGACATCGGCGAGCGGCCACCCGCCGAGTTGCACGGCCTCCTTCACCGCGGCTGCCGCGGCGTGGGGCTCGGCGGTGTCGGACTCGAGGACGGAGTTGGTGATGAACCACCCGACCGAGTCGTGCCATGTCTCCTCGAAGCGGCTGTGCACGGGGAACACTGCTCGCAGCGGGGCATCGGCGGACTCACGTGTGACCGCCGTCATCGCGACGACAGCGCGGACGAGCGTCGATACGCCGTCGTCACGGGCTTGCGCCGCAAATGCTGCGGCGTCGTCGACCCCGAACACATCGCGTACCTCCACGCGTTCGGGATGCCGCTCCGGAGTGCCGAGAGGCAGGGGGAACCGGGGCATGACACCACCGCTGTCGGCGATGATGTCCTCCCACCGCCGACGGACGCGGTCGGGGGCGGCATCCCGATCCCGCAGCGCCTGCGTGTGCTCGACGAACGCCGGCGCCGGTCCCGACAGGGATGCCGCGGCCGCCTCTCCCGCATCGAGCGCGGAAAGCAGGTCGCGCGCGATCACCAGCATCGACCACATGTCGACGTGCGCGTGGTCCGCCGCGATCACCACCGTGAGACCTGCGGCCGTCTCCAGCACGCACAGCCGGTGCGAGGGGCGCTGGTACGGCGAGCACGCGGCGTCGAGCACGTGTCGGAGCGCGTCGTTGACGGCCTGCCCCGGGGCCACCTCGTGCTCGACCCAGCGTCCGGGGCCGAGCTCGATCTCGTGCAGCGCCGGCTCTCCGTCGTCGCCGGGCACGAAGGCCGACCGCAGCGTGCCATGACGCGTGATGACGGCCAGCCAGGCCGCGGCGATCGCCTCCTTGCGGATGTGCGCCGGCAGTCGGAAGGAGAGGGCCATCCAGGAACCCGGCCGAGCACCGGCACCCACATGGAGCCTTTGGTCGAACGACACGGGAAGGCGCCGCCCGAGTGCGGACGCGCTGACGTCGTACCCCCACAGCCGCCCGAACGGAAGGCGGAGGTGTGTGACGTTGGTCAGCCGCATGGGGAGACCCTACCGTCCGGATACTCTGGAGCCCCGACACGACCGCCCCGCCGAGGCGGGTCGGTCTCTCACCGAGGAGTCTGATGCCCACATTCGAGGTCGCCGGAGCCGAGCTCGCTGTCGCGTTGAGCGATGAAGGCGGGCATCCGGTCGTCCAGCTGCATGGCCTCACGTCGAGCCGGGCCCGCGATCGGGTGCTCAACCTCGACCTCGGTCGGGGGCTCAGCGGCACTCGACTCCTCCGGTACGACGCGCGGGCACACGGCCGGTCGACCGGACGCTCCGTCGCCGAGGACTACCGGTGGCAGAACCTCGCCGACGACCTTCTGCGGCTGCTCGACCACTGGTTTCCCGGCGAGCGCGTCCACGGAGTCGGCCCCTCGATGGGAGCCGCGACCCTCGTGCATGCCGCGTCGCTCGAACCGGATCGCTTCACCGGGCTCACGCTCATGGTGCCCCCGACAGCCTGGGAGACCAGGCCCGCTCAGGCCGCGATCTACGGCGCAGCGGCCGCGCTGATCGAATCGGACGGCATCGACGCGTTCCTCGCCGTCTCGCGCATGTCCGCCCCGCCTCCGGCCACCGTCGGCGGCCCACAGACCCGACCCGACGTGCCGGATGCGCTGCTGCCGTCGCTCTTCCGGGGAGCAGCGCTCAGCGACCTGCCCGCCGCCGAGGCCGTCGCGCGCATCGAGGTGCCGACGACGATTCTGGCGTGGGTGGACGACCCCGGCCATCCACTCTCGACCGCAGAATCCCTCGTCGAGGTGCTCCCGCAGGCGACGCTGACGGTCGCCCGCACCCCGGAAGAGGTCGACGCCTGGCCCGAGGTCCTGCGGGCCGACGTCGATCGTCGGAGCTAGCCGCCGCACGCGAACGTCGCAGCGATATCCGCAGTGATATCTTCGTGCCGTGAAGCCGGAGTTCGGGGATGCCGCACGCGCGCCCTTCGTCGTGACGCTCGTCGTGGATCTGCCGATCACCAAGCTCGATGCGCTGGACACCATCGCGTTCGTGTCGGACAGCGCCGTCGCCGACGCACACACCGCGGCTCCTCGGGTGCCGCTGTCGTCCGACGCCTGGGCGGAGGTGCAGATCCCGCGCTTCGCCGACCCGCCGCCGCTCGCGATCGATGTCTGCTCCGACGCCAGCCGCACGACCGCGCGCGCGGCCGCAGACCGGCTCACGGAAGGGCTCGAGCGCGTCGGCTGGACCGTGCGTGCTCCGCACGAAGACGAGGTGTGAGCTCTGGCTCCCGGACCGCCGGCTCAGTTGTTGAAACGGAACTCCACGACGTCGCCGTCCTGCATGACGTAGTCCTTGCCCTCGAGGCGCGCCTTGCCCTTGGCGCGCGCCTCGACGACGGAACCGGTCTCGACGAGGTCGTCGAACGAGACGATCTCGGCCTTGATGAAGCCCTTCTCGAAGTCGGTGTGGATGACTCCGGCGGCCTGCGGCGCCTTGGCACCCTGCGGGATCGTCCACGCGCGAGCCTCCTTGGGGCCGGCGGTGAGGTACGTCTGCAGGCCGAGGGTGGCGAACCCGATACGGGCGAGCTGGTCGAGCCCGGACTCGTCCTGGCCGGTCGAGGCGAGCAGCTCCGCAGCATCCTCGGGGTCGAGGTCCTTGAGCTCCGACTCGATCTTCGCGTCGAGGAAGATCGCCTGCGCCGGCGCGACGAGCGCGGCCAGCTCCGCCTTGCGGGCGTCATCGGTGAGCACGCCCTCATCGACGTTGAAGACGAAGATCACGGGCTTCGAGGTCAGCAGACCGAGCTCGCGGATGGGGGCGAGGTCGAGTCCGCTGGTCGACAGCAGGATGCCGCGCTCGAGGGCATCCTTCGCGGCGACGGCCGTCTCGAGCACGAGGGGCTCGACCTTCTTGCCGCGCACCTCCTTCTCGTACCGTGCGATCGCCTTGTCGACGGTCTCGAGGTCGGCGAGCATGAGCTCGGCGTTGATGGTCTCCATGTCGGATGCCGGGTTCACGGCGCCGTCCACATGCACGACGTCGTCGTCGGCGAAGCCGCGGACGACCTGCGCGATCGCATCCGCCTCCCGGATGTTCGCGAGGAACTTGTTGCCGAGGCCCTCGCCCTCGCTCGCGCCCCGCACGATGCCGGCGATGTCGACGAACGACACCGCGGCGGGCAGGATGCGCTCGCTGTGGAAGATCTCGGCGAGCTTCTCGAGGCGCGGATCCGGCAGGTTCACCACACCGACGTTCGGCTCGATCGTCGCGAACGGATAGTTCGCCGCGAGCACGTCGTTCTTGGTCAGGGCGTTGAAGAGGGTGGACTTGCCGACGTTGGGCAGACCGACGATTCCGATAGTGAGAGCCACGGGGTACGAGTCTACCCGGCGCGCTCTTGAGCGCGGACCGGCCCGGCGCAGGCGCGGAGCGCGGAGGTAGGCGATGTCGCGGAGGTAGGCGGATTCGCCGCGAATCGTCCTTCCTCGGCGCCTCCTCCTACCTCGACGACCGGCGCGCACCTTCACGACGTAGACTCAGCTCTTGACGCTGCGATACGCCCTGGTCACGTAGGGCAGGTCGATCGTCGCCCCCTCCGCCAGCCCGAGCTCGTCGAACAGGGCGTCCATCTCGCGGCGGATGCGCTGCTTCTCCTCATCCGGCGCGGTGATGATGTAGCTGCGCGATGCGGCCATGCGGTGCAGCAGGTCGCGGGTGATCGGGCGCGCCCATTCCCAGGTGTGCTCCTCCAGCGCGCCCATCGGCGGTGCCACGACGGGTCCTCCCCCGGCCAGCATGACCTCGGCGTGGCTCCCGTGCATGATGCCGGTGAGGCGACGCACCCAGTCGACGCGCTCGTCGCGGATGTTCCAGATCAGACCCAGCACACCGCCGCCGCGCAGCACGCGTCCGACCTCCTCCGAGCCGCGCACCGGGTCGACCCAGTGCCAGGCCTGCCCGAGCACGACCGCGTCGACGCTCGCGTCCGGAAGGGGCAGCTGCTCGGCAGTGCCGACGAACGTGGGCACGCCGGGGACCCCTGCGCGCAGAGTAGCCAGCATCTCGGCATCCGGGTCGATCGCGACGACCTCGGCGCCCGGCGCCTTCGCGAGCACTCGAGTGAGCTTGCCCGTTCCCGCGCCGACGTCGGCGATCCGGTGCGAGTCCGCCGGCAGCGGCTCCAGCATCCACGCGACCGCCTCGAAGGGGTAATCGGGCCGGCCGAGCTCGTAGTTGTGCGCCTCGGCGCCGAAGGATGTCGACAGTCCATCACTCATGTCGCCAGCCTACGGCGCGTCCTCCTCGCACATCCGGCGCATCGGGAGAGAGTGAGGTCGTGCCCCTGGACTTCACCGCTATCGACTTCGAGACGGCGAACTCCAGCCCCGCCTCCGCGTGCTCCGTCGGACTCGTGCGGGTGCGCGACGGCCAGGTCGTCGCGACCGCCGGATGGCTCATCCGTCCGCCCGCCGGTCACGACGAGTTCCAGGAATGGAACGTCAAGATCCACGGCATCCGTCCGCACGACGTGCGCTCCGCCGCATCGTGGACCGAGCAGTTCGCGGACCTGTGCGACTTCGCAGGCTCAGACGTGCTCGTGGCCCACAACGCCGGCTTCGATCTCAACGTGCTGCGCCGCGCCTCGGAGGCGACCGCGACCAGCTGCCCTCCGTACCGCTCCCTGTGCAGCCTGCAGGTGGCCCGCAAGGTGTACGACCTCGACTCCTACCGGCTTCCGCGGGCCGCGGAAGCCGCGGGTTTCACCGGCTTCTCGCACCACGACGCCCTGGCCGACGCCCTCGCCTGCGCGCATATCGTGATGGATGCGGCCCGTCGCCTCGCGGCGCCCGATGTGTTCGCGCTTGCGAGCGTTCTCAAACTGCGCGTCACGGAGCCGGTCGTCGCGAGCCCCGAGCGCGCGGTCGCCTGAGCAACGGGCGGCTCTCCCCGAGTCGCTGCGCGGAATGTCCGAGGCCCCGGCCACCATGGACGCATGGATGCTCTCACGATCGTTCTCCTCCTGGTGGCGCTGCTCGTCGGCGGTGCCGTCGGGTGGATGCTGCGCTCCGGGCGTGGCGCGGCGGAGATCGCGCGCGCGGAGGCCGAGCTGGCTGCCGCGCGCGACGACCGCGACCGTCAGTACGACCTCTATCGCGACGCCGTCGAGCACAGTCGTCAGGAGCAGCGGGCCGAGGCGCAGCGCGTGCAGCAGCAGAACGCCGTGCTGACGGCTCTCGCGCCCGTGCGTGAGAGCCTGCAGCAGATGCAGAGCAAGGTCGCGGCGATGGAGACCGACCGTCAGGCGCAGTTCGGCTCCCTCGCCGAACAGCTGCGGCGCGCTCAGGAATCAGATGAGGCGCTGCGGGCGACGACGGAGTCCCTTGCCGGTGCGCTTCGCTCGACGGCCACCCGCGGCGTCTGGGGCGAGACTCAGCTGCGGCGTGTCGTCGAGGCCGCCGGGCTCACCCGGCACGTCGACTTCGACCTCCAGACGACCATCACCTCCGACCGCGGCCAGGGGCGCCCCGACATGGTGATCCGGCTCGCGGGCGGAGCCTCGATCGCAGTCGACGCGAAGGTGCCGCTCGACGCCTACCTGCAGGCGTCTGCACTCCCCCTCGGGGATGCGCACGAGACTCAGCGCCGTGCACTGCTTCAGAAGCACGTAAAGGCCGTGCGCGCGCACATCGACGCCCTCGCGAAGAAGGCGTACTGGTCAGGGCTCGAGGCGGGGCCGGAGTTCGTCATCTGCTTCCTGCCGAGCGAGTCTCTGCTGGCCGCGGCGATCGATGAGGATCCGACGTTACTCGATCACGCGTTCGGTCAGCGCGTCGCATTGGCCTCGCCCGTGAACCTCTGGGCCGTGCTGAAGACCGTCGCCTACACGTGGACGCAGCAAGAGGTGTCTACCGAGGCACGCGCCCTGTTGACGCTGGGCACGCAGCTGTATGACCGCCTCGGCGTGCTCGCCGGGCATGCCGACGACCTGCGTCGAGCGCTGGAGCGCACGGTCGACACCTACAACCGCTTCGCCGGGTCGCTCGAGAGCCGGGTGCTCGTCACCGCACGGCAGTTCCCCGGCATCGATGCGTCCGGTCTCGACAGCGCCCCCGCCCGGGTCACCGCGCAGCCTCGCCGCTTCACCGCGATCGAGCTTGTCGGCGACGAGGAGAGCACCCGCGCCGACGGTTCCGACGAGAAGATGGACGTGCAGATGGACGTGCGCACGGACGAACGCACTGAGGAGCCGCATCTCCGGGCAGACGTCGGCGAGGTCCGCGGCCGGCTGGATTCGGGGGGTGCGACCCACCGCCGCTGATCAGGCGACGCCGGGGACGCCGCTCAGCAGCAGGATGACGAGCCCGCTCGTGACGACGAACGCGCCGACCATCCACCACGAGCTGAGCTCGTGTCCTTCGTCCCGACGCTTGCGGAACAGCACGTCCGCACGGCGAGCAGGGTCCGTCACCACGACAGCCGGAGGGGCGGACGTGGACGCCGCGGGCGCTGCTGCTCCCGGCGCCGACGCCTCGTCGACGTTCACCCGAAGGATTCGACCGGTGTTCGTGGTGACGATCTTCGTCCGTGCGGGGATTCCGCTCGTGTGCTGCGTTGCCATGTGCTCGCCCTCCTCAGCCTGCGGTGCCTGGCGGCTCCGTCGACGGCGACAAACCCAGGCTCAATTGTGCCATGAGGGGCGTGCAAACCCGGTTTCGGGCCTCGAACGATGGATGACGGGTCGGTAACGATGCCCCGACGAACGGCTCCGATCGGGGCTCAGAGAGGGTCTCCGGAACGGCTCAGAGCCACTTGGAGACGAGGTGCTCCGAAGCGATTCGACGCAGCGTTCCCGAGGCGCCGCGCAGCACGACGCTCTCCGTGTAGATGTAGCCGCCCTCACGACGCACTCCACCGACCAGCTGTCCGTCGGTGACCCCCGTGGCGACGAAGATCGTGTTGTCGCCCCGCACGAGGTCGTCGGCCTCATAGACCTTGTCCATGTCGAGACCCGCGTCGATCCCGCGCTGGCGCTCATCGTCGTCTCGTGGCCACAGCCGCCCCTGGATGTGACCGCCGAGCGCCTTGATCGCGCAGGCCGTCACGATGCCCTCCGGGCTGCCGCCCACGCCCACGCACATGTCGGTGCGGGCCGCATGACGGGCGGCATTGATGCCGCCGGCGACATCGCCGTCGCTCATGAGGCGGGTTCCCGCACCGGCGTCGCGGATCTCCTGGATGAGCTTCTCGTGGCGCGGACGGTTCAGCACGGAGACGACGATCTCGTCGACCGGCTTGCCGAGAGCTCCGGCCAGCTTGCGGATGTTCTCGCCGATCGGGAGGCGGATGTCGACGACGCCGACGCCGGCAGGTCCCGTCACGAGCTTGTCCATGTAGAAGACGCTCGATGCGTCGAGCATCGAACCGCGATCGGACACCGCGATGACGGAGAGGGCGTTCTGCCGACCGGCGGCCGTGAGCGAGGTGCCGTCGATCGGGTCAACGGCGATGTCGCACTCCGGGCCGACACCCGTGCCGACCTCCTCGCCGTTGAACAGCATCGGCGCGTTGTCCTTCTCGCCCTCGCCGATCACGACACGGCCCTGGAACGCCACCGTCCCGAGGAACGCCCGCATGGCGTCGACGGCGGCGCCGTCCGCTGCCTCCTTGGCGCCGCGGCCGATGAACGGCACGGCGCGGATGGCCGCGGCCTCGGTCGCACGCACCAGCTCCATTGCGAGATTTCGGTCAGGACGCAGGGGGCTCAGATCGGCCGTCAGACTCACCATGCGGTCAGCATAGCCAGCCAGGGGCGCGCAAACGCTCCGTTTTCGTCTCCCGCGACACGAAGAAAGCACGATTCTTAACATCAGCGCAGGAGATCGCATCCCCCGATGTCGGCTCCCCGGCATCCACCTGTCGTCCCCGATAGAGTGACTGCTGTCCCGGCTTCACCTATCGCAGGAGTTCTCATGCCCGTCGCCACCCCGGATCAGTACGCCGAAATGCTCGACCGCGCGAAGGCCGGCGGCTTCGCGTACCCCGCATTCAACGTCTCGAGCTCGCAGACCATCAACTCCGTCCTCCAGGGCCTGACCGAGGCCGGCTCCGACGGCATCATCCAGGTCACGACGGGCGGTGCCGACTACTTCGCCGGCCACACCGTCAAGGCCCGCGCCACGGGCGCACTCGCGTTCGCGCGCTACGCCACCGAGGTCGCCAAGAACTACCCGGTCACGGTCGCCCTGCACACCGACCACTGCCCCAAGGATGCGCTCGCCGGCTTCGTCGAGCCCCTCATCGCCGCCTCGGAGGACGAGGTCAAGGCGGGTCGCAACCCGATCTTCCAGTCGCACATGTGGGACGGCTCGGCCGTGCCGCTCGCCGAGAACATCGAGATCGCCAAGGACCTCCTCCCTCGCATGAAGGCGATCAACGCGATCCTCGAGGTCGAGATCGGCGTCGTCGGAGGCGAGGAGGACGGCGTCGCGCACGAGGGCTCGAACGAGGCCCTCTACACGACCTTCGCCGACGTCGACCAGGCCGTCCAGGCGCTGGGCCTCGGCGAGCAGGGCCGCTACATCGCCGCCCTCACGTTCGGCAACGTGCACGGCGTGTACAAGCCCGGAGGCGTCAAGCTGCGCCCCGAGCTGCTGGGCGAGATCCAGCAGCAGGTCGCCGCGAAGTACAACACCTCGGAGAAGCCGCTCGACCTCGTCTTCCACGGCGGCTCGGGTTCGACCGACGAGGAGATCGCGCTCGCTGTCGCCAACGGCGTCATCAAGATGAACATCGACACCGACACGCAGTACGCCTACACGCGGGCGATCGCGGACTACATGTTCAAGAACTACGACGGCGTCCTCAAGGTCGACGGTGAGGTCGGGAACAAGAAGCAGTACGACCCGCGCGCCTGGGGCAAGATCGCGGAGACGGCGATGGCCGCCCGCGTCGTGGAGTCCACTCGCCAGCTCGGCTCCTACGGCCAGTCGCAGAGCTGACCCGCGCTCAGACGACGGATGCCCCCGGCCGATCGGCCGGGGGCATCCGTGTATCCGAGTCGACGAAGCTCAGGAGCCGGAGCTGCGAGCGATGTACTCCATGAACGCGGGATCCCCCATGAGCGGGATCGCGACGCAGATGGAGGTGGCGATCATGGTGACCACCGCTCCGACGAGTGGCACCCACCAGGCGACGAGTCCGCGACGCAGTCTGCGGATCGCGACCGCGGCGGTGAGCGACCAGCCGACGACCAGGACTATCGCGGCGATGGTCCCCCAGAGTCTGCCTTGCGCGTAGTTCGTGAACTCGCCCTCGACTCCGACGATGCGCATGACCTCGTTCATGGCCGTCGCGAAGTCGAGGTAGGACAGACCGGTCATGACGACGTTGATCAGGCCGTAGGCGAGCAGACCGATCGTGATGACCCGGTCCACCGGGTGCGAGCGTTTCACGGGCGCCTCGACAGCCGTGGGCGCGACAGGCGCCTGCTCGACCAGCACGGGAGGCGCTTGATCCAGCGGGGGCAGACCAGCGGCCCTGCGCTGCTCCTCGGGAGTCGCGAGCTCCCCGTACTGCGGACGCTGATCGCTCATTCCGACATGGTATCCGGCGCGCATCGGAGCGGCTCCCAGCCGGAAGGGTCCGAAGACGGTGACGGCCCCGGAGGCATGGGGAATCCTCGGGGCCGCGGACGGCGAGCACTGGGGACACCCGCCGTCCTGGTGGAACAGGACACTGGGGAGGCCCCGCCACCTGTGGACGTCGTTCGCACAGACGTCCACATCTTCGAGCCTAGGGAGGCGCGGAGTGGGTCGCCAGAGCTGTTTCTTCAGATGGTGAAACGGCGTCAGATCGAGAACTCGCCGGCCGGGAGGGCTCCATCGAGAGAGTCGGCTCCGAGCTGCAGGGACAGCCGCCGCGCGGTGCGCTGCAGGGATGTCACGAGAGCCCTGTCGACGACCGCATGGTCGGCGGGGAGCGAGATCGCGAGGGATGCGGAGACGTTCGGCGCCACGACGGGCACGGCCACGCAGGTGTTCCCGATCGCGTACTCCTCCTGATCGACCGTGAAGCCCGGCGAATGCTCGAGCTGCGTGAGCAGAGTGCGCCGATCGCTGATCGTCCGCGGCGTCAACTCCTCGAGACGATGGCGGGACAGGTAGTCGAGGCGCTCCTCGTCCGAAAGGTCCGTGAGGATCTGCTTGCCGAGCGCCGTCGCATGGGCGCTCGCATCCAGGCCGACCCAGAGCTCGATGCGCGGATTGCGCACGGCATCCACGATGTCCACCAGGTGCATCTCGCCGTCGTGGAAGCGAGACAGGTACGCCGTGGCGCCGACCTCCTCCGTCACCTCGCGCAGCGCGGAGCGCACCCGCGCGAGGAACACGCCCCGCGCATCGGCCTCGGTCTGGAACGCCGGGAACCGCGAACCCAGGACGAGGCCGTCAGGCTCGTTGGACAGGTAGCCCTCGTGGATGAGCGTCCGCACGAGGTTGTATGTCGTGCCGAGTGTGAGACCCGTGATCGCCGCGAGCATCTTGACCTGGAGCGGTCTCGGAGAGTTGGCGACGATGTCGACCAGGCGCAACGCGCGTTGCACGGACCCGATGAGGGTCGGCTCCGCTTCCGCGGCGCTCATCGTCCTACGCGCTTCCGCCGGATGCGCGTCCCCCCAGAGCGCGAGCGTCACGCTGACCGGACGAGTCCTGGCGCAGCTCCTTCGGCAGGGAGAACATCAGGTCCTCCTCTGCCGTCTTCACCTCTTCGACATCGCGGTAACCGGCATCGCCGATCGCGTCGAGGACCTCGCGCACGAGGACCTCAGGCACCGAGGCGCCGCTCGTCACGCCGACGGTCTCGACGCCGTCGAGCCACTCCTGCTGGATCTCCTCCGCATAGTCCACGCGGTAGGCGGCCTTCGCGCCGTACTCGAGGGCGACCTCGACCAGACGGACGCTGTTCGACGAGTTCGAGGATCCGACGACGATGACGAGATCGGCGTTCGCGGCGACCTTCTTGATGGCGACCTGGCGGTTCTGCGTCGCATAGCAGATGTCATCGGACGGCGGATTCTGCAGATCGGGGAAACGGGTGCGAAGCCGGTTGACGGTCTCCATGGTCTCGTCGACCGAGAGCGTGGTCTGCGACAGCCACACGACCTTCTTCGGATCCTTCACCTGCACGGTGTCGGCCTCCTCCGGGGAGTTCACGACCGTGACGTGGTTCGGCGCCTCGCCCGCCGTGCCCTCGACCTCCTCGTGGCCGTCGTGGCCGATCAGGAGGATCTCGAAGTCGTCACGCGCGAAGCGCACCGCCTCGCGATGCACTTTGGTGACCAGCGGACAGGTCGCGTCGATGGCGTGGAGACCGCGATCGGATGCCGCGTTCACGACCGCGGGCGACACGCCGTGCGCACTGAACACCACGTGAGCACCCTCGGGAACCTCATCGACCTCCTCCACGAAGATCGCGCCCTGCGCCTCGAGCTCGGTCACGACGTGGATGTTGTGGACGATCTGCTTGCGCACGTACACCGGCGCACCGTAGCGCTCGAGCGCCTTCTCCACGGCGACCACGGCGCGGTCGACGCCGGCGCAGTAACCACGCGGCGCCGCGAGCAGAACGCGCTTGTGTCCGGTGACCGGGTTATCCTGAAGCCGCCCGGCAGCCGCACGCACTCGAGGGACACGCGGGGCGGGGAGATGAACGGCAGTCGAAGTCACACTCCGATTCTACCGTCGGCTGCCTGAGCGGGACCGGGAAGGTGCAGTGAGCGGATGACCGTCTTCGAAGCGTCGACGAGATCGGGAGAGACCCCGCCGGCCGACGCCGTCGCCCCGCGCGACTCCTCGGCCGAAGCTCCTACCTCCGTCGCGCGGCTCAACGCGACCATCCGGGACTTCGTGGCGCGCTGGAACACCGTCTGGGTGGAGGGCGAGATCACGTCCTGGAACGTCCGCGCCGGCAACGTCTTCGCGCGACTCAAGGACACGCGCTCCGACGCGCAGATCTCGATCCGGATCTGGTCGAGCGTGCGTGCACGCATCCCGAACGACCTCGGCGTCGGCGACCACGTGGTCGCGGCGGTCAAGGCCGACTATTTCGTGAAGGCCGGCGACTTCAGCTTCGCGGTCTCCGCCATGAAGCACGTCGGGCTCGGCGACCAGCTCGAACGGCTCGAGCGCCTGCGCGCGCAGCTTCGCCAGGAAGGCCTCTTCGACCCCGCCCGCAAGAAGCGACTTCCGTTCCTGCCGCACATGATCGGCCTCATCACGGGTGAGAGATCGGATGCCGAGAAGGACGTGCACCGCAACGCGGAGCTGCGCTGGCCCCAGGTGCGCTTCCGCACGGAGTACGCGGCCGTGCAGGGCGACCGCTGCGTGCCCGACACCCTGGCGGCACTCGCGCGCCTGGATGCCGACCCCGACGTCGACGTGATCGTGATCGCCCGCGGCGGCGGGGATCCGCAGACGCTCCTCGGGTTCAGCGACGAGCGTCTCGTTCGAGCCGTCGCGGCGGCGAAGACGCCCATCGTGAGCGCGATCGGGCATGAGAACGACCACCCGCTGCTCGACGACGTGGCGGATCTCCGCGCCTCGACGCCGACCGACGCCGCGAAGCGCGTCGTCCCGGACGTGAGCGAGCAGCGCGCCCTCATCGCCCAGCTCCGCTCACGCGCCACCATGCGACTGACGCAGCGCGTGTCCCACGACATCGCCCAGCTCGAGCAGCTGCGGTCGCGTCCTGCGTTGCGCTCCCCCGACCCGATCACCGACGCACGCTCGCAGGAGGTCTGGCTGCTGCTCTCCCGCGGACGCGACACCGTCACCCGACGGCTGGACGCCGCCGGACGCGCCACGAGCGAGCTGCGCGCCTCGCTGCGAGCGCTGTCGCCCGCCGCGACGCTCGCCCGCGGTTACGCCATCGCGCACCTCGACGGCGGGGTGATCCTCCGCGACGCCGCCGACGCCCCGTCCGGAAGCACCCTCACGATCACGGTCGACCGAGGCTCGATCGCGGCCCGCTCGGAAGGCGAGATCGCCGAGAGCGCCGATCCCCGGCCCGCGTGATCGACGCCTGTCCGCCCGCAGGGGCGCCGTCGCGCACCGCGTAGGATGGATGGCGTGAGTGCGCTGAACGACACCCCCGTTGACACGCTGTCGTTCGAGGCCGCGCGTGACGAGCTCGTGAAGGTGGTGTCGGAGCTCGAACAGGGCGCGCCGACCCTCGAGCAGTCGCTCGCGCTGTGGGAGCGTGGCGAGGCCCTCGCGGCGCGCTGCGAGGAGTGGCTCCTGGGCGCGAAGCGCCGCCTCGACGCCGCGCGCGCCGCAGCATCCGATGCTCCCGACGAGGATGCGTCGTGAGCAAGCGCCCACCCGTGGTCGCCGAACTCGGCCGCCCGGAGACCCCGGAGGAGACGGCGACCCGCAAGGCGGAGTTCAGCCGGGCCTACCGGTCGAGCCAGACCATCCGCGGACTCGTCGCAGCGCTCATCGCGACCCTCGCGATCGTCGCCGTGATCGTGTTCGCGGTGCCACGCGGCGAGCCGGCAACCCCCCAGACGATCGATGTCGCCCGCATCGCCGCCGACGTCGAGACCACCATGGGCAGCCCCGTGATCGTCCCGATCGACGACGACTTCTGGCGGGTCAACGCCGCAGGTCTCACCAGCGACGCGACCGTGGTGTGGGACGTCACACTGGCCCCCGCATCCGAGAACGAACGCGGCTTCGTGAAGTTCGCCCAGGCGTTCGACGCCGATTCGTCCTGGGCCCCGCAGCGGTTGAACGGCATCGCACCCACCGACACGACGACGATCGGCGGGCTCGAGTGGGATGTCTACTCGCTCGGCGACGCCGGCGCGAAGCAGAACATCACCTACGCGATCGGCACGCAGGCCGGCGACGACTACGTGCTCCTGTACGGCTCACGATCGGCCGATTCGACCGCCGAGCTCGCGGAGTCCCTCGTCCCCCAGATCCGCGAACTCTCGGAGTCCTCATGACACAGACGCTCACCCCCACTGCCGCCTGGAAGCAGATGCAGGACGGCAACCAGCGGTTCGTCGACGACGCGCCCCGGCATCCGAATCAGGACGTCGCGCGTCGTCGCCACCTCGCCGAAGCCCAGCATCCCGTCGCGACGCTGTTCGGATGCTCGGACTCGCGACTCGCCGCCGAGATCATCTTCGACCTCGGCCTCGGCGACCTCTTCGTCGTCCGCAACGCCGGTCAGGTGATCGGCGAATCCATCGTCGCGAGCCTCGAGTACGCGGTCGCCGTGCTCGAAGTGCCTCTCATCGTCGTGCTCGCCCACGACTCGTGCGGCGCCGTGCGCGCCGCCATCGACGGCACCGCGATCGACGCGGCTCCCCTCCCCCCGCACATCTGGAAGCTCGTCGCCCCGATCGTCCCCGCCGCCCGCAAGGTCCTCGCCGAGAGCGGCGGGAGCACCGTCGACGAGATCGACGCCGAACTCGTCGGCCGAGAGCACCTGCGCAACACGGTCGGCGACCTGCTGCAGTCGTCCGAGATCATCTCGAACGCCGTCGCGGAGGGCCGCTTGGGCATCGTGGGTGCGAACTACCGCCTGGCGGAGGGCACCGCCGTGCCCGTCATCACGGTGGGCATCGAGACCGACGGAATCGAGACCGAGGGGCAGAGCCCCGCAACCAAGGAAGGTTCGGAATGACCGACACCCAGCAGGAGTACCGCATCGAGCACGACACCATGGGCGAGGTGCGGGTACCCGTGAACGCGCTCTACGGGGCGCAGACGCAGCGCGCCGTGGAGAACTTCCCGATCTCGGGCAAGGGACTGGAGTCGGCGCAGATCGCCGCGCTCGCGCGCATCAAGAAGGCCGCAGCGCTCGCGAACAAGGACCTCGGCACCCTCGACGGCGCGATCGCCGACGCCATCGCCCAGGCTGCCGACCAGGTCGCCACCGGTGCGCACGACGGCGAGTTCCCGGTCGACACGTACCAGACCGGATCCGGCACGTCGTCGAACATGAACATGAACGAGGTCCTCGCGACGCTCGCGACCCGCATCCTCGGCGCGAACGTCCACCCGAACGACCACGTGAACGCCTCGCAGTCGTCGAACGACGTCTTCCCGACCTCGGTGCACATCGCCGTCACGCAGGCCCTGATCGACACGCTCATCCCGGCCCTCGACCACCTCGCGGTCGCCCTGGAGGCCAAGGCCGAGCTGTGGAAGGACGCCGTCAAGTCCGGCCGCACGCATCTCATGGACGCGACTCCGGTCACGCTCGGCCAGGAGTTCGGCGGCTACGCGCGCCAGATCCGCCTCGGCATCGAGCGCGTGCAGTCGGCGCTCCCCCGCGTCGCCGAGGTGCCCCTGGGCGGCACCGCCACCGGCACCGGCATCAACACCCCTCTCGGCTTCCCGCAGAAGGTCATCGCGCTGCTCGCGGCCGAGACCGAGCTGCCGATCACCGAGGCCAAGGACCACTTCGAGGCGCAGGGAGCCCGCGACGGCCTCGTCGAGGCGTCCGGCGCGCTGCGCACGATCGCCGTCTCGCTCACCAAGATCAACAACGACCTGCGCTGGATGGGCTCCGGGCCGAACACGGGTCTCGGCGAGCTGCACATCCCCGACCTGCAGCCCGGCTCGTCGATCATGCCCGGCAAGGTCAACCCCGTCGTCCCGGAGGCCGTGCTCATGGTGTGCGCGCGCGTGATCGGCAACGACGCCACGGTCGCCTGGGCCGGAGCATCCGGGTCCTTCGAGCTCAACGTCGCGATCCCGGTCATGGGCACGGCGCTGCTCGAGTCGATCCGCCTCCTCGCGAACGCCTCGCGCGTGCTCGCCGACAAGACGGTCGACGGTCTGCAGGCCAACACCGAGCGCGCTGCGGCCTTCGCGGGCATGAGCCCGTCGATCGTGACTCCGCTCAACAAGCTCATCGGCTACGAGGCGGCCGCGAAGATCGCGAAGCACTCGGTCGCCAAGGGCATCACGGTGCGGGATGCCGTGATCGACCTCGGCTACGTCGAGCGCGGCGAGCTCACCCTGGAGCAGCTGGACGAGAAGCTCGACCTGCTGTCGATGACGCACCCGGGCTGACTCCGGATCACGGTCCCGGTTTCCACTTCGGGGGCCGACACGCCAGATCACCGCCGGGGCACGTGTTCCGGACCGAGATCTGGCGTGTCGGCCCCCATTCTGTGTCCCACGACATCTCCTCCACAGGAGTCGATTTCGGTGATGTGTCCCCGACTACCGGGGGAGATGACGAGCGACGGATGCCGGGGCGTGACGAGCCCGACACGCTGGGTCGATGCTCTCGCCTCACGACGTCATCACCAGCCTCGGCGGTCTCGCGCGCGGGACAACCCTGCAGAGTTTCGGTGTCACGCGTCAGCGTCTATCCCACGCGGTGCGCCGCGGTGAGATCGAGCGCGTGCGCCCCGGCTTGTTCGCGACAGGCTCCGTGCACGGCGACGTCCGTGAGGCAGCTCTGCATGGTGGCGCCCTCTCATGCACCTCTGCGCTGCGCCTGCACGGGGTCTGGGTGCTTGAGGACGGTCCTCGACCACACGTCTGGATCGGACGCCGAGGTCGCGCGCGCGAGCACGACGCATGCCGGTGCATCGGTCACTACTTCCGGGGCGACGTCCCGCTCGGCGCGGTCGATGTCGAGACGGCTCTCGTGCACGTCCACCGCTGTCGCGGAGACGAATCCTTCTTCGCGTCACTGGAGTCCGCTCTCAACCTCGGCCGACTGAGCCGGGCGGCGGTGCAGCGTATCCGCCGGGCTCTGCCGGGGTATGCCCGTTGGCTCGTCGACCTCGCACGAGCCGATGCCCAGAGCGGACTCGAGTCCCTGCTCCGCATCCGTCTCCACCTTCTGGGCTTCGTGCTCGCATGTCAGGTCGCCATTGACGGCGTCGGTCGCGTCGACTTCGTCGTCGGTGGGCGTCTGATCATCGAAGTCGACGGGCGAGAGAATCACACCGGGGCTGCGAGAAGACACCGCGATCTGATGCGGGATGCCGCGGCGTCGGCCGCCGGATACGAGACGTTGCGCTTCAGCTACGCCCAAATCGTCCACGACTGGCCGACAGTGCAGGCCGCTGTCCTCGGCGCCGCCGCACGCCTTCGCGACCACGCGTGACGGTTCGGGGGCCGACTCGCCACATGCCGCCCGTTCCCTCCCGAAACTGGTGCGATCTGGCGTGTCGGCCCCCGAAATGTCACCCCGGAACGACCGGCCCTGGACGGGTCGAACGGAACCGTCGCTCCGAGACGTCAGCGGATGCCGCCCCACGGCATCCGCTGACGGGCGGGCTCAGCTGAGCTCGCCACCCTCCAGGAGCTCGGTCACGAGCGCCGCGATCGCGGAGCGCTCGGACCTCGTGAGCGTGACGTGCGCGAACAGGTCGTGGCCCTTGAGCGTCTCGATGACGCTGGCGATGCCGTCGTGGCGGCCGACCCGGAGGTTGTCTCGCTGGCCGACGTCGTGCGTGAGGATGACTCGCGAGTTCTGTCCCATTCGGCTCAGGACCGTGAGGAGGACGTTCCGCTCGAGCGACTGCGCCTCGTCGACGATCACGAACGCATCGTGCAGCGAGCGACCGCGGATATGCGTGAGCGGGAGCACTTCGAGCAGTCCGCGCTCGACGACCTCCTCCATGACGTTGCCGGAGACCACGGAGCCGAGCGTGTCGAACACCGCCTGCCCCCAGGGGCCCATCTTCTCGCCCTGGTCTCCGGGGAGGTAGCCGAGCTCCTGCCCGCCGACCGCGAAGAGCGGCCGGAACACGATGATCTTCTTCTGCTGCTGGCGCTCCAGCACGGCCTCGAGGCCTGCGCACAGCGCGAGCGCCGACTTGCCGGTTCCCGCGCGCCCGCCGAGCGAGACGATGCCGACCTCGGGATCGAGCAGCAGATCGATCGCGATGCGCTGCTCGGCCGAGCGTCCGTGCATCCCGAAGATGTCGCGGTCGCCGCGCACCAGACGGTACTCGCCGTCGCCCGTGACCCGCCCCAGCGCCGAACCGCGCTCGGAGTGGATGATGAGCCCGGTGTTGATCGGCAGACCGCGGGCGTCCTCGCTGATGCCGACCTCGCTCTCGTACAGGTCGCTGATCTCGTCTCCCGAGAGATCCAGCGTCGTGATCCCGGTCCACCCGGAGTCGACGGCCTGCTCGGCGAGGTACTCCTCGGCGCGGAGGCCGAGCGACGCGGCCTTGACGCGCATCGGGAGGTCCTTCGACACGATCGTGACGTCCTGCCCGTCCTGCGCGAGATGCATCGCGACCGAGAGGATGCGGCTGTCGTTGTCGCTCAGGCGGATGCCGGCGGGGAGCACCGAGGTGTCGGCGTTGGCGAGCTCGACACGGAGCGTGCCGCCCTCGCCGACCTCCACCGGGAAGTCCAGGCGACCGTGCTCGATGCGGAGGTCGTCGAGGTGACGGAGGGCCTGCCGCGCGAAGTACCCGATCTCCGGGTCGTGGCGCTTGCCTTCGAGCTCGGTGATGACGACGACCGGGAGGACGACGGAGTGCTCCGCGAACCGGAACAGCGCCTGCGGATCGCTCAGCAGGACCGAGGTGTCCAGCACGTACGTGCGGAGATCCTGATCAGGGACCGCGGACGTCGCCCGCTTCGTCGTCTTACGGGTGGACTGCTGCGCGGTGCTGGTGGACTGCTGCGCTGTACGTGAGGTCACGACCCACTCCCGACCCGGGGAATCCCGGCTATTTCGAACGAGTCGACCAGGGGGTCACGAGTCGCGAACCTGAGGCCGACTCGACGGGCGCCTTGCCCGATGCCTAGAAGCTACGACCAGGGACCGACATCCACGTGATTCGACACGCCGCCGATTCGTTACGTGTTGATGAACGCCGAGGCGGAGAGGTCAGCGGCCGAATCGGCGGTCGCGGTCCGCGAAGTCGCGGATGGCGCGGAGGAAGTCGACCTGGCGGAGGTCGGGGCCGAGCGCCTCGACGAAGTAGAACTCGCTGTGGGCGCTCTGCCACAGCAGGAAGTCGCTGAGCCTCTGCTCGCCGCTCGTGCGGATGACGAGGTCGGGGTCGGGCTGGCCGCCCGTGTACAGGTGCTCGCCGATCATCTCCGGCGTGAGGTGGGCGGCGAGGTCCTCGATCGTGCCGCCGGAGGCCTGGTGCGCCGTGACGATGCTGCGCACGGCGTCGACGATCTCGTTGCGTCCGCCGTAGCCGACCGCGAGGTTCACGTGCAGCCCGGTGTGGTCCTTCGTGCGCTCCTGGGCGTCGTCGAGCACCCGCGCGAGTTCGGGCGGCAGGATGTCGGAGCGCCCGACGTGCTTGACCCGCCAGTTGCCCTCGCGCGACAGCGCCTCGGCCAGCTCGGCGATGATCTCGATGAGGTCGGCGAGCTCCGCGGAGTCGCGCTTGCGGAGGTTGTCGCTGGACAGCAGGTAGAGCGACACCACGCGGATGCCGAGCTCGTCGCACCAGCCGAGGAACTCCCGCATCTTGGCGGCGCCGGCGCGATGCCCTTCGGCGGGGGTGTCGTAGCCGAGCTGGCGCGCCCATCGGCGGTTGCCGTCGATCATCATGGCAACGTGATGCGGGACGGTCGCAGGGTCCAGGTGGCGACGCAGCCGGCTGGTGTAGAGCCGGTACAGCGGACCCCGCCCCTGACCCTCACGTGACATCACCTCCCTACGCTACCGCGCCGGGCGGGGGAACACCGAGGACGGACGCTCAGGATATGTACGCCTGGCGGAATGGCGCGGCACCTAGAGTGAGCACGTGAGCACCCCCGCCGACTCCGCCCCCGATCTTCCTCAGCTGCCTCTGCTCGACGAGGCCGCCGATGACGCGCACGTCGAGATCAAGCCGACCTGGCGCGGGTGGATCCACGCGGGCACGTTCCCCGTCGCGATCGCCGCCGGCGTGCTGCTCATCGTCTTCGCCCAGGGCGGCGCGGCCAAATGGGCGGCCGCGGTGTTCATGGCGACCTCGCTGCTGCTGTTCGGCAACTCGGCCGTCTACCACCGCTTCAACTGGGGACCGACGGTCAAGGTGGTCCTGAAGCGAATCGACCACGCGAACATCCTGCTGCTCATCGCCGGGACCTACACGCCGCTCGCGGTGCTCGCCCTACCGCCGGAGAAGGGGACGCTGCTGCTGGTCCTGGTGTGGAGCGGCGCGCTGCTCGGCATCCTGTTCCGCGTCTTCTGGATCAATGCGCCGCGCTGGCTCTACGTCGCCCTCTACCTGCTGCTGGGCTGGGCAGCGGTGATGTACATCGTCGATCTCCTGAACGCGAACGTCGCGATGATGGTGCTCGTGATCGTCGGCGGCCTGCTCTACACGGGCGGCGCGGTCGTCTACGCGCTCAAGAAGCCCAACCCGTGGCCGGGACATTTCGGGTTCCACGAGATCTTCCACGTCTGCACGGTGCTCGCGTTCCTGAGCCACTGGACCGCGTGCCTGCTCATCGCACTGGATCCGCTGTCGCCCTCGCTCGGCGCCTGATGCACTGAGCGACGAGCCCCGGGGTCAGCGTTTCTCGGGGTCGTCGTCGCCCTCGCGCACCTCGGGCAGGTCGGCGTCGGTCTCGGTCGCCTCGTCCGCGGCGAGGGCGGCCTCCTCGGCATCCAGCTCCTCCCGGACCTCCTCGCGGTAGCGCACGCGGCGGATCCGACGGTTCATGTCGAGGATGAGCAGGATCACCGCGACGAGCAGGATCACCACGGCCGCGAAGCCGACGAACCCCGGCGTGACCGCCTCGGGTTCCACCGTCATGGTCGGTGTCGGCATCGGGGTCTCGATCAGAGCGAGCATGGAGTCTGCCTTTCCTGCGCAGGTCGCATAACCTGGAGATACCAGCCTAACGACCGGAAGACCCACCCCGTGACGACCGCAGAACAGCTCGACGACCGCTACGGCCGCACCCGCAGACGGCGGGCTCCGTGGATCATCCTCATCGCGATCGGCGTGCTCGTCGTGGGCGCCTTCGGATGGATGACGGTCGCCTCGCAGATGAACAACGTCGACTCGGACGACCTGGGATTCGACCTGGTCGACGAGCACAGCGTCGACGTGCGCTTCCAGATCACCGGAGCGCAGGGTCGCGATGTCGTCTGCGTGGTCGAGGCGCTCGACGAGGAGTTCGGCGTGGTGGGGTGGAAGGTCGTCGAGATCCCGGCATCCGACAGCCATTCGCAGGCCCTCTCGGCGAGCATCCCGACCGTGTCCGAGGCGACCACAGGTTTGGTGAACAGCTGCTGGGTCGCCTAGACTCGGGGCAGACAGACGACGCCCCGGCACCGTGCCGGGGCGTCTTGGCATATCCCCGGGTAGATCGGCGGATACCGAAAGAAGGAGCTTCGTCATGTCTACTGACGCTCAGGTTCCCTTCCTCACGCAGGAAGCCTACGACCGGCTCGTCGCCGAGTTGGAGCACCTGTCCACGACGGGACGCGACGAGATCGCCAAGCGCATCGAGGCCGCCCGCGAGGAGGGCGACCTCAAGGAGAACGGCGGCTATCACGCCGCCAAGGACGAGCAGGGCAAGCAGGAGGCGCGCATCCGCACCCTCGAGGGCCTGCTGAAGACGGCCAAGGTCGGCGAGGCGCCCGCGAGCCGCGGCATCGTCGAGCCCGGCACGGTCGTCACCGCCGTCGTGGCCGGCGGTGAAGAGGTCTTCCTGCTGGGCAGCCGCGAGATCGCGGCCGGCAGCGACCTCGACGTGTACAGCGAGGCGAGCCCGCTCGGGCAGGCTATCCTCGGCCTCAAGGTCGGCGAGAAGTCGTCGTACGAGGCTCCGAACGGTCGCTCGATCTCCGTCGAGGTCGTCAAGGTCGAGACCTACACCGGCTGACCTCGGCGACACGACGAAGGCCCCCTCCATGCGGAGGGGGCCTTCGTCGTGTGCGGCTCCTGGATCAGTCGGGAACGACGATCGGCGTGAAGCCGGCGGTGCGGAGCGTGTCGAGCGTGAACTCGGAGTGCTCGGGTCCGCGGGTCTCGACGCTGAGCTCGAGGATGACGTCGCTGATCTGCAGTCCGTGCCCGTGCCGCGTGTGCATCGCCTCGATGACGTTCGCGCCGGCTTCGGCGATGAGCTCCGAGACCCGAGCGAGTTGACCGGGACGGTCGGGCAGGGGGATGCGGATGGTGAGGTACCGACCGGAGGCGGCGAGTCCGTGCGACACCACGCGCTGCAGCAGCAGCGGGTCGATGTTGCCTCCCGAGAGCACGGCCATCGTGGTGCCGCTCCCCTGCACCTTGCCCGCGAGGATCGCCGCGACGCTCGCGGCGCCTGCCGGCTCGGCGACGACGCGCGTCTGCTCGAGAAGGATGAGGATCGCCCGCGCGAGGTCGTCGTCCGACACCGTGACGACCTCGTCGACGAGGTCCTTGATGATGTCGAAGGGGATCGCGCCCGGACGCGCGACCAGGATGCCGTCGGCGATGGTCGGCCGGGTCTCGATGTCGACCGGATGTCCGGCCTCGAGCGACGGCGGCACGGCGGCCGCGTTCTCGGCCTGCACGCCGATGACCCGCACGCTGCGTCCGCGCTGCGCCGCACGCGCCTTGGCCGCGGCGGCGACGCCGGCGATGAGCCCGCCTCCGCCGATGCCCAGCACGATCGTGTCGACGTCGGGTGCGTCATCGAGCAGTTCGAGCCCCAGCGTGCCCTGGCCGATCACGACGTCACGGTGGTCGAAGGGGTGGATCAGTACCGCTCCGGTGCACTCGGCGAACTCGGCGGCGAGACGCAGCGACGTGGCGACGGTCTCGCCCTCGAGCACGACCTCGGCGCCGTATCCGCGGGTCGCGAGCAGCTTGGGGACCGGAACCCCGATCGGCATGAAGATCGTGGCGGGGATGCCGAGGGCCTGTGCCGCGAGCGCGACGCCCTGTGCGTGGTTGCCGGCGGACGCCGCCACGACGCCACGGGCCCGCTCCTCCTCGCTCAGACGCGACAGGCGGTACGCGGCGCCGCGGATCTTGAAGGATCCGGTCCGCTGGAGGTTCTCCATCTTCAGCAGCACGGGCGAGCCGAGCACGTCCGTCAGGGCGCGGGAGTGCAAGGTCGGCGTGTGCATGATGACCTCAGCCAGACCCTGAGCAGCGCTCTCGAACTCGGCCAGGCTGGGTACTGCGCTCATCGATTCCTCCGTGTCCGCTCGCGCGGGACTGTGCTCCAGATCAGGTCGGCGTCCGGTTGATGGCCGGTTCGCCACGACCCTGTGCTGATGGTGACTGCCGCGACGTTCACGAACGCTGCGAGGGGCACTGCGAACAGCGCCCCGGGGATGCCGCCGACCATCGATCCGCCGGCGACGACGAGCACCACCGCGAGCGGGTGCACCTTCACCGCCGACCCCATCATGATCGGCTGCAGGATGTGTCCCTCGAGCTGCTGCACCGCGAGGACGACTCCGAGCATCGCGAGAGCGATCCACGGACCGTTGTAGACGAGTGCGAGCAGCACGGCGATCGCGCCGGTGACCACGGCTCCGACGATCGGCACGAACGAGCCGAGGAAGACGAGGACCGCGACCGGGATCGCGAGCGGGACGCCGAGCAGTGCGGCGCCGACGCCGATGCCCACCGCGTCGATCGCGGCGACGAAGAGCTGGGTGCGGGCGTAGTTCACGAGGGTCGCGAAGCCGTTGGTGGCGGCCGCGTCGGCGGCGGGACGGGCTGCGCGGGGGAACAGGCGGAGCGTCCACCGCCAGATCCGACCGCCGTCCGCAAGGAGGCAGATGAGGATGAACAGGGCGAGAACCGCGCCGGTGACGACGTGCGCCGCGGTCGTGCCGACGGCGAGCGCGCCGTTGAAGAGCAGCTGAGCCTGCTCGTTGATGATCTGCAGTCCCTGATCGATGTACCCCTGGATCTGCTTCTCGCTGAGGTGCAGCGGGCCCTCGATGAGGAACTGCCGGAACTGCTCGATCGCCTCGGCGCTGCGCTTCTGCACGTCGGGCAGCTGCTGACGGATCTGCCAGATGACGAGCCACAGCAGCACCGTGACGATCGCGATGGTGCCGACGAGGGAGATCGCGACGGCGAGCCAGCGCGGGAACCGATGCCGGAGCATCCATTGGAAGGCGGGCCAGAGGAGCGCCGTGATGAGGATGCTGACCATGAGCGGGATCACGAGCAGTTTGAGCTGGATGACGATCCAGATGAACCCCGCGACGACAGCGGCGATGAGGAGCAGACGCCACGCGTAGGCGGCGGTCACGCGCAGTCCGCGCGGAACCGCCTCATCCGCCTGGGTGGTGACCGTACGATCCGTCGAGATCGCGCGCGGGCGGAAGAGATCCCTCAGCCGCGGCCGCTGCTCTTCGCTCATCGCCCAAGTCTACGGCGCTCGACGCCGCGCTCCCGACGGTGAGACGCAAGATGTCGGAGGTCGGGAATACGCTGGCCTCGTGACCGACACCCTCAGCTCCGCGCAGGCGCGCCGCATCGCCCTGGGCGCCCAGGGGTTCTCCCGAGCGCGGCCCGAGGCTCCCGCCGCACGCCACATCCACCGAGCGATGGAGCGGCTCGGCGTGCTCCAGATCGACTCGGTCAACGTCTTCGCACGCTCGCACTACATGCCTCTGTTCTCGCGCCTCGGGAGCTACGATCCCGCACTGCTCGATCGGGTCTTCCTGTCACGCACGACGCACTACGTGGAGTACCTCGCGCACGAGGCCACCTTCATCCCGATCGACGACTGGTCCCTGTGGCGGTTCCGCATGGACAGGTTCCGCGAACGGTGGGCGAAGCCCGACTCGTGGCCCAGCCAGAACCCGCGGACGCTGGCCTGGGTGCAGGACGAGCTGCGCACCCGCGGTCCTCTGCGCCCCGCCGACCTGCGTGCCGACGCCCCGCGCGAGCGCGGCACGTGGTGGGACTGGGACGACGTGAAGCTCGCGCTCGAGCATCTGTGGCGCACGGGCGACGTCGCGATCAGCGGGCGCACCGGCTTCGAGCGCACCTACGCACTGGCCGAGCACGTCATCCCTGACGCGATCCTCTCCCGCGAGGTCCCGCGCGCCGAGGCGATCCGCGAGCTCGTGCGTCGCGCCGCCCGCTCCTCCGGCGTCGCGACGCAGTCAGACCTCGCCGACTACTACCGCATCCGCGATCGCGCGGCCGTGGCGCAATCGATCGCTGACCTGGTGGACGCCGGCGAACTCCTCCCGGTGCAGGTACGCGGCTGGGAGCGCGGCGGACGCCCCCTCAGGGCGTGGCGCCATCGTGATGCGGCGCTCCCCCGCCGCATCGACAGCGCCGCGCTGCTCACGCCCTTCGATCCGGTGGTGTGGTTCCGCGACCGCGCCCTCCGCGCCTTCGACCTCGACTACCGCATCGAGATCTATGTCCCGGCCGAGAAGCGCCGGTTCGGGTACTACTCGCTCCCGGTGCTCGTGGGCGATCGCGTCGTAGCTCGCGTCGACCTCAAAGCCGACCGCGCCTCGTCGACGCTGCAGGTGCAGTCCGCCTGGTGGGAGCCGCAGGCGCGCCCGCTCGAGGACGCCGCCCGCATCGCCGAGGAACTCGCACTGGCCGCCGCATGGCAGGGGCTCGAGCACGTCTCGGTGTCGGGCTGGGGCACCGCGGCCGACGCCGTGCACGGAGCCCTCGTCGCGCTGCCGAGCGCCTCGGTACGGCGCCACGTGCACGCACGAGAGCCGGCGGCATGAGCAGGCGTGCCGGGTGGATCATGGCCGGCGTCGGCGCGCTGATCGTCGTGGCGGGCGTGGTGTGGCTCGCGCTGGCGGGCGCACCGACTGCGACCCCCTCGCCGGAGCCGACCCCCTCACCTTCCGTCTCGCTCGACATGCGCGCCGAGGCGCAGGCCGCCCTCGAGGAGCATCTGGAGGAGTGCACGGCCCTCGGCGCACCGAACGGCGCGGTGCCCGCGGGCTGCGGCATCCGCCTCCCCTGGGGCGCGGAGTTCGCGAGCGTGACGGATGTGAGGTTCCGCATCGAGCGACTGCCCGAACTCACCCTGTCCGATGACGGCGGCTTCACGGCCGACGGCGGGGTGCTCATCGCCACGGTGACCGGCATCGGTCAGGATGGCGCGGCACGCACCGAGACCTATCGCACCGAGTCCTGGGGTGTGCGCGGTGAGGTGGAGAGTTCCGACGACGGCGTCGCCGTCACAGTGTGGTGACGAGCTCTTCCCGGTCGGGACCAGGCGCCGCCGTGTTCAGAACTGAACGCGCGGCGGCTCGGAGATCGCGCCGCTGTCTGCGACCTCGAAGAACTCCCGCTCGGTGAAGCCGAGGCCCTTCGCGAACAGGTTGTTCGGGAAGACCTTGATCTTCGTGTTGAGCTCGCGGACGCCGCCGTTGTAGAACCGACGCGCCGCCTGGATCTTGTCCTCGGTGTCGACCAGCGCCTGCTGCACCTGGAGGAAGTTCTGGCTCGCCTGGAGCTGCGGGTACGCCTCGGCGACCGCGAAGAGACTGCGCAGCGCCTGCTGCAGGTGCCCCTCGGCGATGCCCGCCTCGCCCGGCCCGCTCGCCGAGAGCGTCTCGGCCCGCGCACGGGTCACGTTCTCGAAGACCGCCTTCTCATGTGACGCGTAGCCCTTGACGGTCTCGATGAGGTTGGGGATGAGGTCGGCTCGTCGCTTGAGCTGGACCGTGATGCCACTCCACGCCTCGTCGACGCGGACGTTCAGCTGCACCAGCGAGTTGTACGTCGCCCAGAGGTAGATGCCGACGAGCAGGATCACTCCGACGACGATCAGTACCGGCACGAGCCATTCCATCAGAGGCCCACCCTTCCTCGTGTTTGTCCCATCCTATCGGCGCTGTCTGCGCGTCGACTGGATGCGACGTCGCGGGATCGTGCCGCTCAGCTCCCGAGTACTCGTTCGAGATAGGCGTTCGAGAAGACCCGGTCAGGATCGAGTCGGTCGCGCAGCGCGACGAAGTCGTCGAAGCGAGGGTAGCTCTCGCGCAGCTGCTCCGCCGTGAGCGTGTGGAGCTTGCCCCAGTGCGGCCGCCCGCCGTGTTCGCGCATGATCTGCTCGACGGCCTCGAAGTACGCGGCGTGGTCGGCACGCCAGTAGCGGTGCACCGCGATGTAGCCGCTCTCGCGCCCGTGCGCGGTCGAGAGCCAGAGGTCGTCCGCCGCCGCGAATCGCACTTCGATCGGGAACTCGATGCGCCATCCCCGCTGCGCGATCAGCGCGCGCACGGCACGGAATGCCGGCACGACGTTCTCGGCAGGGAGGGCATACTCCATCTCGCGGAAGCGCACGGTGCGGCTCTGAGTGAGGACGCGATGCGAGCGATCGGTGTAGCGGCGATCGCCCGTGACCCGTACGGCCAGACGGCTGAAGGGCGGTGTGATGGCGGGGACGACCTGCGCGGTGGCGCACACCGCCCGGTACAGGCCGTTCGAGAGCAGGGTCTCGTCGATCCAGCGGCCGACGACGGGCAGCGGCTCCCGCCGGGTCGACTCCGGCATCCGCTGCTGTCGCTTCGTGAGCGCGACGTCGGTGTGCGGGAACCAGTAGAACTCGAAGTGATCGGATGCCGTGACCCGTGCACCGAGGGTCGACAGCACGTCGTCGAGCGGAGCGGGCTCGTCGATCGCCTGGAGCACGAATGCCGGCACGCACTGCAGCGTCACCTCGACGACGATGCCGAGGGCGCCGAGCCCGAGCGCCGCCGCCGGGAGCATCTCGGTGTTGTGGTGATCGTCGATGCGGAGGAACTCCCCTGCCGCCGTCACGAGCGTGAGACCCACGACCTGCGTGGCGAGGCCCCCGAATCGTGCGCCGGTGCCGTGCGTCCCGGTCGAGATCGCACCCGCGATCGACTGACGGTCGATGTCGCCGAGGTTCTCCATCGCGAGACCGTAGGGAGCGAGCAGGCGCGGAATCCGGTGCAGACGAGTGCCGGCGAGCAGTGTCACACGCCCCGACGTCGCGTCGGCGGCGACCAGCCCCTGCAGGTCGTCGAGCTCGAGCAGCACCCCCGGGGCGATCGCGATGCCGGTGAAGCTGTGTCCGGCCCCGACGGCTTTGATGCCGAGTCCCTGTGCCACGGCCGCCTGGACGGCACGTTGCACGCCCTCCGGGCTGCGCGGGCGCTCGACGCGCAACGGCTTGACCTGCGCCGAGCGTCCCCAGTTCTGCCAGGTGCCGCCGATCCGCGTCACAGGAACGCCCTCCCCTCGCCGCGGTACGTCGGCAGCTCGTCGACGACCTCGTCGCCCGAGACCAGGTGATAGCTGTCGATGCGTTCCGCCGGCTCGCCGCTCTTCGAATGGCGGAACCACACCCTGTCGCCGATGCCGAGCGTCACGGCCTTCGGTCCCTGCAGCGGCGTCTGCACCTCGCCGGCTGCCTCGCGCGGCAGGGTGCGCAGTCCCTCCGGCCATGCGGGAAGCGGTTGACGGGAGGCGAGGGGCGGACCCGAGGCGATCCATCCGCCGCCCAGCACGGTCGCGATATCGCGGGCAGGTCGCCGCACGACGTCGAAGGCGAAGGCCGAGGCGGGTGCCGGACGGAACGAGCGGTAGCCGTCGAACAGATGCCCGCCGAGGAGCCCGCTCCCCGCGCTCGCCTCGGTGAGCGACTCGTCGCTGCCGGTGAACTCGAGCGACCCGGTGCCTCCGCCGTTCAGGAACTCCAGGTGCGTGACGTCAGTGAGCGCGGACACGATCGCCGCACGCCGGTCCCGCAGCTCGGCGCGTGAGCGGGCCTGCACGAGGCGGATGAGGGGCGCGTCGGGCCCTGCGGCATCGCCCTGCCCGGCGATCTGCGCCTCGTACATCTGGAGCCCCACGAGGCGGAATCCCGGCCGACGGACGATCCTCCGAGCGAAGGCTGCGACCTCGCCCGCCGTGAACAGTGCGGAGCGGCGAACGCCGATGTGCCCGAGGGCGGCGGATCGCAGCGAGGCGTCGGCATCGATCGCAACCCGGATCTCCGGACGACGCCCTGCCGGTGCGACGCTGTCGACGAGATCGAGGTGGGCGGGATCGTCGACCATCAGGGTGATCCGTCGTGCGGCCTCCTCCGAGGCGAAGAGCCGCTCGAGGCCGGCACGATCCACGGTCGGGTACCCGAGCACGATGTCCTCGTGCGTCTCGGCGAGCCAGAGCGCCTCGTCGAGCGTGAAGGCGAGGATGCCGTGGTAGCCGGGCAGCGCGAGCACGGCGTCGAGCACGGCACGCACCCGCACCGACTTCGACGCGACGCGGATCGGCAGCCCGCCCGCGCGCACCAGCAGGTCGAGCGCGTTGTGTCGGAGCGCTTCGCGGTCGATCACCGCGACGGGTGCGGGGAGGTGACCGGTGGCGGCGGACAGGCGTGGCCAGTACCGCGCGGGATCCTCCCATTCGGGGGCCACGGCGTGGTCGGAGGTGGAGCTCAGGTCGGCGGTGAGGTCGAGCACTCCCCCACCCTACGGCCTCGCCGTACTCGGATTCATCCCTCGCGGGACCGAGTCGCACCGGCATCCCGCAGTAGGCTGACGGTCATGCCCCCGTAGCCCAATGGCAGAGGCAGGCGACTTAAAATCGCTTCAGTCTGGGTTCGAGTCCCAGCGGGGGCACCACCACCCGATCACTGTCGTCTCCGGGCACGGACGTCTCCGCCGGTTCAGCGCCCGAATAGGTCGCCAATGCCGGGGATGCCGAGGTCGCCGAGCTTCTGCCCCCACTCGCTCGCGGTGTCGCCGAGCCCGGAGACGGTCTCGCCCGCGGATCCGACGAGTCCCTCGGCCGCTCCGGCCAATTCCTCGCCGCCGAGTCCGCTCGCGATGGCCTCGAGGTCGACGCCCTGCGCGAGAGCGTCGAAGTCGACGCCGAGCCCCGCCGCCTGTTCGAGAAGCGGGCCCGCGACCGCGCTGCCGACCGCACCGACCGCGACGACTCCCAGCGCACCCACGGCCGCGCCGCCGACGACGCCTGCGGCACCGAGGCCTCCAACCCGCGAGAGGAGCCCGCGCATGCGGCCGGGCCGCGCCGCCTCGGTGCGTCCGGCGGCCCGAGCCAGATCGTCGGCCGAGGAGGAGGCCGGACGCTCCCCCGGGGAGAGCTCTGCGTCCATGCGCTGCTGCACCTGCGCGCGCTGCTCGGGCGTGAGGCGCGCGAAGGCCTCGCGGTGGATCTGCTCGATGCGGTGCGGATCCGCGGTCTGCAGGAGGTAGTCGTAGCGTGCGATCGCCGCGCGATCGGCATCCGATCCCTGCGTCGCGCCGCGGTGGCCACCGGCGGGCGGCGGCGCATAGGGATCATGCGCAGGCGGCGGGGCATACCGGTCGGTCGACGCGGGCGACGGGCGGCGGTCCTGCGCGGAGGGGCGCTGCTCGCGGCGATCCCCGCCGTCGAGGTCGAGCGCTTTCGCGGCCATTCCGAAGAGACGGTCGAGCTTTCCCATGGTGGCGGTTCCTTCGTGTGACGAGCGGACTGCCGGGATCCGGGTACGAGGCTCCGCGGCCGTCCGCGTGAGCGGACGCCCGGTCTCCTCCGCCCTCGCGGGCCGGTGGGCCGGGACATGACGACATGTCCGTAGTGACGACCGCACCGCAGATGGGAGTACTCCCCGTGCGCGATCCACGCTAGCGGCCGCGCCTATGAGCCGGGTGCGAGAGCTCCCGAGAAACGCCGAACGCCCCGATTCCGTGCGGGATCGGGGCGTTCGGCGAGCGGATCACTTGACCGTGGCGGTCTCCGCGGACTTCTTCTTCGCCGCGGGCTTCTTCGCGGCGGGCTTCTCGGCAGGAGCGTCGTCGGACACCGGCTCGTCGGCATCCGGAGAGCTCTTCGCGGCGGCGATCGTCGTCGCGGGCTCGGACGAGTGCGATCCGGGCAGCGCGGGAGCCGCGGCGGCGTCAGCCGACTTCTTCGCCGCGGGCTTCTTGGCAGCCGGCTTGACCGGAGCCTCGCCCTTGGCGGGAGCTGCCGCCGGAGCCGGGGCATCCGCAGCCGGACGCGGACGCGCGGCGAACTCCTCGAACACGTAGCGCGGGTTCTGCACGGTCTCGAGGTTCACGAGGTCGCGGCCGAGCCACAGGTTGTTCCACCAGCCCCAGATCACGCGGAACTTGCGCTCCCACGTCGGCATCGCGAGGCCGTGGTAGCCACGGTGCGCGACCCAGGCGACGAAGCCCTTGAGGGCGATCTTGCCGGACTGGAAGACACCGTTGTAGAGACCGAGGCCGGCCACCGCACCGAGGTTCTTGTGGAAGTACTCCTTGGGGGCCTCACCGCGCAGCACGGCCACGAGGTTCTTCGCGAGGAGCTTCGCCTGACGCACGGCGTGCTGGGCGTTCGGCACGCAGAAGCCGCCGACGCCACCGCCGGACAGGTCGGGCACGGCCGACACGTCACCGGCGGCCCAGGCGCCCTCGACGAACGCCTCGGGCGTGCCGACGCGCAGGTCGGCGCGGGTCTGGATGCGACCGCGCTCCTCGACCGGGAGGTCGCCGCCGCGCACGACGGTCGGGTTGGCCATGACACCGGCGGTCCAGACGATCAGGTCGGTCGGGATGACCTCGCCCGTGGAGAGCTCGACGTCGCCGCCGACGGCGCTCGTGAGCTGCGTGTCGAGGTGCACGTTGGCGCCGCGCTTCGCGAGGTCCTTGAGCACCCACTCGCTGGTCTGCAGGGAGACCTCCGGCATGATGCGGCCCATCGCCTCGATGAGGTGGAAGTGCGTGTCCTCGAAGCTGATCTGCGGGTACTTGCCCACGAGCGAGGACGCGAGCGAGCGGAGCTCGGCGAAGACCTCGATGCCCGCGAAGCCGCCGCCGACGACGACGACGGTCAGGAGACGGTCGCGCTCGGGGCCGGCCGGGAGCGACGCGGCCTTGTCGAAGTTCGACATCAGGCGGTCGCGGATCGCGACGGCCTCCTCGATCGTCTTGAGGCCGATCGCGTTGTCGGCGATGCCCGGGATCGGGAAGGTGCGCGAGACGGCACCGGCCGTGACGACGATCTGGTCGTACGCGAACTCGTACGGCTCGCCCAGCGGCGGCGTGATCGTCGCGACCTTCTCGGCGTGGTTGATGCCCGTGACCTTAGCCGTGAGCACGTTCGTGCGCTTGAGGTGGCGACGGTGCGCGACCACGGAGTGGCGGGCCTCGATGGAGCCTGCGGCGACCTCAGGGAGGAACGGCTGGTACGTCATGTACGGCAGCGGGTCGACCATGGTGACGTCGGCTTCACCCTTGCGAAGGTGCTTCTCCAGCTTCCACGCGGTGTAGAAGCCTGCGTAGCCTCCACCGACGATCAGAATCTTGGGCACAGTGCTGTTCTGAGGCACAGGGGGACAACTCCTCGGGAGTCAGGAATGTGGCGTGCGAGAGCGCGCCGATCGGATGCGCCGAGCGGCTGCGGTGACGCCAAGCGCTATCAGGATACCAGGGACTGTGAGTGCGATGAGCGGCAGGGTACCGTAGCGCAGCGACTCAGCGCTGGGAAGCAGCGGTGAACCAGGATCGGACGGCGCATCGGCCGCGGGCAGCGGAGGGATGTCCACCGGGGTCGCGGTGGGGTCCGGCTGGGGGACGGTCTCGGCGCGTCGATACAGACGCACCCACTCGGCGAGGTCGCCCATCGGATTGGCGTCGACCTTCGGCACGTCGGCGGTCAGTGCCGCCTGCGCGTCGATCAGCCCGTACCCGTAGAGCGGATCCGGGACGTCTGCCATCCCCTCGACGGGGATCGCGGTCCTGATGATGCGGTTGATGACGTTCGCGGCGTCGAGGTCGGGATGCGCCGATCGGATGAGCGCGGCGATGCCGGCGACGATCGGCGCCGCGCCACTGGTACCGCGCCACCTGACGAGCTCCCCGTCGGCCGAGACGCCGAGCAACCCCTCGCTCGGCGCCGAGATGCCGATCGTGATGCCCTGGGTCGAGGCCTCGATGCTCGCCGTGCCCGTCTGGTCCACTCCCCCGACCGTGAGGACGCCGGGGATGGTGGCCGGAGCGCCGATCATGTCGGTGCCGCTGCCGCGGTTGCCCGCGGCGACCACCACGACCACGTCGTGCTCGAATGCGTAGAGGAAGGCGTCGTCCCAGCTCCGGTCCCAGTCCAGCGTGTTGGTGGTGAAGGACAGGTTGATGATGTCCGCGCCGTTGTCCACTGCCCAGCGCATGGCCTTCGCGACCTGCTCCGTGAAGGGCACCGCGGCCGCGGCCCCGAAGCCCACCGAGACCGACAGCAGGTTCGCCTCGGGCGCGACGCCGATCATGCCCGTGCCGTCGGCGGCGCCCCGGCCGGCCGCGAGCGAGGCGACCCAGGACCCGTGGTTGCCGTCGACTGCGCCGAGCGGGGTGCGCCCGTCGGCCGTCCCCGTCCCGGACACGTCAGTGCCGCCGATCACGGCCCCGTCGAACACGCCCGGCACCTTGCCGATGCCGGTGTCGATCACCGCGATCGTGACGCCCTCGCCGCGGGTGGTCTGCCAGGCCTCGCGGATGCGGGCCCCGTCGAGCCAGTACTCGGCGGCGCGCGTCGGGTCCTGCGGATCGTCGGCCACCGGCGGTGGGGTGGCGGCGCCCAGCAGCAGCACGGATGCCGCGACGGTCGCCGCAGCGACGGTCGTGCGCAGCATCCGCAGCGGGCTCATGGCGTGGTCGTCCCGACGTCGCGCACGGCCGCACCGGGGTCCTCGCACCGGCAGACCTCGGGCGACCAGGACGATCGCGCGAGAGCCCGGTCGCCGATGGGGTTCACTCCGGGCCCCGCGGCCAGCGCATGGCCCGCGAGGGCGTGCAGGCACTTGACGCGAGTGGGCATGCCCCCGGCGGAGATCCCCTCGATCTCGGAGACCTCGCCGAACTGTGCCCGATCTGCGAGGTAGGCCTCGTGCGCGGCCAGATACGCGACGCGGACCTCGTCGTCCTCCTCGAGGAGCGCCGCGAGCTCGGGCATGACCTGCGTCGCCTCGAGGGTCGACATCGCTGCCGTGGCCGCCGGGTGCGTCAGATAGTAGAACGTCGGGAACGGCGATCCGTCGGGAAGACGGGGAGTCGTCGCGACCACGGTCGGGTTGCCGCAGGCGCAGCGCGCCGCGATGCCGAGCACGCCGCGTGCGGGACGCCCCAGCTGGGCCGACACGACGGCGAGCTCGGCGGACGTGGGGGCGGGATAGGGCGGCGTGGTCACCGTACAAGCGTACGGGAGGCCTCGACGCGGATGCTCCGAGAACTCCCGCGCGGCGGCTCAGCGCGGGGCGACGGCGGTGTCGCTGAGGCCGGCCGAGGTGAGGCTGCGCAGCAGCTGCGGCATCCAGTCCGTCGGCGTCTCCTCGAGCGTGTCGCTCACCGGCCCCTGCTCCTGCGGCAGCGCGGCAGGATCGAGGTCGTTGTCGACGAGGAACACGACCTCGCCGGGTTTGACGTAGTAGAGACGCTCGCGCGCCTGGGTGGTGATGTACGCCGGGTCCTCCCAGCGCTCGCGCTCCTTCTCGAGCGCCGTGATCTGCTCTTCGGACACCTGGATCGACTGCTCGAGTGCGGCGATCTTCTGCCGCTGGTCGATGTACGTGCCGAGGGTCGGCACGAGCACCCAGGCGCCGAGCACCACGAGCGAGAGCATGATGACGGAGAACGCCGAGAGGCGGATGCCGGACGCCCATTCGCGCACGTCCACCCGGCGTTCGCTCGCGTCTGCGCGCGTGCGAGGCGATCTCGCCGTCCGCGCCGCGGCCGGGGCGGTCTCCGTCGGACGGCTTCCGCGCGGAGACGCCGAAGGAGGAGCCGGTCGTCGTGCCACGGCTCCTCCTCCGGGTTCAGACCTCAGGGGTCCGGTGAATCGTCGTCAGCTGCGCTCAGCCCTGGTAACGGGGGAACGCGGAGCGGCCGGCGAACACCGCGGCGTCGCCGAGCTCCTCCTCGATGCGCAGAAGCTGATTGTACTTCGCGACGCGCTCGCTGCGGGCAGGCGCACCCGCCTTGATCTGACCCGCGTTCGTCGCGACCACGAGGTCGGCGATCGTGGTGTCCTCGGTCTCGCCGGAGCGGTGCGACAGCATGGCCGTGTAGCCCGAGCGCTGGGCGAGGCTCACCGCGTCGAACGTCTCGGTGAGCGTGCCGATCTGGTTGACCTTGACGAGCAGCGAGTTCGCGACGCCCCGCTTGATGCCGTCCGCGAGGCGGCTCGGGTTCGTGACGAACAGGTCGTCTCCGACGAGCTGGACCTTGGAGCCGAGAGCGTCGGTCAGGAGCTTCCAGTTGTCCCAGTCGTCCTCGGCGAGCGCGTCCTCGATCGTGACGATCGGGAAGTCGTTCACGAGCCCCTGGTAGTACTCGATCAGCTCGGGGCCGGTCCAGTCCTTGTTGTCGAGGCGGTACACGCCGTCGGAGAAGAACTCGGTCGCGGCGACGTCGAGGCCGAGGGCGATGTCGGTGCCGGGCGTGAAGCCCGCCTTCTCGATCGCCTTGACGAGGAAGTCGAGCCCCTCGCGGTTGCTGGGCAGATCGGGGGCGAAGCCGCCCTCGTCGCCGAGGCCGGTCGCGTAGCCGGCGGCCTTCAGCTCGCTGCGCAGCACGTGGTAGGTCTCGACGCCCCAGCGGAGCGACTCCGAGTACGTCTCCGCGCCGATCGGGGCGAGGAAGAACTCCTGCATGTCGATGCCGTTGTCGGCGTGCTCGCCGCCGTTGATGACGTTGAACAGCGGGACGGGCAGCACGTGGGCGTTGGGTCCGCCGAGGTAGCGGAAGAGCGGCAGGTCGGCCGAGTCGGCCGCGGCCTTCGCGACCGCGAGGCTCACGCCCAGGATCGCGTTCGCACCGGTGCGCTGCTTGTTCTCGGTGCCGTCGGTCTCGATGAGGATCTCGTCGACGATGCGCTGCTCGCTCGCCTCGACACCTTCGAGGGCCGGTCCGAGCTCGTCGATCACGGCCTCGACGGCCTTCAGGACGCCCTTGCCGCCGTACCGGCTCTTGTCGCCGTCGCGGAGCTCGTACGCCTCGAAGGCGCCCGTGGAGGCACCGGAGGGGACGGCCGCCCGCTGGACGACGCCGTCGTCGAGGAGCACCTCCACCTCGACGGTCGGGTTTCCGCGCGAGTCGAGAATCTCGCGTGCGCCTACAGCCTCGATCAGTGCCACTGATGTGCTCCTTGTTCAGAGAGAAGGGTGTGTGGAGCGTCGTCGATCCGCGCCCAGTCTAGCCCGCCGAGAGTCGACGCCCGAGGCGGGATCGTCGGCTCACACGACGACCGCGATCGCGACGCCGTCCCAGCCCTTGATGCCCACGGTCTGCAATGCGGTCGCGTCGAAGCGGGGGTCCTCGCCCAGCATCCGCAGTCCGTCCCGGGTGCCGACGACCTTCGGATCGGTCGAGTCCTCGCGTACGATCTCGCCCTCGCGGCCGATGTTGTCGAGCACGATCACGGTGCCGGGGTGCCCGAGCTTCGCGGCCCAGTCGAGGTAGATCGTATTGGACTCCTTGTCGGCGTCGATGAACACGAGATCGAAGCCGCCGACGAGCGTCGGCAGCACGTCAGCACCCCGCCCGATGCGGATGTCGACGCGGTCGCCCACGCCCGCCGCGTCGATGCTGGCGCGTGCGACGGCGGCGTTGTCGGCCTCCGCCTCGACGGTCACGACCCGCCCGTCCGCCCCGACGGCCCGTGCGAGCCAGATCGTGGAGTAGCCGCCCAGCGTGCCGATCTCGAGCACGCGCCGCGCGCCGCTGATGCGGGCGAGCAGGTGCAGCAGCTTGCCGCCGACCGGGGCGACCTCGATCTCGGGCAGACCGGCCTGGCGCTGTGCGGCCAGGGCTGCCTCGAGGTCCGGGTCGTGGCCGACCAGCACGTCGGCGAGGTAGGCGTCGGCGTTCGACCAGGCTGCGGGCGTGGAGTCCATGCCCTCAGCCAACCCCGCGCGCCGGCCGGGGTCAAGGGGCGGCAGGCGGGGATGCCGGAGTGTCCGCTTTCGGGGTCGCCACGCCGAGCTCGGGCTGCCGTCGGAACTGCCCCGTGACGAGCAGCGCCGCGATGACCACGGCCGCAGCGATCCACCCCGCGACGCCGAGCGGCCCGGCCAGGGCCTGGTCCGGCTGTCCGGCGGCGAAGATGAGGACCAGCCCCGCTGCGGCATTCAGCGACCCGTGGGCGACGACCGCCGGCCAGATCGATGCCGATCGCAGGCGCAGCCAGCCGAGCAGCACGCCCCAGGCCACGCAGCCGACCGTCATGAACAGCACGCCGGAGGCGTCGGTGCGGCCGAAGTTGTACCCGAGCAGGATCACCGGGCTGTGCCAGAGCCCCCAGATCACGCCGCTGAGGAGCAGGGTCGGCCACGTGCCGAGCGGCCGGAGCGCCGTCAGCAGCCACCCGCGCCATCCGAGTTCCTCACCGAGGGCCGGGATGCTGTTCAGAAGCGCGCCCAGCGGGAGGAAGGCGAGCTGTGAGAACACGATGACGCCGACGGGAGGCATCGGCGTCCCGGGCGGCAGCGCCTGCTCGAGCTGCGCCGAGAGCGCCGCGAACGTGAAGTCCAGCTGCACGAAGCCGAGTGCGACGGCGATGAGGATGCCGAGGACGACCACGACCGGAGGACCGAGCCAGCCGACCAGCAGGAGCCCGATCACCCTCTTCGCGGGCCGCAGCGGCCAGAGGCCGAGGAACCGCAGCCGCGCACCTCGCGCGGGGTACCCGAGCGCGAACGTCACGATGAGCGCGGCGACGGCGGGGGTCAGCATCATCGCGACGAGGATCAGCGGGGCCAGCGGCTCGGCGAGCCCGTCGCCGAGCCACAGCGGGAGCGCCACGAGCCAGGCGAGCCCGCACGCGAGAACCACGAAGGCGATGACGGCCGGCCAGCGGACCCGGTCCTGCACGGTCACGATGTTGCCTCCCCCGCGCTCGGGGCCGGACGCTCCGAGCGGCGATCGACATAGGTCTGCAGGAGCGCGGCGGCGTCCTCCGCACCGTCGATCGTGACGAGGAAGGGCTTGCGGTCACGACGGGACACCTCGACGGCCGGCCCGCGACGCGTGACGATCCCCGTGCGGCCGTCGACGGAGATCCGCCACCCCCACCCGCCGAACTCGCCGAACGGCGACACGTCGATCGCACGCGCGCTCACGACCTCGTCGATGGGGATCCGCATGCGCGGGCGTCCCAAGAGGGAGCGAGCGGTGAAGCCCTCGGGCGTGACGCTCACGCGATACGAGGCCGTGGCCGCGAGAGCGAGGGCGACGACGACCGCGACCACGGCGACGATCCATCCTCCGGCGACCCCGGCACTGAGCATGACGGCGGCGGGCGCGACCATCCCGGCGAGCACGAGACCGAGGAAGATCAGCACCCCGCGGGGCATGGTGGCGCTCGCGAGCCAGACGACACGCTCGTTCGCGGTGACGTTCAGGTCGCGCCTCGCCGTCAGAGCCTCCCCGTCGGGAGCGCGGTACTTCGGCTGCACCAGCCAGGCGAGAGCGCCGACGAGGAGCAGTCCCGCGAGGGCGATGCCGAGGACACCGCCGATACCGGGGATATCCGCTCCCGGTGCGAGGTCGCGCTGGATCCACAGCGAGCCGAGGCTCGTCGTCGCGGCGAACACCGACATGCCCGCGGCGAGCGCCCCCATCAGCCGAGCGGCGCCACCCCACTGCCCCCGTGCCGCGACCAGGGTCGTCACGTCCATGAGCAGCGGGACTCCGAGACCGACGCCGAGCAGCAGCCACAGATACAGGGATGCCGGGCCGAACCCGTCGGCACCCTCGAGGCCCCAGTGCGTCGCGACCTCCGCGGGGAAGGCGGGGAGCCACCCCGCGAGCACGATCGCGGCCACCGTCGTGATGACGAGGGGGACGGCGAGCGCGACCACGAGGAAGAGCAGTCGAGCGCGTCGCAGCGAGCTCGATGGGCGGGTTCGGGGGCTGGTGGTCGTCATGGCTGTGCCTCCTCGGTGTTCTGCGTGGATGTCGCGGTGCGCGCTCTCGACGGATCGTCCCGCGCGGGGTGGTCGGGTCGCCCGGCGGCGTGGGCGCGGATGATCCCGGCGAGGATCTCGGCGGACACGCCCATCTGCGCGGCGCGACCCACCAGATCGTCGATCTCGTGGGCGAGGTCGGCCAGCGGCGCAGCGGCCGCCGAGATCACGGCCCCTCGCCCACGCCGGAGGTCGATGAGCCCCTCGTCGCGCAACCGCTGATACGCGTGCAGCACCGTGTGCTGGTTGATCCGCAGCGCCGTGGCGACCTCTCGAGCGGCGGGCAGCCGGTCGCCGGGAGCGAGCACGCCGGCGAGGAGATCGGCGCGGATCGATGCGGCGACCTGGTCGTACAGCGGCCGCGCACTGTCGGGGTCGACTCTGATCAGCATCCGTATCACCCACCTGTTCGCTAGTAATTCTATGATAACTATAACAACTGTGACAACCTCCAGAGGAATTCCGCCGCGGGATAACGGCGTTCCACACTGACCTCATGCGCATCACACCTCGCCGCCTCGCGATCGGCATGAGCCTCTGGGCCCCGAATCTCTTCAGCGGCATCCGCATCCGTCGCTTCAGCGAGGACTGGACGCACGCTACGGTCGAGCTGCACGTCAACGCGTTCACGCGCAACTACGTGGGGACCGCGTTCGGCGGATCGATGTCGGCCATGACCGACCCGTACTTCTTCATGCTCGTGATGCACCAGCTCGGACGCGACCACGTCGTCTGGGACACCCGCGGCGAGATCGAGTTCCTCAAGCCCGGCCGAGGTGTGCTCACGGCGGAGTTCGACGTGCCGCGGGAGAAGGCGGAGGAGCTGCGCGAGCGCGCTCGCGGCGGTGCCAAGGTGCTCGAGTGGTTCGAGACCGAGATCACCGATGAGCAGGGCGACGTCGTGGCACGGGTACGCCGCGAGGTCTATGTGCGCGAGAAGAAGCGCGTCACCGCGGAGCGCGGCTGAGAACCCGGCGACGGACCCGATACCGGCCGTTCACCCGTGCGTGCCACGATGGCGGGATGCCCCTCGCCCGCCGCCTGACTCTGGGAGACGCCGTCGCCATCGGTCTCGGATCCATGGTCGGCGCGGGGGTGTTCGCCGTGTGGGCACCTGCGATCGGCGTCGCCGGCAGCGGCATCCTTGTCGCCCTCGCCATCGCCGCCCTCGTCGCGTACTGCAATGCGACGGCGTCGGCGCAGCTCGCCGCGGCGCACCCCGTCGCCGGCGGCACCTACGCGTACGCCCGCGCCGAGATCGGACCGTGGTGGGGCTTCGTCGCCGGCTGGAGCTTCGTGATCGGCAAGATCGCGAGCTGCGCGGCGATGGCGATGACGTTCGCCGCCTACGCCGCCCCCGAGAGCTGGCGCGTCCCGGTGTCCGTTGCCGCGGTCGCCGCGCTCACGGTCGTGAACTGCTTCGGGATCACCCGGACGGCGCTGCTCACGCGCATCCTCGTGGCCTGCGCGCTGCTCGGACTCGCGGTGGTCGTCGCATTCGGTCTGGGCTCGACCGCGATCGCCTCTCCCCCACCGCTCGAGGAGGCCACCGCGTACGGGGTCCTGCAGGGCGCGGGCCTGCTGTTCTTCGCGTTCGCCGGCTACGCGCGCATCGCGACCCTGGGCGAGGAGGTCGTGGATCCGGCGCGGACCATCCCTCGGGCCATCGTCCTCGCGCTCGGCGGCGCCGTGGCCGTCTATGCGCTCGTCGCCGTGACGGTCATCATGACCCTGGGAGCGGATGCCGCGACAAGCACTGCACCCCTCGTCGACGTGCTCACGGTCTCGGGCTGGCCCGCGCTCGCCCCGGTGGTGCGCATCGCCGCCGCGGCGGCCTCTCTCGGCGCCTTGCTCGCGCTGATCACCGGGATCGGGCGGACGACCCTCGCGATGGCGCGCGAGTCCGACCTCCCCCGCGCGCTCGCTCGCATCGACGAGCGGTGGCAGGTGCCGCGACGAGCCGAGATCGCGATCGGGGTCGCCGTGATCGGAATCCTGCTCGTCGCCGACCTCCGCGATGCGATCGGCTTCTCGTCGCTCGGCGTGCTGCTGTACTACCTCGTCGCGAACGCGGCGGCCTTCCGACAGGATGCGGCCGCGCGGCGCTACCCTCGAGCGCTGCAGGTGGTGGGCGCGCTCGGATGCCTGCTGCTCGTGAACACCCTGCCCGTGCTGGCGTCGCTCGTCGGGACGGCGGTCGTTCTGATCGGGGTCCTGTACCGGGCGATCCGACTGCGCATGGGGATCAGTCCGCCGTCGTCGGACGGCCGCGCCCGCTGAGCGCGATCTCCGCGGCGCGGAGCACCGCCGGCAGCAGCGCCTCGGCCGTGCGGCGATACCCGAGGGGGCTCGGGTGGAACCGGTCGAGGCTGAACATCGCCTCGGGATCGTCGAAGAACATCGGTCCGACGGCGCGACGCAGATCCACAGGGACGGCGCCAGCGTCGCGCGCGGTCCCGGTCTGCGCCTCCGCGAGACGACGGGACAGACTCGACACGAGCCGGCGCAGCGGCTGGGGAACCGGACGCAGCGCGCCCAGGTCGGGACACGTCCCGACGACGACCTCCGCGCCTCGGCCTCGCAGTTCGTCGATCGCCCGACGAAGGTGCCGGGTCGACGTCGACACCGGAAGCCGGTGGGTGACGTCGTTCCCGCCGACGACGATCACGGCGACGTCCGGTGCATAGTCGACGGGAAGCCCTGCGAGTTGATCGTCGAGGTCGGGCGACTCCGATCCGACCACCGCGATGGTGCGCAGGCGCACCGGCCGATGCAGACGACGTGCGAGGCCCTTGGCGAGGCGTCCGCCCAGCGTCTGCTTGCGTGTCTCGGCGCCCAGCCCCGCGGCGAGCGAATCACCGAGTACGAGGAGCTCGACCGGGTCGCCCTCGAGCCTCCGGCGCCAGACCCGATCGGCGTCGATCGACTCCTCGCCGAGCGGCTTGCCGATGCGGCCGCGCGCGATCGCGGCCTGGCGTACGAGCACCGCACGGAGACCGCACACGATCGCCACGGCGGCGACGCCGATGCCGACGGGGACGGCGAGGTACCGACGATGCATGCCTCGATTCGACCGGACGACCGTGAACGTCGCGTGAACGCATCCGCCGGGTGCTGCCGTCGCAGCTCAGGCAGGGATCCGGTCAGGACAGCGGCTTGAGCTCCAGCTCGGTCGCGCCCGCCCGCACGGCCGCGAACGACGTGTAGCCGTCGGCCGCCGAGCGCTCGAGCAGCGCCTTGAGGTTCTTGGGGCGCCGCTCCAGTCGCACGCGCGCGCCTCCGGCGATCAGGGACGCCTTGTGGCGCGCGAGCTCCGCGACCGGCACGTCGGCGTCGTGCACGAGCACGACCGCGCGCTCCTGGGCATCCGCTCCCGCGGTCACGAGGTCGACGAGGCGCTCGAAGCCGAGCGAGAACCCGACGGCGGCGACCTGCTGCCCGAGGAAGCGCCCGATCATGCCGTCGTAGCGACCTCCGCCACCGAGCGAGTACCCGACCGAGGGGTGGGCGAGTTCGAAGATCGTGCCCGTGTAGTACCCCATGCCGCGCACCAGGAACGGGTCGAACACGAGCGGAATGTCCGACGCGCTGCGCCCTGCGGCGACGGCGTCGCCGATGCCGACCAGGTGCCCCACGATCTCGTCGGGCACACCCTCGGGCAGGGCCGTGCGGATCTGCCGCTCGCCGTACGGGTTGTCCTCCAGGACCTGGGGACGCCCGAGGAACCCCTCGAACGCGTCGACCGCCGAGGCCGCGGCTCCGCGCTCGCGCAGCTCGGTCGCCACGCCCTCTGGTCCGATCTTGTCGAGCTTGTCGATCGTGATGAGCACGCCGGGGCGCTCCTCCGCCGAGAAGCCGAAGCTGTCGAGCATCCAGTCGAGAACGCGCCGGTCGTTGATCCGCACGGTCGCCCCCTCTAGTCCCAACGCGTCCACCGCATCCAGCGAGGCGACCATGAGCTCGGCCTCGGCGCGCGCGGAGTCGTCGCCGATGATGTCGATGTCGCACTGCACGAACTGCCGGTACCGGCCCTTCTGCGGGCGCTCCGCACGCCACACCGGCCCGATCTGGATCGCGCGGAACACTCCGGGCAGCTGGGCGCGGTTGCTGGCGTAGAAACGGGCGAGCGGCACGGTCAGGTCGTAGCGAAGACCCAGGTCGGCGAGCGCCGACTGGTCGTCCGCCGCGTCGCGGATCGTGTCGGCGTCGAGTCCCCGGCGCAGCACGTTGTAGGCGAGCTTCTCGTTGTCGCCGCCGATCCCCGCGTGCAGCCGCGAGTACTCCTCGAGCGCGGGCGTCTCGATCTCGTCGAAGCCGTGTGCGCGGTAGCGCTCGCGGATGACGGAGAGCACGCTCTCGCGGCGGGCCTTGTCGGCGGGGAGGATGTCGCGCATGCCGCGCGGCGGGTTCACAGTAGCCACGCCCCCATCCTTCCAGGTCGGAGGCGGATGCCGCGGCTCAGCCCGCCGCCTCCGCCGCCCGCACCTCGTCCTCGAGCGCCCGCAGACGCTCCCGCAGCGCGCGCTCGGCGTCCCAGCCGTGCACCCTGGCCGTCGCGACGAGCGAGAGCAGAGCGTCGCCGAGCTCGGATTCGCCGCGCGGCCCGTCCGCCGGAACGACGTCGACCCCGGCTCCCGCCGCACGACCCTCGATCTTCTGCGCGAGGGCGAGCGCCGGCATCCCCCGCGGTATCCCGTCGAGAACGCTCTCCCTCGTGCGCTTCTCGGCCGCCTTCGCGGCGTTCCAGTGCACGAGCACTTCCTCGGGAGTGTTCGCGACCTCCCCTGCGAACACGTGCGGATGCCGGCGCACCATCTTCTCGGTGAGCGTCTCCGCCACGTCGTCGATGTCGAAGGGATCGTCCGGATCCTGGGCCGCGATCGCCGCGTGGAACAGCACCTGCCACAGCAGGTCGCCGAGCTCCTCGCGCAGATCAGCGCGCGATCCGGTCTCGACCGCGTCGATGACCTCGTGCGACTCCTCGATCAGATAGGGCACGAGGTCGCGGTGCGTGATGCGCTGCGACCACACGCACCGCTCGCGCACCGCTCGCATGGTCTCGGCCGCCGCACGCAGCGGATCGGTGCGGGAGTGTTCGGTCACGTCTGCTCCTCGGTTCGCATCGACTCTCTCACGTCGCGCGGCGTCATGCGTGCAGGGCACCCCTCCCGAGCGGGATACTCTCGATGCGTGACCCCCGCACAGAGTTTTCCCGAGCCCACCGACACCTCGGCCATCCGCATCATCGGCCGGTTCGAAGCGGGCCGAGGCATCCCGGACGCGATGCGCTCCGACGTGAGGATGCTCGGCGCCCTCCTCGGCCAGGTGCTGCGCGAGTCCGGCGGCGACGAACTGTTCGCCGACGTCGAGCGGTTGCGTCTCGCCACGATCCAGGCCTATGACGAGGAGACCTCCGACGCGTTCGAGCGCGCCGCGTCGATCGCGGAGTCGTTCAGCATCGAGCGCGCCGACGAGGTCGCCCGGGCGTTCACCTGCTACTTCCATCTCGTCAACCTCGCCGAGGAGCACCAGCGCGTGCGCGTCCTGCGCGAACGCGCCGGGCAGCCCGGCCGGGAGGACGCCGCCGACACCGTCGCCTCCGCATACGCGCGGCTGAAGAGCGAGATCGGCGACGACGAGGCGCGTCGACGCCTCGAGGGCCTGCGTTTCCACCCGGTGTTCACGGCGCATCCGACCGAGGCGCGCCGTCGCGCCGTGTCGTCGAGCATCCGCCGCCTGTCCGAGCTGCTCACGCAGCACGATGCCGCGAGCGAGAACGGCGCCGAGCAGCACCGTGCCCGCCGCCGGATGCTCGAGGAGATCGACACGCTGTGGCGCACGGCGCCGCTCCGCGCCCAGAAGCCCTCGCCGACCGACGAGGTCCGCACGGTCATGAGCGTGTTCGACGAGACGCTGTTCACGACCGTGCCGCACGTGTACCGCCGCATCGACGACGCCCTGCGCGGCGACGATTCCGGGGCGAGCGCACCCGTCGTCCCGGCGTTCGTGCGCATCGGCTCGTGGGTCGGCGGCGACCGCGACGGCAACCCCTTCGTGACGGCATCCGTCACGCGTGAGGCATCGCAGATCGCCTCCGACCACGTGCTCCGCGGGTTGGAGCGGGCTCTCGAGCGCATCGGCCGCACCCTCACCCTGGATGCCGAGGACACGCCGCCCAGCGCCGAGGTCCAGGCGCTCTGGGAGCGCTTCGCCGCCGCCGAGCCGCGTCTCGCGGAGGAGCTCGGCGCCCGGTCCCCCGGTGAGCCGTACCGCCGGGTCGTGATCGCCCTCGCGCACCGCGTAGCGGCCACCCGACGCGGTGACGGCGAGCGGTACGCGGGCCCGGACGAGCTCCTCGCCGACCTCCGCGCCGTGCAGTCGTCCCTCGTCGAGGCCGGCGCGAAGCGCCACGCCTTCGGCGGCGTGCAGCACCTCATCTGGCAGGTCGAGACCTACGGCTTCCACCTCACCGAGCTCGAGGTGCGTCAGCACTCGCAGGTGCACGCGAAGGCCCTCGCCGAGCTCACGGGCGATGAGCCGATCAGCGCCCAGACCGAGGAGGTGCTCGAGGTCTTCCGCGCGATCGCGGAGATCCAGCGCGACCGCGGCCTGCGGGCGGCCGGACGCTACGTGGTGTCGTTCACGCAGGCAGCCAGCGACCTCGCGAACGTCTACGAGCTCGCCCGGCACGCGCTCGGCGACGACGCACCGGTGCTCGACGTGGTGCCGCTGTTCGAGACCTTCGCCGATCTGCAGGCCGCCCCCGGCATCCTCGCGGAGGCCGTGCAGTCGCCGGAGTTCCGCGAGCGGATGGCCGCGACCGGCAACCGCCTCGAGGTCATGCTCGGCTACTCCGACTCCTCGAAGGACGTCGGTCCGGTGGCCGCGAACCTCGCGCTGTACGAGGCGCAGGAGAAGATCGCGCACTGGGCGCAGGAGTCCGGCATCGAGCTGACGCTCTTCCACGGTCGCGGCGGCGCCCTCGGGCGCGGCGGCGGTCCCGCGAACTCGGCGATCCTCGCCCAGCCGCCGCATTCGGTCGACGGCCGCTTCAAGCTGACGGAGCAGGGTGAGGTCATCTTCGCCCGGTACGGCGAGCCGGCGATCGCGATGCGTCACATCGACCAGGTGGCTGCGGCGACCCTGCTCGCCTCCTCCCCGACCGTCGAGAAGCGCACGAGTGACGCGGCGCACCGTTTCGCCGACATCGCCGTGGTCATGGACTCGTCCTCGCGTGAGCGCTTCTTCTCGCTCGTGAAGGCGGAGGGCTTCGCGCCCTGGTTCGCGACCGTCACCCCGATGGAGGAGATCGGGCTCCTGGCCCTGGGCTCGCGCCCGGCGCGCCGCGGTCTCTCCGTCGAGTCGCTCGAGGACCTGCGGGCGATCCCGTGGGTGTTCGCGTGGACGCAGGCGCGCATCAACCTCGCGGGCTGGTTCGGTCTCGGCACGGCTCTGGCCGCCGTGGGCGACGAGGCCCGCCTCGTCGAGGCGTACCAGGAGTGGCCGCTGCTGCGCACGATGATCGACAACGTCGCGATGAGTCTCGCGAAGACCGACGAGCGCATCGCCCGCGAGTACCTCGCCCTGGGCGACCGCGACGATCTCGCGGCTCTCGTGCTCGACGAGCTCGCGCTCACCCGGGAGTGGGTCATCCGTCTCACCGGCGGAGTGGGACTGCTGGAGAACAAGCCGATCCTGCAGCGTGCCGTGCAGCTGCGCACGCCCTACGTCGATGCGCTGTCGCTCCTGCAGCTGCGCGCCCTGCGCGCGCTGCGCGATCCTTCCGAGGCGACGGGTTCGGGGTCCGAGGACGAGCAGCGCCGCCTGCTGCTGCTCTCGGTCAGCGGCGTCGCGGCTGGTCTGCAGAACACGGGGTGATCGGCGGAGGCCCGCAGGCGGGATGCTGAATACCGGTATCCCGATAGAGTGAAAAGCTCGCCCGACCAGGCGCCCTTCTCACGCGACACGATCGCACTCCCGCATCCCGTCAGAAAGCTCTCTCGCGTGCCCTCTTCCGTTCTGCCCTCCGCCGACTTCCAGCCCCTTGCCGCCTCCGTGCAGCCCGTGTTCGACACCGTGCTCGTCCGCAGCGCGCACGAACCCGAGTTCCAGCAGGCCGTGCACGAGGTACTGCACTCGATCGCCCCGGTGCTCGAGAAGCACCCGGAGTACGTCGACGGGGGCATCCTCGACCGCGTCGTGGAGCCCGAGCGGCAGATCCTCTTCCGGGTGCCGTGGGTCGACGACGCGGGTCGCCTGCAGGTCAACCGCGGCTACCGCATCCAGTTCTCCTCCGTGCTCGGCCCGTACAAGGGGGGTCTGCGCTTCCACCCCTCGGTGAACCTGTCGATCATCAAGTTCCTCGGCTTCGAGCAGATCTTCAAGAACGCGCTCACCGGTCAGGGCATCGGCGGCGGCAAGGGCGGCTCTGACTTCGACCCGCACGGTCGCTCCGACGCCGAGGTCATGCGCTTCTGCCAGTCGTTCATGAGCGAGCTGTACCGCCACCTCGGCGAGCACACCGACGTCCCCGCCGGCGACATCGGCGTCGGCGGCCGCGAGATCGGCTACCTGTTCGGCCAGTACCGCAAGATCACCAACCGCCACGAGTCCGGCATGTTCACGGGCAAGGGCACCGGCTGGGGCGGCGCCGAGGTGCGCACCGAGGCCACCGGCTACGGCGCGGTCTTCTTCGCGCAGGAGATGCTCGCGGTGCACGGCGACTCGCTCGACGGCAAGCGCGTCGGCGTCTCGGGCTCGGGCAACGTCGCGATCTACGCGATCCAGAAGGCGACCCAGCTCGGCGCGACCGCCGTCACGGCATCCGACTCCTCCGGCTATGTCGTGGACGACGCCGGCATCGACGTCGACCTGCTGCGTCAGATCAAGGAGGTCGAGCGCGCCCGCATCGTCGAGTACGCGAACCGTCGCCCGAGCGCCCGCTTCGTCGAGGGCGGGAGCGTCTGGGAGGTGCCCGTCGACATCGCGGTACCCTCGGCCACGCAGAACGAGCTCGATCTGGCCGCCGCCGAGACGCTCATCGCCAACGGCGTGCGTGCGGTGTCCGAGGGAGCCAACATGCCGTGCCTCCCCGCTGCCGTCGACGCGTTCCAGGCCGCAGGCGTGCTGTTCGCGCCGGGCAAGGCCGCCAACGCCGGCGGCGTCGCGACCTCAGCGCTCGAGATGAGCCAGAACGCCTCGCGCCAGCGGTGGACCTTCGACGCAAGCGAGAACAAGCTCCGCGAGATCATGGCCGACATCCACGCGGCCGCCTTCGACGCCGCCGAGCGCTACGACGTCGCGGGCGACTACGTGGCCGGCGCGAACATCGCCGGCTTCGAGCGGGTCGCCGCCGCGATGCTCGCGCAGGGCGTCATCTGAGCAGGAGGGGGCGCGTCGGCGCCCCCTCCTCCCCTCAGCTCTCGTCGACCGGCACCTTCACGACCTTGTTGTACCCCGTGACGGCCTGGTTCTCGTCGAACGCGACGACCTTCTTGCGGAAGCCCTTCGTGATGAACGCGAGGTAGATCACGCCGAGGACCGTCCAGGTGATGCCGCCGATCAGGGCGTCCTGGTGCAGGTTGACCCAGAGGAGCCCGGTGAGGAGCGTGCCGATCGCGGGCATCACGATGTACGAGAAGATCTCGCGCGGCGTGCGGCGCATCCCCTTGCGGATCGCGAACCACGCGATCACCGAGATGTTCACGAACGTGAACGCGATCAGCGCACCGTAATTGATCCACGCGGCGATCAGCTCGAGCGTGAACGGGATGGCGAGCAGCGAGATCGCGCCCACCAGCACGATGTTGAACGTCGGCGTATGCGTGCGCTGGTTGATGTAGCCGAACGCCCGCTGCGGCAGCACGTTGTTGCGCCCCATCACGAGCAGCATGCGCGACACCGAGGCGTGCGAGGCGAGACCTGAGGCGAGCGTCGCACAGAAGCCCGCCGCCGTGAGAACGGCCATCAGGACGTTGCCGCCGACGAGCTCGCCGATGATCGGGAGCGTGGAGTCCTCGACGAACTGCATGTCGCCGCCCGGGGCGAACTCGTTCCAGTCCGGGAACCGCAGCTGCGAGACGTACGAGGCGACGAGGAAGATCCCTCCGCCGAGGAGGACGGTGAGGAGGATCGCCTTCGGCATGATCTTCGGGTCCTTCGCCTCCTCGGCGTACATCGTGACGGCGTCGAAGCCGATGAACGAGAAGCAGACGATGGTCGCGCCGGTCAGCACGGCGCCCAGGGTCACGTCGTCGTGCAGGAACGCACCGACCGAGAGGATCGTCGCCGCGCCGTCCCCGCGCATCAGCTGCGCGACCACGAGCACGACGAACACGACCATGACGACGATCGAGAACACGAGCAGGATCATGTTGAGGTTCGACGTGCCGCGCATGGTCATGTAGATGATGCTCGTGACGGCGATGCAGTACAGCACGACCCAGATCCACGCGGGGACGTCGGGGAACATGGCCTCGAGGTAGCTCTTGATGATGAGGCAGTTCACCATGGGCAGAAGCACGTAGTCGATGAGCGAGGTCCAGCCGACCATGAAGCCGAGGTTCGGGTGGATCGATTCGCGCACGTAGGTGTACGCGGATCCGGCGCTGGGGATCGCGCTCGCGATCTTGCCGTAGCTGATGGCCGTGAACACCATGACGATCAGCGCCACGAGATACGCGGCGGGGACGACGTCGTCCGTGTCGCGAGCGACCATGCCGAAGGTGTCGAACACCACGGTCGGCGTCATGTAGCCGAGGCCGAGGCCGACGATCGCCCAGAGGCCGAGATTCCGTCGGAGGCTCCCACCGCCGTGAGCGAGCGGCTTCGTCTTCTCTGCCATGTGTACTCCTCGAGGGACAGCGCATGGGCCGGACTTCGGGTCGTCCGACGCTGAGCATCAGTATGTACCCCTGCTATTCGTCAGCGGAAGACCGAATCTGATTCGAAATACGCATTTAACATGACACCTCGAAGCGGGATTCGAAGGAAGGCTCTCACCAGCCTTCGGCGAGAACGCGATCGAGCATCGCGAGGACGTGATCTGCGCTCGCGATCGTGAGGCACAGCGGCGGCTTGATCTTCAGCACGTTCGAGCGCTCCGACGTCGTGAGCACGATCACGCCGAGCTCGCGCATCCGTTCGCAGATCGCCGCGGCCTCCGCTGCCGCGGGCTCCAGGGTCTCGCGGTCGCGCACGAGCTCGACACCCAGATAGAGGCCGGTGCCGTGCACCGGGCCGATCAGCGGATGCCGTCGCGCGAGCTCCTCGAAGCCCGCGACCAGGTGCGCGCCGACCTCGAGGGCGTTTCGCTGCAGGTCGTCTTCGACCATGGCATCGAGCACCGCGATTCCGACGCGGCAGCTGAGCGTGCTCCCTCCGGCGGAAGAGAAGAACTGTCCCTGGGCGCTCAGCGCGTCGGCGATGCGCCTCGTCGTGATCACGCCGCCGATCGGGAAGCCGTTGCCCATGGGCTTGGCGATGGTGATGATGTCGGGCACTGCTCCGGACTGCTCGAAGCCCCAGAACGTCGACCCCAGGCGACCGAACCCGACCTGCACCTCGTCGGCGATGCAGAGGCCGCCGTGCGCGCGCACCCGCTCGTACGCTCCGGCGAGGTACCCGTCCGGCAGCAGCACCCCGCCCGCGTTGCCCAGCACCGGTTCGCACAGGAACGCCGCGACGTCCCTCAGGTCGGCCGACAGGCGGTCGAGGTCGGCGTCGAGATCGGCGAGGTACGCGGCTGCCGTGTCGTCGCCCCGATAGGTGCCGCGGAACCGGTTGGGGACGTCGGCGACGTGCACCCAGCCCGGACGCGTGCCCACGGCATCCGGGTTGTCGTAGGCACTGGTCGTGACCGCGTCGCTCGCCTGGGTCCAGCCGTGATAGGCCTCGCGGAGCGCCACGACCGTCGACCGTCCCGTGGCCGCCTGCGCGAGCCTGATCGCCAGGTCGACCGCCTCCGAGCCGCTGTTGACGAGCAGCACGGTGTCGAGTCCGCTGCCCTCCGGCAGGAGCGCGAGCAGCCGTTCGTTGTACTCCGCGAGGTCGCGGAACAGGAAGCGCGAGTTCGTGCCGAGGAGACGCAGCTGCGCGTTCGCGGCGTCCGCGACGGTCGGATGCGCGTGCCCGAGTCCCGCGACGTTGTTGACCATGTCGACGTGGCTGCGCCCCGTCGTGTCGACCAGATAGTGGCGCCAGCCGCGCTCGATCTGCGGCGGATGCTCGTAGTACCGCTCCTGGGCCGCCGCGAAGATGCGCTCGCGGCGACGCAGCTCGTCGGCCGACTCGTCGCGCTGGGCAAGGGCGGGGATGCCGAGCAGCGGAGCGGGGTCGGCGGTCAGACGCGCCCAGGCCGCGACGACGTCAGGAGCGACGAGCCGGGCGCTCGCGGGTTCGGGTGCGAGGAGAGGCGAGGCATCCGACGGCGGCGTCGGCACCGGGGAGTCGGCGCGGCGGACGCCGACGACCACCACCCGGCCGTCGAACGAGGCGGCGAGTCTCCCGATCGCGTCACCGCTCTCGATAGGTCCGCCCCGCGCGGGTTCCACATCCGCGCCGCGGATCTCCACGATCCAGCCGTCGCCGGTGGCAAGCCGCACGCGACCCTCGAGCACCGTCATCTCGCCGTCGACCGGGGCCGTCAGCCGCATCGAGGGGCCAGGGGCGATGTGCAGCTCGGTCTCGACGGGCCAGGTCGCGGCGGCATCGGCGGCGTCGATCACCGAACGCGTGAGCCGGTACACGCCGTAGGGCATGACCGCCACCCGGGCGCCGGAGGCGTGCGCGTCCGCGATCAGCTGCGCCTCGGCATCCGATTCGAGCCACCGCCCGGCATCCAGGCCGGCAGCCTCCACCCCGGGGTCGAGGATCGACACCCGTCCTTCGAGGTCGGGGATCAGCGAGGAGAGGTCCGTGAGCCCGGTCGCCCGGAACGACGGGGCGTCGATCCCGAGCCGCGCGCGCACGTGCTCGACGGCCTCCACAAGGGGAACGGAGGTCGCGGCGTCGAAGATCGCCTGCTCCCCCGCCACCCGCTCGGCGGCGTACTCGTTGTCGCCGTCGATCTCGAGCTGCCGCCACCCGCTCGCCACGAGGAGCGCGGCGCGCAGCACGATGAGCGGCCACACGGCGTCGGCCTCCTCGTCGCACAGCGGCACGAGTTCGTGGAACGCGGCGATCGTGTCGAGCACGCGCAGCGGTCGAGCGGGCTCGTGATGCAGCATCGACGCGGCGCACACGGCGAGTTCGGCGACGCGCCACCCCGTCCCGAGGTCGCCCAGATCGATCACGACACGCGGATGCAGTCGCGAGTCGCTGCTGCGCTCCCCCATGACGTTGTCGTCGGTGAGGTCGCCGTGGATCGGCTGCACCGGAAGTCGATCGGCCACGACTGCGAGCGCGACCTCCGCCTCCTCGGCGGCCTCTCGCACGCGGGCGCGGAGCCGTGAGTCCGTGATCGACGGGGACAGCAGCCGCACCTGCGCGGCGGCGACCCGCATGTCCCACATCTGCTCGCGGTCGAGTCCCGGATGCCGGAGCCCGGCGAGGGCGGTGACGGAGGCCGCGGCGAGCGCCCCGAACTCCGAGAGCACGACCGGCGCGAGGTAGCCGGCATCGACGAGCGGCTCCCCCTCGGCGAACGCGCTGCGTCGTACGGCGAATCCGCCCCACCTCTGGGTGAGTGCACCGTCGAGTCCGGGCAGCACTGGGGGCACGTCGACGCCTGCCGCACGGTATGCCTCGATGGCGGCGTGCTGCGCATCGCGGGCCTCGTCGCCGGTCACCGGGTTGTCGACGCGGAGCACGCTGCGGGTGCCGTCGGCTTCGCGCAGCACGAAGTTGCGATCCTGATTACTGCCGAGCTCGGTCGCGGAGGCTTCGATGCCGTAGCACTCCCGGGCGATGACCTCGGCGTCCGCGGTCGTCACCGCCGGGCGGACGAGCCCGGTGCCCGCGCTCACCCCCGCCCCACCGCGGGGCCGTCGCCGCGGGCGCCGTCGGTGTGAACCGTCTTGTCGATGAGCACGTCGTCCGCGTGGCGGGCGAGCGAGGTGCCGTAGCGCTCCGTGAGCTGCACCATGAGGTCGGGGGTGTCGCGGTCCACGCCGAAGACGTGCCCGGGGAAGTCGAGGTCGGGCTGCGCGGCGGCGATCTCGTCCTCGCGGTCGGGCGACAGGAGCTGTACGGGGTCGCCCACCGCGACCCAGCCGATCGGCACGACGGTCCCCGCGGGAAGCACGGCGCGACGGTGCACGATCGCGTTGACGCGCACCTCGCAGCGGTCGCCGACCAGTGCGCCGTTGAAGATCCGAGCGCCCGAGGCGAAGAAGACCTCCTCGCCGACGGTCGCTCCCGCGATGCTCGCGAGCGTGCCGATGAGCGTGTGCGATCCGATGTGCACCGCGTTCGCAGCGGTCGCGCGGATCAGCGCGTTCTCCATCACGATCACGTGCTCGCAGAGCCGGATCGGGCCACCCTCGGCCGTGATCACGGCTCCGTGCAGCACCTGACAGTTCGGCCCGATCTCGACGTCGCCCGAGACGACGGCGGTGGGGGCGATGACGGCGGTGTCATGGATGCGGGGTCGAGCCCCGAGGTGCTCGTACAACATGACGTCAGCGTAGCGCCGTCGGAGTTCCGCGCGAGAGGACTACTTCCTGGCGCCGGCTCGGCGGACTATTCCGATCACGATCGTCGCCAGGAACAGGACGATGCCGAGGACCGCGAGCCAGAGGAGCCCCTTGACGACGAAGCCGAAGACCGCGAGACCGGCCCAGACGATGAGGAGGATGATCAGAAGTGCCCACATGGCTCCATCATCCCTCGCCCGCGGTCTGCCGTCACCCCGTTGACGTGCGGTGACCCTGTCGCTAGCTCTCCCACTGCTACGCTGGCGCACATGGCTGGCCTCTGAATCGATCCCCTCCCCGCCGTTCGGCTGCGTTCTCGCGCGCCTCGGCTCCTCGATCGAAAGGCTCACCCATGCACCCCACCGACCTTCCTCTCTCCGGCAGGACCGCCCTCGTCACCGGTGTCTCCCGACTGCGCGGCATCGGCTTCGCCACCGCCTCGATGCTCGCCAGCCTCGGCGCGAACGTCGTGATCCATCACTATCGTCCGCACGACCTCGACCAGCCCTGGGGCGGTGACGACCTCGACGAGGTGCGCTCCGGCATCGCCGCCGTCCTCGCTCCGGGCGCCGCGATGGCCGACCATCACGCCGATCTCCGCGATCCCGCCGCGATCGACCCGCTGCTCGACGCCGCCTCGGTGCTCACCGACCGGCTCGACATCCTCGTCTGCAACCAGGCGCTCACGGGCGGCGACGGATCGATCTTCGACATGACCCCCGATCGCCTCGACGCGCACTGGCAGACGAACGCGCGCGCGTCGCTGCTGCTCACGGCCGGGCTCGCGCGGCGCCGACGGCAGGAGCTCGGGGGCGCGGGGATCGACATCGCACGGCCGGGCGATCGCGTCGCCGACTTCGGACCGTTCGACGCGCCGACGGGACACGTCGTCTGGATGACCTCGGGTCAGGGTCACGGCGCGATGGTCGGCGAGATCGCCTATGCCACGAGCAAGGCCGCCCTCGCCGGCATCACGCGTTCGGTGGCCCGCGAGCTGCTCGACGTGGGGATCGTGCTGAACACCGTGAACCCCGGGCCCGTGAACACCGGCTATCTCGACGCCGACACGACCGACCGCGACCTCTCCGGCGTCGCGGACTGGATCACCACGCAGCCGTTCGGACGCGTGGGTCGACCGTCGGACCCCGCGAGCCTGATCGGCTGGCTGTGCACGCCGGCCGGGTCGTGGGTGGTGGGTCAGGTGGTCACCTCGGACGGCGGCTTCTCCCTCTGACCCGGGTCCTCCCCCTGTCCGCCCTGGGCACGGCTGCGGATGCCGGGCGCGACACGCCGCGGCATCCGCCCGGCCGGCGGCGTGTCGGCCGCCGTCTCCGAAGCTGTGCCCGGGACCGCCGACCTCACTCGGCCGGGACGGGCTCCGGGAAGATCGCGGTGAACAACTGGCCGACCCATTCGAGCAGCTCGGCGTCGGGCAGCGGCTCGAGACCGACGCCGACCGCTGCGGGGACCGTCGGCATCGGCACGACGAGCGCCTCACCGCTCGCGACGAGCTTGGCCTTGGGGTACAGCCTCTGGAGGCGCACCTTGATCGAGTCCTCCAGGCGTGCCGGGGCGATGCGCAGGTTCGAGCCCATCACGACGACGTCAGCGAGTCCCGCCCGCGCGGCACGACGGCGCAGGCGGGCGACGGCGACCAGACCCTCGACCTCCTCGGGCGGCGTGCCGTACCGGTCGGTGAGCTCTTCGATCACGAGGTCGATCGCGTCGTCCTTCGCGGTCGCCGCGGATGCGGCCGACAGCTTCTGGTACGCCTCCAGGCGCAGCCGCTCGCTGTCGATGTAGTGCTCCGGGATGCGCGCGTCCAACGGCAGCTCGAGTCGCAGTTCCTGCCCGGACTCCACCTCGTCGCCCCGGAACGTCGCGACGGCTTCGCCGATCATCCGCAGGTACAGGTCGAAACCGACGCCCGCGATGTGGCCGGCCTGCTCGCCGCCGAGCAGGTTGCCCGCGCCGCGCAGCTCGAGGTCCTTGAGCGCGACCTGCATGCCGGAGCCGAGGTCGTTGTTGACGGCGATGGTCTGCAGTCGGTCGGCCGCCGTCTCGCTGAGCGGCTTCATCTCGTCATAGAGGAAGTACGCGTAGGCCCGTTCGCGTCCGCGACCGACACGGCCCCGGAGCTGGTGCAGCTGGCTCAGACCGTACTTGTCGGCACGGTCGATGATGATGGTGTTCGCGTTCGAGATGTCGAGACCGGTCTCGATGATGGTGGTCGAGACGAGCACGTCGAACTTGCGCTCCCAGAAGTCGTCGACGACCTGTTCGAGCGCATGCTCGCCCATCTGCCCGTGCGCCACCGCGATGCGCGCCTCGGGAACGAGTTCGGCGAGCTGAGCCGCGACCCGCTGGATCGACTGCACGCGGTTGTGGACGAAGAACACCTGCCCCTCGCGGAGGATCTCGCGTCGGATCGCCGCGGCGATCTGCTTGTCGCTGCGCGGGCCCACGAAGGAGAGGATCGGATGCCGGTCCTCCGGCGGGGTCGCCAGGGTCGACATCTCACGGATGCCGGTGACGGCCATCTCGAGCGTGCGCGGGATCGGCGTCGCGCTCATCGCGAGGATGTCGACGTTCGTCTTCATCTTCTTGAGCGCGTCCTTGTGCTCGACGCCGAAGCGCTGCTCCTCGTCGATGATCATGAGGCCGAGGTCCTTGAACATCACCTGGTCGGTGAGGATGCGGTGCGTGCCGATGACCATGTCGACCGTCCCGTCGAGGAGGCCGGCGAGGGTGAGCTTCGCCTCCTTGTCGGTCTGGAAGCGCGAGAGCGGACGCACCTTGACCGGGAATCCGGCGAAGCGCTCGGTGAAGGTCTCGAGGTGCTGCTTCACGAGCAGCGTGGTCGGCACGAGCATCGCGACCTGCTTGCCGTCCTGGATCGCCTTGAACGCGGCGCGCACCGCGACCTCGGTCTTGCCGAAGCCGACGTCTCCCGACAGCAGGCGGTCCATGGGGATGGGCCGCTCCATGTCGGCCTTGATCTCGTCGATCGTCTGCAGCTGGTCTTGCGTCTCGGCGAAGGGGAACGCCTCTTCGAGCTCACGCTGCCACGGGGTGTCGGGCCCGAAGGCGTGGCCCTTGGCGGCCATGCGCGCCGAGTACAGCTTGACGAGCTCGACCGCGATGTCGCGCACGGCCTTGCGAGCCTTGCCCTTGGCCTGCGCCCAGTCGCTGCCGCCCATCTTCGAGAGCGTGGGGCCCTCGCCGCCGACGTACTTCGACAGCAGGTCGAGCTGGTCGGTCGGCACGAAGAGCTTGTCGCCCGGGTAGCCGCGCTTCGACGGCGCGTACTCGAGAACCAGGTAGTCGCGGGTCGACTTGGTCGCGTTGCGGCCTCCCGTCGACACCTCGCGCTTGGTCATCTCGACGAACCGTCCGATGCCATGGGTGTTGTGGACGACGAAGTCGCCCGGCTTCAGCTGCAGCGGGTCGACGACGTTCTTGCGCCGCGAGGCGAGCTTCTTGACGACGCGCTGGTCGCCGCCGATCGTGCGTCCGTAGAACTCGTTGTCGGTGAGCACGGCGAGCCTCGCGTCGGCCACCTGGAAGCCGGACTCGACCGTGCCCGTGACGAGGGTCGCGACTCCGGCATCCGGTGCCTCTGTCAGACTCTCGACGACGCGGGCGGCGATCCCCCGGTCGGAGAGCACGTCGCGTGCGCGGTCGACGAGTCCGGGTCCGGCGGCGATCACGACGACCCGCCAGCCGTCGGCGACCTTCGCGTCGACGAAGGAGATCGCACCGTCGACGTTGCCGTGGAACGAGGGGATCACCGCGGAGTCGACGGTCTCGGCGTCTTCTCCCCCCATCGCGAACGGGCTGAGCCGCCACCACACGCCGCCGCGGTCGCGGACGATCTCGCGGAGGCGCGCGATCGTGAGGAAGTCGCCGGCGCCGAGGTCGATCGGGGCCGAGGCGCCGGAGGTCGCGGCGCTCCACGCCGCGTCGAGGAACTCGCGGTTCGTCTCGCCCAGCGTGATCGCGCGGGCGCTGGAGCGCTCCGGGTCGACGACCGCGGTCGCGCTCCCCTCGGGCAGGTACTCGGCGAGGGACTTCAACGGTCCGGCGACGGCGGGCAGAAGCGATTCCATGCCCTCGACGGGGATGCCCTCGGCCATCTTCTCGAGCATCTGCGAGATCGCCGGGAACCCTCCGATCAGCGCCCGCGCACGGTCGCGCACATCGGGCGTGAGCAGCAGCTCGCGGCTGGGCGGCAGGTCGACGAGAGCGATGTCGCCGGGGAGCGAGCGCTGGTCGGCGACCGAGAAGGCTCGGATCTGGTCGACCTCGTCGCCGAAGAACTCGATGCGGTAGGGATGCTCGGACGTCGGCGGGAACACGTCGAGGATGCCGCCGCGCACCGCGAACTCTCCGCGACGCGACACCATGTCGACCCGCGAGTAGGCGCGCTCGACGAGCTGCTCGGCGACGCGGTCGAGCTCGTACCCGCGGGTGCCGACAGACAGCTCGAGCGGCGAGATGTCGCCGAGGTTCCCGGCGATGGGCTGCAGCGCGGCGCGGACGGAGGCGACCACGACCAGGGGGCGGTCGCCCGACCACTCCGCGATGCGGCGCAGCGTCTGCAGACGCTGTCCGACCGTGTCGGGGCTCGGGCTCAGCCGCTCGTGCGGGAGGGTCTCCCACGCGGGGAACGTCACGACCTCGGCATCCGGCAGGTAGGCGGCGAGCGCCTGGGACAGGCTCTCGGCGCGTCGCCCGGTGGGCACGACCGTGAGGAGCGCTGCGGGATGACCCGCGGCGCGGCGCTTCTCGAGCAGTCCGGCGAGCGCGGGCGCGTCGAGCCCGTCGACGAGCCCGAGATCGGCGTCGGTCTGCGCCCAGGTGAGGGCGTCACGATACAGAGACGCCTCTTCCAAGGCGCGCAGAATCCCCGGAACAGTCACCGGACAAGCCTAGCCGCGGCATCCGACATCGGGATCGCGCGTGGTTAGGATGCTCGGATGGAACCGGCCACCCTCACCACCGAGCGACTCGTGCTGCGGACGCCGACCGAGGCCGACGTCGACGCGATCACCCAGGCCTGCCAGGACCCGGAGATCCAGAGGTGGACCACGGTCCCGAGCCCCTATGCACGGACCGATGCCGAGGACTTCGTGCGTCTGGTCGAGGGCTGGTGGGCGGACGGCAGCGAGACGACCTGGGCGATGCACCGCGACGGCGAACTCGTGGGCATGATCGGTTTGCACCGCATCCGACGGCAGCCGAACGGCGGCGACGCCGAGATCGGGTTCTGGGTGACAGACGCCGCCCGCGGCCAAGGCTACGTCGTCGAGGCGGCGACCGCGGTGGTGGACTGGGGCTTCGGCGAACTCGGGCTCTCCCGGATCGAATGGCGCGCGATCGCCGACAACGTGCCCTCGGCGAAGACCGCACGGGCGCTCGGGTTCCGCTACGAGGGCCTCCTGCGGCAGGCCTTCGCGAGCGGCGAGCGGCGCGAGGACAGCTGGGTCGCCGGTCTCCTCCGGGACGACGACCGCACCCCTGCCCCCTGGCCCGTGCTCGCCTGATCGCGTCGCCCCGCCCGCCCCTCCCACGCGCACGCCGAGGTAGGCGATGACGCGGAGGTAGGTAGATTCGGACCGGAATGTCCTACGTCGGCGTGACCGCCTCGCTCCGCGTCCCCCGGTTCCGCCCCCTGGCCCGATGTCGGACCCGGGTGGCAGGATGGGCGCATGCCGGAGATGCCGGAGGTCCAGGGCCTGACGACGTTCCTTGCCGAGCGGGTGGTGGGGCACACGATCACGCGTACGAGCGTCGGGGCGATCGCCGCGCTCAAGACGTACGACCCGCCCAACACGGCGCTGCACGGTGCGGAGATCACGGCGGCCACGCGGCGGGGCAAGTTCATCGTGCTGTCCGCGGGCGACGACCTGCACCTCGTCTTCCATCTGGCCAAGGCCGGGTGGCTGCGCTGGTACGAGCTCCTCCCCACCACGCTCATCAAGCCGGGCAAGTCCCCGATCGCCCTGCGCGTCGCGCTCGACGACGACAGCGGCTTCGACCTGACCGAGGCGGGCACGAAGAAGTCGCTCGCCGTGTACGTCGTGCGCGATCCCGACGACGTCCCCGGCATCGCACGGCTCGGACCCGACCCGCTCGACGCGGCCTTCACGCGGGAGGCGTTCGGCGCCGTCCTCGACGGACGGCGGATGCAGATCAAGGGGCTCCTGCGAGACCAAGGCGTGATCGCGGGCATCGGCAACGCGTACTCCGACGAGATCCTGCACGCAGCCAAGATGTCGCCGTACGCGATCGCCGGCACGCTCGACGGCGCCGAGGTCGACCGCCTCTACACCGCGATGCAGACCACGCTGACGGATGCCGTCGCCGAGGCGTCGGGCAAACCTCCGGCCGAGCTCAAGGACGCGAAACGGCGAGGGATGCAGGTGCACGCCCGCCGCGGAGAAGCCTGCCCCGTGTGCGGCGATACCGTGCGGAGCGTGTTCTTCGCCGACCGCTCGCTGGAGTACTGCCCGACCTGCCAGACGGGTGGCAAGATCCTCGCCGACAGACGCCTCTCCCGCCTGCTGAAGTGAGTACTGCCCGACCTGCCAGACCGGCGGCAAGATCCTCGCCGATCGCCGCCTCTCCCGCCTGCTGAAGCGACACTTCCCTCCTCGCGCGCCCGCGCTGTATTACGCGGAATGAAACGCATCCAGGCGCGTTGAGTACACTCAGAGCATCAACGTGCTCCGGGGTCGGTGGGAATCCGAACCGGCGGTGACAGTCCGCGAGCGTCTCGATTCGTCGAGATGCCGATCCGGTGGAAATCCGGAACCGACGGTGATGCGAGGCGCAGCCTCGCTAGTCCGGAAGGGAGGCAGCACGGTGGGCCGCCGCATGCGCGTTCCCGCTGTCCTCCCCTGCGACCCTCGGAGTCCAGAGAGGACCAACGGATGGCAGTGAACGAGGCGGAACGCCGGGCGATGACCCGAGCGCTCGAACTCGCGACCCTCGGCCCGCGCGGCATCAATCCTCAGGTGGGCGCCGTCATCCTCTCCCCCGACGGCTCCGTGCTCGCTGAGGGCTGGCACCGCGGCGCCGGCACCCCGCACGCCGAGGTCGACGCCCTCGCCAAGCTCGCTCCGGGCGCGGCCCGCGGCGCCACCGCCGTCGTCACCCTCGAACCGTGCAACCACACCGGGCGCACCGGTCCGTGCGCCGTCGCGCTGATCGAGGCAGGCGTCGCCCGCGTCGTCTACGCGCTCGACGACCCCGGTGCCGTCTCGGGCGGCGGCGCCGATCGGCTGCGCGCCGCGGGGGTGAGCGTCGAGGCGGGCGAACAGGCCGACGCCGCCCTTCGCGTCATCGACGGATGGCTCAGGTCCCAGCGTCTCGGACGGCCGCACGTCACCGTGAAGTGGGCGCAGAGCCTCGACGGTCGTGCCGCGGCATCCGACGGGTCGAGCCAGTGGATCACCGGGCCGGAGGCCCGCGCGGACGTGCACCGTCGCCGCGCCGAAGCCGACGCGATCGTCGTCGGCACCGGCACCCTGCTCGCCGACGACCCCGCTCTCACCGCTCGCGACGGCGACGAGCTCTACGCCGCGCAGCCGGTCCCCGTCGTGATCGGCACGCGCCCCATCCCCGACGACGCCGCGATCCGCCGGCATCCGCATACAGCGCTCGCCTACGAGACCCACGACGTGCGGGCCGTGCTCGCCGACCTGCGCGAGCGCGGCATCCAGACCGTGTTCGTCGAGGGGGGACCCACGCTCGCGAGCGCGTTCCTCGCCGCGGGGCTCGCCGACCGCGTCCTCGCGTACATCGCGCCGGTGCTGCTGGGCGGCCCCCGTCTCGCAGTCACCGACATCGGCGTCCCCTCGATCGACGCCGCGCGCCGCCTGGCGGTCGAGGAGTGGGTGCCGCTCGGCGCCGATCTCCTGGCGATCGCGCACCCTGACACCACCCGACCAGAAGGAAGCCACTGATGTTCACCGGAATCATCGAGGAGATCGGCGAGATCACCGCCATCGCGCCGTCCGGCGACGGCTGGCGTCTCACGGTGCGCGCGCCGAAGGCCGCAGCGGATGCCGTGCACGGCGAGTCGATCGCGGTGTCGGGCGTGTGCCTGACGGTGGTCGACTCGACCGCCGACACCTTCGACGCCGACGTCATGAAGCAGACGCTCGACGTCGCGGCTCTCGGCGACGCGACCGTCGGCGCACGCGTGAACATCGAGAAGGCGATGCCCGTGGGCGCGCGCCTCGGCGGGCACATCGTCCAGGGCCACGTCGACGGCGTGGGCACCGTGATCGAGGTCCGGCACGGAGCTCAGTGGAGTGTCCTGCGCGTCGAGATCCCCGACGACCTCGCCCCGCTCGTGGTCGACAAGGGATCGATCTCGATCGACGGAACCTCGCTCACGGTCAGTGCGGTGAGTCCCGCCGACGCCGATCACCACTGGCTCGAGGTCTCCCTCATCCCGGAGACGCTCGCCGCGACCACCCTGGGCTCCCGCGCGGTCGGCGACCGCGTCAACCTCGAGACCGACATCCTCGCCCGTCACGTCGAGCGGCTGCTCGCGTTCCGGGCAGCACCGGAAGGAGGCTCACGATGAGCCTGTCCACCATCGCCGAGGCGATCGAGGCGCTGCGCGCCGGACGTCCCGTCCTCGTCGCGGACGACGAGAACCGCGAGAACGAGGGCGACGTCGTGCTCTCCGCCGAGCTCGCGACCCCCGAGTGGGTCGCGTGGACCGTGCGCTGGTCGTCGGGCTTCATCTGCGCACCGATGCCGGCCGACCTCGCCGACTCCCTCAACCTGCCGCCCATGGTCGCGGCCAGCGAGGACGCCCGCTCGACCGCGTACACCGTGAGCGTGGATGCCGCGGAGGGCGTCACGACGGGCATCAGCGCCCACGACCGGGCACACACCCTCAACGTGCTGGCGAACCCTGAGTCGACCGCCACGAGCATCATCCGCCCCGGCCACGTGCTGCCGTTGCGGGCGGTCGACGGCGGCGTGCGCGAGCGCAGCGGGCACACCGAGGCGGCTGTCGACCTCATGAAGCTCGCGGGCCTGAACCCGGTCGGGGCGATCGCCGAGGTGGTCGCCGAGGACGGGAGCATGATGCGCCTGCCCGGGCTGCTCGAACTCGGCGCGCGCGACGGCGTGCCGGTCATCACGATCGAACAGCTCATCGCGCACCTGAACGAGATCGACCCGTCGGGATGGGCGCCGGAGCGGGCGAGCCGCCGCGTGAGCCTGCGCGCCGATGCGACCGTGCCGACCACGCACGGCTCCTTCCGTTTCCTCGCCTATAAGGACCGGGTCACCGGCACCGACCACATCGCCGTGGTGTCGGGCGAACCCGGGGAGACCGCGCTCGTGCGCGTGCACTCGGAGTGCCTGACGGGCGAGGCGTTCGGCTCGCTCAAGTGCGAGTGCGGCCCGCAGCTCGACGCGGCGCTCGACGCGATCGAGCAGGAGGGCGGCGTCGTGATCTACATGCGCGGCCACGAGGGACGCGGGATCGGCCTCATCAACAAGCTGCGTGCGTACAGCCTCCAGGAGGAGGGCCTCGACACGGTCGACGCGAACCTCGCGCTCGGCCTGCCCGCCGACGCCCGCGACTACGCCGCGGCGGCCGGGATCCTCTCCGACCTCGGGATCTCCGCGGTCCGGCTGCTCACGAACAACACCGACAAGGTGGACCAGCTGCGCGCCCTCGGACTCGACGTGGTCGAGCAGGTGCCACTGATCGTGGGCGTCGGCCCGAACAACCACCAGTACCTCGAGACCAAGCGTGACCGGATGGGTCACATCATCGGAGAGGCGGAGCTCGCAGAGGCTCTCGCCGAAGGAAAGAAGGACGACGCATGAGCGGCGCAGGCGCAGCACCCCGCACGGAGAAGATCGACGGCGCAGGACTCGACGTCGTCGTGATCGCCGGAACCTGGCACGACGTCATCACGAACGGGCTCATCGCGGGTGCGCAGCGCGTGCTCGACGAGTCGGGTGCCGCGTACCGCGTGGTGCGCGTTCCCGGGTCGTTCGAACTCGCGGTGGCGGCGCAGGCCGCCTTCGCCGGCGGCGCGGACGCGGTGGTCGCGCTCGGCGTGATCATCCGCGGCGGGACGCCGCACTTCGAGTACGTGTCGGCCGCGACGACCGACGGGCTCACCCGGGTGTCGCTCGACGCCGGCAAGCCGGTCGGCTTCGGCGTGCTGACGCTCGACGACGAGAAGCAGGGACTCGACCGCGCGGGACTCGAGGGCTCGCACGAGGACAAGGGCGCGGAGGCGGCGGATGCGGCGCTGCGCACGGCGCTCGTGATCCGGGAGCTCCGCGGCTGAGGTGAGGCGGGCCTTGGTGGCGGAATATCGGTAGCGGTCACTACCGTGAGGGCATGGAGACCCTGCGCCACATCGTGCTCTTCGTCCACCTGATCGGCTTCGCCGTGCTGTTCGGAGCCTGGGCGGTGCAGGCGTTCGGCGGCAAGCGCGAGTTCACGCGCCTCATGAGCATCGGCATGACGATCGCCGCGATCGCCGGCCTCGCTCTCGCCGCCCCGTGGGGCATCGAGTACGACCTGAACTACGTCAAGATCGGCGTCAAGCTCCTGCTTCTGCTCGTGATCGGCGCGCTGCTCGGCATCGGCACGGCGCGTCAGAAGCGCGGCGCGGGCGTGCCCGCGGCGATGTTCTGGCTCGTCGGGATCCTCACCGCAGCGAACGCCGCGATCGCCGCGATCTGGCGCTGAGCCCATCCGGGATTCTCAGCACGTTCCGTCTCGCTTCGCTCGCTCAACGACCAGGGGCGTGAACCGGCGCTGACCCTCACGCCTCGGCGGCGGCGTCCCACACCGCCTGGGTCGGCGCGCTGACGCTCGCGGCGCGGATCCGCTGCCAGTTGCGTCCACCCCGGCCGAACGACGCCTGCACGTCTGCCGGCACCACCGCATCAGCGACGGGTTCCGGGAGCCACCGGCAGGCACGGACGTGCACGAGGTCGACGGCATCCGCTGCAGGGTCCGCGTCGTATGTCCAGGGCCCGATGATCCGCCCGAGATAGGTCAGGCCGTCGACGTCCTTCGTCCAGACGAAGGCACCGACCGGTGCCTTCGCGAACCGCTCGATGCGCCACGCCAGTCGGATGCCGGCCTGCGCGTCCGCCTTCGTGAGCGCATCCTCCAGCGAATCGGGTGCAGGGTGCAACCTGCCTCCGATCCCGCAGACCCCGAGCGTGAGAGCCCGCTCTGGTCCCGCCCCGCGCGGAACCGCATCGTCGCGCGATCTCATCGGCGCGCGATACACCGGGATCTCCTCGCTCACGTGACCGGCACCAGGGTCGCATCGATCGCCGCACCGTCGATCACGACGGTCATCAGGGTGCAGACGGGCTGACGGCGGCGATCGGTCGGCGAGCCGGGGTTCAGCAGGCGCATCCCCGAGGGCGCGCGCGTGTCCCACGGAATGTGCGAGTGGCCGAACACGAGCAGGTCGATGTCGGGGAAAGCCTCGTCCAAGCGATGCTCCCGACGCGTGGCCGAGCCGGTCTCGTGCACGACCGCGATCCTCACGTCCTCGACCGAGAAGCGGGCGACCTCGGGGAGGCGTGCACGCAGATCCGCGCCGTCGTTGTTGCCGTACACGCCGTGGAACTCGCGCGACCGCGATTCGATCAGGTCGAGGGTCTCGACGTCGACCCAGTCCCCCGCGTGCACGACGATCTCCGCGTCGTCGATCGCTCGGAGCACCGCGTCGGGCAGGCGTCGTGCGCGCTTCGGCACATGGGTGTCGGCGAGCAGCAGCATCCTCGTCGTCATGGGCACCTCCATCGTCCGGGTCCCTCCGACTCTACGCACGCGATTCGCCGATCTCACCCGTCTCCGCACCCAGGGAACTCCCAGGTAGGCGTAAGATCGCCCGAGTGCTCCGGTATACCGGCGCACGGATCTAAGGAGCAGCATGAGCACGTCCACAGCGCCCGCGAATCCGCGATCGCGCGTCATCACCGCCAGCCTCGTCGGCACGACGATCGAGTTCTACGACTTCTACGCGTACGCGACCGCCGCGGTCCTCGTCTTCCCCATCCTCTTCTTCCCGACCGGCAACGACACCACCTCACTCCTCGCGTCCTTCGGCGTCTTCGGTGCCGCGATGGTCGCGCGGCCGATCGGCGCCGTCGTCTTCGGGCACTTCGGCGACCGATTCGGCCGCAAGGCGACCCTCGTGGCCTCGCTGCTCACGATGGGGATCGCGACGTTCCTCATCGGCCTTCTGCCCACGTTCCAGCAGATCGGCTGGGTCGCGGCGCTGCTGCTGCTGATCATGCGTCTGTTCCAGGGCTTCGCGCTCGGCGGCGAGTGGTCGGGTGCCGCGCTCGTCGCGACCGAGAACGCGCCGAAGGGCAAGCGCGCCTGGTACGGCACTTTCCCGCAGCTGGGCGCACCGCTCGGCTTCATCATCGCGAACCTGCTCTTCCTCGCGATCAACTGGCTTCTCCCCCACGCCGAGAACCCGGCCCTCAAGTCGCAGGCCTTCCTCGACTGGGGCTGGCGCATCCCGTTCCTGTTCTCCGCTGTGATGGTCATCATCGGCCTGTGGGTGCGACTCAAGCTCGTCGAGTCCGACACGTTCAAGAAGGCCGAGAAGGTCGGTGCGATCCGCAAGCTGCCCCTGGGCACGGTGTTCCGTCACCACTGGAAGGCGCTGATCCTCGGCACGTTCATCATGCTGGCGACGTACGTGCTGTTCTACCTGATGACGAACTTCACGCTCGCCTACGGCACGAAGCCGGCCTCGCTCGAGACGGCATCCGCCGCGGCGCAGGCTGCCGCGGAGGCGGCGGGCAAGGACTTCGACGCCTCGGCGTTCGCCGCCCAGTTCTATCCGGGTCTGGGCTTCGGCTACACGGACTTCGTGCTCATGCAGATCGTCGGCGTCGTCTTCTTCGGCATCTTCACCCTGCTGTCCGGTCCGATCGCCGACAAGGTCGGCCGACGCAAGCTCCTGTTGTGGGTCACAGGCCTCATCATCGTGTTCGGCCTCACCTTCAACGCATTCCTGCTCCCTGCCATGGATCCGAAGTTCACGGGCGCGCTCGCCCAGGCGTTCCTCGTGTTCGGCTTCATGCTCATGGGCGCGACCTTCGGGCCGATGGGCGCCCTGCTGCCCGAGCTTTTCCCGACGAACGTCCGCTACACGGGATCGGCGATCTCGTACAACGTGTCGTCGATCCTCGGTGCCGCCGTCGCGCCGATCATCGCGGTGTGGCTGTGGGAGCTCGGCGACGGCGCTCCCTGGCTCGTCGGCCTGTATCTGTCGGCGATGGGCGTGCTGACCTTCATCGCATTGATCTTCTCGCCCGAGACCAAGGACACCGACTACGAGTCCGACCTCGGCGTCGCGGCGGCCGTCGAGCTCTGACGCGCGCGACCACGAGAACGGCCGCATCCCTCACGGGGTGCGGCCGTTCTCATTCATCCCCGATCGCGCAGGAACCTCTCGATCGCGGCGATCGTCGCCGCGTTGTCGCGATGCAGGACCCCGCGGATGCCGACGGCGGCAGCCCCGTCGATCGCGAACTCGTGGTCGTCGATGAAGAGCACGTCCACAGGTTCGGCGCCGAGGGCCTCCAGGGCGCGGCGGTACGCCTCCGGCTCGGGCTTCGCGACGCCGAGTTCGTGGCTGTAGCAGATCGGGTCGAAGATCGACGCGAACCCGAATCGTCTCTCCTCCTCCTCCCGCGCGCCGTCTGCGGAGTTCGACAGGATCGCGGTCCGAGCCCTGCCGCGCAGCGAACGTGCGTAGGCGATCATCTCGTCGTTCGCGGTGCCGCAGTACGCGTCCCAGAAGTCGGCGCGGACCGCATCCCGTTGCACATCGTCGAGGTCGAGGGCGGCTGCCAACCCGGACCAGAAGGCCTGCTCGGTGCCGACCGTGACGTCGATGCGCGGGAGGTCAGCTGCAGCGACTCGCCCTTCGACGGCATCGCGGGGCAGCCCGCACATCTCCCGCACCCGTTCCCACCACTGCTCCTGCCAGGTGTCGTCGTCGACGACCTCCAGTACGCCCCCGATGTCGAACAGGATCCATGTCGTCTTCTCCGGCATCCGCACACCCTAGGCGACGACCCTGGAGGGATGCACGTCAACAAGGGTTGACAGGCTGACCCGCGTCAACAAGTATTGACGCAGGAGGCAGTCATGACCACGAAGACCGCACATTCCCTCGAAGAACCGGGCGAGCCGATCGCCGAACTGCACCGGCTCGCGGGCGTCCGCCGTGAGATCGCTCGCGCCGAGGAGACCCAGGTGCGCCGCGCCCGCAATCTCGGCTACTCCTGGCAGGCGATCGCGGGCGCGCTCGGCGTGACGAAGCAAGCCGCGCACCGGCGCTTCGGCCGCCGCTGAGCGGCATCCCGCCGTTTACAGCCCCTCCATAGAAACCGACCGGGAACGAAGTACGGTCGAAGTACCCCTTTCAGAACGAGGTCCCGCATGTCCAGCACGGCGACGTCACGCCGACGCGGAAGGGGCGCACCGCAGGACGGTCCGCGCGCCACCTTCCGCCAGCTCCTCCCTTTCCTCTTCGAACACAAGCGCACGCTCATCATCGTCGCCGTGCTCAGCGTGTTCGGCGCCGCGACCTCCCTCGTGCAGCCGCTGCTCGTCGGCCAGGTGATCGAAGCCGTGCAGTCGAACGCCGGCATCGGGATCCTCGTGTGGCTCCTGATCGGGTTCGTGATCGTGTCGTCGGTGATCTCCGGCTATCAGCACTACCTCCTGCAGCGCACCGGAACGGCGGTCGTGTACTCGAGTCGCCGCAAGCTCATCTCCCGCATCCTGCACCTGCCCGTGAGCGAGTTCGACGCTCGCCGCACGGGCGACCTCGTCTCCCGGGTCGGCACCGACACGACCCTGCTGTACGCCGTGCTCACCCAGGGGCTCGCCGATGCCGTCGGCAGCGCGCTCCTGTTCGTCGGCGCGCTCGTCGCCATGCTCGTGATCGACCCCGTGCTGCTGCTGCTCATCGTGATCGTGATCGGCGCTTCGGTGGTCGTCGTCACGGTGCTCAGCGGACGCATCCGCACCGCCTCCACGGCACAGCAGGAGAAGGTGGGCGAGCTCGCGTCCGGAGTCGAGCGCGCGGTCGGCTCGATCCGCACGGTGCGCGCCTCGGGCGCCACCGAGCGCGAGACCGAGGCCGTGTCGACGCTCGCTTCGGACGCCTACGGCATCGGCGTGCGGATCGCGAAGATCTCGTCGCTGGTCGTGCCGATCGCCGGGGTCGCGCTGCAGCTGTCGCTCCTGGTCGTGCTCGGCGTCGGCGGCTTCCGCGTCGCCGCGGGGACGATCACGATCGCCGCGCTCATCACGTTCATCATGTTCCTCTTCATGCTGGTGATGCCGCTCGCGACCACGTTCGGCGCGATCACCTCCGTGAATCAGGCACTCGGCGCGCTCGGCCGCATCCAGGAGATACTGAACCTCCCGACCGAGACGCAGGAGGATGCAGCGACCGCTGCCGCCCTCCCCCGCGACGACGTCGCCCCTGACGCCCCGGCGATCGAGTTCCGCGACGTGCGCTTCCAGTACCCGGAGAACGTCGTGGCGGCCCGCGCGGCGGCCGAGAAGGAGGCGCGGACGCTGCTCGCCGACGCGCACCTGGATCCGGCCGAGGAGACCGCGCCGCAGTCCGACCGCGAGGTGCTGCGCGGCGTCTCCTTCGCCGTGCCGCGCGGCGCTCGCGTGGCGCTCGTGGGCCCCAGCGGTGCCGGCAAGAGCACGATCCTCTCGCTCATCGAGCGCTTCTACGATCCGACGGGCGGCTCGATCCGCCTGCACGGTCACGATGCGCGCACCTACCCACGCGACGAGCTGCGCGCGCAGTTCGGCTACGTCGAGCAGGATGCGCCGACCCTCGCGGGCACGCTCGCCGACAATCTGCGTCTCGCCTCACCCGACGCCACCGACGAGGCCTGCGAGGGAGTGCTGCGCGCCGTGAACCTCGGCGACGTGCTGGAGCGCAGCCCGCTCGGGCTCCAGGCCCCGGTCGGCGAGGACGGCGTGATGCTGTCAGGCGGCGAGCGCCAGCGGCTCGCGATCGCCCGCGCACTGCTGACCGAGGCTCCGATCCTGCTGCTCGACGAGTCGACGTCCTCGCTCGACGGCGTGAACGAGCAGCGCATGCGCGAGGCCATCGATGCCGTGTCGACCGACCGCACGCTGATCGTGATCGCTCACCGGCTCTCGACCGTGGTCGACAGCGACCTCATCGTGGTGCTGCAGGACGGCGTCGTCGTCGGGCAGGGCACGCACACCGAGCTCGTCGAGTCGACGCCGCTGTATCGCGACCTCGCGCGACACCAGCTGCTGGCATAGCGGGAACGAGTACGCGAAGGCGGGATGCCGGAGACCACTCAGCCATGGGTTCGTCTCTGACTTCCCGCCTTCGCGGGTTCGGGGGCTCTCCCACCCTCAGGGGCGGAAGCAGTAGGACGCCGGCTCCCCCGAACCGGCGCCCGGCCTGTCACGCCTTGTCGAGGCGGTAGCGCAGGGACGACAGCTCGGCGCGGAGAGCCGCCGGGACCTTGTCGCCGAACGTGTCGTAGAACTCCTCGGTGAGGTCGGCCTCGGTCTTCCACGCCTCGGCGTCGACCGAGAACAGCTCGTCGAGGTCCTCCTGCGGCACCTCGATGCCGTCGAGGTTGAGATCGGACACGATCGGCAGGCGGCCGATCGGGCTGTCGACCGTCGACACCTCGCCGGTGATGCGGCGGATGATCCAGTCCACGACACGCGAGTTGTCGCCGAATCCAGGCCACAGGAAGCGGCCGTCGGAACCGCGGCGGAACCAGTTCACCTGGAAGATGCGCGGTGCCCGGTCGAAGCGCAGGCCGCGACCGACCTTCAGCCAGTGACCGAAGTAGTCGGCCATGTTGTAGCCGCAGAACGGCAGCATCGCGAAGGGGTCGCGGCGCAGCTCGCCGACCGTGCCCTCTGCGGCGGCGGTGCGCTCCGAGGAGATGTTCGAGCCGAGGAAGACGCCGTGCGTCCAGTCGGTGGCCTCGACCACGAGCGGCACGTTGCTGGCACGACGTCCGCCGAAGAGGATCACGTCGAGCGGGACGGCGTCCTCCCAGTCCTCGGAGATCTGCGGGCACTGAGCGGCCGAGACCGTGAAGCGCGAGTTCGGGTGCGCCGCGGGGCGACCGGAGTCCGGCGTCCAGGCGTTGCCCTCCCAGTCGATGAGCTCGGCCGGCGCGTTGTCGGTCAGCCCCTCCCACCACACGTCGCCGTCGGGACGCAGAGCCACGTTCGTGAAGATCGTGTTGCCCCACAGCGTCTCGACCGCCGTGACGTTGGTCGACTCGCCGGTGCCCGGTGCCACGCCGAAGAACCCGGCCTCGGGGTTGATGGCCCACAGGCGCCCGTCCTCGCCGGGACGGATCCAGGCGATGTCGTCGCCGAGCGTCTCGACGCGCCATCCGGGGATGGTCGGACGCAGCATCGCGAGGTTCGTCTTGCCGCACGCGGAGGGGAACGCCGCAGCGACGTGGAACGCCCGGCCGTTCGGGTCGATCACGCGGATCAGCAGCATGTGCTCGGCGAGCCAGCCCTCGTCGCGGGCGATCACCGAGGCGATGCGCAGCGCGAAGCACTTCTTGGCGAGGATCGCGTTGCCGCCGTAGCCGGAGCCGAACGAGTAGACCTCGAGCGTCTCGGGGAAGTGCACGATGTACTTGTCGTCGTTGCACGGCCATTCGACGTCGGGCTCGCCGGCGGCGAGCGGTGCGCCGACCGAGTGCACGGTGCGCACCCAGGGGGCGCCTTCGGCGATCTGCCGCGTCACGGCATCGCCGACGCGGGTCATGATGCCGATCGAGGCGACCGCGTAGGCGCTGTCGGTGACCTGCACGCCGATGTGCGAGAGCGGGCCGCCGACGGGGCCCATCGAGAACGGGACGACGAACATCGTGCGTCCACGCATCGAGCCCTCGAAGATCTCGGTCATCTTCTCGCGCATCTGCGCGGGGTCTGCCCAGTTGTTCGTCGGGCCGGCGTCCTCCTCGCGCTCGGAGGCGATGTACGTGCGGCCCTCGGTGCGGGCGACGTCGCTGGGGTGCGAGCGGGCCAGGTACGAGCCGGGACGCCATTCGGGGTTGAGCTTGATGAGCTTGCCCTCGTCGACGAGGCCGCGCAGCAGCCAGTCGTTCTCGGCGCGCGAGCCATCGACCCAGTGGATGCGGTCCGGCTGCGTGAGCGCGGCGATCTCGTCGACCCAGGCTGCGAGCTCCGCCATGGCCGGGGTGTCATAGGTCGGAGCCGTCCCGAAGGTGCGCACGGGTGCGACGGATGCGGCACGAGGGGTGAAGACTTCGGCGATCGCCATGACATCTGCTCCTTGGAAGTAGGGGGCGTTGCACCCATCTTCTTCCGGATTCATCGTGACTTTTCACCGATTTAGGTGATAAGAAACTCGTTTCTTTCGCTAGGATCAAGGAATGGCTCCCTCCGGCATCCATCTCACGACCCTCGGGCACCGCATCAGGCACCACCGCCTCGCGAACGGCCACACGCTCGACGAGCTCGGCGCGCTGGTCGGCGTCGCCGGCTCCCAGCTCAGCCTCATCGAGAACGGCAAGCGCGAGCCCAAGCTCTCCCTCCTGCAGGCGATCGCACTGGCGACGGGCACCGAGGTGACGGACCTCATCTCGGGCGAGCCGCCGAACCGCCGGGCAGCGCTGGAGATCGAGCTGGACCGCGCCCAGGCGAGTCCCGTCTTCCGCCAGCTCGGGGTCGCTCCCGTGCGGGTCACCAAGGGCATGAGCGACGAGACCATCGAGTCCGTGCTCGGCCTGCACCGCGAACTGCAGCGCCGCGAACGCGAGGCGATCGCCACCCCCGAGGAGGCGCGCCGCGCCAACACCGAGCTCCGGCTGCGCATGCGCGCGCAGAACAACTACCTCGGCGACATCGAGAAGCTCGCCGAGAAGCAGCTCAAGGCCGCCGGCCACGTGCAGGGCGCGCTGACCCACCGCACCGTGAGCATCATGGCGGAGAAGCTCGGCTTCGAGCTCATCTACGCCAACGACCTGCCGCACTCCACGAGGTCGGTGACCGATCTGGAGAACGGCCGCATCTACCTGCCGCCGGCGTCGATTCCGGGCGGTCACGGACTGCGGTCGATGGCGCTGCAGGCCATGGCCCACCGCCTGCTCGGCCACACGCCGCCCACCGACTACGCCGACTTCCTGCAGCAGCGACTCGAGATCAACTACTTCGCGGCGTGCTGTCTGATGCCGGAGACCGCAGCGGTGGCGTTCCTGCAGCAGGCCAAGAAGGACCGCAATCTCGCGGTCGAGGACTTCCGCGACGGCTTCGGCGTCACGCACGAAGCAGCGGGCATGCGGATGACGAACCTCATGACGCAGCACCTCGGCATGTCGCTGCACTTCCTGCGCGTCGATGAGACCGGCGCGATCACGCGCGTGTACGAGAACGACGACCTGCCGCTGCCGATGGACGTCACGGGCGCGGTCGAGGGCCAGCGGGTGTGCCGCAAGTTCCAGGCGCGGAGCGCGTTCACCCAGCAGAACCGCACGACGGAGCACCACCAGTACACGGACACGCCCTCCGGCACGTTCTGGTGCTCCACGCAGACCGGCTCGTCGACCGACGGCGAGTTCTCGGTCACCGTGGGGGTCCCCTTCGACGACGCACGATGGTGGCGCGGGCGCGAGACGTCCGATCGCGCGGTGTCGACGTGTCCCGACGAGGCGTGCTGCCGCCGACCGTCCGCCGAGCTCACGGAACGCTGGAAGGGCAGGGCCTGGCCGAGCGCGCGGGTGCACACGCACATGTTCTCGCCGCTCCCCCGCGGCGCCTTCCCCGGTGTCGACGACAACGAGGTGTACGCGTTCCTCGGACGCCACGCGGACGAGTGACGGACCCGGCTCATCCTGCGCGTCCGGCAAGAACCCGTGTACGCGTTCCTCGAACGGCACGCGGACGAGTGACGGACCCGGCTCATCCTGCGCGTCCGTCAACAACCCGTGTACGCGTTCCTCGGACGCCACGCGGACGAGTGACGGGCAGGACTACTCGCCCAGGAACCGGGTGAACCGCGCGAGCGCCTCCTGCACGGCATCTGCGTCGACCGCTTCCCCACCCGCATCCTCGAACAGCTCGGGCGGCGTGCCGAGGGATGCTGCGGCATGCGTCCAGCATCCGACCACCCGTCCCCCGGCGACGATCGTGGCCCGCACCATGCCGTTCTTGCCCGGGCCGACGGCCGCGAGGTGTTCGGGAGCGCAGACCGCGCTGCGGTCGGCGTACGAGATGTAGTACTCGTCGAACGCGCCGAGCGCGTGCACGGACGCTGCGTCCGCGGTGCGCCTCGGCCGGCGGGCTGCCGTGAACAACCCGTCGTCGACCTCGACGACCCGCCCGGAGGCGCGCTCCCGCGCCTCGCGGGACAGCCCGAGCGTGAGCCCCGACCACCACGCGAAGTCTGCGACGGTCGCAGGCCCGTGCCCGTCGATGTAGCGGACGAAGAGCTCGGCAAGCGGATCCGCCGGGTGTTCGTGCTCGCGGATGTGCTCCTCGACCAGCACGAAGCGCTGCTCGCGGCTCACCCCCTCGCGCGCGACGACGGGGCCCTGGCACACGAGTCCGCGCAGCGTGAGCTCGCTGAGCAGATGGATGCCGCGCTGCCCGGTCGGGTCGATCCCCGCCCCCTGGAAGGCGAGGAACATCTCGGCGCGGGTCAGGCCGCCATCGCGCAGCCTCGGCACGACCGCCTCGCGGACCGCCGCGAGCATGAGCTCGTCGATCCCGAGGTCGCGGCGACGTCCCGCGGCCTGCTGGCGCTGTCGTTCACCCGTGACCGACAGCACCCAGCCCAGGTCGCGCGCGGCGATCGTGTGCAGAGTGCCGCGCATGGTCCAGGCGCGCACGAGATGGCCGCGGTCGAAGGCGCGGTCGACGGCGGCGAGCGTCGGCGCTCCACGGGTGCGGGAGGCGAGCACCCACCGTCCTGCGGTGAAGTCCTGGCTCTGCACCGCGAGCATGTGGGCCGCGGCATCCGTCACCGTGCGCGCGGGAGCCGAGAGGCGGTGGGAACGGAGGCGCTCCGACAGCAGCGTCGCGGACTTCATGCCCCCATCATGCCCCGCTGGCCCGACATCCCGCCCGTCTATCCGTGCAGCGTCACCTCGCGCCGCTCCGGCAGCACGATCGGGTGGGATCCCGCCATGACCTCCAGCACGCGGATGACCTGGCACGAGTAGCCGTACTCGTTGTCGTACCAGACGTACAGCACGACGTCGTGGTCGTTCGCGATGGTCGCGAGGCCGTCGACGATGCCGGCGCGGTGCGAACCCACGAAGTCGGTGGAGACCACCTCCGGGCTCTCGACGTAGTCGATCTGCTGACGCAGCCGCGAGTGCAGCGACACGCGCCGCAGGTAGTCGTTGAGCTCGTCCTTGACGGCGGGACGGTCGAGCGTCAGGTGCAGCACCGCGAGCGATACGTCGGGTGTGGGCACGCGGATCGCCGACCCCGTGAGCTTGCCCTCGAGCTCGGGGAGCGCACGGGCGACAGCCTTCGCCGCCCCGGTCTCGGTGATGACCATGTTGAGCACGGCGGAGCGTCCGCGGCGATCTCCGCTGTGGAAGTTGTCGATCAGGTTCTGGTCGTTCGTGAAGGAGTGCACGGTCTCGACGTGTCCGCGCACGATGCCGTACGCCTCGTCGACGGCCTTGAGCACGGGCGTGATGGCGTTGGTGGTGCAGGACGCGGCGGTGACGATGCGGTCGTCGGGGGTGATCGTGCGGTCGTTGATGCCGTGCACGATGTTCTTCAGCGCACCCTTGCCGGGTGCCGTCAGCAGCACTCGGGCGACCCCGGTGGACTCGAGGTGCTTGCTGAGGCCCGCTTCGTCGCGCCAGCGCCCCGTGTTGTCGACCACGATCGCATCGTGGATGCCGTGGGCGGTGTAGTCGATGGATGCCGGGTCGTCGGAGTAGATCACCTGGATGCGCGTGCCGTTCGCGATGATCTGCTCGGCCTCCTCGTCGACCGTGACGGAGCCCGCGAAACGACCGTGCACGGAGTCGCGCAGCAGAAGGGATGCCCGCTTGACGAGGTCGTTCGCCGAGCCGCGGCGCACGACGATGGCCCGCAGGCGCAGTCCGCTGCCGCCGCCGGTGTGCGCGATGAGGATGCGTGCGAGCAGCCGGCCGATGCGCCCGAACCCGTACAGCACGACGTCGGTGGGCGCAGCGGCGACGGCGCCGACCGCCGGGGCGAGCACCTCGGTGAGGTAGTCCTGCAGTGACGCGCCGGAGGCGGCGTGGCCCTCGACCAGACGAGCGACATCGAGCGAGGAGGCTCCGGGAGCGAGCGCGTGCACGGCCTCGATCACCGCGAGCGTGTCGTCGAGGGCGAGTTCGGCGTGCCCGAGCTGCGCGACGCGATCGTGCATCTCCACGATCCCGGTGGCCGACAGCCCGACGAGCCGGTGGCCGTGCAGCGAGGTCACGACGTCGCGGTCGCGCTTGAGAGCGCCGATCAGCGGGATCATCCGCTCGGCGAGCTCCTCGCGTGCCGTCCAGTCGTCGTGGGGTTCCGTGATGCCGTTCATCTGCGTCCTTGCGATGTGTGAGCGCGCCGAGGTCGCCGGCGCGCGAGTGTGCCGGGTGTGCTTCGGGGGATGCTCCCAGGGTACGGTGCGCGGAGGGATGCGCTGAAATCGGATGCCGTTCACCTGCCGGACAGGGAATCCTGTCAGCATCCGACGGGTTGTCTCCGATGCTCGTGCCCGCCTCCCTCACGAAAGGCCTTCATGACCACGTCCCGCCCGTCGGCCTGGCCGCCCCTGCTGCTCGCGATCGTGCTCGAGGTCGGCGCGACGCTGTCCCTGCGCACTGCCGAGGGGTTCACACACCCGCTCTGGCTGATCGCCGTGGTGGTCGGGTACACGTCCTCGCTGCTGCTGCTCTCGGTCGTGCTCGATCGGGGCATGGCGGTCGGAGTCGCATACGGCATCTGGTCGGCCATCGGCGTCGTGCTCACGGCGGTCCTCGGTGGGATGCTCTTCGGCGAGCTCCTCGGTGCGGTGCAGATCGTCGGCATCGGCGTGATCGTGGTCGGGGTGCTGTTGGTCGAGCTCGGCTCGCACGCCCGCTCGGAGCACGCGGCGGCTCCGGTCGAGGCCGCCCCATGACCTGGATGCTGCTGGTTCTCGCGATCGCGAGCGAGGTCACGGCGACGTTGAGCCTGCGTGCGTCAGAGGGGCTGCGGCGGCGGCGATGGATCCCGGTGATCGTGGTCGGCTACGTTCTCGCGTTCAGCCTTCTCGGCGCGGTGCTCGCCCTGGGCATGCCGGTCGGGGTGGCGTACGGCGTGTGGGCCGCCACGGGTGTCGCGGTCACGGCCGTCCTGGGCCGGGTGATCTTCAAGGACCACTTCTCGGTCGTGATGGCGATCGGCGTCGCTCTGATCGCGGTCGGGGTCGTGCTGATCGAACTCGGCGGAGCGCACTGAGTCGGGATCTTCTCGCTCACATCGCGAGGCACAGCAGGGCGACGCTCGTGGCCATGGCCCACGACTCGATCGTGAGGAGCCGAGCCGCCCGGCGATCCTTCGGCGCGGGTAGCACCCGATCGGCGATGACGGTCCACAGCACGACGCCGATCACGCCGACGACGCCTGCGATCGAGAGCACCCCGGACAGACCGGAGCCGTGATGGCCTGTCGGTGTCACGGCCTGCCCGGTCGTGAGCCCGTCCCACACGCAGATCGCCAGCACGAGCGACACGGCCGCGCGGTGCACGCACACCACGGTGGACGACGAACCGCGCACCCCGATCGTTCCGAGCATGGCGGAAAGCAGCAGTACGACACCGAGCGCCACGCGCACCAGCGGGTGGTCCCCCAGCGTGGCGACCAGCACGAGCGCCGCGACGCGGACGACGGCCATCTGCCGCGCCTGCCAGGGAGCCGCGGATCCGGTGGCGATGCAGGCTGCCCCCGCGACGACGCCGGCGAGCGCCAGCATCCAGGGTGCGGCGGGCAGGACGGGATCCACATCCGCATCCTATGGTCGAGGCGCACCTTGCGGCGGTCAGACCTGGTGTCGCTCTCCCATCCTGCGGCGTTCAGACCTGCGGCGAGCGCTCTCCGACGGCTGCGATCGCGACGCGCAGCACGCCGTCGGCGTCGCGGAGCGCGTTCGCGGCGGCATCCGCCCCTGCCCCTGTCGTGAGCATGAGGATCGCGAGCTTGACCGAGCCGTCCGCGGCGGAGAGCGCGGCGGACGCCTCTTCCACGGATGCGCCGGTGAGCTCGGTCACGGTGCGGATCGAACGCGCGTGCAGCTTCTCGTTGGTGGCGAGCAGGTCCACCATGACGCCGTGGTACGTCTTGCCGAGCTTGATCATCGACAACGTCGTGAGCATGTTCACGACGAGCTTCTGGGCCGTGCCGGATTTGAGGCGGGTCGATCCGGAGATGAACTCGGGACCCGTGACCACCTCGATGGCGATCTCGGCGGCCGCGCCGATCTCGGAGTCGGAGTTCGAGGCGATCGCGACCGTGAGAGCGCCCTCCGAGCGCGCGAAGACGAGTCCGCCGAGGACGTACGGCGTGCGGCCGGAGGCCGAGATGCCGACGACCGTGTCATCCGCCGTGAGTCCGAGCTCCCGCAGGGTGGCCTCGGCGGCGTGCTCGTCGTCCTCCGCGTTCTCCACGGCCGAGCGGATCGCGGTCTCGCCGCCCGCGATGAGTCCGACCACCATCGACGGGTCCGTGCCGAACGTCGGCGGGCATTCGCTCGCGTCGAGAACTCCGACCCGGCCCGCGGTGCCGGCGCCGATGTAGACGAGGCGTCCGCCCCGCCGGAAGCGCTCGGTGATGCCGTCGACGGCTGCGCTGATCTCCGCAGAGCGTTCGGCGACCGCATCCGCGACGCGGTGGTCCTCCGCGTTCATGCGACGCACGAGCTCGGCGGTGTCGAGCAGGTCGAGGTCGCCTCGTTCGGTCGTCGAGGCCTCGGTGCCGAGGGAGGAGAGCACGTCGAGGAGCTCATGGAGTCGGTGGTCGTCATTCGGCACGGTGCACGAACCTTTCGTGGGGGAGATCGGCGCGGTCGGCGAGGAGGAGAGCGCCGTCGAGCGCGTCGCCTCGTGGGGAGACCGGCGTGCGGCCGACGGCGCGCAGAGCGTCTTCGAGTCGGGCGCGGAACCAGCGATGCTCGGTGAGTCCGCCGTGCAGGGCGACGTCGTGCGACCGGGTCGACGCGGCGCTCGCGGAGGCGACGAGCAGCCGCACGGCCTCCCGGGCGATCTCGAGTGCCACCGGGTCGTCCTCGGCGGCGGAGTCGAGCACGAGCGGGGCGAGGGAGGCGAGTCGACGAGCGAGGGGGCCGTCGTGAGCGAGCCAGCGCTGCACCTCGTCGACCGACCCCACCGGCTCTCGCACGAGATCGGTGAGCGCGGTGCGAGGCCCGAGACCGACGGAGGCCCGCAGCACGGCGCGCAGCGCTTCACGGCCGAACCACGATCCGCTGCCGAAGTCGCCGAGCTCGGGACCCCAGCCGTCGACGAGACGGATGCCGTCGCCGTCCACTCCGAGCGCGGCCGCTCCGGTGCCGGCGATGAGCAGCACACCCTCTCCCCCGGCGAGCGCCCCCGCGTGCGCCGTCACGACGTCAGAGGTGACGGCGACCCGTGAGGCGAGTGCTGTCCGGAGCCGCTCGGCGAGGGTCGATGCCGCAGCGGGGGCGGCCCACGCGCCGGCGGCGCCGACCGCGACGGCGGCGAAGGGGCCGGGAGCATCGGCTGCGAAGGGGAGGATCGCGGCGAGCGCGGCGTCGACGCCTCGCGCTGCGGCGAGTCCCGGTGCGCCGACACCCTGGAAGACCGGTCGACGGTTCGGGGCGGACATGACCACCCGGCACCGCGACTTACCGAGATCGACGGCGATGACACGGCGATCGGAACTCATGTAAATAGTCTACGCACGTAATGCATCCTGTGAAAGAATTCTTGAACGCAGTCCGAGGAGGCGCAGCATGAGCATCCAGACCACGATCGCGGGCGCCGCGGAGACACTGCCGCCCTCACTCGCGCGGATCGCGCGTGTGATCGCGGACAGGCCGCGCGTCGTGATCGACAGCACCATCACCGAGCTCGCCACGACGTGCGACACCTCGGTCGCCTCCGTGATCCGCTTCTGCCGCTCGATCGGCGTGAACGGGTACGCCGCGCTGCGCATGACGCTCGCCGCCGAACTCGGGCGCGAATCCGCGCAGTTCCGCGAGTCCTCCGGATTCGGGTCGGAGATCTCCCCCACGGACTCCCTGCGCGAAGCGGCATCCAAGGTCGCCGCCCTCGAACTCCTCGCGATCGAGGAGACGATCGCCGGACTCGACGACGACGTTCTCGATGCCGCCGTCTCAGCGCTCGACGCCGCACCGCGCATCCTCCTCTTCGGCATCGGGGCGAGCGGCCTCGTGGCGGCTGACTTCGCGCACAAGCTCCTTCGCATCGGCCGCACCGCCGTCGTGCTGAGCGATGCCCACGTGGCAAGCGCCGTCGCAGCGCTCGGCGACGCCGGCACCGTCGCCCTGGGCATCTCGCACTCCGGAGCGACGATCGAGACGCAGCGCTTCCTCGAGGCCGCGCGTGACGCCGGAGTCACGACGATCGCGATCACCGGCGCATCCGACTCCCCCGTCGCCGGCATCGCCGCTCACACCCTCGTGACCCGGGCCCGCGAGCCCCGCCTCCGCGCCGGAGCGATGGTGAGCCGCATCGCGCAGCTCGCGCTCGTCGACTGCCTGTTCGTGGGGGTCGCCCAGCGCCGTCACGCCGACGCTGTCGACGCCCTGCAGCGCACGGCGGACGCGACCCGGGCTCTGCGCGAGTGACGGCCGCTGCCAGTCCGCCGGATGGTGCCTGTCGACGCCCCGCAGCGCACAGCGGACGCGACCCGGGCCCTGCGCGAGTGACTGCCGCTGCTAGTCCGCCGGATGGTGCCTGTCGACGCCGACCGAACCCGCAGTGCGCAGGAAGACGATGATCCAGCTGAAGATCAGGACGGCCGCGATCAGCTCGACGGCCGTGAGGTTGTAGTACCCCACCGCGAAGAACGCCGCGAGCAGCACGATCACGAGCACATAGACCCAGCCGAACACGACGAACACCTTCGGGATGCTGCGCAGGAACCAGGGCAGTCCGACCACGACCACGGCGAACGCCACCGCCATGCCGGTCGCCACGGTGTTGTGCACGAGGAAGAACTCGTCGACGGGGAAGATGCCGACGCACGCCAGGAAGACGCCGATCAAGATGAGCCCTCCGCGCACGATCAGACGCCCGCGCCGGTCGACCGGGTCGTCGAGGGGCAGGCCCGCAGTCGCGTAGCGCGCGATCGTGGTGACCATGATGCCCGCGATGATGAGCGTCATGTTGAAGGCGAGCGAGGCGCTGTTCGTGCTCATCCCGAGCGCGGAGAGGTTGTCGCGCCACCAGTGCACGTCGCTCGACGCGAGCATGCTCGCGAACGCGCCGACCACCAGGAACACGGCGAGCACGAGCGACAGCACCGTCGGCGTGAGAGCCACGGCGCTGAGGAACGAGACGTAGGCGGTGAGTGCCAAGGCGACGCCGATCAGCACCGCTCCGGGGAAGGCGTACACGGGGGCGTCGGTGAAGCTGCGTTCGAGCAGCTCGGCGATCCCGATCCAGCCCAGGTAGGCGATCGCGGCATGCGCGAACGCGATCGCGGCGATGTCGTACCAGCGGAGTCGATCGCCCGGCACCGCGAAACCGTCGCGGACGCCGTCAGGGCTCGGCGCGTCGGGGCGTACGACCAGGCGTCCGAGCGCGAAGGCGAGAGCCGCCGTGATCGCCCCGCCGATCGCCGCGAACACCCCGATCGAGCCCGTGCCGCTGATGGGGAGCTCGCGACCCCAGAACGCGGGCAGGCCGATCGCGAACCCCGCGACGAGGAACAGGGCGCCGACGATGAGCGCGGTGGCTTCGAACACGGCGTCCGAGGTCTCGGGTCCGCGGAGCTGCCTCAGCACGGCCAGGATCCTGTCGCGAAGAACTCGCATGTCGCCCCCCTCTCGGGGACATCCTAGGAGCGTCTCATTCGGGATGCGCTCGGGATCCCGGCGGTAGCCTGGTCGGGTGACCGAGACGATCTCCGCCCGCGCCCTCCTGCTCGACATGGACGGCACTCTCGTCGATTCGACCGCCGTCGTGGAGCGGCTGTGGCTGTCGTGGGCCGAGCCGCACGGCCTCGATCCCGCGACGGTCCTGGGCGTGATCCACGGACGCCAGGGTCACCAGAGCATGGCGATCATGCTCCCTGAGCGCGACCACTCCATCAACCTGGTCGAGAATCAGCAGATGCTGGCGACGGAGGCGAGCGACGTCGACGGGGTGATCGAGATCAGCGGGGCCGGCGCTTTCCTCCGTTCCCTCGAGGGGCTTCCGCACGCGATCGTCACCTCGGCCAACGTGCCCCTCATGAACGCGCGCATGACGGCGGCGGGACTCACCGTCCCCGAACTCGCCGTGACGGCCGAGAGCGTGTCGGCGTCGAAGCCCGACCCCGAGGGGTTCCTGCTCGGTGCGTCGCTGCTCGGCATCGCCCCCGCCGACTGCATCGTGTTCGAGGACTCGGGCGCGGGGATCCAGGCGGCGCACGCGGCCGGGATGCGGGTGATCGGCATCGGCGCGCACGCGCGGACCCACTCACCGGAGTTCCACGTCGACGACCTGACCCAGGTCGCGGTGGTGCGCACGACGGACGGGTTCGAGCTGCGCGTCGGCTGAAGGCTGGCCCGGGGTCGCGCTCTCCTTTCATCTCCTTCTCCCCCGCCTCCCTCGCCCCTGATCCCTCATCCCTCATCCCTCATCCCTCATCCCTCATCCCTCATCCCCGATGAGGCGATATCCCGGAACTCCGAAATACGCTTTCATCAGGATGTTTTCTCGCGCTTTCCGGGCCCACGAATGTCGGTGGCCCCTGGTTGAGTGAGGGCATGACAGCACTGAGGGATGCGAGCGCCGAGCAGATCGGCGCTCTCGACGCCGTGACCGCGACGCTCGTCGAGGTGGAGCGGACGATCGGGTCGCTGCAAGCCGCGCGCGACGGTCTGCTCGCCGTCGGTGCGCGGCTCGCGATCGACATCGCCCGAACTGACGAGGCCCGTGACGGCGGCGACATGACGACCCGTGCGGTCGCCTCCGAGTTCGGGGCAGCGCTGCACATGAGCGATCGTACGATCGAGCGCCGCATGGCCGAGGCAGACCTCGTCGTGACGCTGTTTCCGCGCCTGTGGCAGGCGCAGGGCGCCGGCATCCTGAGCGCTGCTCACGTGCGCTCGATCGTGGATGCGGGACTGCACCTGAGCGACGATGCCGATCGCGACGCCTACGCCGGCGAGATGATCGAGGTCGCGCGCACCGAGTCGCCGAACCGTGTGGCGCGACGAGCGCGTCGGACCGCCGAGCGCTATCAGCGCCGCACGATCGAGGAGCGTCACCGTGATGCCCGCGCACAGCGCGCGGTCTGGGTGAAGGACCGCACCGACGGCATGGCGGAACTCGGTCTCCTCGGTCCGGCTGTGCTCGTGCACGGCGCGTTCGCACGGCTGACCGACATGGCGAAGTCCCTGAGCGACGAGGGCGAACACCATGCCACGGCCGTCGTCCCTCACGGTGCGGCGGTTCACGAAGACGCGGAAGCAGCCGACTCCTCTTCCGGCGCCGCGTCCGGCGGTTCCACGCCTGACGCCCGCACGCTCGCCGAGACCCGCTGCGACCTCGCGCTCGACCTGCTCCTCTCCGGCACTCCGGTCGGACACGACTCCCCCACCCGGATGCTGTCGACGATCCGCGGTTCGGTTTCAGTGACCGTGCCGGCCCTGACGCTTTTCGGTGAGACCGACACCCCCGCAGAGATCAACGACCGCACGCCGATCGACACCTCGACGGCGAAGCATCTGGCCGGTACGGCCTCCGGATGGGACCGGATCCTGACGCACCCCGTCACCGGAGCCCTGCTCGCGGTTGATCGGTATCGCCCGTCGGCGGAGATGAAGCGACATCTCCTCGCGCGGGATCAGCGCTGCCGCTTCCCGACCTGCGGTCAGCCGGCGCGCGACTGCGACCTCGACCACACGCGCGACCACGCGCTCGGTGGGGAGACAGCCGTCGACAACCTCGCGACCCTGTGCCGTCGACACCACTCCCTCAAGCACCACACACCCTGGCACGTCGAGCATCTGGGCGCGGGAGTCCTCGCGTGGACGAGTCCGGCGGGCCGAACGTACCTCGACGCACCTCCCGCTCCGAACACCGTCACCGCAAGAGAGCCCGCACCGCCACCGTTCTGAGCGCGCACCGCCACCGTTCTAAGCACCGCCACCGTTCTGAGCACGCAGACCCCCCGTTGTTCAGAGAGCGCACCGACCGAGCGCGAGCCACCAGACGAGCGCGAGCCATCAGACGTGCGCGAGCGATCAGACCACCGTGCGCGAGCAATCAGACCACCGTGCGCGAGCCATCACACGAGCGTGAAGTCCTCGAAGATCAGCGTCGTGCGTGTCGAGCGGATCGAGGGGATCGCCTGGATGTCCTCCAGCACGATGCGGCGGAGATCGCGGGCGTCGCTCGCGCGCACCAGCAGGATCACGTCGAAGTCGCCTCCCACGAGCGCCATGTGCTCGATCTCCGGAATCGCGCGCAGCCTGGCACTCACGTCCTGCCACGTAGCCTGCTCGATCGCCAGAGTGACATACGCGCTGGCGTGATGCCCGAGCAGCACAGGATCCGTGCGCACGGTGTAGCCGGTGATCACCCCCGCATCCGACATCCGCTTGATACGCGCGTGCGCCCCCGCACGCGAGATGTGCACCGCGTCGGCGATCGCCGTCATCGACGAGCGCGCGTCGCGCCTCAGCTCCTCGAGGATCGCGAGATCGACACCGTCCAACGAGATCATGACGCCCTTTCCTCCACTGCTCGAATTCTGACACTTCGTCGCTCAGAACAACAAGCAACGCACAAACATCCATGAAAGTCTCCTTACCCTTGGACAGGTGGTCATCCCCCGTCATGCTGGTCCCATCGAGTTCGGCAAGGAGGGCGAACGGATGCTGCACGAGGAACTGCTACCGCGAGACGTGGCGGTGCAACTGATCGATCCCGAAGGCACCGCGGTGGACGATGCGCGCTACGCCCGCCCCGACACCGACCGGCTGCTCGCCGCCTACCGCGGCCTCGTCGAAGGCCGTCGGATCAACGACCAGGCCGGCGCCCTGGTGAGGCAGGGCCGCCTCGCCGTCTACCCCTCCTCGCACGGCCAGGAGGCATGCCAGATCGGCGTCGCCCTCGCGCTCGGTTCCGAGGACTGGCTGTTCCCCACCTACCGCGACTCCGTGGCAGTGATCGCCCGCGGCGTCGACCCGGCCGAGGCGATGGTGCTCCTCAAAGGCGACTGGCATTCCGGCTACGACGTCCGCGCGAATCGCGTGGCGCCGCAGGCGACGCCGCTCGCGACCCAGCTGCTGCACGCCGTCGGTTTCGCCTACGCGGCCCGGCGCCGCGGCGAGGACACGGTCGTCGTGGCGCTGTGCGGCGACGGCGCCACCAGCGAGGGCGACTTCCATGAGGCGATGAACTTCGCCGCCGTGTTCCACGTTCCCGTCGTGTTCTTCGTGCAGAACAACGAGTTCGCGATCTCCGTGCCCCTCAGCCGCCAGACGGCGGCCCCGTCCCTGGCGCATAAGGCGATCGGATACGGGATGCCGGGTCAGCGCGTCGACGGCAACGACGTCGCGGGCGTCCTCGCGGTGCTCGGCGACGCGATCGACCGCGCACGGACCGGCGACGGCCCCACGCTCATCGAGGCGCACACCTATCGCATGCAGGCCCACACCAACGCCGACGACGACACGCGCTACCGGGCACGCGATGAGGTCAGAGCCTGGGTCGAGCGCGACCCGCTCACCCGGCTCCGCGCCCACCTCGTCGACGCAGGCGCGCTCACGCCCGAGCTCGAGGCCGAGTACGCCGCGGGCGCCGAGACGATCGCCGCCGCCATGCGCGAGGCGCTGAACACCGATGCCGACCTCGACCCCGAGGATCTCTTCCGCTTCGTGACGAGCACCCGATCGCCACAGCTCCAGGAGCAGTGGCAGCTCCTACGAGACGAGATCGACCGCGAGACGAGCGCCGCGCCGCAGACCGCAGGAGGCACCCGATGACCATCGCCCACGACGACATCCGCCTCGATGCCGCTCCCGCCGACGTGCGGGTGCTGAGCATGTCCGCGGCCCTCAACCTCGCCCTCGCCGACGCGATCGCCGCCGATCCCGAAGTCGTGGTGTTCGGCGAGGACGTCGGCGCACTGGGCGGCGTGTTCCGCATCACCGACGGCCTCACCGAACGGTTCGGCGAGGACCGCTGCTTCGACACACCGCTCGCGGAGTCGGGGATCGTCGGCACAGCCGTGGGAATGGCGATGAACGGCATGCGCCCGGTCGTCGAGCTGCAGTTCGACGCCTTCGCGCTCCCCGCGTTCGAGCAGATCGTCAGCCACGTCGCCAAGCTCGGAAACCGGACACGCGGTGGCGTGCGGATGCCGCTCGTCATCCGCATCCCCTTCGGCGGCGGGATCGGCGGCGTCGAGCACCACTGCGACTCCTCGGAGGCGTACTACGCGCACACCCCGGGACTGACCGTCGTGAGTCCCTCGACCCCGCAGGATGCCTACTCGCTGCTGCGCGCCGCAATCTCCTCGCCCGACCCCGTGATCTTCCTCGAGCCGAAGAAGCTCTACTGGGGCAAGGGCGAGGTCGACACCTCGACGACCGTCGACATCGGGTCGGCCCGCATCGCGCGCGAGGGTAGCGACGTGACACTGCTCGCGTACGGGGCCTCCGTCCCGCTCGCGTTGGAAGCCGCCGAGACCGCCGCCGCCGAGGGGCGCAGCGTCCAGGTCGTCGACATCCGCTCGCTCACGCCGTTCGATGACGCGACCGTCACGGCGGCCGTGCGCTCGACCGGACGCGCGGTCGTCATCGCCGAGGCTCCGGGCTTCGCGAGCGTCGCCTCGGAGATCCAGGCTCGGGTGTTCGAGCGGTGCTTCGAATACCTCGAGGCCCCCGTCCGCCGGGTGACCGGATTCGACACCCCCTTCGCACCGCCGAAGCTCGAGCACTGGTACCTGCCCGACGTCGACCGCGTCCTCGACGCGATCGACAGCCTGCACTGGGAGGACGGCGCATGACATCGCTCACGACCCGCGTGTTCCGCCTCCCCGACCTCGGCGAAGGGCTCACCGAGGCCGGACTCGTGCAGTGGCTGGTCGCCGTCGGCGACACGATCGCCACCGATCAGCCGATAGCCGAGGTCGAGACGGCCAAGAGCATCGTCGAGCTGCCCTCTCCGTTCGCGGGCGTGGTCACGGCGCTGCACGGCGAAGCGGGCGACACGATCGACGTCGGTTCGCCGGTCCTCGAAGTGGAGGATGCCCGCGCGAGTGCGGATGCGGATGCGGGTGCGGATGCGCCCGCCGGCCCCGCCGACAAGCTGGCTTCCGAGACCGAGGTCGAGCACGAGGCCTACCGGACCGAGGAGCGGGCGGGCTCCGGCAACGTCCTGATCGGCTACGGCACGACCGCGCGCACGGGCTCGGGGCGCCGTCGCCCTGCCCGCACTGCGACGTATGCGTCGACGGGCTCCACCGGCCCCGACGCCCCCGCTCCCGCCGCCGCTGCCGGCGGCGACGCCCCCGCTCCGCACAGCGGACCGGTCGCCGTGCGCTCACCGCTCGTGCGACGTCTCGCCCGAGACCTGGGCGTCGATGTGCGCGCCATCACCCCGACTGGGCACGACGGCGCCGTCACGCGCGCCGATGTCCTGGCCGCGGCCGTCGACAGCGCGGTCGACGGCGCGCACTCCCACGCGCGAAGCACAGCGCTACCCCTGTCCCACCCCATGCCCCCGGCCCACACCACGCCCCCGGCCCACACCACGCCCCCGGCCCACACCACGCCCCCGGCCCACACCACGCCCCCGGCCCACACCATGCCCCCGGCCGGCGCGATCACCGACTCCGGGAGCGAGGTCGACGGGCTCGTCGTGAGCTGCCGCGAGCGCCTCTCACCGCTGCGCAAGGCCGTGAGCGCCAAGCTCGCCCGAAGCAGAGCCGAGATCCCCGAGGCCACCGTGTGGGTCGACGTCGACGCCACCGAGCTCTGGGACCTGCGCTCGCGCATGGCCCCGGCGGAGGGCCGCGCCCCGTCGCTCACTGCGCTGCTCGCCCGCTTCGTGCTGATCGCCCTCTCCGAGCATCCCGTGCTCGCCTCACGACTCGACGACGCCGCCTCCGAACTGATCTCCTTCGACGGCGTCAACCTCGGCGTCGCGGTCGACACCGAGCGCGGACTCCTGGTGCCGGTGATCCCCCGCGCCCACGAGCTGAGCGTCGACACGCTCGACACGGCGCTGCGCGAAGTCGCCGACACCGCGCGCCGCGGATCGCTGCCACCCGAGCGGCTGCGCGGTTCCACGTTCACGCTGAACAACTACGGCGGGCTCGGCGTGGACGGGTCTGCGGCCATCATCAACCACCCCGACGTCGCGATCCTCGGCATCGGCCGGATCATCGCGCGCCCCTGGGTCGTCGACGGCGAGATCGTGGCGCGGAGGATCGTCCAGCTGTCGCTCGTCTTCGACCATCGGGTGTGCGACGGCGGCTACGCCGCGAGCTTCCTGCGGCGCGTGACCGAGCTGATCGAGCATCCGCTGCGCGCGTTCGGTCGCGTCTGAATCCGCGCGAGGGCGGCGGGATCCGAGATCAGCCGAACACGAGACTCTTCCGCTGGGTGGCATCCTCCACCGTGATTCCGATGATCGAGGAGCCGGCCTCATCGGCCCTGATGTCCGTGTGGAAGACGAACAGCACGCCCTCGCGAGTCGACACCGCGTAGTAGTAGTCGCCGGACGAGGCGACGACGACGGTCGTCCCGCCCGGATACGCGGTCATCGCCTTCGCCGCCGTGTCGCCGACTCTCACGTCACCGCGCGAGGGCAGGTCTGCGCCGGTCTGCGTCGGCTCGTCGAAGGTGCGGCTGTTCCCCGCCGTGATCGACGCGAGTGTCGTCCCACCCTCGACAGGCTGCAGCGACAGCGTCCCGGACTGCCGCTCGTTCACGATCGTCCAGGGTCCACCGTCGTACTCCGGCGCGGACGCGGTACCTCCCGCGGCGGATACCGCAGCGTCGATCGGGTCGCCTAGTCGCACAGGACCGATCCCGCCGACCCCGATCGGCCACTCGCTCCATGCCGCGCCCGTGGACGGCGCCGCGCCGCCCTCCGGAATCGGCGGATTCGCGGTCAGATCCTCGATCAGCCCGTCGCGAGCTTCCTGCGCGCGTGACTGCAGCAGAGACGCCGCCGCCTGCGCGTCGAACGTCCGCTCGCCGCTGAAGGGCTGCCACAGCTCCACGAGCACGTTGCCCGTGGAGGCATACGCCGTGAACGAGCGCCAGGCGTTGCTGCTCGCCGTGTCCCGCAGCGTGCCGGCGAATGCACGGACGTCTCCGGAGTCCGCAGTGATCACCGCCTCGTAGGTGGCCGGGGTCTCCTTCACGAACGATGCGCACTGCTGCGCCGCCTTGAGGAGCTGGTCCATGCGCTGCTGCGCCTGCACCTCATCGGCGAACTGGATCACGAGGAGGCGGCCGAATCCGACATCGGGATCGGACGGCACCTTCCACCCGATCGTCCGCGCCCCGACAGCACCCAGCGACTGCTCGGCATAGAACGTCTCGCAGATCTCGGGCACTGCGGTCATGCCGCCCCCGTCCGAGACCTGCTCGAGGACAGGGGAGATCTCGGCCACGTCGGTCGCCTCCGGAACCAGTCCGGTGATCTCCTCGGCCGTGAGAGCGAACGCATCGAGCTCATCTCCGACGAAGGCGATCGGCCCGTCGTACGTTGCGTCCTCGCTCGACGTGGGCGTCGGCTCTGGCGTCGGAGACGCCGCAGGTTCCGGTGCGCACGCGGCGAGAACGAGCATGCTGCCGGTCACGATGACAGCGAGCAGCGACCGCCCGCGCCTGCCGTTCTGAACGTTCATGTGATCCTCCGTGTCGCGTGCTCTGCGTCGTGTCCGACGCCCCCTGATCGGAAGCATAGGGTTCGATCACGATCCGTCGAACGATGCGTTCCGTGTCGAGACAGGAAAGTGACATGGTTCATGCCGCATCCGGCATGCTTCCCGATGCCGAGAGGATCCGGGGTGTTCCTCGCCGACGTCATGCGCTACGCTCGGCAATTACTGACCGATCATTCGGTCAGGAAAGCGGAGTCCCGATGCCTCCGCCGTCCCGAATCGCAGAACAACGGAGTTCTCATGTCGTCAGCAGTCTCAGACCCGACCTCGACACGACGGATGCCCGCGGAGGAGCGCCGCGTGCTCGCCGGCACCCTCGTCGGCACCTCGATCGAGTGGTACGACTTCTTCATCTACGCGCAGGCGGCGGGCCTCGTTCTCGCGCCGCTGTTCCTCGCCCCGATCGCGGAATCCAACCCCGGCCTCGCGCAGGTGCTCTCCTTCGCCACGATCGGCATCTCGTTCCTGTTCCGCCCCCTCGGCGCGATCATCGCCGGGCACCTCGGCGACAAGCTCGGACGCAAGAAGATGCTCGTATTCACGCTGATCCTGATGGGGCTCTCGACATCGCTGATCGGCGTCCTCCCGACCTACGCCGCGATCGGCATCGCGGCGCCGATCCTCCTGATCGCGCTGCGCATCCTGCAGGGCTTCTCGGCCGGCGGCGAGTGGGGCGGGGCCGCTCTCATGGCGGTGGAGCACGCGCCGCACGGACGTCGCGGGCTTTTCGGCGCCTTCCCGCAGATCGGCGTGCCCGTCGGCATGATCCTCGCGACCGCGACGCTGTGGGTCCTCACGACCTCCATGTCGCCCGAGGCCTTCCTCGAGTGGGGCTGGCGCATCCCGTTCCTGCTGTCAATCGTCCTGATCGGCGTCGGCTACCTGATCCGTCGCGCCGTCGACGAGAGTCCGATCTTCGAGGAGCTGCAGCGTCGACGCAAGGAGGCCTCCGCACCCCTCGGCCAGCTGTTCCGCAAGAACACCAAGCAGGTCGTCCTCACGGCGCTGATCTTCATCGCCAACAATGCGGCCGGCTACCTGCTGATCGCGTTCTTCGCGACCTACGCCGTCACCGCCCTTGGAATGGAGCGCCCTCCCGTGCTGCTGGCGACCACGCTCGCCTCCTTCGGCTGGCTGATCTTCACGCTATGGGGCGGTCATCTGTCCGACCGTCTCGGCCGCGTGCGCACGTTCCAGATCGGGTACGTCGCCCTCGCGCTGTGGGCAGTGCCGATGTGGTTCCTCATCGACACCGCGAACATCGTCTGGTACTTCGTCGCGCTGTTCGTGATGACGTTCGCACTGGGTCTCTCCTACGGTCCGCAGGCGGCACTGTACGCCGAGATGTTCCCCGCGAACGTGCGGTACTCGGGCGTCTCGATCGGCTACGCGCTCGGCGCCATCCTGGGCGGTGCTTTCGCCCCGATGATCGCGGAGGCTCTCCTGAACCAGTTCCAGGCCGCCTGGACGATCGGCGTGTACATCGCGATCGCCTCGGTCGTCTCGCTGATCGCCGTGTCGCTCGTCAAGGAGACCAAGGGCGTCGACCTTCTCGCATGACGACGGACGGACGTGCCATAATTACCATACGATCGGTCAGTAAATAGGGCGATCGATCGGGAACGGTCCCCGTCGAGACGACGAAGTCAGGAGATCCGCATGGCAGAGGCCTACCTCGTCGGTGGCGCGCGCACGCCCGTGGGCCGCTACGGCGGAGCACTCGCCGCCGTCCGTCCCGATGATCTGGCCGCGGTCGCCGTCGGCGAGGCCGTGCGCCGCTCGGGGATCGACCCGGCATCCGCGGAGATCGACGAGGTGATCCTCGGAGCCGCCAATCAGGCGGGCGAGGACAACCGCAACGTCGCGCGGATGGCCGTGCTGCTGGCCGGCCTCCCTGACACCGTTCCGGGGATCACCGTGAACCGACTCTGCGCCTCCGGGATGTCGGCGGTCACGATGGCCGCGCAGGCCATCCGCGCCGGCGACGCCGACCTGATCGTCGCCGGCGGCGTCGAGTCGATGACACGCGCTCCCTGGGTGCAGGCCAAGCCCGAGAAGGCCTGGGGCAAGCCCGGCGCGGCGTTCGACACCTCGATCGGCTGGCGCTTCCCAAACCCGCGGCTCCTCGCCCGCGACAAGACCACGTTCACGATGCCCGAGACCGCCGAGGAGGTCGCTCGGCTCGACGGGATCGGTCGCGAGGAGGCGGATGCCTTCGCGCTGCGCTCCCAGCAGCGCGCGGCCGCCGCGATCGCCGTGGGGAGGTTCGCTCCCGAGATCGTGGGCGTGCCCGTGGGCGACGGCATCGTGCTCGCCGACGAGGGACCGCGCCCCGAGACGACGCTCGAGGGCCTTGCCCGACTGCGTCCCGTCGTGGCCGGCGGCAGCGTGGTCACCGCAGGGAACTCGAGCGCCCTGAACGACGGGGCCTCGGCCGTCGTCGTCGCGAGCGCCGAGGCGGTGGAGCGCTACGGCCTCGTGCCGCGGGCACGGATCGTCGTCGGCACCAGCGCGGGCCTCGCCCCGGAGATCATGGGGCTCGGCCCTGTCCCGGCGACCGAGAAGGCGTTGCGACGGTCCGGGCTGACCCTCGACGACATCGGAGCGGTCGAGCTGAACGAGGCTTTCGCGACCCAGTCGATCGCCTGCATCCGACGCCTCGGACTCGACGAGTCGATCGTGAACGCCGACGGTGGAGCGATCGCCCTCGGGCACCCGCTCGGATCGTCGGGCTCGAGACTTCTCGTGACCCTGATGGGGCGGATGGAGCGCGAGGACGCACGCTACGGCCTGGCGACCATGTGCGTGGGCGTCGGCCAGGGCGCGGCCGTGATCCTGGAGCGCGTGTGATGGGCGGCGCCCAGAGCAGCCCCCTGATCGTCGAGAGGGCGGACGGACGCGTGATCGCGACCCTCGACCGACCGGCCAAGCGCAACGCGATCGACCAGGCCATGATCGACGCCCTGCACGCGCTCTGCGAGGAGCTCGAACACGACCCCCGCACCCTCATCCTCGTCGGCGCGGGCGGAGTATTCGCCGCCGGCGCCGACATCGCGGAGCTGCGGGAGCGCCGTGCCGCCGACGCCCTGCGCGGCATCAACGCGCACGCGTTCGTGCGGATCGCCGAGCTCCCCATGCCCGTCATCGCGGCGATCGACGGCTATGCCCTCGGTGGCGGCGCGGAGCTCGCCTACGCCGCGGACATCCGGATCGGCACGCCGGACCTCGTGATAGGCAACCCCGAGACCGGCCTCGGCATCCTCGCGGCGGCCGGCGCGAGCTGGCGGCTCAAGGAGATCGTGGGCGACGCCCGGGCGGCGGAACTCCTCCTGACGGGCCGCAGCGTGAAGGCCGAGGAGGCGCTGCGCATCGGACTGGTGTCGTCGGTGCACGACACGGCCGACCTGCTGCCCGCGGCGCACGCGATCGCCGACCGCATCGCGCGCAACGACCGCGCCGCGACGATCGCCACCAAGCGCGTGTTCCGCGCACCGCGCGCCGAGCATCCCGCGGTCGATCTCGACGCGCAGGCCGCGCTGTTCGAGAGTCCCGAGAAGTTCCGCCGGATGACCGAGTTCCTCGAGCGCAGAGTTGGGTCTAACGACCGAGCCGGGTCGGAGAAGGGAGAACGATGAGCACGACAGCCCCCGCGCATGTCGGCGTCCTCGGCGGCGGACGCATGGGAGCCGGCATCGCGCACGCCTTCCTGCTGGCCGGGTCGCGCGTGACGGTGGTCGAGCGCGACGATGATGCGGCGAGCGCGGCGTCGACCCGGGTGCTCGGCTCGATCGACGCCTCGATCGCTCGTGCCACGGCTCTCGAGCCGGTGGACGCCTATCGCGCGCGCTTCATCTCCTCCGCCGACCGCGCCGCCTTCGCCACATGCGGCCTGGTCGTCGAAGCCGTGCCCGAGGATCTCGCGCTCAAAGTCGAGGCGCTGACCGGGATCGAGGAGCACGTCGCCGCAGACGCCGTGATCGCCTCCAACACGTCGTCGATCTCGATCGACGAGCTCGCCGCGACGCTCACGGACCCCGCGCGCTTCCTGGGGATGCACTTCTTCAACCCCGTGCCCGCCTCGGCCCTCGTGGAGATCGTGCGCGGCGCCGCCACCGCTCCCCCGCTCATCGAGTCCGCCCGAGCCTGGGTACAGGCGCTCGGTAAGACGCCCGTCGTCGTCGCGGACGCCCCGGGCTTCGCGTCCTCGCGTCTCGGCGTCGCGCTCGGCCTCGAGGCCATCCGCATGGTCGAGGAGGGCGTCGCCTCCGCCGAGGACATCGACGCGGCGATGACCCTGGGATACAAGCATCCGATCGGACCGCTCCGGCTCACCGACATCGTCGGGCTCGACGTGCGCCTCGGCATCGCCGAGTACCTCGAAGCACAGCTCGGCGAACGGTTCGCACCGCCTGCCCTGCTGCGGCGACTCGTGGCCGAAGGCCACCTGGGACGCAAGACCGGCCGCGGCTTCTACGAATGGAAGGACGAGAGATGACAGAGATCCTCCCCAGCTACGTGCAGGGATCCTGGTGGACGCCCGCCGACGGAGCGCGGACCACCGAGGTGCGCGACGCCTCGACCGGCGAGGTCGTCGCACGCGTCTCGACCGAAGGGCTCGACCTGGGCGCCGCCCTCGACTACGCGCGGAGCACCGGCCAGGACGCCCTCGGCGAGCTGACGTTCCACCAGCGTGCCGTCCTGCTCAAGCAACTCGCCCTCGTCCTGACGGAACGCAAGTCGGAGCTGTACGAGATCTCCCGTCGCACCGGCGCGACGACCCAGGACTCCTGGGTCGACATCGACGGCGGCATCGGCGTGCTCTTCGCGTACTCCAGCAAGGGCCGCCGCGAGCTGCCGAACGCGAAGGTCTACGTCGACGGCCCAGTCGAGAACCTCTCGCGCGACGGCTCGTTCATCGGCCGCCACATCTACACGCGCCTGCGCGGAGCGGCCGTGCAGATCAACGCCTTCAACTTCCCCGTGTGGGGCTCGCTCGAGAAGTTCGCCCCCGCGTTCCTCGCGGGCGTGCCCACGATCGTCAAGCCGGCGACGCCGACCGGCTACCTGGCCGAGGCGATGGTACGCATCATGGTCGAGTCCGGGCTGCTCCCCGAGGGCTCGCTGCAGCTCGTGTCCGGAAGCGTGCCCACGCTGTTCGACGAACTGCGCCTCGGCGACCTCGTCGCCTTCACGGGGTCCGCGTCGACGGCCGAACGCCTCCGGTCACACGACGCCGTGCAGACCGGCGGGGTGCGCTTCACCAGCGAGACCGACTCGATCAACGCCTCGATCCTCGGGACGGATGCCGTGACCGGCACTCCCGAGTTCGACGCCTACGTGCGTCAGCTCGTCGCCGAGATGACCAGCAAGGCCGGACAGAAGTGCACCGCGATCCGTCGCGCGATCGTGCCGGACGGACTCGTCGACGCCGTGATCGACGCGGTGCGCGCACGACTCTCGGAGCGGGTGGTCGTCGGCGACCCTCGCGCCGAGGGCGTGACCATGGGTCCGCTCGCCTCGACCGAGCAGCGCGACGAGGTGCTGCGCCAGGTCGAGCGGCTGCGCGCCGGCGGGGGCGAGCTCGTGATCGGCTCGACGGATGCCCCCGCGGTGCGCCGCGCCGACGGCAGCGACGGCGAAGTGCCGGACGGCGCTTTCGTCTCGCCCATGCTCCTGCGCTTCGACGACCCAGAGAGTCCGGCCGTGAACGAGATCGAGGCATTCGGGCCGGTGTCGAGCATCGTCGGCTACCGGACCCTCGACGAGGCGAGCGCCCTGGTCGCACGCGGTGGCGGATCGCTCGTGACCAGCGTCGCGACGCACGACCCCGAGGTCGCGGTGGCACTCGCAGCGGGCATCGCGGCCTACAACGGGCGCGTACTGTTCCTCGACCGTGACGACGCTCGCAGCTCGACCGGTCATGGCTCGCCCCTGCCGAACCTGGTGCACGGAGGCCCGGGCCGCGCCGGCGGCGGCGAGGAGCTCGGCGGCATCCGGGCCGTGCTCCACCACATGCAGCGCACCGCCGTGCAGGGCTCCCCGGCCATGATGACCGCACTCACGGGCGTCTGGCACCAGGGAGCGGCGGCACGCCCGTTCGCCGATGCCGACGGCGTGCACCCCTTCCGCAAGTCGCTCGCGGAGCTGCGGATCGGCGACCAGGTCGCCAGCGGATCGCGCACCGTGACGCTCGACGACATCGAGACGTTCGCGGCGTTCACCGGCGACACCTTCTACGCCCACATGGACGAGGCCTCGGCCGCCGCGAACCCGTTCTTCCCCGGTCGCGTCGCGCACGGATACCTGCTCGTGTCGTGGGCCGCCGGGCTGTTCGTCGACCCCGCACCGGGACCGGTGCTCGCGAACTCCGGTCTCGAGAACCTGCGGTTCGTGACCCCGGTGTCCCCGGGCGACGAGATCCGCGTGGAGCTCACCGCCAAGCAGATCACCCCGCGCGAGACAGACGAGTACGGCGAGGTGCGGTGGGATGCCGTGCTGAAGAACCAGGATGACGAGATCGTCGCGACCTACGACGTGCTCACGCTCGTCGCGAAGGAGCTCGAGACGGCGGCGTGAGAGCCGCGCGCCGGGGGCTACGGCCTCCGGCGCAGCCCGTCAAGAGCGATCGCGACGACGTCGTCCGCAAGGCGGTCCGCACCTTCGCGCCCTCCAGGCCGGTACCACTCGACGAGCGAGTTGATCATGCCGAACGTGAGACGCGCCGCGACGCTCGCGTCGATGTCCTCACGGAGGGCGCCCTCCTCCTGCGCGGCTGAGACCAGTGCCGTGATCCGACGATCGAACGTGCGTCGTCGTGCGAGTGCGGTGCGCTCGACCTCGGTGTTCCCGCGCACCCGCAGCAGCAGGGTGACGGCGGGCAGCTGATCCACCAGCACGTGCACGGCACCGCGCAGCACGTGCTCGAGACGGTCCGCCGCGCTCGCCGTCGCGCGATCGCCCGCCGGCGCGGGATCGTCGACCACGGCCTCGAGCCCGCTGAGCGCGGCGTCGAGCGCGAGGTCGAGCATCTCCTCCTTCGACCCGAAGTGGTGGTAGATCGCCGACTTCGACAGACCCAGACGCTCGGCGAGCATGCCGATCGACGTGGCGTCGTAGCCGTGCTCGTTGAACGCCGCGATCGCGACGGCGAGGATCCCCTGCTGGTCGTATCCCGGGCGACCACGTCGCGCGCTCTGCATCTCGGACATCACGCCTCAGTCTCGCACCGTTCGGTCCCGTGACCGCGCAGGAGTCAGCGCAGGTCGTAGACGCGCTTGTACTTCCCCTCGCTGCGCGGCAGGGCGCCGGGCTCTTCCAGTCGCACGGCGACGGTCGAGCCGACGAACACCTTGATGCGCTGCGCGAGCACCTCGGCGGCGGCCCGACAGGTGTCCACCGGCAGATCCGGATGCCGCTCGATGCGCACCGTCAACGCATCCATCCGCCCCTCCTTCGTGAGCTCGAGGATGAAATGCGGGGTCAGCTGCTCGATGCCGAGCACGAGCTCCTCGATCTGCGTGGGGAAGAGGTTCACACCGCGCACGATGATCATGTCGTCGTTGCGGCCGGTGACCTTCTCCATGCGCCGCATCGCGGGGCGGGCCGTACCGGGCAGAAGGCGCGTGAGATCGCGAGTGCGGTAGCGGATGACCGGGAACGCCTCCTTCGTGAGCGAGGTGAACACGAGCTCGCCCAGCTCGCCGTCAGGCAGGGCCGCGCCGGACTCGGCGTCGATGACCTCGGGGAGGAAGTGGTCCTCCCAGATGTGGGGTCCGTCCTTGCCCTCGAGGCACTCGCTGCCGACGCCCGGCCCCATGACCTCGCTGAGACCGTAGATGTCGAGTGCGTCGATGCCCATCCGCTGTTCGAGTTCTCGCCGCATCTCGTTCGTCCACGGCTCGGCGCCCAGCACCGCGACCTTGAGCGAGGTGGACCGCGGGTCGATGCCCTGGGCCACCATCGCGTCCGCGATCGTGAGCAGATAGCTGGGTGTGCAGAGGATCGCGTCGGGTTCGAAGTCGCGGATCAGCTGCACCTGCCGCGCGGTCTGACCACCCGACACGGGGATCACGGTCGCGCCGAGCGCCTCGATGCCGGCGTGCGCGCCGAGACCGCCCGTGAACAGCCCGTAGCCGTAGGCGTTGTGCACCTTCATCCCTGCGCGGATGCCGGCAGCGCGCAGCGAGCGTGCGACCAGAGCGCCCCAGCGGTCGAGGTCGCCGCGCGTGTAGCCGACGACCGTCGGGCGCCCGGTCGTGCCGCTCGACGCATGGATTCGGGCGACATCGCTCATCGGCACAGCGAACATGCCGAACGGGTAGGTCTCGCGCAGGTCCGCCTTGGTCGTGAACGGCAGCCGCTCGATATCGGCGAGGACGCGGATGTCTTCGGGGTGCACGCCCGCCTCATCGAACTTGCGGGTGTAGAGCGGCACGTTCGCGTAGGCGTGGCGCACGGTCTGCTGCAGGCGCTGGAGTTGCAGCTCCTCCAGCTCGGCGCGTGTCAGCCGTTCCTCGGCGTCGAGCGCGGCGAGGGCGGGAGCGCGGACGGCAGCGCGGGAGGTGGAGTGATCGGTCATCGTCGACATGAGTGCTCCGGGGTCTGTTCAGAACGTCTGGGAGGTGGTGCGTGACCGGCCGCGGAACTCGGCGACCGTGTCGCCCTGCTCGTCGACGACCGTCACGTCGTAGATGCCGGAGCGCCCCGATCGGGAGCGGCGCACGGCGGTCGCGGTCAGGGTCTGACCCGACACCGTCGGCTTGAGGAACGAGATGTCGGCGCCGGCGGCGACCGTGACGCGGTCGTCCTCGTTGCAGGCGATCGCGAAGGCCGTGTCCGCGAGCGCGAAGACGAAGCCGCCGTGCGTGATGGCGAAGCCGTTGGTCATGTCATCGCGCACGCGCATCGAGACGACGGCGTGGCCGGGGTCGTCGCGCTCCACCAGGAGGCCGAGGGATGCCGACGCGCGATCGCGCTGCATCATGGCCCGGTTGGGCGGGACGCTCGTCGCCGTCGTCCGGGTCGTCGTACCCGTCGTCGCATCCGTCATCGTCGACCTCCTCGTCGCGTGAGACGCCGCGCTGCGGCATCCGACCCGACCATACTAACTGAACGATCGGTTAGTAAAGAGGGATCATGCGTCGACCACGGCGCGCGCCGCCTCCCGCGCCTCCTCCGCCGACGACGACGACCGTGCAGCGTCGGCCGCCCGATGACACTGCTCCGTCGTGACGCGGCGCAACGCGGCTCCCACCCGCCCGAGGGCGCGCGACGTCATCGAGAGCGAGCTCGCCCCCAATCCCACCAGCACGGGCGCGAGCGCCGGGTCGCCCGCAGCCTCGCCGCACACCCCGACCGGCTTCCCGCTGGCACGGCCCGCGTCGCCCACCGCGCCGATGAGACGCAGGACGGCAGGCTGCCACGGATCGTTGAGATCTCCGAGCGCGCCGAGCAGGCGGTCCGCGGCCATCGTGTACTGGGCCAGGTCGTTCGTGCCGATGCTGACGAAGTCGACGACGTCGAACAGCTCGGAGGCGAGGAGCGCCGCGGACGGCGTCTCGACCATGATGCCGGCGCGGGTCAGCCCCGCTGCGCGGCAGCGCTCGACAAAGGCCTGCGCCTCCTCGATCGTCGCCACCATCGGCGCCATGACCTCGACGCGCGCAGACTCGGCCTCCGCGGCCTCGGCGACTGCGCGCAGCTGGTCGTCGAGCAGCTGCGAAGCGCGACGGGCGAGGCGAAGCCCCCGGACGCCGAGCGCCGGGTTCTCCTCCGGCTCGGGGTGCGTGAAGGGCAACGGCTTATCGCTTCCCGCGTCGAGAGTGCGCACCACCACCCGGTGCCCCGCGAAAGGCGCGAGCACGGCACGGTAGGCGGCCACCTGTTCGGCGACGTCAGGTGCGTCGACGCGATCGAGGAAGCAGAACTCGGTGCGGAACAGCCCGACCCCCTCGGCCCCCGCCGCGGCTGCCGTCTCGGCATCGGCCGCCCCACCCACGTTGGCGAGCAGCGGAACGGCGTGGCGATCGGCGAGCACCCCGGCACCGTCGAACGCGACGACCTCGGATCCTGCTCGCACCCTCTCGACGGCCGCGGGCGACGGGTCCAGCTGCACGGTGCCGCGATCCCCGTCCACGAGCACCGTCGCTCCCGCGGGGATCCGCGCCGCGCCCTCGACGCCCACGACGGCCGGAAGCCCCAGCGCACGCGCGATGATCGCCGTATGCGAGGTCGGTCCCCCGTCCTCCGTCACGAGCGCCACGCACTGCCCTCCCTCGAGCGCCGCCGTGTCGGCGGGAGCGAGGTCACGCGCCACGAGGACGAACGGCTCCTCGCGCTCGGGCACCCCCGGCATCTCCACCTCGAGGAGTTCGGCGATGATCCGGTCGCGGACGTCGAGGACGTCGGCCACCCTTTCGGCCATGCGACCGCCGAGCGTCGACAGTCTCGCGGCGTGCGCGGCACCGACCTCCCACACGGCCCTGGTGCCGCTCAGCCCCTTCGCGCGCACCAGTGCGGTCGCGTCCGAGACGAGCTCGGGGTCGGAGGCCAGCAGTCGGGATGCGTCGAGGATCGCCTTCGCCTCACCCGTCGCGGCCTCGGTGCGTCGACGGAGCTGATCGGCGACGGCGACCGAGGCCCATTCGATCGCCGAGACCTCGGCGTCCCGCTCCTCCGGCGCGATCCGCACGGCGGGGTCGGGCTCGGTGAGCGCCGGCGCGACACGGACGACCGGCGCCGCGGCCGCACCCGCGCTCACCCCCCGACCGCGCAGCAGCGCACCTGCGGCGAGAGGGCTCGTCGGCAGAGCAGCGGCGTCATCGCTCCCCTCCGTGGTGGGCTCCGTGATCGGAACGGAACGGACGGATGCCGGCTCCGTGCCCTCACCGAATCCCTCGTCGAACAGAGCGCTGAGACGGTCGAGAATCGCCGCGGCGCCGGGGCCGCTCGCCGACAGCTCCAGCTCGTCGCCCTGGCGCGCCCCGAGCACGAGGAGGCGCGACAGGCTCGCGGCCGACGCCTCAGGGCCGTCGGGGAGGCGCCGCAGACGCACGTCGGTTCCCGCCGCGGTTTCCGCGATGAGCGCCGCAGGACGCGCGTGGATGCCCAGCGGATTGCGGACCCGGACCGTGCGGGTGAGGGCGTCCGGATCGGACGCGCTCTGTGCGACCTCCGGGGGCGGTTCCGCCTCGCTCAGCTGGCCCGCCTTCGCCGCGAGTGCCCCCGCGGCCTCCTGCGCGACTGCGTCGAGCCCTGCTCCCCCAGCCGCCGACACCACGGCCGACAGGAGTCCCTCGACGAACGGCGCGGGAGCGAGCCGGACCGGCACCTCACTGCTGCGCAGGTCGAGGGCGAGTTCGGCGCTCAGCACCGCAGAGCCGAGGTCCATGAGCACGAGCACGCCTTCGCAGTCCACGGCGAGCTCGTCGATCGCGGCGGCGACGGCGACCGCGTCGGTGCCGAGGACGGCCGCGCCGTCGGCATCCGTCCCCGCCCCGGCCGCGACGCGCACCTGCGCCCCTCCTCCGGGAACCATCTGGAGGGCGAGTTCGAGCGCCGCCTCCCCGAGCCTGGCGCTGTGAGAGACGGCGACGACGCCGATCATCAGGACGAGCCGGCGATCGTGTCGGCCAGCGACTCGAACAGCAGCGTGACCGAGGCCGCGCCGGGGTCGAGGTGACCCGCGCTGCGCTCTCCCAGATAGCTGGCGCGCCCCTTGCGCGCGACGAGCGGCAGCGTGGCGTCCCGGCCCAGTGCCGCCGCGGTCGCCGCGGCTCTGCTCGCATCGGCGAGACCCGCTCCGCGGGCGATCGCCGCGTCCATCGCATCGACCGCGGGCGCCATCGCGTCGAACATCGTCTTGTCGCCCGCCTCGGCCTTGCCCCGAGCGACGATGCCCTCGAGGCCCGCGCGCAACGCCCCCGCGAGGCCTGCGGCGTCGAGCTCGGTCACGGGACCCGCCGTCATGCCCATCCGCAGGAAGAGCGTTCCGTACAGCGGTCCGCTCGCCCCTCCCACCGAGCTGACGAGCGTCATTCCGACGCCCTTGAGCAGGTCGTCGACCGTCCCCGGTGCATCCGCGCTGAGCTTGTCGACCACGGCGGCCATGCCGCGGGACATGTTCGCACCGTGATCGGCGTCGCCGATCGCGGAGTCCAGCTCGGTGAGCCACTCCTTCTTCTCGGTGACGACGTCACGATAGCGGGTGACCCAGTCGACGAGTGCGGCGGTGCCGATCGTGTCCGTCATCGGCTCACACCCCCCACCGCAGGCCGGGAGTGCTGACCGGGGCATCCCACAGGCGCAGGATCTCGTCGTCGGCCGCGAGCACGGTGACCGAGCATCCGGCCATGTCGAGCGAGGTGATGTAGTTGCCGACGAGGTTGCGGACGATCTGCACACCCGCCTTCTCGAGCAGCGCCGCCACCTCGGCGTACATCAGGTACAGCTCGATCTGCGGCGTCGCCCCCATGCCGTTGACCATCACGATCGCGGGACCCGTGCGGTCGAGGTCCGCCACGATCGGCTCGACGAGCTGACGCGCGATCTCGGATGCCGGGGCGAGGGGCTCGCGGTGGCGTCCGGGCTCGCCGTGGATGCCGATGCCGATCTCCATCTGGTCCTCGGGCAGGTCGAACGTGGGTTTACCCGCGGCGGGGACGGTGCAGCTCGTCAGCGCCATTCCCATCGAACGCCCCTGTCCGTTGACGCGCTGCGCGAGCGCGACCACCGACGCCAGATCCTGCCCCTCCTCGGCGGCGGCTCCGACGATCTTCTCCAGCAGCACGGTCAGTCCGACACCGCGTCGTCCGGCGGTGTAGAGCGAGTCCTGCACCGCGACGTCGTCGTCCACCACGACCGTGCCCACCTCGATGCCCTCCATCGAGGCGAGCTCGGCGGCCATCTCGAAGTTCAGCACATCGCCCGTGTAGTTCTTCACGATGTGGAGTACCCCGGCGCCGCGGTCGACCGCCTTGGTCGCTGCCTGCACGCGGTCGGGTGTGGGCGAGGTGAAGATCTCCCCCGCGACGGCCGCGTCGAGCATCCCCTCGCCGACGAATCCGCCGTGCAACGGCTCATGGCCGGACCCGCCGCCGGAGACGACGGCGACCTTGCCCTGCGCCTTGGGAGTCGCGCGCGTGATCACGTGCGTCTCGAGGTCGACCGCGAGTTCGGGATGCGCGAGGGCCACCCCTCTCAGCGATTCGACGAGCACGTCTTCCGGAGCGTTGATGAGCTTCTTCATGGTGGATCTCCCTTGATCTCGGCCGCGCGGCTTTCCGAAGAAATCGGAAAGATATTCGTCAATGTCGAATATGCTCGTGGTCTGCCGTCTTGTCAAGGGAGACTCAGGCGAAAGGAGACCCCGATGATCCAGGCAATCGATCGCGCCGCCAAAGTGCTGGAGCTGCTGCAGGGCGCCCGTCATCTCGGCATCACCGACCTCGCTGCGGCGCTCGCGCTCCCCCCGTCCACCGTGCACGGCATCGTGAAGTCGCTGCGCGAGCACGGCCTCGTCGCGAAAGAGCGCGGCGGGCAGCGCTACATGCTCGGACCGACCCTGCTGCGCCTCAGCAACGTCTACCTCGACACGCTCGACGTCCGCGCGCGCGCCATGCGCTGGACGCAAGAACTCGCGCGTCGCACGAACCTCCCTGTCCGCCTCGGCGCCCCGCACTTCCACGAAGTGCTCGTGATCCACCACGACCTCCGCCCCGACGACAGCCGGCAGATGCTCGAGACCGGCGTCGCGATCCCCGCCCACGCCTCGGCAATGGGCAAGGTGCTGCTCGCCTACGACGCGGGGTTCCAGCGCACCGTGTTCGAGCAGCCGCTGCGCAGCCTCACGGGTGACACCATCACGGACGTCGCGCGGCTCACGCTCGAGTTCCCGGCGATCCTCGACCGTGCGAGCGCCGCCGAGGTCGATGAGGCCGTGCTCGGCGAGTCCTCGGTCGCAGCCCCCGTCGCGGACGCCTCGAACGAGATCGTCGCAGCGGTCGCCGTGGTGATGCCCACATCGCAGGCACCCGCGACCGACGCCGTGCTCGATGCGCTGCGCGAGACCGCACGGAACATCTCCCGCGAGCTCGGCGCGAGCAGCTGGCCGCCCGCGCCCGCACTGGCCGAGGACTGACAGGAGATCCGCGCAGCGCGAGGCTCCGCTCAACCGCGCAGCGCGAGGCTCTTCTCAACCGCGCAGCGCGAGGGCGAACGGCAGCGCAGCCCCTGTCGGCCGGACAGCTCCGCTCAACCGCGCAGCGCGAGGGCGAACGGCAGCACCCCGGTCGCCCCGGCGCGGCGGAGCGTGCGCGCCGCGACCGTGAGGGTCCAGCGACTGTCGACCAGATCGTCGACCAGCAGCACGGGCCCGGGAGGCACCTCGATGCCGTCGGCCGAGAACCGGTCCCACAGTCCCGCGAGGCGGAACACGCTATTGCCGCCGGGCTGGCCGCTAGGACCGCCGTTCACGGGCGCGAGCGCACCGAGGTACGGCAGGCGTCCGATCTCGGCGATCCCGCGGGCCAACGAATCGACGAGCACTGGACGCGACCGCGACGGCATCGCGATCACGGCGACCGGGCGCTCCGCCCAGTCCCATCCCGCGAGCACTCGCACGCAGGCACCGAGGAGCTCGGGGGAGACGGGGGCGTCCGCCGCACCGGCCGCGAAGATCCCCCGCAGAGCGCCTCCCCAGCCGAGGTCGGTCAACCGGGCCAGCGCCCGACCCTCCCCCGCCTGCTCCTCGGCCGGGATGCGCCCCTTGACCGGCACGTCGAGACGATCGGCACCGGTCGGCCACGCTCGACGCGCCTCGATCGGCACGCCCACACGGTCGAGGGACTCCCCGGCCTGAGCGCTCGCGTCCGCGCCGACCTCCTGCGGAAACCAGACACCGGCGCAGTTGTCGCAGCGCCCGCACGGCACCGCCGTGTCGTCGTCGAGCGTGCGCTGCAGGAACTCCATGCGGCATCCGGCGGTCTGCTCGTAGTCGAGCATGTGCTGCTGCTCGGCCCGACGCTCGGCGGCGATGCGCTCGTAGCGCTCGGCGTCGTAGACCCACGGCTGCCCCGTCGCCACCCAGCCGCCCTGCACGCGGCGCACCGCACCGTCGACGTCGAGCACCTTGAGCAGAAGCTCGAGGGGCGTGCGGCGGATGTCGACCATCGCCTCCAGCGCCGGCGTGGAGATCGGCGCGTCCCCCAGCGCGGCGATCACGCGTTCCGCCCGCTCCTGGTCGGGCATCGAGGCCGTCGCGAAGTAGTGCCAGATGTCGCGGTCCTCGACTCCGGGCAGCAGCAGCACATCGGCGTTCTCGCTCGCTCGACCGGCACGGCCGACCTGCTGGTAATAGGCGACGGGCGAGGACGGCGCCCCGAGGTGCACGACGAACCCGAGGTCGGGTTTGTCGAATCCCATCCCCAGCGCGCTCGTCGCCACGAGCGCCTTGACCTCGTTGCGCTTGAGCATCCCCTCGGACTCCGCTCGCTCATCGGCATCCGTCTGCCCCGTGTACGCGCGCACGTCGTGCCCGTGCTCGCGCAGCAGTCGCGCGGTGTCGACGGCCGCGGAGACGGTCAGCGTGTAGATGATGCCCGACCCCGGCAGGTCGTCGAGATGACTGAGAAGCCACGCGAGCCTGCTCGCGGAGTCGCGCAGCCGCAGCACGCCGAGGCGCAGGGAGGTGCGGGCGAGCGGCCCGCGGATCGTCAGCACATCGGGAGCACCTCTGCCGCCTACCCCCAGCTGCTCGGCCACGTCGGCCACCACCCGACTGTTCGCGGTCGCGGTCGTCGCGAGCACCGGCACGTCCGCGGGCATCTCGCCGATCAGGTCGCGCAGTCGGCGGTAGTCGGGTCGGAAGTCATGCCCCCAGTCGCTGATGCAGTGAGCCTCGTCGACCACGAGCATCCCGATCCTCTGCACCAGGGCGGGCAGCTGCTCCTCGCGGAACGCGGGGTTGTTGAGCCGCTCCGGTGACACGAGCAGCACGTCGACCTCGTCGCGATCGAGCTGAGCGAGCACGTCCGACCACTCGTGCGCGTTGGTCGAGTTGATCGCGACCGCACGCACCCCGGCGCGCTCGGCCGCCGAGATCTGGTCGCGCATCAGGGCGAGCAGGGGCGACACGAGCACCGTGGGACCGGCACCCCGACGACGGAGCAGGAGCGTCGCCACGAAGTACACCGCGGATTTGCCCCACCCGGTGCGCTGGACCACCAGCGCACGCCTTCGCCCTTCGACCAGCGCCTCGATCGCCTCGTACTGCCCGTCGTGGAACTCGACGTCATGGGGTCGGGCGTCCGGACGCCCGACCAGCTCCCGCAGCGCGGAGAGGGCGGCGTCACGAGTGGAAGTCATGCCTCCACTCTGCCCCAGACCCCCGACATCCCCGCCCCGACGATCCACAGGTAGCGTGGAGAGGTGATCACCCGTGAACTCGCCACCGCCCTGCGCGACGCCGGTCTGCAGTGGCGCCCCGCCGAGGGCGATCGATTCCAGCTCGACCTCCCCGAGGAGATCGAGCTGGAAGCCGAGGCCGATGTGTTCACGGTGAGCGCCATGACGATCGAGGCGCGGCAGACCCCCTCGGGCACCGATCTCGCGTTCAACGGCACGACCGAGTGGGCGCTCGACGCCGTGACTCTCGCCGATGCCGTGTGGCTCCCTCGTGAGGACCAGTTGCGCGAGCTGCTGCGCGGCACGTTCCGCTCCCTCACGCGACTCGACGACGCCTTCGTGGTCGAGATCGGCATCGCGGGCGAGACGTTCCGCTTCGAGCATCCCGACCCCTCCGAGGCCTACGGCCGCGCGCTCCTCGAGTTGGTCTCCCGCTCTCGCTGACGCGCGGCTGCCGCACGCGTCTTGCATGCCGCATCCCTCCGTGTCAGAATTACCTAACGAGCGGTCAGTAAAGATTGCCGCTCCGTGAGGAGTCGATGATGACCGCACCCGCAGACCTGTCTCTCGCAGGAGCCGCGCCCACCGAGGAGGAGCGGCTGTTCGACGAGCTCATCGCGAACGAGCAGCGCATCGAGCCGCGCGATTGGATGCCCGACGCCTACCGCAAGACGCTCATCCGTCAGATCTCGCAGCACGCCCACTCCGAGATCATCGGCATGCAGCCCGAGGGCAACTGGATCACACGCGCTCCGAGCCTCAAGCGCAAGGCGATCCTGATGGCCAAGGTGCAGGACGAGGCAGGCCACGGCCTCTACCTCTACTCCGCCGCGCAGACCCTCGGCATCACGCGCGACGAGATGATGGACCAGCTCATCACGGGCACGGCCAAGTACTCCTCGATCTTCAACTACCCCACCCCGACCTGGGCCGACATGGGTGCGATCGGCTGGCTCGTCGACGGGGCGGCGATCTGCAACCAGGTGCCGCTGTGCCGCGCCTCCTACGGCCCCTACGGCCGCGCCATGGTGCGCGTGTGCAAGGAGGAGTCCTTCCACCAGCGTCAGGGCTTCGAGATCCTGCTCACCCTCATGCAGGGCACGGATGAGCAGCGACGGATGGCGCAGGACGCCGTGGATCGCTGGTACTGGCCCAGCCTCGCGATGTTCGGCCCGCCCGACGACCAGTCCCCCAACTCCGCGCAGTCCATGAAGTGGAAGATCAAGCGCTTCTCCAACGACGACCTGCGTCAGCGCTTCGTGACGATGCTCGTGCCCCAGGCCGAGATCCTCGGCGTCACGCTGCCCGACCCCGACCTCCGCTGGAACGAGGACGCCGGGCAGTACGACATCGGCGAGATCGACTGGGACGAGTTCTTCCAGGTGCTCCGCGGCAACGGCCCGTGCAACGCCGAGCGCCTCGAGCGCCGCCGCACGGCGCACGAGGAGGGCGCCTGGGTGCGGGAGGCGGCGGCCGAGTACGCCCGCAAGCAGCGGGTCGGCGCGAAGGCGGTGGCGTGATGGCGACGCCCGGGGCCGACGAGCGCGAGCCGTGGCCGCTGTGGGAGATCTTCGTGCGCGCGAACCGCGGACTGAGCCACGTGCACGTCGGTTCGCTGCACGCCCCGGATGCCGACATGGCGATCCGCAACGGCCGCGACCTGTACACGCGTCGCGGCGAGGGCGTGTCGATCTGGGCGGTTCCCGCCGAGGCCATCACGACCAGCGACCCCGACGCGAAGGGCGCGTACTTCGAGAGTCCCGCGGGCAAGAACTACCGCCACGCCGTGTACTACACGGCCTCCGAAGGCGTACCGCACCTGTGAGCGGGCACGAGTCTCACGACCTCCACGGCGAGGTGAGTGTCGACGAGCTCTCGCTGAGCGCCGAGCTCGCGGGCGGTTCGACCGTCGCAGTATCGGCCGACATCGCGGAGTACGCGCTGTGGCTCGGCGACGACGCGCTCATCCTGTCGCAGCAGCTGGGCGAATGGATTTCGCGGGCTCCCGAGCTCGAGGAGGACGTCGCGCTCGGCAATATCGCCCTCGACCTGCTCGGGCACGCGCGGTCCTTCCTCCGCTATGCGGGCTCGTACGACGGCCGCAGCGAGGACGACCTGGCCTACTTCCGGGATGAGCCGGAGTTCCGCAGCTCCTGGCTGGTCGAGCAGCCCAACGGCGACTTCGCGCAGACCATCGCCCGGCAGCTGATCGCCTCGACGTACATGCTGGACCTCTACGGCGCGCTGCGCGCGAGCAGTGACGAGACGCTCGCGGCGATCGCGGAGAAGGCGCGCAAGGAGGTCGACTACCACCGCGACCACGCCGTGCAGTGGGTGCTGCGTCTCGCCGGCGGCACGGAGGAGTCCCGCGAGCGCATGATCCGAGCGCTCGGCGATGTGTGGCCCTACGTGGACGAACTGTTCCGTGACGAGCCGCTGACCGAGCGTCTGGGGGACGCCGCCGTGCGACCGTCCTCGTTGCGGCAGGGCTTCGACGCCGTGATCGAGACCGTCTTCGCCGAGGCCGACCTCACGGTTCCCGAGGTCAGCGCCTCCTCGGCGGGTGGACGCCGCGGGGCGCACGCGACGCCGCTCGGCCATCTGCTGGCCGAGATGCAGGTGCTCGCGCGACGGCATCCGGGGGCGACGTGGTGAGCCGGGCGGTCGACAAGGATGCGTGGGGCATCGCCGCGGCGGTCCCCGACCCTGAGGTGCCGGTTCTCACGATCGAGGACCTCGGCGTTCTGCGCTCCGTACGCGTGAACGGTTCGGCCGTGCACGTCGACATCACGCCCACGTACAGTGGCTGCCCCGCCATGGACACGATCCGCGACGACGTCGTGCTCGCCCTCACGGCCGCCGGCTACTCCCCCGTCGACGTCTCGCTCGTCCTCTCCCCCGCATGGACGACGGACTGGATGTCGGATGCCGGCAAGCAGAAGCTCGAGCGCTTCGGCATCGCCCCGCCGACCGGCCGCGCCGCCGTGGGATCCGGCCCCATCCGCCTCGCACTGAGCGTGCGCTGCCCGCAGTGCGGGTCGCTCGACACCCGCGAGGTCTCGCGCTTCGGCTCGACATCCTGCAAGGCGCTGTACGAGTGCCGCGCCTGCCTCGAACCCTTCGACCACTTCAAGGTGCACTGATGGCCCGCGCCCGCTTCCACACTCTCGCCGTCGAGAGCGTGCGTCCCCTCACCGACGACTCGGTCGAGGTCACCTTCACGGTGCCCGCAGCGCTCACGGGCGACTACGACCACCTGCCGGGTCAGTACGTGGCCCTGCGCACCACACTGGACGGCGTCGAGGTGCGTCGCTCGTACTCGCTGTGTCGCGCTCCCGAGAAGCGCGCGGACGGACAGGACACCCGCCTGAGCGTCGCCGTCAAGCGCGACGAGGGCGGGCTGTTCTCGACCTGGGCGCAGACGGGTCTGCAGCCCGGCTTCGAGATCGACGTGATGAGCCCGCAGGGCACCTTCACCTCCGCGCTGCCCGACCTCGACCGTCGTCACGTCGTCGGGATCGCGGCCGGTTCCGGGATCACCCCGCTCATGGCCCTCGCGCACACCGTGCTGTCGCAGTCGGCGACCGCGCGGTTCACCCTGCTGTACACGAACCGCTCGACGCTCGACGTGATGTTCCTCGAGGACCTCGCCGATCTCAAGGACCGCTACCCGACCCGACTCACGCTGCATCATGTGCTGTCGCGCGAGCAGCGCACGGCGCCCGTGCTGTCGGGCCGCCTCGACGAGGAGAAGCTGCGGACGATCCTGCGGATGCTGATCGATCCGGCCGACGTCGACGAGTGGTTCCTGTGCGGCCCGCTCGCCCTCGTCGACCTGTGCCGCGAGGTGCTCGCCGAGGTCGGCGTCGGGCGCGAGCACATCCGCTTCGAGCTCTTCACGACCGGCGACGAGCCTGTGCGGGCCGCCCGCCCCGTGGAGGTGCGCAAGGGTGAGCGCACCTGGCGGATCGAAGTGAACCTCGACGGTGTGTCCTCGACGGTCGAGAGCCCGGTCGACGCACACGAGTCGGTGCTGAACGCCGCGTTGCGCGTGCGTCCCGACGCGCCGTTCGCGTGCGCAGGCGGCGTGTGCGGCACGTGCCGGGCCCGCGTTATCGAGGGCAGTGTGACGATGACCGAGAACTATGCGCTGGAGCCCGACGAGCTCGAACGCGGCTATATCTTGACGTGCCAGTCCCATCCGACGAGCGACCGGCTCGTGGTCGACTACGACGTGTGAGGAGCACCCGATGATCGATCTCACGAGTGACCATGTCGGGTCCCGGCGCCCACGACCCCCGAGGAGCGCCCGATGATCGATCTCACGATCGCCGACGACGTCGCCACCGTGCCGCTGAACGCCCCCGCGAAGCTCAACGCCCTCGACGAGCAGGCGTTGCGCGACCTCGGTCGCGCCTATGACGAGGCCGATGCCGCCGGAGTGCGTGCGCTCGTGCTGCGCGGTGAGGGGCGGGCATTCTGCGCCGGCCGCGACATCTCCGGCGTCGACCCGCGCGACGACGACGTCATGGGCTACCTCGGCGGACTCGTGACGCCGCTGCTGCAGCGGATGGCGCGCTTCCCCGCCCCGACGTTCGCGGTCGCGCACGGTGCCTGCCTGGGCGTCGGGCTCGGCCTGCTGATCGCCACCGACGTGGTGTACGTCGCCGAGTCCGCCAAGATCGGATCGCCGTTCGCGGCTCTCGGCGCGACCCTCGATTCGGGTGGCCATGCGTACTTCGTCGACCGGCTCGGACCGCATCGCACCCTCGACCTCATCTACACGGGGCGCCTCATGAGCGGCGCGGAGGCCGTGGCCGCCGGGCTCTTCTCGCGCGTCTTCCCCGACGACGAGGTCGTGCAGGCGACAGCGGATGCCGCGGCCGCCGCTGCCCGCGGAGCCACGGCGGCGTTCCTCGCGAGCAAACAGCTCGTCGCCCGCATCCGCGACGAGCGCCTGGCACTGTGGGAGTCGATCGAACTCGAGAACGCCGCGCAGACCGCGCTGTGCGACACGGACGACTACCGCGAGGGCTTCGCTGCCTTCCAGGAGAAGCGCCGCCCGGAATTCCGCGGGCGCTGAGCCTCCAGGCGCCCCGAATCACTCGTGCGCCGCAAGGGGCTGGCCGGATGTCAGAGGTTCGGGCCAGACTGCATCCATGAAGCTCGCTGACGTGGTCGCCACCGCCGAGACGGTGACCGCCACCTCCTCCCGACTCGCGAAGATCGACGCGCTGGCCTCCCTGATGTCGACAGCGGATGCCGGGGAGCTGCCGGCTCTCGTCGGCCTCCTGCTCGCGGCGCCACGGCAGGGCAAGCTCGGCGTCGGGTGGCGCGGGCTGTCGGCGCTCCAGGTCACGCACGTCGAAGCTCCCGAGCTGTCGATCGGAGCGGTCGATCACGCGCTCGACGCGCTCGCGGCGGCGTCGGGTTCGGGATCGGCGTCCGCGCGCACCAGCATCCTCACCGATCTCGCGGCACGGTCGACCGATCGGGAGTGGGATTTCCTGTCCCGGTCGATGCTCGGCGAGCTGCGCACGGGCGCCCTCGCCGGGGTGCTGCTCGACGCGATCGCGAAGGCCTCAGACCGTCCGGCCGCCACCGTGCGTCGCGCCGCGATGCTGTCGGGAGACCTCGGCGAGACAGCCGTGGTGGCGTTGGCCGGCACCGAGGAAGAGCTCGACGCGATCGGCCTCGCGGTGGGGACGCCCGTGCTGCCGATGCTCGCCGGCACGGCGACCACCCCGACGGACGCGCTCGAGGCGACCGGCCGCGCGTCCGTCGAGTACAAACTCGACGGAGCTCGCATCCAGGTGCACCGCCACGGCGACGAGGTGGGCGTCTACACGCGCAGCCTCGCCGACATCACGCACCGCGTGCCCGAGATCGTCGAGATCGTCCGTGCGCTCCCGGTGGACGACGTGATCCTCGACGGGGAGACCCTCGCGCTCGATGAGGACGGCGGACCGCGCCCGTTCCAGGAGACCATGTCGCGGTTCGGTGCCGAGGTGAGTCGCGATCTCGCGCTGCGGCCCTGGTTCTTCGACGTCCTGCACATCGACGGACGCGACCTGATCGACGAGCCGCTCTCGGTGCGGCTGGCCGAACTCGAGCGCATCGCCCCCGACTGGCGGATGCCCGGCGTCATCACCGACGACGCAGAAGAGGCGGAGCGGCTCTCGCGCGAGGCGCTGGCGGCAGGACACGAGGGCGTGCTGGTGAAGGGCATCGACTCGACCTACACGGCGGGGCGTCGCGGAAAGGCCTGGATCAAGGTCAAACCCGTGCTGACCTACGATCTGGTCGTGCTCGCCGCCGAGTGGGGCTCCGGTCGGCGGCAGGGCTGGCTGTCGAACCTTCATCTCGGCGCGCGCGATCCCGACGGCGAGTTCGGCGATCCGGGCGGATTCGTGATGGTCGGCAAGACCTTCAAGGGACTCACGGACGAGCTGCTGCGCTGGCAGACCGAGCAGTTCCCCGCCGTCGAGTCTCGCCGTACGCAGAGCACAGTGTTCCTCGAGCCCGCGTTCGTGGTCGAGATCGCGATCGACGGCGTCCAGCGCTCACCCCGCTACCCCGGCGGGATCGCTCTGCGGTTCGCGCGCGTCAAGGGCTACCGGCCCGACAAGCAACCGTCCGACGCCGACACGGTCCAGGCACTGCGGGGCCTGCTGCGCGGATGACCCCGTGCTGCACGGGTGGAAGGCGGATCGATCGCCTCAGGCTGTGGGCGGCAGCCCCTGGCGCTGCGCTCGGGAAACGCGGGCCGGCGAACCACAGGTCACGCCGTGGGCGGCAGCCCCTGGTCCTCCTCGCGGACCGTTCCCTGGAACGACCACGGGAAGTCGATCCAGAGGTCCGTGTCCTTCCACGCGTAATCCGGCTGGATGATCGTCGACGGCTTGGTGTAGATCGTGACCGAGCGCACGTCGGCGCCCTTGTCCGTGAGCAGCTGCACCGCCAGAGCAAGGGTGCGCCCGGAGTCCGCGACGTCATCCACGAGCAGCACCCGACGACCGTCCAGGTACGCCATGTCGAGCTCGGGCGGCAGCACCTCGGGGGCGTCGAGCACCGTGCCGATGCCCGTGTAGAACTCCACGTTGATCGCACCGCAGTTCTTCGTGCCGAGGCCGTACGCGATCGCGCCGGCCGGCAGCAGTCCGCCGCGGGCGATCGCCACCACGACTTCCGGCTCGAAGCCGCTCTCGAGGATCGCGCGCGCGAGGTCCCGCGTCGCAGAACCGAAACCGTCCCAGGTGAGCGTCTCGCGCTCGATCGAAGAATCCGTCACCGACTCATTCTCCCAGTTGTCGCGTGCAGCTCGCGCCGCTCATTCGAGACGCGTCACCTCGACGGTGACGAAGAGCTCCGAGGCGCTCGGGCCGGCGTACACCCCGCGCAACGGCGCGACGTCGGTGTAGTCGCGCCCGTGTCCGATGTACACGTGGGACTCGCCGATCTCGACGAGGTTGGTGGGGTCGTACCCGTGCCACGCCCCCGAGTACCACTCGACCCAGGCGTGGGACTCACCGGTGACCGGCTGCCCCAGCGCCGCCGTCGGGTCGGGATGCAGGTACCCGGACACATAGCGGGCGGGGATCCCCGCCGCCCGGAGCATCCCGAGCGTGACGTGGGCGATGTCCTGGCAGACGCCCGATCGCGTCGGCCACGCATCTCGGGCCGTGGACCCGACCCCTGTCACCCCGCTGCGGTACTCCATCGCCTCGCCGACCTCCCGGCAGATGCGGAGGGCGATCTCGTCGATGCCTGCGCCACCCGCGACGATCCGCTGCGCGATCCCGACCATCTCCTCGTCGGCATCCGTGGCCGGAGTCTGCACCACGCACTCGGCCAGCTCCAGGGAGAGCGAGATGCGGGCGGAGAGCTCGTCCCAGCCGATCGGCGGTCCGTCCGGCTGCGCGGGGCGCACATCGACCACGCTGGTCGCGGTGACAGTGAGCATCCGATGCGGAGTGAGCACCTCGAACGTCGACACTCGGGTGCCCCAGTAGTCCGGATAGGAGTGCTGCGTGGCGGTCGGCGAGATCTCGAGCGCGGCCTGCAGCACGAACTGCCCGTCCCGGGATCGTGGCAGCATACGCGCCTCGTTGTACGACGCGGTCGCGGGGTCCGCGTAGCGGAAGCCCGTGCGGTGCACGATGCGCAGGCGGCTCACAGCGCCTCTCCGATCCACACCGGCATCGCGATCGACGGGAAGTACCGCTCCTTGATCGCGTCGCTCGCGAGCGACATCCCCACCTGGACCTCCTCCATGCTCTCCGACAGGGTGCGCACCGTGTCGTCGATGGGACGGTATTCGAGCTCCGACCGCAACCGGCCGAGCACGCGGTGTGCGGGGTCGGGCACGCCCGACGCCCCGGCGGGGTCGATTCCGCGAAGGGACTCCTCCGCCTGCAGGATGCTGGCCAGCACCGATCGCGGGAACCGGCGGCCGATCAGCAGGAACTCGACGGCCGAGGCGGCGGTCGGGATCGCCCGATGGCTGCGGAGGTGGGCCTCGTAGGCACCGCAGCTGCGCAGCAGCGTCGTCCAGCTCGGTCCCCCGGCGTCCGTCAGCGATCGGGTCGCCAGGAGTCGCGCCGTCATGTCCGCCCTCTCGATCGAGCGCCCCAGCACGAAGAAGTGCCACGCCTCGTCCCGGCTCGTCGAGGAGTCCACCACGCCGAACACGAGGGCGGAGCGGTCGCGGACCCACCGGAAGAACGGGTGCGTGCGTTGAGAGGCGATACGTCGCGGCATGGCGGCGTTCGACTCGTTCAGAGTCTCCCAGAGGTCGGTGGAGATGATCTCCCGCGCACGGCGGGCGTTCTCCCTCGCGGCAGCGATCGAGTGGGCGATCGATGCCGGGTTGTCGCGATCCAGCGCGAGCAGCCGCACGACGTCGTCGCGGCTCAGCACGGCGTCGACGTCGGCAGTCGTGCCCATCACGGCGAGCAGTGCGCGGCATGCCGTGTCTTCGTCGACCCAGGGATCCTCGAGCAGAAGCTGCAGATGGACGTCCAGGATGCGGGCGGTGCCGTCGGCCCGCTCGACGTATCGGCCGATCCAGAACAGGGCCTCCGCGATGCGACTCAGCATGCGTCACCTCCGTCGTCGCGCGCCGACTGCTGCTGTTGCTGTTGTTGTTGCTGCTGGTGGTTCCGCAGGTCCAGGTCCTCGTCCTGCGGCGACGACAGGAACGGCGGATGCGAATCCTCCCGCGCCGAACTCACGATGCCGATCGCGCCGGTCGCGAGCGAGACCTCGTCTGCCGCGGGATCCGCCTCGCCGACCACGGCCGCCAGCGGGCCCGTGAGCAGCGACGGATCGATCACCCAGGTGTCCTTCGATCCGCCGCCCTGGCTGGAGTTCACCACGAGCTGCCCCTCCGGGAGCGCCACACGCGTGAGCCCGCCGGGTAGCACCCAGACGTCGTCCCCGTCGTTCACGGCGAACGGACGCAGGTCGACGTGCCGCGGGCGGAATCCGTCGTCCACGAGTGTCGGGATGGTCGACAGCTGCACGACGGGCTGCGCGATCCATCCGCGCGGATCCGCGAGGAGCTGCGTCCGCAGCGCGTCCAGCGTCGCCCGCGACGCCGCCGGCCCCACGACCAGGCCTTTGCCGCCCGAGCCGTCCACGGGCTTCACGACCAGCTCGTCGAGACGGTCGAGCACCTCCGCGAGCGCATCCGGTTCCTCGAGCCGCCACGTGTCGACGTTCGGGAGGATCGGATCCTCCCCGAGGTAGTACCGGATGAGCTCCGGCACGTAGGTGTAGACGAGCTTGTCGTCCGCCACCCCGTTGCCCACCGCGTTCGCGATCGTGACCGTGCCGAGCCGGGCTGCGAGCATCAGCCCCGGCGCCCCGAGAACCGAGTCCGGTCGGAACTGCTGCGGGTCGAGGAACTCGTCGTCGACGCGGCGGTAGATCACGTCGACCCTGGTCGGTCCGGCCGTGGTGTGCATCCACACCCGACCCCCCGAGCAGAACAGGTCGCGGCCCTCCACGAGCTCGACCCCCATCATTCGGGCGAGCAAGGTGTGCTCGTAGTAGGCCGAGTTGTGCACCCCGGGGGTGAGGACGACGACCGTCGGGTCGTCGGCGCCCTCGGGGGCCGCGGCGCGGAGCGCCTGCAGCAGACGCCCGGGATAGTCGACCACAGGCCGCACGCGGAGGCTCGTGAACAGCTCGGGCAGCGTCTGCGCCATGACCCGCCGGTTCGCGAGCACATAGCTCACACCGCTCGGCACGCGCACGTTGTCTTCGAGCACGCGCCAGGCACCGGCCTCGTCCCGGATCAGGTCGATTCCCGCGACGTGGATGCGCACCCCGTTCGCGCCGACGATCCCCGCCGCCTGTCGATGGAAATGCGAGGAGGAGCTGATGAGCGACGCGGGGATGACGCCGTCCTTCACCGCGTGCTGCGGGCCGTAGACATCGGCGAGGAAGGCCTCCAGCGCGCGCACCCGTTGCTTCACACCGGACTCGACGTACTTCCAGTCGTCCGCGGCGATGACCCGCGGGACGACGTCCAGCGGGAACGGCCGCTCCTCGCCCGCGAAGTCGAAGGTCACGCCCTGCGCGAGGTACGAGCTCGCCAGAGCATCCGTGCGGGCACGCAGCTCGGCGTCGTCCATCCCGGCGAGCGCCGGATACATGTCCTTGTACGGTGCGCGCACCCCACCCGACCCGGACATCGCATCGGCGGGGAACATCTCGTCCCAGGCCGCCGGTGCCCCCGGCGTTCGACGCGCTCCGTATCCGTTGAACAGCGACTCCATGTGGGCATGTTTCCCTGCCCCGGTTTCCGCGATGTTACACACGGGAGTCGGCCCGGCGACGAACCGACAGCGATAGGATCGACCTGTCCGGCATATCGGCCGGTGCTTGAAAAAGAGGCACGAAGCCCCACGACGACGCGGCGGCGAGACACATACGGAACTCCTCCTCCGTCCCTGTCTCGAAAGGCACCCGCATGCCCACCGTGTCCGCGCACGTCGCCCTCACCCTCGCCCAGCACATCGACGCCGTCTTCGGCGTGATGGGCAACGGCAACGCCTACTTCCTCGACGCGATCGAGACGCAGACGGATGCCGTGTTCACCGCCGTCCGCCACGAGCAGGGCGCAGTGGTCGCCGCGGATGCGCACTTCCGCGCCTCGGGACGCATCGCCGCCGGCACGTCCACCTACGGCGCGGGCTTCACGAACACCCTCACGGCCCTCGCCGAAGCCGTGCAGGCTCACGTGCCCCTCGTGCTCGTGGTGGGCGACGAGCCCACCTCGGGTCCGCGCCCCTGGGACGTCGACCAGATCGCGCTCGCCTCGGCCGTCGGCGCCCGCACCTATACCGTCGGGCGTGCGGATGCCGCGGCGACGACCGTGATCGCGATCGAACACGCCCTGACCTACCGCGTGCCCGTGGTCTTGGCGATCCCCTACGACGTCGCGTCACTCGACGCCGGCGACGTCGCCGAGGCGCCGGCACCGCGCCTTCCCGCTCCCCTCGCGCCGCGCGGCGAGTTCGCCGAGGGCATGCTCGACGAGATCGCCACGGCTCTCCGCGGTGCCGAGCGGCCCTTCCTCCTCGCCGGCCGCGGCGCTTGGCTCGCCGGTGCAGGCCCCGCGCTGGGCGAGCTGGCCGACCTCACGGGCGCGCTGACCGCCTCGTCGGCGCTCGGCCGCGGGGTGTTCCCCGCCGCGGAGTACGACCTCGGCGTGACGGGCGGCTTCGGCGCCGACGGCGCCATGGGGCTCGTGCGCACAGCAGACGTCGCCGTGGTGTTCGGCGCTTCGCTCAACCAGTTCACGATGCGCTTCGGGGAGTTGTTCGCCCCCGGAACCCGGGTGTTCCAGATCGACATCGCCCCGGCGGCGACGCACCCGAACGTGGGCGGCTTCGTGCGAGCGGATGCCCGGGTGGCGGCAGAGGAGATCGTGACGCGACTGCGTGACCGCGGGGAGAACGTCGGCCCGTGGCGGGAGACGGTCGACGTGGTGGCGGCACGGGCGTACGCACCCGGTGACGATCTCGCCCCGGACGGGCGTCTCGACCCCCGGTCGGCAGCACGCCGCCTGGGCGAGCTGCTGCCCGCGGACCGCGTCGTCGTGTCGGACGGCGGCCACTTCATCGGCTGGGCGAACATGTACTGGCCGGTCGCCGCACCCGACCGCATGATGATGGTCGGCACCGCGTTCCAGTCGATCGGCCAGGGATGGCCCAGCGTCGTCGGCGCGGCCCTCGCCCGACGCGACTCCACGATCGTGCTGACCTCCGGCGACGGAGGCGGGCTCATGGCGATCGCGGATCTCGAATCCGCGGTCCGGGCCGCGGCGGGTCGCGGCATCGCGGTGATCTGGAACGACGCCGCCTACGGCGCCGAGGTCAACCTCTACGGACTCAAAGGTCTCGCCGAGGGACCCATGCGCATCCCCGAGGTCGACTTCGCGGCGTTCGGCGCCGCAGTCGGAGCGGAGGGTGTGGTCGTGCGCACGCTCGACGACCTCGACCGGGTCGCCGCCTGGTCGCAGGAAGACCCCGCGACGCGGCGCTTCCTGCTTCTCGACCTCCGCATCTCGGGCGACGTGATCGCCCCGTACCAGCAGGAGATCATCCGCGTGAACTCGTGAGCGGCGCTGGCGGTCGACGATCGGGCCACTTCCGCGCAGTGGCCCGCCGCCTTCTCGCTAGGCTCACGTCATGACCGTCTCCCCCGTCGTCCTGCGCTACAGTGCCTTCGCCGCCGCTCCCGATGGAGGCAATCCCGCGGGCGTGGTTTTCGACGGCGACAGCCTCTCGGACGCGAGGATGCAGGAGATCGCCGCCGAAGTCGGCTACTCGGAGACCGCCTTCGTCGTGGGACGGGCAGCGGATGCTCCCGGGGCGCGCTACCGCGTGCGGTACTGGTCGCCGACCGCGGAGGTGCCCTTCTGCGGTCACGCGACCGTGGCGACCGCGGTGGCTCTCGCCGAGCGGGACGGACCCAGCGAGGTCGTGTTCGACACCAACGCGGGGCCCGTGGCGCTGCGCTCGACGATCGCAGCGGACGGCGTAGTCGCGGTCTCGTTCACGAGCGTCGAGCCCGAGGTGCGCGCGATCGACGACGCGGTGCTCGACCGTCTGCTCGCCCTGCTGGGCGTGGCACGCTCCGACCTCGACCCGCGGTTCCCCGTCGCCGTGGCGTTCGCCGGCAACCGGCATCCGATCGTGGTGCTCGCGGATCGCGGACTTTTCGACCAGTTCCGCTTCGCTCCCGCCGAGGTCGCCGCGCTGATGCGCGAGCAAGGATGGCTGGGCACGGTGACCGTGCTGCACGTTCCGGGCGACGGCTCGGACATCGACGCAAGGAATCTGTTCCCCGTCGGTCGCATCACGGAGGACCCGGCCACGGGCTCTGCTGCCGCGTCGACCGGCGCGTATCTGCGCGAGCACGGCTATGCCGGACGTACGATCCGCATCCATCAGGGCGCGCACGTCCGTCGCCCGAGTCTCCTCACGGTCGCGATCCCGGAGTCCGGCGGAATCGAGGTCTCCGGCGGCGCGTTCCGCATCGCGTAGAGCGCACGCTCGCGTACCCTGCAGGGATGCCTGCCATCCGCAACATCGCCGTCGGCCTGCCCGTGAAGGACGGCCACGTGCTCGCCCTCGAGGGCTACGACCACTCCCGCGACCTCCACTTCCTCCGGGCGATCGGCGGCGGCATCGAGTTCGGAGAGACCGCTGTCGAGGCGTTGCACCGCGAATACATGGAGGAGTTGGGCGTCGTGCTCGACAGCGCCGAGCCTCTGGGTGTGTTCGAGAACATCTTCACGTACAAAGGCGAGCGGGGTCATGAAATCGCTCACGTCTTCGCAGTCACCAGCACCGCGCTGGACGCCGTGCCGCTCGACGCCGTGCTCGAGATCCTCGATCAAGGCAGTCCGGTGCGCTGGGTGCCGATCGACGACATCGCCGCGGGCACCCGCGTGCTGTTCCCCGCGGGCGCACCGGAGTCGCTGCTCGCCCTCGCGTCGCGATGACGAGCAGCGTGCCCGGTTCTCAGGCCTGCGCGCTGTAGTCCGGAAGCTCCTGCAGCGTCCAGGTGTTGCCGTCGGGGTCGTCGAACCACACGAAGCGGCCCCACCCGAGGTCCTCGACGCCTCGCGCTTCCACGCCCTGTGCGGTGAGCTGGGCCTTCGCCTCCTCGGCATTGGGCACGACGACCTGGATCGTCTTCTGCTGGCCGGGTTCGAGCGGGATGTCGAGACCGGTGCCGAACGCGATCGAGCACGCGGAACCCGGTGGCGTCATCTGCACGAAGCGCAGCCCCTCGTAGGGGACCTGATCGTGGTCGGGGTTGAAGCCGATCTTCGTGTAGAACTCCTTCGAGCGGTCGACATCGCTCACCGGCACGAAGATGAGCTCGATCTTCCAGGACATGGTCACACCCTCCCGGCGGGCGTCGGCGCCCGCACGCGACTCACGGTACGCCGAGCCACCGACATCCCACCAGGGATCGATCGCGTGCATCGGCGATATATCGGGATGCTGGTGCGAGCCCCGCGCGGAACGACGGAGATCACGCGATTCGCAGGACCGAACCACGGGTATGACCCTGCGAATCGTGTGATCTCCCGCAGAACGCGCGTGCCATCGCCGGCCCCGCACGCCACCGCGAGTCAGCGCGCCGGCAGCAGAGCCCCTGCGAAGAACTCCTCGAGCTCGTCGACCGCGTCCAGCGGCAGCACCGTCGCGACGTACTGGTCGGGCCGCACCACGACCACGACCCCGTCCCGCGACAGCTCGCGAGCGGCGAAGATGTCGGTCTCGGTCCACTTCGACGGACCGGCCGCGTACACCTTCTCCCAGTCGGTCAGCCCGAGGGGCCCCGTCCTCGGCTGGAACAGCGCCGGGGCGCTCGTGACCTCCAGCTCCTCGTACGGCTGCTGGTACACGGCTTTCACATCGAACACGGCATCCGCGTCGGCATCCACCGGAGTGAAGAGCTCGAACACGCCCTCCGCAGCCGCAGCCCACGCAGCGAGCGCCGAGCCGTCGCGGTCGCCGAACGCGTACACCCGCCACCGACCGTCGGCGCGCGCATGGTGCCCGAGGTGCACGACGTTGCCGTCTCCGACGCGCACGACCTCCGCAGACTTGAAGCGCTTGCCGATCGGGAATCCCACCGCGAGGCCCTGGTGCAAGGCAGTCCCCGTGATCATCGACGGCGTGTACTGCGTCATGAACCCCGAGGGGAACTCGGCGGTCGCGAGATAGTACGTGGCGAGCTCGGCCGGGTCGGTGATCTCGGCGGGCTTGCGCGCCATGAGCGTCGACCATTCCCGGTCGAAGTCGATGAGCTGTTGGGCGACCGGGCGCCGCTCGGCCCCGTAGGTCGCGAGCAGCGCCTCAGGTGCTCGTCCGGTCAGCACCGATCCGAGCTTCCACCCGAGGTTGAAGCCGTCCTGCATCGAGACGTTCATGCCCTGTCCGGCCTTGGCGCTGTGCGTGTGGCAGGCGTCGCCGGTGAGGAACACCCTGGGCGTGCGACCGGAACCGTCGACCACGTCGTCGAAGCCGTCGGTGACGCGGTGGCCGACCTCGTACACGCTGTGCCAGGCCACCTGCTTCACGTCGATCGAGTACGGGTGCAGGATCGCGTTCGCCTTGCGGATGACCTCCTCGATCGGGGTCTGCCGCACCCGGTGGTCGTCGTCTGCGGCGACCTCGCCGAGGTCGATGTACATCCGGCTGAGGTAGCCGCCCTCGCGCGGGATGTGCAGGATGTTGCCGGCCTCCGAGTTGATCGCGCATTTGGTGCGCCAGTCCGGGAAATCGGTGTTCACGAGCACGTCCATGACACCCCAGGCATGCGCGGCGCTCGCACCGACGTGGGTGCGGCCGATCGCCTGTCGCACCCCGCTGCGCGCGCCGTCGCATCCGGCGACGTACTTCGCGCGGACGGTCCGCTCCTCGCCCGCGCGCTCCCCGGCGACGTACCGCACGCCGACCTCGACGGGGTACTCGCCCTCCTCGTGCACCGTGAGCCCGGTGAACTCGACGCCGTAGTCGGGCGCGATGCGCGCGGGTCCGTGCGCCGCGGCCTCCGCGAAGTAGTCGAGCACGCGCGCCTGGTTCACGATCAGGTGCGGGAACTCGCAGATGTCGTACGCGTAGTCGGCGGTGCGCGAGGTGCGGATGATCTCGTCCGGCTTCTCGGGGTTCGGACCCCAGAAGTTCATCCAGCCGATGTTGTACGCCTCGGCGACGATGCGCTCCGCGAACCCGAAGGCCTGGAAGGTCTCGACGCTGCGGGGCTGGATGCCGTCGGCCTGGCCGAGCACGAGACGCCCGTCGCGCTTCTCGATGATGCGGGTCGTCACCCCCGGGTACTGGGACATCTGCGCGGCGAGCAGCATGCCCGCGGGGCCTGAGCCGACGATGAGCACGTCGACCTCGTCGGGGAGGTCGCTCGGTCTCTCGGCGACCTGTGCGGGGAGGACCCGCGGGTCGCCCGACACGTAGCCGTGGTGGTGGAACTGCATCGGGATCACGCCCTCGCCATGCCGTAGACGGGGCTCACCGACTGCTCCTCCTCGTGGTCCGGTCCGAGCGGGATGCCGGAGCGGTCGCGCAGCAGCAGCGTGGCGATGAGGCCGAGCACGGTCATCCCGGCAAGGTACCAGGTGACCGCCTGCGTCGAGCCGGTCGCCTGCACGATCGCGGTCGCGATGGTCGGAGCGAACGCGCCTCCCGCGATCGCGCCGATCGCGTAGGAGATCGAGACGCCCGAGAAGCGGATGCTGGCCGGGAAGAGCTCGGTGTACAGCGCCGCCTGCGGCCCGTACGTGAACCCGAGGCCGATCGTGAGGATCGCGAGTCCCGCGAACAGGAGTCCGATCTCGCCCGTGTTGACGAGCGGGAAGAGCGTGAACACGCCCACGAGCTGCAGGACCCAGCCGATGATGTAGGTCGTGCGGCGCCCGATGCGATCGGAGACCCAGCCTGCCAGCAGCGTGGTGAGCAGCCAGGTGACGGCGGAGCCGGCGACCGCCCACAGCACGGGTCCGCGCTCGAGGCCGATCGGGCCATCGGGGTTGGTGGCGTAGCCCTGGATGTATCCGCCCGTGGTCATGTAGCCGACGGCGTTGTTGCCGGCGAACACGAACGCGGCGATGATCACGAGCAGCAGATGCTTCTTGAACAGCTGGACGATCGGCATCCTGGCGCGCTCCTTGCGCTCCGCGAGCTCGGCGAACACCGGGCTCTCCTCGACGCGGCGGCGGACGTAGTAACCGACGAGGATCAGCACGACGCTGAGCAGGAAGGGCACGCGCCAGCCCCAGGAGAGGAACTGGTCGCCGGGCGCGATCGCCGTCATGAGCGCCATCACGCCGGACGCCAGCAGCAGCCCGAGCGGCACGCCGATCTGTGGAGAGGCTCCGAAGATGCCGCGCTTGGTGCGCGGCGCGTGCTCGACGGCCATCAGCACAGCGCCGCCCCACTCACCGCCGGCGGAGATGCCCTGGATGATGCGGAGCAGCACGAGCAGCACCGGCGCGGTGATCCCGATCGCCTGATAGGTGGGGAGGATGCCGATCAGAGCGGTCGCGGCGCCCATGAGGATCAGTGTCCACATGAGCACGGTCTTGCGACCGAGCTTGTCGCCGTAGTGACCGGCGAGGAAGGCACCGAGCGGGCGGAACAGGAAGCTCACGCCGACGGTCGCGAAGGCGATCAGGGCGCTGTTGGCACCGAGCGGCTCGAAGAAGAGCTGGCCGAACACCAGACCGACGGCCGTGGCGTAGATGAAGAAGTCGTACCACTCGACGGTGGTCCCGACGACGGTGGCGAACACGACGCGACGGCGATCGGTCGCGGAGGCGATGGTGCCGGTGGGTGTGAACCCGCCCTGTGGCTGCCCGCTCATGGGTATCTCCTTTGATGGTGACGGCACTGTCACGGCATTCCTGCGTGATCCGAACGAACGGAGCGGGCGGGTTGCCGGGGTGATCTCGATGATATACGATTTCGGATACGACGCAATACGGCGTCGTGACGATGCGCGAGGAGGCGCCCCCGTGACGGCATCCATGACCCGCCCCGGCAAGATCATCGCGATCCACCTGAGCTACGCCTCCCGGGCCGAGCAGCGCGGCCGCCGCCCCGCCGCCCCCTCCTACTTCTTCAAGCCGACGAGTTCGGTCGGCATCTCGGGGGGCACGGTCGAGCGCCCGGCCGGCACCGAACTCCTCGCCTTCGAGGGCGAGATCGCCCTCGTGATCGGCGCTCCCGCGCGGCGGGTGGCGCTCGAGGACGCCTGGGACCACGTCGCCGCCGTCACGGCCGCGAACGATCTCGGCCTCTACGACCTCCGCGCGAACGACAAGGGCTCCAACGTCCGCTCCAAGGGCGGCGACGGCTACACGCCGCTCGGACCCGACCTGATCGACGCCCGCGCGGTGGATCCCGCCGCACTGCGCGTGCGTGCCTGGGTCAACGGAGAGCTCCGGCAGGAGGACACCACCGCCGGACTGATCTTCCCCCTCGCGCAGCTCGTGGCCGACCTGTCGCAGCACTTCACGCTCGAGACCGGCGATGTGATCCTCACGGGCACGCCCGCCGGCTCCTCGGTGATCGTGCCCGGCGACGTCGTCGAGATCGAGGTGGATGCGCCGGACGCGCCCGGCGCACCGACCTCCGGGCGCCTCGTGACCACCGTGACGCCGGGTGACGTGCCCTTCGATCCGGAGATCGGATCGCTTCCCGCGGTCGACGACCTCCAGCGCACCGAGGCCTGGGGGTCGCGCGAGGAAGCCGGACTGCCCGCACCGGCACCGACCCTCTCGCCCGACCTCCGCGCGAAGCTGCTCGAGGCGCCGACCGCCGGCCTGTCGGCGCAGCTGCGCAAGCGCGGGCATCACGGATGCTTCGTCGACGGCGTCTCCGCGAACATCGCCGGCGCGAAGGTCGTCGGCACCGCGAAGACCCTGCGCTTCGTGCCGTTCCGTGAAGATCTGTTCGCGTCGCACGGCGGCGGATACAACGCCCAGAAGCGCGCGTTCGACACGGTCGGCGAGGGCGAGGTCATCGTGATCGAGGCCCGGGGCGATGCCTCGAGCGGCACCCTGGGAGACGTCATGGCGCTGCGCGCGCAGACGCTCGGCGCCGCAGGCGTCGTCACCGACGGGGGTGTGCGCGACTACGAGGCGGTCGCCGCGCTCGGCTTCCCCGTCTTCTCGCAGGGCGCGCACCCGTCCGTGCTCGGACGCCGCCACGTGCCGTGGGAGGTCGACGTCACGATCGCGTGCGGCGGTGCCACAGTGCAACCGGGCGATATCGTCGTGGGCGACTCCGACGGCGTCATCGTCATCCCGCCGTCCCTCGCTGCGGAGGTCGCAGACGCCGCGCTCGCACAGGAGGTCGAGGACACCTGGGTGGCCGAGCAGGTCGCCGCAGGCCACCCGGTCGACGGGCTCTTCCCCATGAACGCCGAGTGGCGCGCACGCTACGAGGCACGCTCATGAGCACGACCGCGACGAGCAAGTCGGAGGTCGCGTACGAGTGGATCCGCTCGCGCATCACCGGCCACATGTTCAGCCCCGGCTACCGCCTCGTGCTCGGCTCCATCGCCGAGGACCTGCAGATGAGCGTCGTGCCCGTCCGCGAAGCGATCCGACGCCTCGAGGCCGAAGGGCTCGTGACCTTCGAGCGCAACGTCGGCGCCCGCGTAACGCTGGTCGACGAGAGCGAGTACGCCCACACCATGCAGACGCTCGGGATCGTCGAGGGCTCGGCGACCGCGCTCTCCGCTCCCCTGCTCGACGAGGCCGCGCTCGACGAGGCCACGCGCATCAACGAACGTATGGCGCGGATGCTCGATCATCTCGACGCGCACGCCTTCACCGAACTCAACCGGCAGTTCCACTCCGTGCTGTTCGAGCCGTGCCCCAACCCGCACCTGCTCGACCTGGTGCACCGCGGATGGTCGCGGCTGTCCGGCATCCGCGATTCGACGTTCGCGTCGGTGCCCGGCCGCGCGCGGCACTCGGTCGAGGAGCACTCGCAGATCGTCGAGCTCATCCGCATCGGTGCCGACCCGCTCGAGATCGAGCTGGTGGCCCGCGATCACCGTTGGCGCACGAGGGATGCCTTCCTCGACGCGCTCCACACCCGCACCCACACGACAGGAGGGCTCTCATGACCGACTCCCGCATCCCCGCAGACCTGCCCGACCACATCAGGCACTACATCGACGGCGCCTTCGTCGACTCGGTCGACGGTGACACGTTCGACGTGCTCGACCCGGTCACGAACGAGACCTACACCACAGCCTCGGCGGGCAAGAAGGTCGACATCGACCTCGCGGTCGCCGCAGCGAAGCGCGCGTTCGATGAGGGCCCGTGGCCGCGCATGCTTCCGCGTGAGCGCTCGCGAGTGCTGCACCGCATCGCCGACATCGTGGAGTCGCGCGACGCCCGGCTCGCCGAGCTGGAGTCGTACGACTCCGGACTGCCGATCACGCAGGCCCTCGGCCAGGCACGGCGTGCGGCCGAGAACTTCCGCTTCTTCGCCGACCTGATCGTGGCGCAGTCCGACGACGCCTTCAAGGTGCCCGGCAAGCAGATGAACTACGTCAACCGCAAGCCGATCGGCGTCGCGGGGCTCATCACCCCGTGGAACACGCCGTTCATGCTCGAGTCGTGGAAGCTGGGCCCCGCGCTCGCGACCGGCAACACCGTCGTGCTCAAGCCCGCCGAGTTCACGCCGCTGTCCGCCTCGCTGTGGGCGGGGATCTTCGAGGAGGCAGGGCTGCCGCAGGGCGTGTTCAACCTCGTCAACGGACTCGGTGAGGATGCCGGCGACGCCCTCGTGAAGCATCCGGACGTCCCGCTCATCTCGTTCACGGGCGAGAGCCGCACCGGCCAGATCATCTTCGGCAACGCCGCGCCCTTCCTGAAGGGCCTGTCGATGGAGCTCGGCGGCAAGTCGCCCGCCGTCGTTTTCGCCGACGCCGACATCGAGGCGGCGGTGGACGCCACCATCTTCGGGGTGTTCTCGCTCAACGGCGAGCGCTGCACCGCCGGGTCCCGCATCATCGTCGAGCGGTCGATCTACGACGAGTTCGTCGAGCGTTACGCGGCGCAGGCGAAACGCGTCAAGGTCGGGTACCCGCACGACCCGGCGACCGAGGTCGGTGCGCTCGTGCATCCCGAGCACTACGAGAAGGTGATGTCGTACGTCGAGATCGGCAAGAGCGAGGGGCGTCTCGTCGCCGGCGGTGGTCGTCCCGAGGGGTTCGAGGAGGGCAACTTCGTGGCTCCGACCGTGTTCGCCGACGTCTCCCCCGATGCGCGCATCTTCCAGGAGGAGATCTTCGGTCCGGTCGTCGCGATCACGCCGTTCGACTCCGACGAGGAGGCGCTCGCCCTCGCGAACAACACGAAGTACGGTCTCGCGGCATACATCTGGACCAACGACCTGAAGCGCGCGCACAACTTCGCGCAGGCGGTCGAGGCGGGGATGGTGTGGCTCAACAGCAACAACGTGCGCGACCTCCGCACCCCGTTCGGTGGCGTCAAGGCCTCGGGGCTGGGCCACGAGGGCGGCTACCGCTCGATCGACTTCTACACCGACCAGCAGAGCGTGCACATCACGCTCGGCGGCGCGCACAACCCCACCTTCGGCAAGAACTGACCAGAGAGCTTCGGTCGTCGAGCAAGCGAAGCGAGACGACAGGCAAGAGCTTCGGTCGTTGAGCGAGCGAAGCGAGACGAAACGCAAGAGCTTCGGTCGTTGAGCGAGCGAAGCGAGACGAAACGCAGATGAGAGCAAGGACGCTGACATGACCGACCGTCACGAGATGACGCTCACCTCCGCCGGCTACTACGTGAGCCAGGAGGCGCCGATCCGTACCGAGAACCCCATCGCGACGCCACAGGGCACCCCGCCCGACGTGCTGCGCTGCGCCTACATGGAGCTCGTCGTCACCGACCTCGCCGCTTCACGGGTGTTCTACGTCGACGTCCTCGGGCTCTACGTGACCGAGGAGGACGACGAGGCGATCTACCTGCGCTCGACCGAGGAATTCATCCACCACAACCTCGTGCTCCGCAAGGGACCTGTCGCCGCCGTCGCGGCGTTCTCGTACCGGGTGCGCGAGCCCGCCGACCTCGACCGCGCCGTCGCGTTCTACACCGAGCTCGGCTGCGACGTGCGCCGCAACCCCGACGGTTTCGTGAAGGGCGTCGGAGACTCCGTCCGCGTGGTCGATCCGCTCGGCTTCCCGATCGAGTTCTTCCACCAGAGCGATCACGTCGAGCGGATGTCGTGGCGGTACGACCTGCACATCCCCGGCGAGCTCGTCCGCCTCGACCACTTCAACCAGGTCACCCCCGACGTGCCCCGCGCGGTGAAGTTCATGCAGGACCTCGGGTTCCGCGTCACGGAGGACATCCAGGACGAGGAGGGCACCGTGTACGCGGCGTGGATGCGCCGCAAGCCCACCGTGCACGACACCGCCATGACCGGCGGCGACGGACCCCGCATGCACCACGTGTGCTTCGCGACGCACGAGAAGCACAACATCCTCGCGATCTGCGACAAGCTCGGGGCCCTGCGACGCTCCGACGCGATCGAGCGCGGCCCCGGCCGCCATGGGGTGAGCAACGCGTTCTACCTCTACCTGCGTGACCCCGACGGGCACCGCGTCGAGGTCTACACGCAGGACTACTACACCGGCGACCCCGACAACCCGGTCATCACCTGGGATGTGCACGACAACCAGCGTCGCGACTGGTGGGGCAACCCGGTCGTCCCCTCCTGGTACACCGACGCCTCGCTCGTGCTCGACCTCGACGGGAATCCGCAACCGGTCGTCGCTCGCACCGACTCGAGCGAGATGGCGGTCACGATCGGCGCCGACGGCTTCTCGTACACGCGCGCCGAGGACGGCGAGAAGAAGCTCGGCAACCAGCTCTAACCCCCGTCTATTTCTGCCGTATGGCGCGAATAGACGGTCCATTTCTGCCACTCGGCAGAAATAGACGGTCCTGAAGGAGGAGGAACGGATGCTCTCGCACGACGACATCGCGCAGATCGCCGCGGAACTGGCCGAGGCCGACCGCACGCACGGCGTGATCCCGCGGATCACGTCGCGGTACCCGGATGCCACGGTCGAGGACTCGTACGCCATCCAGGGCGTCTGGCGCGACGCGCAGATCGAGGCCGGACGTCGCCTCGTCGGCCGCAAGATCGGGCTGACATCGAAGGCCATGCAGCAGGCGACCGGCATCACCGAGCCCGACTACGGCGTCATGTTCGACGACACCGTGTACGAGTCCGGGTCTGAGATCCCGCACGCCCACTTCTCCAACGTGCGCATCGAGGTCGAGCTCGCGTTCGTGCTCGCGCGTCCGCTCGAAGGCCCGGACTGTACGCTCGACGACGCCCTCGCCGCGATCGACTACGCGGTGCCCGCTCTCGAGGTCCTGAACTCCCACATCGAGCTGGAGGGCCGCACGATCGTCGACACGATCAGCGACAACGCGGCGTACGGCGCGATGGTGCTCGGCACCGAGCGTCGACGGCCCGATGAGATCGACCTGCGCTGGGTGCCCGGAGTGCTGTCGCGCAACGGCGAGATCGAGGAGACCGGCGTCGCCGCCGGAGTCCTCGGACACCCGGCGACCGGCGTCGCCTGGCTCGCGAACAAGTTCCACCAGCACGGCGCGCGCCTGGAGGCCGGGGAGATCATCCTGGCAGGATCGTTCACGCGCCCGATGTGGGTGTCGCGCGGCGACGAGGTGCTGTGCGACTACGGACCGATGGGAACCATCACATGCCGCTTCGTCTGACCCCGTCCTTCCGCGAGGCTCTCGCGGCATCCGATCGCCCGCTCATCGGCATGTGGGCATGCTCGGGCAGTCCGCTCGTGACCGAGGTGGCGGCAGGTTCCGGTCTCGACTGGCTGCTGATCGACATGGAGCACTCCGCCAACACGCTCGAGTCGACCCTGGTACAGCTGCAGGTCGTCGCCGCCTACCCGATCACCCCGGTCGTGCGGGTTCCCGCGAACGACGCCGTCGCGATCAAGCAGGTCCTCGACCTCGGCGCGCAGAACATCATCGTCCCGATGGTGTCGTCTGCCGACCAGGCCCGTGCCGCGGTCGCCGCCACCCGGTATCCGCCCGAGGGCGTGCGGGGCGTCGGCAGCGCGCTCGCACGCAGCGCGCGGTGGAATCGCGTCGACGGGTACCTCCGCGACTCCGCCCGCCACACCTCCCTCACGGTGCAGATCGAGACGACTGCGGGCGTCGCGGCGGCATCCGAGATCGCGGCCGTCGACGGAGTGGATGCCGTCTTCGTCGGCCCATCCGACCTGTCGGCCTCGATGGGGCTGCTCGGTCAGCAGACGCATCCCGACGTGGTCGCCGCAGTCGAGAGCGTGTTCGCCGCGGTGCGCGCCCAGGGCACGGCGGTCGGTGTGAACGCCTTCGACCCGGCCGCCGCCGACGCGTACATCGCCGGCGGCGCCGACTTCGTCGCGGTGGGTGCGGACGTGGCATTGCTGGCGCGGGCCTCCGAGGCGCTCGCTGCGCGCTTCCTCCCGGCATCCGAGGGTTCGGGGCGCGCGAGCTACTGACCCCGGCGCGGGGGTGTCCGGTGGCAGGATGGCCTGATGCACACGAGTGAGCCCGCGCGATGATCCGCGCTCTCGCTGCGATGCAGGACCGCGGGTTCCGCTGGTTCTTCCTCGCGCGCGCGATCACCATGATCACGGGGTCGATGTCGTCGATCGCGCTGGCGTTCGCTGTGCTCGAGATCGACAACGACCCGCAGTCGCTGTCGTTCGTGCTCGCCGCCTTCACGCTCAGCAACATCGTGTTCCTGCTGTTCGGCGGCGTCGTGGCCGACCGTCTGCCGCGTGCTCTCATCATCCAGTCCTGCTACGTGATCGACATCGTCAGCATCGGCACCATGGCCGCGCTGCTGTTCTCGGGCACGGCGACCGTCCCCCTGCTCGCCCTGCTGTCCGTGCTCAACGGCGCATCGACCGCGTTCGTGCTCCCCGCGATGCAGGGCATCATCCCGCAGCTGACAACGCCCGAGCATCTGCAGCAGGCCAACGCCATGCTGTCGTTCGTGCGCTCCGCGACCGTGATCGGCGGACCGGTCATCGCCGGCATCGTCGTCGCGACCGCCGGCCCCGCCTGGGTCATGGTCGCGCAGGCCGTCGCCTGGGCCGTCGCGATCCCGGTCCTCGCGATGGTCCGCCTGCCTCCGCCTGCGCACGGCGGAGGCACCTCCCTGTTCCACGACCTCCGGGTCGGATGGCGGGAGTTCGCGAGCCGCACCTGGCTGTGGACGATCGTGGTCGCCTTCATGATCATGAACGGCATCCACATCGGCGCCTGGGGCGTGATCGGCCCGTACATCGCGAAGACCGACGAGCGACTCGGAGTCGCGGGCTGGGGGTGGGTCGTGAGCGCCGAGGGCCTGGGCGTGCTGCTGATGACGCTCGTGCTCCTGTGGTTCCCGCTGAAGCGGCCGTTGCGCTACGGGATGATCGGCATGGCGACGTTCGCGATCCCGCTCACCGTTCTCGGCGTCCACCCCGCCGTGGTGCTGCTCGCGATCGCCGCGTTCCTCGCCGGGGCGGGGACGGAGGTGTTCAGCACCGGCTGGAACGTGGCCATGATGGAGAACGTCCCCGGCGACAAGCTCTCGCGCGTGTACAGCTACGACATGCTCGGCAGCTACGTCATCCTGCCCATCGGCACCCTCGTGTACGGCTGGCTCGTCACGCACGCCGACGTCGTGACCGTGCTGGTGACCTCGGGCATCGTCTATGCGAGCGTCGCTGTCGTGACCCTCCTGGTGCCGACCGTCTGGCGCATGGGGCGACCCGCCGCGGCGCTGGGAGTCAGGCACGGGGAGTTGGCGGATTCATAGCAATCGGGGCGAGACTGTGGGCATGACCTTCGCCGCGCTCCAGCCCCTCGCCGACCGTGCCGCACTGTTCACCGCTCTCCGCCAGGACTCCCTCGCGCGCGAGCTGGAGACGCTCGGCGACAACCACTGGGACGCCGACATGGGCGCAGGCACGCTCGTCTTCACGGCGAACGACGACCCGTCCCGTCAGCTCGTCGGTCGGGCGCACCTCGTCGCGACGATCGCCCCGGGGCCCCGGTCCCTGCTCTGGGCATGGGCTCATCCCCAGGGCGACCCCGCCGGGCTCGCGGCGCAACTGCGCGACTACGGTGCCGAACACGGCATCCGCGAGCTGAGCGAGCCTGAGCTCCCCTTCCCCGCCGACGCCGCGGGCGACGACACCTGGATCACCGCCGCCGCGCACACGGTCGGCGCCGTGGCCGTCGAACTCACGGGCCGGGCTCCGTACTACGTCGCACCGGTCGGCGGCGGCACGGTCGCGGTGTTCCTGCTCGATCTGCCCCTCGCGCCCCTCACCGTGGCGGATGCCGCGATCGTGCTCCCCCGCGTGCTCTCCACGCTCGCCCTGCCCGATGCCCGCACCTCGGTCTGGGACGCCGCGCGCCTCGCCGGCTGGAACCTCACCTGGACCGACGAATCGTTCTCGGGTGCCACCGTCAGCGACGCGAGCGGCTCCGCGACCTTCCGCTTCGACGACCAGGCCCGCATCGCGAACATCGAGAGCAGCCTGCAGCCGCAGGGCTGACCGGACTCGACCGGACGATCGCTCAGCCGCGCTCGCTCTCCACCGCATCGAGGAGTCGCGCGAGCCGGACGTCCGGTGGCCCCGACACCTCGGCGACGACCATGCCGTCGCCCAGGACGTCCGGGTCGTCGACGAGGTCGAGCAGCTGCTCGTTCATCGCCTGTCGCAACTCGAGATGCTCGTCGTCCCCCACAGGAATCGCGTCGCGCGCCGAGAGCGGCAGCACGACGAGGAGATCGACGCCTGACATCGCCGACCGAGTGAGTGAGATCGCGTGAGCGAGCGCCTCCCGGCCGAGCCCGTGGCCGCCGAGATCATCGAGGGCCAGCAGGTAGGCCAGGAAGTCGACCGGACCGCGCTCGGCGATCATGTCCCCGGTGGTCTCGTCGCGAAGACGGTCGGCGGAGATCCGCAGCTGCGCTCCGAAGAGGGCGCCGCTCGGGGCATCGCCCGCCTCGTCCAGAAGCTCGAACGGGTCGGGAAGCAGGGAGAACTCCGGATGCCGCAGGCGGAAGTCCGCGATCAGGGTGCTCTTCCCGCTGGCGTGAGTGCCCGATACGACGATGCGCATGTCCGGAGACTACCGGGGTCGTGCGGACCGCACGGGTGTGGGAGTCTGGGCGCATGAAGAACGGAATCGTCCGGTTCGCCGCGCTCTACGTGTTCAACGTCGTCGTCCTGCTGCTGATCGGCTGGCTGTCGCCCGGGGTCTCCGTCGGATTCAACGCCCTGTGGGCCTCGGTCATCCTCACGCTCGCGTCGCTGTTCCTCAAGCCGCTCCTGACGTCCCTGTTCCGCCGCGCCGCCGCGAAGTCGGCAGCCGACCGCACGAAGGCGGGCGAGAAGGTCGTGCAGTACGTGCTCGTCTACCTGGTCGAGCTGATCATCTGGGTCGCCGTCGTCTGGCTCAGCGGCGTCCGCGCCTCGGGCTTCTGGAGCTATGTGCTCCCGCCTCTGTTCCTCCTGCTCGGCTGGGTGATCTACGACAGGGTCGACGACCGGATGCGCGCCAAGGCCGGCGAGATCTACGATCTGGCCCAGTCGAAGATCTCCGGACAGCGTACGAACGAGACTCCCGCGCGTCCGGAGTCGCGTTCGACCGCAGAAGCCCGCGACGAGCTGAACGACGGGCTCACCCCCGAGCAGCGCCGCATGCTGGACGAGCTCGGCTGAGCCGACCCGTCCCGCAATGTCGTCAGGCCAGGCGTTCGGCCGACCCGTCCGGCATCGGCGTCAGGCCAGCCGCTCGGCCGCCTCGACCACGTTGGTCATGAGCAGCGCGACCGTCATGGGGCCCACGCCGCCGGGGTTGGGCGACACCCATCCCGCGACCTCGGCCACATCGGGGTGCACGTCGCCGAAGACCAGGCTCTTGCCCGTCTCGGGGTCGCTCTCCCGCGTCACGCCCACGTCGAGCACGGCGGCACCGGGCTTCACGTCCTCAGCGCGGATGAGGTGCTTGACGCCCGCCGCGGCCACGATCACGTCGGCCTCGCGCAGGTAGCGCGGCATGTCGACCGTGCCCGTGTGCGTGAGAGTGACCGTCGCGTTCAGGTCCCGCCGCGTGAGCAGCAGGCCGATCGAGCGACCGATCGTCACGCCGCGGCCGACGACCACCACGTGCTTGCCCTTCAGGTCGTAGTCGTTTCGCAGCAGCAGCTCGATCACACCGCGCGGCGTGCACGGCAGCGGGGTGTGGATCGGGCTGTTCACGTTGAGCACGAGACGCCCCAGGTTGGTGGGGTGCAGGCCGTCGGCATCCTTCGCGGGGTCGATCCGCTCGAGGATCGCATCGGTGTCGATGTGTTTCGGCAGCGGGAGCTGCACGATGTAGCCGTGGCAGCTGTCGTCGGCGTTGAGCTCGTCGATCAGCGCCTCGACGTCGGCCTGCGAGGCGTCGGCCGACAGCTCGCGCTGGATCGAGTTCATCCCGATCGCCTCGGACTGCCGGTGCTTCATGCCGACGTAGAGCTGCGATGCCGGGTCGGCGCCCACCAGCACGGTCGCGATCCCGGGCACGATGCCCTTCGCCTTCAGCGCGGCGACGCGCTCGGTGAGTTCGGCCTTGATCTCGGCCGACGCCGCCTTGCCGTCGAGGACGACCGCGGTCACTGCTGCAGGTCCGGGTAGAGCGGGAAGGCCGCGGCGAGCGCGTCCACGCGGGCACGGAGGGCCTCCACATCGGCGCCGGGGATCAGGGCGAGCGCGATCACGTCGGCGACCTCGGTGAACTCGGCGTCGCCGAAGCCGCGGGTCGCGAGGGCCGGGGTGCCGATGCGCAGACCCGAGGTGACCATCGGCGGGCGCGGGTCGTTCGGGACGGCGTTGCGGTTCACGGTGATGTGGATGTCGTGTAGGAGGTCCTCGGCCTGCTTGCCGTCGATCTCGGCGTCGCGCAGGTCCACGAGCACGAGGTGCACGTCGGTGCCGCCCGAGCGCACGCCGATGCCGGCGTCCTTGACGTCCTGCTGCGAGAGTCGCTCGGCGAGGATGGACGCACCGCGCAGCACCCGCTCCTGGCGCTCGGCGAACTCCGGGGTGCCGGCGAGCTTGAACGCGGTCGCCTTGGCGGCGATCACGTGCATGAGCGGGCCGCCCTGCTGACCCGGGAAGACCGCGGTGTTGATCTTCTTGGCGATGTCGGCGTCGTTCGTGAGGATGAAGCCCGAACGGGGGCCGCCGATGGTCTTGTGCACGGTCGACGACACGACGTGCGCGTGCGGCACGGGGTTGGGATGCAGGCCCGCGGCGACGAGTCCGGCGAAGTGGGCCATGTCGACCCAGAGCAGCGCGCCCACCTCGTCGGCGATCGCGCGGAACGCCTCGAAGTCGAGCGTGCGGGGGTACGCCGACCAACCCGCGATGATGACCTTCGGCTTGTGCTCGAGAGCGAGGCGGCGCACCTCGTCCATGTCGATGACCGAGGTCTCGGGGTTCACGCCGTAGGCGACGATGTCGTAGAGACGACCGGAGAAGTTGATCTTCATGCCGTGCGTCAGGTGTCCGCCCTGGTCGAGCGAGAGCCCGAGGAGGGTGTCGCCGGGGCGGGCGATCGCGTGCAGCACGGCGGCGTTCGCGGAGGCGCCGGAGTGCGGCTGCACGTTGGCGAACTCGGCGCCGAAGAGATCCTTGGCGCGCTGAATGGCGAGCTCCTCCGCGACGTCGACCTCCTCGCAGCCGCCGTAGTAGCGGCGACCGGGGTAGCCCTCGGCGTACTTGTTCGTCAGGACGGAGCCCTGCGACTGCAGCACGGACACGGGCACGAAGTTCTCGGAGGCGATCATCTCGAGGAAGGTCTGCTGACGCTTCAGCTCACGGTCGAGGACCTCGGCGATCTCGGGGTCGACCTCGGCGAGCGGGGCGTTGAAGTAACGGTCGGTCATGGTGACATGCTCCTCTGACAACGGAATCGAAGGGTGTTCCTATCGGCCCAGGCGCGCGGTCGAAGTCCGTGGTCAGTCGCTCCCCGGTGGTAGTCCACCCAGACGCCAGTCGCGACGGTTCGAGCATAGCGGGATTTCCCTGGTGTGCCGACCGGCTCTCGGGATAGGTTTTGTTCATGGTCCTACCTCTCCCACTTCCTCTGGTCCCCCTCCCCGCCTCCGCCCTCCTCGGCGAGGGCCGGGTGCCGGTCACCGAGAGCATGCGAGTCATCGGCGACTCCCCCGCGGCGATCCAGCTGATGGATGCCGTGGCGCAGCGCACCGGCATCCGCCTCACCACCACCGATGCCGCCGAGCCGGGGGCGATCACCCTGCGCGTGGAGTCCGGCGCCGCTCCCGCCGAGGGATATCGACTCTCGATCGGGGAGAGCCTGCAGATCGTCGGCGGCGACGAGGCGGGCCTGTTCTACGGTGTGCAGACGCTGCTGCAGCTGCTGAGCGAAGACGCCGGAGCGTGGAGCCTGCCCCGCGTCGAGATCGTCGACGCGCCGCGCTTCCCCCGCCGCGGCGTCATGCTCGACGTCACACGCCATTTCTTCGACGTCGCCGAGGTCAAGCGCTTCATCGACGAGACGAGCGCCCTCAAGTTCAACCACCTGCACCTGCACCTCAGCGACGATCAGGGCTGGCGCATCCACATCGATTCCTGGCCGAAGCTCACCGAGCTCTCCTCGGCGTCGGCCGCCGACGGCGACCGCGGCGGCTTCTACACCCAGGACGACTACCGCGAGATCGTGGCGTACGCCGCCGCGCACCACATGATCGTGATCCCCGAGATCGACCTGCCGGGCCACACGCACGCGATCGGCGTCGCCTACCCCGAGCTCGTCGAGGAGCCCGTGCTGAACGACGGACTGGTGTCGCAGGCGAAGGAGCTCGGACAGCCGCTCCCCGTCAAGGGCGAGCCGTACCTGGGCTGGGGCGTCGGGCACTCCAGCGTCCGGATCCACGAGGAGCGCACCTACGACTTCGTGCGCGACGTGGTCCGCGAGCTCGCCGAGCTGACCCCCGGCCCCTACATCCACATCGGCGGCGACGAGTCGCTCGGCACCCCGCAGGCCGACTTCGACCTGTTCGCCGAGAGGGCGACCGCGATCGTCGTCGAGGCGGGCAAGATCCCCGTCGCATGGCACGAGATGGGTTCGGCGGACGGCATCGCCGAGGGCACGATCGGGCAGTACTGGGGCAAGACGACTCCCGAGGGCACGCACGCGGAGGAAGCAGAGCACTTCGTCGCCCGCGGCGGCGCGCTCATCATGTCCGCCGCGGATGCCGCCTACCTCGACATGAAGTACACGCCCGAGTTCCCCCTCGGACTCACCTGGGCCGCCGTGATCGATGTGCAGCGCGCGTACTCGTGGGAGCCGACCGACGTGCTCGACGTCCCGGCCGAGGTGATCCTCGGCGTCGAGGCCCCGCTGTGGAGCGAGACCACCCGCACCTACGCCGACGTCGAGCAGCTCGTGTTCCCTCGCGCCGCCGCGCTCGCGGAGGTGGCCTGGTCGCCGGAAGAGGCCCCGGGGCGCACCTGGGAGTCGTTCCGCGAGCGGCTCGCGAGTCTCGCACCGGGGTGGCGTGCGCGCGGAGTGAACTTCCACCCCGCTCCCGAGATCCCCTGGGTCGCGGAATGACGGTCGACCAGACCGCATCGGGGTCGCTCGTCATCCACTCCGCCCGACTGGTCGACGCCGGACGGGTGACGGAGGACGCCTGGGTGCGCGCCGAGGACGGCGCGATCGTCGCGAGCGGCACGGGATCCTCGTGGCAGCACGCCGACCGCGTGGTCGACGCGGCTGCGACGGCGGGACCCGGTGCGCTGCTCACCCCCGGGTTCATCGACATCCACGGGCACGGCGGCGCGGGCGCATCCTTCGACGACGGCGTGGAGGCGATCCGGACGGCGCGTGCCCTGCACCGCGCGCACGGCACGACCAGAGCGGTCGTGTCGCTCGTGACCGCACCGCTCGACGACCTCGCACGGCGCGTCGCGGAGATCGCGGACCTCATGACGACGGATGCCGACATCCTCGGCTCGCACCTCGAAGGCCCCTTCCTCGACCCGGGGCACCACGGCGCCCATGAGCCGAGCCTGCTGCGCGCCCCGCATGCCGAGGACGTCTCGCGACTGCTCGCGGCGGGGCGCGGCACCGTGCGCCAGGTCACGATCGCCCCCGAGCTCCCCGGAGGGCTCGAGGCGATCCGTCTGATCGTGGAGGCGGGAGCCGCCGCCGCGGTCGGGCACACCGACGCGGACGCCGCGATGGCGGTGGCCGCGTTCGACGCGGGCGCCTCGATCCTCACGCACGCCTTCAACGCGATGCCCGGGATCCATCACCGCGCGCCGGGGCCCGTCCTCGCCGCTGCGGCCGATCGTCGCGTGGTGCTCGAGGGCATCGCCGACGACGTGCACCTCGACCCGCACGTCGTGAAGCTCCTGTTCGACACCGCACCGGGACGCGTCGCGCTCATCACCGACGCCATGGCCGCCGCCGGCAGCGCGGACGGGCACTACGACCTCGGCGCCGTGAGCGTGACCGTCCGCGAGGGTGTGGCCCGAGCCGACGACACCGGTTCGATCGCGGGCTCGACGCTCACGCAGGACGTGGCGCTCCAGCGCGCCGTCGCAGCCGGAGTCCCCCTGACCGAGGCCGTGCGCGCGCTCACGGCCACGCCCGCCGAGGCAGTGGGGGTCGGTGCCCGGTTGGGCGGACTCGCGCCCGGCTCGGTGGCGGATGCCGTGCTGCTGGATGCTGAGCTGCGCGTCGCGCGCGTGTGGGTGGGCGGGCGCCCCTGACCCGACCCGCGCGGCGACGCGCAGCTGCGTGCTCTCCGGTCCTTCTCCATGCGGGTGGGGGGCCGCCGTTCCCCAGAATGGCGACCCCCGCACTATGCCCCCTGCTCAGAGCCGGCGGGCCGGGAACTCCTCCCCCGAGGCGCCCGACCCGCCATTCACCGGTGCTCATGCCCCTCGGCACCAGCGCCTGGTCGTCCGCCCCCCGGTGGACTCCCATGGCTGTCTCTATGTGATGAGACGAAGGCGTTCCCGATTCATTACGCGACTTCTCAGAAATTCTTCGAGATTCTCTTTCACGCTCTCCGCAGATTCCTCTTGACCAGGGGTTTCTCTGCGATAACTCGATTCGATGGAGTTGCAGATCGGGGTGGCGTCCCTGGGAGATCGGAGAGAGAATGGTGAAGGCGCGTGATGAAGGACGGTCTCACGCGTCTCTTCATGTGGGGACGCATCCGCTCCCCATGACAGATGGATGACATGAGACACGACAGCACTTCGAACGACGAAGCGATCGCGGACGCCGATCTCGTTCTGCGGACCCGCTCGGGCGACGCCGCAGCCTTCGGCGAACTCTGGAGACGGCACTACCCCTCGGGCATGTCGGTCGCACGTTCCATCACCTCGTCGATCGACCCGGACGACCTCGTCCAGGAGTCGTACACGCGCATCTATCAGGCGATCATCAAGGGCGGCGGACCCAACGGCTCCTTCCGCGCCTATCTCTTCACGAGCATCCGCAACACCGCCGCGGCCTGGGGACGCTCCCGCCGCGAGTCCGCGATCGACGAGCTCGACACCGTCGCCGACCCCGACAGCACCGAGCAGGCCGCGAACGAGGCCCTGGACCGCAGCCTCACGGCGCAGGCGTTCCGCAGCCTCCCCTCCCGCTGGCAGGAGGTGCTCTGGTACACCGAGATCGAGCAGATGAAGCCCGCCGAGACCGGCGCCCTCCTCGGCATGAAGGCCGGCGCCGTCTCGCAGCTCGCCTTCCGCGCTCGCGAGGGTCTGCGAGAGGCCTGGATCCAGGCCCACCTCCGCAGCGCCGAACCCGGTTCGGACTGCCAGTGGACCATCGAGCACCTCGGCGCGTACTCGCGGGGCAACCTCAGCACGCGCGACCACAAGCGTCTCGAAACGCACATCGAGGACTGCGCCCGCTGCATGATCGTCGCCGCCGAGGCGAAGGACGTCTCGAAGCGCCTCGCCCTCGTGCTGCTGCCCCTCGTGCTCGGCGTCGGCGGATCCGCCGGCTACCTCGCCACGCTCCAGGGCGGCGGAGCGCCCATCGTCGCCCTCGCCGCCATGCCGTCGAGTGTCACACAGGGTGCCGTCCTGGCCGGCAGCGCGTCCGCCGCCGGCGGTGCGGGCGGCACGGGTGGCGCCGGTGGCGGTGCAGGTGGCGCCGGTGGCGGTGCAGGAGCGACCGGCGGCGTGTTCAGCGGCGTCGGAGCGCTCGTCGGCGTCGGCTCCGCTGCGATCGTGGTGGCAGGCGTGGTCGCGGCTGCGACCATCCTCCCCGGGCTCGCGGGAGCCAACCCCGCCGCATCCCTGCCGAGCGCCGGAGACAGCGACTCCTCGTCGATCAGCTCCGATGTGGGCCCCGACGCGTCGATGTCGGCCGACAAGCCCGTCACGACCGTGACCCCGGAGCCCGTGCCGACGCCGGTGACGCCGCCGGCCGAGACGCCCGTGGCACCCGAGCCCGCCGAGGACGAGGCGCCCGCGATCACTGCCCCGGCCTACACCGCCCCCGTGGCGCCCGCTCCTCCGGTAGAGCCGACAGATCCCACCGATCCGGGAACCGACCCCGGCACCGAACCGGGCCCGGGGACGGAGCCCGGTCTCCCGGCGGGGACGCCCTCGTTCTCGGCCGCCGAGGCCTGGCTCATCATCGGCGGCGATGACCTCATCACGACCGAGTACATCGTCCCCGTCTCCGGCGTTGCGGACTCCGCGGTCGCCGCACGCATCTCGGGACGCTCCGGCATCGCAGGCGGGACGGTGCTGTCGGCATCCGACGCCGATCCGAGCATCGGCTACGGCAACATCACCCTGCGACCGACGCTGCAGCAGCTGTGCCAGAACGCCACGGTGGAGTTCTTCTACGTGTCGGGCGACCAGGTGGGCGCGTCGACCACGACGACCCTGCAGGATCTCTCCGTCCTCGACCCGGGCCCGCTGTGCCTGCTGACGCCGGGCGGCGCTCCCGCCGAGGAGACTCCCGCCCAGGAGGCTCCCGCCGAGGAGGCTCCCGCGGAGGTCGTCGCGACGGCGCCGGTCGCGCCGTCGACTGCGGAGCCCGCACCGGCACCCGAGCCCGCACCGGCACCCGAGCCCGCACCGGCACCCGAGCCCGCACCCGAGTCCGCACCGGCACCGGCACCTGAGCCCGCACCGGCACCTGATCCTGCGGCAGCGCCCGCGGCCGCGGCCGTCATCGCGGCGACCGAGACCCTGGACGCCGCCACCACGTCACCGCGCTGAGAGCCGTCCCGCCGCGAATAGACTGGATCCCATGCCCGAGGATCCCTCCCCCGTACCCGGCGTGCAGCGCCCGACCATCACGGCTCTCGACATCGTCCGCTCCATCGTGCTGGTGATCGCCGTCGGCACCCTCGCTCTCTGGGGCTTCGCGACCTGGCCGCTGCCCTGGAACATCGTGCTCGGCATCGGCGCGCCCGTGATCGTGATCCTCCTCTGGGCGCTGTTCCTCTCCCCTCGGCCCGTGCTCCGCCTGCACCCGTTCCTGCGCGCCGCCGTCGAGCTCCTCATCTACGTGGGCGTGACGATCGCCTGGTGGCTCATGGATCAGCCGATCATCGGCATGGCCTTCGCGATCGTGGCGGTCGGAGCCGGCGTGGTGAGCGGTCGGCGGCGCATCGCATGACCGCGCTCGACCTGCTGACCTCGGCCCTCGGCGTGCTCGTGGACACCGACCCCGATTCTCTCGAGAGCGCGCGCGCCGATCAGTCCGGCCACGCGGCGCCCGGCAAGCCTCTCGCCGTCGTGCACGCCGAGACCGTGGAGCACGTCCAGACGGTCATGCGCATCGCGACCGAGACCCGCACACCCGTCGTGGTCCGCGGCGCCGGGACGGGTCTCGCCGGGGCGGCGAACGGCGGCGAAGGCGAGATCGTGCTGTCGACGCGACGCATGACCGCGATCCGCGAGGTGCGCGCCGACGATCTCCTCGCCGTGGTCGAACCCGGCATCCTGAACGCCGACCTCAACGACGCTCTGGCCGAGCACGGCCTGTGGTGGGCTCCGGATCCCGCGAGCCGCGCCATCTCCACGGTGGGCGGCAACATCGCGACCGGGGCCGGGGGCCTGCTCTGCGCGAAGTACGGCGTCGTGCGCGACGCCGTGCTCGGGGTCGATCTCGTGCTCGCCGACGGCCGTCTCCTGCACCTCGGCCACCGCAGCGTCAAGGGCGTGACCGGCCTCGACCTCACCTCGCTCGTGATCGGCTCGGAGGGCACTCTCGGCGTCGTCGTCGGCGCCACGCTCAAGCTGCGCCGCCTGGTGGAGGGCACGACCTGCACGATCACCGCCACCTTCCCGGACGTGCGCTCCGCCGCCGCGGCCTCCGCTGCGGTGACGGCCTCCGGCACCCAGCCCGCGATCATGGAGCTCATGGACGCCGCGAGCCTCGCGGCCGTCGCGACCATGCTCGCGCTGCCTGCCCCGGCCGCGGGAAGCGCGCAGCTGACGATCCAGACCGACGGACCCGCCGCGGTGGCGGAGGCGGCGGTGATCGCCGAGATCCTCACGGCCCACGACGGCGCCACCCTCGTCTCCTCCGACCGCGAGGAGGGCGAGCGGCTGCTGGCCGTCCGCCGCGCGATGCACCCCGCCATGGCCGCCCTCGGCACCACGCTGATCGAGGACGTCTCGGTACCGCGCAGCGCGATGCCCGCGATGTTCGACGAGATCGCGCGCATCGAGAAGGCCTTCGACATGACCATCCCGACCGTCGCGCATGCGGGTGACGGCAACCTGCACCCGAACTTCATCTTCGAGGGTGCGGAGCCGCCCGCTCACGTCTGGGCGGCCGCGGACGAGCTCTTCCGGGCGGCGATCGCCCTGGGCGGCACGCTGACCGGCGAGCACGGGATCGGCACGCTCAAGAGCCGCTGGCTGGCGGACGAGCTGGGCGACGACCAGTGGGAGCTGCAGCGCCAGATCACCCGCGTGTTCGATCCCCTCGGGATCCTCAACCCCGGCAAGGTGTTCGCCGCGGATGCCTGACATCCACGTCAGCGCCGCGATCATCGTCGACGCCGACGGACGAGTGCTCGTCGTGCGCAAGCAGGGCACGACGAGGTTCATGCAGCCGGGCGGCAAGCCGGAGGCCGGGGAGACACCGGCGCAGACCCTCATCCGCGAACTGCACGAGGAGCTCGGGCTGGTGCTCGCCGAGAGCGATCTGCGGTCGCTGGGGCGGTTCGTGTCGGATGCGGCGAACGAACCGGGTCACCGGGTCGTCGCCGACGCGTTCTCGGTGTCGATCGCGCACGCCGACGTCACGGTGCAGGCAGAGCTCGCAGAGCTCCGCTGGATCACGCGGGCGGATGCCGAGACGCTGCCGCTCGCACCCCTCAGCGTCGAGCATCTGCTCCCGCTGGCCTGGGCGCGCGGGAACTGAGCGCAACTCGACGGAACCGGATCGGGTCAGATGCCCTGCCAGGAGGGCTTGTTCGCGAACGTGTAGCGGTAGTAGTCGGCGAGCTTCAGGCGCGACGCCGCCGCCTCGTCCACCACGATCGTGGCGTGCGGGTGCAGCTGGACGGCGGAGCCCGGCAGGATCGCCGACAGCGGACCCTCGACGGCGTCGGCGACGGCCTGCGCCTTGCCCTCGCCGAACGCGAGGAGCACGAGGTGGCGCGCACGCAGGATCGTGCCGAGGCCCTGCGTGATGCAGTGACGCGGCACATCGTCGATCGAGTCGAAGAAGCGAGCGTTGTCCTCGCGCGTCTGCTCCGTGAGGGTCTTGACTCGCGTGCGCGACGCGAACGAGGAACCGGGCTCGTTGAAGCCGATGTGCCCGTCGGTGCCGATGCCGAGGATCTGCAGATCGACGCCACCCGCGGCGTCGATCGCCTTCTCGTAGTCGTCTCCCGCGTGCTGGATCGTGGCCTCGGCCCCGTTCGGCACGTGGATGCGGCGCGGATCGAGTCCGAGCGGCTCGACGACCTCGCGCGTGATGACCGAACGGTAGCTCTCGGGGTGCGCGGGGTCGAGGCCCACGTACTCGTCGAGCGCGAAGCCGCGCACCTGCGAGACGTCACGGCCCGCGAGCTGCGTCCGCAGAGCCTGGTACACCGGCAGCGGCGTCGATCCCGTGGCGAGTCCCAGCACCGCATCCGGACGTCCGTCGATCAGCTCGACGATCTCGGCGGCGACCAGTGAGCCCGCCGCGGCGGCGTTCTCGACGATGACGACTTCAGCCATGGGTGACGATCTCCTTGGTGGGGGTGGCGGCGCCGACCAGGGCAGCGCCGAAGGCGGCGGCGGGCGAGCCGGTCGGAAGCAGCTCGATCCTATCGTCGAGGTGCAGCGACCTCATGAAGGCCGAGGCCTCGGCACCCGCGTGCAGGGCCGCGCGGACACCGTCCTCGAGACGCGCGCCGAGCGCGGTGAGGCCTCCGCCGATGATGACGCGTTCGACGTCGGCCGAGAGCACGAGGGCGCGCACCGCCGCGGCCGCTCCGTGGAAGAGGTCGGCGCGCAGCGCGAGCGCGCGCTCGTCACCGGCATCCGCGGCGTCGAGGATGTCGCGCACGGGCAGGGAACCCGGGCGCTCCCATGCGCGGGCGAGGGCTCCCCCGCCGCAGAAGGTCTCGATGCAGCCGCGCTGTCCGCAGCCGCAGAGGCGTCCGGCCGGGTCGACCGAGAGATGCCCGACCTCGCCGGCCGTGCCGCGGGAGCCGCGCCAGATCTCGCCGTCGACGACGATTCCGGCCGCGACGCCGGTGCCGAGGTTCAGGTAGGCCATCGATCCCTCGATGCCGCGCAGCGCCGCCGCGCCCAGAGCAGCTGCCTTGACGTCGTTCTCGACGCGCACCGCGACGCCCAGTCGGGCGCCGACGCGATCGGACAGGTCGAGCGATTCGACGCCGAGGTTCACGGCGTGCAGAACGCGTCCGGTGGCCGCGTCGACGAGCCCGGGGATGCCGATGCCGACCGAGTCGATCGCGAAGAGGTCGGCGCCGGCCTCCGCCGCGAGGGCGGTCACGGCGTCGACGACACTCTCGACCACGGCATCCTCTCCCCAGCCGGTGGGCCGGCGAAGGCGCGCGAGGATGTCGCCGGTCTCGCTCACCGCGACCGCGTCGATCTTCGTCCCACCGACGTCCAGGCCCACTCGAATCCGCCGACCCGCCGGGCCGGCCACGATGGCGCGCGTCATCGGGTGGAGCTCCTGTCTGCGGCGCCTTCGGCTGCGCGTCTCACGAGACGCCCAGCTGGCTGGAGAGCACCATCACGGCAGCGCCGCGCAGCACGATGTCGTCCTGCAGCGTGCGGCGGATCACGACGTCTTCGAACACGCCCTCGAGCGTGCGGGCGTGCAGCGTCTCGACCGCGGCGTCGACGAGGGTGCCGTCGAGCAGGTCGCCCGGACCCGACAGAACGACCTCCGAGAGGTCGAGCGCCGCGACGATCGGTGCGATCGCGATGGCCATGCGGGTGCCGGCGTCGCGGAGGATGTCGTCTCGCGACGAGGGCGCTGCGTCGATCGCCGGCCGCAGCCGCGACTCGTTCAGCCACGCTTCGAGGCAGCCGTCCTTGCCGCACGCGCACCGCGGGCCGCCGTCGGTGCCGACCACGACGTGTCCGATCTCTCCGGCGGCGAACCGGCTGCCGAGCAGGGGCTGGCTTCCCGTGATCAGTCCGGCGCCGACGCCTCGACCGATCTTGATGAGCATGAAGTCCGCCTTGGCCTCGCCGAACGTGTACTCGGCCAGCACGGCCGCGTTCGCGTCGTTCCGCACGAGCACGGGGAGGTCCAGGTCGACGCCGAGCTTGGCCTCGAGCGGCAGATTCGACCAGCCGAGGTTGGGCGAGCTGAGCACGACTCCGTCGGGCCGGACCACGCCGGGCGTGCCGATGCCCACACCGAGCACGGGTTGCGTCGCCGCGTCCGACAGGGCACGGGCGAGAGCGAGGAGTGCCGCGTAGGCCGCGTCTCCGTCGGCTCCTTCGGGACGCTCGACCTCGCGTCGTTCGATCACGTCGCCGTCCAGGCTCAACAGCGCTCCGACGAACGCCTGTGGGCCCGAGAGGTCGATGCCGACGATCTGGTGGCCCAGGCGGTCGATGTCGATGAGGATCGGCGGCTTGCCCGGTCCGACGGTCTCCCGCACGCCCATCTCGACGACGATGCCGTCGGCGATGAACTCCGCGACGAGGTCGGAGATCGTGACGCGGGTCAGCCCGGTCTCGCGGGAGAGGTCGGCGCGACTCATCGCGCCCGAGTGGTACAGCGTCTGCAGGACGAGGGCGCGGTTGTGCCCCCGGGCGTGCTCGGGGAGCACCTTGGTGCGGGAGCGGAGGTGCCGCGCCGGCCCGAAGGCGTGCGCGCTCGCGCCGACGTGCTCCGACGTCATCGACGGACGCGTTTCATCCGATACGGACATGTTTGTTAGTAGACCTTACGAACAAAAATTGTGCAACCCCTGCCCCGCCGGTCGCCGGGAGGGTTATCGAAACGTTACAGTACGATTTCGACGATCAGTCGAGCCGCTCCGCCCTCTCCACCAGGCGGGCGACGAGTCCCTCGACGATCTGCTCCCGGGCCTCCCGCGTGAGCGGCTTCCCCGGCACTCCGGGACGCCGCTGAGCCGGCGTCGGACCGTCGAGAGGACGATACCGCACACCGCTGTCGGCGAGGCGCCGGAGATGCGTCGGCAGCCGGCGTCCGAAGTCCTCGAACGGACGGGGATCGCCTCCCTCCCACAGCCGCTCCGCCACCGCAGCCAGACGCGGGAACATCGCGAAGTCCACCCTGTCGCGGGTCGGCAGATGCTCGGTCCACACGTTCGCCTGGGCCCCGCGGGCTCCGTCCTCGACGCGCAGGGTGTACACGTGCTCGATCGGCAGCGGCGGGCCCACCCGGATCGGTTCCTCGGCCGACTCCGACTGCGGGTAGTCGAGGTACATCTCGAGGTCGGGACACGCGATCACCGGGATGCCGCGCCGCAGCGCCTCCCGCATCGCCACCGGACCGCGCCAGGCGAGGATCTCCACCCCGTCGGGGACGTCGCCCTCGAGGACCTCGTCCCAGGCGAGCGCCGTGCGACCGCGCGATCGGACGTGCTCCACGAAGTGCGCCGTGAACCACGGCTGCACGTCGTGCGGCGACGCGAGACCGAGCTCGCGCATCCGCTCCCCCGCCGCCGCGCTCTGCGCCCACTCCGTGACCGGCACCTCGTCGCCGCCGATCCCGATCCACGGCGAGTCGAACACATCGCACAGCGCGTCGATCGCCGCGCGGCCGAACGCCAGCGACGCCTCGGTCGGGGCAAGCGTGCGCGGGTTGACGCCGAACCTCTCCCACGGAGCGGTCACGGGGTCGCCGACGTCGACGTTGCCGAGCTCGGGGTACGCGGCGAGGCCCGCCTGGATGTGCCCCGGCAGCTCGACCTCGGGCACGACCGTGACGAAGCGCTCCGCGGCGTACGCGACGAGGTCGCGCAGCTCGGTCTGCGTGTAGTGCCCCTCGTGGACCCCGGACTCGACCGTCGCGAGCGGGCCGTGACCGCGCTGCGTCGACTCCCGCCGTGCACCGATCTCGACGAGTCGCGGGTAGCCGGGCACCTCGAAGCGCCAGCCCTGGTCGTCGGTGAGGTGCAGGTGCAGGACGTTCAGGTGGTGGTCCGCGAGCAGGTCGACCAGCCGCCGCAGATCCTCCACGGGACGGAAGTGGCGCGCGACATCGAGCATGGTGCCGCGCCAGGCATAGGCGGGCGCGCCGGTCCAGAACCCGGCGGGGATGCGGGAGCGCTGCGCCCCCGGCTCCCGCAGCTGTCGCAGGACGGTCACGCCGCGGAAGACCCCGGCCGGCGAGGCTCCGTCGACCGCGATGCCCTCGGACGTCACGGCGATGCGGAACGCCTCCGCCGCGATCCGGCCGGCGGCGAAGTCCGCGTCGGCGAGGGACGCGTCGACGCGGAGCGTGATCGCGGGGCCGGCGGTCTCCGCGTGCGGTGCGCCGAGCCGGCGCGCGCTCGCGACGAGCGCGTCGGGGGCGTCGACGGGCGTGGTCGCGGTCCAGAGGAACGGCTCCGCGGCGGGGTCGATCTCGGACTGCGCGAGCGGAACCGTCGCACGGTGCGCGGCCGGAGCCATGCGCAGCGCTCGACCGGGAGTCTCCCCGGTGGCCTCGCCGGCCACGACCACAGGCGTGCCTCCGACCAGCACCTCGACGATCCCCACCGGCGCCTCATGCGGTTCCTCGAACGTCGCACCGGCGGCGACGGTCTCCGGATCGAAGAGCACCAGATCGGCGGTCGCGCCCTCGCGGATCACACCGCGCGGTGCGTCTCCGCGATCGAGTCCGAGCCTCGCGGCGGGCGTCCCCGACAGATGCCGCACGGCCTCTTCGAGGGTCAGCACGCCGAGCTCGCGCACATAATGTCCGAGATAGCGGGGGAACGTCCCGCGACCGCGCGGGTGCGGGCGGGCCCCGATGAGGATGCCGTCGCTTCCCCCGCTGTGGCTCGGGTGACGCATGATCTCCCGGACGTTGCCCTCGTCGCCGATGTGCATCAGGATGCCGGTCGCCCCGGCATCCTGCAGGATCGTGTCAAGGACGACGTCGACCGCGCGCTGCCCGGAGTCCTCGGCGATCTCGGCGACCGTCCGCCCCACGAGATCGCCGAGAGCCGGATCTCCGGTTCCCGCGATCTGGATGGCCGACCACTCGGCGCGCTCGCCGTGGAAGCCGTCGCACCCGATCTCCTCGAGTTCGACCCGCACGGCCTCGCGCCCGTCACCGTCCAGCGCCGCTATCGTGCCGAGCAGATCGCCGGTCTCGGCGAGACGACTCGGCAGCAGGGCGGCGAGGGTCGTGGCGCCCGGCAGGTACGGGTAGGTGTCGAGCGTGACCTCGACACCGTCGGCGAGCGCCTCGTCGACGAGCGCGAGGAGCTCGGCCGCGCGTCCGCGGTTCGGAGCGAAGTTCATGGTCGCGTGCGTGAGGTGGATCGGGCAGCCGGTGCGACGGCCGATGTCGAGCGCCTCGCGATAGGCCTCGAGCGCTGCGCCGCCGTAGCTCCGCGTGTGCGGCGACCAGTAGCCGCCCCGCTCCGCCACGACACGGCACAGCGCCTCGAGCTCCGCGGTGTCGGCGTACATGCCCGGCGTGTACGTGAGGCCGCTCGACATGCCGAAGGCCCCCTCGTCGAGGGCTTCGCCGAGCAGAGCGCACATCGCGTCGATCTCGTCGGCCGTCGCGCGGCGGTTCTCGTGACCGACGACGATCATGCGGAGGTTGCCCTGCGGCACCAGGACGGCGGTGTTCGCGACGGCGGACTCGTCGAATGCGCGCAGGAGATCGTCCATGCTCCGCCACGGGACGGATGCCGCAGGTCCGTTCCATCCCGCGATCTGGGCCGGGATCACGGCCGCGGCGCGGTCGTCGAGCGGGGCGTAGCCGAGCCCGTCCTGACCCACGACCTCGGTCGTGACACCCTGGCGGATCTTGGCCGTGTGCGCGGCGCCGCCGAGCACCGCGAGCTCGCTGTGCGCGTGCATGTCGATGAAGCCGGGGGCGAGCACCAGGCCGTTCGCGTCGATCTCGACCGCGGTCTCGGGGAGTTCGGGCGCGGTCTCACCGGGGCGGACGACGGCGACGACGCGCGCGCCCTCGAGGAACACGTCGGCGGTGAAGCGCGCGTCGCCCGTGCCGTCGACGACCGTGGCGTCACGGTAGACCCGCACGGGCTTCTCGGTGCTCAGAAGCACGTCGCCACCGCCCCGATCACGCGCGGGTCGGCGGCATCCGGGTCATCGATGATCGCCACCACGCGCCACTTGTCGAACGCGGTGCAGGGGTGGGAGAGCCCGAGGCGCACGACGTCTCCCGGCGCGACGGAGGCCGCGGGATCGAGACGGAGGAACGCGTGCTGGTCGTTGAGGGCGGTGATCGTCCCGGCCACCGACTGCGGCGTCGGGAGATCGATGTCGAACGGCACGTCGCGACGGCCGGCGTCGAGCAGTGCGAGGCTCGGCTCCGGCTGCGACACCACGCGGCTCCAGGCGTGCATCGCCGAGCGCAACGGCTCCGTTCCGGTCAGAGGCCCGAAGGGCGACATGCGCGTGTAGAAGCCGTCGTCGTGGATCTGGAACGCACCGGAGCGGAGCACGACGTTTGCGTCTCCGCCGTGCGGTGCGAGAACGGCGGCCGCGCGGTCGGGGAACGAGCTCCCGCCGGCGCTCAGCACGGGCCGGAGCCCTTCGGGGTAGGCGAGACGCGCGTGCAGCGCGACGAGCGTCTCGAGGTAGGCGTCGACGGCAGCGACCGAAGCATCGCTGCGGTCCGGGCCGAACGGCCCCTCGTAGCCGGCCACTCCGGCGAGACGCAGACCCGGTGCTGCCGTGATCGCCGCGGCGATCCGCTCCCCCTGGTCGATCGTGCGCGCTCCCGTGCGACCGCCGGCGCCGCCGAGCTCGACCAGCACGTCGAGGGGCCGTGGTGCGTCGGTGAGCGCTGCGGCGAGGATCTCGACGGTGTCCACCGAATCCGCCCAGCAGAGGATGCGCAGCCCGTCGTCGGCGGCGAGCAGGTCGCCGAGGTGCGAGGCCGCCGCTCGATCGGTCACCGCGTTCGCGATCAGCACGGTCGAGACGCCGGCGTGCACCGCGACCTCCGCCTGCCACGGCGTCGCGACCGAGATGCCCCAGGCGCCCGCGTCGAGGAGGCGCTGCCACAGGGCGGGCGCCATGGTCGTCTTGCCGTGCGGCGCGAGCAGCACGCCCTGATCCCGGGCCCAGCCGAACACGGTCGCCTCGTTGTGGGCGAGCGCTGCCTCGTGCACGGTCAGCACCGGGGTGACGAGATCGGAGAGACGCAGTCCTGCGCCGCCGACCTCCGAGAGCACGAGCCCCGCCGCGTGCGCCGGAAACCCCTTCGTCCACGAGCCGAGTGCGGGATCCGGAATTTGTAGAGGCATCTAACAAGGCTACTAGGCTGAATGCATGACTTCGAAGACCCGCATCTCCACCGACGCCGCCCCCGCTCCCGCCCACACCTTCTCCCAGGGTGTGCGCAAGGGCCCGTTCGTGCAGGTCTCGGGCCAGGGCCCGGTCGACCCGGTGACGAACGAGTACCTGTTCCCCGGCGACGTCGCGGCGCAGACCACGCGCACGCTCGAGAACGTCAAGGCGATCGTCGAGGCATCCGGCGCGACCTTCGACGACGTCGTGATGCTGCGCGTCTACCTCACCAAGCGCGAGGACTTCGCGGTCATGAACGACGCCTACGGCGCCTTCGTGACCGCGCACACGACGAGCGGCGTCCTCCCCTCCCGCACCACCGTGTTCACCGGGCTGCCGCGCGAGGAGATGCTCGTCGAGATCGACGGCATCGCCATCGTCGACTGAGCGACGGCCCGAGACGGCCGCTATCGGCTCTTCCTGACCGTTGCCTCCCTGTTACCTGCCATCACGTACCATGGGATGTGATAAGGCCACGTGAGAACCGGGGGGTGAAGTTCGTGACCGATCTGATCTCAGCGCAGGATGCGAAGACCGAGAAGCTGACCGAGGCGGACACCGCACTCGACGGCAAGGACTCCGGCGGCGACCAGCCGCTCGCCTGGGCCCCCATCGAACCGGCGCCCAAGAAGAAGCGTCTCGCGCTCTGGATCGGGCTCGGCGCGGGTGTCGTCGCGATCGGCGCCGGCGCCGCATCCATGATCCTGATCGCCCCCGGCACCACGGTGGCGGGCATCCCGGTCGGGTGGCTCACTCCCGGAGCCGCTGCCGACGCGATCAGCGCGCACGTGGCCGAGACCGAGGTCGTCCTGACCGGGGTCGGCGACGACATCGTCCTCTCCGGCTCGGAGCTCGGCGCGTCGGTCGATGCCACGGCACTCGCGGACGAGGCGTTCGCCACGCACCCGATGTGGAACCTCGGTTCGTGGATGGGCGAGCCCGTCGCCGGTGACATCACCTTCGACACCGCCACCGCTGACTCCGCGCTCCGCGACGCCGTGCCGACCAGCTTCGACGACCCGGTGGACGCCGGCGTCGTCTTCGATGCAGCGACCGGCGCGTTCGTCATCACGCCGTCCGTGACGGGAACGGGCGTCGACCTCGACGCCCTCTCCACGGCCTTCACCGAGACCATCGCCGACGGCGGCAAGCGCCTCGAGTTCCCGGGCGGTCCGGCCGAGGCCACTGCGGCTGTGAGCGACGACGACGCCACGGCCTTCGCCACCGAGCTCAACACGATGATGGGCACCATCGGTTTCTACATCGGCGAGGAGCGTACGGTTCCGATCGACGCCGCCACCGCCTCCACGTGGTTCACGGTCGTCGACGACGACGGCACCCTGCGCATCGACGCCGACCAGACGGCGATCCAGGCGACGGTCGACGCACTGCCCGCCGCCGTGGACATCGCGCCCATCAACGCGAACACGATCGTCGACTCCGCCGGCAAGGTGCTGCGCACCGAGTCGGAGGGCGTCAACGGACGAGCGATCGGCGACACCTCGAACCTCGCCTCCGACGTGGTCGAGAAGCTCGAGGCGGGCGAGGCCGTGTTCCCGATCAGCGTGACGGAGACGCCGTTCCAGTCCGTCAACGTGCTCCGCACGATCGACGTGAACCTCAGTTCGCAGACCGCGACCCTGCTCGAGAACGGCGCCGTCGTGCGCTCCTGGAAGATCTCCTCCGGCAAGGCCGCGACGCCCACCGACACCGGCAACTTCAAGGTCTACGCGCACGTGCGGATGCAGACCATGAAGAGCCGCGAGCCCGACGGGTCGATCACCGAAACGCCGAACGTCCCCTGGGTGACGTACTTCAACGGCGACGAGGCCTTCCACGGCACGTACTGGCACAGCAACTTCGGCAACCGGATGAGCCACGGCTGCGTCAACATGCCCATCGACGTCGCGAAGTTCGTGTACGAGTGGGCGCCCGTGGGCCTCGAGGTCTCGGTGCACAACTGAGTCGATCTCCGCGCCGCCCTCGGGCACCGCGAACACGACGAAGGGCCGGATGCGTTCGCATCCGGCCCTTCGTGCATCCCCCGTGCCTCAGCTCAGGGCGTCGACGATCCCGTTCAGCGTCGCGGAAGGGCGCATGACCGCGGCGACCAGCGCGTCGTCCGGACGGTAGTAGCCGCCGATCTCGACCGAGGCGCCCTGCACCGCGTTCAGCTCGGAGACGATCTTCTCCTCGTTCTCGGCGAGAGTCGCCGCGACGGGCGCGAAAGCGGCCGCGAGCTCGGCATCCTTCGTCTGCTCCGCGAGCTCCTGCGCCCAGTACAGGCCCAGGTAGAAGTGGCTGCCCCGGTTGTCGATGGTGCCCAGCGCGCGGCCCGGCGAGCGGTCCTCCTCGAGGAAGGTGCCCGTGGCGGCATCCAGCGTCTCGGCGAGCACGCGCGCCTTCTCGTTGCCCGTGCGGTCGGCGAAGTGCTCGAGCGAGGCGGCCAGCGCGAAGAACTCGCCCAGGGAGTCCCAGCGCAGGTAGTTCTGCTCGACGAGCTGCTGGACGTGCTTCGGAGCGGACCCACCGGCACCGGTCTCGAACAGGCCACCGCCGGCGAGGAGCGGCACGATAGACAGCATCTTGGCGCTCGTGCCGACCTCGAGGATCGGGAACAGGTCGGTGAGGTAGTCGCGCAGCACGTTGCCCGTGACCGAGATGGTGTCGAGGCCGTGACGCATCCGCGCGAGCGTGTAGCGCGTGGCTTCCTCGGGCGCGAGGATCGTGATCGTCAGACCCGTGGTGTCGAGCGTCGCGAGACCCTGATGCACCTTGGCGATGATCTGCGCGTCGTGCGAGCGGTTGGCGTCGAGCCAGAACACGGCGGGCACACCGGTCGCGCGGGCGCGAGTGACAGCGAGCTTGACCCAGTCCATGACCGGGATGTGCTTGGTCTGCGTCGCACGCCAGATGTCACCGGCGCCGACCTGGTGCTCGATGAGCACCGTGCCCTCGCTGTCGAGGACCTGCACGGTGCCGGCCGCCGCGATCTCGAAGGTCTTGTCGTGGCTGCCGTACTCTTCGGCGGCCTGCGCCATGAGACCCACGTTGGGGACCGTGCCGATCGTCGCGGGGTCCAGTGGTCCGTTCGCGATGACGTCGTCGATCACGGCCTGGTAGACGCTCGCGTACGAGGAGTCCGGGATCACGGCGAGCGTGTCGGCCTCGCCGCCGTCCTTGCCCCAGAGCTTGCCGCCGTTGCGGACGAGCGCCGGCATCGAGGCGTCCACGATCACGTCGCTCGGGACGTGCAGGTTGGTGATGCCCTTGTCGGAGTTCACGTACGAGAGGCGCGGTCCCTCCGCGATGGCCTTGGCGAACGCGGCCGCGATCTCGTCGCCGCCCGCGATGCCCTCCAGCCCCGCGAGGATCGATCCGAGACCGTCGTTCGCGTTGAGCCCGGCCGCGGCGAGCTGGTCGCCGTACTGTGCGAACACGTCGCGGAAGAACGCCTTCACGACGTGCCCGAAGATGATCGGGTCGCTGACCTTCATCATCGTCGCCTTGAGGTGCACGGAGTACAGCACGTCGTCGGCCTTGGCGCTCGCGAGCGTCTCGGCGAGGAACGCATCGAGGTGCGCGGCCGACAGGAAGGTCGCGTCGATGATCTCGCGCGGCAGGACCTTGAGGCCCTCCTTCAGGACGGTGACGGTGCCGTCGGCCGCCGTGTGGCGGAAGCTCAGGACGTCGTCGTGGGCGGCGACCCAGGAGCGCTCGTTGTGCTTGAAGTCGTCGTGACCGAGAGTCGCGACGCGGGTCTTCGACCCCTCGGCGAAGGGCTTGTTGCGGTGCGGGTGCTTCTTGGCGTAGTTCTTCACCGCGAGCGGGGCGCGGCGGTCGCTGTTGCCCTCGCGCAGCACGGGGTTCACGGCCGAGCCCTTGATGCGGTCGTAGCGCGCGCGGACGTCCTTCTCCTCGAGCGACGAGGGCTCGTCCGGGAAGTCCGGGATGTCGTAGCCCTGCGCCTGCAGCTCGGCGATCGCGCCCTTGAGCTGCGGGATGGATGCCGAGATGTTCGGCAGCTTGATGATGTTGGCCTCGGGCAGCGTGGCGAGTCCGCCGAGCTCGGCGAGCGCGTCGCCCACCTGCTGCTCCGGGGCGAGCTTCTGCGGGAACGCCGCGAGGATGCGTCCGGCGAGCGAGATGTCACGGGTCTCGACCTCGATACCCGCCTGACCGGTGAAGGCCTGGATGATCGGGAGGAAGGAAGCCGTAGCGAGAGCCGGGGCCTCGTCGGTGTAGGTGTAGATGATGGCGTCGTCGGTCACCGGGAGGTTCTCCGTTCACGAGGGCAGAATTGTCTCGATACCAAGATACCTGAGGGTCTCGTCGGCCTGAGAAATCGTCCTGATCCTGGGTGCGGAGCGCCCCGAGGGGTTAGCCTGTGATCATGTCCGAACTGCGCATGGTCGAACTCTCCGCTGCGACGATCGTCGCCGTGAACAACCTGTCGCTCAAGCCCGGGCAGGAGCAGTTCCTCGCTCCGGTGTCCTACGGCATCGCCGCGACCGTGATCAACCCCCAGACCTCGTGGCAGCGCGTCGTGCTCGACGGCGATCAGGTCGTCGGCTTCGTGAGCGCCAACTTCGACTCCGAGGCACCCGAGGAGCACTTCCGCTCGGTGCTGTGGCGTGTCAACGTCGATGCCGAGGGTCAAGGCAAGGGCGTCGGCCGCTTCGCGGTCGAGAGCCTTCTCGAGGAGGCCCGCGCCCGCGGTGTCGACCACGTCAACGTCATCTACGAGGCGGGTGAGGACGGCCCCGAGGCCTTCTTCCTCCGCGTCGGCTTCACGCCGGTCGGCGAGACCGAGTACTCCGAGGTCATCGCCGAGATCCGCGTCACGTCCTGAGACCGGCGGCGGGGCCTCGAATCCCCTCCCCCATCGAGGTCTCGTCGCCCTTTCCGCGACGACTGCGGGAGCGCTCTCAGGCGCGGGGGTCACGAATTTGTTGCGGGACACCACAAAAGTCTTGCGCCCGGACCCCGAACCTGCCTATCATCGCTTTCGAGGCGCTGGCGAAGCGCTTCGACGATTTCCCCGAACGAGTGACGACGGAGTCCCGATGACGACGATCCATGAGGTGGCCAGCGCCGCCGGCGTGTCGATCAGCACCGTCTCCTACGCGCTGAGCGGCAAGCGCCCGGTGTCCGAGAAGACCCGACTGCGCATCGAGGACGCCGCGCGGACACTCGGCTACGAGCCAGACGCCGGAGCACGGATGCTGGCGGGACGACGCACGCACATCTTCGCGCTCACCGAGCCGCTGCGCGCCGACACGCACGCCCCCACCCACATGGCCTTCGTGCTCGCGACGGCCGTCGCCGCCCGGCGCCGCGGCTACGACATCCTGCTCCTCACCGACGAGCAGACCTCGGACGGCATGAACCGCGTCGCCGCCAGCAGGCTCGCCGACGCGATCCTCGTGCTCGATGTGGCTCCCGACGACGAGCGCGCCGACATCGCCCGCTCCGTGCGCACGCCCACAGTGTTCATCGGGATCCCGAACGACCCCCAGGGCCTCACCTGCGTGGACCTCGACTTCGAGGCCGCCGGCGGGCTCGCCGTGGACCGGATCGCGGATGCCGGGCACACGTCCGTCGCGCTCCTCGGCCAGACCGAGGTCTCGTACGCCAAGTCGAACTTCCCGCGGCGACTGCTGCAGGGCGTCGCTGAGCGGAGCAAGGTCCGCGGCCTGACGCTCACGACCGTCACCACCGGCGCGACCACGACCGACGTCGGCGCGGTACGTGCGGCGGTCGACGCAGCGCTCGACCGAGGGGACCGCGCATTCATCGTGCACGCGGTGGGCGATGTGCACGAGGCACTGCTCGAGACGCTCGACTCCCGAGGGCTGCGCATCGGCGTCGACGTCTCGGTCGTCTCCGCCGCGGCCTCGTTCGACACGACGACGCTGCCCTCGCCGATCGACACGATCCCGCTCGTGCCGCAGCGATCGTGCGAACTGGCGGTCGACCTCGCGGTCGCGCAGCTCGAGTCACCTCGCCCCGCTCCCCGTATCCATCTGATTCCCCCGGAGTACCGCGTCGCCGGCTCCCTCGTCCCCGCTCGGGAATGACCGAGCGACGACCGCGCTCTCTCGTCGCCTTTGTCGAAACGCTTCGACGAAGGCGCCGATGACCACAACTGAACACGACCCAGAGAAGTGTCCCGGCCCGAGGGCCACCGAGAAAGGAGTGCCGACGATGGCACGCAACATCCGCAGAACGAAGACGTTGGCCGCACTGGCCACGCTGACGGCGGCAGGCATCGCCCTCAGCGGCTGCACCGCCGGCTCCGGAGGCGAGGGCGGCGACGGCCAGACGCTGAAGCTCTGGCACTACGAGGGCGCCGACAGCGCGATGGGCAAGGCGTGGGCCGAGGCCATCGAGATCTTCGAGGAGGAGACGGGTGCGACCGTCGAGTTCGAGGAGAAGTCGTTCGAGCAGATCCAGAAGACCGCGAGCCAGGTGCTCGACACGGACGCCGCTCCCGACCTCATGGAGTTCAACAAGGGCAACGCGACCGCAGGCTTCCTCGCCTCGACCGGCCTGATCGCCGACATCTCCGACGCGGTCGACGAGTACGGGTGGGACGAGAAGCTCGCACCCTCGCTGCAGACCACCGCCAAGTACTCCGAAGACGGTGTGATGGGCGGGGACACGTGGTTCGGCATCCCGAACTACGGCGAGTTCGTCGGCGTGTACTACAACCAGGATGCGTTCGCCGCGGCCGGTCTCGAGATCCCGACCACCTACGAGGAGTTCGTGGACGTGCTCGACGCGTTCGTCGCGCAGGGCGTCACCCCGCTCGCCGAGGCGGGTGCCGAGTACCCGCTGGGCCAGCTCTGGTACCAGCTCGCGCTGCTGGAGGGCGACCGCAGCTTCGTCGACGCCTACCAGCTGTACGACGGCGAGGTCGACTGGCAGGGACCGGAGATCAGCTCCGCGACCGAGACGCTCAAGGAGTACGTCGACAAGGGCTACATCGCCTCCGACGTCTCCTCCGTCAAGGCCGAGGACGCGGGCGTCTCGTTCATCAACGGCACCTCGCCGATCTTCGTCTCGGGCTCGTGGTGGTTCGGCCGCTTCGTCGCCGAGGCGACCGGCTTCGACTGGACCATGAACGCCTTCCCGGGCGCCGACCTGTCGCTCGGCTCCTCCGGCAACCTGTGGGTCGTGCCCGAGAATGCGGCGAACAAGGAGCTTGCCTACCAGTTCATCGACATCACGATGCGCCCCGAGATCCAGGCGATCATCGGCAACAACGGCGGACTGCCCGTCGCCGCAGACACCGCCGACATCACGGACGAGAAGAGCGCCGCGCTCATCGAGACGTTCAACGGCGTGCTCGACGCCGACGGACTCTCGTTCTACCCGGACTGGCCCGCACCCGGCTTCTACGACGTGATCGTGCAGGAGCTGCAGGGCCTCATCACCGGCGCCCAGGATGCGAAGACCACCGACGAGAACCTCGGCGAGCAGTACGACGAGGGCACGGCGGAATTCCGTTGATCCACCCGCGGGGGCGGCGTCCGCGCCGCCCCCGCATCCTCCTGGAGAAGAACATGTCACTCGCCACGCGCGAAACCCGCACGAGATCGGGCCGCACCACACTCCCGCCGGAAGAGCCGTCGATCCCTCAGCGTCGAGGAGGCACCGGCGCCTATTGGATGTACCTGCTGCCCGGCTTCGCGCTTCTGCTCGTCGTCGTCATCGTCCCGCTGATCTGGAACGTGTACCTGACCTTCACGAAGTGGAAGGGCGTGCGCGCCCCGGAGTTCATCGGTCTCGAGAACTGGCAGAAGATCCTCACCGACAGCGACTTCTGGACCTCGTTCACGAACTCGGTGTGGATGATCATCGCCATGGTGGTCGTCCCGACGATCGTCGGCCTCATCGTCGCCGCCCTGCTGTTCGACGTGGTCGGACGCAAGTTCGGCGGCAAGGTCGGCAGCTTCCTGCGGGCCACCTACTACCTGCCGCAGATCCTCCCGATCGCGGTCGCCGGCATCGTGATCGGATGGATCGTGCGCCCCGGCGGCGACGGCGCGCTCAACCAGATCCTCGGCGCCTTCGGCATCCCGGCCTACGACTGGCTCGGGCAGATGCCCTCCGCGCTGATCGTGCTCATGGTCGTGATGGTCTGGGTGCAGCTTGGCTATCCCGTCGTGGTCTTCATGGCCGCCCTCCAGCGCGTCGACCCGGAGCTCTACGAGGCCGCGGAGCTCGACGGCGCCAACTGGTTCCAGCGGTTCTCCGCGATCACGATGAGCATCATCCGTCCCGAGATCTTCGTCGTCACGCTCACCTGCACGATCGCCGCCCTCAAGGTCTTCGGACCGGTCTACATCATCACGCGCGGCGGGCCGGCCGGCTCCACGCTCGTCCCCGCGTACTACGCGTACCAGGAGTTCTTCACGAAGCGGAACGTCGGGTACGGCGCCACGATCGCCACGGTCCTCACGATCGTCGTGGTCATCGTGTCGATCCTCTTCATCCGGGTCCAGAACTCGCTCGAGCGCAAGGAAAGGGCGGGTCTGTGATGCACGCCACCACTGCCATCGTCACCGGCAAGCCCGCGAAGACCCGCACCCGCGGCGGCATGACCAAGAAGCGCCCCGTCGACTGGCTCCTGCTCGCGCTCGTCGTGATCGGCGCGATCCTCGTGATCGCCCCGTTCTACCTCGTGCTCGTGAACTCGTTCAAGTCGCCCGTCGACTACGCGACCTCCGGGCCCCTCGCCTTTCCCGAGACCCTCGACTTCGGCGGGATCGTCAAATTCTGGGAGCGCGTGAACTTCCCCGAGAAGGTCTGGAACTCGATCTTCATCTCGGGCGTCGTCGCCGTGCTCGCGGTCGTGATCTCGATGCTCAACGCCTTCGCGATCGGCATCGGCCGCGTGCGGGGCCGCTCGTGGATCGTGCTGCTCTTCCTGCTCGCGAACCTCCTGCCCCAGGAGGCCCTGCTCTACCCGCTGTACTACATGTTCAAATCGGTCGGTCTGTACGACAACGTGTGGTCGGTCATCATCGTGTTCACGGTGATCCAGGCGGCATTCGGCACCTACCTGCTGTCGTCGGTGTACGGCACCTTCCCCAAGGAGGTGCTCGAGGCCGCCTCGCTCGACGGCGCGAGCCGCTGGCAGATCCTGTGGCGAGTGGTCTTCCCGATCAGCCGTCCGACGCTGTCGGTGCTGCTCATCTTCTTCTTCATCTGGACGTGGAACGAGTTCCTCATCCCGCTCACGTTCCTCGCCTCCAACGCCAACCAGACGGTCCCCGTCGCGATCAGCGTGCTGCAGGGCGACCGTCTGATGGACGTCACCACCACGAGCGCGTCCGCGCTGCTGGGCATCATCCCCACGCTCATCTTCTTCCTCATCTTCCAGCGCACGCTGACACGCGGCATCACGGCAGGAGCAGTCAAGTAATGAAGTTCACCGACGGGTTCTGGCAACTGCGTCCTGGCGTCACCGCGCTGTATGCGCAGGAGGCCTACGACATCGCCGAGACCTCCACCGCCGACGGACCGGGCATCGTCGTCACCGCGCCGACCATGGTGATCTCCAAGCGCGGAGACACGCTCAACCGCCCCGTGCTGACCACGACCCTCTCCTCGCCCGCTGAGGGCGTGATCCGAGTCCGCATCGCCCACCACGAGGGCGCCCGCTGGCACGGCGGGTTCTCGCTCCCCGGGGCGGGGGCGGGCTCGGCCCGGGTGTCGCTCAGCGACGCCGGCGGATCGCTGGATGCCGGTGCGCTCGTCGCGCGCATCGCGCCGGGAGCGCCCTGGGACCTGTCGTTCGAGATCGACGGACGCCGCGTGACCGGCAGCGGGCACAAGGCGCAGGGGTACGTGCGCCTCGCGCCCGACGCGCAGGTCGACGCCGGCATCGTCGACAACGCACGCCAGGGCGGCTCGCCGACGAGCGCGACGACCTTCGTGCACGAGCAGCTCGACCTCGGCGTGGGCGAACTCGTCTACGGCCTCGGCGAGCGCTTCGGCCCCCTGGTCAAGAACGGGCAGTCCGTCGACATCTGGAACGCGGACGGCGGCACCTCGAGCGAACAGGCGTACAAGAGCATCCCCTTCCACCTCTCGAACCGCGGCTACGGCGTGCTCGTGAACGACCCGGGCCACGTCTCCTACGAGATCGGTTCGGAGGCGGTCGAGCGCGTGCAGTTCTCCGTGACGGGCGAGGCGCTCGAGTACTTCGTGATCGCGGGCCCCACACCCAAGGAGGTCCTGTCGCGGTACACGGCGCTGACCGGGCGTCCGCCGGTCGTTCCCGCGTGGTCGTACGGCCTGTGGCTGTCGACGAGCTTCACGACCGACTACGACGAGCAGACCGTGAACTCCTTCATCGACGAGATGGCGGCCAGGGAACTGCCGGTGTCGGTGTTCCACTTCGACTGCTTCTGGATGCGCGAGTTCAACTGGTGCGACTTCGAGTGGGATCCGCGCACCTTCCCCGACCCCGAGGGGATGCTGTCGCGCCTGCACGACAAGGATCTCCGCGTGTGCGTGTGGATCAACCCCTACATCGGCCAGCGCTCCCCGCTGTTCCGCGAGGCCGCGGACCAGGGCTTCCTCGTGCGTCGAGCCGACGGCTCCGTGTGGCAGTGGGACCTGTGGCAGGCCGGCATGGGCCTGGTCGACTTCACGAACCCTGACGCGACCGCCTGGTACCAGGCGCACCTGCGTCGGCTCGTCGCGCAGGGCGTCGACTGCTTCAAGACCGACTTCGGCGAACGCATCCCCACCGAGGTGGTGTGGGCCGACGGCTCCGACCCGGCGCGCATGCACAACCTGTACACCGACCTCTACAACCGAGCCGTGCACGACGTGCTGACCGCGGCGCGGGGCACCGGCGACGCCGTGCTGTTCGCGCGGTCGGCCACAGCCGGGGGGCAGAGCATGCCGGTGCACTGGGGCGGCGACTCGACCTCGACCTACGCGTCGATGGCCGAGACCCTGCGCGGCGGGCTCTCGCTCGCGCTCAGCGGCTTCGCGTTCTGGAGCCACGACATCGGCGGTTTCGAGGGCACCCCCGACGCCGGAGTGTTCAAGCGGTGGACCGCGTTCGGCCTGCTGGGCTCGCACTCGCGCTTCCACGGCTCGAGCTCGTATCGCGTGCCGTGGGCGTTCGACGAGGAGGCGGTCGACGTCACACGGCGGTTCACGCACCTGAAGATGCAGCTGATGCCGTACCTGTACCAGCAGGGTCTCGAGGCCGCGCGCACCGGCGTCCCTCTGATGCGACCGATGGCGCTCGAGTTCCCGGAGGATCCCGCGACCGGCTACCTCGACCGGCAGTACATGCTGGGCTCCGATCTGCTCGTCGCCCCGGTGTTCACGGCCGACGGATCGGTCGAGTTCTACCTGCCCGAGGGTGAATGGACCTCGCTGCTCACGGGCGAGACCATCACCGGCGGCGGATGGCGCCGTGAGACGCACGGCTTCGACTCCCTGCCGCTGTACGTCCGTCCGGGCGCGGCCCTCCCCTGGGGCGCCCGCACCGACCGGCCGGACTACGACTACCACGAGGGGCTCCGCATCCGCGTGTTCCCCGGCCGCACGGGCGCGGCGTCCGTGACCGTCACGACCCCCGACGGCGCGGCCCGGACCTACGACGTCGATCTCTCGGAGCCGACCGGATGACCGTGTCCGGCGCCGGCGCCGGCGACCGTAGACGGGGCGCGCGGGACTGATCGGGCGGCGTCAGTCGTTCTTCGGGCGCTTGCGCTCGGTCCACGCGGCGAGCGCCGACGCCGCAGCCCCGGCGGCCTTGTCGATCGCCTCGGCGGAGCGGCTGAGCATATCCTGCGCGGCGTCCTGCCACGTGGACGTCGCCGGGGCTTCGCCGGCCTGCACTCGTGCGGCGTGCTCTGCTGCCTCGAAGGCCCGCTCCAGCTCGGCCACGGCGTCACGGTAGACCCCGAACTCCGCCGGCGCGGCGTTGGCGGCCGCCGCGTAGCGCGCGTCGACCGCGAGCCCGGCGGCCCGCAGGTACGCCGCGGTGGCCGGCTGCCTCACGTCGGTCATCGCGGGGTAGGCGATCTGCAGGGCGGCATCGGTCTCGTACCGCATCCACCGCGCCGTGATCGCGTCGTGCTCGGCCTGCAGACGCTCCAGCGGGCGAGGAGCGGATGCCGCGGGGATCGCCGCTCGCGCGGCACTCACCCGCACCTGCTTGGAACGGACGTCGGCGACGGCCGCCTTGACGAGCATCTCCTTGTCGCGCAGCATCCGCTTCGCGCCTGCGACCTGGTCGGGCGTCGCGCGTCGTGCGCTGCGTTCTGCGACGATGCGCGCGTAGTCGGCGCGTGCGAGCTTCGCCGCCATGCGGCGTTCCGCCGCGAGCTGCTGTGCCTGCCGGAGTTCGTGCCGTGCCGCGTCGTAGGCGAGTCGTCGGCCGCTCTTCATACTGCGCCTCCGCATCGTGATCGTCCCCGCTGCGACCCCGCCCGCGGCCACGGGCGCGATCCACCACCACTCGGTGACGAGCAGCAGCGGGTCCATGTTCCGATGCTACCCAGTGCCCGTGGGAAGCGCCTCCGAGGCGCATCCCACGGGCCGTACGGCAGACCTAGACCAGGGTCTCCTGCCACGCGGCGTGCAGCTGCGCGAACTTGCCCGTGCCGCCGATCAGCGCCTCGGGGCTGTCGTCCTCGATGATTCGACCGTGCTCCATGACGAGGACTCGATCCGCGATCGCGACCGTCGACAGACGGTGCGCGATGATGATCGCCGTGCGGTCCTTGAGCAGCGTCTGCAGAGCCTCCTGGATGAGCCGCTCGGACGGGATGTCCAGCGAGGCGGTCGCCTCGTCGAGGATCAGCACCGCGGGGTCCGCCAGGAACGCCCGCGCGAACGAGATCAGCTGCCGCTGACCTGCCGACACGCGACCGCCGCGCTTGTTCACGTCGGTGCCGTAGCCGTCGGGCAGTGCTTCGATGAACGCATCAGCGCCGACCGCCCGCGCCGCCGCCCGGATCTCGTCGAGCGAGGCGTCCGGCTTGCCGAGGGCGATGTTGTCGGCCACGGTCCCGCTGAATAGGTACGCCTCCTGCGTGACCATGACGATCGCGCGGCGGAGGTCCTTCGGGTGCAGGTCGCGGAGATCGACGCCGTCGAGCGTCACGGTGCCGCGTGAGGGGTCGTAGAACCGGGATATGAGCTTCGCGAGCGTCGACTTGCCCGCACCGGTGGTGCCCACCAGCGCGATCGTCTGCCCCGCGGGGATGTCGAGCGAGAAGTTCGGGAGGATCGTCTTCTCGCCGTTGTAACCGAAGGTCACCTCGTCGAAGCGGACGTGACCGCGCGACTCCCACAGGTCGACCGGCTTCTCGGGGTCCGGAACCGTCGGGACCTCCTCGAGGACGCCCGAGACCTTCTCCAGCGCGGCCGTGGCCGACTGGTACGAGTTCAGGAACATCGCGATCTCCTGCATCGGAGCGAAGAAGTTCCGCACGTACAGCACAGCCGACAGCAGCACGCCCACGGTCAGGGCGTCGGTCGAGACGCGGATGCCGCCCCACAGCACGACGATGCCGAGCACGAGCGCAGCGACGCCCATGAGCCCGGGCTCGAACGTGCCGAACAGCAGCATCGAGCGTCGGTTGACGTCTCGGTACTCGCCCGCGATCTCCTGGAAGGAGGCATCGTTGCGGGGCTCCTTGCGGAACGCCTTGACCGCTCGCATGCCGGTCATGGTCTCCACGAACTGCACGATGACCTTGGCGCTGATGACCCGCGACTCGCGGTACACGAGCTGCGAGCGCGAGTAGAACCACCGCATCAGGAAGAACAGCGGGATGCCGCCGATCGCGAGGATCAGCCCGGACTGCCAGTCCCACACGCACAGCGCGATGAACGTGAACAGGCCGAACAGCACACCGGACACGAGCTCGTTGAGTCCGCCGTCGAGGAGCTCTCGGATCGAGTCCAGGTCGCTCGTCTGGCGCGAGATGATCCGTCCGGAGGTGTAGGACTCGTGGAACTCCAGGCTCAGCCGTTGCGTGTGCAGGAAGATCCGCTTGCGCAGGTCCAGGAGGATCGCCTGGGTCAGCTTCGCGGCGATGATCACGTACCAGGCGATCATGGTGGCCGCGACCGCACCTGCGAGCAGATAGATCCCGCCGATCATGAACGTCGGCATCCAGTCCGCGCGCTCGAGGACGGCAGGCAGGGCCCGATCGAGCCCGATGCTGATGAGGATCGGCCCCGAGACCTGGAGCGCGGTGGAGATCACGAGCACGACCGCGGCGAGCACGATCTGCGGCTTCAGGGGCCGGACGAGCGATCCGAGAAGACGCAGCGAACGCCGTCGGATCGCGCGGCTCTCCTCGCGCGTGTACTGGGAGCGGTCTTCGTCCTGGGTCCCGGTGATGGCGGAGCTCATCGCTGCACCTCCTTCTCGATGGTGATGTCTTCGTCGGCGGCCTCTTCGCGGATGCCTTCGCGCACGGCATCCTCGATCTCGTCCTGCTCGTCGCGGATGACGGGGATCGCGCCGGTGCGCGCCGCCTCCTCGGCCTCGAGGCTCGAGATCACGTGCCGGTAGTGCCTGCTGGACTTCAGGAGCTCGCTGTGCGTGCCCACGGCCGTCACTCGACCGGCTTCGAGCAGCGCGACGCGATCGGCCAGCGCGACCGTCGACGGACGGTGCGCGACGATCATCGCCGTCGTGTCGGCGAGGACGTGGCGCAGCGCCTCTTCGACGAGCGCTTCGGTGTCGACGTCGAGCGCCGACAGCGGGTCGTCGAGGACCAGGACCTTGGGCTTGGCGGCGACGGCGCGCGCGAGGGCCAGTCGCTGCCGCTGTCCGCCCGACAGGCTGAGCCCCTCCTCGCCGATGATCGTCTCGACGCCGTCGGGCAGCGAGTCGACGAACGCGGCCTGGGCGACGTCGAGCGCCTCGCGGAGCACGCGCTCCGCCTCCTCGCTGTGCACGTCGAGGTCGGCGCGGCCGAGCAGCACGTTCTCGCGCACGGATGCCGAGAACAGCGTCGCGTCCTCGAAGGCCATGGCGATGTGCTGACGCAGCTCCGCCAGCGGCAGGTCGCGCACGTCAACGCCGTCGAGCGTCACGCGCCCGCCGGTCACGTCGTACAGCCGAGTGGGGAGGGTGGTGAGCGTGGTCTTGCCGCTTCCGGTCAGGCCCACGAGTGCCATGGTCTCCCCCGGTCGCAGCACGAGGTCGATCCCGTCGAGCAGGTCGCGCTCGTGCGCGCCGGCATCCTGGTAGCGGAAGTGCGCTCCCTCGAAAGCGAGCTCGCCGCGCGGATCGTCGATGTGCACGGGGTTCTCGGGATCCGTGATCGTGTTCGTCTCGGAGAAGATGTCGAACACGCGGTCGGTCGCGGTGCGCGCGTCGAGCATGAACGAGAAGAGGAAGCCGATCGACTCGATGGGCCAGCGCAACACGGTGGCCATCGCGAAGAAAGCGAACAGCTCGGGAAGCTCGATGGCCCCCTGCGAGATGAGCCAGATGCCCGACATCAGGCTGAGGCCGAAGGCGATCTGCGGCATGAGGTCGAGCCAGAACCAGATCGACGCGATCGCGCCGGCCTTGCTCATCTCGGTCTCACGAAGAGTCTCGGCCTGACGGCTGAAGCGGCTCAGCGCGTGCGTGCCGCGCCCGAAGGCCTTCAGCACTCGGATGCCGTGGACGCTCTCCTCGACGCTGGTCGCCAGGTCGCCGGCCTGATCCTGGCTGCGGCGCGTGAGCGCGCCGTAGCGCTTCTCGAACAGGTACCCGCGGATCCACAGCGGGATCGCCGTGACGATGAAGATCGTGCCGAGCAGCCAGTGCCAACGGAACAGCAGCACCGCGCCGATCACGATCGTGAGCACGTTCACGACGAGCAGCACGAGGCCGAACGCGAGCCAGCGCCTGATGAGTCCGATGTCCTGCATCATGCGGCTGAGGAGCTGCCCGGACTGCCAGCGGTCGTGGAACGCCACCGGCAGGGTCTGCAGGCGCGAGTAGAGCTCGGTGCGCATCTTGTACTCGACCTGCGTCGAGGGGTTGAGCACGAACTGGCGGCGCAGCCACACCATGAGGGCCTCGCCCAGGGCGAGGCCGAACACGGCGAGGGCGCCCCACACGATCGCGTCGACGGCACCGGACTGGACGGGTCCGCGGATGATCTGCTCGAGGACGATGGGGATCATCAACGCGATGACGGCGGCGGCGAGCGCGCTCAGCGCACCGCCCGCGAGACGCCAGATGACCGGCTTCACGAAGGGCTTGAGGCGCCAGAGCGCGGCGGGAGTGGAGAGGGAGGAGGACGGGGAGCTGTTCGACGATGAAGGCGAGGAAGACATGTCTCTCAGACGAGTTTCGTATGGAAAGCGGTTGCTGACGGGGTCGGATGGTCAGGTGGACTCTCTCGAGTCCGGCATCCGAGGCGATAGGGCGCGCGGCCGGTGCCCGAATAGGCGTGGGCTCTCGCGCGGCGAGGGCTGTGCGGGTCGCGCGCTCTAACGGAGCGGGCGCGCCGGGGTCGAGCCGAGAGCGGCGATCTGCGCGGCGGCGATCGATGTCATGGTGTCCTCCTCAGGGCTCGGCGATGTCGTCCGGTCGGCGCGACAGCCCACCAGCCTATTCCTGTGAACAGGCTGAACGCAAGCGTCATTCCCGATCCGTCCCTCATTCCCGATCCGTCCGTATTCCCGATCCGTCCCTCATTCCCGATCCGTCCCTATTCCCGATTCGGCCCTCGTTGGCGAATCTTCGCGGTGACCCTCAGCTCCGGGCCTTCGCCTCCCGCGCCAGCAGGCGCTCCTTGACGTCGAGACCCCAGGCGAAGCCGCCGAGCGAGCCGTCGGACCGCAGCACCCGGTGGCACGGCACGAAGAGCGCCGGAGCGTTGCGTGCGCAGATCGATGCCGCCGCGCGCACGGCTCGCGGGTTGTCAAGGCGGGCCGCGAACGACGTGTACGTGAGCGGGTCACCCGGGGCGATCTCCCGCAGCGCCGCCCAGCCGGTGTGCTGCAGCGCCGTGCCCGTCTGCTTCACCGCCACGCCGTCGATCGCGGCGAGGTCTCCGTCGTAGTACGCGAGTGCGGCGAGCGCGGCGTCCGTCTCCCCTGCCTCCACGTGGTCGGGGCGGTGAGCTGCGCCGAGGCGCCCGAGGATCGCGAGCGGGTCGGCCGTCCATCCGGAGGACAGCACGCGCTGCTGCTCGTCGACGAGGATCGTGAAGGGTCCGTCCGGGGTGTCGATGGTCTGGATCCGTGCGGTCATGATGTCTCCTTCGAGGCGAGGGGGGAAGTCGTGCGGCGAGCCTGGCGCACCGGAGCGGCACGCCAGAGATGGGCGCTGAGGTAGCTGCGCCAGGGCGCGACCCGTTCGGCCCAGGCGGTGAGAGGCGCGGGATCGCCCGGCAGACCGGAGGCTGCCGCCCCGGCGCGCAGCGCGACGTCACCGGGCAGCAGGACGTCGGGGTCGCCGAGAACCCGCATGCGCACGTAGTCGGCCGTCCACGGGCCGATCCCCGGCATGGCGAGGAGGGCGGCCCGCTGCTCGGCGCCGTCGTCCCCGACGGTCAGGCGCAGCGAGCCGTCGGCCAGGGCGCCCGCCGCTCCGACGATCGCACGGATCCGGGCTGCGGGGCCGCGCAGCACTTCGCTGCCGCGCTCGGCGATCGCGGCCATGGTCGGGAAGAGAAGTCCGCCGTCGATGCGCTCGCCGAGAGCATCCGTGAGGGCGGTGAGTGCTGTACGCGCCGCGACGACCGTGATCTGCTGACCGACCATCGCGCGGATCAGCATCTCGTGCGGATCGGCGGCGCCGGGGACGCGGATGCCCGGCGTGCGCGCCACGAGCGGCACGAGCTCCGGATGGGCGCTGAGCGCGTGATCGATCGCGAGCGGATCGGCGTCGAGGTCGAAGATGCGGCGCACCGTCGAGACGAGCGGGGCGAGGTCGCCGAGCTGTGTCACCCGGGCGCGGAGGTGCAGGCGCTCCCCCGCATCCTGATTCACCTCGAACCATGCCGGGCCCCCTGCCATCCGCAGGTGCCGCGCGAACGACGTGGCAGTCGCCTCCTCGACGCCGGGGACCGCACGTGCCGACATCCACTGGAAGATCCCGGAGGCGTCGAGCGGACCACGATAGGGCAGCACGAGGTCGATCGCCCCCGGCGTCGCAGGCGTGGGCAGGCGACGGCGTGCGCGCAGCTCGCCCGGTGTCAGCCCGAAGACCTCGCGGATCGTGTCGTTGCACTGCCGGATGCTCGCGAAGCCGGCAGAGAACGCGACATCGGAGATCGCGAGGTCGGTGCCGACGAGCAGCATGCGCGCGGTGTGCGCGCGGTGCGCGCGGGCGAGCGCCAGTGGCCCCGCACCGAGCTCGGCCGACAGCAGCCGGGTGAGATGCCGCGTCGAGTACCCGAGGTGCATCGCGAGTCCGGAGACGCCCTCGCGCTCGACGACGCCGGAGGCGATGAGGCGCATCGCCCTGGCCGCGACGTCACTGCGCTGATCCCACGCGGGGGATCCGGGAGCGGCCTCGGGAAGGCAGCGCTTGCATGCGCGATAGCCTGCCTCGTGCGCGGCCGCGCTGGTCGGATAGAACGTCACGTTCTCGGGCTTCGGCGTGCGCGCGGGGCAACTGGGGCGACAGTAGATCCGCGTCGAGCGCACGGCCGCGACGAACTGTCCGTCGAAGCGCGTGTCGCGCGCGCTGATGGCGCGATATCGCTCGTCGAAGTCGATCACGGGGAAGCTCATGCCCCCACTCTGTCACGACCCGCCGACACCGGCTGGCGGAAATCGGACACGGCTGTGGAGACGGGTCGAGACCCCCGCCGAAGGGGCGGGGGTCTCGACTCAGGAGTCTGTCACGCGACGTCGGCGACGGCGCGGATCTCCTCATCCGGGTGATCCTGGGCGTAGCGCGGCCCTGCCTCCCCCTCGCGCAGGCGCCGCCGCAGAACCAGCAGCCACCACACCAGCGCGAGCGCCATGATCCCCGCGAACACATAGGCGTTGCCCGCGAACGGCGGCAGGAAGACCAGGGCCAGGTCGACTCCGAGGAAGACGACGACTCCCACGACGAGCAGCGGGATCCGCGCACGCCCGAGGTCGAAGGCGCCCTTCTCAGGAGCGGGCATCCGCCCGCGCACCGCCGCGATGAGCAGTCCGATCGTCTGCAGCAGGTAGGTCGTGAAGAACGCCAGCGTCGCGATGCCGAGGAAGTAGTTGAACGCCTGCGGGCTCACGAGCGCCGAGAGCAGCAGGAGCACGGACACCACACCGAGCGTGACGACGGACGTCGACGGGGTCTTGCGCTTCGGGGCCACGTGCCGCAGCGCACGCGAGAACGGCATCATGTTGTCTCGCGACAGCGAATACAGCAGCCGTGTGCCGACGAGCACGTTCGACAGCAGGCAGACCAGGATGTTCGTGAGAGCGATCGCGATCACGATGCGAGCCACCACCGGGCCGAGCTGCTGGCTGATGATCTCCTCGATCGGAGCGCTGGACCCGATCACGGCATCCGCGTCCTTCACCGCCAGCACGTAGACGAGGTACATCGCGAACTCGATCACGCACGACACCGCGAACGCGTAGAACATGGTCCGCGGGATGACCCGTCGCGCGTCCTTGGTCTCCTCCGCGACGTCGGCGACGGCCTCCACGCCGACCAGTCCGAAGAAGGGTCCGAGAGCGGCAGTGAACCACGCCACCATGTACGGCACCGCGTCGTCGGGGCTGTCTCCGACGAAGAGGGAGGAGAACGGCTGCGCGTTCTCGGGGGCGAAGATCAGCACGAGGGCGATGACGAGCGTCACGACGACCGTGACGACGAGCTCCAGGCCGACGCCGATGTTGTTGATGAATGTGGCCAGGCGCACCTTGTACGCGTTGATCAGCACGCACACGATCACGACGGCCACGGCGATGAGGATCTGCTCGCGCTGCTCGAGCTCCCACCCGAACACACTCCCCAGGTATCCGGCGAAGATGTAGCCGAGGCTGGTCATGCCGCTGATCCAGCCGATCAGGGCGCAGAATCCCGTGAACCACCCGAACGTGGAGCCGTTGAGCCGACTCGTCCACTGATAGGCGTATCCCGCGAGGGGGATCTTCCCCGCCACATCCGCGGCGATCAGGGTCCAGATGAGGAAGACGGGGATGGCGAGGAACAGCGTCCAGATGAACGGCGCACCCGCGTTGAGATACCCGGCCGAGAATCCGGTGAAGACCGCGGTCGTCGCGCTGATCGTCGAGAATCCGATCGCGAACGAGGCGATCCGACCCACCGAGCGGTCAAGCTTCTGCGCGTAGCCGAACTCGGCGAGACGCGCGTCCTCGTCCTCGTCCGGCCGTCGTGGCGGTGGTGTCAACGACGCGACCGATGGGTCCTTCGGGGTTCGGGAATCGACCATGGGAGCTCCTAGCGTCCTTGCTGAGGGTCGGGTGACCTCTCGCTTCAGCCCAGTGAAGCGAGCACGCCGGGCACGGCGGAAGGTCGAAGCTTCTATGTGCCGACAACCTCCGTCGATCAGTCCGCCTGATCACCCGTCGAGGCGTTGCCGAGCATGTGCTCCACGAGTCGCCGCCCCGGTGTCGTGAACCGGTCGGGGCGCCAGGCGATCGCGGTGTAGCTGGTCGGACGGTCGACGATCGGCACGAAGCGCAACCCCGGGCGATCGTAGAGGCGCACCATCGACGACGTCGTGAAGCTGATCCCCACGCCGCGAGCGACGAGCGTCACCTCGGCCTCGTAGGTCGCCGCCTCCGCCGCGATCTCCGGAGGGCGACCCCCTCGGGCGTCCGCCGCGAACCAGTAGTCGCGCCATTGGCCCGCCGACTTGGGCGCCACGATGATCGGCTCATCGAGCAGCTCGTCGATGCGGAGCTGCTCGCGGTCGGCGAGGCGGTGAGTGCGGGGAAGGCATGCGACCCAGGTCTCCTCGGCCACGACGGCCATCGCGATGTCGGGTACGTCCACGGGAGGGCGGAGCAGCGCGATGTCGGTCTGCCCCGAGGCGAGACCCGCCGTGGGATCGGAGAAGTCGAACTCCACGGTCTCGATCGTGACGCCGGGCAGCGCCTGCTCGACCCCGTCGAGGAGCTCGAAGAGCAGGTCGGCCCCGGTGCCGATCAGGTACCCGAGACGCACGTGCGCGTGATCGATGAGCGAGACGACCGCCTCGAGCGCGGCATCCACCCCGGCGAGCGCCGTCTTCACGTGCGGCAGCCACTCCCGCCCCGTCGCCGTCAACGTCACGGAGCGGGTGTCGCGATCGAAGAGACGGTCGCCGATGATCCGCTCGAGGCTCTGGATCGCGGCCGACAGGGCCGGCTGGCTGATGAACAGGCGCTCGGCCGCCCGACGGTAGTTGAGCTCCTCGCCCAGCACCGCGAAATAGCGCAGGGAACGCAGGTTCACGTCGGGCAGCGATCGCATGTCGACATCCTATTGATAGGTGCAGGTTATGTGACCATCGCCGTTCGGTCTTTCCGCACGACCGCTCCCCCGACCCAGACTGATGCGGACATCAGCACGGTCGAGACAGGAGCACCCCATGACCGCCCACCACCTCTCGTTCACGATCGAGACCCCCGCACGTCAGGAGTTCTTCGACGTCACCGAACGGATGCTGGAGTTCGTCCGCTCCTCCGGAGTACGTGACGGGATCGCGGTGGCCTACTCCGCGCACACCTCGTGCTGCGTCCTGCTGCAGGAGGAGTCCGAGGACACGACGTACTACGGCACCCAGCTGCTCCTCCAGGACACGCTGAACGTCCTCGCGAAGATCGCTCCGCCCACGCGGCACGAGGGGCAGTACCTGCACCCCGGTCCGATCCACATCCGCAACGCCGGCGAGCTGCGGGACGAGCTGCCGGAGTGGGGCCTGAACACGGACGGCCACATCCTGTCGTCGATCCTCGGGCGCTCCGAGACCATGCCGATCGTCGACGGCGAGCTCGTGCTCGGCGAATTCGGACGCATCTACTTCGGCGACCTCGATTCCGTCAGGACCCGCACCCGCACCGTGCACTTCCAGCTCCTCGGGGACTGACGTGCTGATCTACGCGGTCGATCTCGGCACCACCAATCTCAAGGTCGTGCTGTACGACGAGGAGCTGCGTCGGCTCGCGACGGCCGCGGCATCCGTCGAGTACGACCGTGAGGGCGTGCGCGTCGAGTTCGATCCTGGTCGGATCTTCGCAACCGTGATCGACCTCGTCGGCCGCTGCGCCCGCGAGGTCGACACGAGCAGGCAGGATGCCGTGATCGCCCTCACCGGCCAGGCGGAGTCGCTGGTCCTGACCGATGCCCGGGGCGATGCGGTGCGGCCGGCGATGTCCTGGCTCGACGATCGCGCGACGGCCGAGGCCGCGGAGCTGGAGCAGCACTTCGGCATCGACGAGGCCTTCGCCGTCACCGGCGAACCGACCGCGTCGTCGACGTGGCCGGCGGCGAAGCTCCGCTGGCTGCTCGCACACGAACCCGAGACGCTGGACCGCACGCGTACGGTGTCGATGATCAAGGACGACCTCGTACGCCGTCTCGTCGGCACGCCGATCGGCGAGGTCACCACCCGCGGGTTCACGTACCTGTGGGACGTGCGGGCGGGACGCTACTGGTCGGAGATGGTCGAGCACTGCGGCCTCTCGCCCGCCATGCTCCCCGAGGTGGTGCCGGCGGGCACCGACGTGGGTCCCGTGACCGACGAGGTCGTCGCCCTGCTCCCGCCGGCCGCGGGCTACCGCGTCAACATCGGCGCCCTGGACCACTTCTGCGCGATGGCCGGCACCGGATCCTACGTCGAGGGCAGCGTGAGCGAGTCCGCCGGGACCGTGCTGTCCGTCTCCGCGCTGCAGCGCGAGTGGCGCTTCGACCCCGCACGCCGGGTCTCGTTCCACGCGGGCCTCTCCGAGGGCGACACCGTGCTCTTCAACGCCTCCGACACGGGCGGCATCGCGCTCGAATGGTTCCGGACGCAGGGACTCGGAGGGATGCCGTACGCCGACCTCGAAGCAGCGCTCGCCGATCGCGTGCTCGCCGATCCTCCCCTGTTCCTGCCGTATCTGACGGGCATCAGCCCGCCCGACTTCCTCCCCCACGCGAAGGGCGCGTTCGTGGACCTCGATCTGTCGCACGACCGCATCGATCTCGCCTACGCCGTCGAGGAGGGCATCGCGCACCTCGTGCGGCGGAACGTCGAGTACCTCGACCCGGCGGCACGCGAGGTGGTGTCGACCGGAGGCGGCGCCGCATCCGCCCACCTCACCCAGCTGAAGGCCGACGTGTGCGGCCTCGAGGTCATCGTTCCCGACGAGCTCGAGGCGACGTGCCGGGGCGCGGCGGCCCTCGCGCTGCGCGCCGCCGGCCGGATCGACTCGCTCGACGATGTCGCGGCGCTCCACGCTCCCTCCTCGACGACCTATCGACCGCGTGCGTCCGCCGTACTCGACCGGGCCGCGCGATACGACCGTTTCGCCAGCGCTCTCCACCGTCTCTACGCCACCAACCGATGAAGGAAAGAACCATGAACCTCTGCTGCTCCTCCCCGATGGTGCCGGGGAGCACTCTCACCGAGAAGGCCGCGCTGCTCCGCGACTGGGGCTACGACAGCATCGCCGTGTTCCAGCCGCGCGACGCCTGGGACACGACCGTTCGCCGCGAGCTCGTCGACCTCGAGGCTCGCACCGGCATCCGCCCGGTCGAGTTCGTGCTGCTCGACGACGTCTACGGCAAGGCCATGTCGGAGGATGCCGAGCTGCGCGAGCGCTGCCGGGCCCTGTACCGCGAGTCCGCCGACGTGTGCGCCGAGATCGGCGCGGTCATGGAGATCGAGTTCGAGTACGGCGCGCAGGACCCGCTGCCCCTCTTCGACGTGCACCGACAGCTCACGGATGCGCAGACCCTGGCCTTCGTGGACTTCTACAGCGAGATGCTCGACCTCGTCGCCGGCACGGACGCGCGCGTGCTGCTGGAGCCGATCAACCGCTACGAGAGCGGCTACCTCAACCGCGTCTCCGACAACCTGCGCATCATCGAGGCGGTGGATCACCCGAACGCCGGCCTGCTGCCGGACCTCTTCCACATGTCGATCGAGGAGGCCGACCCCGCGCAGGCCCTGCGCGACGCCGGCGACCGCATCGTGCACGTGCACCTTGGCGACAGCAACCGTCTGCTGCCCGGCGACGGACACCTCGACTGGCGCGGCATCGTCGACGCCCTCCGCGACGTCGGGTACACGGGCGCGCTGAACCTGGAGTGCTCGACGAACGGAGACCCCGCCGTGACGCTGCCCCGGACGGCCGCGTTCCTTCGTGAGCTGATCGGCTCGTGAACGCGGTGCTGACCGCGCCGTTCTTCGAGATCGGACCCAAGAACCTGCTGCGCCGCCGCGAGCTCGAACGACTGGCCGTCGCCGCGGGAGGCGCAGGTCGCGAGCACGGCATCGCCGTCGTCCTCACCGTGCCGACCGCGATGGTCGCGCCGATCGCGGCGCTCGACAGCGGCGTGCTCGTCTTCGCGCAGGGGATGGATGCCGAGCCGCTCGGCCCGTCCATGAACCGGGTCACCGCGGAGGCGCTGGAGGATGCCGGGGCTGTCGGAGTCATGCTCAACCACGACGCCGACCCGCTCGACGACGCGGCTCTCACCGTCGCTCTCCAGCGCGCCGGCGAGGTCGGCCTCGCGACCATCGTGTGCGCGGCGACGGATACCGACGCGCGACGCTTCGCGGGGCTGCGCCCCTCCGCCGTGCTCTTCGAGCCGCCGTCGCTGATCGGCGCACAAGGCACGGGCGACCGCGACTGGATCGCGCCGTCGACGCGTGCGATCCACGAGGCCGCTCCCGGCGTGCTGGCCATGCACGCGGGCGGGGTCTCGACACCGGAGATCGCTCTGCGCATCATGGCGGCCGGCGCCGATGCGACCGGCTCGACGAGCGGCATCCTCTCGTCGGCGGACCCCGCGGCCGCTGCTGCGGAGTTCATCAGCGCGGCACGAGCCGGCTGGGATGCGACCCGCACCCCCTGAACCACTCATCGACCATCGACTCAGCAACACCAGACAAGGAGCATCATCATGGACACCAGCCTGAAGGGCAGGACCGCCGTCATCACCGGCGGCGCACGAGGCATCGGACTCGCGGTCGCGCGGTCGCTGGCCGCCGAAGGGGCGGACATCGCCCTGCTCGACCTGCTCGACGTCGTCGACGAATCGGCGGCGGCGATCGCGCGTGACTTCGGCGTGCGGGCGATCGGACGGCGTCTCGACGTCACCGATCAGGAGGCGACCGACGCGGTCTTCGACGAGATCGCTGCGGAACTGGGCGTACCGCAGGTGCTGCTCACAGCGGCGGGCATCGAGATCAACGAGGACTCGATCGAGGTGTCGGCGCGCAACTGGCGCAAGGTCATCGACGTGAACCTCACCGGCACGTTCTTCTCGGCGCAGGCGTTCGGGCGCGGGCTGCTGCGCGCCGGCGTGCCGGGCAGCGCCGTGCTCATCTCGTCGATGTCGGGCGAGATCGTCAACGTGCCGCAGTGGGCCGCGTCGTACAACTCGTCCAAGGCCGCGGTCGCGCACCTCGCGAAGTCGCTCGCCGTCGAGTGGGCCGCCTCCGACATCCGCGTCAACTCGATCGCGCCCGGCTACGTGCTCACCGACCTCACGAAGGAGATCCTCGAGCGGGAGCCCGAGCTCGAGGCCGACTGGGTCGCCCGCATCCCGCAGGGCCGCATGGCGACCCCGGAAGACCTCACAGGCCTCGTGATCTTCCTCGCGTCCGACGCATCGAGCTACCTCACGGCGCAGCAGATCGTGATCGACGGCGGCTACACCGCGGTCTGAAGACGGGAACGGCGCCGGATCCCTCGGATCCGGCGCCGTTCGCGTGCACGGAGGCGGTCAGTGGAAGAAGTGGCGCTCGCCCGTGAAGAACATCGTCACGCCGGCCTTGCGCGCGGCGTCGACGACCTCCTCGTCGCGGACCGATCCCCCCGGCTGCACGATCGCCGTGATGCCGGCGTCGAGGAGCACCTGAGGGCCGTCGGCGAAGGGGAAGAAGGCATCGGATGCCGCGACCGACCCGGCCGCGCGGTCGCCGGCGCGCTCGACGGCCAGACGGCACGAGTCGACCCGGTTGACCTGACCCATGCCGACGCCGACCGTCGCGTTGTCCTTCGCGAGCACGATCGCGTTCGACTTCACGGCGCGGCAGGCCTTCCACGCGAAGATGAGGTTCTCCATCTCCTCGTCGCTCGGACGCTCGCCGGACACGAGCTCCCAGTTCTTCGCGACCGAGCCGATGTCGTCGGGGAAGCGGTCCGCGTCCTGCAGCAGCAGTCCGCCCGAGACGAGGCGCACGTCCATCCGCTCCTGCTGCCAGTCGGCCGGCAGCTGCAGCAGACGCAGGTTCTTCTTGGCCTTGAAGACCTCGAGCGCGGCGGGCTCGAAGGACGGCGCGACGATGACCTCGGTGAAGATGTCCTTGAGGTTCTCGGCCATCTTCAGGGTCACGGTGCCGTTCGCGGCGATCACGCCGCCGTACGCCGAGACCGGGTCGCACTCGTGGGCGCGCAGGTGGGCGCTGGCGATCGGGTCGAGGGCGTTCGGCGCCGTGGTCGCGATGCCGCACGGGTTGGCGTGCTTGATGATCGCGACGGCCGGCTTCACCATGTCGTACGCGGCGCGCAGCGCGGCATCCGCGTCCACGTAGTTGTTGTACGACATCTCCTTGCCCTGCAGCTGCGTGGCCTGGGCGATGCCGTGACCGCCCGCACGCGTGTAGATCGCGCCGCGCTGGTGCGAGTTCTCGCCGTAGCGCAGGGTCGCGAGGCGCTCGGCCTGGATCGTGAGGTGCGCCGGGAGGTCCTCGCCGTCGCTGAGCGTGCCCTCCGCGAACCAAGAGGCCACGGCGGTGTCGTAGGCGGCGGTGTGCGCGAAGGCGCGGGCCGCGAGCTCACGACGCTGGGACAGGGCCGTGCCTCCGGCCTCGATCGCGCTGATGATGCCGGGGTAGGACTGCGGCGAGACGACGATCGCGACGTTCGCGTGGTTCTTGGCGGCCGCGCGCACCATGGCGGGCCCGCCGATGTCGATCTGCTCGACGACGTCGTCGCCCTCGGCTCCGGAGGCGACGGTCTCGACGAAGGGGTACAGGTTGACGACCACGAGCTCGAAGGGCTCGATGCCGAGCTCGGCCAGCTGACGCTCATGGTCTTCGAGACGCAGATCGGCGAGCACCGCCCCGTGCACCTTGGGGTGCAGCGTCTTCACGCGACCGTCGAGCATCTCCGCCATTCCGGTCACGGTGGCGACGTCGGTCACCTCGTGACCGGCCTCGCGGATGGTGGCCGCGGTCGACCCCGTCGAGACGATCTCGACGCCGGCAGCAGCGAGGGCCGCGGCGAGCTCGAGGAGGCCGGTCTTGTCGCTCACGGAGACGAGCGCACGGCGGATCCGGACGGTGTCGCGGTCGCGGTAGAGCGAGTGGTCGTGGCGGGGGCCGGCCATGGAAGGACTCCTTCGAGCGAGAGACGTGCGTGGATGGAAGAGGAAAACGGTCAGTTCAGGGACAGCTCACCGGTGGCGATGCGGCGCACCACGTCGATGAGGAGGCGGCGCTCGACGGGCTTGATGCGCTCGTGCAGGCTGTGCTCGGTGTCGCCGTCGTGGATCGGCACGCGCTCCTGAGCGAGGATCGGCCCGGTGTCGACGCCGTCGTCGACCACGATGACGCTCGCACCGGTCTCGGAGACGCCCGCCGCGAGCGCATCGCGGACGCCGTGGGCGCCAGGGAACTCCGGCAGGTAGGCCGGGTGCGTGTTGATGAGGCGCGGCGAGTGGGCCGCCACGAGCGAGGCCGGCAGCAGACGCATGAGCCCGCTGAGCACCACGAGGTCGGCGTTCCACACGGCGAGCTGTCGCCCGAGCTCCTCGCCCCAGGACTCGCGGTTCTCGTGCTCGTGCCAGGGGACCGTGAAGCTCGGGATGCCGAACTCCTCGGCGTGAGCCAGGCCGTCGGCCTGACGGTCGGCTCCGACCACCACGATCCGGGCAGGGAAATCGGGGTGACGAGCGGCCTCGAGGAGGGCGCGAAGATTCGAGCCGGTGCCCGAGATGAGAACGGCGACCGTGAGCACGCGCCCAGTCTACCCGGGGCCTGCCGAGGCCTCCGACCTCGTGTCAGTCGATCGGATCCGCGGGGTCGCGGCGCGGGAGCCGGAACCCCTCGTCGCTCTGCACCGTCGCGCCGAGCGGCGAGGTCTCGAAGTCGGGACGGTCGAGACGATCGTCGAACGCCGGGGCGGATGCGGCCATCTCGGCCCTCCACCGATCCGTGCGCTCTTCCGCGAGCTCGTCACGGTGCCGTGGAGACAGGAGCAGGATCGCAGCGCCGACCAGCACCTCGGCGCCCAGGGCGAGGGCGAAGGCGAGCGGTGCGGGGCCGGTCTCGGCGAGGCGGCCCGGACCGCTCGAGCCCGAGGCGAGCACCGCGGCGATGGCGGCGACTCCCGCCGTGAGGGCGCCGATGCCCGCGGCGATCGCGAGCCGCGGGCCTGTGCCGAGCGGAGTGCCCTCCCACACGAGGCGCGAGCGCACCGCCCATCCCGCGAACGCACCGGCGCCGATCGGCAGGAGGATCACGATCAGCATCCAGATCGACGTGTTCTCGGGAAGCAGTCCGAACAGCGGGATGCCGGGGACCACGCCGAGCTGCGTGCCTGCGGGCGACACGGCGGTGCCCGCCCCGACGGCGAAGCCGGGACCCGCGAGCCACGACACCGCCCACACGATCACGGTGGGGAGGAACGCGAGCTGGCCGAGCGTGAGCACGGTCGCGCCGAGCGCATCGACCCGCGAAGCCTGGAACAGGGCGACGACGTCTCCCCCGCGCAGGAGCGTCATGAGGGCGACGGCGAGAGCTCCGATGGCCGTGACCGCGGTGACCGCGATCGCCGTGCCCCGCACCGCCGCCGCCGGCACCGGACCCCAGTCGCCCCAGGAGTCCACGATGTCGTGCACACGGTCGATCAGGCCGCCGTCGCCGTCCTCCCACACCGTGCGCACGGCTCCGGCGACCGCGCCGAGCAGATAGACGGCCGGCGGCAGCAGTATCGCCAGCGCGAGCGGCGTGTGGGCGGCGTCGATGCGAGCGGTGAGAGCGACGGCGGCCGCGATCACGAGCATCGTGGCCGTCCCCGCGCCGACGCCGAGCGGCCAGGCGCCCGCGCGCGCCGCGCGCGTTCCGGAGCGCGCGGCGAACAGCAGGGTGAAGACGAGCAGCGCGAGCGGGGTCACCGAGAGGGTGAACGCCGCGGCCTCCGGCGCGATGCCGACCGATCGGACGATCTCGGTCGACAGATCGATGCTCAGCGGAGCCCCATGGCCGAACTGCCACAGCGTCCCCGTGAGCGGCCAGAGCGCGCCCCAGTCGGCGGCGCCGCCGAAGGCGAAGGTCCACAGCAGCGTCAGCGGCGCCAGCAGCACGGCGAGGCCGACCGCAGCCGCGATGGCGGCGTCGACGGCGGCGAGGATCGCGACGAGGAGGCGTTGCATAGCGCTTTCGAGACTACGACGAGAACCCCCGCCGCGCCCGCGGGCGCGCGCGGGACGGCCGACACGATATCGTCTCCCACGGAGGTTTCCCGATGTCAACTGCCCCGTCCCCCACACGTCCCACCGCACCCGCGAACGCCCTGGACCGCTTCTTCGAGATCAGCAAGCGCGGATCCACGATCGGCACCGAGGTCCGAGGGGGTCTGGTGACGTTCGTCACGATGGCCTACATCGTGATCCTCAACCCGATCATCCTGTCCGGATCGGCCGACGTCGACGGCAATTCGCTCGACTTCAGCGCGGTCGGCGCCGCCACGTCGCTGACGGCCGGCGTCATGACGATCCTGTTCGGCGTCATCACGCGCCTGCCGTTCGGCTTCGCGGCCGGCCTCGGCATCAACGCGTTCGTCGCGTTCTCGGTGGTCGGCCAGGTGACGTGGCCCGAGGCGATGGCCCTGGTGATGATCAACGGTCTCGTGATCGTGCTGCTCGCCGTGACCGGCCTGCGCAAGATGATCTTCGACGCCGTGCCGTTCCAGCTCAAGATCGCCATCACCGTCGGCATCGGACTGTTCATCGCGTTCATCGGCTTCGTGAACTCCGGCTTCGTCACGGCGACTCTGGCCGCATCGCCGCCCGTCGGGCTCGGCGTCGGCGGGTCCGTCGCCACGGTTCCGACCGTGCTCTTCATCGTCACGCTGATCATCACCGGCATCCTCGTGGCCCGCAAGGTCAAGGGCGGCCTGCTGATCGGACTCGTGTCCGGCACCGTCCTCGCGGTCATCGTCGAGGCGATCTGGCACCTCGGCGCCGCCGCCGACGGCAACGCCGGCGGCTGGGGCCTCACGGTCCCGGCGCTCTCCGGTGTGCCGTTCAGCCTGCCCGACCTCAGCCTCGTCGGCGCCGTGGACTTCGGCTTCGATCTCAGCAAGGTCAGCCTCGTCGCGATCGTCATGATCGTCTTCACCCTGGTGTTCTCGAACTTCTTCGACGCCATGGGAACCATGACGGGCCTCGCGAAGGAGGCCGAGCTCGCCGATGAGAAGGGCGACTTCCCGCGCATCAAGTCCGCGCTCGTCGTGGAGGGCGTCGGCGCGATCATCGGCGGTGGCACGTCGTCGTCGTCGAGCACCGTGTTCATCGAGTCCGGCGCGGGCATCGGCGAGGGCGCGCGCACCGGATTCGCGAACGTCATCACGGGCGCGTTGTTCCTGCTCGCGATGTTCCTCACGCCGCTCACCTCGATCGTGCCCACCGAGATCGCCGCCGCTGCGCTCGTGATCGTCGGCGCGATGATGATGGCGCAGATCAAGTACATCGATCTGACGGACTTCGGCGTGCTGCTGCCGGTGTTCCTCACCGTCACGGTCATGCCGCTCACGTACTCGATCGCCAACGGCATCGGGGCGGGCTTCGTCAGCTGGGTGCTGATCCAGGCGGTGTCCGGCAAGGCGAAGCGCATCAGCCCGTTGCTGTGGGTCGTCGCCGCCGGCTTCGTGATCTTCTTCGCACGGGGCCCGATCGAGGCGCTGTTCGGCGTCGGGGTCTGACCCGCGCACCTCGCAGATCGACACGAACTTCGGACGCCTCCACCGAGGACGTCCGGAGTTCGTGTCGTTCTGCGTGATCTGCGTCAGCCTGTGACCGCGTCGAGAAGCCGGTCGAGCGCCTCGTGCCCGCGCACGCGTGCATCCTCGTCGTCCGTTCGTCCGCTGAGCCAGACAGCCAGCTCGTTCATCGCACCGGACAGCGCGGCGGTGAGAGGGTCGAGCAATGCGGGAGCGAGCCCGAGCTCTGCAAGGCCTTGTCTCAGCTCCCGCGCGGGCCCTGCGCCGTCGAGCCGACGCCAGTCCTCCCAGCTGAGCACGGCTGGACCGTCGACCAAGAGCACCCGCGCAGCCGGACCCCGGGTGATCGCGTCGAGGAACGCATGACTCCCTCGGCGCAGTGCGGCGCGGGTGTCGTTCGTGTCACCCGTGGCGGCGACGATGGCCTCCGCCACGGCCTGCTGCTGCACCTGCGCTACGGCCGCGAACAGTCCGGCTTTCGACGTGTAGTGGTGATAGACCGCGCCGCGGGTGACATCGGCCGCACGCGCGATGGCGTCGACGGATGAGATGGCGAACCCCCGCTCGGCGAAGTGCTCGGTAGCAGCGCCGAGGATGCGAGCGGCAGTGAGGGCGGCGTCGGAGGCGGAAGCGCGAGGCATGGAGTTCCTTTACGTGCGACTTGTATGTATTCTAGTCACGCAGCTATACAAACATGTTGTATGTAAAGGAGAGGTCATGGAGATCACGAGCTTCTACCCGGTCCTGATGGTCGACGACGTCGAGGAGTCGGCGCGTTTCTATCGCGAGGAGCTGGGCTTCGAGACCACGTTCGAGGCGGACTGGTACATCAGTCTGCGGTTCGAGGGCGGCGAGCTGGCGATCCTCGACCGTCGGCACGAGACGATTCCCGAGGGCTTCCGTAAAACCGTGCGGGGACTGCTTCTCAACGTCGAGGTGACGGATGCCACCGCCGAGTATGCGCGTCTGATCCGAGGTCGCGGGCTCCGCGAACTCCTGCCGCTGTGCGACGAGTCCTTCGGGCAGCGGCACTTCATCGTCGAGGCTCCGGGCGGCGTGCTCATCGACGTGATCGAGGAGATCGAGCCATCCCCCGAGTTCGCCGCCGCGTTCGCCTGACAGCATCCGTCTCGGTGCGAGAACTCTCAGAAGACACGAACCGCGCATCGCTGGCCGAGAGCGCCCGAGATTCCTGTCGACCGGCGAATCCGTGATGGGGCGCGCGCGGCCACCGGGCATGAGAAAGGCCCCGGGGTGGAGCCCGGGGCCTTCTCGTACAGCTTAGCGCGTCAGAGCGACTCGACGATCTCGCGCATCAGGGCGGCGGTCTCGGACGGCGTCTTGCCGACCTTGACGCCGGCGGCCTCGAGGGCCTCCTTCTTGGCCTGCGCGGTGCCGGCGGAGCCCGACACGATGGCGCCGGCGTGGCCCATGGTCTTGCCCTCGGGCGCCGTGAAGCCCGCGACGTAGCCGACGACCGGCTTCGTGACGTGCGCCTTGATGTAGTCGGCCGCGCGCTCCTCGGCGTCGCCGCCGATCTCGCCGATCATGACGATCGCCTTGGTCTCGGGGTCGGCCTCGAACGCGGCGAGCGCGTCGATGTGCGTGGTGCCGATGACCGGGTCGCCGCCGATGCCGATGGCGGTCGAGAAGCCGAGGTCGCGCAGCTCGAACATCATCTGGTAGGTCAGGGTGCCCGACTTCGACACGAGGCCGATCGGGCCCTTGCCGGTGATGTTCGCCGGCGTGATGCCCACGAGCGCCTCGCCGGGCGTGATGATGCCGGGGCAGTTCGGCCCGATGATGCGGGTCTTGTTCCCCTTGCTCTGCGCGTAGGCCCAGGCCTCGGCCGAATCGCCGACGGGCACGCCCTCGGTGATCACGACGAGCAGCGGGATCTCGGCGTCGATGGCCTCGATCATCGCGTCCTTCGTGAAGGCGCCGGGCACGAAGGCGATCGACACGTCGGCGCCGGTCTCCTTCATGGCCTCGGCGACCGAGCCGAAGACGGGGAGCTCGACGGCGTTGCCGTCCTTGTCGGTGTGGGAGACCGTCGTGCCGGCCTTGCGGGCGTTGACGCCGCCCACGACCTGGGTGCCGGCCTTGAGCATCAGCGCGGTGTGCTTGGTGCCCTCACCGCCGGTGATGCCCTGGACGATGACCTTGGAGTCCTTGTTGAGGTAGATCGACATTCTTCTCGTCCTTCAGTCTCAGGCGTTGGCGAGCTCGGCGGCCTTGTCGGCGCCCTCGTCCATGGTGGCGGCCAGGGTCACGAGCGGGTGCGCGTACTCCGCGAGGATCGCGCGTCCCTCCTCGACGCGGTTGCCGTCGAGGCGCACGACGAGCGGCTTGGAGGCCGCGGAGCCGAGGGTCTCGAGGGCGCCCTTGATGCCGTTGGCGACGGCGTCGCACGCCGTGATGCCGCCGAAGACGTTCACGAACACGCTCTTGACCTGCGGGTCGCCGAGGATGACGTCGAGGCCGTTGGCCATGACCTCCGCCGAGGCGCCGCCGCCGATGTCGAGGAAGTTCGCGGGCTTGACCCCGTTGTGGTTCTCACCGGCGTACGCGACGACGTCGAGCGTCGACATCACGAGACCCGCGCCGTTGCCGATGATGCCGACCTCGCCGTCGAGCTTGACGTAGTTGAGGCCCGACTTCTTGGCCTTCGCCTCGAGCGGGTCGGCGGCGTCCTTGTCCTCGAGCTCCTCGTGCTCCGGGTGGCGGATCTCCGAGGCGTTGTCGTCGAGCGTGACCTTGCCGTCGAGCGCGATGATGTCGCCCTCCTCGGTGCGGACGAGCGGGTTGACCTCGACGAGCGTCGCGTCCTCGCCCTTGTAGACGTCGAACAGCTTCACGAACACGTCGGAGACCTTCTCGACGAGGTCTTCAGGGAACTTCGCGGCGCGAGCGATCTCGACCGCCTTCTCCTTGTCGATGCCGGTGAGCGGGTTGACCTCGACGCGCGCGAGCGCCTCGGGACGCTCGACGGCGAGCTCCTCGATCTCCATGCCGCCCTCGACCGAGCACAGGCTCAGGTAGGAGCGGTTGGCGCGGTCGAGCAGCACGGAGAAGTAGAACTCCTCGGCGATGCGCGCGCCCTGCGCGACCATGACGCGCTTGACGACGTGGCCCTTGATGTCGAGGCCGAGGATGGCCTTCGCGGCCTCGTACGCCTCGTCGGGGGTCTTGGCGACCTTGACGCCGCCGGCCTTGCCCCGGCCACCGGTCTTCACCTGAGCCTTGACGACGACGACGCCGCCGATCTTCTCGGCCGCCGCCCTCACCTCTTCGGGGGTGTCCGCGACGATGCCGGCGAGGACCGGCACTCCGTACTTCTCGAAAACGTCTCGTGCCTGGTACTCGTACAGATCCACTGTGGTTCCTTCACTGGGCTGCTGTCTGGTAATTCTCTCGATGTCGAGACATCGACCAGTCCCCCAGCCTACTACCTCGGCCTGGACGTCTCGGAGCGTCGCAACCACTGGCGCGAGGCCGTCGAGGTTCTAGGCTTTCGCTATGCGAGACTTCACCGATTCGCGCGACGCCGTCGTCGCCGCCGCTCTCGAGCTGTTCCAGACGCAGGGCTTCGACCAGACCTCGGTCGAGCAGATCGCCAAGGCCGCCGGCGTCTCCCGGTCGACGTTCTTCCGCCAGTTCGGCGGCAAGGAGGACGTGGTCTTCGCCGACCACGAGGTCATGCTCGACCAGCTGCGCGAGTTCCTCGCCGAGGGGCACGACGACCCGTGGGGCGCGGTGTGCGCGGCATCCGAGTCGGTGTTCGCCCATTTCGCACGCGACCCCGAGCTCGCGCGCCGGCGCTATCAGGTGGTCCGGCAGGTGCCGGTGCTGCGGGAACGCGAGATCATCACGGTGTTCCGCTACGAGCGCCTGTTCGACGAGTACCTGCGCAGCGCGCTACCGGGTGTGGATCCGCTGGATGCGGTCGGCTTCGCCGCCCTTGTCACGGCGGTGCACAACCATGTGCTGCGCCAGCTGCTGCGCGGACGCAAGAAGGTGCCGCTCGCGACGCTGCAGACCGCTCTGGCCGATGTGCGTCGTCGCTACGGGGTCCCCGCGGAGGCCGAGACGGGCGCGCCGGACGACGTCGTCGTCGCGGTCTTCCCGCGGTCGATGCCGGTCGCGGAGATCACGCGACGGCTGCGCTCACAGCTCGACTGAGCAGGCCCTGCCGCACGCGGTCGTGCGGTCCGCCGCATCCTTCGTCGTGAAACCGAGTTTCGAGGAGTACGATACTCAGGTCCACGAAGGAGTCCTCATGAGCACCGCAGCTTCCCCGATCCCCGGCGAGAGCGTGTCGTCGTACGACGTCACCGGACGCCAGGACAGCGACTACTACGCCGTCTTCGCCGACATCCCCGCCGCCGACCGCGAGGCCTGGGAGCGCGCCAAGGCATACATCGACGAGGTCGGCCCGCAGATGGCCGAGGCCTGGGACCGCGCGGAGTACCCGCTCGACGCCGCCCGACGGATGGGCGAGATGGACCTCGTGGTCGATGGGATCGAGCATCCCTCCCTCACGCGCCTCTCCCCTCTCGCCGCCGGCCTGGTCAACATGGAGATCTCCCGCGGCGACGGGTCACTGGGCACGGTTCTGGCCGTGCAGGGCGGCCTCGCGCTGCGCACGCTCGCACTCTTCGGCTCTCCGGCGCAGCAGGAGCGCTGGCTCACCGGGCTCGCGGACGGATCGGTCCTGGGTTCGTTCGCGCTCACCGAACCCGACCACGGCTCCGACTCCGTCTCGCTCGAGACCGTGGCCCGCCGCGACGGTGAGGAGTGGGTGATCCGCGGTGCGAAGAAGTGGATCGGCAACGGCGCCTCCGGAGGCATCACGTTCGTGTGGGCGCGCGTCGACGACGAGTCCGCCGCCGAGCACGGTGCGGTGCGCTGCTTCCTCGTCGAGCAGGAGACCGCCGGCTACACCGGCACTGTGATCCCCGGCAAGGCCTCGCTGCGCGCGATCCACCAGGCGCACATCCGCCTCGACGACGTCCGCGTGCCGCTGGACGCCGTGCTGCCGGGGACGAAGAGCTTCAAGGACGCGTCGACCGTGCTGTACGCCACCCGCTCGGGCGTCGCCTGGTCGGCGCTGGGCCACGCCACCGCCTGCTACGAGGCGTCCCTCGCCTACGCGACGCAGCGCGTGCAGTTCGGCAAGCCCCTCGCGAAGTTCCAGATGGTGCAGGAGCGCCTCACGCACATGCTCGAGGACCTCACGGCCATGCAGCTGTACTGCCGCCGCCTGGCCGACCTCGAGACGGCGGGCGAACTGCGCCCCACCCAGGCCTCGCTGGCGAAATTCCACAACACCCGCGCGGCCCGACGCGTCGCGGGCATCGCCCGGGACCTGCTCGGCGGCAACGGCATCCTGCTCGAGAACGGCGTGATGCAGCACATGGCCGACATCGAGGCGATCCACACCTACGAGGGCACCGAGAGCGTGCAGGCGCTGCTGCTCGGCCGGGACATCACCGGGATGAGCGCGTTCGTCTGAGTGCGGCCGGACGCGTGCGGCGACAGACGTCCGTCAGTCGCAGCCGCAGCCGCCGGCGGGTGTCTTGACCATGAAGCAGACGTCGCACACGCCGTAGTCGCGCTCGGCGGGCTTGGGCGCCGCCGCGACGCGCGGGGCTGCCGCCGCCCGCGGCGTCGACGCGCGCTTGGCCTTGACGGGTGCGATCGGGCGGAACTCGCTCGGGTGTGTCACGTAGAAGTACGGCGCGCGGCCCTCGCTCGCGCGGAGACGCAGGGGCGCGGAGCCCACCACGACGATCTCGTCCTCGGCGAAGCCGTTCGTGTAGGTCTTGCCGATGTGGAGACTCGCGCCGGGGCCGCGACGGATCGCCTCGATGTACCGACCGCGGTCGATGTAGGAGGAGATTCCGACGGCATCCGTGATCGCCGTGATGAACTCGTGGTTCTCTTCGGCGATGCGGTGCGCACGGAGCGCCTCACGCAGGGAGCGGTACGGACGGGAGGTTCCGGTGGGGGTCGGGCCCTGGACTTCGTTCATCCCTTCAAGGATCTCACGACCCGACGTGGAAGACTGGCCGCATGGTTCGTGCGACGATCATCGGATCCGGCCCGAACGGCCTCGCGGCGGCGGTCGCCCTCGCGAGAGCCGGGTACGAGGTGCGCGTGCTCGAAGCCGCCGACACGATCGGCGGCGGCGTTCGCAGCCTCGAGAGCACCCTGCCGGGGTTCCTCCACGACGTGTGCTCGGCCGTGCACCCCGCGGCCCTCGCCTCGCCGTTCTTCCAGGCGTTCGGACTCGGCGAACGGATCGACTGGATCGTGCCCGACATCTCGTACGCGCATCCCCTCGACGGCGGTCGCGCCGGTGTCGCCTGGCGCGACATCGAGAAGACCGCCGCAGGGCTCGGCGCCGACGGGAAGGCGTGGCTCGCACTGCTGCGCCCGTTGAGCCGCCACATCGAGGGCGTCGTGGACTTCACCGGCAACCAGATGCTGCGAGTGCCCCGCGACCCCGTCATCGCGGCGCGCTTCGCGCTGCGGATGCTGGATCAGGGAACGCCCCTCGCGAAGCGGGCGTTCCGCACAGAGGAGGCCGCGGGCTTGATCTCGGGCGTCCTCGCCCATGCTCCCGCACGGATGCCGTCGCTCGCCGCCTCCGCCGCCGGCCTGCTGCTCGCCGCGCAGGGGCATGCCGGCGGCTGGATGTACCCGCGCGGAGGCGCGCAGCGCATCGCCGACGCCCTGGTCGCGGACGTCGACGCGCACGGTGGATCCGTCGAGACCGGGCACCACGTCACCGACCTCGGCGATCTCAACTGGGGCGACCCGGACTCCGGCGATCTGCTGATGCTGAACACCTCGCCGCGCCTGCTGCTCACCCACCCGGACATCCCGAACCGCTATGCCCGCGCGATCCAGCGCTACCGCTACGGCGCGGCCGCCGCGAAGGTCGACTTCGCCCTCGACGGCCCCGTGCCGTGGACGAATGCCGACGTCGCTCAGGCACCCACCGTGCACGTGGGCGGCACCAGGGCCGAGGTGGCCGCCAGCGAGAACGCGGTCGCCCGCGGCCGCGTCAGCGAGCGTCCGTACGTCCTCACGGTTCAGCCGTCCGTGTTCGACCCGAGCCGCGCCCCTGAGGGCAAGGCCGTGCTGTGGGCGTACATCCATGTGCCCGCCAACTCCGACCTCGACCCGACCGAGCTCGTCGCTCGCCAGGTCGAGCGCTTCGCCCCGGGGTTCCGCGACCGCGTCCTCGCGCACCACGCCGTGCCCGCCTCGTCGCGCGAGGCGATCAACCCCGCCGAGATCGGCGGGGACATCCTCGGCGGCGCGTTCACGCTCCCGCAGGCGATCCGACGGCCCGTCCTGAGCACCGCGCCATGGCGCACACCGATGCGCGGCGTGTACCTCGCCTCCGCGTCGACGCCACCGGGCCCAGGGGTGAACGGCATGGCGGGCTGGCACGCGGCCCGCACCGCCCTCCGCGACGCCGGGGAACGCGTCACTCTCGACGAGCTGTTCGATCCCCCTTCTGCCGCCGCTCTCTGACGGCCAGGATGGGGTCATGCGCTATGAGATCCCCTCCCCCATGCTGGCCAAGGCCGCGGCATCGGTCCCCGATCCCACGAAGACGCCGGGAGGCCTGCTGTTCGAGCCGAAGTGGGACGGGTTCCGCGGGCTGATCGCGTGGGACGGCGAGACCGTGGAGATCGGTTCGCGCGGCGCGAAGCCGCTGACCCGCTACTTCCCCGAACTCGTCGAGGCGATCCCCCGGCTGCTCCCCGGGCCGTGCCTGCTCGACGGTGAGATCGTGGTCGCGACCGGGGCGCCGGGGGCGCAGCGGCTCGACTGGGAGGCGCTCAGCCAGCGCATCCACCCGGCCGCCTCCCGTGTCGCGAAGCTCTCGGAGGAGACGCCGGCGATGTTCATCGCGTTCGATCTGCTCGCCGAGGGCGACGAAGACCTCCGCGAGACGCCGTTCTCGGAGCGCCGCGCCCGACTCGAGAAGCGCCTCTCCGGCGTGGACCATCCGCTGCACATCACCCGGACCACCCGAGATCGCGACGCCGCGGTGCGCTGGCTCTCGGAGTTCGAGGGCGCGGGGCTCGACGGCGTCGTCGCCAAGCCCCTCGACCAGCCCTACGCCCCGGGCAAGCGCACGCTCGTGAAGGTCAAGCACGCGCGCACCGCCGACGTCGTGGCGCTCGGCTACCGCATCCACAAGTCCGGGTCCGGTGTGGGGTCGCTGCTCGTCGGCCTCTACGACGCCGACGGTACGCTGCGCCAGGTGGGCGGTGTCGCGGCGTGGAGCGACAAGCGCCGCCAGGAGCTCGTCGACGAGTTGGCCCCGCTCGTCGAACGCGACGACCTCGGCGAGGCGGTGAAGGGCGAGGGCGAGCGCTCGCGCTTCAGCGGCGCGAAGGACGTGTCGTTCGTGCGTTTGCGTCCCGAACTCGTGCTCGAAGTGCGCTACGACCAGCTGGAGGGCTCACGGTTCCGGCACACGGTGCAGTTCGAGCGCTGGCGGCACGATCGCGAGGCGCGCTCGTGCACGTATGAGCAGCTCGAGACCGTCGCGGGCTACGACCTCGCCGACGTGATCGGCTGATCCGCCCCGCCGCGCCCGTCACACCGCCCGTCTATTTCTGCCATATGGCACAAGTAGACGAGGCGTTTGCGTCGTACTGCAGAAATAGACGGGTCGGGGGTGGGGATCAGGCGTCGACGGGGTCGCCGTTCTCGTCCCAATGCGCCGCGACCTTCTTGCTCGGCTGCACGCGCGGCGGCTCCCCCGGCATCTTCGGGAACTCCGGCGGGAAGGACAGCTCGCCCAGGCCGTCGGCGACATCGCGCTCCCACCAGTCCAGCAGCGTGTCGATGCGACCCGGGTTCGCCTGCATGTCCACCCACGGGTCGCCGACGTCCTCCAGCCGCGCGGGGATGCTGCGCACCGTGAACGCCGCCGGGTCGAGGCCGTCGAGCTCCTCCCAGTGCACGGGAGTCGAGACCGTGGCACGCGGGAGCGCGCGCGGGCTGTAGGCACCCGCCATCGTGCGGTCGCGGTTCGCCTGGTTGAAGTCGATGAAGATGCGCTCGCCGCGCTCCTCCTTCCACCAGTTCATCGTCACCTGCTCGGGCATCCGGCGCTCCAGCTCACGACCCGCGGCGATCACCGCGTGCCGCACGTCGAGGAACTCGTGCTCCGGGAGGATCGGCGCGAACACATGCAGTCCGCGGTTGCCGCTCGTCTTCGCGAACGCCTCGAGTCCCGCCTCGCGGAGCACCTCGCGGAGCGTGTGCGCCGCCGTCACGGCATCCGCGAAGGTGGTGCCCGGCTGCGGGTCGAGGTCGATGCGGAGCTCGACGGGGTTGTCGGGATCGGTCGCGAGAGACGCCCAGGGGTGGAAGACGATCGTGTTCATCTGCGCAGCCCAGACGATCGCGCTCGGACGGTTCAGCACGATCTGCGGATGCCGTCTCCCGCTGTTGTACGTCACGGTCACGGCATCCACGAAGTCGGGGGTGCCCTTGGGCGGGTTCTTCGAGAAGAAGCCGTCCGGGCGTGATCCTGCCGAGCCGACGCCGTCGCGGAAGCGCTCCAGCGACACGGGGCGGTTGCCGTTGGCCGCGAGGAAGGGCCCGCTCACGATCTGGAAGTACTCCGCGAGCTCGGCCTTGGTGATGCCGGCATCGGGCCACACCAGCTTGTTCGGACTCGACAGCACGACCTCGCGGTCGCCATCGGGATCGGCGACGGTCAGGGTCACGCGTTCGGAGGCCATGCTCCGACCCTAGGGGTCCGGTGCGACACACGGTAGCCCCGCGGCGCGCGCGGGGCGGGAGATGTCAGTCGCCGAGATCGACGGCGAGCACGAGCACCGGGGCGAGCGCCTCGCGCTCGACGACGAGTGTCGGACCGGCCGAATCGATGATCACGCCGGCCATCTCCGAGTGACTCGCCAGAAGCTTGGCGAGCTGCTCGGGATCGAACGGCAGCGGGCGGTCGCCACGACCCAGGGCGATGACCTCGAGGGGATGCGAGAACAGCTGCAGGAAGCGCCGACCGTCCGTGGTCTGCGCCTCGGCGATGCCCGGCTGCCCCGTGCCCGCACCCTCGTTCACCGCCACCCACATGCGCTTGCTCGCGAGCGCCTCGCCCACCTTGACCGCGGTGTCCTGCGCGCGGGGCGTCGCGAGGATCGACTTGACGGTCATCTCCACGTCGGCCTGCTCCAGGGTCTTCTCGAGCAGCTCGGTCGGGAACACCACGCGGTGCGGGGCCGAGGCGTTGTCGACGATCAGCCCGGCGAAGTCGCCGACGACGACCTGCTGCAGCACCGAGGTGACCGGTTGGGCGACCGCCGAGGTCGCGGTCGGATCCTTCTCGAGCTGCACGGAGTCGCGGACGGCCGCGGCCGAGCTGAACGCGAGCATGAACTGACGCTCACCGTCGCGGACGACGGCGACCGAGAGCGGCTTACCCTCGCTGATCTGCGCACGCGCATCGCCGTTCACGCGGATGTAGAGGTGGCCCTGCAGGGCCTGGCGAAGCACACCGAGGAGCTGCTCGTTCGAGGCACCCTGTTCGATCTCCGCGAGGGCTTCGCGGAGCAGCACGTTGTCCTTCATCCCCGCGACGGTCTCGGTCTGCTCGGGCGGCAGCGGGGACGCGAGCGGGAGACGCCGCTCGGGCGCCGCCTCGACGACCGGGGCGGTCGACACGGGGGCCGCGGGTGCGCCGGAGACGCCGAACGCGCCGGAGGAGGGGGCGGGCTCGTCCGCCGGGAGCGAGACCGCGGGGCCCGCCTGCGCGCCGACCCCCCGGAACGCCTGCACCGAGATACCGATGGCCGGGGCGGCCTCGACCGGCTCGACAGCTTCGGACGACTCGGCAGCCTCAGGCGACTCCGCGGGGACTTCGGACTCGGCCGATGCCTCGGCGGATCCGGTCGCGTCCGTCTCGTTCGGGTCGGCGACGACGTCGTCAGCGGACTTCTTGCGGCGGGAGAAGAGGGCCATATCAGCCAGCCTAACCCGCAGAGCCTCTAGATCTTCTCGATCGGCGCGACCTTGATCAGCAGCTTCTTCTGCCCGGCGGAGTCGAACCGCACGTGCGCGATGCGCTTGGCCCCCTCGCCTGTCACCGCATCGACCCGCCCCTCGCCGAAGTCCGCATGACGGATGCGATCCCCGGCTTCCAGTTCGAGATCGCCGTTGTCGCGCATCTTGGCCGTCACCCGGTTCGGGAACTTGTCCATCGCGGTCGACAGCGGCTTCAGGGAATCGCGGCCGGGCAGCGGCTTGACGCCGAAGCGGTCGTTCGAGCCGCTCCCTCCGAAGCCACCCGCACGGCGGGCGTTCAACGCGCGGGACTGCATACCGCCGCGGGAGTTCACGTCTCCCGGCGACTGGCGCCAGTCGATGAGTCCTGCCGGGATCTCCTGCAGGAAGCGACTGGGCATCGCGACCGAGACCTCGCCGAACTGCGCACGGGTCATCGCGAGCGACAGGTGCAGGCGCTTGCGCGCACGGGTGATGCCGACGTAGAAAAGCCGGCGCTCCTCCTGCGGTCCCCCGGGCTCCCCCGCCGAGATCCGATGCGGGATGAGGTCCTCCTCGACGCCGGTCACGAACACCGCGTCGTACTCGAGCCCCTTGGCCGTGTGCATCGTCATGAGCGACACCGTGCCGGACTCGTCGTCGAGGTCGTCGGCATCCGACACCAGAGCGACCTCCGTGAGGAAGTCGACGATCGTGCCCTCGGGGTTATTGCGTGCGAAGTCGCGCGCGACGGCGACGAACTCGTCGAGGTTCTCGACGCGCGCCTCGTCCTGGGGATCGCGACTCGCGCGGAGCGCGTCCAGGTAGCCGCTCTTCGACAGCAGCACGCTGAGACCGTCGGCGACAGAGGTGGGAGGGGGGACCTCGCCGGAGGCGGGCAGCATGATCTCGGTGGCCTCGGCCAGCGTGGCGTCGAGCTGCGCGATCCCCGCCTGGATCTTCGGGCCGACGCCGAGCTGTCCAGGCACCGAGAGAGCCTGCCGGAACGTGATGTCATGGTCTTCGGCGAACCGGGCGATCGCGGTCTCGGTGACGTCGCCGATGCCGCGACGAGGCTTGTTGAGGATGCGGCGGACCGCCATCTCGTCGGCCGGGTTCGCGACAGCGACCAGGTAGGCCAGTGCGTCCTTGATCTCGGCACGCTCGTAGAACTTCGTGCCGCCCATGATCTTGTACGGCACGGCAGAGCGGATGAAGATCTCCTCCAGCGCGCGGGACTGCGAGTTGGTGCGGTAGAAGACGGCCATCTCGGCGTAGGGCATTCCTGCACGCCTCAGCGCCTCGACCTCGTCGGCGACGAACTGGGCCTCGTCGTGCTGCGAGTATCCCGTGAAGCCGATGATCTTGTCGCCGTCTCCCTTGTCGCTCCAGAGCTTCTTGTCCTTGCGGTCGAAGTTGTTGCCGATCACGGAGTTCGCCGCCGACAGGATGTTCTGCGTCGAGCGATAGTTCTGCTCGAGCAGGACGACCCGCGCACCCGGGAAGTCGCGCTCGAACTCGCTGATGTTGCGGATGTCGGCGCCGCGGAACGCGTAGATGGACTGATCGGAGTCGCCGACGACGGTGAGCGACGCACCCTCCAGCTCCGGCGTCGTCTCCGGCTCGAAGATCATCATGCCGTTCGAGGCATACGGGTCGGGGGCGTCGCCGGACACGGGCCTCGTCAGCTCGTGGATGAGCGCATACTGGGCATGGTTCGTGTCCTGGTACTCGTCGACGAGGATGTGCCGGAAGCGGCGGCGGTACGTGTCGGCGACCTGCGGGAACGCCCGGAACAGATAGACCGTCTGCCCGATCAGGTCGTCGAAGTCGAAGGCGTTGGCCTTCTGCAGCTGTCGCTGGTAATCCGTGAACAACTCCACGAAGATCCGCTCGGCGGGGTCGCTCATGTTCGCCTGGCGCGCGTAGGCCTCGGCATCCGACAGCTCGTTCTTGAGCTTGGAGATGCGGCCCTGCACGGATGCCGGCGTCAGGCCGTAGGCGTCGGCCTCGTGCTCCTTGACGAGGCGCTTGATGAGTGCGCGCGAGTCTCCCGAGTCGTAGATCGTGAACGACTTCGTGAACCCGAACTGCTGGGCCTCGCGGCGGAGGATCCGCACGCACGCCGAGTGGAAGGTCGAGATCCACATGCCGCGCGCCGCGTCGCCGATGATCCCCTCGACGCGTTCGCGCATCTCGCCCGCGGCCTTGTTCGTGAAGGTGATCGCGAGGATCTGGCTCGGCCACGCCTCGCGCGAGCGCAGCAGCGAGGCGATGCGCCGCGTGAGCACGCTGGTCTTGCCCGACCCCGCGCCCGCGACGATGAGCAGCGCCGGACCGCGATAGGTCACGGCCTCGAGCTGCTGGGGGTTGAGGCCGGCCAGGAGGTCGTCCTGGCCCTCGGCTCCCGAGGAGCGCGGGCCGACGGATCCGGGGACGATGAGCGGGGCTTCTGTCATGACCTTAAGAGTCTAGGCGGCGGCACCGACACCGGCGGCTCGGCGGAGACGGGACGGGCGAGACGCGCTATGCGCCCCGCCCACCCGGTGTCGCGCGACCTAGGCGGTCCGGCGGCGACGGCGCACGGCGGCAGCACCCGCCACCATCAGCGCGATCGCCAGCAGGAGGCCGAGCACCGGCATCTCGGCGCCCGTCGCGGCGAGCACGCCGCCCGCCGTGATGCGGATGTCCGCCCAGCCCACGAGCTCGCCGGATGCGGTGTAGATCGCGATGCGATGCGCACCGAGCGGCGCGTCCGTCGGGATCGTGACCGTGAACGTCCCGGCGGCCGAAGCTGCACCACTGGCGAGCAGCACCGGGTCGGAGTACATCCAGACGGCGATGCCCTCCCCGGCGCGGTCGGCGCCGAGGGAGACCGTGACGCGATCGCCGCGACCCGCGACGCTCGGGTTCACGGTCACGCCGTTGCGGTTGTCGTCGGTGAGCGCCGTGCCCGGAAGCGGCGGCGTCTGCCCCGGGCCAGTCCCAGGGTTCGTCCCGGGGTTCTCGCCTCCCGGGTTACCGCCCGTGGTCGTGGGGAGCGTCCCGGTGCGCAGCGCCTCGCTGGCGTAGCCGTCGGCGAACCACCACACCGGGCGCTGGCCGTCCACCGCGAGCGAGGCCGGTGCCGTGGCGAAGCCCTCGTTGTTGATGTCGGGCATCCCGGCGGGGCGAGCGAAGTGCACGATCCCGGGCTCGTCGGTGCCGTTCAGGGTGATCTGGGCCGAGCGTCCCTGGCAGCCGTCGTCGCACACGGCCCACAGCACGCCGAGCACGCTGTCGTAGTCGAGCGCCATGACGCCCGCGAGACCGGGGGCGATCTCCGACACGAGCGTCGCCGAGCCGTCAGCGCCGAGCGCGAACGCGTAGACGTGGCCGTTGTCCTCCACCGCGACGAAGAACAGGCCGCCTCCGTGCCCCGTGTAATCCGCGGAGTCGTAAGCGGCACCGGAGTTCTTGTCGAACAGCCTGCCGTCGAGCGCCGAGTCCGGCACCCACTGCACGGCCTCCATGCCGAGGTTCGCGCCGACAGCGGGCAGCAGCGCGGTGAGGTCCCACTCCTGCTGGGCAACCAGGTCGCCTGCGGCTGCGTCGGGGTCGACCTTCAGCACGGTGTTGAGGTTCACGCCCTTGGCGCTGTTGTCGCGCTCGGAGGCCACGTACACGAAGCCGTCGCCGTCGACCGTGATGCCCTCGGTGTCAGGCCCTGCTGCGGACGGGTTCGCTGCGTCCTTCTGGAAGCGGACGCGCTTGCCCGCTTCCCAGCCCGTGATCGTCGAGAACGAGCCGTCGGCGTGCGCCTCGAGCTTCCAGATACGACCCTCGCCGTTGTCGACGGCCCAGAGGAACGTCCCCTCGGCGGTCTCCTGCACGTCGAGACCCGAGCTGTCCTCCAGGAAGGTCGGGGCGGTGTCCAGCACGCGCACCTCGGCGGAGCCGGGCCACACCGACACCGTGATCTCGCCGGCGCACACGTTGGGCTCGCCCTTCGTCGACTTCTCCGTCACGCCGAAGACCCCCGTCGTGTCGGGGCAGCGGCCCCACGAGGTCGCCGCGTGCCCCTCGCCCCACGTCGTGGAGTCGACGAGCAGGTCGCCGTCGAACACGCGCACCGCGTCGCCCCCGCCCAGTCCGAAGCCGAGGTCGGCGCCCTCGATCACGAGGTAGCCGCCCGCGGCCATCGTGGTGCCCTCAGGGACCGTGTACACGTGCGTGTCGTCATCGTCCTTCACGACGATGCCCGAGACGTCGAGCGCGGCATCCGTCGGATTCACGAGCTCGACCCAGTCGCCGGGCGTCCCGCCGTCGGACTCGACCTCGTTGATGCGCACCGGGTTGCCGCACGCGTTGCGCAGGCCCTTCGTGGACGTCGCGATGTCGAGGAAGTCGCCGGTGCCGTCGGGGCAGCGGGCCAGCACGCCGCCCGCATGCGCGGCGTAGACATGCTCGTCGACGGCGTTGCCGTTCGCATCGCGCAGGGTCGCGGTGTCGCCGCCGCCCAGGCCGAAGACGAAGTTCACGTGCTGATCGAACACGAAGTACGCGCCGGGCTGGAGGACCGTGCCCGCGGGCAGCGGAGTCGTCTCGTCTGCGTGACCGACCGGGTCGTCGTCCATCACGGTCCAGCCGGTCATATCGACGGGCGTGGTGCCGGTGTTGAGCACCTCGATCCAGTCGGTGGCGTCGCCGTTGGACTCGATCTCGTTGATCACGACGTCGGGGACGACGCAGGAGTTCGCCGCTCCCGGCGTCGCGTGGGCGAGGGAGAAGACACCCTGGCCGTCCGGGCAGCGTGCGAGGGTGGCGGCGGCGAAGTCGCCGTCGATAGCGGCGTGGCCGGTCCACGGCAGCGTGTCGTCGATCATCGTGCCCGTGGCGTCGTAGAGACGGATGCGGTCGGCGCTGCCGATCCCGATCGGCTCCCGGAACGGCGTCTCGACACCGTCGACCAGGCCGATGGACGCCTCGTCCACGACGAGGAATTGGCCGGGCGCGATGGATGTGCCGTCGAGGAACTGCCAGCGGTGGTCGTCGGAGTTGTCGCGGATCTCGTAGCCCGAGATGTCGAGGGGCTCGTCGCCCGGGTTGTAGAACTCGACCCAGTCGGCGGGCTGGGAGTCCACTTCGTTGATGACGATCGACCCGCTGACGGGCTCGTTCGAGGGGAAGAAGTTCGCAGCGCCTCTGGTCGACACCGCGGTCGCGGCCCATTCGACGGCGCCGTCGACGTCGCGCGCACCCCAGGTCACGGGGCTGTGGCCGGTCCAGGTCGTCTCGTCGACGATCACGCCGTTCGTGTCGAACAGGCGCACCTTGTCGTCCTTGCCGAGGCCGAAGTCGAACTGACCGGCTCCGGTGACGTCGTCGAGCTGGTCGATCACGAGGTAGGCGCCGGGCTGCACGATCGTCCCCTCGGGGAAGACGTACGAGCTGTCGTCCTTGTCGTCCTTCACGACGAAGCCGCTGAGATCGACCGCGTCCACGGACGTGTTGAGGAACTCGATCCAGTCGCCGGGCGCTCCCCCGTCGGACTCGACCTCGTTGATGCGAATGCCGGCTTCGGCGCCGGTGGCGGACAGGGGGACGGCGAGAAGTGCGGCGGCGCTGAGGGCGCACACCGCCGTGACCGCCGCCGCAGAACGCAGGCGGGACATGGATCTCCTGAGGGGATGCAGACGGATGTGCCCCCAGACCAGCGAGTACGGGTGACCCCGAGGCGTCCCGGGAATGGACTGCGGGTGAACGAGCAGTGGCCGTTCGCCCGACCACCAGTCGAATCCGACGCTCAGCCTCGGAAGAACGCCACACCCAGGTCGGGGTGGTCGACGAAGACGCCGTCGACGCCGGTGCGCGCGATCACACCCCACTCGGCCTCGTAGTCGCCGTAGGCCTCCTTGCCGCCCTCACCGCGGAACTCCTTCGCGAGGAAGCGGTTCTCGGGTCGGCACGTCCACGTGAAGACCTTCAGGCCCCGCGCGTGCGCGTCCGCGACGATCGTGTTGCCCCGCGCCAGGAGCATCTTCTTGTCGACGCTGATGCCGTCGACCGATCCGACGAGGTCGTCCAGGCCCTTCGGCTCGACCGTCGCCTTGTACGTCCTCGCCCTGGTGCCGTGCACCGCGAACTGGTCGTAGGGGCGGCCGCCCGCCTCGATCAGGTAGATGTACGAGGCGGAGATCCCGCGTTCGCGGAGCTGCCCGAGCACGGTCGACTCGAACGACTCGATCACGAGCGGCAGCTCGCCTGCTGCCCAGCCGGACGCGCGCAGGTCGCGCTCGATGAGCGGCGCGAGCGGGAGTCCGATGCTCTCGAAGTAGGTCGCGTGCTTGACCTCGAGCACGACGCCGAGCTCGCGTCCGTGCTCGGCGGAGGCCTCGCGCACGATGTCGAGCACGTCGATCAGGCGGAGGATGCCCTGCCCGCCGTCGAAGCTCGCGCTCGACAGACGCACTTCGGGCAGGCGCTCTCGGCTGCGCAGGGTCGACAGCTCCTCCCACGTGAAGTCCTCGGTGAACCAGCCGGTCAGCGCCTGACCGTCCACGCGCTTGGTCGTCTTGCGGTCCGCGAACTCGGATCGCGTGGCGACGTCGGTCGTTCCGGAGATCTCGTTCTCGTGGCGGACGACGAGCACGCCGTCCTTCGTCGCCACGACGTCGGGTTCGACGGCATCCACCCCCATCGCGAGCGCGAGCTCGTACGAGGAGCGGGTGTGCTCCGGACGGTAGCCGGGCGCACCGCGGTGCCCGATGACGAGGGGGGATTTCCTTGGCACGCTCACAGCGTAAGACACCCTCGCGACACGCCCGTACGGGTATCGTGGAGGAAAGCGACCTACAACCCCTTTGGAGTGAGGCCCACCATGAGCAACTTCGCTTTCAACAATCCGGCGTTCCAGCAGCAGGATCCGCGTAACGTCGCGACCTACCCCGGGGCGCCGCAGGGCGCTCAGGGTGCACAGGCCGCCTCGTTCCAGCACGGCACGATGGATGCCGCCGCTAACGCCCAGCTGGAGGGCATGTACGCCGCTCCCCCGGCCGGCGCTCTCGAGACCGACCGCATGTCGGTCGAGGACACGGTCTGGAAGACGGCCGGCCTGTTCGGCATCCTCCTCGTCACCGCGGCCATCGGCTGGGTCTGGACCCTCGGCGGCCTGAGCGCCCCCCGATTCGACCCGTACGGCGGCGCGGCCGTCAACATGCTCCCGTGGATCGTGGGCGCACTCGGTGGCTTCGTGCTGGCGATGGTCATCACGTTCACCTCGCGCAAGAAGGTCCGCCCCGCGCTGATCTTCGCCTACGCGGCCTTCGAGGGTCTCTTCATCGGCGGCATCTCCGCGTTCTTCGAGGTCCGCTGGCCCGGCATCGTCGTGCAGGCGACTCTTGCGACCGTCGCCGTCGTCGGCGTCACGCTCGCACTGTTCGCGAGCGGCAAGATCCGCGCCTCGAAGAAGGCGACGAAGATCTTCCTGATCGCCATGGGCGGCTACCTCGTCTTCTCGCTTCTGAACCTCGTCCTCATGTGGACGGGCATCAACCAGAACGCGTTCGGCCTGTTCAGCGCCGAGATCATGGGCATCCCGCTCGGCCTCATCATCGGCGTCCTCGTCGTGATCATGGCCGCGTACTCGCTCGTTCTCGACTTCGACCAGATCCAGCAGGGCGTCCGCAACGGCGCTCCGCGCAAGTACGGCTGGCTCGGTGCCTTCGGCATCATGGTCACGGTGGTCTGGCTCTACGTCGAGATCCTGCGCATCATCGCGATCGCCCGCGGCAACAACTGACCGCAGCGCTCGATGAAGCCCGTCTCCCTTCGGGGAGGCGGGCTTCTGCCATATCCGAGACGGCAAGCGCAAGGGGTTGCAGGCTTTTCTCAGCAACGGCAGTCTGGTGAGCACGAAGCCCCGGCACCCCGGGGCTCCCGATTTATAGGAGCTGACCATGAGTTTTCTCGGCTTTCTTCTTCTCGGCCTCATCGCCGGGGCCATCGCCAAGCTGATCCTCCCCGGCAAGCAGGGCGGCGGGTGGTTCGTGACCCTGCTGCTCGGCGTCGTCGGCGCTCTGCTCGGCGGCTGGCTCGGCAGTCTGATCCTCAACCGTCCGCTCACGGAGTTCTGGGACCTGGGCACCTGGCTGCTCGCGATCGGAGGTTCGATCATCGTCCTGCTGATCTACGGCCTGATCGTCGGACGCGGCAGCAAGTCGCGCGCCTGACCTCGGCGCAACACAGCAGAGAAGCCCCCTCGTCGCATCGCCGAGGGGGCTTCTCCCTGTTCAGAGACCAGCGGCCTTGGCCTCGAGCAACGCGCGCTCCCGGCCGTTTCCGGCCAGCGACGCAGCGGTCGCGAACTCGCTGCGCGCCTCGTCGACCCGCCCCAACCGCAGCAGCAGTTCACCCCGCGTCGCCGGCAGCAGGTGGTAGCCGCGCAGCGCGCCCGAGGCAGAGAGCTGATCGATGATGCGGAGAGCGGATGCCGGACCCGTGGCCATCGCCACGGCAGCCGCCCTGTTCAGTTCCACCACGGGCGAAGGCGCGAGACGACCCAGCGCCTCGTACAGCAGCACGATGCGATCCCAGTCGGTCTCCTCCACCGAGGGGGCGACCGCGTGGCACTCGGCGATCGCGGCTTGCAGTCCATAGGCGCCACGCCCCGCGCCCCGCGCATCGGCCGTCGCAAGGGCCGCTCTGCCCCGCGCGATGCGGCCACGATCCCAGCGCCGCCGATCCTGATCGGCGAGCAGCACGGGTGCGCCGTTCGCATCGACCCTGGCAGGGAACCGCGCCGCGGTGAGCTCCATGAGCGCCAGCAGGCTGTGCACGTCGCGCTCGGTCGGCATGAGGGCCGCAAGCACTCGCGTGAGCCGGATCGCCTCGAGGCTGAGTTCGGGGCGCATCCAGGAGCTCCCGCTGGACGCCGCATGGCCCTCGTTGAAGATCAGGTACAGGACTCCGAGGATCGCCCCCAAACGCTCCGCGTGCTCCTCGCGCGGCGGCATCTTGAAGGGCACGTGCGCGGCGGCAAGCGTCTTCTTCGCCCGGACTATGCGCTGCTGCACCGTGGCGGTCGGCACGAGGAACGCCCGGGCGATCTCCTCACTCGACAGGCCGCCGACGACGCGCAGCGTGAGCGCGACCTGAGCCTCCCGCGACAGCACGGGGTGGCACGAGATGAAGATCAGGCGCAGCACGTCGTCGTCGACGGCATCCGGGTCCCAGGGCAGCGCGTCAGCCGCCTCGTCCTGCTCGCGCTCGAGGTCGTGCGCGATCAGGGCGATGCGGTCGTCCAGCCGCTCCCGCCGCCGCCAGCCGTCGACGGCCTTGCGCTTCGCCACCGCGGTGAGCCAGGCCGCACCGTTGCGCGGCACGCCCTCCTCGGGCCACTGGCGCAGCGCGTCCAGGAGCGCCTCCTGCGCGAGGTCCTCCGCGAGACCGAAGTCCCCCACCATGCGCGTGAGCGTCGCGACGATCTTCGCCGACTCGATGCGCCACACGGCGGCGACGGCGCGCTCCGCCATTCCCCCGTCGGGGGCGGAACGCGCCGTCTCGCGGTCGGATGAGTCGGTCATCTCACTGCTGGGCGCGCTGCGCCTGCTCCTCGCGCCAGCCCTCTTCCTTCTGGATCCACTCGTTGTCGGCCGGGAAGTCGGACATGTCCGTCACGCGGCGCACCTCGAGGAAGGACCCCTTGCCGAGCGGTGCGCGGCTCGCCCACTCGGCCGCCTCCTCGCGGCTCGACACCTCGAGGATCCAGAAGCCGTTGAACAGCTCCTTGGTCTCGCCGTAGGGGCCGTCGGTGATGAGCGGGGTCTCGGCGCTGAAGTCGACGACGAAGCCCTCGGCGGCATCCGTCAGGCCCTCGCCCGCCGCGAGCACGCCGGCCTTGATCATCGACTCGTTGTACTTCCCCATCGCCTCGATGACCTGCTCGAACGGCATGTCCTTGTAAGCCTCGACGGCCTCATCGGTCGCGCGCATGATCAGCATGTACTTCATGATGTTTCTCCTGTTCGGTGGGGCCGTGAATCGACCCTCTCATTGAAGACGTCGAACGGGAACGACGTGGATCGACATCGCCCGTGAACTTTTTTCGAGATTCTTTCTCGAGAGCTCAGTCGAGGGCGTCCACGGCCGTGCGGATCGCATCGGCGGAGGCCCTCAGCAGCGCGAGTTCATGCGCGTTCACGGGCGTCTCCCCGAGCGGCACGGCGCCCGCGGCACCCACCACCGACGGCACCGACAGAGCCACTCCGCTGAGGCCGTATTCGCCATTCAGCACGGTCGCGACCGGGAGCACCGCACGTTCGTCGCGTAGCACGGCCTCGGCGATGCGCGCGCAGCTCACGCCGATCGCGAGATTCGTCGCGCCCTTGCCCTGGATCACGGCGTAGGCGGCATCCCGCACCTCGACCGCGATCCGGTCGAGCTCTTCGGCCGTGAACGGCTCATCAGCCGGCCAGTCGAGGATCGGCACCGATCCGATCGTCGCGTTCGACCACAGCGGGAACTCCGTGTCGCCGTGCTCGCCCACGATGTCGGCGTGCACGCTCGCGGTGCTCACCTGCGCACGGTGCGCCAGGCGCCACCGCAGACGCGAGGTGTCGAGGACCGTCCCGGAGCCGAACACGCGATGCGGCGGCAGCCCCGTGACGCGCTGTGCGACCACGGTCATGACGTCGGCCGGATTCGTGACGATCAGGAAGACGGCGTCCGGGGCCCGCTCGACCAGCTGAGGCAGCAGGCGCTCCAGCAGTCGGGCGTTCGTGCTCGCCAGCTCCATGCGCGTCTGCCCCGGCTGCTGCTTGGCGCCGGCCGTGACGACCACGACGTCGCTCCCCTCGACCACCGACAGGTCGGAGCCGCCGCTCACCGACGCCGCGGTGAACTGCGTGCCGTGTGCGAGGTCGAGCACCTCGGCATCCACCTTCGCCGTCGCGATGTCGTAGAGGGCGACCTCGGCCGCACTCCCACGGATGAGCGCGGCGTAGGCCACGCTCACCCCCACGCTTCCTGCACCGATCACCGTGAGCTTCGTTCGCGCTGAGGTCATGAGGCCATCCTGCCTACTCCGGCGGGCACGCGAAAGGGCGCGGATCGGATGATCCGCGCCCTTTCAGGGACTCACTCCCACTCGATGGTCCCCGGCGGCTTGGAGGTCACGTCCAGCACGACGCGGTTGACGTCGCGGACGCTGTTGGTGATGCGGTTCGAGATCTTCGACAGCACGTCGTATGGGAGACGCGTCCAATCGGCGGTCATGGCGTCCTCGCTCGAGACAGGACGCAGCACGATCGGGTGGCCGTAGGTGCGGCCGTCGCCCTGCACTCCGACCGAACGGACGTCGGCGAGCAGCACGACCGGGCACTGCCAGATCTCCTGGTCGAGCCCGGCCTTCGTGAGCTCCTCGCGGGCGATCGCATCGGCTTCGCGCAGGATCTCCAGCCGGTCCTTCGTGACCTCGCCGATGATGCGGATGCCGAGGCCGGGGCCCGGGAACGGCTGGCGACCGACGATCGCCTCGGGGATGCCGAGCTCGCGGCCGATCGCGCGCACCTCGTCCTTGAAGAGGGCGCGCAGCGGCTCGATGAGCTCGAAGTCGAGGTCGTCGGGAAGACCGCCCACGTTGTGGTGCGACTTGATGTTCGCGGTGCCCGCACCGCCGCCGGACTCGACGACGTCGGGGTACAGCGTCCCCTGCACGAGGAACTTCACCGGCGCCCCGCCGTCGGCTTTGGCCTCGGCGACGAGGTCGAGCTGCACCTTCTCGAACGCGCGGATGAACTCGCGGCCGATGATCTTGCGCTTCTCCTCGGGATCGGTGACCCCCTCGAGGTGACCGAGGAACGTGTCGGCGGCGTCGACCGTGATGAGACGAACGCCCGTGGACTCGACGTAGTCCTTCTCGACCTGCTCGCGCTCCCCCTTGCGGAGGAGGCCGTGGTCGACGAAGACGGCGGTCAGCTGGTCGCCGATTGCCTTGTGCACGAGGGCCGTCGAGACGGCGGAGTCGACTCCGCCCGACAGAGCGGAGATGACGCGCGCGTCACCGACCTGCTCGCGGATGCGCTCGACCTGCTCGGCGATCACGTTGTCGCTGTTCCAGTCGGACGCGAGACCTGCACCCTTGTGCAGGAAATTCTCGAGCACGCGCTGGCCGTGGTCGGAGTGCTTGACCTCGGGGTGCCACTGCACGCCGTAGAAGCGACGCTCCTCATCGGCGAACGCCGCGACCTTGGTCGCGCTCGTGGTCGCCAGGACCTCGAAACCCTCGGGGGCCGTGGCCACCTGGTCGCCGTGGCTCATCCACACGTTCTGCTCGGCCGGCTGACCGCCGAGCAGCGTTCCGCCGTCACCCGACACGACGGCATCCGTCGCGCCGTACTCGCGCAGGCCCGTGTTCGCGACCTCGCCGCCGAGCGTCTGCGCCATGTACTGGAAGCCGTAGCAGATGCCGAGGGTCGGGACGCCGAGCTCGAACACCGCGGGGTCGAGGCGCGGGGCGCCCTCCTCGTAGACCGACGACGGCCCGCCGGAGAGGATGATCGCGACAGGGTTCTTCTCGGCGATCTCCGCGGCGGTGGCCGTGTGCGGCACGATCTCGCTGTAGACGCCGGCCTCGCGTACGCGACGGGCGATCAGCTGCGCGTACTGCGCGCCGAAGTCGACGACGAGGGCGGGGCGCTGCTGGGTCTCGGACTGTTCGGTCAACGGGCACCTTCCGGGGCGGGAGTGGAGGCCTCTGCGGCCTCCCGTGTGGCGAGATAGGTCTTGACTTCACGAGCCACGATGGCCTCCATGAAGAACGACAGCAGCGGGATGACGCCGCCGAGGGCGAGCAGGATGAAGCGCGGGAACGGCCACCGCATCAGGCTCCACATGCGGAAGCAGGCGAACAGGTAGACGACGTAGAACCAGCCGTGCGCGACGAGGATGAACAGCGACAGATTGAACCCGTCGCCGAGCGAGGTCATCTCGCAGGAGTTCGTCATGGGGGCGAAGAGCGACCACCACTGGCAGTCCGGCCCGGCGAGGACTCCTGCGAACCAGAGCGGCCCGCCGGAGCCGCCCATGAAGAGTTCGAGGTGGATCGGCGTGTACTTCAGCACCATCTCCGTCAGCAGCAGGAGCAGCATGACTCCTGTGATGATCGACGCGATCTGGTAGAACTTCAGCGCACCGCGGATCGCCGGAAAGCTGGCGACTTTCGGTTCGGGCATGTCCTCAGTCTAGTCGGCGCCGCCGGAGTCTCTTGAGGCGGTGAAGAGCTGGTCTGGTCAAGGTGACCAGACCAGTCATAGAATGTCGAGATGACCACCGTGAACGTGCAGGATGCGAAGACCCGGCTCTCCGAGTTGCTCCGGCGCGTCGAAACCGGCGAGGAGATCGTGATCGCCCGAGCCGGAACCCCGATCGCGCGCATCACCGCGGCATCGCCGCCCCGGCGACGACTCGACAGTCCGCTGCTCCCCGAGATCCCGCCGATCGGCGCGGAGCACCTGCTCGACGACATGAGCTCGGCGGAGCTCGCGGAATGGGAAGACGGTCACTCCGAGGATCCGCTGAGCGAGCACGACCGGTGAGCGCCTACCTCCTCGACACGCATGTCGTTCTGTGGCTCGCGACCGATCCCGAGCGTGTTCCCCGCGCTCTGCGCGACTCCCTCGTCGGGGCCGACGCCTTGTTCGTCTCGGCGGCCACCGGCTACGAGATCGCGCAGAAGGTCCGGCTCGGTCGCCTTCAGCACGGCGGACAGGTGCTCGCCCGCTGGACCGCGCTGCTGCGCTCCCTGCTCGCGGAGGAGCTCCCCTTGTCCGGCGAGCACATGAGAACCGCAGGCGAACTCGATTGGGAGCATCGCGACCCCTTCGATCGGATGCTGGTCGCTCAGGCGCAGATCGACGGACTGATCCTCGTGACGGCCGACCAGCGCATCCGGGTCTTCCCCGAGGTCACCTGCGCCGACTGGGCCTGATATCGGCTGTCAGGGCCTGATACGGATCGTCAGGGCGCGGGCGGACGGGCCACGAGGAGTTCGCCGGCGCCGCTCGCCGCGAGGGTGCCGGCCGCATGCGGCACGAGCATGGTCATGCCCGCCGACACCTGCTCCTCCCCCAGTACGAGCTCTCCGCGGCTCACCACGACGATCGCGAATCCGGCGTCCACCACGGCGTCGCCGTCGACCGGGAGCCGCTCGAGTCGGAAGTACTCGTCGGCGGCGGGCGGGAACGCCGAACCGGATGCCGGGGCAGTGCGCACGAGCTCGCGCATGTCCTCCACGGAGCGGCCGCCCGTGTTCACCGCGGCGAGCGCGAGGTCGAAGCCGAGACCGAGGTGCCCGAGTGCGGGACCGTCGATCGCGAAGTCCTGCCATTCCAGGAGGATCGAGAGGTCTTCGGGCTGCTGCAGCTCGAGGAGGAGGATGCCGGCGCCGATCGCGTGCAGCTCCCCCGGCGGAACCCACACCACATCGCCGGGCACGACCTCGATCTCGTGCAGCAGCCCCAGGAGCGCTGCGACTTTTTGGCGTTCCACGAGCGCCGCGAGCTCAGACGGGTCGACGTCCGCCCGCAGGCCCACGTGCACGGTTCCGCCCTGCAGGATGTACCACGCCTCGGCCTTGCCGTGCGCGCGACCGAGATGAGTCGCCGCGAAGTCGTCGTGCGGATGCGCATGGACCGGCAGGCGCTGCCCCGCGTCGAGCAGCTTCACGAGGAGTCGTGTGTCGTCGCCCCAGCGATCGACGTGGTCGGCGCCCAGCCAGGCGACTGGATCCGCGGCGACCGCGTCGCGCAGCAGCGTCCCATCGGGCAGATGCGTGAGTCCGAGCGCGGGGTCGCCGCTGACCGTGGTGACCGATCCGATCCAGTCCTCCGGCTCACGAGGGGCGTCCCGCAGCTCTCCCCGGAAGGCGCTGATACGCGAACCTCCGCGGTAGAAGCGCTCGGGTGGACGATTCGACGGCAGGGCCAGCGGCCTCATGCAGACTCCTTCTGTCTGGCGGCATCCGATCGCTGTCTGGCGTCATCCGATCGGACGGCCTCGGGGTGGGTGGCGCCGGCGAGGAACCCTCCCACGAACGTGTCGCCGAGGCCGATCGTGGTCGGCATCGCGACGTCGAGCGCGAACGCGGCGATCCCCGTCGCGCCGTCGATCGCGTCCTCGACCGCCGCGACGAGAGCCTCTCCCCCCGGGTGACGGGGCATCGACGCCGTCTCGGCGACGTCCGAGGCCGTGAGCCGGTCGCCCACCCGGAAACGCGTCGCCGCCACCCGCACGGCGCTCTCCAGCGCGGTGCGGTGCTGCGCGGCATCCGGTCCGACGGCGATCGCCCAGTACCGGGTGTGCACGACGAGCGCCGCTGCCGGGATGATCGCCCTGGCGTCGTCGAGGGCGCGGATCACGTCCGCGGGGTCGAGCAGGTTCACGGCGCGTCCGAGGTACTCCTGCAGTTCGTCCTCGTTCATGCCGTACACGTCGATCCGCTCCAGCATCCGCTGCCGAACGGTCTCCGCGAACGGACGCGAGTAGAAGCCCGCATCCTCGTAGTAGACCAGGGCGTCGGCGGGAAGCCGGCTCATCGCCTCCTGCAGCGTGCGGAGACGCTGCTCGAGCAGGTCGTGGTCCTGCATCGTGTTGAACCCCGACACCAGGAAGGCCGCGGCGTGCGCGAGCTCGTCTCCGAGTCCGTCGGACAGGAGCATCGTCCGGTTCGGCGGGTCGTTCGCGAAGATCAGCCGGTTGGCGGCGGGCGACAGCACATCCCCGTCGATCAGCCGCACCCGCGCACCCACAGGGTACTGCACGATCAGGTGCGGGTCGAGCGTGTCCTCCGTCGCCGAGCACACGTACGAGAGGGCCGGGGGCAGCAGCCGCCGCACCGTGTCGTCGATGCTCACCAGGTGCTGCGTGCTGGGGATCCCGAGGGCATCCAGCACGAGTCCGGCCCGCACGCCCGTCCCTCCCAGGGTGACGGTCCGCTCGAAATGCGCCGCGAACCCTTCGACGACCTCCGACGAGACGACGAAGCGCTCTCCGCCGGACCCCGAGGCGAGGAACGCGACGATCGCGACGAGCAGCGACCGCTCGTCGACGATCGGCGCCGTGGTCGTGAGCTCGTGTCGCCGCACCCCGTGCAGGTGCGCAAGCCTGTCGAGGACCGCCGAGTCCCACGTCAGCTCGTAGTCGACGGTGCCGCCGAGTCCGAGCACGAGTTTCCTGTCCACGCCGCCGATCATCCTCCGAGTCCGCCGCTCAGTACAGCGACGCCTTGCCGTCGGCGCCGAACAGCCGGATCTTCTCGGCCGCCGTGACCTTCATCGCCGCGATCGGCTCGGGCTGGATGGCGTTCGGCTCGCGCAGGCGCTCATCGGTGCCGAGGACCTCGCGCATGCGGTTGTGGTACGAGACCTTGATGTCGCTCGAGATGTTGATCTTGTTGACTCCCAGCTCGACCGCGCGGCTCAGCTCGGAGTCGGGATTCGACGAGCCACCGTGCAGCACGAGCGGAATCCCCACCGCCGCCTTGATCTGCTCCAGCAGATCGTGACGCAGTTCCGGGTTCTTGTCGCTCGGGTACAGGCCGTGAGAGGTGCCGATCGCAATCGCGAGGCTGTCCACGCCGGTCTCCTCCACGAAGCGCACCGCGTCGTCCGGGTTCGTGTAGATGATCTCGGCCGCGCCCGACTCGCCGTAGCTGTCGTTCGCCCCGATCGTCCCGAGCTCGCCCTCGACCTGGATGCCCACCGCGTGCGCGGCCTCGACGACCTTGCGCGTCAGCGCGACGTTCTCCTCGAACGGCAGCAGCGAGGCGTCGATCATGACGGAGGTGAAGCCGGCCTTGATCGCCTGGATGATCTGCTCGTAGGTGCCGCCGTGGTCCCAGTGGATCGCGACGGGGACGCTGGCGCGGTGCGCACGCGAGTGCATCGCGGCGATGAGATCGGTCGTGATGTGCGAGACCTCGTCGGGGTGGATGGCGATGATGACGGGGGCGTCCAGCTCCTCGCTGATGTCGATGACGCCGTTGAACATCGCCCAGTCGCTGATGTTGAACGCGGGGATGGCGAAGTTGTTCTCGTTGGCGACGTCGAGGATGGATTTGCCGGTGTAGAGCACGTGTTTCTCCTGTTTCGTGATGGTGTGAAGTCGAGGGCGGACGGCGTCAGCTCTTCACGGACCCCGCCGTGAGACCGCTGATGAAGTACCTCTGGAAGAAGAGGAAGAGGATGAGCACGGGGATCGAGCCGAGCACGCTCATGGCCATGATCTGGTTCCAGTCGTAGGAGTGCTGGCCCATGAGCAGCTGGATGCCGATAGGTACAGTGCGCATGTCGATCGAGCGCGTGAGCGTGAGCGCGAACAGGTACTCGTTCCACGCGATCATGAAGGTGTAGATGCCGACCGACACGATGCCCGGCACCGAGATCGGCACGAGGATGCGCCAGAGAGCTGTCATGGAGCCGGCGCCGTCGACGCGCACGGCCTCGTCGAGCTCCTTCGGGAGCGTGTTGAAGTACCCGGTCATCATGATGATCGCGTACGGCAGCGTGAAGACCATGTAGGTGAGGATGAGGCCGAGGTACGAGTTGTACAGCCCGAGCGCGACCATGAGTCCGAAGTACGGGATCAGCAGCGTGATCGGCGGCACCGCCTGCACGCTCACGATCACGACGTTGAGGATGCGCTTGCCGCGGAACTCGAAGCGGCTGAAGGCGTAGGCCGCCTGGATCGCGACGAGCAGCGTGAGGATCGTCACCGAGCCCGCGACGACGTAGCTGTTCAGGAAGAACCGCATCGTCTCGGGGTTCGTGAAGATCGCGACGTAGGCGTCGAACGAGAACGTGTCGGTGATGAGGCGCGGCGGGAGCTCGAAGATCTGCGTGTTCGACTTGAACGAGCTCGACAGCATCCAGAGCACGGGACCGGCCGCGAACACGGCGCCGAGGATCAGCGCGAGGATCAGTCCGGACTTGGCGACCAGGGTGGAGCGTGCGGCGCGACGCCGGGAGTCGACGGTGAGAGCCATGATCAGTCCCTCGCTTTCTGATGGCGGACGTAGAACACGGCGAGCACCATCGACATCAGCAGCACGAGCACCGCAGAGGTCGCGGCGAGCGAGAAATCGTACTTGGCGAACGCGAGCTTGTAGGTGAAGGTGCTGAGCACCTCGGTGACGTCGATCGGGCCACCGCCCGTGGTCATCCAGATCAGAGCGAACTGCTGCGAGGTCCAGATCAGGTCGAGCAGCACCAGGCTGATGATGATGGGGCGCAGCTGCGGGATCGTGACGTTCCAGAAGCGCTGCACGGCGTTCGCGCCGTCGACGCGGGCCGCCTCGTGGAGGTCTGCCGGCACTCCCTGGAGGCCTGCGAGCAGGCTGACCATGAAGAACGGGTAGCCCGCCCAGATGTTGATGAAGATGATCGTGCCGAGCGCGAGCTGCGGCGATGCCAGCCACTCGATGTCGGTGTTGAGAAGGAAGTTGACGACGCCGTTGGGGGCGAGCAGCATGCGCCACAACACGGCGATCACCGCGACCGTGAACAGCCACGGGAGCACGTACAACGCACGGAAGATCGAGCGCGAGAACCGACCCAGCAGTGGACTGTTGAGCATCATGGCGAAGGCGAGACCCAGCACCAGGTGCGCTGCGACGCTCGTCACCGTGAAGAGGATCGTGTTCCCCGTGGCCTTCCAGAAGCCGGGGTCCGACAGGATCTCGACGTAATTGGCCACCCCGACGAACTCGGGGGACTTGTTCAGGATCACGTTGTCCTGGAACGAGTAGCCGATCACCATGACGATCGGGACGATCATCAGCACGAACAGCAGGATGACCGTGGGCGACAGGAACGCATACGACTCGGTGGTCTTGCGCAGCTGTCGGCGGCGCCGCGAGGGGGCGACGCCCGTGACGATCACCTCGGTGTCGTCGGACAGTTTCAGGCTCATGGGAACCGGTGCTCCTTGGTTGGTCGGGTGCCGCGTCGCATCGGGTTCACGACGCGGCACCCCGTTCATGCGGGAGTCGGGCGGAGGGTCAGAACTCCTTCAGCCAGGACTCCTGTGCCGCCTTCAGCGCATCGTCGATCGACTGCTGGCCGTCGAACGCGGACTGCAGCTGCTCGCCGAGCTGACGCATGAGGTCCTCCGCGACGGGCAGCCCCGTGAACTCGTTGGCCGGGTAGCCGGCCTGGTAGATCTCGAACGCCGTCTTGAAGAGCTCGTCGTCGTTCACGAAGTCCGGCACGGACTCGGAGTTGCCGGGGAACGCCTTCGCCATCGTGGAGAGCTCGGAGTTCGTGTCCTGGCTCATGAGGAACTCGACCAGCTTGAAGGCCGCGTCCTTGTGCTCGGAGTTCTCGGCGACGCCGATGCCCCACGACGCGTACGGGATGCCCCGCTCGCCGTCGTAGCCGTCCTCGGCGGGGATCGCGGAGATCGAGAACTTCAGGTCGGGGTTCGACTCGCGGATCAGGTTGATGTGCGCGAGGGAGTCGATCATCATGCCGACGCGGCCGTTCGTGAACTCCTCGACCTTGTCCTGCTCCTTCATCGTGAACGAGCCGGAGGCGATCACTCCGTCGTCCCACAGGCCGCCGATGTAGTCGATCGCCGAGGTCACGTCGTCGTTCGTGAGGTCGGGCTGGCCGTCTTTCAGCATCGAGCCGCCGGAGGCCCAGACCCACGACATGACGTCGTTCTGCACGCCGTTCGGTGCTTCGAGCGAGAGCGGAAGGACCCAGCCGGAGACGTCCCCGCCGAGAGCGGTGACCTTGCTCGCGGCATCCGCGAACTCAGTGCGCGTGGTCGGCGGAGCGGCGACGCCCGCGTCGGCGAGCAGGGTGTCGTTCGTGAACATCGGGTACACGAAGTTCACGACCGGGATCATGTAGGTGCTGCCGTCGACCTGGATCTGGCTGGCCAGCTCGCTGTCGTCGTAGTCGTTCTCCTTCATCAGTTCCGTCAGGTCGGCGATGACGCCCTGCGAGGCGAAGTCGTTGACCCATGCACCGTCGAGGCCCACGACGTCCGGCATGGTGCCGGACGCGGCGCCCGCGAACAGCTGCTCCTTGGTGGACGCGTAGGGTCCGCTGACGAGGTCCACCGTGATGCCGGGGTTCGCCTCTTCGAACTTGTCGATCAGTGCGCGGAACTCGCCGTCGGGGAGCTCGGGCTCCCACCACTGCGCGAACTCGATCGTGACGTCGCCGCCCTCGGCGCCGCCGTCTCCGCTGTCGCCGGATGCGCATCCCGCTACGGCCAGGACCGTCAGTGCTGCTGTCGCTGCGCCGGCGAGCTTCAGAGTGCGTCGCCCACGTCCCACTGTGATCATCACTTCTCCTCTTCGAGATCGTGCCGCATCACGCGCTTCAATGCTTGTTCATGCGGTTTTGAGCAATGTTATGCCGAGGTTTGCGGTCACGCAAGACATTTCTCCGGCCGTTACCTGGTCGATATCGCGCGATTTTCACTACTCGATGGAGATAGTCTTCGACAATGGATGCTGTTTTCTGCTGGACTATGCGGGTTTTACCTCGGTGTGTGCTAGAGATGTCTGCATGGACGCATCCGGATCCTCCACCAAGCGGCGCCTCCCCGCCGGCCGGAAGGCCGACCTCGCGGCGTACGTCGAGCAGACAGGCCAGGTCACGGTCGGCGACCTCGCCGAGCATTTCGCAGTCTCGATCGACACGATCCGGCGGGACCTCGACCAGCTCGACCGCGAGGGAGTGCTCGTCCGCACGCACGGCGGCGCTGTCAGCGCCACGAGCGGAGCGCTCAAAGACAAGGCGCTCGACGTGCGGATGCGCGTGCAGACCGAGGAGAAGGAGCGGATAGCGCGCGTCGCCGCCGGACTCGTCGACGACGGCTCCGTCATCATGCTCAACGCGGGGACGACGACGCTGGCCGTGGCCCGAGCCCTGCGCAACCACCACGACCTCACCATCGCGACCAACAACCTGCGCATCCCGGGAGAGCTCTCCCCGACGGTGTTCCGCGACCTGTACGTGTTCGGCGGTGCCGTGCGTTCCATCACCCAGGCGACCACGGGTCCGGTCGCGTTCACCATGACCGCCGGCGGTCCGGAGGTCGACATCCGGTGCGATCTCGCTCTCATCGCGGTCGGCGCCGTCGACGAGGCCGGGTACTCCACATCGAACCTCGGCGACGCGGCGATGATGTCCGAGATGATCGAACGGGCCGAGCGCACGGCGATCCTCGCCGACTCCACCAAGCTCGGCCGGCGCTTCTTCGCGCAGATCGCGCTGCTGGAGCGGGCCGACTACCTCATCACCGACGCTCCGCCCGAACCGCGCATCGCTGCGGCGCTCGCTCAGGCGGAGGTCGAGGTCCTCACGCCCTGATCCGGCCAGGCGGCGCGACCCGTCGCGAGGCTTGCCCTGCGGGGTCGCTGCCGCCCGCACGACGGAGGCCGTCGGGATCGATCCCGACGGCCTCCGCCTGCGTCATCCTGCTACCGGATCAGAACCATCCGGAGATCAGGTCCCAGAGCCAGTCGAGGAGATCCCCGATGAGGCCTCCGAGGCCGCCCGCCCGGTTGACGGTGACGGTCGCCGTCGCGGCATCGCCGTCGGCCTGCGCCACCGCGACCGTGTACTTCCCCGGCTTGGCGTTCTTCGGGACCGTCACCGAGGTGGAGAAGGTACCGTCGGCCTTGACCTGGACCGTTCCGACCTGCGCCGGCGCGCCCTTCTTCGGCTCGAGGGTGATCGTGAGGGTCTCCCCCGGCTCGAAGTCCGCGCCCGTGACGCGGAGCTTCTTACCGGCGGTCACCTTCTTGTCGACCGTGATGGTGCCCGCGAACTCCTCGGGCTCCTCCTCCGTGATCGTGAAGGGCACCTGCACCGTGGTCCCGGTCGAGGGCACCGTCACCGTGAGGGGCTGGTCGCCCGACACCCCGGACGGGACCGTGAACATCAGCGACGCGCGACCGGCCTCGTCGGTGGTGTCGACGATGGTCGGGTCGACAGCGCCCGCCGCGAGCTGCGTGCCGCCCAGCGAGAGCGTCACCTCGCCCGGTGCCGCCTCCCCGGCGCTGAACGCCAGCGAGGACAGCGCGACCGTGACCTGGTCGCCGGCCGAGTACCCGTCGGCGTCCGGCGCGCTGACCGTGACGCCCACCGCGCGCTGAGCGAGGTCGGGGGTCGCGGTCTTGTTCGCGTCGAACCAGTCCACCATCGACTGCAGGTCGATCTTGCCGGTGTCGCGCTTACCCGTGCCCTCACGGAAGGTGAAGAAGTTGTCTCCACCCGCGGCGAGGAACGAGTTCGCCGCGACCGTGTAGTTCGCGGATACGTCGATCGGCGTGCCGTTCAGCGTGATCGAGGTGATGCGCGATCCCTGCGCCGCCGCCGGGTCGTACGTGTACACGAGGCCCTCCGACAGACCGAGCTTGAGGAACGGACGCGCCGCCCCTGCGGGCTGCCACTGCTCCTCCAGCACGCCCTTCAGCTGCGCTCCCGTCAGGGTCAGCGTCACCAGCGTGTTGGCGAACGGCTGGACCGTCGCCGCCTCGCGATAGGTGACGTTGCCGGCGGGGTCGTTCGCGTTCGACGAGGCGTACGTGAGGTTGGCGCGGATGCCGCCCGGGTTCATGATCGCGATGTCCGCGCCCGTGGACCACTTCTGCACGTCCGCGACGAAGTTGCCGATCGTGGACTCGCCGCCCCGGTTCTCCGAGCCGTTGCTCTGGCGAGCACGGTTGAAGTCGGCGGTGATGTCGCCCACCTTGACGGCACCGAGCACGTCGGCCTCGGCCTTCGCCTTGGCGACGATGTCGGCGACCTCCGGCACGGCCGGGTACAGGGCCTGGCCGTTCGCGGTGAGGGGCTTGATCTCGTTGGTGATCGAGATCAGGTCCTTCGTCTTCGGGTCGACCTGGATGTTCATCAGGCCCAGGTTCTCGCCGTACTGGCCGGCCGAGATGACCGGACGTCCGTCGATCACGTGGTTGTAGGCCAGGTGCGTGTGCGCCGAGACGATCGCGTTCACGTCGTCGTCGACACCGTAGACGACCTCGCCCAAGGGCGAGTCGGGCGTGATGCTCGACAGCTCGACGCTCGCCGCGCCCTCGTGCACGAGGAGGATGATGACATCCGCCTCGCCGTTGGACGGATCGCCGTCCTTGAGGTCTGCGGCCACGGCGTTGACCGAGTCCGCGATGCTCCGCACCTCGAGATCGGCGATGCCCTCCGGCGACACCAGAGAGTCGAGGTCCTCCGTGACGGCGCCGATGAAGCCGACCTTGACGCCGTCGAGCTCCTTGACCCAGGCGGGAGCGAGAGCGGGCTCACCCGTCTCGGTGAGGAACACGTTCGACGAGATGTACTCCCAGTCCGCGCGGTCCTGCACACGGTCGCGCAGATCCTCCCAGCCCTGGTCGAACTCGTGGTTTCCGGCGGCGCTCACGTCGAGACCGGCCGCGTTCAACGCGTCGATCGTGGGGTTGTCGTCGTTGATGAACGAGGTGAACGTCGAGGCGCCGATCAGGTCGCCGACGCCGGCGAAGATCGTGTTCGGGTTCTCGGAGCGGAACTGCTGGACGGCTCCCGCCACGACCGCGGCACCTGCTGCGGCCCCGTCGGCCTCGATGCGGCCGTGGAAGTCGTTCATCGTGACGACGTCGATGCTCACCGGCGGGATCTCCGAGGAGACGCCGACGACGATCGGGTCGTGGTCGCTGGAGCGGAACGGCGTGCCCGCCTCCGTAGCGCCGAACGCGTAGCCGCGGTCGCTCCACTCGGGCGAGTTGATGCTCCAGACACCCGCACCCGTGATCGAGGCGGCGAGGGACGGCGACGCGAGCACGTGGTCGAGCGAGCCGAGCTCGCCGTCGAACGTGTACGTGTGCTGACCCGGCGCCTTCTCGGGGGCGACGTCACTCCAGCCCGCGCTCGTGAAGACGTCGATCGGGTCTTCCTTCGCGTAGGCGTTGAAGTCGCCGATCAGCAGGATGTCACTGCTGCCGGTCTCCTCCTCGATCGTCGCGGTGAGGCCCTTGAGCGAGTTCGCCTGGGCGACGCGATCGGCGTTGAAGAAGCCCTGGCCGTCGGCGGGCTCGGCGCCGCCGCCCTCGGGAGCCGACTTCGACTTGAAGTGGTTCGCGACGACCGTGACGGTGCGGCCGTCGATGTCGAACGCCTGCGCGATCGGCTCGCGGGCGTTGCCCCACACGCTCTCGTCGGTGATGGTCAGGCTGTCGCCGACCGTCGACACGTCATCCTTCTTGTAGATGATCGCGCTCGTGATGAAGTCGGTCGTCGCCGCGTCATCCAGCGCCTCCGGCGTGCGGACGTAGTCCCACACGTCGTCGCCTGCCGCCTCGTTGAGGCCGTCGACCAGGTCGGCGAGCGCGGAGTCGAGCGTGCCGCCGAGCTTGATCGAGTTCTCGATCTCCATGAGTGAGACGATCTCGGCGTCGAGTCCGTTGATCGCCGCGACGATCTTCGACTTCTGGATCGCGAACTGAGCGGCGTTCGCCGCGCCGCGGGCGTTGGAATTCTGGCTCTTCAGCGTCGTGAAGTAGTTGAAGACGTTGAACGACGCGACCTGGACGTCGCCGCCCACCTCGGGGGCGGTCTCGACGCGCGGGTTGGTCGCCTCGAAGCCCACCTTCGCGGCGTCCGGCGAGGTGCTGTCGATCGGCACGACCGGCTGCAGGCGCCAGTCGTCGAAGCCGTAGGAGAGCACGTAGCCGTTGTCGCGGAAGTCGACCGTGTCGCCGTTCCGGACCACGAGATCCTTCGTGAAGTACGGCTGGTCGTTCGGGTGCCCGTTGTTCGTGACCTGGATGGACCAGCCGTCGTCGAGCAGCAGGCGGTTCGCCCGGTTCGCGGCGGCGATCGCCGTCGCCTCGGCACCGGGACGCGCGGTCTCGGTGCTCTTGACGTTGAGGTCGTCTCCGGCGTTCAGCCACAGCGTGCCGAAGTTGTAGAGCTGGTGGCTGGACGCGACACGGTAGGTGCCGGAGGGGGCGACGAACATGCTCTCGTACTGCTCCCGGTCGGCTCCGACCACGGTGTCGGGCAGCGGGGTGACCGCCGGCACGCCGACGCCCGCCTGCACGACGGAGACGCCCGCGAGCGAGGCGGGGTTGATCTGCGTCTGACCGAAGTACTCGCTGACCGAGCCGGTCACCGAGACGAGGTCTCCGATCGCGAGGGTCGGGGCAAGCGCGTTGAGGAACACGAACACGCCATCGGAGGCGCCCGGGGTCGCGTCGGTCTCACCGCCGGAGCCCTGTGTCTGGATCACGATGCCCTTGTAGCCGCCGGTGCGGTAGTCCGCCGTGACGACGCCCTCGACGGTGACGGTCTGACCGTTGAGAGGTGAGACGTCGGTCGTGCCCTGGACCTCGGCGATCGAGACCTTCTGCGGGTCGGTGCCCGGCTCCTCCGGCTCCTCCGGCGTCGATCCCCCCGAGTTCTGCGGGGTGATGGTGGCCGAGAGGGTGAAGTCGACGCTGTTGTCGTCGGTGTCGACGCCGTTCGTACGGTTGAGCGACTTGACATCCGTGTTCCCGGACGGCGCGGTGGCCGCCTTGGTCTCGAACGTGTTGGAGGTGCCGTAGCCGAGCACGTCGATCACCCCGTCGACGCCGGTGACGGAGCCGGGCGTGAGGGTCACGGCCGCGGTGCCGTTCACGAGGGCGAGGGTGCCGGTGGTGCCGCTCGGGTTCAGGTTTCCGGTCGCGTCCGGCGTCGGCAGCGCGGCGCCGTTCGCACCGTTGCTGCCGCCCTGGACCAGGTAGTACCCGCCGGCGGGGATGCTGCCGCTCAGCGGCGCGACGCCGTTGGAGTTCCCCGTGCCGGTCGCCGAGCGGTACTGCAGCGACAGGCCGTCGAGGGCGATCGCGGCATCCGTCGGGTTGTACAGCTCGACGAACTTGTTCGTGAACGCGGCCCCTGCGCTGCCACCGGACAGGTACGCCTCGTTGATGACGACCCCCGTCCCGGTGACGTCGGCGGACGCGGGTGCGGCGATCAGGGCGCCGGCTCCCAGAGCGGCGACGCACGTGCCGGCGAGGACGCCGAGACGCCTCCGGCTTCTGCGGTCGGCCCCGGGAACCTCGCGGCTCGCGGCATCGAAAGCGGGCATATCTCTGTCTCCTCGGTTTCCTCTGGCGACGGCTCTCATGGAGCCACTACAGCGCGCATTCACAGCCGGCGCACATGATGCGAGCCTAAGGAGCGCCTCGGACATCATCAACGGAGTTTTCTCATTGGTCACCCAGCGCTAACCGAACGGCCCGAGTGCACCCCTGACGAAGGTGGAAGACCGGAGCGGTCCACGCTCAGATGCGCGGAAGCCCATGCGCGGATGCGCGACGAGGCTCAGTCGGATGCCGCGGCCGCGGCGTCCTCGAACTCCTCGACCTCGCGCTCCCAGGCGTCCTTCGCGAGTCGATACCAGAGGTAGAAGGCGAAGCCGGCGAAGATCGCCCACTCGACCGCGTAGAAGACGTTGAGCCAGTTGACGGGCGACTGCTCCTCCGGGGCCGGGGAGGAGATGTCGACGAGGCCTGCCGAGGCCGAAGTGGAAGCCAGGTACGGGCGGTACACGTCCAGGTCGGCGGTGTCGTGCCAGCGGCTCAGCAGAGCGGCGGGCGACATCCTGTCCATGCGCTGCGGGTCGTCCCTCGGCGGGACGCTCGGGCCCTCGTCCGAGATGACGCGACCCGTGACGTCGACCGTCGATCCGTCGGCCTGCGCCTCGAGTTCCGCGACGGCGGCATCCGCGACCGCTCGATCGGCCGTCCACCCGATCGCGACGGCGATGGACGTACGATCGGCCACCCGAAGCTGTCCGGTGACCCAGAAGCCCTCGACATCGTCGTTGAAGCGGCTGGAGACGACGAGGAAGTCCTCGGGGACCCACGACCCCGAGGTCTCGACACGCTGTCCGACGAGCGGCTCCGGGAGGTACTCCCCCGGTTCGACGACCTCGGCCAGGGGACGCACCTGCTCGGTCACACCCGCGGGAGGCGGATCGGTGTCGATGGCACGCTCGAGCTGCCACTGGCCGAGCCAGGCGAACACACCGGCGACGACCAGGCACAGCACGAGCATCCCGATCCAGCGACCGCGGAGCATGACCTCGCGCAGGGTCGGCGGGAACAGAGCGGGGGACGACACGGTGATGCGGGACTCAGGCCTCGTAGGGGGCGAGCACGACCTCGACCCGCTGGAACTCCTTGAGGTCGGAGTACCCGGTGGTGGCCATCGACTTGCGCAGCGCGCCGATCAGGTTCGCAGTGCCGTCGGCGACGGGCGCGGGGCCGTAGAGGATCTCCTCGAGCGTGCCGATCCCGCCGACCTCGACGCGGCGACCGCGCGGGAGCTTCGGGTGGTGCGCCTCGGGGCCCCAGTGGAATCCGCGTCCAGGCGCGTCGGTCGCACGCGCGAGCGCGACGCCGAGCATGACGGCATCGGCACCCATGGCCAGAGCCTTCACGATGTCGCCGGACGTGCCGACCCCGCCGTCCGCGATGACGTGCACGTAGCGCCCACCCGACTCGTCGAGGTAGTCGCGGCGCGCGGCCGCGACATCGGACACGGCCGTCGCCATCGGCGCGTGGATGCCGAGCGTCGCACGGGTCGTCGAGGCCGCTCCGCCGCCGAAGCCCACGAGCACTCCGGCCGCGCCGGTGCGCATCAGGTGCAGGGCCGCGGTGTAGGTGGCGGCGCCACCGACGATCACCGGCACGTCGAGGTCGTAGATGAACTTCTTCAGGTTGAGGGGCTCGTCGACGCTCGAGACGTGCTCGGCCGACACCGTGGTGCCGCGGATCACGAACAGGTCGACGCCGGCCGCGGCGACCGTGTCGTAGAACTCCTGCGTGCGCTGCGGGGTGAGCGACCCTGCGACCGTCACCCCGGCGTCGCGGATCTCGGCGAGACGACGGGTGATGAGCTCGGGCTTGATCGGCTCGGAGTACAGCTGCTGCATGCGCACGGTCGCTCCGTCGGCATCCAGACCCGCGATCTCCGCGAGCAGGGGCTCCGGGTCCTCATAGCGGGTCCAGAGCCCTTCGAGGTCGAGCACTCCGAGGCCGCCCAGCTGACCGAGCATGATCGCGGTCTGCGGGCTCACGACCGAGTCCATGGGTGCGCCGAGCACCGGGATGTCGAAGCCGAAGGCGTCGATCGTCCACGCGGTCGACACGTCCTCCGGGTTGCGGGTGCGCCGTGACGGCACCACCGCGATGTCGTCGAACGTGTATGCGCGACGTGCGCGCTTGCCTCGGCCGAGCTCGATCTCCATGGTCACCCCCCCAGCCTACCGGGAGCGCACGCGGCGGCCGACGGGCGGGCACGCCCGAGGGAGGGATCAGCGCGCACGCTGCACCCGCCTCTCGTCCCACACCGGCTCGTCGGACTCGTAGACCGCGCCGTCCGCTCCGAACACCAGGAACCTGTCGAAGCCGCGCGCGAACCAGCGGTCGTGCGTCACCGCGAGCACCGTGCCCTCGAACCGCGCCAACGCGTCTTCCAGGGCCTCCGCCGATTCGAGATCGAGGTTGTCGGTGGGCTCGTCGAGCAGCAGCAGCGTGGCTCCCGAGAGCTCGAGCAGCAGCACCTGGAACCGCGCCTGCTGTCCGCCCGAGAGCGACTCGAAGGCCTGCTGCGCCTGGCGCACGAGCCCGTAGCGGTCGAGGGCCGAGCTCGCGGCATCCCGCGGCATCCCGGCGCGGCGTTCGTCGCCGCGATGAAGGATCTCCAGCAGAGTGCGCCCCACGAACTCCGGATGCGCGTGCGTCTGCGCGAACAGGCCGGGAACGACCCGTGCGCCGAGCACCGCGGCCCCGGTGTGCGCGACAGGGTGCAGCTGCTCCCCCGTCGAGGTCACGTGTCCCAGGCTCGGGTCGGGGTCGGTGCCGCCGCGGGCGAGCAGCCGAAGGAAGTGCGACTTGCCCGAGCCGTTCGAGCCGAGCACGGCGACACGGTCCCCGTACCAGACCTCCGCATCGAACGGACGCATGAGCCCCGTGAGCTCCAGCCGTTCGGCGACGACCGCGCGCTTGCCCGTGCGCGCGCCGCGCAGCCTCATGTCGAAGTCCTGCGCGGGCGGACGCTCCTGCGGCGGCCCGGCGTCCTCGAAACGGCGCAGGCGAGTCTGGGCGGCCTGATAGCGCGAGGCGAAGCCGTCGTTCGCCGAGGCCTTGACCTTGAGGGTGGCGACGAGCACGAGCAGCTTCTCGTGCTGCTCATCCCAGCGCCGCCGCAACTCGTCGAGCCGGTCCATGCGGTCGCTCCGTGCCTGGTGGTACGTGGCGAAGCCGCCGCCGTGCACCCAGGCGGTGGAACCGGCCCCACCCGGTTCGAGCGTCACCAGGCGGTCGGCGGCCCTGGCCAGCAGTTCACGGTCGTGGGAGACGAGGAGCACGGTCTTCGGCGTCTGCCGCAGCTGCTCCTCGAGCCAGCGCTTGGTCGGCACGTCGAGGTAGTTGTCCGGCTCGTCGAGCAGGAGCACCTCGTCGGGCCCCCTCAGCAGGGCTTCGAGCGCGAGCCGCTTCTGCTCCCCGCCTGACAGCGAGGTGAGCTCGCGGTAGCGGGCGCGTTCGAAGGGCACGCCGAGCGCCGCGACCGTGCACTGATCCCACACCGTCTCGTGCTCGTACCCGCCGGCATCCGCGTACTCGGCGATCGCTGTGGCGTACGCCATCTGGGTGTCGTGCTCGTCTCGGTCGATCAGGGCGTTCTCCGCCGCATCGAGCGCCTCGGCCGCCTGACGGATCCGGGCGGGCGCCACGCGCACGAGCAGTTCGTGCACCGTCTGGCCGGCCTCTCCGTGGCCGACGAACTGATCCATGACTCCGAGCCCGCCGTCTATCGTCACGACCCCGGCATCCGCCGTCAGGTCGCCGCGGATGATGCGCAGCAGCGTGGTCTTGCCGGCTCCGTTGGGGCCGATGAGCGCGCTCGTGGACCCGGAGCCGACGCGGAACGTCGCCTCGTCGAGCAGCGGTCTGCCGTCGGGAAGGGTCAGCGAGACCCCTGTGACATCGATGTATCCCACCTGCGTGGCCGTCCTTCCGCCCGCATGGCGAGCCGACCAGGCTATCAGGACTCCGACGCAGCGACGTTCACCGTCCGGCCGAGACCGCCTGCAGAGCCTCGGTGCGCGGTGCGGTCGGCAGGAACATCCGGAACTCGGTGCCCACGCCCTCCTTGCTCGTGACGTCCATGGTGCCGCCGTGCGCGAGCACGATCGCCCGGGTGATCGTCAGCCCGAGGCCGACCCCGGGCACCGCGTTGCGGGTCGCGGTCGACGCGCGGAAGAAGCGGGTGAACAGCATCCCCTGCTCGTCCTCCGGGATGCCGAGGCCCGTGTCCCGCACCGAGAGCTCAATGCCGCCGTCGTGCGCACGCACCGCCGCCGTGACGCGCCCACCGGACGGTGTGAACTTGATCGCGTTCGAGAGTAGGTTGTCGAGCGCCTGACCGATCCGGCCCGGATCCGCGGCCATGCGCACGGGTGTCTCGGGCACCTCGGCCACGAGGTCGATGCCCTCGCGCTGCGCATGCGGCCCCGAGGAGGCGACCGCACTCCGCACGAGCTCGCCGAGTTCGACGTCCTGACGCTCGAGCGGGAACCGCCCCGATTCGACCTGGGCTGTGAAGAGGAGGTCTCCCACAAGCGTGAGCAACCGTTGCGCGTTGCGCTCGATGATGCCGACGAAGTCCTGCTGCTCCTCGGTCAGAGGCTGCGCGGGGTCGTTCTGCAGAAGATCGAGGAACCCGATGATCGCGCTGAGGGGCGTGCGCAGCTCGTGCGAGATCATGCCGACGAACTCGTCCTTCATGCGCGCCACTTCGACCGCCCTGGTCTCGTCGGTGAGCACGAGCAGGTAGCCGCGCGTCTCACCATCGGCGTCCTTCCGCGGGCTGACGGTCACGCGTGCGGGGACGACCGTGCCGCCCGCGGTCGTGACGTCGATGTCGCCCTCCACCGTGCGCTCGGCGTCGGCCCGGGCGAACAGCGCACGGATGCCGGAGGGCAGATCGGCGTCCGCGGACGCGCACGGCGCATCGCCGACCAGCTGCGAGAGCGCGGACACGGAGAAGAAGCGGTCGATCCTGATGTCGTCGAGTGCCTCTCGGACCGACAGCCCGAGCAGGCGCTCCGACCCGGGGTTCCATTCCGTGATGGTCCCCTCGCGATCCACGGCGATCACGGCCTGCACGGTGATGGAGGCCCACAGGCTCTGGAACGAGTCGAGGAGCAGACGGTACTCGCGTTCCTTGTCGGTGAGCTGCGCCACCATCGCCACGTTTTCCGCCAGGGCCGACGTGCGATCGGCGACCAGCCGCTCGGCCTGCTCCGCACGGACGCGCTGCTGACGCGACAGCTCGTTCACGACGGCCGCCAATGCGGAGAACACGAGGGGGCCGATGACGCCGCGCAGCAGCTCGACGGAGGTGTCCGGCGGCTCGGTGAGGTACGGCATGAGGAGGGCGATCGAGGTGAGCGCCCCGACGGCGAACACGTAGCGGATGCCGGGAGCCGCCGCGATCCACACCACAGGGAGCAGGACGAGCGACGTGAACACCGACGTGGCGCCGCCGGTGCCCGCACGGAAGAGCCCGAGGCCGATGATGTCGATCATCGGGATCATGAGCACGATCCACCCGTCGTACACGCGCCGCGCCGTCAGGAATCCCGCCTGCAACGTGGCGAACAGCACGAGCGACACGCCGGCGAGGGCGGCGTCGGCGTTCGTGAAGGGCAGATCGGCGATCACCCAGGTCGCAGTCACCGCGAGAGCCGCGGCGATCGCGGTCGGCGCCTGCTTGATCAGGGGGCTGGGGTCGGTGAAGATCGCGTACCAGCCGATCTCGGCCCGGCGCAGCGGCGTCCCGTTCATCGCGCGACGCCCCGGAGCAGGGTGCGCAGTTCGGCGCCCCTGGTCGGCTTGGGGAGCGCGGCGTCCGCATCCGGGTACTCGGCCGTGTCCAGGACGGAGCTGACGATCACGAAGCAGTCCGGGAATCGGCGCCGCACGAGACGCACGCATTCCTCGCCGCTGATGCCGGGAAGCAGCAGGTCGATCACCGCGACCGTCGGCGATATGTCCTCGAACGCCGCCACCGCGGTCTCGGTGTTCACGGCCGCGAACACCTCGAACCCCTCCCGTTCCAGGTGCCGGGTGAGCAGCGTGATCTGATCCGCGCTGTCCTCGACCACGAGGGCCAGCGGCCGGATGCTCATCGGAGCAGCATCTCTCGCACGACCACGATCACGATCACGACGGCGAGCGACAGCAGCGCCTGCGGGATCAGCCGCTTCTCGCGGCGGGCGTCGGCGACGATCTCGGCCTCTTCGGTGTTCTGCGGGGATGCATCGGTCATGAGTCGACCCGTCCGATCTTCTCGGTCTTGATCCAGGCGGCGTCCGCGCGGCGCCACTCCTTGATGTAGGAGTCCACGGTGATCGCGCACAGCAAAGAGCCGTAGCCGCACACGTACAGCAGGAGTCCCGCGAAGAAGCGTCCGCCCGGGAGCGGCTCCACCGCGCGCGCGAGCCAGATGCCGAGCATCGAGATCGGACCCCACAGGTAGAAGACCACGGCCCAGATCAGCAGGCTGTGATCCGTCACGGGGAGGCCGAGGGCACGCAGCGTGCTCTCGAACAGCCAGGGGAACAGGGCGAACGCCATGAGGATCAGCGCGCCGAGCCCGGGGAACATGATCGCCTCGCGCCAGGACTGCCGCCCGATCCTCGGATCCAGCTGCACCGAGTACAGCATGGAGAAGATGTAGATGCAGGCGGCGGCGATCCACATGAAGCGGAAGACGAACTCGGCGATGTCGCTGTGCAGCAGGAGGAGCGCGAGCAGCCCCACTGCGGCGAGGAGCATGAACGCCGGCAGCAGCAGGATCGTGAACCAGGCGAGGCCGAAAGCGAAGCTCCCGAGGTTGTGCTCCGTGCTCGGACGGAACCAGAGCCTCTTGTAGATCGAGGTGAGCTGCACGTTGCCGCGCGCCCAGCGCAGGCGCTGCTTCCACAGCGCGTCGATCGTGCGGGGCTCTTCGGCCAGCACCACCGCGTGCGGTTCGAACACCATGCGCCGTCCGTGGAGCTGGCCTTCGAACGTGGTCATGGTGTCCTCGGCGAGCGTGCCCGTGGGGATCCGCCCTCCGATCGCCTCCAGGTTCGCGCGGGAGTGCAGTTGCGCGCCGCCCGCGAGGCACGCGATGGCGCCGCCCACGTTCTGCGTGCGGCGCGCCGACAGCTGCCCGATCACGTACTCGATGGCGATGAAGCGGGTGAGGTAGTTGCGATCCCGACTGCCCTCGGCGATGTACGCCGTCACGGCCCCGACCTTGTCGTCGGCGAGGTGCCGGCTGAGCTTGCGCAGCGAGTCGCGCGCGAAGATCACGTCCGCGTCCATGATGAGCACGGACTCGGTCCACTCGTCCGCGAGCACGATGTCGAGACCGTGGTTGAGCGTGTGCGCCTTGCCCTGCCCGCCCTGCTCGCGTCGCAGGTGCACGACCCGGCCCGGATGCGCTGCGGCCTTCGAGGCGACCACGTCGGGGGTGTCGTCGGTGGAGGCGTCGTCGATCACGAAGACCCGCAGGCGGTCGGCGGGGTATTCGAGCTGCAGCAGCCTCTCGATCGCGGGCCCGATCACGCGCCCCTCGTTCCACGCCGGGATCAGCACCGCGATCCGCGGGTGGTACGGCGCGGCCTTGTCGTAGTGGTTGCGGAAGGCGTGCAGGGGCAGCGCGAGGAACTGCAGCCCCGTGTTGACCACGGGCAGCGTGCCGATCAGCACGCAGAGCAGCAGGACGATGACCACCACCGTCTCGAGCCAGGTGAGTTCGGGCATCAGGCGTCCTCGTTCAGCAGTGCGGCGACGCGCTCGTAGCGGCCGACCTCGGCCGCCTCGTGGCTGTCGGTGGAGGCGACGATCACCGCCCCCGCGGCGCGCAGCGCGTCGAGCAGGGGCCGACCGGGGCATCCCCACTTCTCGTTGACCTCGACATGGGTGTCGGTGGCGACGGCGGTGCGCGCCCAGGCGTCGATGCGCTCGGCTCCGAGGTCGTCTTCGGAGAGACCGATCTTGGGGAGGATCGAGAAGCAGTGCGCGAGCTGGTTGCCCGGATGCCGGTGCATGGCCGCGACCAGGGCGGAGACCAGCTGGTCGAGCACGTCGGATGACGCCCAGCCGGCGGCTATCCGCTCGCGGACGGCCGTCGGTCCCAGGGGACCGTCGTCGCCGGGGAACTGGTGGTCGGCGATCAGGATGCGGTCGATGCCCGACGGGAGGTCGGGGATGTCGAGGGTGCCCGCGGCGTCGAGGATCTTGGCCTCCACTCCGGTCAGCACGGTCAGCCCCTCCGGCACGCGCAGTGCGCGGACTGCGTCGAGGTATTCGGGCACCCACGTCGTGTCGCGTCGCACGTGGTCGACGAGGCGAAGCGTCTCGAGGCCCCGTCGCTCGGCGGCGGCGACGTTCTCCTCGAGCGTGGCGACGGCGTCGTCCGAGAACGTGGAGTGCACGTGGTGGTCGCCGCGCAGCGCGGGATGGCTCACAGCTCCTCCTGGTGGCCGGCGTGCGCGGAGACGAGCACCTCGTCGACCTCGACGATGATGTCCTCGAGGAACCGCACCGAGGCGATCTCTCGGAACGGGATCGCGGCGGGCAGTTCGGCGCCGAGGAAGAGGTCGGCGACGAGCGAGGGGATGTCGACGCCGGCGGCGATCGTGAGCGGGAGCGCTCCCGGGAAGCGCGGATTGACTTCCAGCAGCATTGCGCGCCCCGCGCGGTCGCGCCGGAGCTGCACGTTCGCGACGCCGACCAGGCCGATCGCCTCGGCGATGGCCGTCGCCGTCTCGATGAGCTCGGGGTCGTGCACCGTGCGACCGGCGATCGCGACGCCGGAATCGACCCGCGCACGCGTGCGAGGGACCGCCGCCACGACGTGGCCGGCGGCGTCGGCGATCACGTCGACGGAGTACTCCTCGCCCGGCAGGAACTCCTGGACGATCAGCCCTTCATCGGTCGGCAGCGCCTCCAGCGCCGCCCGGTCGGGAACCAGCCGGATGCCGCGACTGCCGGCGCCCTGACGGGGCTTGGCGAACACGGGAAAGCCCCAGTCGACGGCGAGCGCATCCGGCCCGGCGAGGAGCGTCCGCGGGCTGCGGCCGGTCGCGTCGCAGCGCTCGGCGAGCAGGAGCTTGTCGAGGGCGGTGGTCAGGGTGTCTTCCGACGGGGCCGCGAGCACGGCGGGGGCGAGCTCGTCGCGGCGTCCGGCGAGCGCGACGAGCTCGACGTCGACCGTCGAGATCACGAGGTCGAGCGCATCCTCGGCCACCATGCGCGCGATCGCCGGCACGAAGTCGGCGTCGCGCCCCGGAGGCACCAGGCGTCGCTGCGCCGGCGGGACGAGGTAGATGCCGCTCGCCCAGCCGTCCATGTCGGCGGCGAAGACCGTGAGCTCGGGTCGGCGCAGGAGCGAGCGGATCACCGCGACTCCCGCCGGACCACCCGCACCGGTCACGAGGACGCGTGCAGTCATCAGCGCTCCAACTTCGTGAGTTCCTGGGCGCCGACGAACTCGGCGGTCTCCCGCACGACCTCGAGGGGCTCGACCGCGGCCCCTCCCCCGAACCGCGACCAGTAGCGCGCGGTGGCGGTCACGAAATCGGGGTCGAGGTAGTCGCGCGTCGCGGTCTGCGAGGCGAAGCAGGCCAACAGCTGGAGCTTCTCGCCGAGGTAGTCGTCGATGCGCACGAAGCGCGTCGGGCGGAAGTCGATGGTCGCGGACGGGCTCTGATAGCAGGCCACCGTGCCGACGCGGCGGGTCGCGACCAGGGTGGCCTCGTTCGCGGCGCGGTGATCCTGATGGCGGTCGTGGTCGGAGTGTGTGTACACGACCGTGGGTTGGACCTCGGCGACGACCTCCTCGATCAGGCGCACGGTCGCGCCTCCCCCGGAGATCTCGGTGTCGACGAGGTCCTTGAGGAACAGACGCGCACCGAGCCGCTCGGCGGACGCGAGAGATTCGTGCTGTCGGCTGTCGGCGTCGCCGCCGCGGGCGCCGCGGGACAGAGTGAGGATCGTGATCGCATCGCCCGCACGCGCATGGGCCGCGAGGATGCCGCCGACGCCGATCTCGACGTCATCGGGGTGGGCGCCGATCGCGAGCACGGTCTGCTTCGGGCGCCCCGATTCGCGGCGCGCCCGCCCCTCGGCGGCGAGGCGCGTCACTGCCTCGATGAGGCGCGCATTGTCGAGCGGCTTGGTGAGGAACTCGTCGGCCTGAGCGCGGAGCGCCGACACCGCGTACTCGACCGACACGTGGGCCGTCATGACGATCACCGGCACCAGCGGATCGCGGCGACGCAGCTCGGCGAGAAGCTCCAGCCCGTCGAGGCCGGGCATCTCGATGTCGGTCACGACGACGTCGGCAGCGAAAGACTCGAGTCGCTCGACGGCGGATCGTCCGTCACCCGCGGTCACGACCTCGCAGCCCGCGCGTCGTTGGAGCACGGTCTTCACGAGCAGGGCGACATCGGGATCGTCGTCGACGACGAGGACGCGGGGCGCGGCGTCGGTCATGGCAGCAGCTCTCGATGGGGATATCCCGTGCCGATGGGGGCGGCGCCGAACTCCGGAGGTCCTCCCTCCCCGGAGCTCGAGGGATGTCGAGCGGGTCTTGCTAAATACTGGCATACCAGCGGCGGAGACGTGTGTGGAGATCCTCCAGATCTTCACACGCGGATCAGGAGCCCGCGCGCGCCGCCTTCTTCTCCTGCTGGTACACCCGGATCGCCTCGTAGCGCTCGGCCGACCGCGCACGACGTTTGTGCGCCTCGTCCTCCCGGTTCTTCCGCGGTGCCGCGGTGACCAGACCGTCGATCAGCGCCCTCGTCGCGCGGGCGATCTCCTCGACCGCGAGGTCGAACGTCTCCTGGTTCGCACGGGAGGGCGAGGTCGTGCCCGCGATCTTCCGCACGAACTGCAGCGCGGCGTCGTGGCATTCCTCGTCCGTCGCGGCGGGCTCGAGGTTGTTCAGAGGCACGATGTTGCGGCACATACCCGGCACGCTACGCCGCACCCGCGACATGCGGAAGGGGACGGATGCCGCGGCATCCGTCCCCTCCGTCCGATCTCAGCGCTTGTAGTTCGGCGCCTCGACCACGATCTGCACGTCGTGCGGGTGCGATTCCTTGAGCCCCGCCGCCGTGATGCGTACGAAGCGACCCCGCGTCTTGAGCTCCTCGATCGTGCGCGCGCCGACGTAGAACATCGACTGACGCAGGCCGCCTACGAGCTGGTAAGCGACAGCCGAGACGGGCCCGCGGTACGGGACCTGACCCTCGATGCCCTCCGGGATCAGCTTGTCGTCGCTCGGCACATCCGCCTGGAAGTAGCGGTCCTTCGAGTAGGACGTCTGCTTGCCGCGCGTCTGCATCGCGCCGAGCGAGCCCATGCCCCGGTACTGCTTGAACTGCTTGCCCGACTGGAACACGATCTCGCCCGGCGACTCGTCCGTGCCGGCGAGCAGCGAGCCGAGCATGACAGCATCCGCGCCTGCGACGAGGGCCTTGGCGATGTCGCCCGAGTACTGCAGCCCGCCGTCTGCGATGACCGGGATGCCGGCCGGACGCGCCGCGAGCGACGCCTCGTAGACAGCCGTGACCTGGGGCACGCCGACGCCCGCGACCACGCGGGTCGTGCAGATCGAGCCGGGGCCCACGCCGACCTTGACGGCGTCCACGCCCGCGTCGACGAGGGCCTGAGCGCCCTCGCGCGTGGCGACGTTGCCGCCGATCACGTCGATGTGCGCGAAACTCTCATCGGCCTTGAGGCGCTTCACGAGGTCGATCACGCCCTGCGACTGGCCGTTGGCCGTGTCGACCACGAGCACGTCGACGCCCGCGTCGCGCAGCGCCTCGGCACGCTCCCACGCGTCGCCGAAGAAGCCGATGGCCGCGCCCACGCGCAGACGCCCCTGGTCGTCCTTGGTGGCGAGAGGGTACTTTTCGCTCTTGTCGAAGTCCTTGATCGTGATCAGGCCCGCCAGCTTGCCCTCGTCGTCGATGAGCGGCAGCTTCTCGACGCGGTGCTTCGCGAACAGCGAGATGACCTCGCCCGCTGCGACACCGACCCGGGCGGTGACGAGACCCTCACTGGTCATCACGTCCTTCACGAACGTCGTCTGCCGCTCGAACCCCGAGACGAACCGCATGTCGCGGTTCGTGACGATGCCGACGAGACGGCCGTCCGGGTCGACCACGGGGAGACCGGAGATGCGGTACTTGGCGCAGAGCGCGTCGACCTCCTCGACCGTGGCGTCCGGCGTGGTCGTGATGGGGTCGGTGATCATGCCCGACTCGCTGCGCTTGACGCGGTCGACGTGCGCGGCCTGGTCGGCGATCGAGAGGTTGCGGTGCAGGATGCCGATGCCGCCCTCACGCGCCATCGCGATCGCCATGCGCGACTCGGTCACGGTGTCCATGGCGCTCGAGAGCAGAGGAGTCGCGACCGAGATCCGGCGAGTGATCCGCGACGAGGTGTCGGCCTCGCTCGGGATGACGTCGGTGTGCCCCGGGAGGAGCAGCACGTCGTCGTACGTGAGTCCGACGAAACCGAAGGGGTCGTGCTGATCCATGGATTCTCCTCCTGCGGGCGCGTTGTGGGTGCGTGTACCAATTCTAAGCGGCGCAGGGCTGAGGAAATTCCCGGTGCGACGCGGATCGGCGACTCCCCTGCGGCGTGGAGTCCTCGAGTCGGGTGTGCGACTTCGTGATCAGATCGTGCTCGCCGTGAGCAGATCGTGCCTTGGTCGAAACAGAGCCGACACATTACGCTCATACCGTCGTACATCAAGGCCGATGAACACCCTGTCTTGGTCTGTGTACTGGACTGGGAGGTTCTGTGAGTCCGACGATCTCGGCGAAACGAAGCGGAACGCGATGGGGCATCACCCTTCTCGCGACGCTGCTCGCCCTTGCATTCCTGTGGCTGCAGCCACCCGCATCCGCCTCCGCCGAGGAGACCGACGACGGCCAGGAGATCACCGACTACTACTTCGGCGGCGTGATCACCTTCGAGGATCAGCCCGTCGAGGGCGTGGTCATGTCCATCGAGGGCAAGGGCTTCGACGCCGAGACCGAGACGGACGCCGAAGGCAAGTGGCGACTGTACGTCCCCGAGAAGGAGAAGTACACGCTCACCGTCGACGAGGACACCCTGCCCGACGGGGTGATCGTCGATGCGGCACAGCTCCCCGAGGGCACGCAGCCGATCTCCGGGACGACGGCGTCGTTCGAGGTCGAGTTCGGCCTCACCGGCACGAAGATCATGAACCTGTTCCTCGGCGAGGGCGAGCGGGTGACGTCGTCCTTCATCGACCAGCTCATGTCGCGACTCGTCGGTGGACTCAACTTCGGTCTACTGCTCGCTCTCGCGTCGATGGGAGCCGCGCTCATCTACGGCACCACGCGCCTGTCGAACTTCGCGCACGCCGAGATGGTGACGTGGGGCGGTCTCGTCGCCCTCGTCACCACGAGCTTCTGGCACCTGCCCCTCTGGCTCGGCATCGCCGCCGCCGTGATCGGCGGCGGGCTGTTCGGCTGGGCGATGGATGCGGGCCTGTGGCGCCCGCTTCGACGACGAGGGCTGGGCGTCGTCCAGCTGATGATCGTCAGCATCGGACTCTCGCTCGCGCTGCGCTACCTGTTCCAGTACTTCATCGGCGGCGGCACGAGGCAGCTCCCCGGTGCGAGCCCCACGCCGATCCAGTTCGGTCCGATCTCGCTGTCCTACATCGACATGATCGCGATGGGCGTCAGCATCGTCGTGATCCTCGGCGTCGCCTGGTTCCTGACCCGCACCCGTGTCGGCAAGGCCACCAGAGCCATCTCCGACAACCCGCAGCTCGCGGCGGCCTCCGGCATCGACGTCGACAAGGTCATCCGCATCGTGTGGATCCTGGCCGGCGTGCTCGCCGCGATCTCCGGCATCCTGTGGGCGTACTTCCGCCCCGGGGTGAAGTGGGACATGGGCATGCAGATGCTGCTGCTGATCTTCGCGGCCATCACGCTCGGCGGTCTCGGCACCGCGTTCGGCGCCCTGGTCGGCTCGATCATCGTCGGGATGGCGGTCGAGCTCTCGACCCTGTGGATCCCCTCCGACCTCAAGTACGCGAGCGCACTGGTCATCCTCATCGTCATCCTCCTGGTGAGGCCGCAGGGTCTGCTCGGACGCAAGGAAAGGTTGGGCTGACGATGGACTTCGGAAGCATCTTCTCCAACACCGCGGTCTACCTCTTCAGCCCGGTCACGATCGCATACGCGCTCGCGGCGACCGGCCTCGCGGTGCACTTCGGCTATGCGGGCCTGCTGAACTTCGGCATGGCGGCGTTCATGGCGGTCGGCGGCTACGGCTACGCGATCTCCGTGCTCTCGTTCGGACTCCCCTGGTGGGTCGGCATGCTCATCGGGCTCTGCGGCGGAGCGCTGTTCGCGGTGCTGCTCGGCATCCCGACCCTCCGGCTGCGAGCCGACTACCTCGCGATCGCGACCATCGCGGCCGGTGAGATCGTGCGGCTGCTCTTCACGACGCAGGTGTTCGACGAGTTCACGAACTCGGCCGACGGCCTTGCGCAGTACAACGGCGGCTTCCGCGACGCGAATCCGTTCCCGCCCGGCACCTACGGCTTCGGCCCGTGGACGTACACCGCGAACGACCTGTGGAACCGGGTGTTCGGCGTGATCGTGCTCGCCCTCGCCGTGTTCGTCGTCTGGGCGCTCATGCGCAGCCCGTGGGGACGCGTCCTCAAGGGCATCCGCGAGGACGAGGACGCCGTGCGTTCGCTCGGCAAGAACGTCTTCGCGTACAAGATGCAGGCGCTCGTGGTCGGCGGCATCATCGGGGCGGCGGGCGGCATAGTGTTCGTCCTCCCCTCCGCCGTGGTCCCCGGCAGCTACACGACCTCGTTGACGTTCTTCCTGTGGACCGTGCTGCTGCTCGGCGGTGCGGCCACGGTGTTCGGACCGACGCTCGGCGCGATCCTCTTCTGGGTCGTGTTCGCGTTCCTCGCGAACCTGCTCCCGGCGTTGGCGAAAGCCGATCTCCTGCCCATGTCCGACAGCCAGGCCTCGACGCTCGTCTTCATCTTCGTCGGCATCGCGCTCATGCTGCTCGTGATCTTCCGCCCGCAGGGCATCCTCGGAGACAAGAGGGAGATGACCTTTGTCAAGTGAACTGACCCCCGAAGAAGGCTCCGCCGCGGCGCCGTCGACCGGGAGCATCCGCCGCCCGAAGACCACGGGACTCACGAAGGGCCCTGCGGCCCCCGGCGTCGCCAAGGTCGATCCGATCCTCGTCGTGGATGCCGTGCAGCGGCGCTTCGGCGGCCTCACTGCCGTGGACGTGGATCACGTGGAGATCCCCCGCGGTGCCATCACGGCGCTGATCGGCCCGAACGGCGCCGGCAAGACGACGCTGTTCAACCTGCTGTGCGGTTTCGACAAGCCCAACAGCGGCACCTGGTCGTTCGACGGCAAGAACCTGTCCGGCGTGCCGTCGTTCAAGGTGGCGCGCATGGGCCAGGTGCGCACGTTCCAGCTCACGAAGTCGCTGTCGCTGCTCACGGTGCTGGAGAACATGAAGCTCGGCGCGCCCAATCAGCGCGGCGAGGGCTTCTGGTCGAGCCTCTTCCCGTTCCTGTGGCGGAAGCAGGATCAGGAGATCGAGGTCAAGGCGCGCGAGCTGCTCACGCGGTTCAAGCTCGACGCCAAGGAGAAGGACTTCGCCGCAGCGCTCTCGGGCGGCCAGCGCAAGCTCCTCGAGATGGCGAGGGCGCTCATGAGCGATCCGACGCTGGTCATGCTCGACGAGCCCATGGCGGGGGTGAACCCCGCGCTGACACAATCGCTGCTCGACCACATCCTCGACCTGAAGGAGCAGGGCATGACCGTCCTGTTCGTCGAGCACGATATGCACATGGTGCGTCACATCGCCGACTGGGTCGTCGTGATGGCCGAGGGCAAGGTCGTCGCCGAGGGTCCGCCTGAGGAAGTCATGGAGGATCCGGCCGTCGTGGATGCGTACCTCGGTGCGCATCAGGACGTCGACCTCGGCGCGGTCACGGGACGCATCCCCGTGCTCGCCGACACGGCGGCCGTCAAGCTGCGGGAGCAGATCGAGGCGGAGGCCGACGCCGAGCTGACCGCCGAGGAGAACGAGGAGGGACGCTCATGAGCGACACGACATCCGGAAACGCCGCAGCGACGGCGCACGACGACGTCGTGGTCGAGTTGACGGACGTGCACGCGGGGTACCTGCCCGGCGTGAACATCCTCAACGGCGCGAACCTCGTGGCCCGTCAGGGAGAGCTGATCGGCATCATCGGCCCGAACGGCGCCGGCAAGTCCACGTTGCTCAAGTCGATCTTCGGGCTCGTGAACGTCCGCAGCGGCGAGATCACGCTCAACGGCGAGAGCATCGTCAACCTGAAGGCCGACAAGCTCGTGAAGCGCGGAGTCGCCTTCGTGCCACAGACGAACAACGTGTTCCCCTCCCTCTCGATCGAGGAGAACCTGCAGATGGGGCTGTACCAGAACCCCAAGGCGTACACCGAGCGGCTGGAGTTCGTGACGAGCATCTTCGCCGAGCTCGGCAAGCGACTCAAGCAGCGCGCGGGATCGCTGTCGGGAGGCGAACGCCAGATGGTGGCGATGTCGCGGGCCCTGATGATGGACCCGTCTGTGCTGCTGCTCGATGAGCCCTCCGCGGGGCTGTCCCCCGTGCGTCAAGATGACGCGTTCATCCGCGTCTCCGACATCAACAAGGCGGGCGTGACGACGATCATGGTCGAGCAGAACGCGCGTCGGTGCCTGCAGATCTGCGATCGCGGCTACGTCCTCGACCAGGGCAAGGACGCGTACGAGGGCACCGGACGCGACCTGCTGAACGACCCCAAGGTGATCGGCCTCTACCTCGGCACGCTGGGAACCGACGCCGGCTGAGCGGCAGGCATGAGAGAGGGGCGCGTGCCGCGGCATCCGCCCCTCTGTCGTGCGCGAGGGCCGTGGCGCGTTTCGTCTCGTCGCCGCGCTCCTCGCTCACCGAGCGCAGCTCCCCCCGGTCGTTGAGCGAGCGCAGCCCCTCCGGCCGTTGAGCGAGCGCAGCCCCTCCGCCCGTTGAGCGAGCGCAGCCCCTCCGGCCGTTGAGCGAGCGCAGCCCTCTCCGGTCGTTGAGCGAGCGCAGCGAGACGAAACGCGCCACCAGGCACCGGTCGCATGGCGAAGGCCCCGGATGCTGCATCCGGGGCCTTCGTGCGATCAGTCAGCGTGTGCTGAGGTGATCAGTTGGTGCGCTCGATGGTGTTCTCGGCGTTGTACTTGTAGATGCCGATCGTGGCGCCCTGGGGGTCGCCCGCCTCGTCGAACGTGACCTCGCCGGAGTAGCCGTCGTAGTCGGCCGTGCCGCCGTCGTTGATGATCTTGGCGCAGTCCGCGAACGTGGTGCACTTCTCACCGTCGCCCGAGCCGCCGGAGATCTCCTGCATCTTTGCCGCGATGTCCTTGCCGTCGGTGGAACCCGCCGCCAGCGACGCCAGCGCCACGAGCACGACGGCGTCGTAGGCCTCGGCCGCGTACGTGAAGTCCTTGACCTCGGGGTTGCCCTCACCGGTCCAGTACGTCTGGAGACGGTCGGTGAAGTCGTCCTCGAGCGCGGGGCCGGCCTTCGTGCCCTGTGCGCCCTCGAGCGACACGGGGATGTCGGAGCCGTAGTCGGACAGGTTGCCGTCGACCATGTAGAACTTGTCGGCCGAGATGCCGGCGTTCACCAGCAGCGGCGCGATCGTCTTGAACTGGTCGAACGACACGATCGCGACGGCGTCGGGGTTCTGGGCCTTGATCGACTCGACCTGCGCGTCGAACTGCGCGTCGCCGACGTTGAACGAGACCGACTCGACGACCTGGCCGCCGGTACCCTCGAACGTCGTGGTGATGGCGTCGTTCAGGCCGGTGCCGTAGGCGTCGTTCTGGTAGATGATGCCGAGCGTCTTGGCGCCGTCCTCGGCGATCAGGTTGCCGAGCACCTCGCCCTGCAGCAGGTCGCTGGGGGCGGTGCGGAAGTACAGGCCGTCGTCGTCCCACGCGGTGAAGTCGGGCGAGGTGTTCGAGGCGGAGATCTGCAGGATGCCGGCGCTGACGTTGCCGTCGAGGATCAGCTTCGAGACGCCGGATGCCGCAGCGCCGACGATCGCGGAGACGCCCGCACCCTGGAGCTTGGTGATCGAGGTCTCGTACGCCTTGGTGTCGGTGTCGCCCTCGTCCTCGGCGGTGAGGTCGATCGTGATGCCGGCATCGGCTTCGTTGATCTCCTGGACCGCGAGGCCCACACCGGACTCCATGGGCGGGCCGAGGAAGGCCAGCGAGCCGGTCTGGGGCAGCAGCGAGCCGAGCTTGAGGGTGAGGTCCGTCGCGGGCTTGTCCCCGCCGCCCGAACCCTCGTCGGAGGGCGTGCTGCTGCAGCCCGAGACGACCAGCGCCGAGGCGCTGACGAGCGCGATCCCGGCGATGATCTTGGCGCTGCGCGAGCGCGTGAATACGGTCATGATGCTCCCTTGCGTGACTGGCCGCGGAAAGCACCCGCGGTCGGATGCTCTACACATTAGGTCCAGAAGGTCTCGATCAGGAGTCGTCTACATTTCGGTGCGTTAACGATCCGAACGAGGCGCTCTCACCACGGAAGTGCAGATCAGAGAGCGGTGACGACCGCGCGACGACCGCGGCGCGCGGTCAGCAGCAGATCGGTCACGAAGACCGCGATCGCGACCCAGACGACGAGGAAGCCGATCCAGCGCTCGAGGGGCATCGGCTCGCCGAGCACGACGGCGCCGATCACGAACTGCATGACCGGGGTGATGAACTGGATCATCCCGATGACGGTGAGGTCGATACGGCGCGCACCGGCGGCGAACAGCAGCAGGGGCACGGCGGTGGCCACTCCCGCGAACGCCAGCAGCGCGACATGCCACGGACCGTTGGCGCCCATCGTGAGGCCTTCCGGAGTGGTCGCCACGAGCACGAGTTGCACGATCGCGATGGGCACCAGCCAGAACGACTCGAGCGTGAGCCCGCTCACGGCATCGACCGCGGGGCCGATCTTCTTCTTGATGAGTCCGTAGAGGCCGAAGGAGGCGGTGAGCGAGAGCGCGATCCACGGGAAAGAGCCGTACAGCACGACGATCACGACCACCGCGACGGCGGCGATCCCGATCGCGGCCCACTGGAGGCGGCGGATGCGCTCCTTCAACACGAACACGCCGAGGAGGACGGTGGTGATCGGGTTGATGAAGTACCCGAGGCTGGTCTCCAGCACGTGCCCGGTCAGCGTCCCGATGAGGAACACCTGCCAGTTCACGTAGATCAGCAGGCCGGCGAGCGCCGTCCAGCCCAGCAGACGCGGCTGGCGGACGATGACTCCGAGCGTCGCCCACCCACGCATCACGGTGAGCAGGATCACGCAGAACACGAGGGACAGCAGCACGCGCCACGCGACGACCTCCCAGGGCCCGGTGGGGGTCAGCAGCAGGAAGTACAGGGGCAGCACGCCCCAGAGCAGATACGCGCCGCCGGCGTATGCGACCCCCGCGGTCTGGGCGGTGCGGGTGGGGGAGCTCGTCAGGGTCACCGCACAACCCTAGTGCGACGGACGGGAGCGCCCGGACCGCGTGCGGATCGTGGGCCGAGAATGGCAGGAATCGGATGCCGTGTGGCAGGACGCGGAAAGGGCCCGGATGCGTGATGCATCCGGGCCCTTCCGAGGACGTGGTCTCAGCGGACGACGACCGCGAGGACGTCGCGAGCGGAGAGGACGAGGAACTCGTCCGCGCCGAACTTCACCTCGGTGCCGCCGTACTTGCTGTAGAGCACGCGGTCGCCGACGGCGACGTCGAGCGGGACGCGGTTGCCGTTGTCATCGATGCGACCGGGGCCGACCGCCACGACCTCGCCCTCCTGGGGCTTCTCCTTGGCGGTGTCGGGGATGACCAGGCCACTCGCGGTGGTCTGCTCGGCCTCGACCTGCTTGATGACGATGCGGTCCTCGAGCGGCTTGATGGAAACCGACACGGTCTACCTCTTCTTTCTTGACGCTGACACGAAAGACTCGTTCGCACTCTCAACCCGAGAGTGCTAACAGCAGTCTACGGCGTCGGCTGGCACTCATGCAATGCGAGTGCCAGCCGACCGAACGAGCACGTCGGAACCCCGCACCTACACTGAGGTGGTGGAGATGACCGAGCTGCGCGCCCTGCTCACCCCCGAGGGACTCGATCTGCTGGATGCGCTCGGTCCCGTGGACGGTGTCGCCGACGTCGCGCGCTCCGTGTCCCGGCTCCGCGCGGCCGGCCACTCTCCCGATCTCGTCTCGGCCGTCGTCGGCCAGGCACGCCTCCGCTCCAAGGCGGCGGCCAAGTTCGGCGACTTCGCTGCACGGATGCTGTTCACGCGGTCAGGGCTCGAGCAGGCCACCCGCCTCGGCGTGGCCGCACGGCACGCGCAGCGCATGCGTCGTGCGGGGATCACGCGGATCGCCGACCTCGGATGCGGGATCGGCGGCGACGCCCTCGCCTTCGCCGGTGCGGGGCTCGATGTGCAGGGTGTGGATGCCGACGAGGTCACGGCGGCGATCGCGGCGTACAACCTCGCTCCGTTCGGAGACGCCGCACAGGTGCAGCATGGGATCGCCCAGGACCATGTGCCCGTCCCGGCCGACGATCAGGCGATATGGCTGGACCCCGCGCGGCGGACCTCCGGTCACGGCGAGACGCGACGCGTCTCCTCCGACGACTACTCCCCGCCGCTCGACTGGGCGTTCGACGTGGCCTCCCGTCAGCCGACCGGCATCAAGCTCGGTCCGGGTCACGATCGCGACGCCCTTCCCGCCGAGGCCGAGGCGCAGTGGGTGAGCGCCGACGGCAGCGTGGTCGAACTCGTGCTGTGGACCGGTCCGCTGGCGCGCGAGGGCGTGCGCCGCGCGGCCCTCGTGATCCGCGGGGACCGCTCGCACGAGCTCACTGCGGGGACGGATGCCGAGGACGAACCCGCCCGGGATCTCGGAGCCTTCCTCCACGAGCCGGACGGCGCGGTGATCCGCGCGCGCCTGATCGGCGACGTGGCCCGCAGCCTCCAGGCGGGCATGCTCGACGAGCGCATCGCCTACCTGACCTCGGACGCCGCTCTCACGAGCCCGTTCGTGCAGTCGTTCCGGGTGCGCGAGACCATGCCCGCGAACCCGAAGGCGATCAGCGCCGTGCTGAAGGCCCACGACATCGGCGCTCTCGAGATCAAGAAGCGCGGCATGGACATCGATCCTGCGGCGTTCCGCAAGAAGCTCACGCTGCGCGGCGATGCCTCGGCGACGCTCTTCCTCACGCGCATCGGTGACCAGCGACGCGCGATCCTCGCCGACCGGGTGACCGCGGCCGACTGAGCTCAGCCGCCCGACTCCGACGTCGGAACCTCGACGAGGATCGGATCCTGATGCTCGCCGCCGAGTTCGATGTACGAGATGCCGATATCGGCGGGGTCGCCCTGCTCGATCGTCAGGTACGGACTGCCCCACCCGGTGAACCGGATTCTCAGCGTCCACAGCACGGTAGTGCCGTCGTCCGCCGTCTCGAGGCTGAATGCGCGAAGGCCGCCGTTCCGGTCGTCGGACACCTGGCATGCCGTGGCCTCGCTCGCCGCATCCACGACCATGCACTGCACGAAACCGCCGCTCTGCGTGCCGTCCGCAGGCCGCTCCGCCAGCCAGACCGGCTCGTCGTGGAAGTATCCGACGATCGACAGCCCGGGCAGGTACCCGTCGGCGACCAGCGCCTCGGCACGCTCGCGCTCCGCGCCGTCGAACTGACCGAGCATCGTGTCGTTGATCTCCCAGCGGTAGATCCATGCCAGCGGCTCGCCGGAGGTCGTGAAACCGACGGTGGCCGAGATCGACGTGCCGTACTCCTCAGCGGGGTCGTCAGGATCGGAGACCGGGACCGAAAGAGACACGTTCAGCGGCTCGCCGCCCTCGGCGTCGGCGCGAGCGCACTGGTCCTGGGAGGCCTCGCCGACGTCGAGCACGACGCAGGCGAGCTCGCCGTCTCGACGGGTCGCGTACCAGACGACCGTGTCATCGTCTTCGGCGATGAGACGCACGCTTCCGTCGTCGTAGTCGTCGCCGGCCTGCAGCTCGACGCGCCGCTCCTGCTGCCCCGGGCTGAGCGCGGTGGCGTCCGAGCCGCGACCGAAGAGGGCCCACCCGCCGGCGACGCCGACCAGGAGAAGAGCGAGGGATGCCGCGATCACGACCCGGAGATGCGTCCGCACGACGCGTCTCCACGAGGCTGCTGGGTCCGCCGACGGCTCCGAGGACGGACCCACGCCCGACAGCTCCGAGGACTGACCCACGCCCGACGGCTCCCGGGGCGTGTCGACGACTCGAGGAACGGGTGTCTCCGTCGAGGGCTCGTCCTGCGCCACCCGCCCGTCTCTCGCGTCGGGCTCGACGGTCTCGTCGAGGTCCGCGCGGCCGAACGGCATGCTCCTGGCGGACTCGAGGTCGGCCAGGCGTCGGGCCTCCTGATCGGCCAGCCGACCGTCGCGCCCGTAGGCCTTGGCCTGCAGCGCGCGGAGCTCGGCGGCGTCATCAGGAGTCATCGGCCGGCTCCTTCTCGCGTGATCGTCAGATACTCCTGCGCATAGGCGGAGGTGTACTCGTACCGCGTCATCGTGCCGTCGTCTCCGACGCGCTCGAGCACGAGCGACTCGTCATCGCCCGTCGTGAACCACGGATCCTGACAGACCATCTCGAGCTCAGGCTGCGATCCGTCGTACACGAGACACCTCCGCTGAGTCTCCTTGTCGAGACCCACCCACAGCGGCACCCCGTCGTCGTAGCCGACGACAGCCACGGAACGACCGTCGAATCCCGCCTCTGCGAGCGACGCGGCCACGGCGGCCTGCTCGCGGCTGGCGAACATGTTCGATGTCTGCGACGACGCTATGTATCCGTACGAGACCACGGCCGGGTCGCCGTCACGCGTGAGGTAAAGCTGTGCGCCGACCTCGTACTCCAGGTCGTCCTCACCGTCTGCGACCACGATCGAGCTGCGGAGACCGCCCGCGAGCGCCTGCTCCCGCGACGTGCACGAGGGAACCGTGGACGCCCCGTCGCCCAACACCATGCACACGATGGAGCCCTCGTCCTTCGTGGCGTACCAGACGATCACGTCGCGCTCGGTCGTGACCGCCCGAACCGAACCCTGGTCGAAGGTCCCCGACGCGACCAGCTGACTCTGCCATTCCTGCTGCTCGGCCGACAGCTGCACGGTCGCGGCACGTCCGTCGCCGAACATCGCCCAGCCGAGCAGCACGCCGAGCGAGACGCAGACGACGACGATTCCCACGAGCAGGCCGAAGCGACTCAGCACACCTCGAGCGGACGCCGGCCGCGCAGCGTCCTCCGAGGCGATGCCGCTCGTCGTGCGGGAGTCCGCCGCGTGATCCGCGAGCGGAAGCCGCAAGTCGGCGACGAGGACCGGATCGGGAGCGGATGCTGCGGGCGACGGCGCAGCCGCCGCCCCATCGAGCTCGCGCAGACGCTGCGCCTCGGCATCCGTGAGCCGCCCATGGCGCCCGTAGGCCTTGGCCTGCAGTGCGCGGAGCTCCCGGACGTCCTCGGCAGTCGGCATCGCTCAGCCGAGCCTCTCGAACTGCATCCCGGCCCACACCAGCCAGGCGAGGCTGTAGACCGTCGCGCACAGGCCCAGCACAAGGGCCCAGCGGGCGATGCTGCGGCTCTCGACGGGTCGGCGCAACGACATGATCGCCGCGATCACCGCCACCACGGCGATGGGGATCGCCCATCCGACGAAGAACGACGCGGCGAGCGCCACGATCGCCGCCATCAGCGCCCACGGCGCGAGCCGGGTCTCGTCGACCGTGACGGGTGCGGTCGAGGGCGCCCATCCCGCCTCACCCGGGGTCGCGTCCGCGTCGGGGCCGCTCACGACCACCGGTTCGACGCTCACCGGCCCCGTGGGGAGCCTGGTGTACCCGTCGCGCCGGGCTCCGGGAAGGCGCGCGGAACCGGCGGGTCGCTCCACTTCGCCGCTCGGCCGATCGATGCTGGTGTGCGATCGGCTGGGTCCACGCGCGGCATCCGCATCCGATTCGGGGCCGTTGTCGGGGCGCGCGCCGTCGCTCATCACGCCACCGCCGCACTCTCGCCGACCTGGATCTCGGTCACGGGCAGGGTCGAGTCCGCGCCGAAAGCGAGGGTCGACGGCCGCCTGCCCGAGGAGATCAGCTCTGCGGCCAGCGCCGCGATCATGGCGCCGTTGTCGGTGCACAGCGACAGCGGTGGAATCCGCACGGTGACTCCGGCGGCCTCCGCCCGAGCGAGCGCGACCTCCCGCAGCCGGCGGTTCGCGATCACGCCGCCGCCGAGCAGCAGCCGAGGCACACCCAGATCGGCGCACGCGGCGAGCGCCTTCGTCACGAGCACATCGACGACCGCCTCGCGGAAGCTCGCCGCGACGTCCGCGACCGGCACCTCGACGCCGTCGGCCTCGCAGCGCTCGACCCATCGCGCGACCGCTGTCTTGAGCCCGGAGAACGAGAAGTCGTACCGGTGCTTCGCCATGTCGGAGGCACGGGACAGGCCGCGTGGGAAGCGGATCGCCTCGGGATCGCCGTCGAGCGCCGCCCGGTCGATCTCCGGTCCCCCCGGGTACGGCAGCGACAGCAGACGAGCGACCTTGTCGAAGGCCTCTCCCGCCGCGTCGTCCATGGTCTCGCCGAGCATCTCGACGTCCGTCGTGAGGTCGCGCACGTGCAAGAGAGAGGTGTGTCCGCCCGACACCAGCAGGGCGACGGTCGGGTACTCGAGCGGCTCGGAGTCCGGCGTGAGGATGTCGGCGGCGATGTGCCCCACGAGGTGGTTGACGGCGTACAGGGGCTTGTCGAGCGCGACGGCCAATCCCTTGGCGGCGCCCACGCCCACCATGAGCGCGCCAGCGAGGCCGGGCCCGCTCGTCACGGCCACCGCGTCGAGGTCGTCGAGGCGCACACCGGCCTCGGTCAGCGCCGCGTCGATCGACGGCTGCAGCGCTTCGAGGTGCGCACGCGCAGCGACCTCCGGAACCACGCCCCCGTAGCGGGCGTGCTCATCCATGCTCGACGCGATCGTGTTCGACAGCAGCGTCCGGCCGCGCACGATTCCGATGCCCGTCTCGTCGCAGCTCGTCTCGATGCCCAGCACCAGAGGCTCGGTCATGCGGTCGCCTCCTTCGCGGCATCCGTGGTCGCACCGCGCCGATGCTGCAGCACGAGCCGCATCACGATCGCATCCACGTCGTCGGGCTGGTAGTACCGGGGGCGTCGTCCGATCTCCTCGAATCCCTCCGAGCGGTAGAGACCCTCCGCGCCGGGGTTGTCCGCACGGACCTCGAGGAACACCTCGCGTGCGCCGCGCTCGGCCGCTGTCTCGAGCAACGCCCGCAGCAGAGCCCGTCCGCGGCCGGCGCCTCGGTGCTCCGCGTCGAACGCGATGGTCTGGATGTCGGCGTCACCTGAGCCTTCGAGCGCACGCACCCCGCCGTAGCCGACCACGCTCCCCTCGTGCTCGTCCACGAGATAGCGACCATGCGGGCTGCCCAGCTCGAGCGCCATGGCCTGCGCACTCCACGCGTCGGTCGGGAACGAGCGACGCTCTATCGTCATGATGGCATCGAGGTCGTCCGGGGTCGCCGCGCGCAGAGTCACAGTCCGACCTTCTTCGGCGCACCGGGAACCGACACGTCGGGGTGCCGCAGGTACAGGGGCTCCTCACCGGCGAGCGTGCGTCCGGCCGCGATGGCACGGGCGCCGACGCGAGCGAGGTCGGCAGCCGAGAGCGTGGACACCTCGATCCCCGTCGTGCCCGAGAGCGCGTCGTCGAGGCCGGCACGCGGCACCAGCACGGTCTCCGCGACGACACGCGGGATGCCCATCTCGTCGACGCCATCGAACACGGTCACGGCGACCTCACGTCGGCGCGCGTCCGTGACGATCGCGAAGCGACCGTCGACGCCGTCCTCGTCGATCGCGGTGAGGGCCGCGGCGAGGTGGCTCGGCACAGGGACGACCGGGATGCGGCGCCCCAGGGCGAAGGTGCGAGCCGCGGCGATGCCGATCCGCAGGCCCGTGAACGGACCGGGGCCCATGCCCGCGACGACGTGCGTCACGGTGTCGCCGTCCGCTCCGTCGACCACGTCGCGCAACAGGTCGCCGATCACCTCGGCATGACCCATCGGATCGTCGGTCGAGGCCTCGGCGCGGAGGGCTCCATCGTCCGCGACGATCGCGACGGCAGTGCCCAGGGAGGTATCGACGGCGAGGATCACCCCTCCAGGGTAGTCGGCGCCGGATCGACGGGCGCTGCGCGCCGCCCACGCTCGATCGTCACATGGCGGGGAGCATCGGCATCCAGCTCGGACGGATCGATCTCGTGATCGACTCCGACCGGACGCTCGAGCTCGACGTCCCACCAGGACTCGGTGAGCTCCTCGGCCATGCCCCTTCCCCACTCGATCACGACGACCGAACGGTCCAGGTCGAGGTCGAGGTCCTCCAGCTCCGCGCCGGAACCCAGCCGGTAGGCATCGACGTGCACGAGCGGTGCACGCCCCACCAGCGAGGGGTGGGTGCGGGCGATCACGAACGTCGGGCTCTGCACGGGTCCCCGAACGCCCAGGCCTTCGGCGAGGCCCCGCGTGAAGGTGGTCTTCCCGGCACCCAGCGGGCCGGTGAGGATCAGCAGATCGCCGGCGGCGAGCTGCTCGCCGATGCGGAACCCCAGCTGCTCCATCGCATCCGACGTGGCGATCTCGTGCCGCCCGAGGAACGCCGGATCGACCGTCATGCCGACCGCCGAGCGACCCGCGCGCCGATGCGCGTGACGATCTCGTAGTTGATGGTCGATGCCGCGTTCGCCCACTCCGCCGCCGAGGGGACGCCGAGCGTCGGGTCGCCGAACAGGATCACCTCGTCGCCGATCGACACCGCGGCGTCGCCGACATCCACCACGAACTGGTCCATCGCGATGCGTCCGACGTTCGTGTAGCGACGACCGTTGATCGAGACGGGGAGGCGACCGGAGCCATGGCGCGGCACACCGTCGGCGTATCCGAGCGGAACGAGGACCAGCGTCGTGTCGTGCGGAGCCCTGTGATCGTAGCCGTACGAGACGCCCGAGCCCGCGGGCACTCGCCTGACGGCGGCGACGGCACCGCGCAGGGTCATCGCCGGGCGGAGCCCCAGCTCGGCGGAAGAACGGTCCTCGAACGGCGAGAGCCCGTAGATGCCGACGCCAATGCGGACGGCATCGAGACGCATCTCCGGCAGGTCGATGGCTGCGGCGGTCGCCGCGATGTGACGGAGCTCGGGGCGGATGCCGAAGGACGCCGCCGCCGTGACGGCATCCTCGAATCGGGCGAGAGCGTCACGGTCGTCCTGCGGCGACGTGTTCGAGAGGTGGCTGAAGAGCCCGATGATGCGCAGCCGGCCGATGCGCTCGAGCCGTGCCGCCTCCGCGAGCACGCGGCGCCAGTCCGCCGGCGCGATGCCGTTGCGCGACAGCCCCGTCTCGAACTTGAGGTGGACGCCCACCGGGCGGTCGACGGATGCCGCGGCGGCCGCGGCCTCGAGCTGGTCGAACGACGAGATGCCGAGCTCGATCCCGTGCTCGGCCGCCTGCTCGAAGCGCTCCCCCGGCGCATGAAGCCACGCCATGATCGGCGCCGTGATCCCCTGGCGCCGCAGATCCAGCGCCTCGGGGATCTCCGCCACGCCGAGACGCGTCGCCCCACCGGCGAGGGCGGCGACGGCGGAGGCGGCCGCCCCGTGGCCGTAGGCGTTGGCCTTGACCACCGCGATGACCTCGACGCCCGTGAGCCGGCGGAAGTGCCGGACGTTGTCGCTGATCGCGTCGAGGTCGATGCGCGCTTCGCGGAACGGGACGGTCACAGGGGGTCTCCTTCCGCGACGACGAACGCGGCCGCGAAGCCGGCGTCGTGGGTGAGGGTCAGGTGCAGGCGGCTGATCCCGCGCTCGGCGACGACCTCGGCGGTCGTGCCCGACAGGACGAAGTGCGGGCGTCCGGAGGGCTCCGAGGCGATCTCGATCTCTGTCCAGTGCACGCCGTCCGATCCGCCGAGGGTCTTGATGAGCGCCTCCTTGGCCGCGAAGCGCGCTGCCAGAGAGGGGAGCCGCAGCGCGCGCTCCGCGGGGGCGAACAGGCGTTCGCGCAGTCGCGGCGTGCGCTCGAGGGTCCGCTCGAACCGCGGGATGTCGACGAGGTCGATGCCGGTCCCGATGATCACCTGTTCAGCCTAGTCGCGCCGCCCGGCATCCCTCCCGGATCCCGCGTACCACGACCTCTACTCGACGGTGACGGACTTCGCGAGGTTGCGCGGCTGGTCGACGTCGAGGCCCTTGGCCGTGGCGAGGGCCATGGCGAAGATCTGCAGCGGGACCACGCCCAGCAACGGCTCGAACATCGCGCCCGCCAGGGGGATGCGGATGACCTCGTCGGCGAACGGGAGCACCGCGGCGTCTCCTTCTTCGGCCACGACGATCACCCGCGCTCCGCGCGCGCGGATCTCCTGGATGTTGGAGACGACCTTCGAGTGCACGAGCGCCGAGTGGCGCGGCGAGGGCACCAGCACGAAGACCGGCTGCCCGGGCTCGATCAACGCGATCGGTCCGTGCTTCAGCTCGCCCGCTGCGAAGCCCTCCGCATGGATGTAGGAGATCTCCTTGAGCTTGAGCGCACCCTCGAGTGCGATCGGGTAGCCCACGTGACGGCCCAGGAAGAGGACGGAGCGGGTGTCGGCCATCCAACTGGCCAATTGCGAGACATGCTCCTGCTCGGTCTCGAGCACCTTGGCCACCTTGTCGGGCAGGCTGGTGAGCTCCTCGACATCGGTCGCCGCATCCTGCACGGTGCCGCGCACTCGCCCCATGTGCAGGCCGAGGAGCAGGAGCGCGGTGATCTGGGCGGAGAACGCCTTGGTCGACGCGACGGCGACCTCGGGGCCGGCGTGCGTGTAGACCACGGCGTCGGACTCGCGCGGGATCGTCGCGCCCTGCGTGTTGCAGATCGACAGCGTGCGTGCGCCGCGCTCGCGCGCGTACTTGACGGCCATGAGAGTGTCCATGGTCTCGCCCGACTGGCTGATGGACACGACCAGGGTGTCGTCGCCGATCACCGGGTCGCGGTAGCGGAACTCATGCGCGAGCTCGACGTCAACGGGCACGCGCGCCCACTGCTCGATCGCGTACTTGCCGACGAGCGCCGCATAAGACGCCGTGCCGCACGCGGTGATGATGACGCGGTTGATACCGGTGAAGAGCTCATCGAGACCGTCGAGTTCGGGGATGATCACCTGATCGCCCTGGATGCGGCCGCGGATCGTGTTCGCGACCGCTTCGGGCTGCTCGGCGACCTCCTTGGCCATGAAGCTCGGCCATCCGCCCTTCTCCGCCGCCGCGGCATCCCAGGAGATGTCGAAGGGCTCGGCCTCGACCGGGGTGCCGGCGAAGTCGGTGACGGTGACCGCGTCCGGCGTGATCGAGACGATCTGGTCCTGCCCGATCGCGAGCGCCTTGCGGGTGTGCTCGACGAATGCGGCGACATCGGAGCCGAGGAAGTTCTCGCCCTCCCCGAGCCCGATCACGAGCGGGGAGTTGCGGCGCGCGCCGACCACGAGGCCCGGGTGGTCCTGATGCATCGCGAGCAGCGTGAAAGCGCCCTCGAGGCGGTTCACGACACTGCGGAACGCGAGCTGGAGGTCTCCGCCGTTGCTGCGGTACTCGCGGCCGAGCAGGGCGGCGGCGACCTCGGTGTCGGTCTCGCTGCGGAAGGCGACGCCTGAGGCAGCCAGCTCGTCGCGGAGCGAGGCGAAGTTCTCGATGATGCCGTTGTGGATCAGCGCGAGGCGATCGTCGTCGGCGAGATGCGGGTGCGCGTTGACATCGGTGGGGCCGCCGTGGGTCGCCCAGCGAGTGTGACCGATGCCCGTGTTGCCGTCGGCGAGTGCCGCATCGGCGAGCGAGTCGCGCAGGGCCGACAGCTTCCCGGCCTTCTTGCGCATCCCGAGCGAGCCTTCTCCGTCGATGACGGCGACGCCCGCGGAGTCGTAGCCGCGGTACTCGAGACGGGCGAGTCCGGCGAGCAGGATGTCCTGGCTGGGCCGCGGGCCCACGTATCCGACGATTCCACACATAGGACCAAGAGTAAGCGTCGCATTTTGCGAAGGTTCCGAACGAAATCCTCGCCTCGCCGGGGACGGGGGCTGGATGCTCAGAGCTTGCGCAGCAGGACGCTTTCGACGTTGTGGTCGGCGCCCTTGTTCAGCACGAGTCGGGCGCGGTGCTTGGTGGGCATGACATTCTCGACGAGGTTCGGCATGTTGATCTCGTTCCAGTACCCCAGAGCAGTCGTGATCGCCTCGTCGTCCGTGAGGTGCGCGAAGACGTTGAAGTACGACGACGGGTTCGAGAACGCCCCCTGCCGGAGTGCCAGGAAGCGGTCGACGTACCACTTCTCGATGTGCGAGGTGTCGGCGTCCACGAAGATCGAGAAGTCGAACAGGTCGCTCACCGCGACGTCGTTCGGCGCCGGCGGCGGCTGCAGCACGTTGAGACCTTCGACGATCACGACGTCGGGTCGACGCACCACGACGTGCGCGTCGGGCACGATGTCGTAGCGCATGTGCGAGTAGAACGGGGCGCGCACCTCGGCCGCACCGCTCTTGACCTCGGTGAGGAACTCGATCAGTGCGCGACGGTCGTAGGACTCGGGGAATCCCTTGCGCTCCATGAGACCGCGACGTTCGAGCTCGGCGTTCGGATACAGGAAGCCGTCGGTCGTCACGAGTTCGACCCGTGGGGTGCCGGGCCAGCGCGCCATGAGCTCACGCAGGAGCCGCGCGATCGTCGACTTCCCCACGGCCACGGAGCCGGCGACGCCGACCACGAACGGCGTCGTCGAGTCGTCCTCCTGAAGGAAGTCGCTCGTGGCCGCGCCGAGGCGCTTGGTCGCCGTCGCGTACAGGCTCAGGAGACGGCTCAGCGGCAGATACACCTCTCGCACCTCGGTGAGGTCGAGTCGATCGCCGATGCCGCGCAGCTCGACGACCTCCGTCTCGGTGAGCGGCTGGTCGAGTCCCGCGGCGAGTCTCGCCCACTCGGCGCGCCCGATCTCCCGATACGGAGACAGCGGGGGCGCGGGGTCGACGGTGGTCACCGCACCATCGTATCGGCGCTGCCGATAGTCTCGTTCCGTGCGCCTGGGAGTCCTCGACATCGGTTCCAACACCGTCCACATGCTCGCCGCGGATGTGCGTGCGGGAGGACGCCCGCTCGCGACGACGAGCGACCGCACCGTGCTGCGCCTCATGCGCTATCTCACGGACGACGGGTCCATCTCGGAGGACGGCGTCTGCGCACTCGAGGCCGCGGTCAGCCGTGCACGCCAGGTCGCAGAGGCGGAACACGTCGACGAGCTGCTCGCGACCGCGACGAGCGCCGTGCGCGACGCGCGCAACGGCGCCGAGGTCATCGCCCGCATCGAGGCGGCACTCGGCCAGCCGCTGCAAGTCCTCGACGGAGAGACCGAGGCCGAACTGACGTTCCTCGCGGTGCGCCGGTGGTTCGGCTGGTCGGCGGGGCAGATCCTGCTGCTGGACATCGGGGGCGGCTCGCTGGAGATCGCGGCGGGCGGTGAGGAGCTGCCCGATGCCGCCGCATCCGTCCCTCTCGGCGCAGGACGCATGACCGTGCAGTTCCTGCCGCACGATCCGCCGGGTGAGGACGACGTGGAACGCCTCCGCACGCATGCTCAGCAGACGATCGGCACCGTCCTGCCACGCTTCGAGGCGCTGCCGCGCCCCGATCACGTCGTCGGATCCTCCAAGGCGATCCGCTCGCTCGCGCGACTCGTGGGCTACCCGGTTCCGGGCTGGTCGGGATCGGAGCGGATGCTGCTGCCCCGCGCCGCTCTCGGCTCGTGGATCCCGCGACTCGCCCGCCTTCCCGCGTCCGCCCGGCAGGAGCTGCCCGGCATCACGGCCGACCGCACGTTCCAGATCGTCGCCGCCGCGGTGTCGCTGCATGCGGCGATGAGCGCGCTGAAGGTCGACGAGCTCGAGGTGTCACCCTGGGCGCTGCGTGAGGGTGTGCTGCTGCGGTACATCGAGCAGCTGGGCCAGCGGGGCTGACCCGGCCGCTCGACGCACCGTCAGAGCATCGCGACGCGACGCGTCAGAGCGCGAGGCGCTCGCGCACGACGTCGGAGAGACGCTCGGCGTAGGACTGCGCCGAGGCGGCATCCGCTGCTTCGACCATCACTCGGACGAGCGGTTCTGTGCCGGACTTCCGCAGAAGCACCCGGCCGGTGTCGCCGAGTTCGGCCTCGACGGAGCGCACCGCCGCCTGCACGTCCTCGTCGCCGTCCACCGCGTCCTTGTCGACGCCGCGCACATTGATCAGCACCTGCGGGTAGACCGTCATGACCGCCGCGAGCTCCGCGATCGACTTCTGCTGTCGCGCCATCTCCGCGACCAGGTGGAGTCCGGTGAGGAGGCCGTCGCCGGTCGTGGCGAACTCGCTCATGATGACGTGCCCGGACTGCTCGCCGCCCAGGGCGTAACCGCCCTGATTCATGTCCTCGAGCACGTAGCGGTCGCCGACAGCGGTCTGACGCACCGTGATGCCGTGCTCACGCATGGCGACGTGCAGGCCGAGGTTGCTCATGACGGTCGCGACGAGCGTGTCGTCGGTGAGACGTCCGCGCTCCTTCATCGATACCGCCAGGATCGCCATGATCTGATCGCCGTCGATCACGTTGCCGCGCGCATCGACTGCGAGGCAGCGGTCGGCGTCGCCGTCGTGCGCGATGCCGATGTCGGCGCCGAGGCGCACCACGGCCTCTGCGAGGTTGTCGAGGTGCGTGGAGCCGACGCCGTCGTTGATGTTCCAGCCGTCGGGGTCGGCGCCGATCACCGTCACCTCGGCCCCTGCGTCGCGGAAGGTCTCGGGGGACACGCCGGACGCCGCACCGTGGGCGCAGTCGAGCACGACCTTGATGCCGTTGAGGCGATTCGGCAGCGACCCGAGCAGGTGCACGACGTAGCGGTCCTCGGCATCCGAGAACCGGATGATGCGACCGACGCCTGCGCCGGTCGGGCGCAGCTTCTCGCCCGCCATCGCGGCCTCGATGCGCTCCTCGACGATGTCGGGGAGCTTGACGCCGCCCCGGGCGAAGATCTTGATGCCGTTGTCGGGCGCCGCGTTGTGCGATGCGGAGATCATGACGCCGAAGTCGGCGTCACGGTCGGCCACGAGGAACGCGAGAGCCGGGGTCGGGATGACACCCGCCTCGAGCACGTCGACTCCCGAGGACGCGAGGCCCGCGGCGACAGCGGCCTCGAGGAAGTGCCCCGAGACCCGGGGGTCTCGGGCGACTACCGCGGTGAGGCGCTTGCCTTCGGCGATGCGGGCCTCCGCGGTACGGCCCTGGCCCAGGACGACAGCAGTCGCCTGGGCCAGGGTGAGCGCCAGGTCGGCGGTGAGGATGCCGTTGGCAAGCCCTCGCACGCCGTCCGTGCCAAAGATCGGCATCGGACCGGTGGACCTTAACGCTTGGAGTACTGAGGCGCCTTGCGGGCCTTCTTGAGTCCGGCCTTCTTGCGCTCCTTGACGCGAGCGTCGCGCGACAGGAAGCCGGCCTTCTTCAGGGTCGGACGGTTGTTCTCCGCGTCGATGCCGTTGAGGGCACGAGCGATGCCGAGACGCAGCGCGCCGGCCTGACCCGAGGGGCCACCGCCGGAGATGCGCGCGATGACGTCGTAGCCGCCGGCGAGGTTGAGCACCGTGAACGGGTCGTTGATCAGCTGCTGGTGCAGCTTGTTCGGGAAGTAGTCCTCGATCGAACGGCCGTTGACCGTGATCGTGCCCGAGCCGGGAACGAGGCGCACGCGGGCGATGGCCTGCTTGCGACGGCCGACAGCGGCGCCCGGAACGCTGAGCACGGGGCGGGGAGCCGCCTCGACAGCGTCGGTCTCGGGGGTCGAGGTCGAGAAGTTCTGGAGGTTTTCGGTGGAGTCCTGGATGTCAGCCACGAGTATGTCCTTAGTCTGTACGGCGCTTACTGGGCGACCTGGTCGAGGGTGTACGGCTGGGGCTGCTGCGCGGCGTGGGGGTGCTCGCCACCCGTGTACACCTTGAGCTTCGACAGCTGCTGACGGCCGAGGCTGTTCTTGGGGAGCATGCCACGGATGGCCTTCTCCACAGCGCGGACCGGGTTCTTCTCGAGGAGCTCGGCGTAGTTGACGGCCTTGAGACCACCCGGGTAGCCCGAGTGACGGTAGGCCATCTTCTTCTGGAGCTTCTGCCCGGTGAGCGCGACCTTGTCGGCGTTCACGATGATGACGAAGTCACCCGAGTCGATGTGGTTGGCGAAGGTCGGCTTGTGCTTGCCGCGCAGGAGCGCTGCGGCGTGCGAGGCCAGACGGCCGAGGACGACGTCGGTGGCGTCGATGACGACCCAGTCGCGCTGGACTTCGCCAGCCTTGGGAGTGAAAGTGCGCGTCACGATAGTGCTGCTTTCTTGTTCGAACGGAGAGGTTCGTGAATCCCACTCCGGGGTGGTTCCCTGTGGCCTGCGGAACAGGACTTCGGGGAACACGCCAGTGGAGGGCTCACGTTCGCGGCACCCGGCAGTCGAGTACCAAAGAATCAGTTTACGTCATCCCGCGCGATCCCCCAAACCGGATGCCGGCGAACGTGCCGCGCCGCTGATCAGTCGAGCCGCGCGGTCACCAGGATCGGCCGGTGATCGCTCGACCTCTGCGGCAGCGTCGTGACCCGCTCTATCTCGAAACCGGCGGAGGTCGCGAAGTCGTAGTGCCCGCGGAAGACCCGATACCGCGTGTAGGTGTGATCGTCGCTCAGGGTGAGCGCGTAGCCGTGCTCTCGCACCGCATGCCCGAGGTTCTCCTTGAAGACCGGATAGTTGTAGTCGCCGACCATGAGCTGCGGCAGCCCCTCCCCCAACGTCGCGAGTTCGGTGAGCGCGGCGCGGATCTGGTGGCGACGCAGCGAGTTCAGAGCCGTCAGCGGTGCGGCGTGGAACGACGCGGCGATGAACTCGCGTCCCGCATCGATGTCGCGCAGCCGTGCCCCGAGGACCCGTTCGTGGGCGGGTTTGGCGATCCGATCGTGCAGAGACTTCTTGAGCTCGATCGTGCGGATCGCCTGCAGGTGGAACTCGCTCTCGCGATAGAACATCGCAAGTCCCAGTCGGTTGCCCTGCGTCGCGTCGGCGAGAGCGAGATCCCCGATCCTCTCGGGGAGATCCAGCACGTCGCACTCCTGAAGGCACAACAGGTCGGGATCGTGCTCGGCGACGAGTGCCGCGAGCTCCCCCGCGGCACGGTGCTTCTGCAGGTTGTACGAGATGACCTTCATAGCGATCCCACGCTACCCCCCGGTGCTGTGATGAGGCTCCGGATCAGCCGTCATACCCCCAGCGCACCCCGAGGACGCCCGGTCCGAAGCCGTGTCGCGCGACGTGGACCGTGCCTCCGCGTACGGCCCGCATCGTGGAGACGTACTCCTCCTCGGTCTCGAGATACTCCTCGCACCAGGTCGGCACCGCCTCCGGCGGGAATCGCACCCAGATCACCGTCTCCCGTGCCGCGCGCGAGGTCGCGTGCCAGGCGTACTGCCGCACGGGATACCCGGGCGGGAACGACTCGGAGAACTCGAACAGCGTCGTGGCGCCGGTCACGATGGGATGGTCGAGCGCGATCACGACGCCCGACAGCAGGCGTCCCGGATGCAGGTACTCGCGCACGATCCGGCCGCCGACGACATCCGAGATCACGGACATGACGTCGGTCTCCGCCGGCGCGACGTCGATGAGCGGCAGCTCGGAGATCGTGCCCCGCGTCGCCTGGACGAGCGACCGCATCACGATGCGCTCGACCGCTCCATCCGTCCCGACAGTGACCGTGAGGTGCGTCGACAGGTCTCGGAGGGAATCCTGGGGTGCCGCGTGCAGGGCGGCGAGGGTCTCCTCGGTCTCGCGATGCTCTCGTTCCTCGTCGAACGGCAGTCGCGGCGGGGCGACGGGTCCCAGTCGCGGCGACGGTCCGAGCAGACTCGTGAGGTGGCCGCGGTCGAGGCCGAGCCTGTCCTCGATGCCCTCCACGACGCTCAGCGACTGAGGCCCCTCCGGCTGGCGATCACCCGAGCGCCAGTAGCTGAGAGTGGCGGTCGACACCGGGTTCCCGTCGTCCACGAGAAGGCTGCGCAAGCGCGCGAGGGTGATGCCCCGCTCGGCGATCGCCGCGCGGAACGCCACCGCGAACGCACCGCTCGGCTCGTCCATCCGGTCCATCACAGTTCCCTCGTCGTCGTGTGAAGAAGCCCCGAGTAGGTTCAGTGTACGGTTCCGCGGTGCATACCCCTCGTTCCGCGAGCCGTCGCCGTGCCGGTGCGGATCGCAGACGCCACCGGCACGCCTCCCTCTGCCGCGGTCGTCCGCTAGGGGTAGCGGACGGCCGCGGTGGGCTCGCCTGTCGTCAGTCGGCCGAGGAGTCCCTTCGAGCCCGGGTCTGCGCGGCGCGTGTCGACAGGAGGTCGTCCGCGGGATAGCCGACCTCGGTGAGGGTCAGACCGCGCGCGGCGAGCACCTTGAACTCGCTCGTGCGGGTGAGGGCATCGCGCAGCACCACGAGGTCGTCGACGCCGAGGCGGCCCTCCCCCACGGCCGCGCACGCTCCGACCAGGGCGCGCACCATGCTGTGGCAGAAGGCATCGGCTTTGACCTCGGCCACGAGCACGCCCTCCGCATCCCGGCTCCATCGATAGTCGAGCAGAGTGCGGATGGTCGTCGCCTCCTCGCGCGGCTTGCAGTACGCGGCGAAGTCGTGCAGGCCGATGAGCGTCCGTGCCGCGGCGTCCATGGCCTCGGCGTCTAGGATGCCGCGATGGGTCGTCGTGTCGAGCCGGCGCAGCGGATCGTAACCCGATGTCGCGTCGGCGAGGCGGTAGCGATAACGGCGCCACACGGCCGAGAAGCGAGCGTCGAATCCCTCGGGCGCGATCGTCGTGCGCGTGACGGTGACGTCCGGGTAGGCGCCGAGCACACCGCGCATGCGCCCTGCGATCGACCCTGCGGGATCCTGGGCGGCGCGTCCGTGGCGGGATTCGATACGCCCCCATTGCCCGTCGTCCAGATCGACGTGCGCCACCTGCCCCTCGGCGTGCACCCCCGCATCCGTGCGTCCGGCGACGACGAACTGCACCTCGGAGCCGACGATGCGTGCGAGCGCCGACTCGAGCGTGCCCTGCACCGTGCGGAGGGAGGGCTGCCTCGCCCACCCGCGGAAGTGGGTGCCGTCGTAGGCGATGTCGAGCCGGATGCGCACGACTCCAGCCTACGGGTGCGGTCAGACGCCGCCGTCGATCGAGCGGATCGCACCGGCGGGGTCGTCGGGCACCATGACCCCGGTGTCGCGATTGAGGCTCTCACCGCGGAAGAATCTCTTCGACCGCGGGAAGAGATACCAGAGGAACATGAGCACCAGACCGAACGCGAGCGAGCCGATGCCGATCACGAACGTGCCGCCGATGCCGAACAGCACTGTGTATCCGTAGTCGACATCCCACATGTCGATCGCCGACTGCACGAACGCGTAGGTGAGCATGAGACCGCCGAGCAGCGGGAACAGGCCCTTGAAGAAGAAGTCCCGAGCCGATCGGGTCAGATCCTTCCGGAAGTACCAGACGCAGGCGAATCCGGTGATCGCGTAGTAGAACGCGATCGCGAGCCCGAGCGAGAGGATCGAGTCCTGCAGGATGTTGTCGCTGATGAGCGTCATGCCGACGTAGTAGGCCGAGGCGACGACTCCCATGACGATCGTCGAGAACGAGGGCGTCTTGTACGTGGGGTGCACGTCCTTGAACTTCGCGGGCAGAGCCCGGTACACGCCCATCGCGAGCGTTCCGCGCGCGGTCGGCAGGATCGTCGTCTGGGTCGAGGAGATCGCCGAGATGATGACCGACACGACCAGCACCCAACCGAACGGGCCGAGCAGTCCGTCCTTGATGGCGAGGAAGAAGTCGTCGGCGTTGGCCTCGTTGCCGAGCCCGGTGCCGCTCTCACCGAGGCCGGCATACATCATCGCGGCGATCGTGACCGCGACGTACGTGAACAGCAGGATGACGGTCGTGAGCAGGGCCGCGCGTCCCGGAATGCGCTTGGGGTCCTTGGTCTCCTCGTTGAGGGCGAGGCACGTGTCCCAGCCCCAGTAGATGAACAGCGCGAGCAGGATCGCCTCGATGAACCCGGAGTAGTCGGTGAAGGCAAAGGGGTTCAACCATGCGATGTCGAACGGCGTCGGGTTCGGAGCCGTGCCGCCGAAGAACTGCCAGAGCGCCGCGACGACGAAGATCGCGAGGGCCAGGTACTGGATGCCGAGCAGGATGTTCTGGATGCGCTCGCCGATCTCGACGCCGCGCCAGCTGACCCAGGTCATCGCGGCGATGAAGAACACGGCGACGAGGATGATGCGCCAGTCGTTGTTCTCGAGGTCGAAGCCGATCAGCGACCAGAAGTAGACCGAGGCGATCTGCGCGAGGTTGGCGAGCACGACCATACCCGCGACCGCGACGCCCCAGCCGCCCATCCAGCCGACCCACGGTCCGAAGGCCTTGGTACCCCAGGTGAAGGTCGTGCCGCAGTCGGGCACGGCGTTGTTCAGCTCGCGGTAGGCGAAGGCGATCAGGAGCATCGGGATGAACGCGATGATGAAAGCGATCGGCGCCTGAGCGCCCACGGCGAGCACGACGAAGCCGAGGGTCGCCACGAGCGAGTACACCGGGGCGGTGGAGGCGAGACCGATCACGGTCGATCCCCACAGTCCCAGTGAGCCGCTCGCGAGGCCCTTGCCGTCAGGTCGTTCCAGGTGGATGGGCGTCGTTGCTGCCATGCTCAGAAGATACGACTTCCACGCATCTCGCGTCAATCGTTTTCTTCGACCGATGGATTTCGCAATCCAGAAGGGGTGTCATCGACGGATTCCGTCGGATCACTCGCGACCCAGCATCCCGTCCGCATGATCCGCGACCCACTCCACCAGCGGCAGCATCCGCTCCATCAGATCGCGGCCGAGGGGGGTGAGGCTGTACTCGACGTGCGGCGGCACCGTCGGGAAGGACTCCCGATGCACGAGTCCGTCGTCGGCGAGCGTGCGGAGGGTCGAGGCGAGCATCTTCTCGCTGATGCCCCCGACCTCGCGTCGAAGCTCCCCCCAGCGTCGTGTGCCGTCGGAGAGGCTCGACAGGACGAGCACGCCCCACTTGCTCATGACGTGATCGAGGATCACGCGCGTGCCGCAGCCGGGTTCGAAGACCTGCGGCGTGGATTCCTTTATCTGCGCAAAACTCACCGTCACGTATGTACCTTACTTTAAAGTGGGTACCGCCGGTTCGGAATGTTCGAACACCGACACGTGGTTGTGCGGGATGTCACCAACGAAAGGACACCCCATGACCATCCTCGTCACCGGCGCGACCGGCCAGCTCGGACGCCTCGTCATCCAGAGTCTCCTCGAGCGCGGCGTCGACGCGCAGTCGATCGTGGCGGGCGCTCGCGATGTCGCGAAGGCAGAGGACCTCGGCGTCCGCGTGGCCCGCCTGGACTACACCGACCCCGCTTCCATCGCCTCAGCTCTCGAGGGCATCGACACCGTGCTCTTGATCTCCGGCTCCGAGGTCGGGCAGCGCACCGCGCAGCACACGGCCGTGATCGACGCGGCGAAGACCGCAGGCGTCACGAAGTTCGTCTACACGAGCGCCCCGAAGGCGACGACGAGCGATCTCGTGCTCGCCCCCGAGCACAAGGCGACCGAGGAGGCCATCGCCGCGTCGGGCCTGCCCGCCGTGATCCTCCGCAACAACTGGTACACCGAGAACTACGCCGCCGACGTCGCACGGGCGGCCGAGACCGGCGTGCTGGCCGCCGGTGCGGGCGGCGGCCGCGTCGCCTCGGCCAGCCGCAAGGACTTCGCGGAGGCCGCGGCCGTCGTGCTCACGGAGGACGGCCACATCGGCCGCACGTACGAGCTGGGCGGCGACGTCGCTTGGACCTACGAGGATCTCGCCGCGGCGATCGCCGAGATCTCGGGGCGTGAGGTCGAGTACCGCCGTCTCGCGGTCGACGAGCAGCTCGCCGCCCTCCAGGCAGCGGGCCTCGACGAGGGCACCGCCGGATTCGTCGCAGCCCTGGACGCCGGGATCGCGGCCGGTGCGCTCGCCGAGACGGACGGCACTCTCGCGCGCCTCATCGGTCGTCCGACCACGCCGCTCCTCGACGGGCTGCGCGCCGTCGCCTGATCCGGAGAACGGATGCCGACGGGCATCGGCCCCGAACGGGGGTCGGTGCCCGTCGGCCGCCACATCGCCGGAGACCGGCGCCCGCTCAGGGCGCGGTCGCCTCGCGCGGGTGCACGTAGGCGATGGTGAGGACGATGGTCGCGGCCTCCACGGCCTCGGCGGCGAGCGCCTCGGTGATCGCCGTGCGCACCGCGTCGAGGACGTCGATCGCGCGCACGGAGTACTCGACCCCCAGCGACGCCTCGACCCGCACTCCGTCCCCGGCGAGGGTCACGGCGACGAGCGACTCGTCCGCGCCGACCACACCGAGAGCGATGGCCCCTTCCCCGACGAGATTCGAGACCAGAGATCCTGCACGATAGACGTTCCGGACTCCTGGCGTCGCGAGCACCACCGCCTCGATCCGTGCGGCGATCCCTTCGGGCACCGTCATGCTCATGGCGTCTCCTCCGTCCGACGACTGACTCTCTGCACGTCCCTGACTCGCACGTCGATCCCGGCGACGACGAGGTCGGTGTGCCGATGCAGCCGATCGGCTACCTCCGCGCGCAGGCCTTCGACGGCATCCGGGATGGAGGTGCCGTAGAACACGTTGACGTCGATCCTGATCCGCACCGGCGCACCGGGGACCATGACGTCGCCATCGAGAGCCGCGTGCCCGACGAGGATCCCGGCGACGGCGTTCTCCGCCGATCGGATGAGCCCGCGCACGGCGCCCTCGGTGATCCCGAGGTCGACGGAGTCGTCAGGTTCGCCGAACGGGATGCGACGCCCGGCGCGGGCATCCAGCGCGATCCCGCTGAGGATGCGGTCGACCCAGCTGTCGTCGACCTCGGGCATCGCCGCAGCGTCGGCGTCGATGAGCTCGCCGCCGAGGCCGTGCAGGCGCTCGAGGGCGTCCAGCGCGAGCTGGCATCCCGCCGACCCTTCGATCGACGGGTCGATCGGGAGGCGTCCCGCCTCGAGATAGTCGGTCAGCTCGTCGATGGTGTGGCCGTCGAGATCGCTCGGCTCGAAGCCCAGCCGACCCGTGTCGGGGGTGCCGTTCTCGGTCATCGCCACGCCTCCATCCGTACGATCATGAACTTCCTCGCTCTTGCGAGCAGCCCCCTTGCGGTCGACACCGAGATGTCGAGCTCCTCGGCGATCTCGTCATACGAGTAGCCGCCCATCTCGCGGAGCACCCAGCACTCGCGCTGGGCAGCGGGAAGCTCCTGAAGCGCGGCACCGAGTGCTGCGATTCCCGCTCGGGCCTCGGCCACTCGCGCCGGCGAGTCCCTGGTCGGGGCGGCCTGCTCCATCTCATCGACGTCGACGGTCGGGCGCAGAGCACGGATCCGGTCGATGGCCTTGCGACTCACGATCCGCATCAGCCAGCTCTTGACCCTCGCGGGATCGTCGAGCTCCGAGAACCGCTGCCACGCGGTGACGAACGTCTCCTGCACGATGTCGTCGACATCGGCGGAGGCGTTCAGCATCCGCTGCGTGTAGGCGCGCATCATCGGCGTGTACCGCCGGACCAGCACCGCGAAGGCGCCGACGTCGCCGTCCATCGCCCGTCCGGCGACGATCCGATCGTCCGCCTGCTCGAGAGCCGAGCGAAATCTCTCCCCGACCACCTGGCGATTCCCCTTTCCCGCTGTCCTGAGAGATTCGGAGCGATGCCGTCATCGGATGGGGTATGCAGTCCGATCCAGACGGTCGTCATCGGCTCCGATCCGGCCATGTCGTCGTCGCCGATCAGCCGACCCGCGCCTCCGACACGACCTCGACCTCGGTCTCGGCATCGTCGGCGGGGATGTGGACGTCGTTGATCGTCACGTTGACCTCGACCGCGGCCTTGCCGACGTATTCGCTCATGGCGAGGGAGATCGCGGTGCGGACGTCCTCGGCGACCTTCTGCAGGGAGGCGGGGTATTCGGCCACGATCGTGACGTCGACGGCCACCTGGGTCTCGCCGACCTCGACGCGGACGCCCTGGGTCAGGTCGGTGGAGTTGAGGGCGTCGCGGATCGCCCCGACCGCGCGTGCGGCTCCGCCGCCCAGCGCGTGCACGCCCGGGACCTCGCGGGCGGCGATGCCGGCGATCTTGGCGACGACGCCGTCTTCGATGATGGTCGCGCCGGTCGACGCGGGGCCAGTCCCCGTGGAGACCTGGACCTCGGGCCGGGTTCCGGTGTTCGCGTTCGCCATGATGTGCTCCTTCGTCTGTGGGGACTCCGTGTGGAGTGGTCGCCGGATGGGCGACACACCCCTAAGACGGATGCTACGAACGATTCGTCACAGATTCGTCGAGAAGTTCTCTCACAGTGCACTCCAAGGTGCAGAGTGCAAACTTGCACTTCATGAGCGACAGTGCAGATTCACTGCGGGAGCAGCGTAAGCGGGAGACCTCCCGCGCCCTCACCGACACCGCCCGACGGCTGACGTCCGAGCAGGGGTTCGCGGGCTTCACGATCGAGGAGCTGTGCTCCGAGGTCGGAGTGTCCCGCCGCACCTTCTTCAATTACTTCGAGAGCAAGGAGAACGCCGTCTTCGGATTCGCCGCCACCGAGCCACGGCAGGAAGAGCTCGAGCACGTGTTCGAGACCGGAACCGGCGACCTCCTCGACGATTTCGTCGCGCTCACGATCGCCCGATTCGAGCTCTTCAATCCGATCGACGACGCCCGCGCCCTCCTCGCCGTGATCGAGCAGGAGCCCAAGCTCATCAAAGCGGCGTTCGAACAGCTCGCGAAGAACGAACGACGTGACCGCGACCTCATCCTGCGACGCCTCGGCGACGACGCGGACAGCGAGATCCGCGCGGAGGTCCTCGTGTACACGGTCGGCGCCCTCATGCGTCTGAGCATGGACCAGCTCCTGAATCACCACTCCGCCGACGCCTTCGGCGCCCTCGTGCTGCACCGCCTCAAGGCCACCCGCGCCCTGTTCACCCCCACCCAGAAAGCCGACTGAATGTCCGCCACCGCCACGAAGGATGCGCCCTTCCTCCTCACGAAGCGCCGCATCTGGATCATCTTCAGCGCCCTCATCGCGGGGATGCTGCTCTCGAGCCTCGACCAGACCATCGTGTCGACCGCCATGCCGACCATCGTCGGGCAGCTCGGCGGCGTCGACCACCAGGTGTGGATCACCACGGCCTATCTCCTCGCCACCACGATCGTCATGCCGATCTACGGCAAGTTCGGCGACGTGCTCGGCCGCCGGAACCTGTTCCTCGTCGCGATCGCACTGTTCACGCTCGCCTCGGTCGGCTGCGCGTTCGCGACCGACTTCTGGACCTTCGTGGTGTTCCGCGCGCTCCAGGGCCTCGGCGGCGGCGGACTCATGATCCTGTCGCAGGCGATCATCGCCGACATCGTGCCCGCCAAGGAACGTGGCAAGTACATGGGTCCGCTCGGTGCCGTGTTCGGCCTCTCGGCGGTGGCAGGCCCGCTGCTCGGCGGCTTCTTCGTCGACCACATGACGTGGCAGTGGGCGTTCTACATCAACATCCCGGTGGGGATCGCCGCGTTCATCATCGCGCTCGTCGCGCTGAAGCTGCCGAGCAAGAAGGCGGAGAAGCCGATCGACGTGTTCGGCGTGATCTTCCTCTCGATCGCCACCACCTGCCTGATCTTCTTCACCGACTTCGGCGGCGACGCCGAGTTCGGGTGGGACTCGCTCGCCACCTGGGCCTGGGGCGCCGGACTCGTGGTCGCCGCCACGGCCTTCGTGATCACGGAGGCGCGGGTGCAGGACCCGATCATCCCGCTCAGCCTGTTCCGCAACCCGATCTTCATCAACGCCACGGCGATCGGCCTCGTGCTCGGCATCGGGATGTTCGCCGCGATCGGCTTCGTCCCCACATTCCTGCAGATGTCCTCCGGCACATCGGCCGCGGCATCCGGCCTCCTGATGATCCCGATGATGGTGGGACTCATGGGCACATCGATCTTCTCGGGGATCGCGATCTCCAAGACCGGGAAGTACAAGGTCTACCCGATCCTCGGCACCATCATCACCGGACTCTCGATGGTCGCGTTCACGACCCTCTCGGCCGCCACACCGATCTGGCTGATCTGCGTGTTCCTGTTCTTCTTCGGTGCGGGCCTGGGCCTCATCATGCAGGTCGTGGTCCTGGTCGTGCAGAACGCCGTGCCGGCGGGCGAGATCGGCACCGCGACCAGCACCAACAACTACTTCCGGGAGGTCGGCGCCTCGCTCGGCACCGCGGTGTTCGGCACGATCTTCACGACCCGCCTGACCGAGAACCTGCTGGGGGTGTTCAGGGGCGCCGGCGCCTCACCCGGCGACGCCTCACAGGCCGCGTCGACGATCGATCCGGCCACGCTCGGCACCCTGCCGGACGAGGTTCGCGACGGCATCGTCACCGCCTATGCGGATGCTCTCGCTCCGGTGTTCTGGTATCTCGTCCCGTTCATCGCGGTCGCGCTGCTGCTGTCGCTGTTCCTGAAGCAGATCCCGCTCTCCGATACCGCCGGACTCGTCGCCCGCGGCGAGGCGATCAGCGGCGAGGAGGCCGAGCAACTCGAGGCGGAGCTGCGGGGCGGTTCGGTCACGGGATCGGAGAGTGGACCGGGCGCCGATCCCACCGGATCGAACTCCGCGACGCGCACCGAGTACCGCTGACACGCGGCGGGCGGGTCCGTCCTCCCAGGGCCGGACCCGCTCGACATGCCCCATTCAGGGCAGATCGGAGAGATCCACGTCCTCCTCGTCACCCTCGTCGTCCGTGGTCTGCTCGGGACCCGGGGTGGCCTCATCGGGATCCGGAGCGGGGTCGTTCGTCACGAAGTCCGCGTCGACTCCCGTCGCGTCGATTCCGGCGTCGCCGTCGGGCATCTGCGGGTCTGACATGATCGCTCCCATCGTCGGTGTACAGGAGGACCATCGTCGGACGGCCGCCGCCGACCGACGATCCCCTTGACAGTCCGGTCAGAGGATGCCGGTGAGCACTCCCCCGTCGGCGCGGAGAGTCGCGCCGTTGGTCGCCGAGGCCCGCGGGCTCGCGAGATAAGCCACGAGATTCGCGATCTCCGACGGCTCGAGGAACCGCTCGATGAGGGTCGTCGCGTTCTGGCCGATGATCGCGTCGCGCATCGCCCCGGCGGACATCGACTGCGCCGCGGCGACCGCCGCGACGCTCGCGGCGACACCCTCCGAGTAAGTCGGGCCGCCGAGCACGGTGTTCACGGTCACGGCGGTGCCGCGCGTGAGCTTCGCGAGCCCGTTGCCCAGCGCCATCATCGCCGCCTTGGTCGTGCCGTAGTGGATCATGTCGCGCGGCACGTTGACGCCTGACTCGCTGCTGACGAACACCACTCGTCCCCAGCCGCGCTCGATCATGCCCGGCAGAGCATGACGGGAGAGTCGGACGCCGCTCAGGACGTTGACCTCGAAGTAGCGCATCCACTCCTCGTCGCCGATCTGCGCGAACTCGGCCAGGCCGAACAGCCCGACGTTGTTCACGAGGATGTCGGTGTCGCCGAGAGCATCGACGAGGCGGTCGACCTCATCAGCGCGGGCGAAGTCCGCAGCGATCCCCGACACCTCGGCACCCGCGTGCGCCTGCCGCAGCCGCGACACCGCGTCGTCGACCCGCGCCGGGTCTCGCCCGTTGAGCGTCACGCTGGCGCCTTCTGCCGCGAGCGCCGACGCCACGGCGTACCCGATCCCCTGGGTCGATCCGCTGACGAAGGCCGTCCTCCCCTGGAGTCCGAGGTCCATGTCCACTCCCGTCTTCGACGTATCGCACGTCGACATCACTTGCTTGAGCAAGCGACGCTACGCTCAATGACTTGCTCGCGCAAGTCATTTAGGCTGGAGCCATGCCCGCCATGGACCACGCCCTCACGCCGGACGAGCTCGAGATCTGGGCGTCCGTCGCCTCGCTCCTCGAACGCCTTCCCGCCGCTCTCGACGCGCAGCTTCAGCGCGACAGCGGCCTCACGCACTTCGAGCAGGGCATCCTGCAGGCCCTCGACCTCGCTCCCGAGCGCACCCTGCGCCTGAGCGTCATCGCCGCCTACGCCAGCTGCACACTGTCGCGACTCTCGCGCGCGATCACCCGCCTGGAGACCCGCGGGTGGGTGCGTCGCGAGATCGACCCCGACGACGGGCGCTTCACCCTCGGCATCCTCACCCCCGCCGGCCACGATCAGGTCGCCGCCTCCACCCCGGGCCATCAGGCGCTCGTGCGCGAGCTGGTCTTCGACACCCTCACGGCCGCGCAGGCGCGACAACTCGGCGTGATCAGCCGACGCATCGCCACGTCGGTGGGGCCCGGCGAGCCCTGGAGTCCGCCGCGCCCCTGATCTCGTGCGCCGCCGTCACTCGTGCTCCGACCTCACTCGTGCTCCGACCTCACTCGTGCTCCGGCAGCAGCGGCGTCGACCATCCGGGATCGCGCCCCAGAAGCGTCCCGCGTGACACGGACGCCGCGCCGAATCTCTGCCGCACGGCGTCCAGCACGGTGTCGAGGCGCTCTCCGCCCTCCTCGTCGTCGAAGTCGAGCTCGGTCGGCGCGTCCGCGGCGCTGCTCAACTGCGACAGGGAGACGCCGATCAGGGTGATGCCCCGATCCGCGATCTCGACGAGCGCTGCCGTGAGCAGACCCCTGGCCACGGCGAGGAGCACCGAGGTCCGGGCGGTCGGCGTACGCAGCGACCGCGATCTCGTCGCCTTCGCGAAGTCGCCGAACCGCAACCGCAGCACGACCGTGCGGCAGACCCGGTCGCGGTCGCGGAGCCGTCGGGAGAGTCCGTCGAGGATCTGCGTGAGGATGATGTCGAGCTCCTCCGGCGTGCGCGGCCTCATGCCGAGGGCGCGCTGCGACCCGATCGAGCTGCGGCGGCGAGCGGTGTCGACCGGGCGCGGGTCGCGCAGCCGAGCCAGGGCGTGCAGATGCGCTCCGGCCGCACGTCCGAGCAGACGCTCGGCTGTGGCCGCTTCGAGGTCGGCCAGTTCACCCACCGTGCGGATGCCGAGGCCATGCAGCTTCTCCGCCGTCTTGGCCCCGACGCCCCATAGGCGCTCGACCGGCAGCGGCAGCAGGAACGCCTGCTCGTGGGAGGGCTCGACCACGAGCAGGCCGTCGGGCTTGCTCACGGCGCTGGCGACCTTGGCGAGGAACTTCGTGCGCGCGACGCCCACCGAGATCGCGAGTCCGACTTCGACTCGCACACGCTCTCGCAGTCGTGCCGCGATCTGCTCGGGCGGCCCGGCGATGCGCCGCAGACCACCGACCTCGAGGAACGCCTCGTCGATCGAGATGCCCTCGACGAGCGGTGTCGTGTCGCGGAAGATCGCGAACACGTCCTTGCTCGCCTGGGAGTACACCTCCATTCGCGGCGGCACGACCACGGCATCCGGACAGAGGTCTCGCGCCTGCCGTCCGCCCATCGCGGTGCGGACACCACGGGCCTTCGCCTCATAGCTCGCCGCGAGAACGACTCCCCCGCCGACGATGACCGGACGACCGCGCAGCTCCGGGGAATCGCGCTGCTCGACCGAGGCGTAGAACGCGTCGAGATCGGCATGCAGCACGGTGGCCTCCTCGCGCATGACGCCTCCCGTTCGAGATCCGATCGCGACGAATCGTCGCACGGACCACCGACACAGGAGTGGCCGCCCCGAGACGACCGGAGCGGCCACGCGTGTCTTCGTGCGGGGAGGCGTTACTGCTGCTGCGCGCGACGGCGGATCATCAGGATCCCTCCGGCGACGAGCGCAGCAAGAGCCGCCCACAGCGCCGCGCCGAACAGCACGCCGCCCGTCTGGGCGAGTTCGCCGGTCGAGGCACCACCCTGCGCCGCGGTCACGGTGACAGCGGAGCGCAGCTGCGTGCCGTCGGGCAGGATGACGACCAGCGTGTGCGCCCCCGCCGGGATCGCCGCGGGGATCGTCACGGTCGTCGCGAACTCGCCGGCGGCGGACGTCGTCACCGAGCCCAACGCGACGGGTGTGGAGTGCAGCTCGATCCGCAGCGCGGTACCGGCGGCGAAACCGCTGCCACTGACCTTCAGCGTGCCGCCCGCGACGACGCTCTGCGCGCCGATCGCGACGGTCGGCTCCTCGGCTCCGGGCTCCTCACCCGCGGCCGCCACGGTCACCGGCGCGCTGGTGGCCTCGGCCGGGGCGTATCCGTCGAGCGAGCCGCGCACGCGCACCGAGAGTCGCTGCGCCTCGGTGTTCGCCGGGATCGTGAACGTCGAGGAGGTCGCACCTTCGACCGGCTCACCGTCGATGAGCCATTGGAACGCGAATGCCGTGCCTTCGGTCCATGCGCCCGGGTTCGCCGTGACGGTCGCTCCGACCTCGGCCGTACCCGTGACCGAAGGCGTGCCGACGACGAGATCACCGGGCTCGGCCGCCGCCTGGCACGCCTCCCCGCAGACGACGAATTCGGCCTGGAGGCCCTTGTGGTCGCTGGTCCAGAGCGTCTGCGGCGTGAAGATCTCCTCATCCGACACGGGAAGAGCACGGGCTCCGCGGACGATATCGCCCTTCGGTCCGACGATCCGCGTGCTCTCGAGGGCGAGCCGGTCGTCCGGAGCGAAGAAGATGTAGTCGATGCGGTCGCGCTCGTCGGCCTCGGGCGCCCACGCGAGCTGCGAGACGCTGACGTTCGGGGTGTCGGCCGGCCAGGTGAACCCCGGGTGGGTCACGGGGTCGGGGTACTTCGCACGGTAGGCGTCGACGAGACCCGCGTCACGGAGGATGGCCGTGGTCTGCCACGGGGCCACGACGCCGTTGTGGTCGTAGAGGTCGGCGGTCTCGGGAGTCCAGTCCAGCGCGGACGGCTCGTTCATGTCGGCGCCCATCATGGTGAGGCGGCCCGCGGCGCGCTCGACGGCCATGTCCGCGGCCAGTGCGGATGCGGAGGCGGGCCGACCCGAGGCGTCGTTGGCGGCGAGGATCTGCTCCACGTCGGTCACCGGGGCGCTCAGCTTGTTCCATCCCCGCCACTCGGCCGGAAATCCGGGGGCGAGCACGTCGCCCGCGTAGCCGCGCGGAAGGTACGTGGCGTAATACCGGTACTCGAGGTGGCCGCCGTAGGCCGCGATCTGGGTGTCGCCGACCTGAACGATCGCCTTCATCCAGCCGCCCTGTGTCCCAGCGACCGTGACGACGCCCGCATCCACGATCGGGTAGCGCGAGATGACCGCGGCGCTGCCTCCCGTCGAGTGGACGTCGAAGCCGAGATCCCGGGCGAGCGCGGCGGCGCCGTTCTGCGCCTCCTCCACGAAGATCAGGTCGGCCCCGATCTCGTCGAGCATGACGGCATCCGTGCTCTTGCCCCACAGGTTGAGCTGCATGACCGAGAGACTGATGGGCTTCGTGGGGTCGACCTCGGAGCCTTCGTACGGCTGACCGGCGATCGTGAAGGTGGCGGGTTCGCTCACGCGCGTGTATCCGTCGTTGTAGAGGTATTCGACCCGGTAGGAGCCGGCCGGGAGATCGTTGCCGCCGCGGTCCTTGGTGGGGAGCTGGATCGTGCCCGATGTTCCCGGTGCGTAGGCCCAGGCCATGCCGCACGCGTCGCAGGGCTCGGGCTTCGAGGCGGGGTAGATCGCCACCCAGTTCTTGGTGCTCGGGCGATCGGTGGCGAAGTCGACCGTGAGCGCGTCACCGACGCCGACCTCGGCGCTCGCGAGCGTGATCTGGGAGGGGACCGCCGCGGATGCCGGTGCGGCGAGCAACAGCGGGGATGCGATGAGCGCTCCCACGGCGACGACCGCCGTGAGCAGGGCGCTGCGCCGGCGTCGGCGCGTCCCGGGGGCGGGGGACGAAGACATGTCTGCGTGTTCCTTCCTGAGGATGACGACGCGACCTCGGGATCGCGCCGATCGAGAGCTCGGATGACCCTCTGCACGCGACAGAACCGCCGCAAGGTGGCCGATGGGTGAACGCGGTTCGACGAGATGGGGACGTCGCAGCGGATCGCGACCGTTCGAGGCGCCCTCTCTGCACAGCTGTCCAGATCGGCCCACGGGAAGGAGGTTCGAGGCGGCGCAGGCGCGGTTCCCCGGGAATGCAGAAAGCCCCGGAGAATCCGGGGCTTCGTTCTGTAGCAGGAGCGGGGCTTGAACCCGCGACCTCACGATTATGAGTCGTGCGCTCTCACCAACTGAGCTACCCTGCCGCACCGCATCCGCGACGTTTCCGCGGATGTTGCGAGCCCCGAGTCAGGATTGAACTGACGACCCCTTCCTTACCATGGAAGTGCTCTGCCACTGAGCTATCGGGGCGTGCTGCCCCTCGCGGGGCAACCACACGAGAATACCATCACCATGGCGTCCTCATGAAATCGAGGGGGTCAGTACGAGTACCGCCCGGCGTTCTCCCGCAGCCACGGGAGCGGGTCGATGGTCGACCCGTTGATGATGATCTCGAAGTGCAGGTGGGCACCGTAGGAGCGGCCCGTGTTACCGGTGTGACCGACGACGTCGCCGACCTTCACCGTCTGGCCGGCCTTGACCTGGAGTGAGCCGTACTGCATGTGCGAGTAGTGGCTCGTGATGACCTGGCCATCGATCACGTGGTCGATGTAGACGGTCACGCCGTAGGCGCCGCCCTGCTCGGTCGCGATGCGCACGACGCCGTCGGCGATCGCCTGGATGGGCGCGCCCTCGCCGGGCACGAAGTCGATGCCCTCGTGCAGTCGTCCCCAGCGCATGCCGTAACCCGAGCTCATCCCCACGCCGACCTTGAAGGGCCACTGGATCGCGGCCTCGGGGTCGTTCGTGAAGACCTCGTTGGAGTAGTTGATGCCCTCTTCGGAGGCGACCTGAATGAGCGACATCGTCGAGAAGCTGTCAGAGCGCGCGAGCGACTCGTTCTGCACGTCGGACGAGGTCACGAAGGCCTGGATCTCGTCCTTGCCCTCTGCGGCGGCAGCGCCGGAGGCCACGAGCGAGGTGGACGAGAGCGACGTCGTGCCCTGGACGGCGGCGACAGCCTCGGCGGGGAGGGTCATGCCGACAGCGAGGAGACCGGCGAGGCTCATGACGCCGACGGTCGCACCTGTGGCGAAGATCTTGCGGGCCGACGGACGGCGACGCGCGACGTGCTCGGTCGCTGCGGGCTGCACCCGCTCGGCGACGGGCTCGTCCGCGGCTTCGTCGGAAGCGGAGCCGGTCGCCGTCGGGCCGGTCTCGGACGAGACTGCGCGGAACGTGCGGGAGGCGGCCGCGAAGGCGTCAGTACTCGAGGCGGAGGTCGGCTCGGCCTCGGGCAGGGCCTCGGGCTCGGGGATCGCATCCGGCTCGGGCGCCGTGTGGGTCTCGACGGGCTCAGCAGCGGCGACGGTCTCGGCGGCGATGGCCTCAGCGGCGGGAGTATCGACCTGCGCTGCTACGGCGGCCCCGGAAGTGTCGATGTCCTCGACGGCTTCGGTGGACTCGGTCGCGGCTGATTCGGCGGATTCAGTCGCACCGACGGCTGCGGCGACGGCCGTCGCGGCGACGAAGACCTCGGCGGTGCTGAGTCGCTGGCGGGCGGCACGGCGCGAAAGCGGGGCTGCGGAGACGGGGGTCGTGTCTTCGGAGTCGGCTGCCTGCGCCTCTGCCGCGGGCGCCTCGGCGGGCGCGGTGCGGAGTCGGCAGGACCGGCGCGTGGGCGCAGAGGCAGCCTGGGGGTTCTCGAAGGGCAAAACGAATTCTCTCGGGTCAGACGTCACGCGGGGGGCGTAGAGGACTTCCACCGTTCGGGCCGATGAAAGTAACGATCGGATAAACACTAGCCTGCAGAGGCTGGGAATGCCATGAATCACTCACGATTCGTCCTCCACGATACCCCGGAGCCGGTCGTGAACCTGGATGCCACCCGCGATGAGCAACGGTCTCGTCGACGAGCGATCGATCAGGGACACCTGTCCGCCCGCCTCTGCGACGAGCAAAGCACCGGCGGCGAGGTCCCAGGGTTTGAGACCGCGCTCGAAGTAGCCGTCGAGTCGACCTGCCGCGACGAACGCGAGGTCGAGCGCGGCAGAACCCGCACGTCGGAGATCCCGCGCCATCGTCATCACCCGCCGCACGGTCGCGAGGTCGCCGTCATGCGTCGACGGGTCGTAGCCGAACCCGGTCGCCAAGAGCGCGCCCGCCGGAGTCTCGGTCGTCACCGAGAGCCGGACCTCGCCCAGGAACGCCCCATCGCCGCGCGCCGCGTGAAACGTCTCGCCGCTGGCGGGGGCGTACACGACGCCGGCGAGCGCCTCCCACTCCCCCGGCACGACGCTCCCGCGCACTGCGGCGATGCTGACGGCATAGGACGGGATGCCGTAGGCGTAGTTCACGGTGCCGTCGATCGGGTCGACGACCCAGGTGACCCCTGTCGAACCGTCGTCCGGCGCGGACTCCTCCCCGAGGAAGCCGTCGTCGGGTCGTGCTTCGCGCAGCCGGGCCCTGATGAGCGCCTCGACCTCGCGATCCGCATCGGTCACGATGTCGGCGATCGACGACTTCGTCGCGGCCAGGTGCACGCCCTCGGCGCGGCGGAGGCGCGCGAGCTCTCCGGCTTCCCGCGCGATCTCGACCGCGAGGTCGCGCAGGTCGGACTCAACGCTCACTGCGGCGGGAGGGGCGGAGCCGGCGGATACGTCCCCGGGCCTTCGGGCGCCGGAGGCGTGGACGGGGGCGAGCTCGTCGGGGCGGCAGGAGCCGGCGGCACGGGAGGCGGCGGCGTCGGAGACGCACCGGCCTGCGGGTACGGCGCCACGGGGAACGGCTGCGGCGCCGGCGCCGGGGCCGCGAGCTGCGGGTGCGCGGGAGTCAGCGCCGACGGCTGGCCCGTGTAGTAGGCGTTCCAGTCCGGCGACCCGTCGGGAAGAGCGGGCAGCGGTGTCACGCCGTCGGCGTACGTCGGCCAGGCGGGAGCGGTCGCGACGCCCTGGGCCACCGCAGCAGGCTTCTTGGGGGCGAACAGCGCGTTCAGCAGCGGGATGAGGGTGGTCCCGACCGCCGCGAGGATCGTGAGCGCCACCACGATGCGCCAGTACAGCTCGCTGTAGTCGAACGTGTGCGGGAACGTGAGGAAGAACACCAGCATCCCCACGAGTCCGGCGAGGAACACCAACGTGACGATGTAGATGACCCGGGTGAACGTCGTGCGGTGACGTTCGGCGGCGGGGGTGAACAGGCGGACGTGCAACAGAGCCAGCTGCAGGATGCCGACCACGAGGAGCAGCTGGAAGAACCGCTCCGCTCCCGTGAAGAACATGCCGTCCTCGGGAAGCCAGATCTTCACCGCCCCGACCAGCAGCGCGACGATCCAGCTGACCATGCTCGCCAGCGCGAGCCAGTCCGGACGGTTGGGCGCGAGTCCCGCTTCCAGGATCGCGATTCCCGCGAACGCCGCGAGCAGCAGGATCGTGAGGAAGGCGCGGCCGATGAGACCGTCCTGGTCACCGATCAGCACCCAGATGACGCACACGAGAGCGGCTGCGATGAGAGCGCCGATCGCGATCCAGATCGCTCCTCTGATGAGGAGTGACATGTTCTTCTTCTCGACCAGCTGCGGCGGCTGCTGGGCGATCTCCGGCTGGGACATCGCGTTCCTCTCGTTGAGCGGCGTTGCGTTCATCCTTGCACGGAGGCCGCCCGAACCGCCGTGCCGAACCGCGATCCCTCCGGCATCCGGGATGGATCGCCGTCCTGGCCGCGATGTGGAGGAGGGGTCAGCGCGACCCGCCACTGGACGAGGCGAAGGCGGCGATGCGCGCCTGCGCGTCCGGCGTGGCCATGGCCGCCCCGATGGATCGCGCCTCCTCGGTGAGCTGCTCCGCGAACGTGCGCTCGGGCTGCGAGCGCACGAGTCGCTTGGCGTGACCGTATGCCGCGGCGGCGCCGTCGAGCCAGAACCGGGCGATCTCCTCCGCACGCTGACGGACGAGCACCGCCTCGGCCGCAGCATCCTCACCGGCGACCGCCTCGGCCGCGAGGCCCCAGTCGACCGCCTCCTCGGACGTGAGCAGGCGATCCTGCAGCACGAGCTGGAGCGCACGCCGCTGACCGACTGCGCGGGCGAGCTGCGCCGACACCGAAAGATCGGGGGTCAGGCCGATGTTCGCGTACAGGCTGCCGAGCTTCGAGCGCGCGCCGATGACGGCGTAGTCGCTGCTCAGCAGGATGCCGAGTCCGCCACCCGCCGTCGTGCCGTGAGCCGCCACGACGACCGGCACCGAGGACTCGGTGAGGGCGCGGATGCCGGTGTTGATGACCTCGGCGAGCGCCGCGATGTCCGTCGCGGAGCCACCGGTCGTCGCCATCTCGATCACGTCGCCGCCGGCGCAGAACGCGGGACCGGCGGCGTCGATCAGCACGGCGCGCACGTCATCCCTCGTGGTGGCCTCCACCGTGGCGTCGCGCCATGCGTGCGCCAGCTCGGCGTTGAAGGCGTTCAACCGTTCCGGACGGTTCAGCGTGAGCCTCGCCAGCCCCTCGTCGACGGTGGACAGGATGACATCGCTCATGGCTTCTCCTTCGAGCACAGGACGTATGCCCCCAGGCTAATCACGATCAGGACGCGCTCCACACGCGAGCGGCGAACGCCTCCATACGACGGCGCGTGCCGTCGAGGCGGAAGTCCACCTGACCAGCGGCCCGCACCTCGTTCGGCGCCAGCGGATGCGCGAGCCGCACGTTCTCGTGGCACGACAGGTCGGCGCAGATGTAGGTGCCGACGGAGTCGCCTCGTGCTCCGGCATCCCCCGTCCGCCGTGCGGCGAACAGCGAGACCTGGTTGCCCGGCTGCATCGTGTGGCAGATGTTGCACATGCCCGATCGCGCTCGCCCGGGATCCGTGGAACGCAGCACGATCCCGGCGACGCCGCCGTCGTGCTGGACGAGGATGTAGCCGCGGCGTCCCGCGCTGGGGTCGCGCCACGAGAAGAAGTCGAGGTAGTCCCAGTCGATCAGCATGAAGTCGTGCGGCATCTCCATGACCCGCATCTCGTCGGCATCCGCGTTGACGAAGGACGCACGGACCTCTGCCTCGGTGAGCGCTCGCATCCGCCCAGTCTAGGCAGGTCGAGGACAGAGGCGGCCCGGCCTAGGCGGGCAGGAGCTCGGCCCGCCGCAGGGTGCGCAGCAGGGCGCGCGGCGGATGCGGTCGATCGAGCAGCGACGGCCGGACGATCGCCGCGATGCCGGCCACGGTCGCGCGGACCTCGTCGCCGTCACGCCGCAGCAGACGGATCGTCGCCAGTGCGTCGATCCGAGGACGCTGCCGTGCAGCGGCGAAGGGGCCTCGTGCTCGGGTGGCGTCGATGACGGCCGTCTCGGTCAGAGGCTCTCCGCCACGCAGCTCGTGCTCGACGATCATGGCGAGGATCGCGCGCTGGCGGGCGCAGAGGTCGAGACCCCGGCGGTCGCCCCGCACGAGCTCCTCGTCGATGCTGAGATCGAGCACGGCGCGCCGCTGGAGGAGGGCCGCACCCTCTGCATCGCCGCTCACCGTGCCGTCCTGCGTGCTGATCGTCGTCATACCTATGAGACGCGCTCCGCGGCACTTCATTACGCGACGCGCCGATGCGATCTCAGGTCTCCGACGCCGGGCGCTCGCGGATCAGGAAGCCGAAGCCGAACGCGATGAAGAACATCAGCACTCCGTAGACGGCGGCGGGGAGGCTCAACTCGACGGAGCCGAGCACGGACTGCGCGATCACGATGGCGAGGGTGGCGTTGTGGATGCCGATCTCGAACGAGGACGCGATCGCCTGTCGCCGCCCGACGCGGAGCAGTCGAGGCACCAGGAACCCGATCCCGAGACTGATGAGGCAGAACAGCACGGTGATGAGCGCGAGCCGGGTGAAGTTGTCGACGAGCAGCGCCCAGTTCGAGGCGACCGCGCCGGCGATCACGACGATGAGGATCACGACGGAGGCGATGCGCACCGGCCGGTCCATGCCGGAGGCGAAGCGCGGCCAGAGCCGCCGGATGAGCATGCCGACGGCGACGGGCAGCAGCACGATCGCGAACACCTCGAGCGCTTTGGACCACTGGAGTCCGAGCTGGTCGTCGAAGGGCTGGAAGTAGGCGATCGCGAGGTTCGTGATGATGGGCAGGGTGATGACCGCGATCACCGAGTTCACTGCCGTCAGCGAGATGTTGAGCGCGATGTCGCCGCGAAACAGGTGGCTGTAGAGGTTGGCCGTGGTCCCGCCCGGCGACGCGGCGAGCATCATCATGCCGACCGCGAGCACGGGCGGCAGCTGGAACAGGAGCACGAGCCCGAAGCAGATCGCCGGCAGGAGCACGAGTTGGCACAGCAGGGCGATCAGCACCGCCTTCGGCTGCCTGAGCACGCGCGCGAAGTCGGCGAGGGTGAGGCTGAGCCCGAGTCCCAGCATGATGATGCCCAGTGCGACGGGCAGTCCGATGGTGGTCAACGCTGATCCCATGGCACTCAGTGTGGCGGATGCAGGACCTCGGTGTCACGCATCCGCCGTCCGTCCTCCGACGGCGCGGTATCAGTCGGCGGCGCGCTGCATGGCCTCGTCCGCTTCGGAGACGATGTCGCGCATCGCGGCGGCGGCCGCTTCGGCCTCCCCGCTCGCGACCGCGAAGGCGACGTCGCGGTGCCATTGGACGGCGCTCTGGTTCGCGACGTGTGGCATCAGGTCGTGGAGCGTGCGGCCGCGCAGCACGGCTTCGACGGTGTCTCCGAGCGCGGCGAGCATCGAGTTGCCCGAGGCCTCGAGCAGGAGCCGGTGAAAGTGCACGTCGGCCGCAAGGTACCGCTCGCGATCCGCCTCATGGTCCTCCTGCCCCATCTCGACGACGAGCGAGACGAGGTCGACCTTCTGCGCTGCGGTCGCGTGGTCGGCGGCGAGCCGTGCTGCGAGGGGCTCGATCGCCGCCCGCAGTTGACTGAGCTCGCGGAGCTGCTCGTCGCGACCCGGGCCGTCGAGCCGCCAGGCGATCACCTCGGGGGCATAGACGTTCCAGTCGCCGCGAGGACGGACCTCCACCCCCGACTTGCGCCGCACCCACACGAGCCCGAAGGACTCCAGCACACGCACGGCCTCTCGTGCGGCCGATCGGGACACCCCTCGCCGTTCGGCGATCTCGACCGTGAGCATCCGCGACCCTGGCCCGTGCACGCCGTCGACGATCGCGCGCCCGAGTTCGTCCACGAGGGAGTCGTGCACGGGACTGCCGATCCGAGGAGCACTCATACGACGAGTATGCCGCTGGCGGGCCGATCAGGACGAGCCTGTGCGCTAACTCCTGCGGATATGTTGCACATGTCGTGGGATGCGTGCTTATTATGTACGACATAAGGCCGTTTCATCGCCCGGATCAAGGAAGCTCATGGCATCGCTCATCCCGACCACCAGCACGCTCGCGGCAGCCGCCGGCGAGACCGCTGCGCCCACCCAGCCCGCAGCCCAGCTCATCGCCGCCGCCGTCATCGGCATCGCGATCATCATCGTGCTCATCACCTGGGTCAAACTGCACCCGTTCCTGTCGCTCACGGTCGGCGCGCTCGCGACCGGCGCGATCGCCGGCATGGACATCGGCGCCTCGGTCACGAGCTTCTCGACCGGCTTCGGCTCGACCATGGGCGGCGTGGGCATCCTCATCGCGCTCGGCGCGATCTACGGCAAGCTCCTCGCGGACTCCGGCGGCGCCGACCGCATCGTCGACACGCTCGTATCGAGGGCGAGCGCCCGCTCCCTCCCGTGGGTCATGGGTCTGATCGGCGCCGTGATCGGCCTGCCGATGTTCTTCGAGGTCGGCCTCGTGCTGCTCGTGCCCGTGATCATCCTCGTCGCACGACGCTCGGGCCAGTCGCTCATGCGCATCGCGATCCCCACGCTCGCCGGCCTCTCGGCGATGCACGGTCTCGTGCCCCCGCACCCCGGCCCGCTCGCGGCCATCGACGCGCTCGGCGCGAACCTCGGGCTCACCCTCGCGTTCGGTGTGATCGTCGCGATCCCCGCCGTCATCATCTCCGGGCCGCTGTTCGCGCGGTTCGCGGCCCGCTGGGTCGACGTCCCCGTCCCGGACCTGTTCGTCACCGCGGAGGACTCCGGCGAGGAGGCGAAGCGCCGCCCCTCGTTCGGCGCCACGCTGTTCAGCATCCTGCTCCCCGTGTTCCTCATGCTCGCGAAGGCGATCGCCGACATCGGCGCCGCCGGATCCGACGCGCCGTGGAAGCTGGCCCTCGACTTCCTCGGCACCCCCGTCATCGCCCTTCTGATCGCGGTGATCGCCGGGTTCTTCATCCTCGGCCGCGGAGCCGGGTTCGACCGTCAGCGCATCAACGACATCGTCGGGTCGTCACTCGGCCCGATCGCCGGCATTCTGCTGATCGTCGGCGCCGGCGGAGGATTCAAGCAGGTGCTGGTCGACACCGGCATCGGCGGCGTGATCGCCGAGTTCGTGTCGGGATCCTCCGTCTCGGTGCTGGTGCTCGCATGGCTCGTGGCCGTCGTGATCCGCATCGCCACCGGCTCCGCGACCGTCGCGACCATCACCGCCGCCGGCATCCTGCAGCCTCTGACCGAGACCCTCGACTCCCCCATGGTCGCGCTCCTCGTGCTGGCGATCGGCTCGGGCTCGGTGTTCCTGTCGCACGTGAACGACGCCGGGTTCTGGCTCATCAAGGAGTACTTCGGTCTCAGCATCCCCCAGACGCTGAAGTCGTGGACCGTGCTCGAGTGCCTCATCTCGGTCACCGGCCTCGCCGGCACCCTGCTCTTGAGCCTGGTGGTGTGACCATGATGGCTGCACAGGCTCCCGTCCTCGTCTTCATGGGCGTCGCCGGCACCGGGAAGTCCACGGTCGCCGCGATGCTCGCCGGACGCCTGGGATGGACGTTCGAAGAGGGCGACGACCTGCACCCCGAGGCGAACGTCAAGAAGATGGCATCGGGGACCCCTCTCGACGACGAGGACCGCTGGCCGTGGCTCGACCGCATCGCGGAATGGATCGACGAGCGGATCGCCGCGGGAGAGCCCGGCATCATCACCTGCTCGGCGCTCAAGCGCAGCTACCGCGACGTCCTCCGGCGCGACGCCGTGACCTTCGTGCACTTCGCGGGCGACCGCGAGCTCATCCTCGAGCGGATGATGCGACGCCAGGGCCACTTCATGCCCACGGCGCTGCTCGACTCGCAGTTCGCGACCCTCCAGCCGTTGGATGCCGACGAGAAGGCCATCGAGGTCGCGATCGACGCCACGCCCCAGGAGCAGACCGCGGAGATCGCGACACGGCTCCGGTTGCACGCCGACTACTGAGTACTCGTCCCGCAGGTGTGCGGGCATGCGAGAGGGGCGGGGCCGCGCATGCAGCCCCGCCCCTCTCGTCGATCGACGCTCAGCCGTTGAAGGCGTCCTTGACGTTCTCGCCCGCCTTCTTGACGCTGGCCTTGGCCTGGTCGGCCTTGCCCTCGGCCTCGAGCTTCTCGTTGTCGGTCACCTTGCCGACGGTCTCCTTCGCCTTGCCGGCGAGGTCCTGAGCGGCGTTCTTGATCTTGTCGTCGAGTCCCATGAGATGTCCCTTCGTGGTGATGGATGGTGGATCCTGTCGGCGAGATGTTCTCTCGCCGTCCTATCGACGGCCTGTGAGGAACCGACGATAAGTCTGTGTACGTCGCCCGACGATCAGGAGAGGCGGCGCTGGTCGTGTGCGAGCCGCGCGCGGAGCCCGGTGTGGATCGACACGTACGTCGCCGTCTCGCGGCCCGTGAGGGTCGCCAGGTTCGTCAGCAGCCGGTCGAGGTGGTCGACCAGGTCACGCGGGTCGGTGTTCTGCCGCGGGGTGACCGCGACGTGCAGCACCGGCTCGCGGTGGATGTCGTTCGCCGTGACGCTGGTCGAGAGGATCTCGTCTCGACCAGCGAGCGAGTTCTTGACCGCATCCGACACGAACGACTCGGTGACCGTCACCCGCCCGAGCGGATTCTGCGATCCGCTGGAGCGCAGCGCGGTCCTCGACCGACGACCGGCGACGCTCGTGAGCGCGAGGATCAAGAGGACGATCACGACGATGATCGCCGCCACAGCGCCGATCGCGATCCAGGAGACGCTGCTTCCTGCGACAGTCGTCGCGGCGATCGCCTGGTCGAGCCAGGACTCGGAGGTCTTTCCGGCCTCGCTCCAGATCTGGCCGGCCGTCGGCCAGCTCATGATCGTGATGCCCACGGCGCCCAGCGCCAGGAACAGGAGACCGATGATGAACAGCAGGATGCGGTTCAGGGCGCGATTCGTGTTGTTCACAGCTCGTCATCCTCCTGAGTCGGGCGTTCGATGCGCACGCGGGTGCGGACGCTGCGGGTGAGACGGTAGGTCTCGATCTCGGCATCGGCCGCCGACTGCACGGCGGCCTTGTCGACGGGGATGCCGACTCCCGGCCGCACGGTGACGTCGACGCTGCGGTGTCCGACCCCGACGGTGATGTCCTCGCGGGCGAGCCCCGTCTCCTCGGCGAGGTGCTGGGCGAGAGCGCTCGCGATCACGCCGTTGTCGATCACGACGGCGCGGTCGCCGGCGTCGATCGTGTGGCGGGAGAGCCTTCCGGGAGTCACGGCCAGCCAGAGGAAGACGAGGCCGATGACGGCGAGCACGACGCTGCCGGCGATGACGAGGCCGACGGGCTGCGCTGCGGGCAGTCCGACGAGCCAGCCCGCCGCCGCAGCCGGGCCGAGCAGGAGTGCGGGCTGCGCCAGCAGGCTCAGCACGATCTCGAGCCCGATGTAGGCGAGGGCGAGGATCAGGAGGATGACCGCGACGAACATCGCGACGGTGCGCGGTGAGTGGGTCTCGCGTCGTACGACGCGACGCAGTGCCGGGCTGGTCATCGCACTCGTCTCCTTTCGGGAATCGTCGCGCCGGTGATGGTCAGCGAGATACGGCTCACATCGCGGCCGAGGATGCCGGTGAGGCGGTGCTGCAGTTGCTCCTGCAGCGCCTTGGCGCGATCGAGGACGGGGGTGGTGTGGGAGATCGCGACGGTGTCGTCGAGATCGGGGACGGGGAGCGGGCTGGAGATGCGGAAGGCGATCCCTGCGCCGCGCTCGATCACGTCGGCCTTCACGTCACTGCGGGAGACGCCGATCAACGACGCGGAGGTCTGCTCCACGACGGTGCGATAGACGCGTTCCCGCACGGTGACGCGGCCGGGAAGGGCCTCCCCGCCGGTGGCGTGCCCCGAGGGGCCGCCACCGGCGATGACGTTCTGGTCGACGGTCATCAGGAGGTTCGCCGCCCCGTGAAGACGTCGGCGAGGCTGCGGACGTCGAGCTTGCCCGAGGCGATGCGACCCACGAGCGCTCCGATCCCGGCGAGCACGGCGACGAGGAGGAATCCCCAGAAGCCGAAGGCCAGGGCGGCGAGCGCCAGGAGGGCACCGATCAGGGCGCCAGTGGTCGTGGGGCTCATGAGACGCGCGACTCCTCGTTGTCGGAGTTGTCGTCACCGGGCACGTGCACGTCGTTGACCTCGACGTTGACCTCGACGACCTCGAGGCCGACGAGACGCGTGATCGCACCGGCGACTGCGGCGCGGACGTTGTTCGCGACCTCCTGGATGGGAGCCGGGTACTCGACGACGATGGTGATGTCGGCGGCGGCCTGGGTCTCCCCGACCTCGACCTTCACACCCTGCGCGAGGTCGGTCGCGTTGATCACGTCGCGGATCGCACCGAAGGCACGGGCTCCGCCGCCACCGAGCGCGTACACGCCGGGGATCTCACGAGCCGCGATGCCGGCGACCTTCGCGACGACGCCATCGGCGATCGTCGTGGTGCCCGCGGCGTTCACGTCGGACGGGACCCGCGAGGTCGAGAACGACGAGGCGCGATCGACGCGTCCCGCGGGCTTCGCCGCTGCGGTGGTGTCGGCCAGCTCCTTCTCGGCGGGGCTGGTGCTGTTCTTCTGGTCCTGCGTTGCCATGACGAGTCCTATCTGTATCGACGGCCGGCAGGTTCCCAGAGGGCCGGCCGGGAGCGTGTGTCTGTGTCGCTCATAGATAAGACGGGTGAGGTGCGGGATTCGTCACAAAGAAGTTCGGGGAAGTTCTGGCGTCGTCCTCGCGGCGCCGGTGCGGACGGTCGCACGAAACGGTCAGCGGTCTTCTTCTGCGCGGGAATCGGACGGTGACTGGTCGTTGTCTTCGGGCAACGCGCGCAGTGTTCGTCCGATCCCACTCAGCTCAGGGAGGATGCAGAGGACTGCGATGAAGCCGATCGTGAGGGCCACACCGACGACCGCATCCACGAACACCTCGCGAACGAAGCAGACGAGCAAGACTTCGCCGCAAAGGCATTCCCCCCTCTTGAAGCAAGAGAACGTTCGTCAGGCGAACGAGCTTGGTGGCGTGCCCGGCGATTGGACATCTCGCTTCGACGTGGATGGCTCCGCCGCACGCCCGCGCGGAGCGACCACGACCTCCTATGCCTCTGTCAGCGTGCTTGTCTTCGAGGGTCCGCTGGACGCCGATATTTCCTGATGTCGGCCGAGCGTCAGCGCCAAAGGCCTTCCCCACCAGTGCGCCGTCCGCGGTACATTCGGCCCCATGGAGATCACCCGGTACGACGGTAACGGCAACGAGCTTCGTCCAGGTCTGCGCAGCCGCCACCGACACAACTCCGAGAACCTGAAGTTTGAGATCTACACCGTGCTGGACGCAGTCGGACCGGACAGCTGGCATGCAGAAGTCGAGCTCTTCCACGAGGTCATCATCCACGTCCCCGACCCGTTCCCGGATCACATCGCGGCGTTGAGGGCAGCTGAGGCGGCGCTCCGGCAGCGCGCTATCGAGGTCTTCCGCGAACCGCGCTGACGGAAGCATGTGCCGATACCAGCCGTCAGGCGCGCAGGAGTTCGCTCGGGGAGACTCGAGTCGCGGCCCACGCGGGGATGAGCGCACTGATGCATCCCAGTACCGCTGCGGCGCCGGGTAGGACAAGCAGAACCGTGGGCAGGATGAACATGGGGTATGACCCTGCGCTGACTGCGGCCGCGACGAGTGTGCCGACAAGGAATCCGACAACCCCGCCGAGTGCGCCGACGATGGTGCCTTCTACGACGATCTGGCCGGAGACGAAGGACCGGGTGTACCCCAGGGCAAGGTAGAGGCCCATCTCTCGACGACGTTCCGTCAGCGACGCGAAGGTCGTGGCGGCAAGCGTGAGGAAGGCCGTGGCGCCGGCGATGATTCCAATGAGACCGGTGAGGCTGGTGCCTCTGTTCAGAATCTCGGTTCGCAGTTCTTGTGCACTAGGGGAACTGAGCACGGTGACCGTATCCGGAGCCGCGGGTTCTATGGCGAGTGCGATTCGCTGCTGGAGGCGTTTGGTCACGTTCCCCTCGGTGGACACGGTGATGACCCGGTTGTCCGGAAGATACCCGCCGGCCTTCGCGGAGTCAGGCGGGAACACCACACTGGCCGACATCCATGCCTCGTCGCTCGCGATGATCCCGATGACCGTGAACTCGCGCCCGTCGATGAGCACGGGGCCAGCTGCCACATCCGGGTACTCCAGCTCCCTGGCAACACGAGTACCGAGATAGACGACGCCCTCCTCTCCGGAGATGACTTCGTCTGCGCCGAGGCCACCGGACTTCACGGTCGCGTCGCCCGTTCGCAGTCCGCTGGGTGTGGCCACCCCGATGGCGGACTCGACCGTCCGATCCGTCCTCGGGTTCGTGATGACGACGGAACCGTCGGTGCGGTCCGGGGGGACGAGTGTGCCTGCGTCAACGACCTGCGGTTGGGAGCCCAGCACGCTGAGGAGCGTTGATTCCTCGGCCTCCCAGGAAGTTGCAGGGAGCAGCACGGTGATGCGGGAGCTTGTGGCCGACTCCAGTCGGGCGGTGACGGCCTCAGACGAGCCGACCGCTAACGATGACGGGATGACGACCGCGGCAACGCCTGCGCCGACGACAACGAGGGAGACGAGGTTTCGTCGCCATCGTCGGATGACGGATTTCACCGCGAGGCGCACCGTGCCGCTCACGAGGTGACGCTTTCAGCCAGACCGTCCCGGACGCGTATCCGCCGCATGCATCGCGCGGCGAGTTCCTCGTCATGTGTGACGATGACGACCGCGGTGGACGGTGACACGGAGGAGAGCAGGGCGTCGACCACTATCGCCCCGTTTGCACTGTCCAGGTTGCCGGTGGGCTCATCACAGAGGAGAAGGCGCGGCTCACGGACGAGCGCTCGGGCGATGGCCACCCGCTGCTGCTCGCCTCCGGAAAGAGTCCGCGGGTAGGCGTCACGGTGGTTGGTGAGGCCGAGCGCTGTGACATGTTCGCGGACGCGTGCCCGCCGAGATGCCGGCTTCTCATCTTGTTGGTGCAGCCCCAGCGTCACGTTCTCTTCAACAGTCAGGTGGGGTACGAGGTGGAACGCCTGGAAGATGAACGAGATCTCCGCGCGTCGAGCGTGAGCAACAGCCCGGGGCGTGACCGAGAGGGCGTCGCGTCCGAGGATGTCGAGCGTGCCTGCGGTGGGGGTCTCCAACATTCCCAACATGCTGAGCAACGTTGTCTTGCCGGATCCGCTGGGCCCCACGATGGCGACGGACGTGTTCGCTTCGATGGTGAACGTCGCAGACCTGACCCCCTGCTCGCCCGGCTCGAACACTCGGCGCGCATTCTCGGCGGTGACGAGGGCGCTGGGCTCATCCAAGGAGGATGACCTTCATGCCGTCGACGATTCCCTCGCCAGTGACTGCACAGTATCCACCCGCGCAGAGTGTGACCTCGACGGGGCGGTCACGACCCTTGCCCGATCCCGATGAAGGTTCCCGTATGAACGTCGCTCCGTCGGCGGTCTCACGGATCGCGGTCGATGGCACTCGCAGCGCGTCCTCGGGCGAGCTTTCGACGATGACTTCCGCAGTTTCTCGGAGGTCTTGTTGCGCCTCAGCGGGGATACCGTCGAGCACGTACCACCGCCGCGAATCGCTCGCATCCGTCTCCTCCTCATCCGAGACATCAAGGATGGGCGTGGTGGGATCACCGATGGTCGCGGGGATCTCTGCACCGGAGGACGTCGACAGGGTCAGGGCAAGGCCGGTGAGATCCTGCTCAGCATCGCTGGCTACGGCAACTGCCGTGCTTTGAGAGTTCAGGACGCATTTCAGGCTGTCTGCTGTCTGTCCCACCCGTCCGCAGTCGCTCCCGACGATGACGGGTGTCGAGGCAGCGAAGACATACCGAGACAGCGGAAGGCCCGTGTCGCGCCAGTTCTCCGCGCGTGCCCCGTCGGCCGTGACGACGGCGAAGTTGCGGCTCTTGTAGTGCTCGAAGAGGGCGCCGGCAGTGGACGGCCCGAACACGCCCGCCTTGTCGTCGATGGTGAGGCCAGTTCGACGGAGGTACTCCTGCAGCTGGGCGACGTCTCCGCCCTCAGCGCCCTGAGCCAGGCTGCGATACGCGGGAAGCGCCCCTTGAATCACTATGACCGGTTGTTCGCTCACACTCAGCAGCACCCCGCCGTCGTCAACCGTCGCCGGTGCGACGCCAGTGACGATCCCGACGCCGAACTGCGCTGCGGGAACCTCCAACGTCGACAGGGGCCTCGTGTGCACGTCAACCGATAGCGCCTTCTGCACCGATCCCGTATCGACGGATGCGACCACATCTACGGGCGCTTCGTCGGTCGCCTGGGTGACTTGGAAGTTGCCGACACCGATGACGACCAGCACTCCCACTGAGGCGACCGCGATGACCAGCGCGGTGACAACCGAGGCGACGGTGATGAGAACTGATGCGCGTGCTCGCCGCTTCATGTCACCCATTGATGATGTCGACAGCTCGCTCCTTCACGAGCTGCAGCTCCTCCTGCATCGCCAGAAGCCTACCCTCGTTGGCTTTCAACCAATCGGCGGACTGGCTCGCGAAAGTGGAAGCGACAGTGTCACGGAGGTCCACCTCGGTCTGACAATTGAAGTCCGCTTCCGCCAGCGCCTGCTCCTCAGAGCTGGGGGCTTCCCCGGGGGCGCGGTAGGTCCCGAAAAGTTCTAGCGCGAGCGCCGGGGCGTCGAAGTCGTTGACGTCGTAGCCCTGCGCGTCCATGCACTTTTCGTAGTCGGGCGCGAGCGCAGAGACCTGGGCGTCACGTTCGTTACCGGCGTCGCCCGCGGTCGACAGATACTCGTTCACGAGGCCCGCGAACGCCAGCGCGTCCTCGACGGAGCCGTACAAAGCTGTCTGAGCGTCGGCGATGCAGCCTTCCTTTGATGTGGAGAGCTTCATGCCGTTGTCGAGGCTGACTTCGATCTGCTCCCCGCCGTCGGGACCGAACAGCGCGCTGTAGTACTTCTCACGGTCGCTGCTGCTCAACGACTTCTCCCACTCGCTGACGACATCCGCTCCCTCGCTGATGGTCGTGGCGTACCCCGTCCGTCGAGCCTCGTCTGCGGACGAGAACAGGTTCGACAGCCCGTAGGACAGCGGGGTGGACTGCGCAGCATCCGAGTCGAACGGCATGTTCAACCCGGCTGCTCGCACGCATTCTTGAACGCTGAGCGCTTGGGCGATGCTGATCTCCGGCGGAAACGCGGTGAGGGTAGATGCGGCATCGAGTGTCTCCTCGGAGATGTCGCCTGCGTCTGCCCCTCCGGTGCAACCGGCAAGAAGTAGGGCCGAGCCCAGGCCCGCAACCATGATGAGGTTGCGGACCTGAACCCGAGAGTTGATGCGTGTCATGAAGGTGTGCTCACGCCTTGCGGTAGTGATCGATCTTGTTGTTGTTGCCGCTGAAGCTGCTTACGCTCGCGCCGGCGGGGATGTACGCCAGCGTCTCCTCCTGACCGAACGCGGTGTTGTTCTTCGCGTTGTAGTTCTTGCTGGTCTTGTTCTGCGCGGAGTTGGTGACGTCGTCGGGAACCTCGACGAAATCGCCGTTTCCTCCCTGCCAGGTCGTTCCGCCGTAGCTGTTGGCGTCGTACGAGCACATGTTGCTGGTGTTGCATGTCGCCGCGTGAGCGGGGGCGACTCCGAGGCCGACCATCAGAGCGGCTGCGGCAGCTGCGGTGATGGCGCCGGTCTTCTTCTTCACAGCGGTTCTCCTTGAATCAGGGGCTATGAGTGAATGAGGCCTCAGGGTCTTTCTAGCTGTGGATGACGCCGTCGTCTGTCCGCCATATGGGGGACACGGACACGCAGAGTAACGGGTCGTCAGGCAAGTCGGGCAGAGATCCTCCGGAGCACCGGCGGACACGGCCCGTGATTTGTCCGGTTCAGAGTGCATTTGCGAGCGAGACCAGTGGCGGGCGCACATCGAGGGACGACTCGGAATAGCAACCTTGAAGCATTCTGAGATACCGGAATGAAACTGCCGAGTTCGGATATCCCGCGCCGGATCATCTCCCTCCGTCCATGACGAAGCCATCGTCGTCACCGTCGACTCCGGTGGACCTCCTCACAGGATCTACCCTCGATGCCATCGAGAACGACCAGCGCAGAAAGCGACTGCGCTCTGGAAACCGGGCTGCAACCGTTCACGATGTCCTCGACACCAAAATGGTTCTGATGAGTTGCGACAGAGATCGCTGCCATCACGGTCCGGTAGCGGCTGACCGGGGACAGTCTGCATGGGGTCACGATCGCCTGCCGGGCTACTGGCGCAACGACAAGAAGGAGCCCGGCCGATGGCCGGGCTCTTCCTCCAACATGTCGCCTATGACGCGACTCAACACATGGTGGCGAGTGAGGGATTCGAACCCCCGAATGCAGTGCAGTCTGATTTACAGTCAGATCCCTTTGGCCGCTTGGGTAACTCGCCAATGCGCGCCCGTCCGACTTCTTCAGCCAACCGGGGGCACGAGTCACAATCATACCTGTCCGCGGCGACCCTGAGAAATCGAGGGCTCAGCTGCCGTGCACGCCCCTCTCGGACTCGCGCAGCGACTCCGGCGTCCGCAGCAGGCCGCCCTCCGCGCGGACGGTCGCCGCTGCGACCTCCATCGCACGATCGAGCAGTTCCTGCCAGCCTTCGACTGCCCCAGGCGTGCCGTCGACCAGCCCCGCCGACACCGCTGCAAGGGTCGCATCGCCCGCGCCGACCGTGTCGACGACGCGGCCGGGCAGCGTCGCGATCGGCGCGCGTACCGCGCCGGCATCCGTCTCGAGGATCGCGCCATCCGCACCCGCAGTGGCGAGCACGGCGCGCACGCCGAGTCCGCGCAGCCGTGTACGCAGGGTGTCGAGGTCTCCGTCATAGAGCAGGGCCGCGTCATCCGCCCCGACCTTCACGATCGCCGTGTCGGCAACGAGGCGCTCGAATCCGCGCACGAACTCGGCGCGGTCGCTCAGCATGCCCGACCGCGGGTTCGGGTCGATCGCGAGGCGCGCGCCGCCCACGGCATCCGCGAGCGCGTCGACCTCGTCCGGAACATCGAACGGGAAGCAGCTGATCGCGACCAGCGACGCCTGCGCGATCGCCGTCCGCGCTTCCTCGGAGTACCGGATGCTGCGCCGCTGCGCCGCCTCGTTGAAGAGGTACACGGGTTCGCCGTCGGACCCGCGTTGCACGATGGCGCGGGACGACCCGCGCGGAGCCGGCGTCTCGATCAGACGCACCCCGTGATCGACCAGGTACTCGCGGATGTGCGCTCCCGCCTCGTCGTCGCCGACCATCGCGATGAGCGCGGTGTCGACGCCGAGACGACGGAGTCCGACCGCGACGTTGAGGGCCGCGCCGCCGACCAGCTCGCGCACGCCGGCGTCATCCCGGATCTCGTCGATGAGGGCGTCGCCGATGACGACCGCTGCGGGGGAATCAGTGCTCATTCAGCCGAGACTACCGGCCCGGGGAGCGCGATACGCCGCGAATGACGGCCCGCGGCGACGGGGGCGAGTACGGTGGGGCCATGAATGGTCGACTCGCCGCCGCAGCAGCGGCCCTCCTGCTCACCGCCGTGCTCGCAGGATGCGGATCGACCGGCGCGGATGCCGACAAGCCGTCCGCCTCACCCGAGCCCTCGGCGACCTCGACGCCGGAGGGCTCCCCCTCCCCCACGCCGACCCCGACGACTTCGCAGATCGCACTGCCCACCGACTGCCGCGCGATCCTCTCCGACGACGTGCTCACCCAGCTCGACGGCATCCCCCTCAACGACGCCGCGTTCGGCCCGTCAGGCGTAGGCGACGACGGCACGCTCACCTGCATCTGGGGCGACCCGCGCGCCGACACGACCAACCTCGTGACCACCATCTCCCACGAGGACCGCGGCCCGGCTCTCGACATGCTCAACGCCCTGGTCGCGAACGAGGGCTTCACGTGCTTCACCCCCGACGGCGGCACCCGCTGCGAGAAGACGTTCCAGAACCCGCAGTATCCCGTCACCGACGGTCGCACGCTCTTCTATCGGGATGACGTGCTCATCGACACGCGCTACTCGAACCTCGCCCCCACGGGCTACACCGCCAGCATCGTCGCGCACCTGTTCGGCTGACGACCGGGCGCACGCTCGCGCCCACCCGGGCACACGCTCGCGCCCACCCTGGCGCACGCTCGCGCCCACCCGGGCACAACTTCGGATGCCGCGCGCGACACGCCGCCCCGGCATCCGTCCGCCCGGCGTGTCGTCGCCGACCTCCGAATCCGTGCCCACCCGACACAGCCCCGACGCACGAAGAAGGCCCCGGGCAGATGCCCGGGGCCTTCTCACTCACTCAGAACCTCAGTTGTAGGTTCCCGGCGTGATGTCGTCCGTCGAGAACGCGTCGAAGTCGACGTAGCCGAAGTCGCCGTCGGCGTACGCCCCGTCGGATGCGAAGATCCGGTTCGGGTAGCGCTCGCTCTTGGCCTCCTCGGTCGCCTCCACCGTGACGTCGCGGTACTTCGAGAGTCCCGTTCCGGCAGGGATGAGCTTTCCGATGATGACGTTCTCCTTGAGGCCGACGAGCGGGTCGCGCTTGCCCTCCATGGCGGCCTGCGTGAGCACGCGGGTCGTCTCCTGGAAGGAAGCGGCCGACAGCCACGACTCCGTCGCGAGCGACGCCTTCGTGATACCCATCAGCTCCGGACGGCCCGACGCGGGGCGCTTGCCCTCGGCCACGGCCTCACGGTTGATCGACTGGTAGCGCTTGAGGTCGACCATCTCACCCGGCAGCAGGGTCGTGTCGGCGTGATCGACGACCGTGACCTTGCGGAGCATCTGACGGACGATGACCTCGATGTGCTTGTCGTGGATCGGCACACCCTGCGAGCGGTAGACGCCCTGGACGCCACCGACGAGGTACCGCTGCACCTCGCGGGCACCCATGACGCGCATGACCTCCTTGGGGTCGAGCGTGCCGACCTGCAGGGGCTGACCGACCGTGACGTGCTGGCCGTCCTCGACGAGGAGCGTCGCACGCTTCAGCACCGGGTAGACGACGGGCTCGTCGCCGTTGTCGGGCGTCAGGATGACCTTCTTGGCCTTGTCGGTCTCGTCGATGGTGATGCGGCCGTCGGCCTCGGCGATCGGCGACGCACCCTTGGGGGTACGAGCCTCGAAGAGCTCCTGCACACGGGGCAGACCCTGCGTGATGTCGTCCGCCGATGCCGAACCACCGGTGTGGAACGTACGCATCGTCAGCTGGGTACCGGGCTCACCGATCGACTGAGCCGCGATGATGCCGACGGCCTCGCCGATGTCGACCGTCTTGCCGGTCGCGAGCGAACGGCCGTAGCACTGCGCGCAGACACCGACGGCGGAGTCGCAGGTCAGGACCGAGCGCACCTTGATGGTCTCGACACCCGCCTCGACCAGCTTGTCGATGAGCACGTCGCCCACGTCGTCACCCGCAGCGGCGAGGACCTCGCCCTTGCTATCGACCACGTCGGACGCCAGCGTACGGGCGAACACCGAGTTCTCGACGTTCGCGTCGCGCACGAGCTCGCCCTGCGAGTTCGGAGCGGCGATCGGGAGCTCGAGGCCCTTCGACGTGCCGCAGTCCTCTTCGCGGATGATGACGTCCTGCGAGACGTCCACCAGACGACGGGTCAGGTAACCCGAGTCGGCGGTACGCAGAGCGGTGTCGGCGAGACCCTTACGGGTACCGTGCGTTGCGATGAAGTACTCCGCCACCGACAGACCCTCGCGGTACGAGGAGATGATCGGACGCGGGATGATCTCACCCTTGGGGTTGTTCACCAGGCCTCGCATACCCGCGATGTTACGGATCTGCAGCCAGTTACCACGGGCGCCCGAGGACACCATGCGGTTGATGGTGTTGTCCTGCGGGAAGTGCGCCTTCATCGCGGCCTGCACCTCGTCGGTCGCCTCGGTCCAGATCTTGATGAGCTCCTGACGACGCTCGGCGTCGGTCGTGAGGCCCTTCTCGTACTGGGACTGGACCTTCGCGGCCTGCTTCTCGTAGCCGGCGACGATCTCCGCCTTGTTCGGCGGGGTGAGGATGTCGCTCAGGGCGACGGTCACACCCGAGCGCGTGGCCCAGTAGAAACCGGCGTCCTTGATGCGGTCCAGCGACGCAGCGGTCTCGACCTTGGGGTACTCCTCGGCCAGCTTGTTGACGATCTGCGACAGCTTGCCCTTGTCGGCGACCTCGCGGACGAAGGGGTAGCCCTTCGGCAGCGCGTCGTTGAAGATGGCCTGACCCAGCGAGGCGTCGACGAGGCCGTGGCGCTCGTAGCCCTCGGGAGCTTCGCCCTCGAGGAACGTCAGACCCGGGATGCGGATGCGGACCTTGGCCTGCAGGTCGAGGGTGCCCTCGTCCTTCGCCAGGATCGCCTCGCCCACGGAGCCGAACGCACGACCCTCACCGGCAGCGCCCTCCTTGACCGTGGTCAGGTGGTGCAGACCGATGATCATGTCCTGCGAGGGCAGGGTGACCGGACGGCCGTCGGACGGCTTCAGGATGTTGTTCGACGCGAGCATCAGCACGCGGGCCTCGGCCTGAGCCTCGACCGACAGCGGCAGGTGCACGGCCATCTGGTCACCGTCGAAGTCGGCGTTGAACGCCGCGCAGACGAGCGGGTGCAGCTGGATGGCCTTGCCCTCGACGAGCTGCGGCTCGAACGCCTGGATGCCGAGACGGTGCAGCGTGGGCGCACGGTTCAGCAGCACGGGGCGCTCGCGGATGATCTCCTCGAGCACGTCCCAGACCTCGGGACGCGTGCGCTCGACGGCGCGCTTGGCGGCCTTGATGTTCTGCGAGTGGCCCAGGTCGATCAGGCGCTTGATGACGAACGGCTTGAAGAGCTCCAGAGCCATCTGCTTGGGCAGACCGCACTGGTGCAGCTTCAGCTGCGGGCCGACGATGATGACCGAACGGCCCGAGTAGTCGACGCGCTTGCCGAGCAGGTTCTGGCGGAAACGACCCTGCTTTCCCTTCAGCATGTCGCTGAGGGACTTCAGGGCGCGGTTGCCGGTACCCGTGACGGGACGACCGCGACGGCCGTTGTCGAACAGGGCGTCGACGGCCTCCTGCAGCATCCGCTTCTCGTTGTTGACGATGATCTCGGGGGCGCCGAGGTCGATCAGACGACGAAGACGGTTGTTGCGGTTGATCACGCGACGGTAGAGGTCGTTGAGGTCGGAGGTCGCGAAGCGGCCACCGTCGAGCTGCACCATCGGGCGCAGCTCCGGCGGGATCACCGGCACGACGTCGAGGACCATGGCGGCCGGGCTCATGCCGGTCTCCAGGAACGAGTTGACGACCTTGAGGCGCTTGATCGCACGGATCTTGCGCTGGCCCTTGCCCTCCGAGATCTGCAGGTGCAGGCTCTCGGCCTCGGCGGCCAGGTCGAACGCCGCGAGGCGGCGCTGGATCGACTCGGCGCCCATGTAGGCCTCGAAGTACTGACCGAAGCGGTCCTGCAGCTCGTGGAAGACGTCATCCTCGGGGCGCAGTGCGCCGACCTCGAGCGTGCGGAAGTCCTCCCACACGCGCTCGAGCTTGGCGATCGCCTCGTCGGCACCCTTGCGGATGAGCGACATCTCCTTCTCGGCGGCGTCCTTGACCTTCTTCTTGGCGTCGGCCTTGGCACCCTCGGCCTCGAGAGCCGCGAGCTCCTCCTCCAGCTTCGCCAGGCGCTCCGCGATCTTCGAGTCGCGGCGGTCGCCGAGCGTCTTCAGCTCGAGACGGATGTTGTTCTCCTGCGTGCCGAGGTCGCGGTGACGAGCTTCCTCGTCGACCGAGATGACCATGTAGGCGGCGAAGTAGATGACCTTCTCGAGGTCCTTCGGAGCCATGTCGAGCAGGTAGCCGAGGCGCGAGGGCACGCCCTTGAAGTACCAGATGTGGGTGACGGGAGCGGCGAGCTCGATGTGACCCATGCGCTCACGACGGACCGAGGACTTGGTGACCTCGACGCCGCAGCGCTCGCAGACGATGCCCTTGAAGCGGACGCGCTTGTACTTGCCGCAGGCGCACTCCCAGTCGCGGGACGGGCCGAAGATCTGCTCTCCGAAGAGACCGTCCTTCTCCGGCTTGAGGGTGCGGTAGTTGATGGTTTCGGGCTTCTTGACCTCGCCGTAGGACCACGCGCGGATGTGGTCTGCGGTCGCCAGGCCGATGCGAAGCTCGTCGAAAGTGGTGGACTCGAGCACTAGTTCTCCTGTGTCGGAATTCTGTTGAGAAATCGGGCTTCGGCGGGCTCAGCGGCGATGTGCGGCGCTGAGCCCGTCGAGGCGTTTAGATCTCGTCGATCGAGGCGGCCTCGAAGCGGCTGGAGATGTTGATTCCGAGCTCCTCCGCTGCGCGGAAGGCCTCGTCGTCGGTGTCACGCAGGTTGACAGCCGTGCCGTCGGCCGAGAGGACCTCGACGTTCAGGCAGAGGGACTGCATCTCCTTCATGAGCACCTTGAAGGACTCGGGGATGCCGGGCTCCTGGATGTTCTCGCCCTTGACGATCGCCTCGTACACCTTGACGCGGCCGAGGATGTCGTCGGACTTGATCGTGAGGAGCTCCTGGAGCGCGTACGCCGCACCGTAGGCCTCGAGGGCCCACACCTCCATCTCACCGAAGCGCTGGCCACCGAACTGCGCCTTACCACCGAGCGGCTGCTGGGTGATCATCGAGTACGGACCGGTGGAACGCGCGTGGATCTTGTCGTCGACCAGGTGGTGGAGCTTCAGGATGTACATGTAGCCCACGGAGATCGGCGCCGGGAACGGCTCGCCGGAGCGGCCGTCGAACAGCTGCGTCTTGCCGCTCGAGTCGATCAGGCGCACGCCGTCACGGGTCGGGGTCGTGGCGTCGAGGAGACCGGAGATCTCCTCCTCGCTCGCACCGTCGAACACCGGGGTCGCGACCTTGGTGCCGGGCGCGGCCTCGAAGGCCTGCTCGGGCAGGCGAGCCGCCCACTCCGGGGTGCCCTCGACCTTCCAGCCCTGCTTCGCGATCCACCCGAGGTGGGTCTCGAGGACCTGGCCGAAGTTCATTCGACCCGGGATGCCGAGCGGGTTGAGCACGATGTCGACCGGGGTGCCGTCCGCGAGGAACGGCATGTCCTCGATCGGGAGGATCTTCGCGATGACACCCTTGTTGCCGTGGCGGCCGGCGAGCTTGTCGCCCTCGGTGATCTTGCGCTTCTGGGCGATGTAGACCACGACGCGGCGGTTCACGCCGGAGCCGAGCTCGTCGTCGCCGTCCTCGGCGTTGAACTCCTTGACCGCGATGATCGTGCCCTGCTCGCCGTGAGGCACCTTCAGGGAGGTGTCACGGACCTCGCGGCTCTTCTCGTTGAAGATCGCGCGGAGCAGGCGCTCCTCGGCCGACAGCTCGGTCTCGCCCTTCGGCGTGACCTTGCCGACGAGGATGTCGCCGGGGCGGACCTCGGCACCGATGCGGATGATGCCGCGCTCGTCGAGGTCCTTCAGGAGCTCCGGGCTGACGTTGGGGAGGTCACGCGTGATCTCCTCCTTGCCGAGCTTCGTGTCGCGGGCGTCGACCTCGTACTCCTCGATGTGGATCGAGGAGAGGGTGTCGTCCTTCACCAGGTCCTGGCTGAGGATGATGGCGTCCTCGAAGTTGTAGCCCTCCCACGTCATGAACGCGACGAGGAGGTTCTTTCCGAGGGCCAGCTCGCCGTTCTCGGTGGCGGGGCCATCGGCGATGACCTCTCCGACCTCGACGCGCTCACCGGCGCTGACGACGACCTTCTGGTTGTACGACGTGCCCTGGTTGGAGCGGTCGAACTTGCGCAGGTGGTACTCCTGCGTGCCGCCCTCGTCGAGCATGACGATGACGCGGTCCGCGGAGACCTCGGAGACGACACCGGCCTTCTCGGCGGTGAGCACGTCACCGGCGTCGATGGCGGTGTAGCCCTCCATACCGGTTCCGACGAGCGGCGAGTCGCTGCGCAGCAGCGGCACGGCCTGACGCTGCATGTTGGCGCCCATGAGCGCGCGCTGCGCGTCGTCGTGCTCGAGGAACGGCACGAGCGAGGTCGCGACCGACACCATCTGGCGCGGCGAGACGTCGATGTAGCCGATCTCCTCGGGCAGGAAGAGGTCCACCTCGCCGCTGCCGCCCTTGGGGCGCGCGAGCACGTGGCTCTCCGTGAAGCGGCCCTTCGCATCGAGCGGCGCGTTGGCCTGCGCGATGTTGAAGTCGACCTCCTCGGATGCCGTGAGGTAGTCGATGTGCTCGGTGACGACGCCACCCTCGACCTTGCGGTACGGGGTCTCGATGAAACCGAAGGAGTTGATGCGCGCGAAGGTCGCGAGAGCACCGATCAGACCGATGTTCGGGCCTTCAGGGGTCTCGATCGGGCACATGCGGCCGTAGTGCGAGGGGTGGACGTCACGGACCTCGACGCCGGCGCGGTCGCGGCTCAGACCACCGGGGCCGAGAGCCGAGAGGCGGCGCTTGTTGGTCAGACCCGCGAGCGGGTTGTTCTGGTCCATGAACTGCGACAGCTGCGACGTTCCGAAGAACTCCTTGATCGCGGCGACGACGGGGCGCACGTTGATCAGGGTCTGCGGCGTGATCGCCTCGATGTCCTGCGTGGTCATGCGCTCGCGGACGACGCGCTCCATGCGGGACAGACCGGTGCGGACCTGGTTCTGGATCAGCTCGCCCACCGCGCGGATGCGACGGTTGCCGAAGTTGTCGATGTCGTCGGTCGCGATGCGGATCTCGGCCTGCTTGCCCGAGCGGACGCCGTCGAAGGTCTCGACGCCGGCGTGGATGCGCACCAGGTACTTGATCGTCGCGACGATGTCGGCGACGGTGAGCACCGAGTCCGACAGCGGCGAGTCGAGGCCCAGCTTGTGGTTGATCTTGTACCGGCCGACCTTGGCGAGGTCGTAGCGCTTCGGGTTGAAGTAGAAGTTGTCGAGCAGCGCGCGGGCGGCCTCGGCGGCCACCTGCTCGCCCGGACGCAGCTTGCGGTAGATGTCGCGGAGCGCATCTTCCTTCGTGACGATGGTGTCCTTGGCCAGGGTCTCCTCGATCGAGGGGAAGCCGGCGAACTCCGCGAGGATCTCCTCGCTCGTCATGCCGAGGGCCTTGAGGAACACGGTCACCGACTGCTTGCGCTTGCGGTCGATGCGGACGCCGACCTGATCGCGCTTGTCGATCTCGAACTCGAGCCATGCACCGCGGCTCGGGATGACGCGGGCCGACACGATGTCCTTGTCGGACGTCTTGTCGGGGGTCTTGTCGAAGTAGACACCGGGCGACCGGACGAGCTGCGACACGACGACGCGCTCGGAGCCGTTGATGATGAACGTGCCCTTGTCGGTCTGGAGCGGGAAGTCGCCCATGAAGACCGTCTGAGTCTTGATCTCACCGGTGAGGTGGTTCATGAACTCGGCCTCGACGTACAGAGGGGCGGCGTACGTCTTGCCGCGCTCCTTGCACTCCTCGATCGAGTACTTCTCGGGCTCGAGGTAGGGGTTCGTGAACGAGAGCTGCATCGTCTCGCCGAGGTCCTCGATCGGGGAGATCTCCTCGAAGATCTCGCCAAGGCCGGAGACCTCGTTGACGTCGGTGCGACCGGCCTGCTTGGCCTCCTCGACACGCGCCTTCCAGGCGTCGTTGCCGACGAGCCAACCGAAGGACTCGGTCTGCAGGGCGAGAAGGTCGGGGACCGTCAGCGTGTCGGAGATCTTGGCGAACGAGAGGCGGGATGCTCCGCGTCCGTTCTTGGTGGTGGTGGATGTGGATGCGTTGCGAGCAGCAGCCAAGGGAATAACCTCCGTGAGCCCCGCAGGGCTTCTCGATTCCTTTGTCGTCAGGTGGAGTGCGCGCTCGAATGCTCAACGAGATGCCGACCACCATATGAGGGCACGGAGAAGCGAGCGCAACTACCAACTATAGACGCGATTGTGCGACATGGCAAGCGCAGTCCTTGACCAATTTCGGATGCTGCGGTAAAAGCCCGCTCCCCACCCGTCCCCACCCGTCTATTTCTGCCGAACGACGCAAACAGAGGGTCCGTCTCTGCCGTTCGGCAGAAATAGCGGGGCTTGGGAGGTCAGGACGCGATGTTCAGCTCGTTGCCCGGGATCGAGGCGAGGAGGCGACGCGTGTACGGGGCGCGCGGGTTGGTGAATATCTCCTCCGAGGAGGCGGCTTCGACGAGAGAGCCGTCCTTCATCACGCACACGTAGTCGCTGATCAGTCGCACCACCGCGAGGTCGTGCGAGATGAACAGGTAGCTGAGCCCGTACTCGCGCTGCAGGTCGCCCAGCAGCGTGAGGATCTGATCCTGCACGAGCACGTCGAGCGCCGACACGGGTTCGTCGCAGACGATCAGATCGGGCGAGAGCGCGAGAGCGCGGGCGATCGCCACGCGCTGGCGCTGACCACCGGAGAGCTCGGACGGGTAGCGACGCAGCATCGACTGCGGCAGCGCCACGTCGTCCAGCAGCTGACGGACGCGCTTGCGGCGATCCGCTCCGCTCCCCCGCCGATAGAACTCCAGGGGCTCGGAGATCAGCCGCTCGATCGTGAACATCGGATTCAGGCTCGAGTAAGGATCCTGGAAGATCGGCTGGACGCGCTGGCGGAAGTCCTTCGTCTCCGCTCGGCTCAGCGACGAGACGTCCTTGCCCTCGAAGCGGATGAGGCCGCTCGTGGGCTCGATGATCTTCAACAGCATCCGCGCCGTCGTCGTCTTGCCCGAGCCGGACTCGCCCACGATCGCGACGGTCTCCCCGCGAGGGATCGCGAGGGACACGTCGTTCACCGCGACGAAGTCCTCCTTCTGTCCCCGCACCGGGTACACCTTCGTGAGGTTCTCGATCTCGACGATGTTGTCGGCGCGGCCGCGTTTCGTCTCGTCGCTGCGCTCCTCGCTCGACGACCGGTCGACCTCCGACGGCTGCTCGGCGACGTGAAACGCCTCCGGCCGCAGCCGCGCGGCCGCGACCGAGGGCGCCGCCTTCACGAGGGACTGGGTGTAGGGATGCTGCGGAGCCTCGAGGATCTGCCGCGCGGGCCCCTGCTCCACGACCCTGCCGCGGTGCATCACGACCACGCGCTCCGCGCGTTCCGCCGCGAGGCCGAGGTCGTGGGTGATGAGCAGCACCGCGGTGCCGAGCTCACGAGTCATGGCGCCGATCTGATCGAGGATCGTCTGCTGCACCGTGACGTCGAGAGCGCTGGTCGGCTCGTCCGCGATCAGCAGTCGCGGCTTGCACGCCAGGCCGATCGCGATGAGCGCCCGCTGACGCATGCCGCCGGAGAACTCGTGCGAGTACTGCTTCGCGCGCCGCTCGGGATCGGGCAGACCGGCCGCGGTGAGCGCCTCGAGCACCTTCTCCCCCACGTTCTGCCGGGTGGCGAGTCCGTGGGCGAGCAGTGTCTCGGCGACCTGCGTGCCGATCTTCGCGACCGGATTGAGGTTCGACATCGGGTCCTGCGGGACCAGGCCGATGTCGCGACCGCGGATCGCACGCAGCTCGTTCTCGGGAGCGTGGGCGATCTCCCGGCCGTCCAGGCGGATGCTCCCGGCGGCGACGCGGCCGCCCCCGGCGAGCAGGCCGATGATCGCCATCGCCGTGGTCGACTTGCCCGAACCGGACTCGCCGACGATCGCGACCGTCTCGCCCTCCGCGATCTCCAGGTCGACGCCCTCCACGGCGTGGACGACGCCGTCCATGGTGCTGAAGTCGACCGCGAGTCCTTCGACGGACAGCAGGGGTGCGCCCGGCATCCGATTCTCCTTCGTGTCGTACATGTCGTCTCCCGTGTCGCGCATCATCGCGCCCTCGTCCGGGGATCCATGGCCTCGCGCAGCGCCTCGCCGAACAGGGTGAACCCGAGCGCGGTGACCGCGATGCAGATGCCGGGGAAGAACGCCAGCCACGGCGCGATCGACAGCTCGTTCTGCGCGTAGGTCAGCATGCGCCCCCACTCCGCGGTCTCGGGGCGCCCGCCGCCGAGCCCCAGGAACGACAGCGCGGCGGCGTCGATCACGGCGGTCGCGAGGGTCAGCGTGCCCTGCACGATGACCGGTCCGATCGCGTTCGGCAGCACGTGCGACATCGTGATGCGACCGCGTCCGAGGCCGAGCGTCTGCGCCGAGAGCACGTAGTCGCTCGACCGCTGCTGCAGCATCGACGCGCGCAGCAGTCGGGCGAAGATCGGCACCTGCGAGGCACCGATCGCGATCATCACCGCGAACGGGGTCTGGCCGAGGATCGCCGCGATCGAGACCGCGAGCAGCAGGTTCGGCACCGACAGGATGATGTCGACCACGCGCATGATGATCGTGTCGACCCAGCCTCCGAAGGTTCCGGCGACGAGCCCGAGCAGCATGCCGCCGACGAGTCCGAGTGCGGTCGAGATGACGCCGACGAGCAGGGACGCCTGTGCGCCCCAGATCAGCTTCGACAGCACGTCGCCGCCGAAGCGGTCGAGACCGAGCGGGAACTCCGGCAGGTCACCTGGTCCGGGGATGTACGTCGGCGTGATGGACTTGGCTCCGGGGAGCGCGGTCTCGGGGTACGGCGCCAGGATCGGCGCGAGCACCGCGACCAGCAGGAACGCGAAGACGATCGCCGCGCCGACCCACGCGGTCGGGTTGCGACGCAGACGGCGGAACACGTCCCGCCAGAATCCGCCTGGTCCCTCTTTCAGTCCGGCCTGCGCGACCGCGACCGTGTCGACGACCTCGCCGCCTGCCGCGGACGGACCCTGTGCCGGGGGGAGCGAGACGCTCATGACGTCGCCTCCTTCAGATAGACGAGAGCGGCCATCACTGCACCCGCACTCTCGGATCGATCAGGCTGTACGACACATCGACCGCCAGGTTGATGAGCGCGTACGCGATCGCGATGAAGATGATGAACCCCTGGAGCACCGGGAAGTCCCGCGTGAAGATGGCCCTCGCGAGGAACGAGCCGATGCCGGGGAACGCGAACACGGTCTCGGTGAGCACCGCGCCGGAGATCAGCAGACCGGTCTGCAGACCGATCGTCGTGACGACCGGCAGCATCGCGTTGCGCAGGATGAACCTGTTGCGCAGCGTGGAGGCACCGACGCCCTTCGCCCTGCCCGTGCGCACGTAGTCCGCGTTCTGCACCTCGAGCACGCTGGCCCTGGTGATGCGCACGATGATCGCGAGCGGGATGGTGCCGAGCGCGAGCGCCGGGAGGATCAGGTGCAGGATGGCATCCCACGAGGCGTCGAACTCCCCGGTGATGATGCCGTCCCAGACGTAGAACCCCGTGGGATGGGTCGCGTCTATCCTCGGATTCTGCCGTCCGTCCGAGGGCAGCCACCCGAGCTGCACCGCGAAGACGTACTTGAGGATGAACGCCAGGAAGAACACCGGGATGGTGATGCCGATGAGGCTCAGCACCACGGAGGCGTGGTCGGTGAACTTGCCGTGACGTCGAGCAGCCCAGTATCCGAGAGGGATGCCGACGCCGACCGCGAAGATGAGAGCCATGACGCTCAGCTCCATCGTCGCCGGGAAGCGTCGGAAGAACTCCTCCACGACGGGACGATTCGTCTGGATCGAGGTTCCGAAGTCCCCTTGGAGGAGACGTCCGACCCAGACGAAGTACTGCTCGAGGATCGGACGGTCGAAACCGTACAGCTCGTTGATCCGGGCGACGGCCTCGGGGGTCGCCTTCTCACCGAGGAGGGCGACGGCCGGGCCGCCGGGAAGGGCCCTGACCCAGGCGAACAGCAGGATGCTGAGACCGACGAGGGTGGGAATGAGGAACAGCAGTCGCCTGCCGATGGTGCGCAGCACGAAGAACTCCTATCACTCGGTCGCACACCGGTCGTCGAGCGAGGAACCGAGTGACGAGACGAAACGCGTCCCCGCGGGGAGAGCGCGTTTCGTCTCGCTTCGCTCGCTCGACGACCGGATGTGACCGGTGGCCGTTACTTGGTGAGGACGATGTCCGTGAAGACTTCGTCGTTCACCGGGCTGGCCGGGTAGCTCTTCACGCGCGAGTCGAACGCGAGGGTCGGTGCCGGGTGCGCGAGCGGGACGCCGGGGATGAACTCCGCGACCATCTCGTTGATGTCCTCGTACAGCGCCGTCTGGTCCTCGAGGCTCGGGACGCCACGCGCCTCCGTCAGCTTCTGGAACAGCTCGGGGTTGTCGAAGCCCCACTCCGCGCTCTGCTGGCCGAAGAACACGCCGACGAAGTTGTCGGTGTCGTTGTAGTCACCGGTCCAGCCGAGCAGGTGGATGCCGTGATCCGGCGTACCCGTGATGCGGTCGAGGTACTCGCCCCACTCCTGCGACACCGGCGTCGTCTGCACGCCGACCTCGGACAGCTGCGAGGACAGCACGGTGAAGATCTGCTCGGGGTCCGGCATGTACGGACGCGAGACGTTGACCGGGTAGTTGAAGTCCAGCGCCAGCGGGTTGGCCTCGGTGTAGCCGGCCTCCGCGAGCAGCGCCTTGGCCTTCTCGGGGTCGTAGTCGTACGTCGTGACGTCGGGGTTGTAGCCGTTGACCGTGTCGGGCACGAACTCGATCGCCTTCTCCGTGCCCTCGGGCAGGACCTGGCTGATCAGGGCGTCCTTGTCGATCGCGTACGAGAGCGCCTCACGGACCTTGGGGTCCTGCAGCTCGGGGAGAGCCTGGTTGAACGCCAGGTAGAGAACCGTGAACGGCGGACGCGAGACCATCGTGAAGCCGTCGTCCTCGAGCGCCTTGGTGTCGGCCGGGCCGACGAGGTCGTAGCCGTCGATCGAGCCGGACTCGAGCGCCTGGCGACGCGCCGTCGGGTCGTCGATCGTGCGGAAGATGATCTCGTCGATCTGTCCGGCCTCGCCCCAGTAGTCGCCGTAGGCCTTGAGCGTGACCTGCTCGCCCGGCGCCCACTCCTCGAACTGGTAGGGGCCGGTGCCGACCGGGTGGCCCATCGCGTACTCCGAGAGCACGGGCGCCTCGGCGGTGCCGCTGACGTCGTCGGCGCCGAACTCGGCCATCGCCGAGGGGCTCTGCATGCCGAAGGCGGGCAGCGACAGGGAGGCGACGAAGCCGGCGAACGGCTTGTTCAGGTCGATCGTGACGGAGTAGTCGCCGTCCGGGGTGCACGACTTGTAGACCGCGTTCGCGGGGTCGGACGCGTAGCCCTTGAAGAGCTTGTTGTAGTAGTAGCCCAGAGCCTCGGATGCCGCGAGACCGGTCCAGTTGTACCAGCGGTCGAAGTTCGCGCACACGGCCTCGGCGTTGAACGGAGTGCCGTCGTGGAAGGTCACGTCCTGCTTGAGCGTGAAGGTGTGGCTCATGCCGTCCTCGGACGACTCCCACTTCTCGGCGAGCAGCGGCGCGGGATCCGCCGTGCCGGGCTCGGTGCCGACCAGTCCCTCGAAGATCTGGCGGGAGACGCGGAAGGTCTCGCCGTCCTGAGCGAAGGCGGGGTCGAGGCTCGCAGGATCCGACGACGCCGCGAACACGAAGGTGCCGTCGACGTCTCCGGATGCTCCGCCGTCGTCGTCTCCGCGTTCGCTGGCGACACAGGCTGACAGGACCAGCGCGGCCAGCGCAGCTCCGGTGACGACGGCGAGACCTCGCCGACGCGTGATCGAGTGGTGCATGTGTATGACCTTCCCTGTGGGGCGCTTCCTTGCGCGATCGGGGTGCTTTCACCCCGGCTCACGGTGATTCCTACGAACGTACCCAGGCGATCCACAGATGCCAAACACCGGCATGTTGCAATCCGGTATCGACTCCCCGGCCGCACGGCGATCCGGTAATGTCCAGATCGTGCCCGACACGTCTCCCCTCGCCGTGTGCGTCGGCGAGGGTCTGATCTCGCTCATCCCCGCCACCGCCGCCCCGCTCGAGGACAATCGCACGTTCCATCGCTCGCTCGCCGGAGCCGAATGGAACACCGCGATCGCCCTCGCCGCCGCCGGTGTGCGCAGCGCCGTCGTGTCGCGAGTGGGCGACGACGGCTTCGGGCGGTTCCTCACTGCGGAGCTGCGCCGACTCGACGTCGACGCGAGTGCGGTGCAGGTCGATCCGCACGCGCCGACCGGGTTGTACGTCAAGGAGCTGTCGACGCGACCCGACGGGTCGATCGACGGCATGATGCACTACTACCGCGCGGGGTCGGCCGCAGCCGGGCTCTCGCCCGACACGCTCGCCGCGCCTGCGGCATCCGCCCTGCTCGCCGAGGCCGCCCTGGTGCACACCTCGGGGATCACCCCCGCACTGTCGGGCTCCGCACGGGCAGCGCAGGACGCGCTGTTCGCCGAGGACGCGCCCGCGCGGATCCGGAGCTTCGACGTCAACTGGCGCCCGGCACTATGGCGCGGCCGCGAGGAGGAGGGGCGCAGGGTCGTCGCCGGATACGCGCACCGCGCCGACGTCGTGTTCTGCACCCGCCCCGACGGCGACGCCGTGTTCGGGACCGACGATCCGGACGCGCTGCGCGCGCTGCTCCCCGAGCCGCGTTTCCTGCTCGTGACCGATCCGCAGGGTGCCGTGGCCTTCGATGGCGACGAACGTCAGCAGAGCGACGCCCTCGATGTCCCCGTGGTCGAGACGATCGGCGCGGGAGACGCGTTCGCCGCAGGATACCTCGCCGGAGTGCTCACCGGTCTGTCGCTGAGCGGAAGCCTCGCACGAGCGCACCGCATCGCGACGCGGGCACTGACGAGCACCCGCGACCACATCGACTGACGCACCTGCGCCGACGAGGCCGCCCCGGAGATCGCGCGTCACCACTCCCAGTCGATCGAGATGCTCCCGGGTCCGAAGTCGAACTCGACGTGCGACGCTGTCGATCCATTCAGCACCAGGGGATGCGAGCGGGACGACGATGCCGACGAGATGAAAGCGGTGCAGCGCCTGGGGATGCAGGCCGGGTCGAAGATGACGGCGAGCCCCACTTCGACCTGACGTCGCGGCGCGACGACGGTGAATCCCGAGGCCCGGTCGTCTCCGTCGTACTGACGATCGAAGGACTCGCGCTCGGTCAGCGCGAGCTCTCCCTTCGGGATCGGGGAGTCCAGCCGGAGGGTCGCCCGCATCAGACGCGCGTCCATATCCGCTACGACATCGGTCAGCTCGCATCCGATCTTCCCCCGCACCCGAGGTGGCCGCGACTCCGAGGGATCGATGCCGAAGAACACGGTGACGCGCTGCGCCTCATCCACTCTCGCCTGCCAGAGCGTGCGGTTGACGGTGCCTCGGATCCGCCCGCGGGCGTCCAACGAGACGACTATCGACCCCGACCTCTCCGAGAGGTCCCTGACCGCCTCCTCGTCTGCCAACCCACCGAGGTCCTCGCCGCTCAGCTCCGCGAACGTCGCATTGCGATCCTCCGCAACCCGCACACGGGGTCGAAGCGTGCTGACGAGCTCTCCGGACGCCACACCCAGGATGTCCTCGAGCTCGGGGACGATCTCCCAGGCGACATCCGTCCTCGGCGTGCGGACCCCGTTCTGCCACACCGACAGGCTGGCGACGCTGATGTCGTACCCGCGCTCCTGCAATCTCTGGCGGATCGCGCGCAAGGACAGCCCTCGCCGGCTGATGGCGGCACGCAGCGCCTCGGCGAAGTCGACGCGCGAGTGCGCGCCCTGCGCGTCGTGCTCCATCGCTCCCCGCTCGTCCGTGCCGCCTCCTGTCGAGGATCGTACATCGGACCGGGCATCGGAAGGAGCCGGAGGTGCCGTTACGCCCGTGAGCGAGTGAAGCGGTGCTCGCGGCGCGGTCCGATGTCAGCGTCGCGGGGCGCGACGTCGCGTCGCGGCCGCCTCGTGCGTGAGCTGCAGCGGGATCGCGACGGGCTCGCCGCGCAACTGCACCACTCGGACGAAGAGGATGTCGACGAGCGCGAGCTGCGCGATCCTGCTCGACATCGCCGCCATCCGGAACGGCGACTCCTGCGCGTAGGTCAACAGCACGACATCGGCGGCGAGGGCGAGCGACGAGTCCGGGACGCTCGTCACGGCCACGCTCAACGCACCGGCGTCGCGGGCGACCTCCACCGCGCGCACCACCTCCTGGGTCTCCCCGCCGTGGGAGAAGGCGATCGCCACATCCTCCCGCGTCCGCAGCGACGCCGCGGTGAGGGCGAGGTGCGGATCCGCGGAGTGTGCGACCGAGCATCCGATGCGCGACAGCTTCTGCTGCAGGTCCTGCGCCGTGAGCGAGGATGCGGCCTGCCCGAAGACGTCGACGTGCCGGGCCGCGACCACCGCCCGGGCGACCCGGTCGAGCGCCGCGGCATCGAGACCGAGCGCGGTCTTCTCGATCGCGTCGATCTCCTGCGCCGCGAGCTTGGCCGCGATGGCCGGTGGCTCGTCCTCGGGGTCGATCGCGGTCGTGTCGAGACTGAAACGGGCCTGCTGCGCCTGCGCGAGCGTCACGGTGCGGGCCACCGCGACGCGCAGCTCGCGATAGCCGCTGAAACCGAGCGACTGCGCGAAGCGCGCGACGGTCGACAGCGACGTGTTGCACAACCGGGCGAGGTCGTTGATGGCGAGGTCGACGACGAGCGTGGGGTCGCCGAGGATCGTCTCCGCGACCCGTGCCTCGGCGGCAGTCAGGCGGGGGATCGATCGGCGCACCAGCGCGAGAACGTCAGCGTCCACGGTGCCATCCTGCCTCAGTCGACCCGACCTGCGCTCACCCGAGAGGGGAAGGATGCTCCGCGCAGGCGCTCCCCGGCGATCTCGGCGCCGATCCGGCTGGCCGCTCCGACCTGGACGACCGGGAGCGGCAGCTCGTGCTCCGGGGCCAGCCCGACGTTCACGACCACCGCGCGCGGATCCCGCTGCGCCGCCCTCTGGACGAGGTCGCGCTGCGCGGCATCCGCCTCCGGACGGTCGACGAGGATCACGGTCAGTCCGTCAGCCGCGACCGCGGCGTCGAGCGCGGCGTCCTGCTCCTCGATCGAGGCGCGGGCGACGTCGAGACGCTGCCGGTGGTCGCCTTGCGCGAGCGCCTCCGCCACGAAGGAGGAGGCGCTGTCGACGGCGAGAGACGATCGGCGGCGGGCGTCCACCACGGCGAGAGCGACGGCGTCGGCGACCGCCCCGGTGACGGCAGCACCGACCACGGCACGTGCGTCGAACGGCGGGGCCTCGACGGCCCCGGCGCCGCGCGCGCGCAGCTTCGCAGCGAGAGTCGTCACGCGGGCGGCGGCCTCCTCGACGCGCTCGCGCGGGAGCGATCCGTCGCGCAGCGCCGTGACGATGCCGTCGCGCGCCGCGCGGAAGTCGCGCTCGTCCTGGTCGGCCAGCGCGGCATCGCCGGGGTTCGTGGGGTTGCCGATGCACAGCAGGTCGGCGCCGGCGGCGAGAGCGAGCGCCGCTCCCCCGCCGATGCCGACGGTCTCGCGGATCGCCGCCATGTCGAGCGCGTCCGTGATGACGACGCCGTAGAAGCCCCACTCGCGCAGCATCCCGAGCACCCGCGGGTTTAGCGTGGCGGGCGCCTCGCCCCACGCGGGGACGACGATGTGGGCGGTCATGATCGAGTCCACTCCCGCGTCGATCGCGGCGCGGAACGGCGCGAGGTGCGCGCGCTCGAACTCCTCGAGGTCGAGGGTGATCTCGGGCAGCGAGTGGTGCGAGTCGAGGTGCGTGTCGCCGTGGCCGGGGAAGTGCTTGACGCACGCCGCGACCCCTCCGCGCTGGATGCCTTCGACCTCTGCGACGGCATGCCGCGAGACGAGCGACTCCTCGCTGCCGAACGAGCGCACACCGATCACCGGGTTCCGCGGATCGGTGTTGACGTCCGCCACGGGTCCGAGCACGACGTTGCCGCCGATCGCGGCCACGCGCCGCGCGAGCTCGGCTCCGGTCGCGCGTGTGGCCGCGAGATCGTCGAGCTGTCCGAGCTGGGCGGCGCCGGGAAGGGTCGAGCCCGTCGCGGACTCGAGCCGCGTGACGCTGCCGCCCTCCTCATCGATGCCGATCAGGGCGTCCGGGTTCGCTTCCAGGATCGCGTCGCTGAGCGCCGACAGCCCCTCTCCGATGTTCTGCCCGAAATACACGACCCCGGCGAGTCCGTCGCGGAGCTCGGCGAGCAGCCACTCCGGAGCCTCGGTGCCGAAGAAGCCGGGCCACAGCACTCGGTTCGCGAGCCGCTCGAGGTCGTCGCTCATCCCTTGACCGCTCCCGCCACCATGCCGGCCGAGAGACGGCGCTGCACGATCACGAAGAAGATCATGACCGGGAGGGTGATGATCGTCGACGCGGCCATGATGCTGCCCCAGTCGTTCGCGTACAGGCCGAAGAACGACTTGAGCCCGATCGAGACCGTGTACTGGTCGGTCTGCGCGCCGAGGATCGTCATCGCGAAGATGAACTCGTTCCAGGCCGTGATGAAGCTGAAAATGCTGGTCGCGACGAGACCCGGCATCACGAGCGGCAGCAGGATCGAGCGGAACATGCGCCACCAGCTCGCGCCGTCGATGTACGCCGCCTCCTCAAGCTCCACCGGCACTGCCGCGACGAAACCGCGCAGCATCCAGATGCCGAAGGCGAGCGACAGCGCCACGTACACGACCATGAGTCCCAGGATGCTGTTGAGCAGCCCGAGCGTCTTGACCTGGAGGAACAGCGGGATCACGAGGGCCTCGAGCGGCACCATCTGCACCACGAGGATCATCATCAGGATCGTGGTGCGGAACTTGAACTTGAACCGGGCGACGGCCACGGCCGCGAGCAGGCACACCAGGGCGCTCACGAGGACCGTGACGAGCGCCACGATCGCCGAGTTCCGGAGGAAGGTGCCGAACCCGCCCTCGGTGAGCACGAAGGCGAAGTTGTCGAAGGTGAACTCCTGCGGGAGCAGCGACTGCCCACCCGACGACGCCTTCTTGTCGAAGGCGCTGGAGACCATCCAGTAGACGGGGAACAGCGTGAAGAGTAGGACGGCGGCGACGCCGATCCCGACGCCGATGCGCGAACGGAGCCTGGGGCGCGGGTTCACAGCTCGTCCTCCTTCATGAGGGAGCGGATGTAGACGATCGTGATGCCGATCAGCACGAGCGTGAGCAGCACGGCGAGCGCCGCACCGAAGCCGTAGCGGTTCTGCCCGAAGGACTCCACGTACGACCACACGCCGAGGTTGAGCACCTGACGGTTGCCGCCGCTGCCGCCGGGCATCAGGTACACCTGCGCGAAGACCTTGAAGTCCCAGATGGTCGACAGGATGATGACGACCGAGAATACGGGCTTGAGGGTCGGGAAGATGATCTTCCAGAAGCGCGTCCACGCACCTGCTCCGTCGAGGGCAGCCGCCTCGAGCATCTCCTTGGAGACGCCCAGGAGTCCGGCGAGCACCGTGATCGCCACGAACGGGAAGCCGTGGTGCACGACGTTGAGCAGGACGATGGCGTAGAACGACCACTGGTTCGTGAACCAGTTGACCGAGCCGTCCATTAGACCGAGGTCCTTGAGCACGGTGTTGAAGATGCCACGGTCGGCATCGAAGATGAAGGTCCAGACGTACGTGCCGGTCACGGCGGGCATCGCCCACGCGACCATGATGCAGCTGGAGACGATGGTGCGCCACACCGGGCCGAGGCGAGCGAGCAGCAGCGCGACGAGCGTGCCGACGGCCACGGTGACGAACACGGCGACGGCGGCGAAGCCGACGGTGTTCGGCAGCACCACCGTCCAGAGGGTCGGGTTGGTGAGCGCCTCAGCGTAGTTCTCGAGGCCGATCCAGTTGCTCTCCCCCGTGTTGATCTCGCGCAGACCGTAGTCCTGCAGGGAGTAGATGACCACCTGGACGAGCGGCCAGAGCATGAGCACCGCGAGGATGATCAGCCCGGGAGCGAGGAGGAGCCAGGGGCGGGCCGTGATCAGCGAGAGGCCCCGCTTCTTCGGCCGGCCGCCGGCCACGGAGGCGGAGGTGGACTCCGCCTTCGTGGCCGGCAGTGGCGCTTGCACCATCGACATGAGGTGATATTGCCTAACTGTCTTACTGGTTGAGGAGGTCGGTCATCTCCACGGCGGCGTCCTTCGTCGCGGTCGCGACGTCCTTCTGCCCGCTGAGGATGGCCTGGATCATGGCGTTGGTCGTCTTCTTGGCCTGGACGGCTCCGAAGTTCGGGGTGACCGGCACGGATGCGCCTCCCTCGACCATCTGCTCCGCGAACGGCGCGACCAGCGGGTCGGTCGAGGCGAGGGCCTCTTCCATAGCCGACTGGACGCCCGGGAAGTATCCGGTCTCGTTCGCCCACTTCTCGGCGAACTCGCCCGTGGTCATGAGCTGCACGAACTTCCATGCGAGGTCGGCGTTCTTCGTGGTGTTGAACACCGACAGGTGCGAGCCGCCGAGCACGGACGGGGCGATGCCGCCGTCCTCACCGGGGATCACGGCCGCGCCGATCTTGCCCTCGAGGTCGGGGTTCGCCTCGATCAGCGCCTTCGGGGTCCACGAGCCCGAGAGCATCATGGCGACGTTGCCCTGGGTGAACGCGTCACGCAGGTCGGTCTCCTTCCAGGTGGTCGCACCCGCGGAGGAGAAGCCGTGCTCGGTCGCGAGACCTGTGTAGAACTCGATGCCGGCCTGCGACTCCGCGCTGTCGAGCTCGCTGGTCCACTCGCCGCCCTTCTGCGTAGCGACCTCGCCGCCCGCGCCCCAGACCCAGGGGTAGACCTGGAACTCGGCGTCGCCCGGGACCGGGAACGGCAGCATGTCGGGCTTGGCGGCCTTGATGGCGTCGCCCGCGGCGACGATGTCGTCCCACGTCTTCGGGGCTTCGAGGCCGAGCTCCTCGAACACGTCGGTGCGGTAGACGATCGAACGGACACCGGCGTACCACGGCATGCCGTAGAGCTCGTCCTCGTAGGTGCCGGCGACCGCGAGACCCTCGACGAGGTCGTCGCGCAGGCCCTTCTCAGCGTCGACATAGGAGTCGAGCGGCTCGAGCGCGCCGGCGTCGGCGAACTCCGCGGTCCAGGTGGTGCCGGTCTCGGCGACGTCGGGGGTCGTGCCGCCGGCGATCGAGGTGACGAACCGGTCGTGGGCGTCGGCCCACTGGATCTCCTCGATCGTGACCGTCGCGCCGGTCTCGTCCTCGAAGGCCTTCGAGACCTCGTCGTAGAAGGCGCTGGAGTCGGGGTTGGTGCCCTTCATGATCCAGACGGTGAGCTCCTGGCCTTCGCCGTCGACTGCTCCGCCGTTGTCGCCGCCGGTGCTTCCGCCGGCGCAGGCCGCCAGGCCCAGGGTGGCCACGGCGCCGAGCGCCACGACCGGAAGGATGCGCTTGTGCATCAGGGATCTCCTCTTTGAACGTCCTGGCGGCATCGGGGTGCCTACCACGTAGGAAAAAGTATTCACGACTAACAAATTTCCTGCAAGTTATTCTCAGAAACGTCACGCAGCCGTAACATCAGGCGTCGTCAGGGTTCCCGGGTAGGCTCTGCGGCATGTCAGGCGCCCTCGACGATCCGAGACGGTCCACGGTCGCGCGTCACGCGACTCTCCCGACACCCACAGCCTTCTCATCCTTCCTCAAGATCCTGGGGATCTCTCTCAGCGTGCTGCTGGTATCGGCGGTCGCCGTGGCCGGGTTCGTCGCGAGCGACCTGCTGAACCGCGTCGGCGAAGGTGCGGTCGCTCTCGAGGGCTCGGGCGAGGTCGCCCCTCCCTCGCTCGGCGCCTACCCCGACGACAAGGCGTTCAGCATCCTGGTCGTCGGAACCGACGAATGCGGCGAGATCACGACGCAGCTGCTCGGAGAGCGCTGCGAGGATCAGGACGGCGGCGTGCGCAACGACGTCAACCTCCTCGTGCACGTCTCGGCGGCACCGCGCAACGTCACCGTGGTGTCCTTCCCGCGCGATCTCATGGTCGAGGTGCCGGAGTGCACGAAGGACGACGGCTCGACGGCGTCGTCGATGTCGAAGGCGCCGCTCAACTCGGTGTTCGAACACGCGGGCGTCTCCTGCGTCGCGAAGACCGTCACGGGGCTCAGCGACATCCCGATCGAGTTCGCCGCCAAGATCAGCTTCGACGGTGTGATCGAGATCACCGACGCGATCGGCGGAGTCGAGGTGTGCGTCGCCGGAGACGGCATCCGCGACTCGCAGGCCGGCATAAACCTGCCCGTCGGAACCCACACGGTGTCGGGCGCCGACGCCCTCGCGTTCATCCGCACCCGTCACGGCGTGGGGGACGAGAGCGACCTCGCGCGCATCTCGAATCAGCAGCAGTACATGTCGCGCCTGGCGAAGAAGATCCTCAGCGCCGAGACCCTGAGCGACCCCTCGACGGTGCTGCGGCTCGCCAACACGGTCGCCGACAACATCGTGCCCAGCGAGTCGCTGAGCAACCCGCTGACCCTGAGCCAGCTCGCGCTCGCGCTCAAGGACGTGCGATTCTCGGACTTCGTGTTCGTGCAATACCCCAACCTCGACGACCCGGACAACCCCGGAGTCAAGGTCGTGCCCGACGAGTCAGCGGCAGAACCGCTGTGGGCGGCGCTCGCGGCGGGCGAGCCGATCACGCTGTCCGGCGACGTGGCGACGAACGACAGCGTCGAGCTCTCGACACCCGACCCCGCACCCGACGACGCGGCCGCGACGCCCGACGCCACGGCGGCCCCGCGCGCCACCCTCCCGCCCGAGATCTCGGGGCAGAGCGTCGACCAGGAGACCTGCTCGGTCGGCAACCAGTCACGCTGATCGCCGGCCGCGGAGCGCGTAGTCTCGGAGCATGGGCAGGACTCGCGCACGGGATACGGAGCACCCGCAGGCACGGCTCGACCACGGCGGCCTCGCGCGCATCGTCCCCTCCGACTTCACGAACGGCTTCGAGCTGATCGTCGACGACACCCCGCAGTCGCACGTCGACCTCGACGACCCCACGCACCTGCACTTCGAGTACATCGTGCGGATGGGCGCCGTGATCGACCAGCTGCCCGACGGCCCCCTCACTGCCGTGCACCTCGGCGCCGGCGCGCTCACGATCCCCCGCTACGTCGAGGCCACTCGTCCCGGTTCGCGCCAGCAGGTCATCGAGCTCGAAGCGCCGCTCGCGGCCCTCGTGCGCGAGCACCTGCCGCTCCCCCGCGGCGCAGCGATCCGCGTGCGCATCGGAGACGCCCGCGAGGGAGTCGGACGTCTGCCCGCCGCGCTGCAGGACAGCAGCGATCTCGTCGTGTCCGACGTCTACTCCGGGGCGCAGACCCCCGCGCATCTCACCAGCGTCGAGTTCTACCGCGAGCTGCGTGCTCTGCTCGCCCCCGCCGGCGTGCTCCTCGTGAACGTCGCCGACGGACCGGGACTCGCGTTCGCGCGGCGCCAGGTCGCGACGATCGCCGAAGTGCTCCCCGAGATCGGCGTGCTCGCCGACACCCAGGTGGTCAAGGGCCGACGCTTCGGCAACCTCGTGATCGCCGCCTCCGCCTCACCGCTGCCCACGGAATGGCTCCCGCGGATGCTCGCCGCAGGACCGCATCCCGCGAAGATCGCGCAGGGAGCCGAGGTCGCAGCCTTCATCCAGGGGGCACGCCTCGTGACCGATGCGGACGCCGTCGCCTCGCCGCGTCCCGACGCCTCCCTCTTCCTGCGCTGATCCGCGGACCTGATCCAGATGCGCGCGTCCGGGGCGTGCCGCCCCGGCGTTCGCGGCCTCGGAAGGCACACTGGTCTGGGGATGCTGCGGAAGGAGAGCAATGAGTGTCATCCGAGGATACGACCGGGACAGTCTTCGCGAACTGGTCGATCCCGAGGAATGCGCGGCGCGGCTCGCGGAGATCGAGAGCCAGCGCAGCCTCCCCGCCCTGCTCGAGCGGGTCTTCCTCCTCAAGGTGCTGAACCGCCTCGACGAGGCACTCGCGCTCGCCGACGACACCGTGCGTCAGGCCCGCATGGCCGGCACCCGCAGAGACGTCATCCGCGCGCGCGTGCTGCACGCCACGGTGCTGCAGAACCGCCGGGCGCACGCGGCGGCCGAGCAGGAGCTCGCGACCTGCGCGTCCGAGGCGGAGGGCCAGAGGTGGGTGTCGATCGCCGCGTTCGCACACCACCACCACGGCCGGAACGCCTACGAGGCGGGTGACTACGACACGGCCCGCGAGAGCTTCAAGCAGTCCCTGTTCCTGCGCCGGGAGGCCGGAGCGGACGACCGCGAACTGGAGACCGTTCTCCTCGCGATCGAGGCGGCGGAGCGCCGACGCTCCTCGGAGCTCCTCGCAGGCTGAGATCATCCGGGTCGACCCTGCCCCGCGATGTCGGCGGCATGGCTTAGCCTGAGCGCATGGCGGAACTGGAACGAGTGCGCGTCTGGGGCGAGGCACTCATCGCGATGCACCTCGACGACACCTGGTCGTTCGGCTTCGACCATGCGAAGAGACGTGCGGGGCAGTGCGACTACTCCAAGAAGCGCATCACCGTCTCGCGATACCTCGCCGCGCGGTTCGACGACGACGAGATCCATCAGGTGCTGCTGCACGAGGTCGCGCACGCGCTGGCCGGTCACGCCGCCGCGCACGGCCCGACGTGGAAGCGCGTGGCGCGCGACCTCGGCTACGTCGGGGGCACGACGCATCACGGCGAGACCGCGGTCGAGCTCGCACCCTGGGTCGGCAGCTGCCCGGCCGGGCACGTGACCTACCGGCACCGTCGTCCGACGAGGGCCACCTCCTGCGCCCGATGCTCACGGAGCTTCGACGCGCGGTACGTGTTCACCTGGACCCGGCGCGAGATCGGCGCCGACGTGCGACTCGCCGCGCAGATGTCTCGCTGACCCGCCCGACGTCAGGGGCGACGATCGGTCCCGTCGGAGTCGGGATGCGTCGCCTCGGGACGTTCGTGAGCGTCTGCGTCCGCGATCATCGGATCGACGATCGGGTCGTCTTCGGCCGGTTCCGCTGAGGTGCGCACGTCATCCGCGTCAACTCCGCGCGCTGCGCGTCGGCGGAGGAACGCGGCGACCGCCCGCCATCCCACGAGCAGCACACCCAGCGTGATCGTCGCGACGATCACGAAGGCGATCTGCGCGGTGTCGCCCGACACGAGGCGAAGCAGGATGCCGCCCACGACCGTCACGACCCACACCACGACACCCCACAGCAGCGACCACGGTCGGCGCGGACGCGCGGGCAGCAGCGCCGCCACGAGGTGCCCGAGCAGCAGAGCGACGAGGAAGGGCCAGGCGGTGACGAGGAAGCCGCCGGGGTCCTCCTGATGCGAGGCGCGGCCGATGACCGCGAAGACGAGCACGAAGACGGCGTCGAGTATGACCGCGGGGACGTACCTCATGTCCCGACCCTACGATGCGCCTGCGACTTCACGCGCAGGACTCACCCGAACGGGGCCGACGCCTCAGTCGAACGCGACGAACTCCCCGTCACGCAGCACCGGGACGACGTCGAGCGCGTCGATCTCCGCCGCCGCGGCCGCCGTGGTCGGCGTGATCCCCGCCTCCGTCATGCGCTCGGTCGCCGACACTCCCTCGGCGATCTCGCGCGCGGACCCGCTGGCGCTGATCATGTGACGCAGAGCACGGCGCAACGCGCGGAACCCCTCGGCTGCGACCGCGGCGTCGGGGGCCGTGTGGTCGATGCCACGGCTCGTGAGGGCGTCGATCACCGCGCCGGCTCCGAGGTGGTCCTCGACGGCGAAACGCAGCACGCCGTCGGCGTCGGACTCGCCCGCCGCGATGACCGCGACCGAGGTGCGGGCCTGGCGGCGCTCCTGCAGGGTCGTGATCGCCGTCGCGACGGCGGTCGCGTTGCGGATCCCTCCCACGAGCACGATCGCGTCGCCGGCGGCGGCAGCCACGGCGGCGCCGTTGCGCGACCAGCCCAGAGCCCCATCGAGGGCGACCGATGCGCCGGCTGCGACGGCATCCGCGACGGTCGAGGAGAACCGCAGCACGTCGATCACCACGACGATGTCGGCCGGAGCCAGACGGGCGAGCCCGTCCGTCCCCCAGTCGAGGCGCACCTGATACGTGGACTGGTCGAAGGGCGTCGGCATCCGTCCAGCCTAGGGCGCGACGACACCCCCGCCCTCCGGAGAAGGCGAGGGTGTCGAAAGATGACGGTCAGTCCGCGGCCAGGGCCTCGACGGGCGCGACCCGCGTCGCGAGCCGCGTCGGCGTCGCCGCGGCGACGAGCGTGAGCACCGCGGTCGCCACGACGATGATGACCACGGGCAGCCACGGCACGTGCGGGGCGACCAGTCCCGCCGGCTCGAAGTCGGGCAGCGTGGGCGTCGACCCCAGCAGCGACTGCGCCGCGATCCACCCGTACACGACTCCGAGGACCAGACCGGTGAGCGTCGCCGCCACCGTGATGTGGGTCGCTTCCAGCAGCACCATGCGACGGACCTGCGCGTTCGACAGACCGATCGACCGCAGCAGCCCGAGTTCGCGACGGCGCTGCACGACCCCGATCGTGAGGAGGTTCACGAGCCCGACGGCGGCGATCACGGCCGACACGGCGACGAGCACCATCATGACCCCGGCGAAGGCGTCGAAGGGTGCGAAGAACTCGTCGGGGATCGACCCCTCGGACTGACCGATCAGCATCTGCTTGACCGACTCGAGCGCCACGGCGAACATCGTCACGAGCGTCACGCCCATGACCACGCCGATCGCCATGCGCGAGGACCGCTCGGGGTAGCGCAGGGCGTTCTCGGCCGCGAGCTTCGCGGTGGCGCTCGAGCCGAACATCCGCCCCACGAGCCGCAGCACCGGGGGCATGAACAGCACCGAGCCGAGGGCGAGGCCGGTGAACGAGAGCAGGCCGCCCACGAAGGCGACGGCGACGCCGATCGGGTGCAGCAGCCCGACGACCACGCCGGCGGCGAGCAGCAGCGCTCCGGTCACGAGCAGCACCCACGCCCCGATGTGTCGGCCCGCGCGCGATACCTCGTCATGAGTGCGCTCCACCGAGCCCCCGATCGCCTGCAGCGGGGTGACCGTCAACACACGACGCGACCCCGCCCATGCGGCCGCCCACGTCGTGAGGGCGACCCCGACGGCGGGCAGCGGCACGAACGGCTGCGCGAGCGTGAAGTCCCCCGGCACGTTCGCGATCAGGGAGGATCCGATCTGCACGCCGATCGCCGCGATGCCGACGCCGACGAGAAGCCCGAGCGCGGCGCCGATCACGCCGACCACGAGACCCTGACGCCCCACCTCCGCACGCTGCGACCGCGCGGTCGCCCCGATCAGGCGCATCAGCGCGATCTGCCTGGTCCGCCCCGCGATGATGGTCGAGAACGTGTTGGCCGTGACGATCGCCGCGACGTACATCGCGACGGCGGTGAGCAGCACCGAGAGGAGTCCGACGACGACCGCGAGCGTCTCGCTGTCGCCGATGAACGGATCGGCCTGCAGCACGGCGCCGAGGTACGCGGTGGTCTCGACGAGCACGACGCCGAAGGCGGCCGACAGCGCCGCGACGAGGAGGCTGGCACCCATCCCCCGATCGCGCAGCCAGGCCAGGCGCGGAGCGGTCGCCGCGCTCTCCGGCACGATCGTGCGCGTGAGCGGTGCGGCGACGGCGCTCATGCCGCCACCTCCGCGGCGAGCATGTATGCCGAGATCTCCTCGGCGGTCTGCCGCGGGTGGTCGGCGACGATGCGGCCGTCCCCGAGGAACAGCACCCGGTCGGCGTGGCTCGCCGCGATCGCGTCGTGCGTGACCATCGCGATCGACTGGCCGTGCTCGCGGCTCGCGGCGGCGAGCAGCCGCAGCACCTCGCGGCCGGTCTTCGAATCGAGATTGCCGGTGGGTTCGTCGGCGAACACGAGGTCGGGCGCAGTGGCGAGTGCACGGGCGATCGCGACGCGCTGCTGCTGACCGCCCGACAGCTGGTGCGGGCGGTGCTGCAGACGGGCACCGAGGCCGAGGGTGTCGATCAGTCCGTCGATCCGCGCCTTCTCGAGGGCGCTGGGTCGCCGGCCGTCGAGCTCGAACGGCAGCATGATGTTGCCGAGGGCCGTGAGCGTGGGCACCAGGTTGAACGCCTGGAAGATGAAGCCGACCCGGCGCCGACGCAGGATGGTGAGGTCGAGGTCACCGAGGCCGGTGATCTCGGTGTCGCCGATCCAGGCGCGGCCCCCGGTCGGCGTGTCGAGTCCGGCCATGATGTGCATGAGCGTGGATTTGCCGGAACCGGAGGGTCCCATGATCGCGGTGAACTGCCCACGACGGATGCCGACGCTGATGTCGTCGAGCGCGTGGACCGTGCCCTCGCCCGAGCCGTAGGTCTTGGTGAGGTGCTGGACGCGGGCGGCGAGCCCGAGGTCGGTGGTCGTGATCTCCATGTCACCGACGCTATTTCCGGCCCCGCGCCGGGCGCGTCGGCCTGTCGACGCATCCCCGTACATCTCGAGGATGATCCCGTCTCGAACCCTGTGGTCAGGCGAGGCCATGCTCGAACGCGAACACCACGAGCTGCACCCGGTCGCGCAGCGACAGCTTGGTGAGGATGCGGCTGATGTGCGTCTTCACGGTCGCCTCACTGAGATACTCCCGCGCGGCGATCTCGGAGTTCGACAGGCCGCGGGCGGCGAGGGCGAAGATCTCCTGCTCGCGGTCGGTGAGCGCCGAGAACTGCGCGGGCACGGGTTTCGGCGCCTCGGCGAAGTGCTCGAAGAGCTCCCGAGTGGCGGAGGCGGCGATCACGCTCGACCCGGAGTGCACGGTGCGGATGGCCGCAAGGAGGAACTCGGGATCCGCGTCCTTGAGCAGGAAGCCGCTCGCCCCCTGCCGGATCGCCCGGGCAGCGGCCTCGTCGAGGTCGAACGTCGTGAGCATCACGATGCGCGGCGGATCCGGCTGCGCGAGGATCTCGGCGGTCGCGGTGAGCCCGTCCATGACCGGCATCCGGATGTCCATCAGCACGACGTCCGGCCGCACGGCGCGCACGAGGTCGATCGCCTCGCGTCCGTCGCCGGCCTCGCCCACCACATCGAGGTCGGGCTGCGACGCGATGAGCATGCGGATCCCGGCGCGGAACAGCGCCTGGTCGTCCACGAGTGCAACCCTGATCATGCGACCTCCCCGATCGGGAGCGAGGCGTGCACGACGAACTGCGGGCCTTGACGCTCCGCCTGAAGGCTACCTCCCACGAGCTGAGCCCGTTCGCGCATGCCGATGACCCCGTGCCCGCCGATCGACGGTGTGCTCTCGCGCGCGACGGTGTTGTGCACGTGGATGTCGACGCGATCCGCCAGCCAGGCGAGATGCACGTCGACCGATCCGTCGCCGTGCCGGATCGCGTTCGTGAGCGCCTCCTGCAGGATGCGGTAGACAGCGAGCTGGATCGCGCCCGGCGGTTCGCCGGGCGGCGTCGGATCGATCGTGATGCGCGGTTCGATGCCGGCCTGTCGCACCTGCGCGAACAGCGCCTCGAGGTCGGCGAGCGTCGGCTGCGGGCCGTCGCCCTGGCGATGCCGTAGCTGCGTGAGCAGCAGCCGCACGTCGCTCAGCGCCCCGCGGGCGGTCTGAGCGATCGTGCCGAGTGCCTCGGTCGCCATCTCGGGCTTCGCGGCGGCGGCGTAGCGCGCGCCGTCGGCCTGGGCGATCACGACCGCGAGCGAATGCGCGACGATGTCGTGCATGTCGCGCGCGATCCGCACTCGCTCCTGTTCCTCCGCCGCGAGGGACTCCGCCTGCAGCTGCGCCGCACGGGTGCGCCGGGATCGCAGGATGACGCGCCACAGCAGTCCGCACACCCACGCGAACCCGAGCGCGAGCAGCGACAGGACGAGCAGCAGCGTGCCCGCGGTGATCTTGTCCCAGCCGCTTCCGGTGCCGAATGCGACGCCGTTCACGATGACCATGTAGATCGCCGCGACGAAGCCGCCGACGATGGCCGAGCCGAAGCCCCACCACAGCACGGTCCTCGTCCCCCACGCGGCCGTCGCGTAGAGCACCATCAGGATCGCGATGTCGATGGGCAGCGGCCCGAATCCCGCGAGCATCTGCAGCACCGCGCCGACCCAGGCGGCGATCAGCGCCAGCCCCGGCGACAGCCGACCGATCGCGACGCCGCCGAACATGAGCAGGCTCGCGATCACGACGGCCGCGGCCGACGTTCCGGAGGTGTCGCCGCCGCCCGCGCCCGGTCCGTAGAACGCGATCGACATCGGGGTGAACACGATGAAGAGCAGCGACGCCCCGACGATGTCGAGGACGAGCGCGGTGCGCGAGAGCGGGCGGATCACTCCCCCACGCTACGCGGCGTCGACCTCGACCCGCATCCGTCTGGGGATGTATCCGGCGGGGCGGAGGTCACGCCCGCGCGATGATCTCGCCGTGCGGCACGAGGAACCAGCCGTCGCCGTCGTCGGCCCAGCGTCGCCAGGCGTCGCTGATCTCCTGCAGGTCGGTGCGCGAGGCCATCTCGCCGTCGAGCAGCTGTCGGGTCAACGCGGATTCCAGGATGCGGTCGGCCCACATGCCGCCCCACCAGGCGCGATCCTCGGGAGTGGCGTAGCACCACGTGGATGCCGTCGCCGTGACCTCCTCGAAGCCGGCGGCGCGCGCCCAGGACAGCAGGCGGCGGCCCGCGTCGGGCTCGCCGCCGTTCGCTCGCGCCGCCCGCCGGTACAGGTCGAGCCAGGTGTCGAGCTCGGGAAGCACCGGGAACCAGTGGAACCCGGCGTAGTCCGCATCCCGGGCAGCTACGACCCCGCCCGGCACCGTGACACGCCTCATCTCGCGCAGCGCCCGCACGGGGTCGGCCACGTGCTGCAGCACCTGGTGCGCGTGCACGACGTCGAAGGAGTCGTCGGCGAACGTCAGCGCGTGCACGTCCTCGACCGAGAAGTCGAGGTTCTCGAGGCCGAGGCTCGCCGCGAGATCGCGGGAGAGCGCCAGCGCCCGCTCGTCGATCTCGGTCGCCGTCACGTGCGCGACCACGCCTGCGAAGTCGACGGTGATGCTGCCGGGGCCGGCGCCGACGTCGAGGAGTCGTGTGTCGGCCGTCAGATGCGGTCGCAGGTACGCGGCGGAGTTCGCGATGTCGCGGATGCGGTGCGAGCGGAGGACGGACTCGTGGTGCCCGTGCGTGTAGGTGGCCATGCTCCAGTGTGTCAGGAACGCGGGTGGGGTCGATCCGGACGGTCGTCTGCGGCGAGCGCCGTGCGCACGGCGCGGGTCGCGGCGGTCGCGTCGAGTCCGGAGGTGTCGACGACGAGCACACCCGGCACATCCGACCGGGACCCCTGCGCGGCGATCAGCGCCTCGATCTCCGCGTCGGTTGCTCCGACCACGTCGTCACCAGCGAGGATCGGCCCTCGCCCCGTGCGGCGTTCGTCGGCCCGCGCACGCCGCGAACGCTCGTCGGCCTCGAGCCGGACGATGACCACATCGGCGTGCGGGAAGGCGGCGACGACGTCATCCGGCGCCATCCGGCCCGGGGCGACCACCACGAGGGACTCGGCCCCGACGTCGGCGAAGACCTCGTGCAGCGCGACCACCCCGGCGACCGCTGCACCGCGCGCATCGGGTGCGAACGCCAGCTGCGCGGCATCCGCGAAACCCGTACGGACTCCCGCCGCCCAGTGCTCGGAGACGATCCGCCAGCCGACGGTTGACGCACCGGCCAGTCGCGGACCGGTGATCCAGAGCACGGTCCCGCGCGCGCGAGAGGCGGCGGTCTCCCGGCGATCAGGCCCGGGAGCCGAGAGATCTGCGAGCAGCAGAGTGTCGAGCACCCGGTGGACGACCTCCTCGACCGGGAGGTCGTCGGTGGGCAGCCGGATCCACTCCGGATGCGCGTGGGCGGACTCCGCAGTGCCCGCGGTCAGCGCCTGCCGCACCTGCTGCTCCGTCCAGTCCCTGGCGGTCAGCCGAGCGCGACGCACCGGCTCCGCGGCATCCAGCCAGATCGACGTCACGGGATGCCCGTGCCGAGGCGGCGGGATACGGGCCTCCGCGACGCCCGACACCACGAGCATCTGCGCCCCCGCGGACTCGTGTCCCCGCGCGATCCGCTCCAGCGCCCGTTCCTTGAGAGCCCACCGGTCCGGATCGTCGTGCGGTGCGGGGTAGCACATGCCCAGCTGGTCGATGTCGACGTACGCGATGCGGACGCCGTCGGCGCGGAGGCGCTGCGCGACCTGCCAGGCGACGGCGCTCTTGCCGACACCGGGGCCTCCGGCCAACCGCAGGATCTCCACGCGGCCAGCCTATGGTGCGCCGGATCTCCGCCGGACGTCAGCGCAGGTCGGCCACGGCGCGACGGATCGCCTCCCGGTCGGGCTTGCCCGAGGCGAGGACGTCGAGCTCGTCGACGAGCACCATGCGGGCGGGGCGCGCATGCTTGCCGAGCTCCTCGGCCACGGCCTCGCGGGCCTGCACGAGCTGATCCGACTCGCTGCGACGCAGGGCCTCGCCGCGCGCGGCGACGATCACCGAGGCCTCACCCCAGCGCGCATCGTCGACGCCCACCACGACGGCACCGCTGAGACCGGGGATGCGGCGCACGATCCGCTCGACCCGGTCGAGCGAGACGTTGATGCCGCCTGACACGATCACGTTGTCGGCGCGGCCGTGCACGCGCACCACCCCGTCGTCGACGAGGCCGAGGTCGCCCGTGCGGTACCAGCGGATGCCGTGCTCGTCGTGCGTGAAGTTCCGCGCCGTGAGGTCGCCGTCGCCGAGGTAGCCGTCCGCGAGCATGGGACCGGCGATGCGCAGCTCGCCGTCCACCGCCCGCACCGCCACGGATTCCAACGGCACGCCGTCGTACACGCATCCACCGCTCGTCTCGGTCGATCCGTAGGTGCGCACGAGGCGCACGCCGAGGTCGGCCGCTCGTTCGCGCAGTGGCTCCGGCAGCGCTTGACCGCCCACCAGGATCGCCCGGTAGGCGCGCAGCGCCGCGCGGATGGGGGCGTCGGCTGCCGCATCGAGCAGCGTCGACAGCTGCGCCGGCACGAGGGACGTGTAGAGCTCGGGGATGCCGTCGCCCGACACCGGCCGCAGCATCGACAGCGTCGCCTCGGCGAAGGTCTGCGGTGAGAACCTGCCATCGAGCGCGACCGGCTCCGTGCCGGCGAGGATCGAGCGAACCACGACCTGCAGCCCCGCGACATAGCCGCCGGGAAGCGCGAGCAGCCAGCGCCCGGACCCGATGCGCTGCGCCGTGGCCTCGGCGCTCGCGCGCAGCGCCTCCCCGCTCAGGGCGACACGTTTGGGGACCCCGCTGGACCCCGAGGTCGCGATCACCACGGCCGTGCCGCGCGGCACCCAATCCGGCGCGTCGCCGATCATGCCGAAGCCCAGGGCCTGTCCGCCGTCGAGGGCCCGGGCGAGCGCATCCCGCAGCCGTGCCGGATCCTCGGCATCCATCGAGATCAGTCCGACCATGTCCGTCCCGTCCTCTGCCCGATCCCGCGGGACCTCAGTAGTGCCAGGGGAACGACGACCAGTCGGGGTCGCGCTTCTCGAGGAAGGAGTCGCGGCCCTCCACGGCCTCGTCCGTGCCGTAGGCGAGGCGTGTCGCCTCCCCCGCGAACACCTGCTGGCCGACGAGCCCGTCGTCGACCGCGTTGAACGCGAACTTCAGCATGCGGATCGCCGTCGGCGACTTCGTGAGCACGGTCCGCGCCATCGCCAGCGCCTCGCGCTCGAGCTCGGCATGCGGCACGACGCGGTTCACGGCTCCGGCCTCATACGCGCGCTGCGCCGAGTACTCCTCCGCGAGGAAGAACACCTCCCGCGCGAACTTCTGCCCGGTCTGCCGCGCCATGTACGCCGAACCGTAGCCCGCGTCGAAGCTGCCGACGTCGGCATCCGTCTGCTTGAACCGCGCCTCCTCCGACGAGGCGATCGTGAGGTCGCACACCACGTGCAGCGAGTGCCCTCCCCCTGCTGCCCAGCCCGGGACGACCGCGATCACGACCTTGGGCATGAAGCGGATGAGTCGCTGCACCTCGAGGATGTGGAGGCGTCCGGCGCGTGCGCGCGTTTCGTCTCGCTCCGCTCGCTCAACGACCGAATCCTCGGCCTCGGAGTACTTGTACCCGTCGCGTCCGCGGATGCGCTGGTCGCCGCCGGAGCAGAACGCCCAGCCGCCGTCCTTGGGACTCGGCCCGTTGCCGGTGAGCAGCACGGCCCCGATGCGCGGGTCCTGGCGGGCGATGTCCAGTGCCCGATACAGCTCGTCGACCGTGTGCGGGCGGAACGCGTTGCGCACCTCGGGTCGGTCGAACGCGATGCGCGCGACACCGCCGTCGTGCGTGACGTGCGCGGTGATGTCGGTGTAGTCCTCGGCGCCGGGCGCGAGAGTCCACTCGTCGGGGTCGAACAGGTCGGAGACGAATGCGCTGGTCACGGCATCCAGCCTATTCCTGTCGAGATCGCCGACGGGATGCGCGGATCAACCACGACGGGCCCGCGCCGTCTTGATCCAGCCGTCCACGATGTCCCACCCGACGCCCAGCGCGATGCCGAAGCCGAGGAGCACGGCGAGGATCCGGAAGATCCCTCCCTCATCCGCGGCCTTCGCGTCGCCGGCGGCGAAGCCCTCGCCGCCCGCCGCGACGATGTGCGAGAGGAACTCGGGGTTCACGAGCTCGCCGCGCAGCAGCAGGATCAGGCTCCATGCGAGGAAGGCGACCGCCAGAACCGTGTTGACGACGGCGAGCCCGGTGCTCCAGCCGCGTCTGCGGTACAGGACGACGGCGAAGACGGCCTCGGCGACGATGAGCAACCCCAGCGTCGCGACGCCCCAGGGCCACAGCTGCGGGTTGAGGATCGGAAGTGCGTCACCCTCGACCTGCACGAATCCGCGGAACCGATCCCACAGCAGCGCGCCGACGGCGATGCCCAGGAAGACGAGCGACGCGATCAGCTCGGATCGCCCCACCCCCTTCTCGCGCGCCTCGGGAAGCTGATCCACGTCCCACTTCACACCGGTGTCGGCACCGGCGCGCTCGAGGATCACGAAGACGAGCGTGGTCCAGAAGCACAGGTGCAGGATCGTGCCACCCGTCGCCACCACGGCGGTCGAGATGATCTCGCCCACGGGTGCAGCAGCGATCGTCTGCCCGAGGGCGACCGCGGCGAGCACGCAGACCGGCACGATCATCAGCAGCAGCTTCAGCAGCCGCCACCAGGTGAGGTAGTAGCGCGGCCCGATCAGGTACAGCGGCCGGTCTGCGTACCCTGCGGCGAGCGCACCGGGATCGCCGAGCTCGGTGAGCACCGCACGCTCGGCGGCATCCGGGCTCTCGCCCTGCTCGAGTCGGGCTTCGACAGCATCCGCGATGGATGCTTCGAGCTCGGCGCGCACGTCGTCCTGCGCCTCCGGGCGCAGGCTGCGGACGGTCGCGTCGATGTAGCGCTCGGTGAGGGTTGCGGTGCTGGGCATGTCAGTTCTCCTCGGAGGTGAGGGAGGCGATGGCGGTGGTGAGGGCGCGCCATTCTTCGGTGAGGGTGTCGGCGAGCCGGATGCCGGCCTCCGATGTGCGGTAGAACTTGCGGGGCCGTGCCTCGTCGGTGTTCCACTCGCTCGTGAGGTACTCCTGCTTCTCGAGACGTCGCAGGAGCGGGTACAGCGTGTTGGCGTCGGTCGCGAAGCCGCGCGCCTCGAGCTGCTCGAGCAGCGCATAGCCGTAGTCCGCGGTGCGCAGCAGCTGCAGGCAGGCCAGCACCACGGTGCCGCGGCGCAGTTCCTGCAGGTGCGTGTCGAGCGTCTCGTTCATGCCCGTCACATTACTGTGCGTCACACACTATTGTCAACGACACGGGTATGGATGAGGTCCACCACAGTCGACGGCCGCCTCGATAGCGTGGAGGGATGCCCCTCGACCTCCGACTCATCGACCCTTTCGACGATGCAGCCGTCGATGCCTGGTGGGACGCCTACGCGGCCGCCGAGCGAGCCGATCGCGGTCACGACGCGATCGTGTGGACGCGCGAGGAGTCGCGCAGCGAACTCCAACAGGACTCGGAGGTCGTCGACCGGCGCGCGTACCTGATCCACGATGACGATGCCGTTGTCGGGTCGGCCAGCCTCGCACTGCCCCTCAAGGACAACACCCACGTCGCCCATCTCGGCTTGAGCGTGCCGCCGGAGTGCCGGCGACGCGGCATCGGCTCCCGCGCGCTCGCGCTGCTCGAGAACGAGGCCCAGGACGCGGGACGCACGACAGTCCAGGGTTCGGCGTCGTGGCCCCACGCTCTCGGATCCGACGGCGCAGGCTCACCCGGCCGGGAGTTCGCCCGCCGCCACGGCTACGCCCTCGCCCTCGGCGATGTCATGAGCCGCCTCGACCTGCCCCTCGATGAAGACGTGCTCCGCGCGCACGAGCGCACGACCGCCGCGTCGAGCAGCAGGTACGGCCTGAGGTCCTGGATCGGCCGCGTGCCCGACGATCTGATCGAGCAGTGGGCGATCCTCGACGCCTCGCTCGAGACCGAGGCACCGACCGGCGACAAGGACATCGACCCGCAGGCACCCGACGTCGACAGCATCCGCGAGAGCGACGACCTGATCGAGCGCCAGCGCCGCATCTCCGTCGGCACGATCGCGGTGGCGCCCGACGGTTCCGCCGCCGCGTACTCGCAGCTCGTCGTGTCGACCGACGACGGCAACGCCTACCAGTGGGGCACGCTCGTACGATCACGGGACCGCGGTCACCGCCTCGGCCTCGCCGTGAAGATCGCCAACCTCCGCATGCTGAGCCTTACGGCGCCCGAGGTCGGAGCCGTATACACGCACAACGCGGAGTCGAACGAGCACATGCTCGCCGTGAACACGCTGCTCGGATTCCGCCCCGTCGAACGCCTCGGCGAACTGCAGAAGCGACTCGGCTGATCCCGACGCACGAGCGCACCTCCCCTGTGCTCCGCTCGAGCGGAGCAGAATGGGCACATGCTCCCGCCGCTCGCAGACCTGCTCGACTCGGCCCGCGTCGTCTCGCTCCCGATGCACACGCGCTTCCGCGGGGTCGACACCCGCGAGGCGCTGCTGTTCGAAGGACCGGAAGGGTGGGCCGAGTTCTCCCCCTTTCTCGAATACGAGGATGCGGAAGCGTCGACCTGGCTCGCCGCCGCCATCGACTTCGCGTGGCGCCCGCAACCCGCGCCCGTGCGGGACCTTATCCGGGTCAACGCGACGGTGCCCGCCGTGGACCCCGCCCGCGTGGCCGAGGTGCTCGCTCGGTTCCCAGGATGCCGGACGGCGAAGGTGAAGGTCGCGGAGCCCGGCCACTCGCTCGCGGACGATGTCGCCCGCGTGCGCGCGGTGCGTGAGGCGATGGGGCCGGAGGGGCGCATCCGCGTCGACGCGAACGGGCTGTGGAACGTCGACGAGGCCGAGCACGCCGTGCACGCGCTCGCGGAGTTCGACCTCGAGTACGTCGAGCAGCCGTGCGCGTCGGTCGAGGAGCTCGCCGAGCTGCGCACGCGCGTGAAGTACATGGGCATACCGGTCGCCGCCGACGAGAGCGTGCGCAAGTCCGATGACCCGCTCGCGGTCGCCCGCGCGAAGGCCGCCGACCTCCTCGTCATCAAGGCGCAACCGCTCGGCGGCGTCACTCACGCCCTGCAGATCGTCACGGCCGCCGGCCTCCCCGTGGTCGTGTCCAGCGCGCTCGACACCGCGATCGGGCTCTCACAGGGGGCGGCATTGGCTGCGGCGCTGCCTGCGCTGGAGTTCGACTGCGGCCTGGGAACGGCATCCCTGTTCCTCGACGACGTCGCCGATCGCCGCCCGGTCGACGGGGCGATCCCGGCCGCGCGGGCGGTGCCGGACGCCAGTGCGCTCGACCGCCTCGCCGCTGCCCCCGACCGTCGCGACTGGTGGCTGGAGCGTCTCGGCCGTTGCCACGCCGTGCTCGCGGCGCGCTGAGACGCGTCGCACGCCCTTCCGCTCGGGTGACGCCGCTCAGACGAGGAGCAGCTGCACGAGGCGCCCGAGCTCCTCGCTGCCGGAGTGGCGCAGCTGCGCCGCATCGCGGCCGGCCATCGCCCCGCGCACGGTCATGCCCTCCCAGATGATCATGAGCATGCGTGCTGCCGCCTCAGCCGGGATGCGGAGCTCGAGCGTGCTCGCGTCGACGATGTCGGAGACGATCTTCGCGATGCTCGACACCATCTCGCGTTCCTGCGTGAGATAGGCGGCGCCGAACTGCGGATCCCGCAGCGCACGGATGCGGATCTCGCTCATCAGCATGACGTTCAGGCGGTCGTCGCTCCCGGCATCCATGATCTGCTGCACGAGTTCGATCGGGTCGCAGTCCTCGGCGAGCCCGCCGTCGGCGGCGATCTCGTCGACGCGGTCGCGTACGGCGTTCACGCGCTGCTCCGCGACGCTGCCGGCGAGCATGAGGAACAGCTCGTCCTTGGATTCGAAGTTCGAGTAGAACGCGCCACGGGTGAAGCCGGCGCGATCGCACACCGCCTCGACCGAGGCGCCGTCGAGACCGACTTCGGCGAACACCTGGGCTGCGGCGTCGAGCAGTCGCGCTCGGGTGTTCTCGCGGCTGCGGGTTGCGGGCGACGTCATCGGTACCTCCTCCGGACCATTCATTCTCACACCCTGCACACAGGATGCGGTGACGGGATCCCCTTACGATACAGATATGTATTGGATACACCTGTGTATCCAGCCCGCATTCTCCGAGGAGCCCCGTGTCCACTCTCCTGTCGTCGCTCGGCCGCTGGTCCTACCGGCACCCCTGGCGAGTCCTCGTCTCGTGGCTGCTCGCCCTCGGCCTCGCCGGAGCCGGTGCGCTCGTACTCGGCGCGGGCACGGACAACTCGTTCTCGATCCCCGGCACCGAGTCGCAGGCCGGTCTCGAGCAGCTGAACCGCTCCTTCCCCCAGGTCAGCGGCACCAGTGCGCAGATCATCGTCGTGGCCGCCGACGGCGACTCGATCGCCGATGACCCGTACCGCCAGGACATAGAGGATGCCGTCGAGAGACTCGCCGACCTCGATGACTCCGTGCTGTCGGCCACCTCGCCGTACGACGAGAACGTCAGCGGCATGATCAACGACGACGAGACCGCCGGCATCATCCGTCTGCAGTTCGACGGGCAGTCGACCGACGTGTCCGCCGAGACCCAGGACGATCTGCGCGCGGTGGTCGCCGATCTCGCGGAGGAGCTGCCGGAAGGATCGCAGACCGCGCTCGGCGGCGAGCTGTTCGCGACGTCGATCCCCGGCGTGACCCTCACCGAGGCGGTCGGACTCCTCATCGCGCTGCTCGTGCTGATCGTGACGTTCCGCTCCTTCGTCGTGGCGGGGCTCCCCCTGCTCACGGCCGTGCTCGGCGTCGGCATCTCGATGGCGGGGATCTTCGCAGCGACCGCGTTCGCGACCGTCTCATCGACGACCCCGCTGCTCGCCCTCATGCTCGGTCTCGCCGTCGGCATCGACTACGCGCTGTTCATCATGGCGAGGCATCAGGACCAGGTGCGCGACGGTGTCGACCCTGAGGAGTCCACGGCCCGCGCGGTCGGCACCGCCGGCTCCGCGGTCGTGTTCGCCGGAGTCACGGTGCTCATCGCGCTGATAGGCCTCGGCTTCGCCGGCATCCCGTTCCTCACGACCATGGGCGTCGCCGCGTCCGCCGCCGTCGCGGTCGCCGTCGCGATCGCCGTGACGCTCACCCCCGCGCTGCTCGGCTTCATGAAGGGACGGGTCATCGGACGACCCCGCCGTGAGCGGAAGCCGAAGAAGGATGCTCCGGCACCGGCGCCCCGCCGTCGCTTCAGCGATCGTTGGGTCACCGGGGTCACGAAGCGCCCGATCCTGGTGTCGCTGGCCGTCGTGATCGGCCTCGGCATCGTCGCGATCCCCGCGCTGAGCCTCAACCTCGCGCTGCCGAACGCCGGCGTGCTGCCGAAGGACAACGAAGCGCGCCAGAGCTACGACCTCGTGGCGGAGGAGTTCGGCGCCGGATTCAACGGCCCGCTGATCCTCACCGGCACGATCGTCACGTCCACTGACCCGCTCACCCTCATGCAGGACCTGGGCGACGAGGTCGCGACCATCGACGGCGTCAAGGAGGTCGCGCTCTCCACGCCGAACGAGACGGCAGACACCGGCATCGTGCAGATCATCCCCGAGACCGCGCCCGACGACCCTGCGACCGCCGACCTCGTGCGCGAGCTTCGTTTCCACCATGACGCGTGGCTCGACGAGTACGGCATCGACCTCAAGGTCACCGGGTTCACCGCCGTGGGCATCGACATCTCCGACCAGCTCGGCCACGCCCTGCTTCCCTTCGGCATCTTCGTGATCGGCCTGTCGCTCATCCTCCTCACGATCGTGTTCCGCTCGCTGTGGGTGCCGATCACGGCCGCCGCCGGCTACCTGCTGTCCATCGTCGCGGGATTCGGCATCGTGGGCGCCGTGTTCGAGTGGGGCTGGTTCGCAGACCTGCTGCACGTCGCCAAGGTCGGACCGATCATCAGCTTCATGCCGATCATCCTCATGGGCGTGCTGTTCGGGCTCGCGATGGACTACCAGGTGTTCCTCGTCTCGCGCATGCGCGAGGACTACGTGCACGACCCCGATGCCAAGAGTCCCGACCGTGCCCTGCGCAGGGCCGCCGCGCTGCGCGCCGTGCGCAGCGGGTTCACGGGCTCGGCGAAGGTCGTGACGGCGGCCGGGCTCATCATGTTCGCGGTGTTCGTCGCGTTCGTGCCCGAGGGCGATTCCTCGCTCAAGCCCATCGCGCTCGGACTCGCCGCCGGCATCGCGATCGACGCGTTCCTCGTGCGCATGACGCTGATCCCCGCGCTCATGGCGATCCTCGGCGAACGCGCCTGGCATATCCCCGGCTGGCTCGAGAGGATCCTGCCGAGCGTCGACATCGAGGGTGAGGCCGTCGAGCGCGAGCGCCACCTCGCCGAGTGGCCGGGCGACGACTCGGTCGTCGCCGCCGACGACCTCTCGATCGCGGATGCCGGTGTGGAGCACGTGCACCTGCGCGTCCCCGCGCACGGCGCGGCGGTGCTCAGCGGATCGTCGTCCGGGGCCCTGCGCGTGCTCGCCCTGGCGATCGCCGGGCGTGCGACCACCGACGACGGACGCCTCCGCGTCGCCGGACACCTGCTCCCCGGTCGCGCCGCCTGGGTGCGTGCCCACGTCGGCACCGTGCTGGTCGCGGACGGCACGGCTGCGGCATCCGAGCTCTCCGAGGCCCTGCGCGGCCGACCCGCGGTGGTCGTGATCGACGCCGTCGACCGTCTGAGCCGTGACGAGCGCGATCAGCTCGGCGCGCGCCTGCGCGATGCCGACCCGTCGACCGCGCTGATCCTCACAGCCGTCTCCCCGCAGCCGGCGCTCGACCTGCTCGCCGCCGCCGGCCGCCCGGCCCCCGAACTCATCGACATCGACACCCCCGCGGTCGCACGGACCGCCTCCACCACCACCGAGGTGAACGCATGACCCTCCCCATCGAGCGCGCCCGCTCCCGCAAGCCCATCACCTGGCTGACGATCCTCGGCATCCTGCTGCTTCCCGCTGCGGTCGGCGGGATCCTCGTCGCCGCGCTGCAGAACCCGACCGAGCGCCTGGACTCGATGACCGCGGCGATCGTCAACCTCGACGAACCCGTCACGATCGACGAACAGCTCACGCCACTCGGGCGTCAGCTCGCGGCCGGCCTGGTCGACGGATCCGACGACCTGGACTCCAACCTCACCTGGGTGATCTCGAACGAGGAGGATGCGGCGGACGGCCTCGCCGACGGCTCCTACCAGGCCGTCGTGACCATCCCGGAGGACTTCTCCGCAGCCGCGACCTCCGCAGGGCAGGCGATCTCCGATGGCGGAGGCGAGGCAGAGCAGGCCACGATCCGCGTCACGACGCCCGAGGACGGCCTCGTCGCAGACGACCTCATCACGAGCCAGATCGCCGACGTCGCGGCCTCCAGCACCGGCACCATGCTGTCGGAGGCGACCATGAAGAACGTGCTCGTCGGGTTCACGACCATCGGCGACCAGATCGGCGAGGCGGCGGACGGGGCCACGCAGCTCGCCTCGGGCGCGCGCGATGCCGCCACCGGCGCCGCCGCGATCCCCGACGGCGCCACGCAGCTGGCGTCGGGGGCGACGCAGCTCAGCACCGGAGCCTCCTCGCTCGCCTCGGGACTCGACACGCTCACCGCGAAGACCCGCGAGGCTGCGAGCGGCGCGAGCACGATCGGGCAGGGGCTGACCGCCGGCGCGCAGCAGCTGCAGTCGCAGGGCATCATTCCGACGGAGCTCAGTGCTGGCGCCGCAGACGTCGCCACAGGCGTACGCGCGCTCGCCACCCAATGCGACCCGCTGGTTTTCGGCGCGCAGTACTGCAACACCCTCACGGCACTTGCTTCCGGCGCAGAGGGCACCTCCGCCGGATTGACGCAGGTCAACACCCAGGCAACCGCGACGATCGCCGGGCAGCTCTCTCAGGCCGGCGCCGGCACCTCGCAGCTCGCCGGCGGCCTGACGCAGCTCGCCGATCAGGGTCTCGTGCAGTCCGCTTCCGGTGCGCGCTCGCTCGCGTCCGGCGCGACGCAGCTCTCTTCCGGCGCGACCGACCTGGCGACCGGTGCGACCGAGCTCACCACGGGGCTCGACTCCCTGGCGACCGGAACGAGCGATCTCGCGGGCGGCCTGGCGACGGCATCCGACTCGCTCCCCTCGTTCAGCGACGACGAGTCGACCTCGCTCGCGTCGGTGATCGCCGATCCGGTCGCCGCGAAGGGCTCGGGTACCACGATCTTCGGACCGACCGCGATCCCGCTGCTCACCGCGGTGGTCCTGTGGTTCGGCGCGATGGCGTCGTTCCTCGTGCTGCGCGCGCACACGACCCGCACCCTCACCTCGCGACGCTCCTCCGCGGGGCTGGCGCTGCGCTCCTTCGCCCCGGCCGCCGCGATCGGCGCCGCACAGGGTGTGCTCGTGTCGCTCATCGTGCAGATCGTCGCGGGGTACGACGCCGGCACGTGGTGGGCGTTCGCCGGCATGGCTGTGCTCGCGGGCGTCGCGTTCGCCGCCGTGAACCAGGCGCTCGTCGCCGTGTTCGGAGGCATCGGCCGCTGGGTGAGCGCTCTGGTCGGCGTGCTCGCGATCGCGACGGGACTCGTGTCCACCGTGCCCGGCTGGCTCGCCGATCTCGGTGCGGCGCTGCCGACGGCATCCGCGTTCTCGGGCCTCATCGCCGCGAACGGCGGCGCTGCCGCTGCCCTCGTGGTGTGGGGAGTGCTGTCGCTCGTGGTGACGACCGTGGCCGTGGCCCTCCGCCGCACGACGTCCGCCAAGGCGGCCCTCGCCACGGCCTGACAGCCGCTCCCGGCCCGGGCACGACGTCGGATCTGGGTCCCGACACGCCGCACCTCCGCTCCGATGTGCGGCGTGTCCTGTCTGAGATCCGAAGCCCTGCCCGCGTGTGACGCCCGCGAAGCGCTTCATGACGGCCGGATGCCGGTGCGGGTCCGTACGATCGGGGCATGCGCCGACCGTTCATGGACACCCCCGAGCAGCTCGCCTCCCTCGACGCGCAGCAGTACCTGGTGCTGCGCCCCACCGGGGCCGTCGCCGAGCTGTACGAGACCGAGCAGGATGCGGCTCTTCAGCGCTCCCGCATCCCGCACCCGCACACCGGGCACGTGACGCTCCGGGGCTTCTACGAACCCGAGCGGCGGGACGAGCTTCGCGAGCTGATCCACGGCTGGGCGGCGCAGCAAGCCCCGATCGAGATCACGGTCGACGCGGTCGACCAGTTCCCGACGCCCTGGCAGATCGTGATCCTGCGCCTCGCGCGCACCGCCTCGCTCGTGTCGGCGTACTCGACCCTCACCGAGGCCCTGGACCGCTCGGACTTCCGCCGCCTCGGCGAGCTGAGCCTCAAGGACTGGACCTTCCATCTGTCGGTTGCCTACGGCAAGACCCTGCCGACCGCGGAGTGGGACGATCTCGCCCGAGCATCCGTCCGCGACCTGGCCGACCGTCCATTGGAGACCATCTCCGAGGCCGAGCTCGTCTGGTACGACGGCGGTGTCGAGCACTTCGAGGTCATCCCCCTGGGCGGCTGAGCCCGGCCCCCTCCCCCGAGCACTGTTTCGGAGCCGACACACGACACGCCGCGTATCCGACGGGATGCGCGGCGTGTCGGGTGCGAACTCCGAAGCTGTGCCCGGAGCGGGTCGGCTCAGCTCAGGCCGGAGTAGGCGTGCAGACCCTTGAAGAAGACGTTCACGATCGTGAAGTTGAAGATGACGGCCGAGAAGCCCACGATCGACAGCCATGCCGAGGGGTTGCCCCGCCAGCCGCGTGTGGCCCTGGCGTGGATGTACCCGGCGTACAGCACCCAGATCACGAACGTCCAGGTCTCCTTGACGTCGAAGCCCCAGAAGCGGCTCCACGCGTAGTAGGCCCAGATCGACCCGGCGATGAGCGTGAACGTCCAGAGGATGAAGCCGATGATCGTGAACCGGTAGGCCATGCTCTCGAGGCGGTCCGCCCCCGGGAAGGTGCGCAGGAACCCGGGTCCGGTCTTCTCCGCGCCCTCGGCGATCAGCCGCTCGCGCCGCGCCTGCATGAGCTGGATGACCGACAGCGAGAAGGCCAGCGCGAAGAACGCCGTGCCGAGCGAGGCGACGAAGACGTGGATCACGAGCCACACGCTCTTGAGCGGGTCCATGAGCGGCGAGACCTCGACGTAGAAGTTCGTCGCGGCGAGGCCGAGCAGGATCACCACGAGACCCGTGATGAACGTGCCGAGGAAGCGCAGATCGAGCTTGATGAGCACGGCCAGGAACACCGCCACGATCAGCAGCGTGCCGGTCATCGCGAACTCGTAGAGGTTCGCCCACGGGACGCGTCCGGCCGCGAAGCCGCGGGTCAGGGTCGCCGCGAGGTGGAACACGAAGGCGAGGATCGTGAGCGATGTGCCGATACGAGCCATGACGAACCGCTTGGGGGTGCTGTCGGAGCCGGATGCTGTCGACTCGGCCTTCGCGGTACCCGTGGCTGAGCCGCCTCCCGCGCCGGCACCGACGAGCTCGAACTCCCGCACGCTCGCCGCATCGGCCGTGAGCTGCGATCGGCGCGCGAGGTCGAAGGCGTAGGCCACGAAGGCCGCCGCGTAGATCGCGATCGCCGTCCACAGCAGGACGGGAGAGATCACTTCGAGTTCGAACATGATGTCAGTCTACTTTCGGGGTATCGGATGCGGGGGCGTCGTCCGCCCCGGTCGTTGAGCGGCTGGAGTCGGACGAAACGCCCTCCGGCCCCTCGGCTCCGGTCGTTGAGCGAGCGGAGCGAGACGAAACGCCCTCCGCACCCTCGGATCCGGTCGTCGAGCGGCTGGAGTCGGACGACACGCCCCCCGCACCCTCGGCCCCGGTCGTTGAGCGAGCGGAGCGAGACGAAACGCCCTCCGCACCCTCGGATCCGCTCGTCGAGCGGCTGGAGTCGGACGACACGCCCCCCGCACCCTCGGCCCCGGTCGTTGAGCGAGCGGAGCGAGACGAAACGCCCTCCGCACCCTCGTCGTCCGTCTCGGGAACCGCGGTCGTGACGCCGGCCGCGTCGAGCAGGCGCGCGTGTCCGGCGACGAGGTCGTCCACCGCGAGCGCGAGCGTCGGGTCCTCGCCGCGAGCGAGCCCCGCGTACTCCAGCGCGACCGCGCCGTCGCGCGGCGTGGCCTTGACCCACACGCGCCGCCGCGGCACGAACAGCGCGAGCATGAGGCCGCCGAGGGCGAGCAGGGCGAAGCCGAGCACCCACGGGCCCGAGGCGTCACGGTGGATCTGCAGCGAGGCGAAGCGCTTGACCGACTGCGAGGCGTCGGTCGCGCCGTCCGGCGACTCGTCCTCGAACGTGACGGTGCCGAGGCCGTTCGGCAGATCTGCGGTCTCGCCCGGCGCGAGTTCGATCGACTCCAGATCGGTGCCGCGGCCGGTGACCTTGGTCATCCCGTCGGTGTCGAGCACGTACACCGAGCGCGGCACGCCGTCGTCGATGCCGAGGTCGCCCGAGTACACGTCGAGAGTGAGCGTCGGGTTGGTGAGATCCGGGTACGCCGAGAAGAACGCGCCGGTGTCGAGCACACCGGTGGTCGGGTAGAAGAAGCCGACGAGGCCGATCTGCTCCGCGAGCCCGTCCGGGATCTTGATGACGCCCAGCGAGGTCATGTTGTTGTCCTGCGGCAGGAACGGGGTGCTGTTCGTGAACACGACGTCGCCGTCGGCGTTGCGCACCGTGATGGTGGGTGCGTAGCCGTTGCCGAGCAGGAAGACGTTGTCGTCGGCGACCGCGAGCGGCTCGTTCACCTTGACGGCGCCCGTGCGATCCTCGCCGTTCTCCTGCACGGTGACGTTCGCCGAGAAGTTCCCGGCCTGGCCGGAGCCCGGCTCCCCGAACGGCTGATAGCTCACGTCGAAGCTGTCGAGGCGCATCGAGTACGGGGCGAGGGCGCCATCGCCGACGAACCGTCCGCGGTTCATCGAGTCGTAGTCGAGCAGCGTGTTCGCGAAGGTCTCCCCTTCGACGAGCACACGCTGGCCGGTATAGGCGAACCCGCCGCCGACACCGATCGTGATGAGCACGCCCACGAGAGCGAGGTGGAACAGCAGGTTGCCCGTCTCGCGCCAGTAGCCGCGCTCCGCGGAGACCGACGACGACCGCTTGTCGTCGTACCGCTCGACGCGGTAGCCCAGAGCCTTGAGCTGCTTCTGAGCGACGTCGATCGTCGCGGCGGCGTCTGCCGCGGCATCCGTCGATGTGCGCTCGACCGCGCGGAAGTCCGCGAGGCGCTTCAGCCGGGCCGGGGTGCGGGGCGGCCGAGCACGGAGCGCCTTCGCGTGGTGTTTGATGCGCGGGATCACGCAGCCCACGAGCGACGTGAACAGCAGCAGGTAGATCGCCGAGAACCACGGCGACAGGTACACGTCGAACATCTTCAGGCCGTCGAGCACCGGGAAGAGGTCGGGGTTGTCGCGCTGCCACTGCGTGACGCCGTTCGGGTCGGCCATGCGCTGCGGGAAGATCGAGCCGGGGATCGCCGCGATCGCCAGCACCAGCAGCAGGATCAGCGCGGTGCGCATCGAGGTCAGCTGACGCCAGCCCCAGCGCAACCAGCCCACGAACCCGAGGCGCGGCTGGGTGATCGAGTCGTCGCTGCCGTCGACGTGGTCGGACGGGCGGAGCGGGTCGCTGGACCGGTCGTCTTTGGTGCTCACGGAGTCCTTCCGGTGCGTCGGCTTCTGATCAGAGCGGGAGGAGGACACTGCCCATCACCGCCGTCAGTCGAGACATGATGTCGGTCCACAGGCCGGTCACCATCAGCACGCCCAGCAGGATCAGCAGCACACCGCCGATGATGTTGACGATGCGGATGTGTCGGCGGAGGAACCCGATCGCTTTCGTCGCCCACCCGAAGCCGAGCGCGACGAGCAGGAACGGGATGCCGAGGCCCAGCGAGTACGCGAGGCCGAGGAATCCGGCGCGCACCGGGTCGCCTGCGTTGAACGACAGGGCGAAGATCGCGGTCAGCGTGGGGCCGAGGCACGGTGCCCACCCGATGCCGAGGGCGATGCCGAGGAGCGGAGCGCCGATGACGCCGTACTTCGAGTCGACGTGGAAGCGGAGCTCGCGCTGGGCGAAGCCGAAGAGTCCGAGGAATACCAGGCCCATGAGGATGATCACGGCGCCGAGGATCCGGGTGATCAGCTCACCCCACTCGATCAGGAACACGTTCGCGACGCCGCCGAGCGCGGTGATCGCGACGAACACGATGCTGAAGCCGAGGATGAAGAGCAGGACTCCCAGCACGAGGCGCCCCCGACCGGGGGTCGTCGACGCGGCAGCATCCGCCGTCCCCGATCCACCGCGCGGGGTGACCGCGCCCCCGAGGAAGCCGAGGTAGCCGGGCACGAGCGGGAGCACGCAGGGCGACAGGAACGAGACGAGACCCGCGAGCATCGCGACGGGAACCGCGAGCCACAGGGCACCCGAGTAGATGACGGCTTCGGGGTTCACGGCGTCCCCGCCGGACTCACGAGTCCTCCGCCAGCGCGTCCTTGACGAGCGTCGAGAGGATGGAGGTGCCGTCGATCGGGCCGATGATCTTCGCGGCGACGCGTCCCTGCTTGTCGAGCACGAGCGTGGTGGGCGTCGCCTGGATCGGCACGGCCGACGCGAATGCGAGCTTCGCCTCGGCGGTGTCGACGTCGATCAGGCTCGGATACGTGACGCCGAACTCGGCGGAGAACGCCTTGGCGGTGTCGGGCTGGTCGCGGGTGTTGATGCCGACGAAAGCGACGTCGTCTCCGCCCTGCTCCTGCCACACGGTCTCGAGGTCCTTCGCCTCGAGACGGCAGGGGGCGCAGCCGGCGTACCAGAAGTTCACGACCGTGACCTTGTCGGCGATGTCGGCGCTGTCGAAGTCCTCGCCGTCCTCGGTGACGCCGCCGAACACGACGGGCTCGCCGCGCTCGGCGACCGGGATCTCGACGATGGCTCCGTCGGCCGCCACGTAGCCGGTGTTGTCGCCGCTGAGGAACGAGTCGCTGACCGCATCGGGCGCGCAGGCGCTCAAGCCGATGGCGAGCACCGCGGCGAGCGCGGCACCGACCGCACGGCGAGAGCGCCGGATGCGGGAGGGGCGGCCGCTGCGGATCGGACTGTCCGTCGAGGCGAGTGGCACGATTCCCAGTTTACGCGCGGGTTCCTATGCGTAGGCCGGACAGGAGTGACTCACGCGTCGACGACGAGCTGCGGGCTGATCGACCGCGAGACGCAGGGATAGATCGTCGATGACTCCTCGTCGGCGGTGAGGGAATCGCGGTGCTCGGGTTGCCCGTCGAGCACGCTCAGCGCGCAGGACCCGCAGATGCCGCGCAGACAGGAGCCCTGCACGTCGACCCCGGAGTCTCTCAGGGCGTCGAGCATCGACCGCTTCTCCGGCACCGTCACCGTGATGCGCGATCGGCTGCAGATCACGGTGAACTCCTCGTTGGGCCGATTCTTCCGCGGCTTGGGCTCGAACCGCTCGATGTGGATGCTGCCGCCGCTGGGCAGTTCATCGTCGAGCGCACTGAGTGCCTCGATGAAACCCTGCGGGCCGCAGGCGTAGATCGCGGTGCCCGGCGCGGTGTCGGAGACGAGGCGGGCGAGGTCGAGCCGGCCGTCTTCAGCGCTCGCGTGCGTGGTGATCCGGTCACCGAGGGCGTCGAGGTCTGCCGCGAAGGCGACATCGTCGGGGCGACGCACGAGGTACACCATCCGCCAGTCTGCCCCCTCGGCTGCGAGATGCCGCGCCATGGCGAGGATGGGGGTTATGCCGATCCCTGCGGCGACGAGCAGGTACGACGAGGCATCATCCAGGGCGAACAGGTTGCGGGGAGGCCGCACCCACACGCGGCTTCCCACACGGAGGAACGAGTGGATGTAGTGCGAGCCCCCGCGCGAGGCCGGCTCGCGCAGCACCGCGATCCGATAGCCCGCCACATCGGCGGGATCCCCGCACAGCGAGTACTGCCGTTCGTGCCGTGTGATCAGCTGCACGTCGACGTGTGCGCCCGGCACCCACGGCGGAAGCGGCGACCCGTCCGGCGACTCGAGGCGCACGCTCACGATCGAGGGGGTCTCCCGCACGATCTCGCTGACGACGAGGGGCATCATGCCTTCGCGAGAGCGCATTCAGTACAGCACCTTGTAGGCACCGGCCATCGCGCCATCGATCGCGTCTCCGACGGAGGGGTCGAAGCCCGAGGTGCTCGCCCAGATCTGCCCAGACGTCGGCACCTCATCGGCGAGGTCCTGCATCTCGGGGTCCCACAGGCCGGCTCGCAGCAGGGCTCGTCCGCAATGCAGATACACCTGCTCCGTGCGCACGACGATGGCGAGGTCTGGCACGGAGTGGTCCTGCTCGAGCATCGCCAGCAGGGACGGGTCGTCCGTCACGGTGGCGGTGCCGTTGATGCGGAGAGTCTCGGTCATCCCCGGGACGAAGCACAGCAGTCCCACGTGGCCGTTGTCGAGGATGTTCGTCATCGAGTCGGCGATCTTGTTGCCGAGCCGATCCGGGATCACCAGTGTCCGCCGGTCGAGGGCGCGCACGAATCCGGGGTAGTCGCCCCGCGGCGAGCAGTCGCAGGTGCCTGCGGCATCCGACGTCGACAGGCAGCAGAACGGCGAGTGCGCGAGGAACGTCAGGCAGTTGTCGTCGAGGTGGTCGATGATCTTCTGCACCGTGGGAGGCTCGACGTCTCCCAGGGTCGCACGCATGCCGCTGAGGTCGACGGGCCGGAACTCTCGAACGTCCATCTCTCCACGCTAGACGCGACTGCCGACGACGTCTGCGTCGCATCGACACAGGCATCGGGGTGGAGACTATGCCCCGAGCACAGAGGACGGCGAGACCACGGACGATGGGCTGCTCACAAGCGCGCCAGGACGTCGTCGACGCCCGCACGGAACCGCGGGCACGTCGCGATGTCATGCGCGCGACACCGCAGGGCGTGCTCGGTCATCTCGCGCGAGCGCCGCATCTCCTCCATGCGCCGGTCGATGTCCCGCAGGTGCCCCTCGAGCACCTCATGCCGCCCCCGGGCACTGTCGTCGAGCAGCACGGCGATCTGATCGAGGGTCATACCCGCGGCCTTGCTGCGCTGGATCACGGCGATGCGCACGACCTCGTCCTCGCCGTAGCGACGCCGACCGCCGCTGTCGCGCGGCGGCGTAAGCAGACCGACGGACTCCCAGTGACGCAGAACGTTCGTGGGCAGGTCGAACCGCTCCGCGACCTCGCCGACGGACCACGGATGCTCGGCGTTTGACTTCATGTCAACATGAAGTCACACACTGGTCGGGAACGCAACTCCCCGAGAGGACATCCCATGTACGACGCGATCGTGATCGGCGGCGGCCCCGCCGGACTCCAGGCGGCCCTGACGCTGGGCCGGATGCACCGGTCGACCCTGCTGCTCGACTCCGGCCAGTACCGCAACGGCACCGTGCAGCACATGCACAACGTCATCGCGAACGACGGCACGCCGCCCGCCGAGTTCCGCGCCACGGCCCGCGCACAGCTCTCCGAGTACGCCGACGTCGAGATCCGCGACGCCGAGGCACAGGCGCTCGGCGGGGTCGCGGGCGACTTCGTCGTGTCGCTGCCCGGAGGCGCCTCGGCATCCGCCCGCACCGTGATCCTCGCGACGGGCGTCGCCGACGAGCTGCCCCCGGTCGAGGGACTCGCCGAGCTGTGGGGGCAGGGCGCCTACGCGTGCCCCTTCTGCGACGGCCACGAACATGCCGGAAAGCCGATCGCGATCCTCGGAGGAGCCGCCAGAGCGGAGCACCTGATCTCCCTGCTCGGGCGCATCGTCGGCAAGATCACGGTGGTGCCGGTGGGCGAGTCCTACACGGACGAGGAGGTCGCCGCGCTCGAGGCCCGCGGGGTGCGGGTCAGTCGCACGCTGGTGGAGTCTGTGGGCCGCGCGGGCGACGATGTCGTGGTGCGCACCGCGGATGCCGAGCACGAGGTCGCCGGGATCTTCGTCGCCTCCGGCACGATGCGTCAGCGTGCGCCGTTCGCCGAGCAGCTCGGCCTCGGGATGCTCGAGTCCGGCGCGATCGAGATCGACGACTTCGGTCGCACGAGCGTCCCCGGCGTCTACGCGGCGGGCGACCTCGCGCACCGGGCGTCTCTGCCCGGGCCGATGGCCGCGGTGATGATGGCCGCGACAGCCGGGCAGCTCGCCGCCGTCGGAGTCATCCAGTCCCTGATCGCCGCCGACCACTGACCGTCTATTTCTGCCGAACGGCACGAATGGAGGGTCCATCTGTGCCGTTCGGCAGAAATAGACGGTCTGTTGAGAGTGGGGGTCAGACCGCGCCGACGTCGACGGCGCCTCCGGTCGCGGCCGGTTCGGCGTAGGCGACCTCGCGCCACACGTCCCCCACGCGCTCGAACGATGTCACGCTCGACAGGGCACAGCGGCGTGTGCGGGGGTCGTGCCGCAGCGGCAGACCGGCCACCCGCAGGTGCGTGATCCAGATCGGCGCCTGGTGCGACACCATGACGACGTCGCCGCCGTCCGCGGCATCCCACGCCTCACCCATGATGCCGAGCATCCGCTCCGCGATCGATGTGTACGGCTCGCCCCAACTCGGCAGCGAGGGCTGCCGCAGGTGCCACCAGTTGAGGGGATTCATCAGCGACCGCTTCATCTGCGTGCCCTCGAACACGTTCGTCGGCTCGATCAGCCGCAGATCCAGCTCCGGCACGAGGCCGAAGCGCTCGGTGAACGGCTCGGCCGATTCCTGCGTGCGTTCGAGCGGTGAGGCGTACAGCGCGGCCACCGGGCGATCGAGCTCCGCGACGTGATCCGCGGCGGCCGCGGCCATCGCGCGACCGGCACGGCTCAGGTGGTAGTCCGGCAGACGCCCGTAGAGGACGCGCGCCGGGTTGTGCACCTCGCCGTGTCGGACGAGGTGCAGCCTCGTTGCAGGCACCTCAGGCCTTGCTGTACCGCGACTCGCCGAAGCCGAGGATCAGGTAGCCGATGTACGGGAAGAGGAACAGCAGGAAGAACGAGAAGACGCCGCCCTTGCCGAAGCGCTCGCCGAGCTTGAACGCGACGATGATCCCGAGGATCCAGCCGACGACCGGGACCAGGTAGAGCAGCGCCCACCAGCCCGACATCCCGGCGATCTTCACGAGGAACACGACGTTCACGATCGGGATGATCGCGAGGATGCCGGGGTACCCGGCCTTCGTGAAGACCTTCCAGAGCCCGATCACGACGAGAACGTAGAAGACGAAGGCGATGAGCCCGGTGGTGCCCGAGAAGATCGAGGCGTAGAGGTCGGAGATGCCGTTGGAGTCCATGTGTGCGCCCTTTCGTCGATGCCGATCATACTGACCGATATGCCACCGGCCGGGCTCCCGCCGCGCGCCCCCGTAGAATGGGCGGGTTCACCATCTCCCAGATCAGGAGGAATCCTCCGTGCTTCGCACTCACTCCGCCGGCTCCCTGCGAGCCGAGCACATCGGCCAGACCGTCACCCTCACGGGGTGGGTGGATCGCCGTCGTGATCACGGAGGAGTCGCGTTCATCGATCTGCGGGACGCATCGGGCATCGCCCAGGTCGTGATCCGCGACGAGGAGATCGCGCACCCGCTGCGCAACGAGTTCGTGCTCCAGGTGACCGGCGAGGTCTCTCGTCGCCCCGACGGCAACGAGAACCCGAACCTGCCCACGGGCGAGATCGAGGTCATCGCGTCGGATGTCGTGGTGCTGAACGAGTCCGCTCCCCTGCCGTTCCAGGTGTCGACCGCGCTCGCCGAGACCGAGACCGTCGGCGAGGAGGCGCGCCTCAAGTACCGCTACCTCGACCTGCGTCGCCCTCAGGCGGCATCCGCTCTGCGTCTGCGCTCCGACGTGTACAAGTCGATCCGCGACGTGATGCACACCGAGGACTTCACCGAAGTCGAGACGCCGACCCTCACCCGGTCGACCCCCGAGGGCGCTCGCGACTTCGTCGTGCCCGCGCGCCTGCACCCGGGCAGCTGGTACGCGCTCCCCCAGTCGCCGCAGCTGTTCAAGCAGCTGCTCATGGTCGGCGGCGTGGAGAAGTACTTCCAGATCGCCCGCTGCTACCGCGACGAGGACTTCCGCGCCGACCGTCAGCCGGAGTTCACGCAGCTCGACATCGAGATGAGCTTCGTCGACCAGGAGGACGTCATCGCGCTCATGGAGCGCCTCGTCGTCGCGATGTGGAAGACGATCGGCGTCGAGGTGCAGACCCCGCTGCCGCGCATGACCTACGCCGAGGCGATGGCCAAGTACGGCTCCGACAAGCCCGACCTGCGCTTCGGCCTCGAGCTCGTCGAGGCGACCGAGTACTTCGCGGAGACGCCCTTCCGGGTCTTCCAGGCCGAGTACGTCGGTGCGGTGCGCATGCCCGGCGGCGCGAGCCAGCCCCGCAAGCAGCTCGACGCCTGGCAGGACTGGGCCAAGCAGCGCGGAGCCCGCGGCCTCGCCTACGTCCTGTTCAACGAGGACGGAACGCTCGGCGGCCCCGCGGCCAAGAACCTGTCCGAGTCCGAGCAGGCCGGTCTCGCGGAGTTCGTCGGCGCGGAGGCAGGAGACTGCGTGTTCTTCGCCGCAGGTTCGGCCAAGGAGAGCCGCGCGCTGCTCGGCGCCGCGCGCGTCGAGATCGGCCGTCGCCTCGGCTACCTGAACCCGGACGAGTTCGCGTTCACCTGGGTCGTCGACGCCCCGATGTTCGAGCCGGCGGCGGATGCTGTCGCCTCGGGCGACGTGGCCGTCGGAGCGGGCGCCTGGACGGCCGTGCACCACGCGTTCACCGGACCGAAGCCCGAGTTCGAGGCGACGTTCGACACCGACCCCGGCTCCGCCCTCGCCTACGCGTACGACATCGTGTGCAACGGCTCGGAGCTCGGTGGCGGCTCGATCCGCATCCACCGCGAAGACATCCAGAAGCGTGTCTTCGAGGTCATGGGCATCAGCGACGAGGTGGCCGAGGAGCAGTTCGGCTTCCTGCTCGAGGCGTTCAAGTTCGGCGCCCCGCCGCACGGCGGGATCGCGCTCGGCATGGACCGCGTGCTGCAGCACCTGTCGAAGACCGAGTCGATCCGCGAGGTCATCGCGTTCCCGAAGTCCGGCAACGGCTTCGACCCGCTGACCGCAGCTCCCGCGCCCATCACGGCCGCGCAGCGCGCCGAGGCCGGCGTGGACTTCGAACCCGAGGACGACGAGGCCTGACCTCAGCACCCTTCCCCTCGGTCGTTGAGCGAGCGGAGCGAGACGAAACGCGGTGAGACGTCCTGTGCGACTCACCGCGTTTCGTCTCGTCGCTGCGCTCCTCGCTCAACGACCAGGGATCGCCGTCGTGTCAGCGCACTGCGGCGAGCGCCGGCGCGATGTTCTCGTTCCACACGTCGACGCCGAGCTTCGCGATGAGCGCGACCACCACGAGCAGGAACACCACGCGGATGAACGTCGCCCCGCGCGAGATCGCCATGCGCGAGCCGAGGTAGCTGCCTGCGACGTTCGCGACCGCGAGGATGCCGCCGAGCAGCCACAGCACGGCGCCGTGCGGGATGAACAGCAGCAAGGCGCCGGCGTTGGTCGCGAGGTTGACGATCTTGGCCTTGGCGCTCGCCTGCAGGAAGTCGTAGCCGAGCAGCGCGACGAGCGAGATCACGAGGAACGTGCCCGTCCCCGGCCCGATCAGGCCGTCGTAGAAGCCGATCACGAGGCCGGCGACCCCGGCGGTGATGTAGTGCTTGTGGCCGGAGAACCGCAGCTTCGTCGCGGCGCCCATCTGCGGGCGGAATGCGGTGAACAGCGCGACCGCGAGCAGCGCCACGACGATGATGGGCTTGAACGCGGCGGCGGGCAGCACCGTCGCGACGGCCGCGCCGCCGAAGGATCCTACGAGCGCGATCGCCGCCATGGGCAACGCCGTGCGGATGTCGGGTTTCGCCCGTCGGTAATACGTCACACTGCTCGTGGCCGTGCCGAACACCGAGGCGAGCTTGTTCGTGGCGAGCGCCTGGATCGGCGAGATCCCCGGGATCAGAAGCAGCGCGGGCAGCTGCAGGAGCCCTCCCCCGCCGACGACAGCGTCGATCCACCCGGCGGCGAACGCCGCGACGACGACGAGGATCAGCGTGCCCCAGGTGAGCTGCTCGAGTCCGAGCACACTGCCGATGTCCATCCCTCCAGGATGTCAGACCGCGGGGCTCCGGCTGCGACGCCAGCCGCGATGAGTGGCGACGCCGCGCATCCTGCATCCCTGCGCACACCTGTCCTGATGACCGAGGGAGGTGATCCGATTCGGCCACGATCCGGACACCGACCGTTCACCCACCCCCGCACGATCGGCAACTTCGGAGCCGTAGTTTCCTCTCGCAACCCGAATACCGGCACACAGCGCCGGACACCGAGAGGACACCCATGTCTCGCATCATCCGCCGCGCGCGCATCGGCGCCGGCATCGCCCTGGTCACCACGGCCGCCCTCGCCCTGACCGCCTGCTCCGGCGCGGCCGACGCATCGTCCGGCTCCGGCGAGGGTTCCGTCGACGCCGCGACCGCCACCTCCGTCGAGGACTTCGGCACGTTCGCCGACCTCGAGGCCGCCGCCAAGGCCGAGGGCCAGCTCAACGTCATCGCCCTGCCCCGCGACTGGGCGAACTACGGCGAGATCATCGACCTGTTCATGGAGAAGTACCCGGAGATCACGGTCAACGAGGCGTCGCCCGACGTCTCCAGCGCCGAGGAGATCCAGGCCGCCGAGACCAACAAGGGCCTCGACACCGCTCCCGACGTGTTCGACCTCGGCCTGACGGTCGCGCTGCAGAACACCGACCACTTCGCGCCGTACAAGGTGCAGACGTGGGACGACATCCCCGACGCGCTCAAGGAGTCCACCGGACTCTTCGTCGGCGACTACGGCGGGTACATGTCGATCGGCTACGACTCCTCGAAGTTCCCGGCCCCCGAGTCGCTGCAGGACCTCCTGGGCGCCGACTACAAGGGCGCCGTCGCGATCAACGGCGACCCGACGCAGGCAGGTGCGGCCTTCGCGGCCGTGGGCCTCGCGACGGTCCAGTCCGACGGCACGCTCGACGACTACCAGCCGGGCATCGACTTCTTCTCCGAGCTCCAGAAGGCCGGCAACCTCCTCAAGGTCGACGTGACCACCGCGACCATCGCGAGCGGCGAGACCCCGGTCGTGTTCGACTGGGACTACCTGAACGCCACGCACGTCGCCGACAACAAGGACTGGAAGGTCGTCGTGTTCGACGGCACCGGTTACGCCGGCTACTACAACCAGGCCGTGAACGTCGACGCGCCGCACCCGGCCGCCGCCCGTCTGTGGCAGGAGTTCCTCTACAGCGACGAGGTGCAGAACCTCTGGCTCGCCGGCGGAGCCCGCCCGGCGCGCATGGACGCCATGACCGAGGCCGGCACGATCGACGCCGACCTGGCCGCAGCCCTGCCCGAGGTCCCTGCCGAGACGGTCGTCCCGACCGAGGAGCAGTCGACGAACGCCGGCACGCTGCTCGGTGAGAAGTGGGCAGCGGCGGTCCAGTGACCACTGCCATCGCAGCGGGGGCGGATGCTGCGGCATCCGCCCCCGTCCCCTCCGCTCCGCACAGCGCGGGGCCTGCGACGTCGTCGCGGGCCCCGCGCTCGGCGCCGTCCGCGGCCTGGCTGGGACTCGTCCCCTTCGCCGCCTACGTGCTGCTGTTCCTCGCCGTGCCGACCGTCCTCGCCATCGGCTCCGGGTTCTTCACGAAGGACGGCGACTTCACCTGGACGAACGTGTCGGCCCTCGGCGACCCCGTGGTGCTCACGACGTTCGCCAACTCGGCATGGCTGTCGCTCCTGACGGCCGTGGTCGGCGCGATCGTCGGCGCCCTCGTCTGCTACGCCCTGCTCGGCATGAACCCCGAGGGCGCCGTGCGCTCGACGGTGGATGCCGCGGCCGGCGTGCTCGCGCAGTTCGGCGGCGTCATGCTCGCCTTCGCGTTCATCGCGACGATCGGCATCCAGGGCGTCCTGAAGCTCTTCCTGCAGGACGCGTTCGGGATCAACATCTACGAGAACGGCACGTGGCTCTACGAGCTGGCCGGCCTGATCCTCCCGTACATCTACTTCCAGATCCCGCTCATGGTCATCACGTTCATGCCGGCGCTCGCCGCGCTGAAGCCGCAGTGGGCCGAGGCGAACCTCACCCTGGGCGGCACACGGTCCAGCTTCTGGCTGCGCATCGGCATCCCGGTGCTGGCGCCGTCATTCCTCGCGAGCCTGCTGCTGCTGTTCGCGAACGCCTTCTCGTCCTATGCGACCGCCGCCGCGCTCGCGAGCCAGGGATCGCAGATCGTACCTCTGCAGATCCGCACCTCGCTGACCAGCGAGACGGTGCTCGGTCGGGAGAACCTCGCCGGGGCGCTCGCGCTCGGCATGATCGTCATCGTCGGAGTCGTCATGGCCCTCTACTCCCTCATTCAGCGCCGGGCTGCGAGGTGGCAGTCGTGAACCGTCTCGCTCCCTCCGCCGCGACGCGCTGGGTCATCGGCATCCTCGTCGGAGCCTTCTTCGCGATCCCGCTGATCTCGACGTTCCTGTATACGCTGCGTCAGACCGACGGCACGCTCGGCTTCGAGCGCTGGGCGGCTCTGTTCGATCCCGAGAGGTCCGCGGCGATCCGTCCGATCTGGATGGGCCTCGGGAACTCGCTGATCCTCGCGGTCGTGACCGTCGCGATCGTGCTGCTGCTGCTCGCGCCGACCATGATCCTGGTCAACCTCCGTTTCGGCAGGCTCAAGCCCGCGTTCGAGTTCGCGGTGCTGCTTCCGATCTCGATCCCCGCGATCGTGCTCGTGGTCGGGCTCGCGCCGATCTATCTGCAGATCGGTCGTTCGCTCGGCACCGGCACGTGGACGCTCGCGTTCGCGTACGGCATCACCGTGCTGCCGTTCGCGTACCGGTCGATCCAGGCGTCGATCGACGCCGCCGACCTGCGCACGCTGGCTGAGGCCGCCCGCTCGCTCGGTGCCGGCTGGCCGACCGTCGTGCTCAAGGTGCTGGCCCCGAACCTCCGTCAGGGGCTGCTCGCGGCATCCCTCATCTCGATCGCGGTGGTGCTGGGCGAGTACACGATCGCCTCGCTCCTCAACCGCCAGGTGTTCCAGACGGCCATGGTCGTCGTGCAGAAGCAGGACCCCTACGCCCCGGCGATCTTCACGCTGCTGGCGCTGGCGTTCGTCTTCGTCCTGCTCCTCCTCATCGGCCGCGTCGCGCGCGGCACCGGAAAGGCCCGCTCATGACCCTCCCCCAGACCGCCGACAACATCCTGCTCGCCGAGGCCGGCGAGGGCACCCGCGTCCAGCTGCAGAGCATCGTGAAGAGCTACGGCAGCAACACGGTGCTGCACGGCGTCGACCTCGACATCGCCCCGGGCGAGTTCGTGTCGCTGCTCGGTCCCTCCGGCTGCGGCAAGACGACTCTGCTTCGCGTGCTGGCGGGGCTCGAGGACCTCGACAGCGGTGCCGTGCTCCTCGACGGCGGCGACGTGTCGCGCGTTCCCACGAACAAGCGCGACATCGGCATGGTCTTCCAGTCGTACTCGCTGTTCCCGCACCTGCGCGTGGTCGACAACACCGCGTTCGGCCTGCGTCGTCGCGGTGTCGGCAAGGCGGAGGCGACCACGCGGGCGCTCGACGCCCTCGCCCTGGTCGGGCTGGGTGACTTCGCCGACCGCTTCCCCCATCAGCTCTCGGGAGGTCAGCAGCAGCGCGTGGCCCTCGCCCGCGCTCTGGTCACCGAGCCCAAGGTGCTGCTGCTCGACGAGCCGCTGTCGGCGCTCGACGCCAAGGTGCGCGTGCAGCTGCGCGACGAGATCCGCCGCATCCAGCTGCGTCTCGGCATCACCACGGTGTTCGTGACGCACGACCAGGAGGAGGCGCTCGCGGTGTCCGACCGGATCGCGGTCATGAACGCCGGGACCATCGAGCAGATCGGCACGCCCGAGGAGCTGTACACGACGCCGTCGACCGCCGGGGTCGCGGCGTTCGTCGGGCTGTCCAGCGTCGTCTCCGGCGTCGCCGAGGGCGACCACGTCGTCGTATGGGGTCAGCGTCTGCCCCTGCAGGCTCCGGCCGACGGCCCGGTCGACGTGTTCCTGCGCCCCGAGAACGTGCACTTCGCCTCGGAGGCGGATGCCGCGACCGACGCGCTCGTGCAGGAGAGCACGTTCCTCGGCAGCATGCGTCGCACGCTCGTGCGCACCGAGTCGGGAGAGCTCGTGCGCCTGCAGCACTCTCCCGGCATCCATCCCGCCTTCGGCGACCTTGTGCGCATCGCGATCTCGCCCGAGCCCGTGGCGGTGCACCCGCGCGGCTGAACCGGTCGCGGAGGGGGAGGTTCGGTGCGTTGAATCTCCTGTTCCGGGCAGATTCGACGCATCGATATCTCCCAAATCTCCCCATGCGGGTAGATTTCCCGGGGCGCTCGTCCTAAAATCTTCCCATGAGGGCAGATTTTGTCGAAGATTCTCCCCCCGAGACCGTCGGGATCGGTGAAGCCGCTGCGCGCCTCGGCATCCCGGAGAAGACGCTGCGACGCCTTGCGGACAGCGGGGCGTTTCCATCGACACGGACGCCCGGCGGTCATCGCCGATTCGCCACGTCCGATCTCGTCGCAGGTCCGCGATACACGCCCTCGATGACCCCCTCCCTTCTCGACGGACCGGCGGATTGGAGCGGATCCTTCGAGCGGGACGGGTTGGACGAGTCCATCGTCTGGTCCCAGCTCGACGCCGCCCTCGGGCTCGAAGCCTCTGACGCGATCCGACTCATGAACTACGCGTTCACCGAGATGCTGAACAACGCGATAGACCACAGTGAGGGCTCGCGGATCGAAGTCCGCGTGTGGGTGCGGTCGACGCTCCTGGGTTTCTCGATCAGGGACGACGGGGTCGGGGTGTTCGCCCGCCTGCGCACCGGGATCGGACTCGAGAGCGACCTCCAGGCGGCGGCGGAACTCACGAAGGGAAAACGAACGACCTGGCCCGAGCGCCACACCGGCGAAGGCATCTTCTTCACATCCAAAGCGGTCTCCCTGTTCCGACTGTCGGCGAACGGCATCCGATTGACCGTGGACAACCGCCGCGACGACTACGCCCTCGGGGTGGGAGAGGTGCAGCGCGGCACACTCGTGGAGGTCGAGATCGCCGTGCCCCTCGCACGTTCGCTGCGTGACGTGTTCGAGGAGTTCACGGACGAGGACTTGACGTTCTCCCGGAGTCGACCGCGCGTCGAGCTGTTCGGGACCGGGCTCACATTCGTCTCCCGTTCGGAGGCTCGACGCCTGCTCACGGACATGACCGGATTCACCGACATCGACATCGACTTCGCCGGCGTGCAAGACGTGGGGCAGGGGTTCGTCGACGAGCTCCTCCGGGTCTGGCCCTCACAGCATCCGGGAATCACGCTGCACCCGATGAACATGAACGAGGCGGTCTCGTTCATGGTCAGACGGGGTCTGCGCGCGGGATCGTGAAGGCCACTCTTCCGCGGAGCCGATACTCCGGGATACCGTGATCGCGAGGGGTGCCGATCCCTCGAACCGAGAGAGAGGACGCCCCATGGCAGGCAAGTTCGAGTTGTACACCGACCGCTCCGGCGGGTACCGGTTCCGTCTCAAGGCGGGCAACGGCGAGGTCATCGCGACGAGCGAGAGCTACACCTCGAAGTCCGGGGCGCTGAACGGGATCGACTCCGTGCGCCGCAACGCCGCCGACGCCGAGGTCGTCGAGGTCGACTGACCCGGAGGTCGACTGGCCCGGACGTCGACTGACCCGACGCCCCGTCTGAGCGCCGACGCCCCTGCCTGCTGACGTCAGCAGGCAGGGGCGTCGTCACTGCTCAGGGGCGTCGGCGGATGCCACGCCACGTCGAGGCTCAGAGCACGCGCGCGAGGAAGTCCTGGGTACGCGGATGCTGGGGGTTCGCGAGCACCTCACGCGGGTCGCCCTCTTCGACGATGTGCCCGCCGTCCATGAAGATCAGACGCGAGCCGACCTCGCGCGCGAAGCCCATCTCGTGCGTGACGACGAGCATCGTCATGCCCTCGTCCGCGAGCGATCGCATGACCTGGAGCACCTCGCCGACGAGCTCGGGGTCGAGGGCCGAGGTCGGCTCGTCGAACAGCATCATGTCCGGGTTCATGCACAGCGCCCGCGCGATCGCCACGCGCTGCTGCTGCCCGCCCGACAGGTGACCGGGGAATGCACCGGCCTTCTCCGCCAGCCCGACCCGTCCGAGCATCTCGTGCGCGATGCGCTCGGACTCGGCCTTGTTGCGCTTCTTCACGCGTCGCTGGGCGATCGTGAGGTTGTCGAGCACGCTGAGGTGCGGGAACAGGTTGAAGCTCTGGAACACCATGCCGATGCGGGTGCGCACACGGTCGATGTCGACGTCGGGGTCGGTGATGTCGATGCCCTCGATCAGCACCTTGCCGTCGGTCGGCTCCTCGAGCAGGTTCACCGATCGCAGCAGCGTGGACTTGCCGGATCCCGAGGGGCCGATCACGCAGACGACCTCGCCGCCGGTGACGGTCAGGTCGATGCCTTTGAGCACCTCGTTGTCGCCGAAGGACTTGACGAGCCCCTGCACGTCGATCGCGGGGGCATGGACGTCGATCAGATCGGTGGTCATCGTGCACGTCCCATCCGACGCTCCAGCCACGCGCTGAAGCGCGTGAGCGGGATCGTCACGACCAGGTAGAGGATCGCCGCCATGATGAGCGGCGTTCCGTTCGCGTTCTGGGTCGCCGCGTCACGGGCGAAGTTCGTGAGCTCCTTCGACCAGATGAACGTGCCGGCGACGAAGAGCAGCGAGGTGTCCTTCAACAGCAGCACGAACTCGTTGGTCAGCGGCGGGATGATGATGCGGAAGCCCTGCGGCACGACGATCCAGAACGTCGTCTTCATGGGCGACATGCCGAGCGAGCGCGCAGCCTCGGTCTGCCCCTTCGGGACCGCCTGGATGCCGGCGCGGATCGTCTCGGCCATGTACGCCGAGGCGACGAGGATGAGACCGATGAGCCCGAGGACGACCGGGCCGCCGAGCCGGGTGCCGGGGATCCCCAGAGCGATCGGCAGGATGAACGCGATCGCGAAGATCGTGAGGATCGCGGGAAGCCCGCGGAACAGCTCGATCCATGCGGTCGCGATCCACCGGAACGGCCCGATCTCGGACAGCTTCATGAGAGCCAGCAGGATGCCGAGAAGCAGCCCGCCCGCGAACGCCACCGCCGTGAACCACAGGGTGTTCACCAGGGCCGTGGTGAAGATGCCCGGAAGCATCTTCACCGCGACCTCGGGGTTGAAGAAGAGCTGCGAGATCCGTGCCCAGTCCGTGCTGACCGCAGCCCAGACGGCGATCGCGATCAGCAGGACGTAGACGGTGTACCGATAGATCTTGCTCTTGGTGGTGCGCCTCAACGCCATTGTCAAGGTCCTCCCGATCCCTTGCCTACCCTCGGATCAGTTCGCGGTGAAGTAGGTGTCGTAGATCTTCTGGTAGTCGCCGCTGTCGCGCAGTTCGGTCAGAGCCCCGTTGACCGCGTCCAGCAGATCCTTCTTCTCACCCTTGGCGAAGGCGAAGCCGTAGGACTCGTCGGTGTTGTACTCCTCGACGATCTTGTAGGCGCTGTCGGCCTTCTCGTGCTCGAGGTTCACCGGCTGGTCCTGCAGGATCGCGTCGATCTGGCCGGCCTGCATCGCGGGCCACAGCTCGCCGTCCGAGGGGTACTGCACGACCTGGGCGCCGGTCGCGTTCGCGTTGGCGTAGGCCTCACCCGTGGTGCCCTGCTGCACGCCGACGTTCTTGCCGCTCAGGTCGTCGATCGACTCGATACCGGAGTCGGTGCGGACCAGCAGCGACTGCAGCGAGTCGTAATACGGGTCGGAGAAGTCGAGGTTCGCCTTGCGCTCGTCCGTGATGGTGATCGCGGAGGCGCCGATGTCGCAGGTGCCAGCGGCCAGCGTGGTTCCCGACTGCAGGGCCTCGAAGCCCACGTCCTGCACGGAGAGCTCGAGGTCGAGCTTCTTGGCGATCGCGTCGAGGAGGTCGATATCGAAACCGGTGTAGCCGGTGCCGTTGTCGCCGCCCTCGAACTCGAACGGCGCGTAGGGGATGTCGGAGCAGACCGTCAGCGCCCCCGCCTCGACGAGGCCGTAGGGGTCGTCCGCCGCGTCGTCGCCGCCGCCGGATCCGCCGCTGCCACCCGCACAGCCGGCGAGGGCGAGGGTGGCGGTCGCCGCGAGGGCGATCCCGGCGATGATGTTGCGACGCTGCATGTCAGCTCCTGAGGGGACGAGGGCCTGGCGCCCACGGACGGGTAGGAGAACATCTAAACACGCGCGACCCGGCCACACAGAACGAGGACGGGCCTCGGCCGGTTACATTTGTGTTGCGAAGAGTGACGCCCTCGGATCAGAGCTCGACGTCCACGGCCACACGGCCCGACACGACGGATCGCACGTACGCGACGACCTCCTCGTGGGCCGGGTGCACCTGGTACTGCTCCAACTCGTCGATCGACGCGAAGTCTGCGACCAGCGTCACATCCCAGTTCGTGTCGGGGTACGCGTCATTCGCGCCGGCCCAGATCGACTGAATCTGCGGCACGACGCCGTCGAGCGCGTTCAGCCGGCGCACGACCTCGGCAGCCTGCTCGGCGCGGACAGCCGGATCTTCCGCGGCGATCTTCCACGACACGACATGACGGATGCTCATCGCACAGCCTCCTCGAGGGCCTGACGCAGTCGATCGGGCGAGACGCGCCAGTGCGCGTGCAACTCGCCGTCGATCAGGATGACGGGGATCTTCTCCCACCACAGCTCGTAGAGCGCCGGGTCGTCGGCGATCGACGCCTCGACGATCTCGATGCGTTCGGCCGCGGCATCCGGAAGTTCGGCGACGACGGCGTCGACGATCTCGGAGGCGACGTCGCACAGATGGCAGTCGGGCTTGCCGATCAGCGTCAGCGTGGTCACGCCGACGGCACCTCGACGTCGCGTCCCTGCGCGATCCACTCGCCCGTGCCGCCCTCGACGTTGGTGGCGTCGTAGCCCCGCGCCTCGAGTGCCTCGACCACTCGGGCCGAGCGTCCCCCGGCCTGGCAGATGACGTCGAAGGACTCCGCCGGGAGCTCCTCCAGGCGGTTGCCGATCTCGGACATCGGGATGTTCACGGCGCCGGGGACGTGCCCCGCGGCGAACTCGTGCGCCTCACGGACGTCGATGAGCGGCGTGCTCGACCGCTCTGCGAGTTCGGTGACGGTGATCGACTTCATGGAAAGCTCCTCGACGACGGGGACGACCGGGGCAGAGACACGAAGCGCCCGTCCGGAGACAGGCGCTCAGTGTCTGGCCGCTTACTTCTTGTTGCGGCGCTGGTGGCGAGTCTTACGAAGCAGCTTGCGGTGCTTCTTCTTCGCCATGCGCTTGCGGCGCTTCTTGATGACAGAACCCACGGAAACCTCACTAAGTCAGGGGCTGGGCGTCGCACGGTGACGGACACCCGGGTACGGGCACGGAAAAATGCCTCGGATCAGTCTAGCAAACCGAACGGCCCGTCCTGTCACCTCGACGCGGACGGCGCGGAACGGTGTCACCCCACGTCGGAGATCGGTCGCTGCAGCGCGTCCGTGACAGCGGACTCCGGCACACGGAAACTCCGTCCGAAGCGGATGGCTGGCAGCTCCCCAGCGTGCACCATCCGATACACGGTCATCTTGGACACGCGCATCAACTCGGCGACCTCGGCCACCGTCAGGAACCGGACATCAGGAACTTCGGGCATCCCACGTACCCCTTTCTAGGATGTGCACACTCTATGTGCTGGCTGGGACGCGTGTAAACCCGTGTGACTCCTGTGATCTGGGAACGAGTGCGCGATCAGGAGGACCGCTGAGCGCGCGCGAGTCGCTCGCCAGCGTCTCGCAACGCTTGGCGCTCGGCTCTGCGCGCATCTCGGAGCGCCTTCTCCGCCTCCCGGACCGCCTTCTGCGCGTCCTTGACCCGACGATCCCCCGCGAACTCCGCCGGATCGACCGCGATCCAGTCCGTCGCCCGTTCGTGCGGCGCGCCACGATCGAGCGCGTCCATGTACGCGGAGACGCCGTCGAGCACGCGCTCCATCGCGAACCGGAACGGGTCAGCGGGCGAAGTGAAGACGCCGTCGTCGATCGCCGCGCGGAGCGCGGGGAACTCCTCAGCGGTGATCACGCGGTCGTACAGCTCCGCCTCGCGCACGGCGACCTGATCGGGCGACAGCCCGCTCCCCCGCGACTGCTCGGTGTATCCGGCCTGCACGATGCCGCACCATCGCGCCGATCCCGTGACCGCGAGCGCCACGGCCATGCGCTCGTCGACAGTGAGGGGAGTGCCCTCCAGTGCGGACAGGGAGGCATCCAGCCACGCCGAGCTGTTCGGAGTGATCGGCGACCCGTTGATCGGCAGCGACAGCATCCAGGGATGCCGCTGGTACAGCAGCACCTGCTCCGCGTACAGCGCGAGGAGCGTCTCCCGCCATCCCTCGAGAGCGCGCGTGGCCTCCGGAGGAACACCTGTCGCATGCTCCTGCATGAGCAGCAGGAGGTCATCCTTCGCGCTCACGTAGCGGTACAGCGACATCGGCGTGAATCCGAGCGCGGAGGCGACGGCGGCCATGGAGACCGCGCCGATCCCATCGGCATCCGCGAGGTCGACCGCCGCCTCGACGATCCGCTCCACGCTCATCTCGCGCTTGGGCCCGCGTTGGGGGTTCGCAGCGACGCCCCACGCGAGCGCGATGCCTCGCGGCAGCTCCGGCGGCTCGTTCTCGACCATCTCCTCATCCTAGGTCTGTATATCGCGTAAACAGTGTGTTATGTTCATACACAATTGCGTTGCCCATACACAGTTTACGTCGCACACGCGAGCGGCGTGAAGAAAGGAACGAGCCGATGAACCCAGCAGTCGAGGTACGCGGCCTGCACAAGCGCTTCGGACGAAATGCGGTCGTATCGGGGCTCGACATCACGGTCGAACGCGGCGAGGTGTTCGCCCTGCTCGGTCCGAACGGCGCCGGGAAGACGACCACGATCAACATCCTCACCACCCTCCTGGACGCCGACTCCGGCACCGCGGCGGTCGCCGGGTTCGACACCCGCACGCAGCGCGTCGAGGTGCAACGACGCATCAGCCTGACCGGACAATCGGCCGCCGTCGACGACGCCCTCACCGCCACCGAGAACGTCATGATGTTCGCGCGTCTCGCCGGGCTCCATCGCTCAGCCGCGATGCGGCGGACCACCGAACTCGTCGCCCGCTTCGACCTCGCGGATGCCGCGGATCGGCCGGTCCGGACCTATTCCGGCGGCATGCGTCGACGCCTCGACCTGGCACTGAGCTTCGTCGTCGACCCCGAGGTGCTCTTTCTCGACGAGCCCACCACGGGCCTCGACACCCGCAGCCGTCGCGACCTGTGGGACATCATCCGCTCGCTCGCCGCCTCCGGGACGACCGTGTTCCTCACGACGCAGTACCTCGAAGAGGCCGACCAGCTCGCCGACCGCATCGCGGTGCTGCACGACGGACGCATCGCCGCGATCGGCACCCCCGCGGCACTGAAGTCGCGGATCGGCGGAGACACCGTCGAACTGCACGACGCCCACGGCGAGCTCCTGCGCGAGATCCCCACGGACGGGAGCATCGCGGGCCTGCGGCGAGCGCTCGACCGACTCGTCGAGCACGAGCACGAGCACGAGGGCACCACCGTGACCCTGCGGCGCCCCAGCCTGGACGACGTCTTCCTCGCCCTCACCGACACGACACCCCTCAAGGAGAACGCATGAACGTCACGCTCACGGCATCCGCGTCGTCCGCCGTCGCGGCCCGCCCGCGCCTGCGCGGATTCACCGCCGAATCCGTCTTCGTCGGTCGCAGCCTGCGCCGTTCGCTGCGCGACGGCGAATCGCTGCTCATGGCCATCCTGCTGCCCGTCATGCTCATGCTCATGTTCACGTGGGTCTTCGGCGGGGCGATCGACCCGTCCGGCGGCTACGTCGACTACGTCGTGCCCGGGATCATCCTCACCTGCGCGGGCTTCGGGGCGTCGTCCACAGCGCTGTACGTCGCGAGCGACATGCAGAACGGCATCATCGACCGCTTCCGGACCATGCCGATCCGCGCCAGCGCCGTGCTCACGGGTCATGTCGTCGCGAGCCTCGTGCGCAACCTCGTCGCGACCGGGATCGTGATCGGAGTGGGGGTGCTCGTCGGGTTCCGTCCCGAGGCGACGCTCGGCGGATGGATCGCCCTCGCCGGCCTGATCGCGCTGTACATCCTCGCGATCACGTACCTCTTCGCCGCGATCGGACTCGCGGCCGGCAGCCCCGAGGGTGCGAACGGGTACGGATTCATCCTGCTCTTCCTCCCCTATCTGTCGAGCGCCTTCGTGCCGGTCGCGAGCATGCCCGGCTGGCTGCAGCCGGTCGCTGTGCATCAGCCGATCACACCGATAGTCGACACGATCCGGGGTCTGCTGACCGGCGCGCCCCTGGAGGCGCAGCCGTGGTGGGCCGTCGGCTGGTGCCTCGTGATCCTCCTGATCGCGGTCGCCTGGGGGTCGTGGCTGTTCCGACGAAAGGCCGCGCGCCGCTGACCCGTCAGGAACGGAGCTCGCCCTCGGACTCAGCCGGGACATAGCGTCTGCGCCGGATCCGCTCAGGCTCGTCTGCCACGGTCGGAGGACGACTCGACACGGCACCGTTCGAGTCGCCGCGGGTCTGGGGCCCGCGCGATCGCCCCCGACGACAACGCCCCCACGTCGTCGGGGGCGATATGCGCAAAGGTCAGCCGCCGAAGCGCTTGAGGGCTGTGGTCACGAAATGACCGGCGGATGCCGCGGCCCGGCCGACGACCTCGGCGGCGTGTGCCGCTCCATCCGGCAGCGGCTGACCCGGGTAGTCGATGTCGGGCGCCGCATCGCCGTAGGCGTCGACGAGGAACGGGACCAGCCAATCGTCCACGACCTCGAGCGGCGCGACCGCCAGGCTGTAGAAGCGCCGCTGACCGTCTTCGCGCACGCTCACCAGCTCGGCCTCGCGCAGCACCTTGAGATGCTTCGACACGGTCGGCTGGCTGATGCCCAGGTCGGCCACGATCTGGCTCACGCTCGTGCCGGCTTCGCCGTCCGCGGTGCGACGCAGGAGGAGCTGGAGGATGTCGCGCCTCGTGCCGTCCGCGATCACGTCGAAGATGTCGGTCATGAGTTCAGGGTAGTCGTCCCCCGCACGGAGTACCATGACGAAGGCTCGGCGAACGGCGCCGAACGACCCCGGGGCGGGTCGAGGATCGAAGGGGGACGTGATGTCGGGCATCGTTTCGGCGTCGTCTCCCCGTCAGCGCCTCGAGGGCGCGGCCTCCTGGGGCAAGCACATCATCACCTCCTCGCCCTCGCGGTTCGCGATCGTCATCTTCGCGCTCCTCATCCTCGTCTTCACGGTGCTGCTGTCGCTGCCGATCTCCTCGGCGAGCCACACGGTCACCCCGCTCGCCGACGCGCTGTTCACGGCCGTGTCGACGATCTGCGTGACGGGACTCTCGACCGTCGACATGGCGACGTACTGGTCGCCCTTCGGGCATGTGCTGATCTTCATCGGCGTCAATATCGGCGCACTGGGCGTGCTCACACTGGCCTCCCTCATGGGCATGCTGATCTCCAAGCGCCTGGGCCTGCGGGCGAAGCTGATGGCCGCGGGCGACACGAACCCGCTGCGCGCGCACGGCGGCGTCGTCAACGAGAGCCAGACCGTGCGCCTGGGCGAGGTCGGTCAGCTGCTGACGACGGTCGCGGTGTCGGCGCTCATCATCGAAGGCGCCCTGGCCGTGCTCCTCTACCCCGCGCTCGTGATGGCGGGCGTGAATCCGATCGCCGCCCTGTGGGAGGCGCCGTACTTCGCGGCCATGGCCTTCACCAATACGGGCTTCGCCCCGAACGCGGGCGGGGTCGCGGTCTTCGCCGACGACTACCTCGTGCTGGGACTGCTCATGGTGGGCGTCTTCCTCGGCAGCATCGGTTTCCCCGTGATCTACACGCTCGCGAAGCACGTGTGGCATGTGAAGAAGTGGTCGCTGCACACCAAGCTCACGCTCGTCACGACCGTGCTGCTGTTCGTGATCGGCGCCGCGGTGTTCCTGATCCTCGAGTACGACAACCCGAAGACCTTCGGGTCGATGGACGCCGCGGACACGACCTTCCAGGCGTTCTTCCTCTCGGCCATGACACGGTCCGGCGGCTTCAGCGTCATCGAGATCGACGACATGAACGGCTCCTCGTTGCTGGCGGCGAGCATGCTCATGTTCGTGGGCGGCGGCTCGGCGTCGACCGCGGGCGGCATTAAGGTCACGACCCTGGCGGTGCTCGCGATCGCCGTGTGGTCCGAGGCCAAGGGACGTCAGTCGGTCGAGGCGTTCGGCCGCCGCATCCCCAGCGACGTGCAGCGCGTCGCCCTCAGCGTCGTCGCGTGGGGCGCCACGATCGTGGCGCTGTCGACGATCATCATCGCGCAGATCACGAAGGACGACATCAGCCACGTCCTGTTCGACGTGATCTCCGCCTTCGCCACGGTGGGTCTGTCGTCGGGGTTGACCGCTGAACTCCCGGATGCGGGGGCGTACGTGCTCGCGGCCACCATCTTCATGGGGCGCGTTGGTACAGTGACTCTCGCCGCGGCCGTCGCGGCGACATCGCGAACGCAGTACTACTCACTGCCCGTGGAAAGGCCGATCGTTGGTTGAAGTCCTCCGGGGCGACGCTCCCGTCCTCGTCATCGGTCTCGGCCGGTTCGGCGCCGCGTGCGCCGGCGAGCTCGACCGCCTCGACCGCGAGGTCCTCGCGATCGACGACAACCTCGAGCTGGTGCAGAAGTGGTCCGATCGCGTCACGCACACGGTGCAGGCCGACGCGAAGAACATCGACGCGCTGCGCCAGATCGGCGCGCAGGACTTCCAGGTCGCGGTCGTCGCGGTCGGATCCTCGATCGAGGCCTCCGTGCTGATCACCGCCAACCTCGTCGACCTCAAGGTGCCGCAGATCTGGGCCAAGGCGGTCTCGCAGTCGCACGGCAAGATCCTCGCCCGCGTCGGCGCCAACCACGTGATCTACCCGGAACGCGAAGCCGGGGAGCGCGTCGCGCACCTGGTGTCCGGCCGGATGCTCGACTTCATCCGCTTCGACGACGACTTCGTACTGGCGAAGATGTATCCGCCGAAGTTCATCCGCGGCGTGGGACTCAACGAATCCGGTGTGCGGAGCAAGTACAAGGTGACGGTCGTCGGCGTGAAGAGCCCGGGCAAGCCGTTCCGGTACGCCGAGGCCAACACGATCGTGACGAACCACGACCTCATCATCGTCTCGGGCACGAACAGCGACATCGAGCGGTTCGCCTCACTCGACCGCTGAGCGCGCCGCGACGGCGGCGCTGGACTCAGGCGTCGATGTCGAGCACGATCTCGACCATGTCGTCGATGCCGATGCCCTCTCGATCCTGCAGCACCTTCTTGTCGGGACGATATACCCGCCGTCCTTGGGCCAGAGCGCTGTCGTCACGGTCGTGGCGCCGATCGTCACGGATGCCGGAATCATGCCCCACCCGTAGGTGACGACGCTCGCGACCTCGCCGATCATCTCGCTCTCGACGGGCGGCACGGTGACGAAGTGGAACGGCGCGGGGCCGCGCCAGTACCAGACCTCACCGGAGAAGCTCAGCCGCATGCGTCACTTCCCCGCCGCGAGTTCCCTGTTGCGAGCGAGGGCGGCGGCCGAGGCCTCCGCGAACGTGTCGGCCAGGTGCGCATCCTGCAGCACGGCGATCGCCCGCTCCGTCGTGCCCTTGGGGCTGGTCACGCGGCGCCGCATCTCGGCCGGCGTCTCCCCCGAGGCCTCCAGCAGCGCCGTCGATCCGATGAAGGTCTGCTCCGCCATGACGCGTGCATCCGCCTCGCTGAAGCCGAGCGAGACACCGACCTTCGTCCACTCCTCGATCAGCAGGAAGACGTAGGCGGGGCCGGACCCCGAGATCGTCGACAGGGCGTCGATCTGCGACTCCGGAACCTCGATCACGACGCCGACGGTCTCGAACAGGCGACGGACGAGGGCGAGGTCCTCCGCAGTCGCCGCTGCACCCGCGGCGAGCCCGGTGACGCCCTTGCGGATCGTCGAGGGGGTGTTCGGCATGGAACGGACGACACGGGCGTCGTCCCCGAGTACCTCCGCGAAGGTCGCGAGAGTGACTCCGGCGGCGAGGCTCACGACGATCGCGTCCTCCGCGAGGACCGGCGCGATCTCACGAAGCAGGTCGGGGACCATGGCGGGCTTGACGCCGACGAGCACGATGCGCGCGTCGCGAGCGGCGTCGAGGTTGCCGTCCGGCCGCTCGGACAGCGCGATGCTCGTCACGCCGTCGAGCTCCGCGAGCACCTGGGCCTTCTCGGGCGTGCGGTTCGTCGCGGTGATCGCGTCGGCGGGGATGCCGGATGCCACGACTCCGCGGAGGATCGCGCCTCCCATCGATCCGGCACCGAGGAACGCGAGGGCGGGGAGAGAGTCAGCCATGTCGTCATCCTACGGCGGGCGCACCCCGGTTCCTCGGAGAGCCCGTCCTAGACTCGACCCATGAGTGCATCAGGCGGCAGCAAGGCGATCATCGCGGCGTTCCTGGCCAATCTCGGGATCGCCCTGGCGAAGTTCCTCGCGTGGGCGCTGTCGGGATCCGCGTCGATGCTCGCCGAGGCGATCCACTCGGTCGCCGACTCCGGCAACCAGCTGCTCCTCATGCTCGGCGGCCGCAAGTCACGCCGGGAAGCCGACCGGGCGCACCCCTTCGGCTACGGTCGCGAGCGCTACGTGTACGCGTTCGTCGTGTCGATCATCCTGTTCTCCCTCGGTGGTCTGTTCGCGATCTACGAGGGCATCGAGAAGCTGACCAACCCGCACGAGCTCGACGAGACCTGGTGGTGGCTGCCGGTCGTCGTGCTGGTGATCGCGATCGGGCTCGAGTCCTTCTCGCTCCGCACCGCCGTCAAGGAGAGCAACCTCGTGCGGGACAAGGGCCAGTCCTGGGTGTCGTTCGTACGGCGAGCCAAGGCCCCCGAGCTGCCGGTCGTGCTGCTCGAGGACGTCGGGGCCCTCACCGGCCTGACCTTCGCCCTGCTCGGCGTCGGCCTGACGATCATCACCGGGAACCCGGTGTTCGACGCGCTCGGCACGCTCATGATCGGCATCCTGCTCGTCATCATCGCGATCACGCTCGGCGTCGAGACCAAGAGCCTGCTCGTGGGCGAGGGGGCGACCGCCGCCGACCACGACCGCATCGTCGACGCGATCACCGCGGGGGACGAGATCGAGAAGATCATCCACATGAAGACCCTCTACCTGGGGCCCGACGAGCTCATGGTCGCGGCGAAGATCGCGCTCAACGCCGACAAGCCCCTGCGGGAGGCGGCCGACGACATCAACGCGATCGAGGCCCGCATCCGCGAGGCGCTGCCGATCGCCCGCGTGATCTACATCGAGCCGGACGTGTACCGCCCCGCGATCGACCCCGAGCCCTCGACCGACGTCTTCGTGCTCAAGTCCTCGGACTGAGCCCGACTCCGTCTGTCGAGCGGATGCCGGTCAGCGGCGCTGTTCGAAGAACGCCCGGAGCAGCGCCGTCGCGGCCTCGGCCTCGACCCCGCCGACGACCTCGGCCCGATACGGCAGGCGGCGGTCCCGGAGGACGTCGTACATCGAGCCGGCAGCGCCCGCCTTGTCGTCCCACGCCCCGAACACCACGCGCCGGATGCGCGCCTGCAGGATCGCGCCCGCGCACATGACGCAGGGCTCGAGGGTCACGACGAGGGTGTGTCCGTCGAGGTTCCAGGAGCCGAGGGATGCCGCGGCTCGGCGCAGCGCCTCGACCTCGGCGTGACCCGTCGGATCGTGCGTCTCCTCGCGGGTGTTACGGCCCTCCGCGACGATGCTCCCCTGCGCGTCGAGGACGACGGCGCCGACCGGGATCTCGTCCGCCCCCGCCGCCTCGGCCGCGAGTTCGAGCGCGCGACGCATGGCGGAGCGGTCGGCGGCGGTCATGCGTCGAGCCTACGACAGCCCGTGTCCGCGCTTCCGATGTCGTGCGTGGGCGTGCGGCGCATTAGCCTGTATCCATGCGTGTTCACGTCGCCGACCACCCCCTCGTCACCCACAAGCTCTCCGTGCTGCGCGACCACCGCACACCGTCGCCGGTCTTCCGGCAGCTGACCGAGGAGCTCGTGACGCTGCTCGCGTACGAGGCGACGCGCAACGTCAAGGTCAGCCCGATCGAGATCACGACCCCGGTGACCACGACCATGGGCGTGAAGATCTCGGAGCCGCGGCCCATCGTCGTCCCCATCCTGCGGGCCGGCCTCGGCATGCTCGAGGGCCTCGTGAAGCTGCTTCCGACCGCGGAGGTCGGATTCCTCGGCATGGTCCGCGACGAGGAGACCTTCGAGCCCACGACGTACGCCGAGCGCCTTCCGGAGGACCTCAGCGATCGCCAGTGCTTCGCGATCGACCCGATGCTCGCGACCGGCGGCTCACTCGCCGCCGCGATCCAGTTCCTCTTCGACCGTGGTGCGAAGGACGTCACGGCGATCTGCCTGCTCGGCACGCCCGAGGGTGTCGCCGCGATCGAGGCGATGGTCGGAGACCGCGACGTCACGCTCGTGCTGGGAGCCCTCGACGAGCGGCTCAACGAGAAGGGGTACATCGTGCCCGGCCTCGGCGACGCCGGAGACCGCCTGTACGGCACGGTCTGACCGTTCTGGGCGCGCCGGTCCGCGTGAGCAACGCTCTGCGGTCGGTCAGACCGAGATCCGGTAGGCGCGTTCTTCGCCGTATTGCGTGAATCCCGCCCGCCGCAGTATCGGCGCCGACGTGGAGACACGGCCCTTGACGAGGGCGGTTCGCGCTCCGAGCTCCGCGCTCGCCCGCAGCCTCTCCGCCAGCACTGCGCGATAGGCGCCGCGTCCCCGGGCTGAAGCGAGAGTCGCGGCACCCCACAGTCGAGTGAATCCGTCGACGATCGTGCACCCCCCGGTGCTCACGGCGCGACCGTCGATGCGGGCGAGCACTCGCACCCCCTCCCCCACGGCGAGCGCTGATTCGATCTCCTCGTGCTCGATGCGCAGGCCGTCCGCGTCGAGCGGCTGCTGCTCCCAGACCGGCACGTTGACGGCATCCATCTCACGCACCTGCGGCACCGTGCGCACGATCTCGGCGGTGATGCCGTCCGGCACTGCGATCGGCGGCTCCGCGACCGCGCGCGCGAAGATCGTGACCGTGTCGACGTGTTCGGCACCGCGCCGCCGGAGCTCGTCCTCGAGGTCGGGCGAGTCAGCGGGATTCGTCCAGAACGTGAGCGTCGCGGCGCCCCACGTGCGGGTCTGCCGCAGTGCGTGGTCGAGCACGTCGGCGGCGGCGAGCGACGACGCGACCTGCGAGCCTCTCACTCCGCCACCCAGACGCTCGGGGTAGTGCACGAGCCGCAGGTGGCTCTGCTCCCGTTCGGCGTCCCGCGGCGTCCACGCCCAGTCCGCCGCCGCGCGGAGGATCTCGTCCCGCGTATGCGCCATCTCCGACATGCGTCCTCCTGCCGTCACTCCGCGGCCGCCCCTACGAGTCGAGCGAAGGCGCTCAGCCGCGCGACGCCCTCGGGTGTGCGCGGCAGATCGTCGAGCAGCGCCGGGGAGTGGATCAGGTAGGCGGCGACCTGGGCCCGGGAGATCGCCACGTTGAGACGGTTCTGCATGAGCAGGAACTCGGGGCCGCGGGGAGCGTCGCGCCCGCTGGACGCGGCGAGCGAGGTGATCGAGACCACTGCCTCCTTGCCCTGGAAGTTGTCCACCGTCCCCACGGGGACGTCGGGGAACCCGGCGCGCGCGAGAGCGTCGAGAACGAGCTGACGCTGCGCGTTGTACGGCGTCACGACGATGATGTCGGCCTGCCCCAGCGGACGCGTCGTGGCGTCGGGGTCGTTGTCCGTGAACCGGCGGCCGAGGAGATCGCGCACGAGGGCGACGACCTCCTGAGCCTCCTCTGCCGACTGCGTCGCATTGCCCCGATGCCGGAGCGGGACCACGTGGAGACCGGGATCGATGCCCTCCAGAGAGCGCTTCTCGGCCCCGGGCGCCGACGTGAGACGGCCCGCGTACGACAGCGCCGACACCGCGGAGGCGACGGCCGGATGCATCCGCCAGGACTTCTCGAGGAAGTAGCCGTACTCGGGACGCACCACGGCATCGCCGTCCATCACCCAGCCCAGCGCGGAGGTGTCGACGGGTTCGGGATGCGCACCCTGGCTCACCTGCGGCAGCTGCTGAGGGTCGCCGAGCAGCAGCAGACGCTGCGCCCCTGCGGCCACCGCGATGGTGGAGGCGAGGGAGAACTGCCCCGCCTCGTCGACGACGAGGAGATCGAGCCCCGCCCGGTCCACGCGCGCCGTGTTGCTGAAATCCCACGCGGTGCCGCCGACGACGACGCCCCGACCCTCGTTCTCGCGGAGGAAGGGCGCCATCCCGTTCTTCGGGATCACCGTGTAGGACGGCTCCGACGACGGGTTTTTCGGAGCCTTCGCGACCTGCGCGGCGGGCACCCCGTCGGCGACCACGCGCTCGAGAAGGTGCTCGATGATCGCGTGGGACTGCGCCACGACGCCCACCCGGAAGCCGTGCTCGTTGACGAGCCGCGCGATGACCCGTGACCCGGTGTAGGTCTTGCCCGTGCCCGGAGGCCCCTGTACCGCGAGATAGCTGCGGTCGAGGTCGCGGACGGCGCGCACGATCGCCGAGATCGTGTCACCGCCCTCCGCGGGCAGCGGATCACCCGACAGCGTGCGAGGCGGGATCCGACGGAGGATATCGGTCGCGGCATCCCGCGGATGGCCGGGGGCCGCGTCGTGCACCGTGTCGGCCCACTCGTCGATCGCTCCCTGCAGCGACACGACCCGCGGTGGCGCTGCAGGAGTGAGCGCAAGTGGCAACTCCTCCCATGTCTGGCCCTGCACGGCGGTCTCGGTGATCAGGTAGCCGTCGTCGAGCACGCCGGCGACGGTCACGGTGTGCGGCACGTGCACGGCCCGCGACGGCACCTCGGTGTCGAACGGCGCAGGAACCTCGTACAGGGCGAAAGGCTGCGCGCCCTCGCCCAGCGTCGTCCCGGGCGAGACCTCTCCGCGGATCTCGACGTCGCGCGACAGCACCCGACGCCCTTCGGGCATGCTCCAGTCGCGCACGACGGTGGAGGTGGCACGCTCCACGCGCACGACGTCGCGGGTGGTGTCCCACATCGTCACAGGTTCGCGCAGCCGCTGGAAGTGCGAGACCCAGAAGCTCTTCGCCTCGCGCGGGAAGTAGTCGATCGCGGCGGCGGCGATGCGGAACAGCTCGCCGTCACCGCCCTCGGCCACCTCCCGCTCGGCGTCGGCCAGGAGGGCCACCGAACGCGGGGACGGCTCGTAGATGACCTCGTCCGGCTCGTCCGGAGGCGCTGGGTACACGCCCTCGCGGCGGGCGATCTCGATGAGCCAGTCGCGCAGCCGCCGCGTCGACACGCAGTCGTAGCGGTTGTAGTCCGCGAGGTCGGCGAGCACCGCATCCGCCTCGTCCTGTTCCCCGGCCGCAGCGAGTTCGCGTGCGGCGACGTACTGCACGATCGAGTCGTCGCCCTTCTGCACATCGCTCGTGCGCACCTCCTCACCCATGTACAGCGGCTCGAGCTTCTTGATGGAGTACGACCGCGATCCCACACGCACCGTCCGCAGCACGAGCGGATACAGGTCGACGAAGACCCCCTCGCGGAGCAACCGATCCACCTCGCCCTCGCGCACCCCGTACCGCGCAGCCATCGCCACGAGATGAGAGGTCTCATAGGGCGCGTAGTGGTAGATGTGCATGCCGGGATGCGCGGACCGGCGCACCGCGACGAAATCGAGGAAGCGTTCGAACGCCGCTCGCTCGGCCGAGAAGTCGTGCGCCCACAGGGCCGAGTACTGATCGTCGTTGTCGACCCAGCCGAACAGGTAGTCGAGGCCCCACTGCGCCTGCCCCGCGGGCGCAGGTTCGGTGTACAGCGGGTCGCCTTCGAAGTCGAAGAAGATGTCTCCGCGGCTCGGCACGGGCAGCGTGTGGATGGCGGCGGCGTAGTGCACGTCGTACGTGGGCGTGTCGTCTTCCTCTGCGCGCAGTTGCAGCCGCGCCTGGGAACGGAGAGTCTCGAAGGTGTCGGCGTTCATGCCCTCGGGCGGGCTCACGGCCTCGGCGAGGGCGTCGATCGTCTGGATGCCGGCGCCGCGGAGACGCGCGCGCTGCACCGGTCGCATCCGCGCGACCATGAGGAGGTCCCGGTGGGCGACGACCTGCTCCTCGCACGTGGCACAGCGCCCGCAGGCGACGACCTCGAGGTTGCCGCGGTCGTCCCCCCAGGCCAGTGCGGCGTCGGGGCTCGGGTCGTCGATGCGACGATCGGCGATGAGAGCCCGAAGCCGTGCGCGGCGCACGCGGAACAACGGGAGCAGGTCGTCGACGCGGTGCGTGCTGAGGGTGCCGTCGCCGAGGATCAGGTCGACCTCGTCGGACCGCGGGACGCCGAGCCGGTCGAGCTGGTCGACGTATGCCGCCAGCTGCATGAGCGCGGTGACGCGTGCCGTGCGGGCGAGCTTCGAGTCCTGCACACGCCAGCGACCATCGTCCTCGCGTGCGAGGAAGTCGGCGAATCCGACGAACTCCTCGGTCGAGAAGGCCGCCTGGAACAGGATCCTGGCGTCGGAGGCGAGGGCGCGGACGGTCTCGTCGACCGCGGCGGCGAGCGCCTCGGCATCCACCGACGACACCTTTTCGATGCGGTGCACGGCGGCGTCGCCGAACTCCTCGATGTAGCGATCGAGCACGTTCTGCTCGTGCACGTCGCCGAGGCGTGCGGCGCGGGCGAGAGTCGCGTCCTCCGGCTCCTCGACTGCGGGCACCCGGCCGAGCTTGGCATCGATCGCCCGACACCAGGCGAACTCGCACTCGGCGGCCGCCTTGAGGTCGCTGGCGCTCCAGATGACGCGCTGCGCCTGGGTGTCGATCCGCACGATACTCCCGTTCCCTCGGATGCTTCGACCCTAGCCGCGGCATCCGACACGGGCGTCGGATCAGGGGTGGCGTGTCAGCGCCACCAGGTGTCGTCGGGGGTCACGGGGAGGTTGCGCTTGTGCTGGGTCGCGAGGTACCGCGACTCGATGCGACCCGCCACCTCGGGGTCGACCGGGCGCCCCTCCAGGAAGTCGTCGATCTGCTCGTAGGTGAGGCCGAGCTCGTCCTCGTCCGCACGTCCCGGCTGTCCGTCGAGCAGGTCGGCCGTGGGTACCTTGAAGGCGAGCCGCTCCGGCGCCTCGAGGTGGAGGAGCAGTGCGCGTCCCTGTCGCTTGCTGAGTCCCGAGAGCGGCAGGATGTCGGCTGCACCGTCGCCGAACTTCGTGTAGAAGCCGGTCACAGCCTCGGCCGCATGATCGGTGCCGATCACGAGCTTGCCGTCATGACCCGCGAGCGCATACTGCGTGACCATGCGCACGCGCGCCTTGATGTTGCCGCGGTTGAAGTCGCTGATGTCGCTCGTGACCGCGAACTCGATGTCCTCCTCGACGCCGTCGACGCCGTTCTGGATGTTCACCTCGACGGAGGAATCCGGGGCGATGAACGCGAGCGCCTGCTCGGCATCCGCGGCGTCGTGCTGCACCCGGTAGGGCAGACGTACCGCGAGGAAGCTCGCCTCCCCGCCCTCTGCGCGGACCTGCTCGACAGCCAGCTGGGCGAGGCGCCCGGCGAGCGTGGAGTCCTGACCGCCCGAGATGCCCAGCACGAAGCCCTTCGCACCGGTCGTTCGTAGGTAGTCGACGAGGAACTGCACACGTCGCTCCACCTCGGACGCGGGGTCGATCTCGGGCTTCACACCGAGCGCTTCAGAGATCTGGTTCTGCAGGGACACGTGATCCTCCGGTCTACTCGCCATCAGTATCCTCTCCCAGTGTTACATCGGCGTGACGGTGAGCGCACGCCACGCCGTCCCTTCGCGGGGTGGGAGGATGGACGGGTGAGACTTCTCGTCGCCGCCATGGCATCCGAACTCCAGGCCTTCCCCGACGACCTCGACGGGTTCGATCGCCTCGTCACCGGCGAGGGCAAGATGCAGGCCACCTACGCGCTCACGCGCGCGCTCGCTGCGAAGGACTACGAGGAGGTCGTGGTGGTCGGCACGGCCGGCGGCATCGACCCCGAGCTCGACGCGGTCGTGCACGAGATCGGAAGCGCACTGCAGCACGACGTGTTCGACCTCGACGGCGTGGCCGGACAGCACGTGTCGCTGCCCGCGCGGGTGTCGACCGGGCGCGAGGGTGTGCTGATCGCGACCGGGGACAGCTTCGTCGGCGACGCCGGCATCACCGCGGTCATCCGCCCGTCCGGCGCGGGTCTGGTCGACATGGAGACGTACTCGTACATCTGGGTCGCCCAGCAGTTCGGCGTGCCGATCCGCGCTTTCCGCGCGATCTCGGATCGGGCGGAAGACGGCGCTCTGGTCGACTTCCGAGCGGCCATCGCCCACTGCAGCGTGATGTTGCGCGAGACGATCCGCCAGGAATACGGCGTCTGAGGACCAGGGCCCGCCGGCCGGGAGTCGCTCGAGTCAGCGCGTCTCGATCACGCTCGGCCCCTGAGGGGTCGCCCGTACCGCTAGCTGCGCGGGGATCTGCTCCTGCATCGCCTCGACGTGGCTGATCACGCCGACCGTGCGTCCGCCCTGACGGAGTTCGTCGAGGGTGCGCATGGCGACGTCGAGCGTGTCGCCGTCCAGTGATCCGAATCCCTCGTCGATGAACAGCGTGTCCAGTCGGATGCCGCCGGCTCTCGCCGTGACGACCTCGGCGAGTCCGAGCGCCAGGGCGAGCGAGCTGAGGAACGTCTCTCCGCCCGACAACGACTGCGCCGGTCGCGTCTGCCCCGTGTAGGCGTCGAACACCACGATGCCGAGCCCCGAGGCGGCGCCGCGGGCGGCGAGCGCGTCGGAGTGGCGCAACTGGTAGCGTCCGGTGGACATGTCGCCGAGGCGTCGGTTCGCAGCGTCGACGATCTCTTCGAGCTCGGCCGCGAGCACGAAGGTCTCGAGCGTCATCTTGCGCGTGTTCGCTCCGCGCCCCGCGATGGCATCCGCGAGTCCGCGCAGCACGTCGAAGTCCGCCGCGCCTTCAGCCGATCGCTCATATGCGCTTCGTGCGTCCGCGAGGAGACCGCTCAGTCTCTCGGCCGCGCCCGCGGCACGTTCGGCCGCGGTGACGGCTTCGGTCCAGCGCGCACGGGCCTCGGCGGATCGCGTTTCGGCGGGACCGAGGTCGATCGGCTCCTCTGGCAGCGTCCGCAGCTCGAGGGGCAGCAGGATCGCGCGCTCCTTCTCGCGCTGCACCGCGTGCTGGGCGATGCGCTCGTCGAGCGCCTCCTGCGCTGCAGCGGATCTCAGAGCATGGTCGGCGGCCGCGGCATCCGGGAAGGGCGAGTCGTCGAGAGCGGCCGCCAGCTCCGCGTCGGCCGCGGTGGCCGCGTCGAGCCGGCGCACGAGCTCGGCGCTCGCGTCGAGGAGCGTCCTGGCCGCAGCGACCTCGCCGTCGGAGCATGCGAGTCGCTCGGCGACCGAGGGGTGCGTCCCGCGCGCCTCGGCGACCACGGCTCTCGCCTCGGTCGCGCGCTGGGCGAGAAGCCCCTGTGCTTCTCTGACCTCCGCGAGCGCGGCGGTCGCCGAATCGCGCTCGGCCTGCAGAACGTTCGCCCGGGCCTGCAGGTCGACGAGGCTCGACTCGAGCACGCGGACGCGTTCGACGGCGGCTGCCGCCAGTTCGTGCTCCCGTGCGCTCCGCTCCTGTTCGCTCGTGGCCGCGTCGACGTCGCGTCCGTCGGCACGCGTGCGCGCAGCGATCAGATCGGACCGCACTGCGCCGAGCCGCTCGCTCGCATCTCGTTCCGCCGCTGCGGCGGCGTCGCGGCGGGTCTCGGCCTCGGCGACGTCCTCGGCGGACACGGGATCCACATGCAGGGCGGGCGCAGGGTGCTCGTGCGCGCCGCAGACGGGACAGGCAGCACCGTCCTGCAGCTCCGACGCGAGCTCGCCCGCGAATCCCTCGAGACGGCGTTTCCGCAGCGCGGTGAGTTCGCTCTGGCGCGATGTCAGTGTCGCGCTCATCTCGACGAGAGCGCGCTCGGCTGACTGCTCGGCGCTCTCGAGGCCGGCGACCTCGACGGCGGCCGCGAGTCTCGCAGTCGCTGCGGCGGCCTCCGTCGACCGCACCTCCACTCGACCGGCGGTGAGACGTTCGTCGTCGAGTTCGCGGCTCAGCTGATCCTGGCGGGCGGGCAGGCCGTCCCGCTCCGCGTCGATCGTCGCGAGTCGCGTCGTCGCCGCCGACACCGCGTCGCCTGCCCTCGCGAGTTCGGCCTCGATAGCCGGAAGCGCGCGCTCGAGCTCCTCAGCGCGCCGCCACACGCCCGACTCGCGGGTGCGCTCGGCGATCCATTCGTCGAGATCGTCCGTGTCGACGTCGAGCGATTCCCAGCTGCGCCGCGCCTCGGCCTCCGCATCACGCGCCGCGACCGTCGCCGCAGATGCACGGGACGCGGACGCGATGGTCGCCCGCAGGCTCTCCGCCAGCCGCGCCTGCGCGAGTTCCTCCCTCGCTGCCGCGATCGCGGGCTCCTCCGCGTCGAGTGTCGCGAGCGCCAGCCGTGCACGGTCACGCTCCTGCTGGTCACGCTGTTCCTCCTTCGCGGCGGCGAGCGCGGCGTCGGCCTGCGACGATCGCTCCTCGGCCTCGACCTTCTCGGCGGCGAGACGTTCGGCCCGATAGTCCGCGCGCGCACGGGCACGGTCGAGTTCCTCGAGGCGTTCTTCCGTCGTGCGAGGGGCGTCCTGCGGGTCGATGCTCAGAGCGGCCTCCTGCTCCGGCACGGTCGCGGCGAGCGCGACGACGAGACGCTCCGCCTCGTCGAGTCGCGCTGAGACAGCGGCGAGGCCTGCACGGAGTTCCTCCTCAGCCGCACGGCGTCGCTCCTCGAATCGCGCCTGCACGTCTTCGAAACGCTCGGTGCCGAAGAGTCGGCGCAAGAGCGCCTGACGGTCGCGGCTCCCTGCCAGCAGGAACTCGGAGAACCGGTTCTGCGCCAGCAGGATCACCTGCAGGAACTGCTCGCGACTGAGCTGCAGGATCTCATCGAGCTCATACGCGGCCTCGCGCTCCTTGGCGGCGAGTCCCACCCATTCGCCGGCGACCATGGTGTCCAGCTGCACGGCGGAGGCCTGGGTCGTCATGCCGCCACCGCGACGTTTGGGGCGCTCGTACTCGGGTGAGCGCCGCACGCGGTAGCGGCCGGCCGGAGTGCTGAACTCGACCACGACCTCGGTGATGTCGTCGGGCTCGCAGTGGTCGCTGCGCAGACGCTTGTCCCCGCCGTCGTAGCGTGGCACACCGCCGTACAGACCGAAGCAGACGGCATCGAGGATGCTGGACTTGCCCGCCCCCGTCCGCCCCGCGATCAGGAAGATGCCGTCATCCGCGAAGGCGTCGAAATCGACGCTCTGACGGGCACGGAAAGGGCCGAAGCCTTCGACCTCGAGCCGATGCAGCTGCATCAGATCAGCGCATCCGCGCGCACGCGGTCGTCGAGCACCTCGCGGATCAGCTCCCTCTCGCGCTCCGTCGGCCCGTGACCCGAGCGCACGTGCTCGAGGAACGCCTCGATGCGCTCGGTGTCGGTGACCGCGCCGCGCAGACGGTCGGCGTAGGAGCGTTCGACGGTCTCCTCCGCGACGTCGGGCCGGTGCTGCACCATCGCGCAGTACGGATAGCTCTCACGCAGTCGGCGCATCGGCTCGGTCTGCGCGAGCGCGTCGGTGTACACCGCGCACACCCAGTCGTCCGCATGCGCGGCGACGTTCTCGGCGGAGAGGATTTCGTCGATCGTGCCGGTGAGAGTGACGAGGCGGCGCGGCACCGGGAGCTCCAGCCAGCGCACATCCGCGAGTCCGTCGGCGTCGAGGTCGACGAGCCAGGACCCGCGGGGCTTGCTCTGCTCCCCGAAGCTGTAGTGCAGGGGCGCACCCGAGTATCGCACGCGCTCGCTCACCCGCTGACGACCGTGGATGTGACCGAGCGCTACGTAGTCGGGGCCGTCGAAGACGGCGAGCGGCACGACATCGAGTCCGCCCTGACGGACCTCGCGCTCGAGGCCCATCGTGGCGTCGACGCCCGCGGCGAAGCAGTGCGCGATCGCGATCGAGCGCCCCGGGTTCTCGGTCATCCCCGCGCGCACCAGGTCCATCGCGTGGGCGAGTGTCTGCGCTTGCGTGCGCATCTCGACGTCGTTCCAGTGCTGGCGCACGATCGCCGGCTCGAGGTAGGGAATACCGTAGAACCGCACGGGCCCGTGCTCGTCGTCGATCGTCACCGGATCGCCGATCGCGAGCGGATCGGTCAGCACGTGGATGCCGTCGCGCAGCAGCCGCGCCTGGAACCCGAGTCGTGCAGCCGAGTCGTGATTGCCGCTCGTCACGACGACGCGCGCCCCGGCGTCGTGCAGCGAGACGAGCGCATCGCTCAGCAGCGTGTACGCGGCTCCCGCAGGGGTCGCGGAGTCGAACACGTCTCCCGCGACGATGACGACGTCGACCGCGTGCTCCCGCACCTGCGCCGTGAGCGCGTCGAGCACCTCGGCCAGCGCGTCCATGGTCGAGCTGCCATGGAAGGTGCGACCGATGTGCCAGTCGGAGGTGTGCAGGATCCTCATACCCACACGGTACGAACGACCACGGACATTCGGTCCGAGGCGTGCCGCCGAGGCGTGAGAGAACGGCCGTCGACCGACAGCCCGGCTCTGGAGCGGAAGATCCCCTGACCCACCCTCGTCAGAACGGTCGACACGCGGTGATGCGTGTTGCGCTGTGCGCGATCACGTGTGCGGCGTGCGGGGCTGCGCGATGCGATTCGCGGGCTGCCCTCCGCCCCACAGGTGCCGGACTTGCCCCTCCGGCTGGGGGTGTGCCCGCCCCGTCCTGACTACCGACTTCCGCTCTATTCCTCCAGATCGTGCGTCCAGTTGGCCTGTTGGATCCTGTTGTCGAGCTCTCGCAGCTCGCGCGCGGTCTCGTCGGCTCTGACCCGCAGCGGCGCCACCGGCAGCGCAGACAGTTGACGCAGCTCGCTGCGCATCTGCCGGAACCCCGCGGTGCCGGATGCCGCGGCCGCGGCATCCGCGAGCACGGAATGCTTCCACCGCAGCACGTCGCGTGCGGCGAGGGCATCCGTCATGGTGCCGTCGACGCCGAGGTCGAGGCGCGCGTTGGTGGCGTTGATCCGTCCTATCAGGCCGCGCAGAGCCTCAAGAGCCTCCTCGGCCTCGACCAGCAGCGCGGAGGCGTCCTCCGCGGGCTCCTCGCCCTCCTGGTACCGCGCGTTGGCGGTGATGCGGGCACGCAGCTGCTCGACGCGGCGCTGCAGGTCGGCTCTGGCGGTGAGCGCCTCTGCGAGTCTCATGCGCTCATCCTCGCAGGGTCACGACGTAACACGGCGTCACATGCCGCCTGGTCACCGGGAGCGCAGCAGCGCGGCGTGCTCGGGGTGCGCGGAGAACCAGTCGGCGACGTACCAGCACACCGCGTCGACCTTGCGGTCACCGCGTGACTCGATGTCGGCGACCGCCCCTTCCACGACGATGCCCGCATAGCCGTGGCCCCGGAAAGTCGGGATCGTGAAGGCGCGGGTGAGGGCGATGGTGCGACCGTCGTCGCGGTAGTCGAGCACGCTCACGAGCTGCCCGTCGCGCATCAGCGTGTACCGCGACGCGTCCTTCTCGTCGGTCAGGAGGAATCCGGATGCGAGGGTCGAGGAAGTCACTCCTCCACGTTACGCCCGCGCTCGCGGGAGGTCGCGGTTTTGACACGCCCGGACTTCTTCGGTAATAATTCCCCCCATGACTACCAACGCAAGCCCTTTGTCCGCCCAGGAGGCGAACGGGACTGCCGGGATGATGATGCCCGGTCGCGTTGGCATGTGTTGCCGAATGTGTCGCTGAACGAACAGCCACTCCGCCTGACCTGATCTTTCGCGATCTGCGAGGTCCGGGTCACCGAGCATCCACCCTTGCTCGCTTCTCCGGCTCGCCCGGTCATTCATGCAACGCATCCGAGCCTCTTCGGCTCACGTCCTGAGGACTTCATCATCATGTCGAACACCGCCCTTCTCGAGCGTCCCTCCACCGCCGCCGTCCGCACCGCTCCCGCGCCGACCGCCGCCGCCCCGCTCGCCGCCGATCTTCCCGCCGTCCGCTCTCCGCGCGGCTTCGCCCTCTACGTCGGCCTCGACGAGATCAAGGCCGCCGAGGCCGGGGTGAGCCTGCCGCTGCTCGTCGACGCTCTGCGACGCACGCTCGCCGAACTCGCACCCGGCGCTGAGACGCACGCGACCGTCGCGCTCGCCCCTCACGGCTCCGGCGGCCGCGACCTCGACGTGGTCCGCCTCGCCCTGCAGGAGCCCGGCGCGATCGCCCGCACCAAGGCCGCAGCCGAGGAGGAGACCGTCGACGAGGACGGCGGCGTCGTCGTCGACATCTCCCGCAAGCGCGTCCTCATCGACGGCGAGTCCGCCGCATTCACCTACAAGGAGTTCGAGCTGCTGCAGTACCTCGTGCTCCGCGAGGGCCGCACGATCGAGCGCAGCGAGCTCGTGTCGGCGCTGTGGCAGGCTCAGGACGACGAGACGCCGGGCGAGCGCACGATCGACGTCCACGTGCGCCGACTCCGCGCCAAGCTCGGTCGCTACGAGGACATCGTCCGCACCGTCCGCGGCATCGGCTACCGTTTCGACCGTCACGCAGACGTCGTGATCCGCTACGGCCACGGCACGCCCTCCCCCGACCGCTTCTGATCCTCGAGCGCTCCGACCGGAGTGTCAGGGGCCCCGCGTAGGGTGAGCGCATGACTCTCGCGCAGGATGCCGCCGCCACGCGGGCGTCCGCGCACGCGCGAGTCGAGTCCGTGTACCGCCCGCCGCATCCCCTCGATCTGCGCCGCACGGTGGGGATGCTGCGCCGCGGCCCGGGCGACCCGACCATGATGTTCGACGGTCCCGTCATCTGGCGCACCGTGCGCACCGGACTCGGTCCCGCGACGCTCGCGCTGCGCTCCGTCGGCGCCGAGATCCGGGTGAGCGCCTGGGGAGATGGCGCCGCCGAGGCCCTCGACCTGGTCACCGCGCTCTGCGGCGCCGAGGACGACGCCACCGGATTCGACCCGTCCTCGCACCCTCTGATCGCCGAGGTCGCCCGCCGCTCACCCGGTCTGCGCCTCGCGCGCACGGGCGAGGTCTTCGACGCGCTCGCGTGCGCGATCCTCGAGCAGAAGGTCACGGGACTCGAGGCCTTCCGTGCGTGGCGGCTCCTCGTCACGAAGCACGGCCGGCGGGCTCCCGGGCCGACACCGCGGCCCCTGTACACGGCGCCGACGGCGGACGAGTGGCGACTCATCCCCTCCTGGGATTGGCATCGCGCGGGTGTCCAGCCACCCCAGTCGAAGACGATCGTGCGCGTGGCCGAGCGAGGCGCGCGCGTCTCTCGCGCCCTGCTCGCGACCACGTCCGGCGACGACCGCGACCGCGTCCTCACGAGCCTCCCCGGCATCGGCCCCTGGACCTCGGCCGAGACCAGGATCCGCGCGCTCGGCGACCCTGATGCGGTGAGCGTGGGCGACTATCATCTGGCGCACGAGGTCGGTCATGCGCTCAGCGGGCATCGCACGGACGACGCGGGGATGCTGCAGCTCCTCGCCCCCTGGGCCGGGCATCGTCAGCGGGTCATCCGACTCATCTATGCGAGCGGTGTCAGCGAGCCGCGTCGCGGTCCCCGCCTCACGCCGGCCGACCACCGTCGTCACTGACCCCGGGACCGGTCGACCTCTAGGCTGTACGCATGTCCCGCACCGCACTCCGCCTGTCCGTCACGCTCGGTCTGCTCGTCGCCGGGATCGTCATCGGCCTCGTCTTCCAGAACGTGTGGCTGGGCCTCCTCCTCGCGGCGATCGTGTGGCTCGGCTGGTTCCTCGGATACGAGTCGCGCCGAGGCCGCAACGCCGGCGTCAACGACGAAGACCACGGCATCGAACTCTGAGCCCGCGCGGAGCGCGCGGGAGGCGACGTCGTCAGTAGTACACGGCCAGAGGTCCTGACGGGCCGTCGACGACCCGCACCGGGGTGTCGAACACCCGGGTGAGAACGTCGTCGGTCATGATCTCGGCCGGCGTTCCGAACTCGACGACCTCGCCGTCCTTCATGGCGCAGATGCGGTCGGCGTAGTGCCCCGCGAAGTTGATGTCGTGCAGCACGATCACGATCGTCCGCCCGAGCTCCTCGGCAGCGCGGCGGAGGTGCTTCATCATCTGCACGGCATGCTTCATGTCGAGGTTGTTCAGCGGCTCGTCGAGCAGCACGAACTCGGTGTCCTGCGCGAGCACCATCGCGACGTACGCACGTTGCCGCTGCCCGCCGGACAGCTCGTCGATGAAGCGCTGTTCGAGGTCGGTGAGCCCGAGGAAATCGATCGCCTCGGAGATCCTGTCCTCGTCGACCTGTGTGAGCCGCCCGCCGGAGTGCGGATAACGGCCGAAGCCGACGAGCTGGCGCACCGTGAGCCGCGTCACGAAGTGGTTCTCCTGTCGCAGGATCGAGACGATCCTGGCAACCTGCTTCGACGGGGCTCGATGCACATCGAGACCCGCGATCTCGACGGTGCCCTCATCGGGGCTGAGGAGTCGCCCGACCATGGTCAGCAGGGTCGATTTGCCGGCTCCGTTCGGTCCGATGAGCGCCACGACGCCTCCCGCCGGAAGGTCCAGCGAGATGGGGCCGATCGCGGTGTCGCTGCTGTACCGGTGGACGAGATCGCGGATGCGGATCACAGTCGCCCCTTTCGGAGGATGACGAGGAGGAAGACGAGCCCGCCGATCAGTTCGACGATGATCGTGACGGCGCTCGCCAGAGTGAACACGTGCTTGAGGAGCATGTAGGCGAGACCGAGCGCGACATACCCGAGCAGCCAGGCCACGGGCAGCAGCAGACGGTGGTCGTAGGTGTCGGCGATCGAATAGGCGAGCGTCGCGACGAGGAACCCGAGGAACGTCATCGGACCGAACAGCGACGTGCTCATCGCCGAGAGGATCGCGACCAGCGTCAGCATGAGCATCACCTGGCGCTTGTGATTCAGACCGAGGTTCGTGCTGACGTCCCTGCCGAGGGCGATGAGGTCGAGGCGTCTCGACAGCATCCAGATCGCTCCTCCGGCGGCGGCGCACACGGGGATCACGAACCACAGGAAGTCGGTGTTCGCGTTCGTGATGCTGCCGAACAGGCGCGCGGCGAGCACGTCGAACTCGTTCGGGTCGAGCATCTGCTGCAGGAACGTCGACAGGGCGCCCATGCCCGTGCCCAGGATGATGCCGATCAGCAGCATGACATGCAGGTTGCCGAAGCGCCCGGAGAGCAGCCAGGAGTAGAGCAGCACCGCGAAGATCACCATGAGAGCCGACTGCAGCAGGAAACGCGTGAACGGGTCGAATCCCGAGAGCCCGGCGACCCCGAAGAAGAACACGATCGATGTCTGGATGAGTACGTACAGCGATTCGAAGCCCATGATCGACGGCGTGATGATGCGATTGTTCGTCGCGGTCTGGAACGCGACCGTCGCGAAGGCCTGGCAGAACGTGACGACCGCGATCACGAGGACGCCCGAGACGCGCATGCGCGAGATCCGCATCCATCGCTCGCTGAACGGGACGTAGGGGTTGTCCCAGCACAGCAGGAGGGCGGTGATGACGAGGGCTCCCACGATCAGCCCGGCGAGCACCAGGCCGTACCGGCGGCGGTGCGCGGGGTCCGCGAAGGAACCGGCGCTCCTCACCGGGGACGGGACGCCGAGGTCAGCGGACACGGGTCCTCCTCGTTCGCAGGAGCATCGCGATGAACACGGCCGACCCGACGACCCCGAGAACGAGGGAGATGGGCACCTCGAAGGGCATGATGATCGTCCGTCCGATGAGGTCGCAGATCGTCACGATCCAGATGCCGGTGAGGAACACCCAGGGGAGGTTCGAGCGCAGGTCGTCTCCGCGCACCATCGCGACGAGGTTCGGGACGATGAGCCCGAGGAACGGCAGCGCGCCGATGATCACCGTGACGACGCCAGTGGTCATCGCCACGAGTCCGACGCCGAGCAGAACGACCCGCTCGTAGTGGAGCCCGACGTTCGTCGCGATATCCCTGCCCAGACCGGCGACCGTGAAGCGATCCGCAGCGATCACCACCACGATCGAGACGCCGAGCACGATCCAGAGCGGCTCGTAGCGGCCGATCTCGATGCCCGTGAAGCGCCCCATGAACCATCCGCCGATCACCTGCAGGAGGTTGAAGCGCAGGGCGAGGAACGTCGAGACGGCGCTGACGACGGCGCCGAACATGATGCCGACGATCGGCACGATCAGCGAGGACTTCAGCGTGACCCTCCGCAGGAACGCGAAGAAGACGAGGGTCCCCGCGAACGCGAAGACGATCGCGATCGCCATCTTCTCCACGACCCCGGATGCCGGCAGCAGGATGTAGGCGACGAGCAACCCCAGCCCGGCCCACTCCGTCGTGCCGACGGTGGTCGGCTCGACGAAGCGGTTCTGCGTCATGAGCTGCATCACGAGCCCGGCCATGGCCATGCTCGCGCCCGCCAGCACGAGCGACGCCGTGCGCGGTACCCGGGTGATCCAGAGGAACTCACCCCCCTCCCCGTCGGCGGCGGTGATGTCGGCGACGCCCGTGAGGAGCGACACGGTGATCAGTCCGAGCGTCAGCACGACGGCGATCAGCAGCGGCCAGGTGCGCGACCATCGGGACCGAGGGCGACGCGTCGGCGCACCCGCGAGGGCGTCGGTGTTCGTGATGCGCCGAGGGGGCGGTTCGGCGGGGATCGTCGAGGTCACAGGTCTCTCCGGACGGACATGACGGGCGCCGCTGCCGCGTCCGATGAGGACGGGCAGCGGCGCGGTGGGCGTCAGCGGGTCACGCGGACTCGAACAGCTCGGTGAGGCCGTTCAGGACCGCGATGTACGCGAACACGTCCTCGGTCAGGTAGTAGTCGGCGGGCATCACCGCGATGGCCTCGTTCTGCACCGCGGGGACATTCGCGAGAGCGGCCGAGCCGGTGATGAGCTCGAGGGCGGGGACCACGGTCTGCCCCTCCTCGGTTACGGCCGCGTCGCGGTCGAGCACCAGGAGGTAGTCGGCGTTGGCCTGCGCGAGCGCCTCCAGCGAGACGTTGTCGCCGGTGTGATCGGACGATCCCGCGGCGTCGAGCGCCGGGGTCATGCCCACCAGATCGAAGAAGATGCTCGCACCGCGACCGTCGGTGGGGTTGGAGTAGTTGATCTCTCCGCCCGAGGTGACCAGGCCCATCACGGTCTTCTCGGAGTCGTAGGCGTTCTTCGCGTCATCGAGGGCCGCGTGGAACTCGTCCACCAGCGCCTCCGCCTCGTCCTTGCGGTTGAACACCTCGCCCATCAGGGTGATGCTCTCGACGACGAACTCGTCTGCGCTCTGGTCTTCGGGACCGGTCATGTCGAGGAAGGCCGCGTCGGGGGCGGCATCCTTCACACCCTGCGCGTTCTCCTCGCTGCTGAACCGGTAGCCGTTGACGACGAGGTCGGGGTCGGCGGCGACGATCTGCTCGAAGTCCGGCCCGGTGTGCAGGCCGATGTTGAGGATGTCGGACGAGTCCTTGAGCGGGTTCTCGGGGCTGAACAGGTCGAGCGGAGCGACGGTGACGGGGAGGTCCCAGTCTGCGGCGAGCTGGAAGAAGCGGTTGTCGGTGACGGCGACGCTGTCGGCGCTCTCGATCGTCACCTCGTTGCCGGCCATGTCGGTCACCGTCACGGGGTAGTAGTCCTCCGAGGCTGCGGGCTTCTCGGCCTCCGCGGAGTCCGAGGTGGCGGCGCAACCGCCGAGGGCGAGGATGCCGACGAGACCGATGCTGGTGGCGACGAGGGTTCTGGGCACGGACATGGAGAGACTCCTGTTCTGCGGTGTGGATCGCGCTCGATCGGCGCGAGAGGAACGGACTTAGGTATGACTAAGTCCCCTCCAACATAGGTTAGCCTTACTTAAATGAGCAATATTTACGACGGGTTCACGATCGAGCGCCGAGGTCTCGAGCTCCGGTTCCGCACGGTCACCCTCTCGGCTCGCGAGTGGCTCGCCCCCGATTACGTGCGCGTCCGGCTGGTCGGCGCCGAGCTCGCCGGCTTCACCTCCCCGGGTGCGGACGACCACATGCGGTTGTTCTTCCCCGCGGGACCTGTCGGCTCCGTCGAGGAGATGCGCGAGGCTCCGAGCCGCGAGTACACGCCCCTCGCCTGGGGCGAGAACTGGCTCGACGTCGAATTCGCGGAGCACGGCGACGTGGGAGTCGCGGCACGCTGGGCGGCGACGGCTCCGCTCGGCTCGTCGATCGGAGTGGGCGGGCCGCGCGGCTCGGCCGTCATCTCCGGAGAGCCCGGATCCTGGCTCCTCGTCGGCGACGAGACCGCGATCCCCGCGATCCGGCGCTTCGCCGCTCTCATCCCCCCAGCAACACCGGCTCGCATCGTGATCGAGACCGCGTCGCCCGGGCGGGAGATGGAGATCGATGCCCCGGTCGAGGTCGAGTGGCTGCACCGCGGGGATGCCCCCTCCGGCTCCGCCCTCATCGCGTTCCTCAACGACCTCCGCGACGAGGAGGCGGTGGGCCCCGATCCCTTCGTCTTCGTCGCCGCCGAGCAGTCCATCGTCAAGCCCGGTCGCGCTCTGCTCGAGCGCTGGGGCGTGGATTCTGCGAAGGCCATTGTGAAGGGCTACTGGAAGCGCGGCGAAGCCGAGTATCACGCACCGCACTGACGCCCCACGGACTCTGCTGACAGACTGGGCGCATGGCGCTTGTCGATCACCTGGGCATCACCGTCGACGACCTCGAGCGCGGCAGGGGTCAGTTCCATCCGGTCCTCAGCGCGCTCGGCTATGTGAGCGGAGGAGAGGACGACCACTCGATCTCGTGGAACAACGGCGAGGAGACCGAGATCATCCTCTACACCTGGGATGAGGAGTCCGCACCGCACCGGCACGGCCGCATAGGCTGGCAGCACATCGCCTTCGCGATGGACTCGCGCGCCGATGTCGACCGCCTGCACACGGTCGCGACGGATGCCGGGTGGACCGCCGTCCGGGAGCCGAAGGAGTACCCGCGCTACTCCGACCGGTACTACGCCTCGTTCGTGGAGGACGCCGACGGCATCCGCATCGAGTTCATGTACAACCCGCCGCGCGAGAGCTGACCAGCGACTCGTCCTGCACATCGCTCCCGCGTCGCGGGTTGTGCACTCTTCGTGGAATCCCGGAATCCGTTGTCCTGCGACCGTGGCAGACTCCCGGCATCGGTGCGACGATCGGAGGATGGGGTTCATGAACGATGCGCAGACCTGGACGGTGATCGGCGTCGTCAGCGCCGTGCTCTTCAGCATGATCGGCGTCGTCTCGACGCTGTTCGTCCGCATCCTCCGCGCGGAGATCGGCGGCCTCCGTGGCGAGATGAATGCGCGCTTCGACGCCGTCAACAGCAAGTTCGACGTCGTGCACAGCCGCATCGACGCGATGAGCGCTCGCATCGACGGCCTCGACCGCGACGTACAGGCGCTCGTGAAACGCACCTTCGGCCTCGACCGCGAGTGACGACTCCGGGCGCTTCCTTGACGCCCGGGCGTGTCGTCCTCTACTGTGGCAAAGCTGTGCCGATCGGCGCAGCACGCCAGCCGAGGAGACGACGGATGACCGCCCTGCGGAATCTTCCCATCGCAGCGGTGTCGATGTTTCAGCAGAAGCACGATGACCGCTACGAGTCGTACCCTCCGGCGCGCGCCGTGTGACAGCATCCGCTCTCGCAACGCCCCGCACCGTCAGGTCCGGGGCGTTTTCCGTGTGGGAGACCCCTGACCTGTGGCTGGACACCATCACAAGGAAAGGAATCATGGAGAGGCTCTCCGCACGGCTGCTGTCGTGGGCGTCGCTGATCGACGAGAAGACGCTCGATCAGGCGCACACCACGGCCCGCATGCCGTTCATCCACCCGCACCTGGCGCTGATGCCGGACGCGCACCTCGGAAAGGGGGCGACGGTCGGATCGGTCATCCCGACGCTCGGCGCGATCATTCCGGCCGCTGTGGGCGTCGACATCGGCTGCGGCATGATCGCCGTCCGCACCGCGTTCACGAGGGGCGACCTCGACGGTCGTGACCTCGCCGAGCTCCGGGAGCAGATCGAGCGCGCCATCCCGCTGTCCGCGGGCCGCTACAACCGCAAGATCGTCGCGACGGCCGAGCCGAGGATCGCCGAGCTCGAGCAGCTCGCCGAGAAGAACGGCATCGACCCCGCGGCCTACGCCGGGAACTGGCGACTGCAGCTGGGCACGCTCGGCTCGGGCAACCACTTCATCGAGGTGTCGGTGGACGAGCTCGACCGGGTGTGGCTTTTCCTGCACTCGGGATCGCGTGGCGTGGGAAACCGGATCGCCGGGCACCACATCACGGTCGCGCAGCGGCTCGCGAAGCAGTGGTGGATCGAGCTGCCCGACCCCGACCTGGCCTACCTCGTCGAGGGCACGCCGGAGTTCACCCGCTACATCCGGGAACTGCGGTGGGCTCAGCGCTTCGCGCTGCTGAACCGCGAGGAGATGATGGACCGCGTCATCCGGCAGGTGTCGGAGTTCCTCGGGGTTCCGGTCGACGAGCAGGAGCGGATCAACTGCCACCACAACTTCACCGAGTCCGAGAAGCACTACGGAAAGCAGGTGTGGGTGTCCCGCAAGGGAGCGATCCAGGCGGATGCCGGTCGGCCGGGCCTCATCCCCGGGTCGATGGGCACCGCATCGTACGTGGTGGAGGGACTCGGCGATCCGCAGTCGCTGAACTCCTCACCGCACGGCGCGGGGCGAGAGTACTCCCGGTCGGCGGCGCGGCGCACCTTCTCGCACGAGCAGCTGCGGGCGGCGATGTCGGGCATCGAGTTCCGCGACACCGACGCCTTCATCGACGAGATCCCGCAGGCGTACAAGCCGATCGACCAGGTGATGACGGATGCCGCGAGCCTCGTCAGGGTGCGGCACACGCTGCGGCAGCTCGTCAACGTGAAGGGCGACTGAGCGGAGGGGTGGGTGACGACGGTCGCCCACCCCTCCTGCACATCGGACCCCCGTCGCGGGTTCTGCACTCTTCGTGGAATCCCGGAATCCGTTGTCGCGCGACCGTGGCAGACTCCCTGCATCGGTGCGACGATCGGAGGATGGGGTTCATGAACGATGCGCAGACCTGGACGGTGATCGGCGTCGTCTCGACGCTTCTGTTCAGCATGCTCGGCGTCGTCTCGACGCTGTTCGTACGGATCCTGCGCACCGAGATCGGCGGCCTCCGCGGCGAGATGGTGGCGGAGATCAGCGGCCTGCGCGCCGAGACCACCGCCCGGTTCGATGCCGTGAACAGTCGCTTCGATGCCGTGAACAGTCGTTTCGACGCCGTGGACAGCAAGTTCGACGTCGTGCACAGCCGTATCGACGCGATGAGCGCCCGCCTCGACGGCCTCGACCGCGATGTGCAGGCGCTCGTGAAGCGCACCTTCGGCCTCGACCGCGAGTGACGCGCGGCCCGCGAGGTCAGAGCACCGGCTCGACAGCCGCCTCGGCATCCGTCCGGTCGGTGAACGCCGTCTTCGGGACGAAGACGAGAAGGACGGCCGCGATCAGGGCGGTGACGCCGCAGACCACCCACACCGTGACATACCCTGCGAAGGAGCCCGCCGTCCCTTCCACAGCACCCGCGGCCCCGTTCAGCAGCGCGATGCCGAACACGCACGACGCGATCGCGCCGCCCACGGTCTTGACCGAGTTCGTGAGGCCCGTGGCGACGCCGGTCTGAGTGGCAGGCGCCGCCGACGCCGCAGCAGCAGGAAGGGCCGCGACCAGCGCCCCGGACCCGAGACCCACCACCACCATGTTCAGGATCACCTGCAGATAGGTCGCATGGAACGGCAGGAACAGCAGGAATCCGACCCCGACGAGCAGCGACGCCCCCATGAGCGTCAGACGCGGGGTGAGGACGCGGGCGATCACGGGGAACAGCAGTGCTCCCGCGATCATCGCGATGAGGTAGATCCCGATGATGAGCGACGTCGCGAAGCCGGTGGTGCCGAGACCGTAGCCGTAGACACCGGGATCGGTGCGGGCGAAGGTGGACAGCGGCGCCTGCGCGCCCAGCACGCTGACGCCGAACAGACCCGCTGTGAGGAAGACGGGGCCGAGAGCGGGCGAGCGGAACATGCGCACGTCGATCAGCGGGTCGTCGCAGCGGAGCTCCCACAGCACGAACGGGATCACGAGCAGGATGCCGAGCACGACGACCGCCCATGACCAGGGGTTCACCAGACCGCCCTCGAGACGCAGCAGACTGAGTCCACCCGTGAAGCAGATGAGGGCCAGCGAGATCAGGACCACGCCGACCGTGTCGAAGACCCCGCCGGTCGGCTCGGGCGATTCCTTCACGCCGAACAGGATCACGAAGAAGCAGACGACGATCAGCACGGCAGGGATGAGCAGCACACTCGTGAGCGGGAGCACGTCGATGAGCGCTCCGCCGGCCAGCGCACCGATGATCGCGCCCGCCTCGAGCGCCGCGACGAGGAGCCCGGCGGCCTTTGCGGTGATCGTGGCTCGACCCTCCATGCGACGTGACCGCGACCAGATGAGGGCGATCTCCAGCGGCAGCCAGACGACGTAGAACCCCATGAGCGTCCAGGCCGCCAGGAAGACGCCGAACGAGTCGGTGAACGGCAGCACGAGGGCGGCCGCCGCGGTGAGAGCGGTCGAGATCAGCAGCATCCGCTTGTGTCCGACCATGTCGCCGAGTTTCGCGAACGCGGGGACCACGAGCGCCGACAGCATGAGCTGCGTGCCTTCGAGCCAGTTGACGTCGGCGTCGTGGATGCCGAGATGCCGCGCGATGTCGCTGAGCATCGGCGTGTAGTACCCCTGCAGCACTCCGCTCGTGAACTCGACGAAGGCGAGGAAGCCGACGACCGCAGCCAGAGTGCCCAGTGTTCGGGTGCGCGTCATCGCGGCTCCTCTATGAAAGGACGGATCCGGAGGCGACGGCACCCGGACGGGGTGAGATCACCCTAGCCGTTCGAGGAGCGCCCGGTGGAACCGCTCTCCACGCTCGAGTGCGGCGATCTCCACGTTCTCGTCGACGCCGTGGATCGACGCCCGCTGCGCGTTGGACATGTCGAGCGGCGCGAACCGGTACACGGCCGGCGAGAACCGATGGAAATGCCGCGAGTCGGTCGCGGCCATCATCACGTAGGGGACGGCGGGGATATCGGGATGCGACACGGCGAGAGCGTCGGTGAGGAGGGAGAACTGCTCGTTGTCGACCGCCGACTCGGGAGACGGCGCGCTGGCCTCGACCACGGAGACCGTCACGAGCGGATCGCGGATGCGACGACGCACGCGCAGAACGGTCTGCTGCGTGGTCTCCCCCAGCGCGATGCGCAGATTGACAGTGGCCGACGCCTGCGAGGGCAGCACGTTGGCGGCGGTTCCGCCCGATTGCATGGTCGGCGCGACCGTCGTGCGCACGAGCGCCGCGGGTTCGCCGCCGAGCAGTGCGAACACCTGTCCCGTGAGCCACGGTGTCGCGCCGAGCACGCGCAGCAGGTGACGGGCCGGGCCGGGCGTGCGGGCGGCGAGCGTGATCAGCATCCGGGCGATCGCCTTCGATGGCCGCGGGGAGAACGTGGTCGGTCCCAGGCGATCGACCGCACGGGCCACGCGGCGGACCGCCGTCAGGGCCGGGGGCGCCGAGGCGTGGCCGCCGTCGCCGCGTGCGGTCAGAGTGAGCGTCATCACGCCCTTCTCCCCCACGCCGATCATGGCCGCGCGGCCGGGCACGAACGGCAGTGGCGCGTCGACCACGGCTCCGCCCTCGTCGACGACGAGCCACGGCACGATGCCGCGTTCACGCAGCACCCGGGCGATCTCCTGGGCCGCACGGCCGTAGGTCTCCTCATTGCCGCCGAACGACAGGTACACGTCGCGCGCCGGCACGAATCCGTCGGCGAGGAGGTTCTCGACAGCCTCGAGCACCACGATGAGCGGGCCCTTGTCGTCGAGCGCACCTCGCCCGTAGACGATGCCGTCGGCGATGACGCCCGCGAACGGCGGATGCGTCCAGTCGTCGCTCTCGTCGACCGGTACGACGTCGTAGTGCGCCATGAGCACCAGGGGTGCGTCGGCGCCGGCTCGTCCCCGCCAGCGGAACAGCAGCCCGAAGTCCGTGTGCCTCTCGAGTTCGAGTTCGGCGTGCACGCGAGGATAGAGTTCGGCGATCAGCGCGACGAAGTCCTCGAAGGGGCCGGTGCCCCGCTCCGCCAGCTCGGCGGACACCGTCGGCAGCCGGATCATCCTCGAGAGTCGGTCGGCGATGCCGGGGCGGGGTTCGGTCACGCGGCCATCGTATCGTCGGGCGCGTCGGCTGCGACGCGAGAGAATCGAGGGGTGAGCCTGTTCGCGCTGTCCCCGTCCCGCGGTCCGCGGTGGCCCGTGGCGACGCAAGCGGCCCTCGGTATCGCGGTGCCGATCGCGGTGATGACGCTGTTCGGGCAGGCACCTCTCGGCTACATCGCCGCCTCCGGAGCGTTCACGGTGCTGTTCGCGGGATCGGCGCCGGCCGTCGACCGCATCCGCATCCTCCCGTTCGTCGCCGCGGGCCTGATCGCGGCCGCGGTCCTCGGCGTGGCCGCTGCCGCGACACCGTGGCCGTGGCTCGTGGGGATCGGTGTCGTGCTCGTGGCGGTCGTCAGCGCCGCGCTGTGCTTCGGCTTCCGCCTCGGGCCTCCGGGACCGCTGTTCTTCGTGCTCGTGTTCGGCCTCTCCGCCCATGTCGTCGCCAGCTCGCCGATCGCCCCTGCCGTCTATATCGCAGCGCTCGCGGCCGGATGCGGCTTCTCGCTCGTGGTCGCCGCCGCTCCGCTGGTGCTGCCCCGGGTGCGCGCCCGTCGTGCGCGGCCGTTCGCCGAGCTCTTCCCCGGTCCGACGCTGGACGCCGACGCACGGATGCTGCTCCTGCGCGTCGCGATCGTCGCGGTGCTCGGAGTGCTGCTCGGCCTCGTGATCGACCCGACGCGCACGTACTGGATCGTGGGCTCGGCCGTGGCGGTGATCGGCGTCGCCGCCGCGCGGCGTGCGGCCTTCGAGCGCGGACTGCACCGCATGCTCGGCACTGTCGTCGGCGCCGGAGCGTACGCGCTGCTCGCGCTCCTGCATCCGGCCGGGCTGTGGCTGGCGCTGCTCCTCGGCGCGCTGCAGTTCACGATCGAGCTCGTCGTCGTGCGGCATTACGCTCTCGCGCTCGTGTTCATCACCCCGCTCGTGCTCCTGCTCACGGGGGCGGCGACCGGTGAGATCGGCGCCCTCGACGTCGCGTTCGAGAGGATCGTGGACACCGTGGTAGGCGCCGCGCTCGGCGCGGCATCCGGCCTCCTCCACCCGCGTGCGCGTGCGGCACGCTGAGGTCGCGGGAACACGGCGACTGCACGGCCGGTTGTGCTCAGCAGGAGGATCGCATGGAGCTGACGCTGATCTCGTCGTCGTTCTGCGGAGCGTGCGCGCGGACACGGTCGGTGTTGCGCGACGCGGCGCGCTACCTCCCGGATGCGCGGATCACGGAGATCGACGTCGCGGCGGATCCGGATGCCGCCGAGGCTCTCGACATCCGCTTCACCCCCACCGTGATCGTCCGCGATATCGCGGGCGCCGAGGTGTTCCGGGCGGAAGGCCTGCCGACGGTGCCGCAGGTGCTCACCGCGGCCGTGCGCGCTCTGCCCGCCTGACCTCGCGGAACCTCTTGTGGGATGTCGGAACCCCGGCGCACAATGATCGCGACGGGGCGGGCGGCGCTCCGCATCACACCTCATGGGGGCACGACATGGCGAACCTCAACCCGTACCTCTCCTTCCGCACGGACGCGCGGCAGGCGATGGAGTTCTATCAGGGGGTCCTGGGCGGCGATCTCGAGATCAACGTCTTCAGCGAGTTCCCCGACATGGTGCAGAGTCCCGATCAGGCCGACCTGGTCATGCACGCGCAACTGACCACACCGGACGGCCTCGTCCTCATGGCCTCTGACACACCGGACGGGATGCCGTACGAGGCGCCGGCCGGGATCTCGGTGTCGCTGAGCGGCAACACGCAGGCGCGCACGCAGGAGGTCTGGGACGCGCTCGCCGACGGCGCGACCGTCACGATGCCGCTGGACACCCCGCCGTGGGGCGGCAACTTCGGCATGCTGGTCGACCGCTTCGGCATCGCCTGGATGCTGCACGGCGACCCCGAGTGATCGGACGCACGCGTCACAGCGCTCAGCGCAGGGCGTGCTCCTCGATGAACGCGCGCAGCGCCGCCTCGTCGTCGGCCATCTCGGTGACGTGCTGCGGAGCCTCGAGCATCTCGCGCAGGTCGGCGGCGTAGTCGAGCTCGACGCCGATCGCCTCGTGGATCGTCTCGGCGAACTTCTCGGGCTTGGCGGTCTCGAGCACCAGCATCGGCACGCCCGGCTCGAGGTATTCGCGGGCGACCTTGACGCCGTCGGCGGTGTGCGGGTCGATCACCTCACCCGAGGTCTCGTACACCGAGCGGATCGTCGCGAGGCGGTCGGCGTGCGTGGACGTGCCGCTCACGATGCCGAACTCGTCGACGAAGCGGGTGAGATCCGCGGTGAAGTCGAAGTAGCCCTGGGTGTCGAGATCGCTCCACACCTGCACGACCCGTGCGGCGTCGCGGCCGACCAGCTCGAAGATGAAGCGCTCGAGGTTGGAGGCCTTGGAGATGTCCATGGAGGGGCTCGAGGTGGCGAGCGTCTGTGCGGCACTTCGCGGGCGGTAGACGCCGGTGCGGAAGAACTCGTCGAGGACGTTGTTCTCGTTCGCGGCGAGCACGAGCCGGCGGATCGGCAGCCCCATCTCCTTCGCGAAGAAGCCGGACAGGATGTTCCCGAAGTTGCCCGAGGGGACCGTGAACGACACCTCGGTCCATCCGCCCGCGTCCGTCGCCCGCAGCCAGGCCCAGAAGTAGTAGACGACCTGCGCCGTGATGCGGGCGAGGTTGATCGAGTTGACCGCACCGAGGTGCTGCGTGCGCTTGAAGTCGAGGTCTCCCGCGAGCTTCTTGACGAGGTTCTGGCAGTCGTCGAAGACACCGTCGACCGCGATGTTGTGGATGTTCTCGTCGTCGAGCGAGAACATCTGGGCCCGCTGGAAGGTGCTCATGCGTCCCTGGGGCGAGAGCATGAAGACCGAGATGCGGTCCTTGCCGCGCAGCGCGTGCTCGGCCGCCGATCCGGTGTCGCCGGAGGTCGCTCCCAGGATGTTGAGCACCGATCCCTTGCGCTCCAGCGCGTACTCGACGACCTGGCCGAGGAACTGCATCGCCATGTCCTTGAACGCCAGCGTGGGCCCCTCGGACAGACCGACGAGGGTGAGACCGCCGTCGAGCTCGCGAAGCGGCACGACCGCGCCGGGGAAAGGCTCGTAGGCGGCCGCGGTCATCCGTGCGAGGTCCTCGCGCGGGATGTCCGTCGCGAACAGCCCCAGCACCTCGGTCGCGAGCTGCGGGTAGGTGAGCGCGCGCCACCGCTCGAGCGTCTCGCCGTCGACGGTCGGCATGACCTCGGGCACCGCCAGGCCGCCATCGGGAGCGAGGCCCTCGAGCAGCGTCTCGCAGTACGGCAGCGGCTGCATGCCGCCTCGGGTGGAGATGTACTGCACGGGGGCTCCTCGGATCGGAATCGGCGGGGTCTCCATTCTCGCAGGTGTGCGCAGTGTGGTTTCACGAGCGCGCCCCCCGTCCGAGCCGCCGCCACAGACCGGCCCACTCCTCGGGGCGGAGATCCCGCGGCAGACGCCGCGCCGATGCGCCCACCTCACCGAGGGCCGCCCGTGCGCGCGGAGTGCCCGTGCGGGTGGCGGACGCGAGCATCGACGGCAGGTTCCCGCCCCGGGCACCGAACACCGCCCGGACGAACGATTCGTAGGCGCGCCGGTCCGTGGCCGGCACGAGCGGGGCAGGTCGTCGCGTGATCGACAGCAGGCCGCCGTCGACGCTCGGCTGCGGGCTGAAGGCCCACGCCGGAACGCGCCCGCTCAGCTCGACCGTGAACCACGGTGCGATCTGCGCGGTCATCATCGTGCTGCCGCCGACGCCGGCGCGCTTGCGCGCCACCTCCCACTGCGTCAGCAGCACGGCGTGGGTCCACCCGTGGGTCGACAGCAGATGCCGGAGGATCGGCGTCGTGACGTGGAAGGGGATGTTGCCGACGATCACGTCGGCGTCGAGTGGATGTCGGAGCGCGTCGGCAGCGCGCACGTCGACGCGAGGAAGCGCCGCGCCCAGGCGTCGGGCGCGATGTTCGTCGATCTCGAGCGCCGTGAGCCGACGGTCCAGGCGGGCGAGTGCCCGGGTGAGCGCGCCGTCGCCGGCGCCGAGTTCGAGGATCGACCCCGAGGTGCGGTCGACGAGGGAGACGATCCGGTCGATCGTCGGTCGGTGGATGAGGAAGTTCTGGCCGAGTTCGTGGCGGCCGCCATGGTGCGAGCGAGGCATGAGTGGGCTCCGGAGTGAGGATTCGGAGCACCCCGACGGGGGACGCGGAGACGCGTCGAAGAGGCCCGTCCCGAGGTGCGATGACATCTCGGAGGACGGCGCGCGGAAGCGTGCGTAAGAGCGAGCGCGCCGTCAGGCGCGGCGGTCGCGGAACACGAGGGTGCGCCCCATCACGGCGGGCGCGCTGTCTATCATGCGCCCAGCCTACCCGCCGACCGGTGTCGATCACACTCCCTAGCGCCTGAACGCGTCCGAGGCAATGGGGATTCCATAGCGACGGATCCGCATCTAGGGTGAAGCCCACAACAGAAGAATCGGGAGACATCATGGCTGCGCACATCCCCACCGCACATGACGAACAGAGCACCGGCGCTCACGAAGACATCCTCCAGGATGCCGCTGCCCCGGCGCCGGCTCCCGAGGCTCTCTTCGAGCGCGTGGACATCGACCGGTACGTCGTCCTGCACGACGGGCCCGTCGGATACGTCGAGCACATCGCTCCGGTGTTCGTCTGCTACGTCGGCATGGCCTACGCCATGGCGGAAGAGGTCGCGCAGGTGCACGACTTCCACGACGCGGTGCGGATCGTCCTGCACCGCGCCGCATCGGCTCGGCGCGCTCTGTGAGCCGCGAGATCTGGCCCGGGTCGCCCTACCCTCTCGGTGCGACCTTCGACGGGCAGGGGACGAACTTCGCACTGTTCAGTGAGGGCGCCGAGCGCGTGGAGCTGTGTCTGTTCGACGACGACGGCACGGAGGAACGGATCCCGCTCGACGAGGTCGACGCCTTCGTGTGGCACGGCTACCTGCCCACCGTCCAGCCCGGTCAGCTCTACGGCTACCGTGTCCACGGGCCTCACGACCCCGCTCAGGGACGACGCTTCAACCCCCACAAGCTCGTGCTCGACCCCTACGCGAAGGCGGTCGCCGGTCGACTGGACTGGGGGCAGTCGCTGTTCGGGTACGACTTCGGCGAGCCGGACTCGCGCAACGACGAGGATTCGGCCGCTGCCATGGTGAAGGGCGTGGTCATCAACCCGTTCTTCGAATGGGCGGGAGACCGGCTGCCCAAGATCCCCTACGCGCAGAGCATCATCTACGAGGCGCACGTCAAGGGTCTGACGCAGCAGCATCCGGACATCCCCGAGGAGCTGCGCGGGACGTACGCGGGGATCGCGCACCCGGCGGTCATCGACCACCTCGTGCATCTCGGCGTCACAGCGATCGAGCTCATGCCCGTGCACCAGTTCGTGCACGACTCGACGCTCGAGGAGAAGGGGCTGTCGAACTACTGGGGATACAACACCCTGGCGTTCCTCGCTCCGCACAACGAGTACTCTTCGAGCGGTCAGCACGGCGAGCAGGTGCAGGAGTTCAAGGCCATGGTGCGGGCGCTGCACGCGGCGGGCATCGAGGTCATCCTCGACGTCGTCTACAACCACACCGCGGAGGGGAACCACCTCGGGCCGACGCTCTCGATGCGCGGCATCGACAACGAGGCCTACTACCGACTCGAGGAGGACCGCCGCTTCTACACCGACTACACAGGTACAGGCAACAGCCTCAACGCCGGCAACCCGCACTCCTTGCAGCTCATCATGGACTCGCTGCGCTACTGGGTGACGGAGATGCACGTCGACGGCTTCCGCTTCGACCTGGCATCGACTCTGGCGCGGGAGTTCTACGACGTCGACCGGCTCGCCGCGTTCTTCGAGCTCGTGCAGCAGGACCCGGTGGTCTCGCAGGTCAAGCTCATCGCGGAGCCGTGGGACGTGGGCCCCGGCGGCTACCAGGTCGGCAACTTCCCGCCGCAGTGGACGGAGTGGAACGGCAAATACCGCGACACCGTGCGCGACTTCTGGCGTGGGGAGCCGCAGGCCCTCGGCGAGTTCGCCTCGCGGTTGACGGGTTCCGCGGACCTGTACGAGCATTCCGGGCGTCGCCCCGTGGCGTCGATCAACTTCGTCACCGCTCACGACGGCTTCACTCTGCGCGACCTCGTCTCCTATGACGAGAAGCACAACGAGGCCAACGGAGAGGACAACAACGACGGCGAATCGCACAACCGCTCCGCGAACAACGGCGTCGAGGGCCCCACCGACGACGAGGGCATCAACCGGATGCGCGCTCGCCAGCAGCGCAACTTCCTCGCCACGCTGCTGCTCTCGCAGGGCGTGCCGATGATCGCTCACGGCGACGAGCTGGGCCGCACGCAGCACGGCAACAACAACGGATACGCGCAGGACAACGAGATCACGTGGGTGGACTGGGAGTCGGCCGACCTGCCGCTCGTCGAGTTCACCGCGGCGGTCGCCAAGCTGCGCCGCAACCACCCCACTTTCCGTCGCAGTCGCTTCTTCGACGGTCGCCCCGTGCGCTCCGAGGACGGCGAGCGCGTGCCCGACGTGGTGTGGCTGCGGCCCGACGGCCGCCGCATGGAACCCGAGGACTGGGACAACGGCTTCGGACTCGCGGTCGGCGTCTTCCTCAACGGACAGGGCATCCGCGAAAAGGATCGCCGCGGCCAGCCCGTGACGGACCAGAACTTCCTGGTCTACTTCCACAGCGGGACGGATGCCGTCGACGGGGTGCTCCCGGACGCGCGGCACGGCGCGGCGTGGGACATCGTGGTGGACACCTACGGCGAACGCGCGGGCGAGCACGCCCTCGCCGCCGGAGCCGCGATCACGCTCGAGCCGACGTCGCTCCTCGTCCTGCGCGAGGCGGCCGAGACGGAGGAGCCGACCGACGTGTCGGTCGACGCCTCGCTGCGGATGCAGACAGAGCGCTCGGAGCCCGCTCCCGCTCCCGCTCCGGAGGTCCGTCGGTGACCCGTCGGCCGCTCTCGACCTACCGCCTTCAGATCCGATCCGGCTTCACGCTCGACGACGCGGCGGCGACCACGCCGTACCTGGCTGCGCTCGGGGCGTCGTGGGCGTACCTCTCGCCGCTGCTGGCTGCGACACCCGGCTCCGACCACGGCTACGACGTCGTCGACCACTCGAGGATCGACGAGGCGCGGGGTGGGAGGGAAGGACTCGACCGGTTCGCCACCGCAGCTCGCACGGCCGGTCTCGGCATCCTCGTCGACATCGTGCCCAACCATGTCGGCGTCGGGAGCCCTCGCGACAATCCGTGGTGGTGGGACATGCTGCGTCTCGGTCGCGCATCACGGCACGCGGTCGCGTTCGATGTGGATCGTCGGCTGGGAGACGGGCGCGTCCGACTCCCGATCCTCGGCTCGACCCTGCCGGAGGTGCTGTCGGCCGGCGACATCGTCGTCGACGCTTCCCCGGCCGACGACGCACCCGACGGCGTGCTGAGCTACTTCGAGCACGTGCTCCCCCTCGCGCCCGGCTCCGGCGCCCTCGCCGACGACCTTCCCGCGCTGCTCGACGCACAGCACTACGAGCTGCGGTTCTGGGAGGACCAGAACGCCGAGCTCAACTACCGCCGGTTCTTCGCGGTGCCGGAGCTCGCCGGCATCCGGGTGGAACTCCCCGACGTGTTCGAGGAGTCACACCGGGAGATCGTCCGGTGGATCACCGAGGGTCTCACCGACGGCCTGCGCGTCGACCACCCCGACGGTCTCGTCGACCCGGCCGGCTACCTCGAGGACCTCGCGGATGCGACGGGCGCTGCGTACACGCTGGTCGAGAAGATCCTGGAACCCGGCGAGGAGCTGCCGTCGTGGTGGCGCACCGACGGCACGACCGGGTACGACGCCCTCGCGGAGATCGACCGCGTGCTGGTCGACGGCGCGGGCGTCGCGCGACTCGACGACCTCGACGCACGTCTGCGGCGCGAGTCCGATCTGCCTGCTCTGGAGGCGTGGCACGATCTGACGGTCTCGACGAAGCGGATGGTCGCCGAGAGCATCCTGCAGTCGGAGATCCATCGCCTCGTCCGCTCGCTACCGCACGGTGTGGTCGCAGCGAAGTACGCGCTCGCGGAGATCATCGCCGCCTTCCCCGTCTACCGCTCCTACCTCCCGGCGGGCCGCGAGCATCTGCAGGGGGCCATCGACGCCGCCGCTCTCCGTCGACCCGACCTCGCGGAGGCGATCGGCGAACTGACCCCACTGCTTCTCGACACGACGCTCGAGGTCGCGGAGCGCTTCCCGCAGGTCAGCGGCGCCGTGATGGCCAAGGGCGTCGAGGACACCGCGTTCTACCGCTTCACCCGCTTGGGCACGCTCACCGAGGTCGGCGCGGATCCGTCGATCGCCTCGCTGTCGGTCGCCGACTTCCACGAGGCGCAGCGCGCTCGACTCGCATCATGGCCGCACTCGATGACGACCCTGTCGACGCACGACACCAAGCGCTCCGAGGACGTCCGGGCACGTCTCTCCGTGCTCGCCGAGGTGCCCGAACGCTGGGGCGAGGTGCTCACCGAGCTGCGGACGATCGCGTCGACCGGCCACGGTCCGCTCGATGCCCTCCTGTGGCAGGCCGCGGTCGGCGCGTGGCCGATCTCGACCGAACGGCTGCAGCAGTACGGCCTGAAGGCGGCCAGAGAGGCAGCCGAGGGCACCACCTGGCAGCATCCCGACGAGGAGTTCGAGAAGGGGGTCGTCGCGATCGCCGAAGCGGCGAACGGCGCGGCCAGCCGAATCCTCGACGGTTTCGTCCAGGAGATCGTCGGCTATGGACGCAGCAACTCGCTCGCCGCGAAGCTGCTGCAGCTTGCGGCACCCGGCGTGCCGGACGTCTACCAGGGCACAGAGCTGTGGGACCACTCGCTCGTGGACCCCGACAATCGCAGACCCGTGGACTTCGGAGAGAGGGAGCGGATGCTGCGCCGTCTCGACGCCGACGTGGCGCGTGGCGCGCTGCCGCCGATCGACGACTCCGGCCTGGCGAAGATGCTCGTGACGTCCCGCACGCTGCGCCTGCGCCGAGACCACCCGGAGCTGTTCGAGCGCTACCGGGCGGGGGTCGCCGCCGGCGCGGCATCCGATCATGTGGTCGCGATGGACCGCGGTGGCGCGCTCGCGGTCGCGACGCGTCTGCCGGTCGCTCTCGAGAAGCGCGGCGGATGGGGAGACACGGTGCTGCTGCGCCACGACCTGCCCGCGACCGACGTCCTCACCGGTCGTCGGATCGCGCCGGGGCCGGTACGGCTGGACGAGCTGCTGGACACCTACCCGGTGGCGCTGCTGGTGGACGAGCGATGATCGGCGTCTGGGCTCCGCGAGCCGAACGGGTCCGCCTGCGTCGACTGACACCGGGCGGTGCGGTGATCGGCGAGCACGACCTCGCTCGCGACGACCGCCGGCCCGGCTGGTGGGTCGCCGCGCTGGATCTGCCGGAGGGCGAGCGCTACGGCTTCCTCCTGGGCGAGAGCGACGAACTGCGTCCGGATCCCCGCTCGCTGCGTCAGCCGGGCGGGGTGCACGGTCCGTCGGCCGTGTTCGACACGGGTCTCTTCGAGTGGGACGACCGGTCGTGGACCGGCCGTCAACTCGCGGGGGCGGTGATCTACGAGCTGCACGTCGGCACCTTCACACCCGAGGGCACCCTGGATGCGCTGATCGGCCGACTCGACCACCTCACAGACCTCGGGGTCACGCACGTCGAGCTGCTGCCGATCAACGACTTCAACGGCGAGTGGAACTGGGGCTATGACGGGGTGCTCTGGTACGCCGTGCACGAGGGGTACGGCGGCCCGGCCGCCTACCAGCGCTTCGTCGAGGCCGCCCATGATCGGGGCCTGGCCGTGATCCAGGATGTGGTCTACAACCACCTCGGCCCGAGCGGCAACTACCTGCCCGAGTTCGGACCGTACCTGCGCGACGGTCAGAGCAACACGTGGGGCGCGTCGGTGAACCTCGACGAGCACGAGGTCCGCGAGTACATCATCGAGAATGCCCTGATGTGGCTGCGCGACTACCACGTCGACGGGCTGCGACTGGATGCCGTGCACGCCCTGCACGATGCGAGCCCGACGCACCTGCTGCGCGAGCTGTCTGAGCGCGTCGATGCGCTGTCGGCGCACCTCGGCCGCCCGCTGACCCTGATCGCCGAGTCGGACCTGAACGATCCGACGCTGATCCTTCCGCGCGAAGCCGGCGGCTACGGGCTCACCGCGCAGTGGTCGGACGACTGGCATCACGCCGTGCACGTCGCTCTGACCGGCGAGACCGCCGGGTACTACGAGGACTTCGCCGATCCCGAGGCGCTCGTGAAGGTGTCGCAGAGCGGGTTCTTCCACGACGGCACATACTCGTCGTTCCGTGAGCGCGAACACGGTTCGCCGATCCCCGCGACGGTCCCGGCCTGGCGGCTTGTCACCTTCGCGCAGGACCACGACCAGATCGGCAACCGCGCCGCGGGCGACCGCCTCTCGGCGACCCTCTCGCCCGGTCGGCTCGCGGTGGCGGCGGTCCTGACCCTCACGGCGCCGGGCACGCCGATGCTCTTCATGGGCGAGGAGTGGGGCGCGTCGACGCCGTGGCAGTTCTTCACCTCACATCCGGAGCCGGAGCTCGGCCGCGCGACCGCGGAGGGCCGCATCGCTGAGTTCGCGAGGATGGGCTGGGATCCGTCGCAGGTTCCCGACCCGCAGGATCCGGCGACATACGAACGCTCGCACCTAGGGTGGGAGGAGATCGATCGACCGGAGCATGCCGACCTCCTGTCGCTGTACCGGCGCCTGACGGCACTGCGCCGCGAACGTCCGGAGTTCACCGATCCCGACATGACTCACACCCGTGCGATCGTCGAGCACCCGGATGCGGCTGTCGACGCTCGGGCGTTCCGGATCGACAGGGGCGCGGTCGCGGTGCTCGTGAACCTCACGGCGGGCGACGTCGACTTCGAGGTGCGCCCCGGCGACGCCGTCCTGCTGGAGACCTCCGGGGCGCGGATGCAGGACGACCGGATCACGCTCGCACCCGAGTCGGCGGCGATCGTCGGACCGTCGCTCTGAGGCGCCTCAGACGGTGAGGTCCTTCGCGAAGCACAGAGACAGCTCGCTGCCGACATAGTGCCCGTAGAGCGGGATCGACGCATACCCCTCGCGGGTGTAGAAGCGCACCGCGTCGGGTTGCCCCGTGCCGGTCTCGAGCACGAGACGACGGATGCCGAGCGCACGTGCCTCGTCTTCCAGCCCTCGCAACAGCGCAGTCGCCGCACCAGTGCCCCGTGCCTCGGGAGCGGCGTACATGCGCTTGATCTCCGCGACGGCGTCTCCGAGTACGGGTTCGTCGAGCGGCCGGAGCCCGCCGCACACGATCGCGTCGCCGTCAGCGCCGCGCGCGATGAGGAACACGGGCACGTCGTCGCCGGAGGGGATGATGCCGGGCTCGTGATCGTCGCTGCCGTAGCGGGCGTCGAGCTCGGCCCGCTGCGCGGCACGCAGCCGCTCGGCATCCGGGTGTCCCCAGTCGACCCTGTGGATCGTCACGACCATCGGTCCTCCTCTTCGTTGCTCACACGGTATCGACACCTCGTTTCGGGGGTGTTGCGTTTATTCATTGATCACTGAATTCACTGTTCAATGTACTATCGAGAGCGTGACTCTCTCGGCATCCCTCTCGCACACCGCCGCGGTCGCACGCCTCGGGCACGCACTCTCTGACGCGACGCGCGCCGCGATCCTGCTCGCCCTGCGCACCGCCCCCGCGTACCCGTCCGACCTCGCCGATGAACTCGACGTCAGTCGACAGGCGCTGTCGAACCACCTCGCGTGCCTGCGCGGATGCGGCCTCGTGACGAGCGTCGCCGATGGTCGCCGCAGCCGCTACGAACTGGCCGACCCTCACCTCGCCCCCGCGCTCGACGAGCTCCTGCGGGTCGTGCTCGTGGTCGAGCCGGACTGCTGCGACGGCGAGGAATGCACCTGCTGATGACCGCACTCACCGACACCCGCCGTGCGACACTGCAGCGGCGCATCCGCCTCATCGTCGCGATCACGATCGGCTACAACGTGGTCGAGGCCGTCGTCGCGATCGCCGCCGGAACGGTCGCCTCCTCCGCCGCCCTGATCGGATTCGGCCTGGACTCGACCATCGAGGTGCTGTCGGCGGCCGCCGTCGCCTGGCAGTTCACCCGGCGCGACCCGGAGCGCTGGGAGAAGCCCACGCTGCGTGTCATCGCGGTCGCGTTCTTCGCCCTCGCGGCGTACGTCACGGCGTCGTCCGTGCTCTCGCTGCTCGGCGGCGAGCACCCGGAGCACAGCACGGTCGGCATCGTGCTCACCGCGATCAGCGTGGTCGTGATGCCGTTCCTGTCCTTCGCCGAGCGACGTGCCGGGACCGAGATCGGATCGGCCACCGCCGTCGCGGACTCGAAGCAGACCCTGATCTGCACATACCTGTCCGCCGCCGTGCTGATCGGGCTGCTGCTGAACAGCGTGTTCGGGTGGTGGTGGGCCGACGCGGTCGCCGGTCTGGTCATCGCCGTGTTCGCGGTGCGCGAGGGCCTCGAGGCGTGGAAGGGGGATGCCTGCGCCACCTCGGTCGGCATGATCCTCGAGGACGAGCACGACCACTAGATCCAGCCGCGCTCCTCGGCGAGCAGCACAGCCTGCTGCCGCGTCGTGACCGACAGCTTCGCGAGCACCGCCGAGATGTGGTTGCGCACCGTGCCAGGCGCGAGAGACAGCGTGCGGGCGATCTGCCCCGTCGTCTCGCCGCGGCGCCCGGCCCGCAACACATCGAGCTCGCGATCGGTGAGCGGCGAGCGCTCGTCGCTCAGCGCGTCGGCCGCGATCTCGGGATCCACGTAGCGGCCCCCGGCCGCGACACGGCGGATCACGTCGGCCACCTCGTCGGCGCCCCTCGACTTGGGGAGGAAGCCCGAGACACCGGAGGCGAGTGCGCGCCGCAGCACGCCGGGCCGCGCGTGACGCGTGACGACCACACAGCGGGTCGCGATCGCCCTGGTCAGACGCTCCGCCACCTCGACACCGTCGAGGCCCGGCATCTCCAGGTCGAGCAGGCACACGTCCGGAGCGAGGCGCAAGGCCTCGGCCACCGCCTGCTCGCCGTCCTCGCACTCCGCGACGACCTCGATGTCGCCCTCGAGGCGCAGCAGCGCGGCCAGCGCGGAGCGGATCATCCCCTCGTCGTCGGCGAGCAGCACACGGATCATCGACCGACCTCCCCTCGCCCCGTGGCGATCTCCCCCGCCGGCACCGTCACGATCACCGTGAAGTCCTCCCCCTCGTCCCGCACCACGATCGTGCCGCCCGCCTCCGCGATGCGGCGCCGGACGCCGTCGAGCCCCGACCCCACGGCCACGCGCTCGGTTCTCGGGTCGACGTCGTTCGACACCTCGTAGCGCCACCCGCCGGCATCCCGCCGCAGGGACAGCCGTGCACGGGCGCCTCCGCCATGGCGCAGCACGTTCGTCGTGGTCTCGCGGATCACGGGACCCAATGCGGATGCCGGTGCCTCACCGGCATCCTGCGCGATGTCCGCCTCGACGCGGATGCCCGCCGCGCTCAGCAGGTCGCGGGCGTTCGCGACCTCGTCGCCGAGCGGCACGGACCGGAACCGCGTGGCCAGGTCGCGTGTACCCTGCCGCGCCTCGTCGACGCTCGCGCGCGCGGCCCGCAGCTGCACGAGACCGGCATCCGGGTCCCGCTCCATGAGCCGCTCGGCGAGCTCGAGCTGCAGCGCGATGACCTGGAGGTGATGCCCCTGCAGGTCGTGCACGTCGGTGGCGAGCCGCAGTCGCTCCTGCGTCACCGCGAGCCGTGATTCCGAGGCCCGCGCACGGTCGAGCGTCACGAGCACATCCCACCACCACAGCGAGCTGACCGACATCGCCGGGATCGTCACGGCGTAGAGAGACGGCAGCCACTCCGGCACGCCGCCATCGACCGTGCCGCGCATGCCGTCGACGAAGGCGAGCACCAGGAGCAGGAAGGTCACGAAGAGGACGATCCGCCGCCGCACGCCCCGCGGCCAGTGCAGCAGCACGAGGGACTGCGCGACCGGCATGACAGCCAGCAGCCAGCTGTCCGCCACGACACCGGAGGAGACGCCGAACGCGACGGCGAGGACGAACGGCACGATCCGCACCCAGGCGGCGACCGGCTCCCCGTCCGCACCACGCCGGTAGGAGACGAGCAGAAGGATGGTCGACAGCCACCACACGAGGCCACCGGCGCCGACCACGAGCGGAGCGACGACGTCGCCCGGAACGACGAATACCCGCAGAGCCCAGATCAGCACGAGGAACAGCTCGAGGAACACGATCGCGGTGAGCGTGTACCACCAGGTCGCGGTGATACCCCTCGCGAGCTGACGGGCACCGGGCGGAGGGTCGCCGAACCGGTCGACGGCCAGGGAGGGACTGCTCATTCCCCCACGATAGGGGCGTGACACATGTCACGGGTGCGACGGGCGAAGCACCCGGGAACCGATGACGCCCCGACACTGCCGCGAGCACGGCATCCGCGATGGACTGAGGACATCGGGGCGGAGAGTCCGCTCCCCCACCCGTCAGGAGACATCACCATGAACCTCGTCGAGACGTTCCAGAACCTCGTCGCGCAGGTCCCCGAGCTCGTGCAGCCGCTCATCGTCGCACTGGCCGGCGCCATCCCCTTCATCGAGGGCGAGGGCGCGGCCGCGATCGGCATCATCGGCGGCATCCACCCGGTGGTCGCAGCGATCGCCGCCATGGTGGGCAACTTCCTGTGCGTCGCGATCCTCGTGATCGCCGGCGCGGGAGCCCGCAAAGCCATCGTGACCCGGTCGCGCTCGCGCGAATCCGTGGCCGCCGGCGGGGGATCGATCGACGAGGTCCCCGCCGAGTCGGATCGCGGCACCGCCCGCCGTGCGAAGTTCCAGCGCGCGTTCGAGCGCTACGGCGTGCCCGGCGTGAGCCTGCTCGGCCCGCTGCTCCTGCCGACGCACTTCACCGCGACCATGCTCGCGGCCTCCGGCATCGGCAAGGGCCGCGTGCTGATCTGGCAGGCCGCCGCGATCGTCCTGTGGACGACGGCGATCACGCTGATCATCACCGGCGCAGTATCGGTCATCCGCTGACACGCGCTCTGCGCGTCCCTCGCCGTTCGTGCCGTCGAGACGTGATCTCGGCGGCACGGACGGCGACCGTCGTCAGCCTGCCGTACGCGGTGCGAGCGTCGACAGCAGCTGGAGCTTCTCGTGGCTCTCAGTCCCCGGCACGGCCGTGTACACGAGCAGCAGCTGCGACGACACCGGGTCGACGAGAGTCTGACAGGCGAGGTCCATCCCGCCGAGATCCGGGTGCACGAACCGTTTGCTCTCCCGAGGACGGATGCCGACCTCCTGGCGCTCCCACGCGGCACGGAACTCCGCGCTGCGCTCGATGAGCAGCCGGCTGTACTCGGCCGCTCGCGACTGCGGACCGCGCAGCGAGACGAGCTCGCGGAGCCCCGAGGCCCAGAGCCGCACGAGGAAGTCGTGGTCGTCGGGGTGGTACAGCGCTCGTGTGCGCGGATCCGTGAACCAGCGGAAGCCGAGACTGCGCTCCGGGCCGGTGAGACCGGCCGTGTCACCGGTCAGCGCGACGCCGAGCGGGGTCTGGCGCAGAGTCTCCCCCAGCTCCGTCACGATCTCCGCCGGCGTGTCCTCGAGTCGGTCGAGGATGCGCAGCATGCCGGGGCTGATGTGCTCGGTCCCCGCTCCGGTCTGCGGCGGCCGGTGACCCGCGAGACGGAACAGATGATCGCGCTCGTCGATCGTCAGGTGCAGGCCCTGGGCGATCGACGAGAGCATCTGCTCGGACGGCTGAGGCCCGCTCCCGCGCTCCAGCCGCGCCAGATAGTCCGGCGACATGTGGCTGAGCGCCGCGACCTCCTCACGGCGCAGTCCGGCCGTCCGACGGCGTGCACCGCGCGGCATCCCCACGTCCTCGGGCTGCAGCACCTCACGGCGGTGACGCAGGAACTCGGCGAGTGCGTCCCTGTCGATCGGCATGTGTCCCCCTGGTTGCTCTGATCGATCCTCACACGGTGCGGTGTCGGCATCCACTGATCGTCATGTCCTGGATACGGATTCGAACGTTCGCGAGAGTGGACGTCGACACCGAGGAGCACACCATGGCACGACGGACCATCGACATCACCATCCCGACCCAGACCGGACGACGCGCCGTCGTGACCGGCGGCAGCGACGGGATCGGCCTGCGCATCGCGACGCGACTGGCACGAGCGGGAGCCGAGGTGATCCTGCCCGTGCGCAACCCGGCGAAAGGGGATGCCGCGGTGCGAGCGATCCGCGCGGAGGCACCCGACGCCGTCGTCCGCACGCTGCCCATGGACCTGTCGTCGCTGGAGTCGGTCGCGTCCTTCGGCGCGGAGATGCGTGCCGACGGGGCACCGATCCACGTGCTGGTGGGCAATGCCGGCGTCATGACGCCTCCGGAGCGACAGACCACGGTCGACGGCTTCGAGCTGCAGTTCGGCACCAACCACCTGGGCCACTTCGCGCTCGTCGGGCACCTGCTGCCGCTGCTGCGCGAGGGCGGAGCGCGGGTGACGTCGCAGGTGAGCGTCTCCGCGAACCAGGGGTCGATCAACTGGGACGACCCGAACGGGGAGCGCTCGTATCGCGGCGGACGCGCGTACAGCCACTCGAAGATCGCGTTCGGCCTGTTCGGCCTCGAACTGGATCGACGCAGTCGGCTGGGGCACTGGGGCATCACCAGCAATCTCGCGCACCCCGGCGTCGCTCCGACCAGTCTGCTCGCCGCCCGCCCCGAGCTCGGCCGCGCGAAGGACGGTGTCGACGTGCGTCTGATCCGCTGGCTGTCGGCGCGCGGCATCCTGCTGGGGACTCCGGAGTCCGCCGCGCTGCCTGCGCTCTACGCCGCCGTGTCTCCCGACGCGCGAGGCGGAGCGTTCTACGGACCCAGCGGACCGGCCCACCTCGGCGGCGCCCCCGCCGAGCAGCCGCTGTACTCGCGGCTGCGGAGCGAGGACGATGCTCGACGCATCTGGACGCTCTCGGAGCGGCTCACGGGCGTGGAGTATCCACGCGTGTGATGTTCACCATCAGGGCCCGGTTCGAGTGAACACCCACTCACTACGCTGACGGATCGTCCCCCGTCGCCTTCGCCCTGAGGAACCCCATGACGCCTCTGCCCGCGCTTCGCGCGATCAGCACCTCCCCCGCCGCGCCATACTCTCCGCGCCTCGAGCCGGTCGCCTGGATCGCCGGCGTGATCCTCGTGGTCTGGCTCCTCGCCCCCGGGGTCGATCGCCTCGCCCCGCTTTTCGGAGGCACGGCGCCGGAGAGCGTCGACATCGGCGCCCTCTTCCAGTCGGTGGGCGGCGGCGCGGACTTCCTGTTCGGGCAGTCCGCCTTCGAGCTCATCGCGTTCGCCGCGCTGTTCACGGTGCTCGGTTGGTGGCGGCTGATCCAGGTCGAGCCGAGCCGTCTCCGCCCGATCGCTCTCGCGGTGATTCCGGCGCTCACTGCGTTCGTCTTCCTCGGTGGTGCGGGGGTCGGGTTCCTCGCGAACCCCGACCCGAGCCTGGCGCTGATGGCGATGCAGACCGTCGCCATGCTCGCCGTCGCCACGGTGGAGGAGTTCGGCTGGCGGGGCGTGGCGGTCGTGGGCCTGCGCGGCTCGCGCTTCCCGGAGTGGTCGGTGTGGCTTCTGACGACGTCGGGCTTCGCGCTCATGCATCTGCTGAACATCTTCTCCGGAGCCGAGCTGGGATCGACCCTGTTCCAGGTTCTCTACACGTTCTTCCTCGGCACCGCGTGCTACCTCGCGCGCCGCGCAGGCGGGATCTGGCTGGCGATCGCGGTCCACTTCGGGAACAACCTCCTCCAGGTCGGGGCGCAGGCCAGCGTCGAGTCCGACTGGTTCACGCTCGTGAACGGGCTTGCGCTCGCCGGTCAGATCCTCATGCTCCTCTCTGTGCCCGCGACCATCGTGCTGCTCGTGCGCGAGTCCCGGCGAGCTCGCCGCGCGGGACGGACGACGGCGGACGAGCCGGCCCTCCGCTGAGGGATCGGCCCGTCCGCGGCGTCATCTCAGCCCGTCAGGGGGTGAGGGCGAAGCGCACGGTCGTCGCGTTCCCCGCGACGTCCCGCACCACCAGGGTGTTGTCCCCCGCCACCGCGCCCATCGACCCGATGACGACGTCGTTGAGATCTGACCAGACGGCATCCGTGAGGTTCTTCACGACGCCGTTCAGCACGACGAGGTCCACTGCGCCCGGATCATGCAGCTTGAAGGACACCTTGCTGTACACACCGTCGCCGCCGACCGTCTGGGCTGATCCGCCCTTGACCGTGACGCTCGGCGGGGTGACGTCGAGAGTGAAAGCGACCGTCGTGGTGTTGCCGGCGAGGTCAGACACCACGAGAGTGTTTGCCCCCTCCACCGCCCCGAAAGCACCGGGCACGACCCCGTTGAGGTCGGACCAGGCGGCATCCGAGAGATCCTTCTCCACTCCGTTCAGCGTGAGCCGGTCGACCTTGCCTTCGTCGTACAGCTTGAAGGAGACCCTGCTGTACACGCCGTCGCGTCCGACGGTCGCCCCGGTCTCGCTCTTGACCGTGACCCGGGGAGCGACCTCGTCGACGGCGGCTGCCGTGACCGTCAGATCCCGCAGGCGTCCGAAATTGTCGAAGGAGCCGAAGCCGATTCGTCCGGAGGGGAACGTCGTGTCGGTCGCGGTCATCAGAGGCTCGGACAGACCGTCGAGGTACACGGCGACCTGCCCGGTGTCGGCGCAGCGGATCAGCCGTACGTCGTGCCACTCCTCGTCCGTGACGGCGGGCGGGGCGCCGATCGTGCCGTCCCACTGATCGTCGATGCGGACACGGTCGGCCCCGTCGACCTTGAAGATGCCGTTGTGGGGGTAGATCGTGTTGTCCTTCGACAGGTGCGCGTAGTAGTACTCCGTGTCGGACTGCCAGCCGAAGACGAGGATCACGTCGCGGTTGTTGACCGAGGCCTTCTCGTCGAGCCGCACCTGGGCCGAGAGGTCGAACGTCCCGAGCTCCTCCCCCTCGGTCAACACGGCGTACTCGAAGGGACGGCGGATACCGTCACCGGGGTCGGTCCCGGGTTCGGTCAGCACGATCTCGTCGCCGGGGAACTCCCACTTCGCGGGAGTCCGCGGCGCCCAGTTCGCGGCATCCATGACGTCGGTGACGACCTCGCCGTCCGGCGTGCACGGGGCAGGAGCGGGCGGCTCGCTCGGGACCGCACCGTAGAGCGCGTACTGCGCGGCGATCTGCTCGGCCGTGGGCACGGTGTCGAGCAGCATCACGTCGTCCATGCGGCCGTGGAAGGGATTCGCCTCGCGATTATTCTGCGGAAAGCTGCCGCCGATCTTGATGCCGGCGGGTGCAGTATCGGACGTCGCGCCCTCGCCCCACGGGTTCGCCGCCGTGTAGCGTCCGGCGAGCTCCTCGCCGTTCATGAAGAGCTTCATCTCGCCCGCGGCGAAGTCGAAGGTCGCGGCGAGGTGCACCCACTGCCCCTTCTTCAGGATCTCGTCCCACGGCCTGTCTGCCGCGAAGGTCCACGACCCTGCCCCGTCGACGCGGCGACCGAGGGCGACGAGCTTGAGTTCGCCGTCGACCGTGATGATCTCGAGCAGCGCTCGCACGGCGTGCCCGTCGGACGTGCCCGTGAGCACGCCGGCGAGTCCGATCGCGTTGTAGACGTCATCCGGGTTCGCCGTGCCCGAGTTCGGCGCCGGGTGGTCGCCGGTCGGCTTGAACCACCCCATGACCGCGGCCTGCTCGGCCCCGGCGAACGCCGACAGCGAGTCGACGCCCGAGGAGTCGTAGACCCCGGCCTTCCAGTCGTCGTTCGACGCGGTGCGCGGACTCATCTGCTGCGTCTGCAGCGCCCTGCCCGCACCGGGGTAGGCGCTGTCGGCGACGCGCATCTCGACACCGCCGTTGATGAGCGAGATATCGGTGCCGGAGCGGCCCTGGTCGATCTCGACCGTCGGGTCTGCAGCATCCGCATGATCGAAGTCGTGGCGGGTCACGACGTTCGGCGCGAGCTCGGGGAGCACGAACGGAGACGTCGGGGCGCTCGCGTCACGAGCTCCCGTCACCTTCCAGATCTTGCCGTTGGCCTTCGACACGAGGTACAGCTCGCCGTCGGCATCCGAACCGAACCGCAGGTCGACGCGTGTGTCGCCGACGAGCTCCTGGAACGTCGTCTCGACGCCGTCGGCGAAGACCCGCAGCTGCTCGATCGTCGCGAGATCCTCGATGTCGCCGTCGTTGCGCACCATCTCGTCGGCCTCGGTCGACAGCACCCAGCCGCGCACGAGATCGGTGAACAGGTAGCGCCCCTGCAGCTCCGCGATGTCGCCGCGATAGACGAATCCGCCGTTCACGGCCACGCCGGCGTCCCCGGTCTGACCGGGGTCGCGGTTGTGGTCGTAGGCCGCCACCGGGTAGGTGAAGCCGTACTGCGCGTCGTCGGCCGGGAGCGGGAAGATCTGCCGGTTCTCGGCGAGGAACGATCCCTCCCGCACCGACCAGCCGAAGTTGTCACCGGGCTCGACCGCATAGATCGACTCGACCTGCCACTCGCCGATGTGAGCCAGGTACATCGTGTGATCGCCCTCGGGGTCCCAGCTGATCCGGTGCGGGTCGCGGAGGCCCAGCGCGTAGATCTCGGGCAGGGCGCCGGCCTGGCCGACGAAGGGGTTGTCGGCGGGCACGCCGTACTCGCCGTTCGCGCTGTCGGAGCCGGTCGGGTCGATGCGCAGCACCTTTCCCTGCGGCGTCGCAAGATCCTGCGGGTTGCCGTTGCCGACGCCGTTGCCGCCGTCTCCGACCAGGATGTACAGGATGCCGTGCTCGGCGCTGCCCGGTTCCGCGGTCGGGTTGAACGCGATCTGCTGCACGGTGTGCACGCGCCCGCCGAAGGGGATGCGCATGACCTCGCGGTGCGTGCCCTCGAAGGTCGCCGCCGACGGGTCGGTGGCCTTCCACTCGGTGATGACGCTGTGGAACTGCGTGTTGCCGAAGGCCGGGAAGTCGGGGGCGTCCTCCGTCAGCGCCGTACCGCCCTCGGTGTGCACCGTGTAGAACAGGCCGTTCTCGGCGAAGTCCGGATGGAACTCCGCGGCCCCGAGTCCGGTGCCGAGCCCCGCGCTGTTGTGGAAGTTGTCGAGGAACTGATCCCGTACGTTCAGGTAGGGCACGTACTCGCCGGACTGCTCGTCGACGAGGTACAGGATCGCGTTGTTGTCGGGCACCATCAAGCGGCCCGACCCGTCCGGCACCTCGTCGAGGTGCGTGATGCGGTTGTGCCGCACGAGGCGCGGGTCCTGCGTCGCGGGTGTCGTCTGCGACTCCGGCAGCTGGGCGAGCTCGGTGACCTCGATGCCGAGCGCGGCGAGCTCGGGGTCGGGCAGCGGGTTGAGCAGCGGCTGGGCCGGCGTCTCCCCCGGCGCGCAGTCGCCCTCGTTGCCGGTGGCGATCGCGAGGTTCTCACGGCTCGTGTCGACGGCGACGTCGTCGAGCAGCAGCCGGCCGGCGCTGGACGCCCCGTTCTTCCAGAAGAAGCGATCGAGTGAGCCGTCGACCGCCTGACGGAACCCGAACTGCTCCTCGGTACCCTCGGGCAACCGGGTGATCTCCTCGTAGGGCCCGCCCTGGCTGTACACCGCGACCTGGTCGTTCGCGTTGTCGGCGACGATCCACACGCACTGCCAGGCGTCGCGCGACCACACGCCGGCAGGCTGGAACGCCCCGCCGTCACGCACCCGCAGCACGTCGTCGTTCTGGTTGTTCACGTACGCCCGGCTGTGGGTGTAGTCGTTCGGCGCGTCGACGTCGGTGAGCCCGAACGAGGTGTCGACGCTGCCGGTGCGCAGGAACCGGAAGAACAGCGTTCCCGTGTCGCCCTCGGCGATCGCGGGGATCTCACGGTAGGCCTGCTGTCCTCCGCCGACCGACTCGACGACCTGGTTGTTCCCGTTCAGGGGGTCGGCCACGACCTGCGGGGCGGTCGAGGCGACCCATCCGTCCTGACCGTTCAGGGACGTGCGCTGGTAGTCCTCGAAGTCGATCAGCTCGGTGAACGGCTCAGCGGCAGCCGCGGGGGATGCTGCGAGCAACCCGCCCACCATGGCCGCCGCGACCGCTCCGGCCGCCATCCGTCTGCGCCCGCGGTGAGACGGCGGAGCACCGTCCGTCCGCTCGCTCGTGCTCGTCGACCGCATGCTTCGTTCCTGCATCAGAGACCTCTTCCACGTCGTCGTGTGTGTCGTGCCGGACGGACTGCTGCCTCGCTCCGGGGCGGCACTGCAGCGGAGCGGACGATCGGGGTGTCGGCGGTCGGGCGGTGCTACGGGGTCGTGGCGGGCTTGCCTCCGAGGTAGAGCGCGGCGAGCGTCGGGTCGGCGAGGAGCTCGGATGCCGGTCCCGAGATGTGCACGCGGCCGAGATCGAGCACGCAGCCGATGTCGGCCGTCTCGAGCGCGCGGCGGGCGTTCTGCTCCACGAGCAGCACGGCGGTGCCGGCATCCCGCATCCTGACGACCTGCTCGAACACCTTCTCGGTGGTCTTGGGGTCGAGTCCCATCGACGGCTCGTCCAGCAGCACGACCTTCGGGCTGACCATGAGCGAGCGCGCGAACTCGACCTGCTTCTGCTGCCCGCCGGAGAGGAGACCGGCGAGCTGCTTCCACCGCTCCCCCACGATCGGGAAGAGGTTCTGCACGAACTCGACACGCTCCTGGATGACTGCCTGATCCTTGAGGGTGAAAGCGCCGAGCATGACGTTCTCGCCGACGGTCATCTCACGGAACACGCTGTGCCCCTGCAGCACGTGCGCGAGCCCGTTGCGCAGCATCGACTGCGGGCCGTCGCCGGTGATATCCCGCCCGTCGACCGAGATGCGTCCCGAACGCGGCTTGAGCATGCCGCTCGCGACCTTGAGCACGGTCGACTTGCCCGCACCGTTGGGGCCGACGAGGCAGACGACCGATCCCGGCGGCACCTCGACGGTGAGTCCCCGGAGCACCAGCGCAGCGCGGCCGTAACCGGCCTCGATGTCGCGCAGTTCGAGCAGGTTCTTCGCTTCAGACTCCAAGGTAGGCCTCCAGGACGCGCGGGTCTTGCTGGATGATCTCGGGGGTGCCCTCGGCGATCGGGCGACCGCGGTCGAACACCACGACGTGATCGCACAGGCTCATGACCATCTCCATGTTGTGCTCGACGATGATGAAGGTCTTGCCCTCTTCGTTGAGCTCGCGGACGAGTGTGGCGATGCGGCCGATGAGCGCCGGGTTCACGCCACCGGCCGGCTCGTCGAGCATGATCGTGTCGGGCTCGCCCATCAGCACGCCCGCGAGCTCGAGGAGCTTCTGCTGGCCGTAGCTGAGGTTGCGGGCCTCGGCGTGCTCGAGGTGGTCGATGCCGACGCGGCGCAGCCATCCGCGGGCCCGTTCCAGCTCGTCCGGATCATGCGCCGACCGCAGCTGCTGGCGGATGCTGGTGCTCCGCACCGCGACCAGCAGGTTCTCCATCACGGTCATGCGCGGGAAGACACGGCACAGCTGGAAGCTGCGTCCGATGCCTGCTCGGGCGATCCGGTCGGGCGACTTCCGGGTGATCGACTGGCCCCGGTAGCGGACCTCGCCGGAATCCGGCTTGATCATGCCCGTGACGCAGTTGAAGAAGGTCGTCTTACCCGATCCGTTCGGTCCGATCAGCCCGTTGACCTTGCCCTCGCGGAAGCTGACGGAAGCCTCGTCGACGGCTGTCACGCCGCCGAACCTCTTGGTCATCGAGGCCGTGCTCAGGCTCTCGAGCGTGGTGGTGGCGGCGTTCATGCTGACGTCTCCTTGCCCGCGGCATCCGCTGTCCGCTTCTCGTTCTGCTCCAGCAGCTGCGCCGCGGTGACCTCGCGGATCGACGCCTCGTCAGACTTCTTCCGGAAGAGCGAGCCGACCGCCGGGATCACGCCGTCCGGCATGAAGAGCACGACCACGCCGAGCAGGATGCCGGTGGCGATGAGGTGGAACTGCGTGTCGCCGAACTCGAGCTTGAAGTACTCGAGCGCGATGCCGACGACCACGGCGCCCAGCAGCGGGCCGAACAGGTTGCGCACCCCGCCGAGCAGCGCCATGAGCACCATGTACGAGCCGATCAGGATCGAGAACTGGAAGATCGGGTCGAGGTCGCCGAACCACAGCGCGTACAGTCCGCCGCCGAGCGCCACGAAGAACGCCGACAGGATGTAGGCGATCAGCTTGTAGCGGGTGGTGGGGACGCCGAGCGCCTGCGCCTTGTCCTCGTCCTCGCGGATCGACTTCAGCGCCGTGCCGAACTTCGACCGGTCGATGATCCACCACGTGAGCAGGGCGAAGGCGAGCACCGCGACGAACAGGTAGAAGAACACGCGGTGGTGCTCCGGGCGGAGCATGCCGGGGAAGGGCCGGGGGACGTTGAGTCCCTCGGACCCGCCGGTGACCTCGCGCCAGCTCTGGAACACCAGCAGCATGATGAGCACGAACGCGATCGAGACGATCACGAACGACGCACCTCGCACCCGCAGCGCGGCGATGCCGATCGGGATGGCGACGATCGCGACGAGCACCGTCGCGACGATCCACGCCACGAAGCCGGGCAGGGCCAGGTACTTGATGAGGAGGCCCGTGCCGTAGGCGCCGAGTCCGAAGTAGGCCGCGTGCCCGAGCGAGATGTACCCGGTGAAGCCACCCATGAAGTTCCACCCCGTGGACAGCACGGCGTAGTTCAGGATGACGACGCCCGCCGACAGGATGTACGGGTTGGGGGCGATCGTCGGGAACGACAGCACCAGGGCCGCCCCGACGACGAGGAGGACGAGGCGCACCCACTTCGCCGCCGGACGGCGGACGGGGGCGGGCGGAGCGATGACGACCGTCTCGGTCGCGATCGGTTCGCGGCTAGAAACGCTGGGCAAGACGACCTCCGAAGAATCCCTGCGGGCGGAACATGAGCGTGGCGAACAGCGCGACGTAGAACACCGTCTGCGCCCAGGTCGGCCCGAGCGGCAGTTGCAGCAGGCTCTGCGCGATGCCGAGCACGAGGGCCGCGATGGCGGCGCCCGGGATGCTGCCGAGGCCGCCGACCACGATGATGGCCATGAGCGGGCCGATCCAGTGCCAGTGCAGCGACGGGTAGATCGTGGCGTCGAGCGACAACGCCGTGCCGCCGATCGCTGCCGTGGCGAGCCCGAGGCCGAATCCGTAGCCCGCGACCCGGTCGGTGTTGATGCCGACCAGGCGCGCCGCCTCCGGATGCTGGATCGTGGCTCGCAGCGCCTGACCGAACTTCGTGTACTTCAACAGCACGAACAGTCCGGCGAGCGCGACGGCAGCCAGACCGAAGGCGATCAGCTTGACCACCGGCACCTGCGCGCCGAACACCTCGAGGCTCGCACTCGCGTACGGCAACGGGATGCGCCGCTGGGTTCCGGTGAAGAAGAAGCCGAGCGCCCCTTCGATGATGAGCGCCACCGCGAAGGTGAGCAGCACCGACATCATGGTCAGGGTCAGCGGCTTGAGCCTCGAGACGAGCAGCCGCTGCATCACGACGCCGGTGAGGAAGAACAGCGGCACCGTCACGACGAGCGACACGAGCGGGTCGATGCCGGTCTCCCGGTTGAACCACCACGCGAGGTAGGCCGCGAGGATGAGGAACGCGGAGTGCGCGATCATCACCACCCGCATGATGCCGAAGTAGAGGGTGAGCCCGGCGGCCAGGAGGGCGTAGAGCCCGCCCAGCAGGATGCCGAGGATGAGGCTTTGAAGGAGGAGGGATCCGCTCACGATCTACGGATCACCACGTCGGCTTCGGGAAGACGAAATCGGTCTCCTTGACGTCCTCGGGAAGGACGATGAGGATCTCGCCGCCGACCCACTGCTGGATGAGGTGGGCGCCGGTGGGCTTGCCGGTCTCGTCCCAGCTGAGAGGCCCGACCACGGTCTCGACCTCGTTGCCGCGCAGCCAGTCGATCAGCCCCTGCTGGCACTCGCCCTGCTCGGCGCATCCGACGGCCTCGACCGCGGCGGCGACGACCTGGCCGGTCGTGTACGCGTTCGCCTCGTCCTCCGACGGCGGGTTGCCGTGCATCTCGGTGTACTTCTCGACGAACTCGACGTTGCTCGGGAACTGCGACTTGGGCGAGTATCCGGTCGGGGCGAGGATGCCCTCTGTCGCTCCGCCGATCGCCGCGGCGAACTCGGGGTTGGTGGGGGCGGTGGAGAACGCCGCGAGCTCCGGCTGATAGTTCAGCTGCTGCAGCGCGATGATCAGGTTGACGGCATCCTGGTACTGCGTGCCGCCGATGACGATGTCGGCATCCGACTGCGCGATCTTGGCGGCGATGGTCGAGAAGTCGGTCGTGTTCGGCGGGTACACCTCGTCGACGAGGATCTCGACGCCGGCTTCTTCCAGTTTGTCGCGAAGACCGTAGGCGGTGCCCTGCGCGAAGGGGTCGTCCATCGAGGCCACGGCGGCCGTCTCGGGGCGCTGGTCCTCGGGGAGCGCCAGCAGGTACTCGGCGAGGTTGTTGTAGTGATCGTTCGCGATCGCGGGGGCCGCGTAGAAGAGGTTGTCGAAGCCCTGCTCGAAGACCTCCTCGGCGGCGCCGGCCGGTTCGACGAAGAGCATCCCGTACTCCTGCGCGACACGCGCGGAGGGGACGACGAGGCGTGTGGAGAACGGCCCGAACACGAGGTCGACGCCATCCTGCGCGATGAGCGACTCGTAGTCGGAGACGACGCGGTCGGCGTTCGACTGGTCGTCGAGGATCTTCAGCTCGACCTGACGGCCGAGCAGACCGCCGTTCTCGTTGACGATGTCGCGCCAGGCCTCGTAGCCGCGCTCGACGCCCTTGCCCGGCTCGGAGAAGTCGCCGGTGAGCGGGAGCGAGATCCCGATCACGATGGGATCGTCGGCGCCGTCACCGCCCGACTGCCCTCCGGCTCCGGAACAGCCCGAAACGACGAGCGATGCGATTGCGACCGTGCCGACGGCTGCGGCGATCCGTCGACCTTGGCGGGATGCAGTCATGCGATTGTCTCCTACGTCATCGTAGCGAAAGCGCTTTCGTAAGCGCTTCCGTCAATATACTGGGATGCACGGGCGAGGGCAACCCTCAACGCGCACAGCGTCGGTTATTCTCGCGCGGGGAGGTATTCGTGAAGAACACAGGGACGCCACGCCTGGTCGACGTCGCACAGGCCGCAGGGGTCTCGCTGGCGAGCGCGTCCCGGGCGATGACGGGCGGCTCGGGCATCTCCTCCAGCGTCGCCGAGCACGTGCGCCGGATCGCGCAGGAGCTCGGGTACGAACCCAACCTCCACGCGCGCGGACTCGCCGGCGGGCTCGTCCCCACGATCGGACTGCTCGTGCACGAGATCGGAGACCCCTACTTCTCCGAGATCGCCAGCGGGGTCATCCGCAACGCCACGCTCGAGAACCGCTCGGTGCAGATCGCACAGGCCGACCGCACGCCCGAGAGCGAGCTGGCCCAGGTGCAGGCGCTCCGGCGACAACGGGTCGGATCGATCATCATCGCCGGGTCCGGCTACTCCGACCCCGTGCACGAGCAGCGGATGGCGGATGCCCTCAGCGACTTCTCCCTCGCGGGCGGGCGGGCGGCGGTGATCGGACGGCACCATCTGCCCGTCGATGCCGTGCTGCCCGACAACCACGGCGCGGGAGCCTCGATCGGACGGCACCTCGCCGGACTCGGCCACCGACGCATCGGCGTCGTCGCAGGGCCGCTCGACCTCAACACCGTCGCCGACCGCATCGCCGGACTCCGCGCGGGCACCGCCGACGTGGGAGCGGAGCTGACGATCGTTTCACAGTCGTTCACACGCGAGGGCGGGATGGCGGGGGCGCGGGAGCTGCTCGGTCGAGGCCTCACCGCGATCGTCGGACTCAACGACGCGATGGCCATCGGCATCCTCAGCGAGCTGCGCCAGCACGCCATCCGCGTGCCGGAGGACCTGTCGGTCGTGGGATTCGACGACATCGCCGTCGCGGGCGACGTGGCTCCCTCGCTCACGACCGCGCGCATCCCGATGTTCGAGATGGGCCAGCTCGCCGTCGGGCTCATCCTGCGCCCGGTCGCCGACGAGCCGCGGACCGTCACGACGACGCACGAGCTGATCGTGCGCGACTCCTCGGGGCCTCCCCTCACCTGACGGCGCGCTCGCCCGATTCTGGGAGGATGCTGTCATGCCCCGCTTCGACCTCGCCCCGGAACAGCTGCGCGTCTACCGCCCCGACGTCGCCGAGCCCGCAGACTTCGACGAGTTCTGGACCACGACGCTCGCGTCCGCCCGCGCGAAGGCCGCCCCGCCGCGCCTACGCCGAGTCGATTCGCCGCTGCGCACGGTGGAGGTCTTCGACGTCACGTTCTCGGGGTACGACGGCGACCCGATCTCTGCCTGGCTGACACGGCCGGCCGGGGCTGAGGAGCCGCTCCCCGTCGTCGTCGAGTACCTCGGCTACGGCGGCGGCCGCGGCCTCCCCCACGAGCACATCGCGTGGGCCTCATCCGGGTACGCGCATCTCGTCATGGACACGCGGGGTCAGGGGTCGGGCTGGGGAACCGGCGGCGGCACCCCCGACCCGCACGGCACCGGCCCGTCGGCGGCCGGCTATATGACCCGAGGCATCCTCGATCCCGCGGAGTACTACTACCGCCGTGTCTTCACCGACGGCGTGCTCGCGGTCGACGCCGTGCGCGGCATGGACGGACTCGACGCGAACCGCGTCGCCGTGACGGGCACGAGCCAGGGCGGCGGCATCGCCATCGCGGTCGCGGGCCTCGCCGAAGGTCTCGTCGCGGTGATGCCGGACGTGCCGTTCCTGTGCCACTTCGAGCGGGCCGTCGGCATGACCGGACGCGACCCGTACCAGGAGATCGTCCGGTACCTCTCGGTTCACCGCGACCAGGTCGAACGGGTCTTCACGACGCTCTCGTACTTCGACGGCGTCACCTTCGCGAAGCGCGCGAGCGCTCCCGCGCTGTTCTCGGTCGCGCTGCTCGACCAGACGTGCCCACCCTCGACGGTGTACGCCGCGAGGAACAGCTGGAACGGGACGGCCGAGATCGTCGACTACCCGTTCAACGAGCACGAAGGCGGCCTGGGAGAGCAGTGGCTGCGGCAAGCGCGATTCCTCACCGACGCGGAGCGTACGCCCTGACGCCGGTCGCCCCTCAGCGCACCGCGCCGGCGGTCAGCCCGCCGACCAGCCAGCGCTGGAAGAACACCGCGGCAGCGAACACGGGCACCACGCCGAGGAACGACGCGGCAGCGATCTTGCCGAAGTGCGGCGTGCGGTCGCCGTAGAACAGCGACAGGGCCACCGGGAAGGTCTGCGAGTCCACGCTCTGCGTGAGAAAGGTCGCGAGCAGGAACTCGTTGTAGTTGAGGATCGCGACGATGATCCCGATCGCCACGAGGCTCGGCAGCAGCAACGGCGCGACGACCGACCACAGCATCCGCACCGAGCCCGCGCCGTCGATCCGCGCCGCCTCCTCGATCTCTACCGGCAGACGACGGATGAAGCCCTCGAGCAGCCAGACCGCGACCGGCACGTTCACGAGCGCGTACACGAGCGCGAGCCCGAGCAGAGTGTTGTTGAGGCCGAGGACCCGCAGCAGGATGAGCAGGGGCACCACCGCGACGATCGGCGGCAGCAGCCAAGGACTCATGAGCGTCGCGGCCAGAGTGCGCCCGCCCGCGTGATGGCGCACGATCGCCCAGGCGCCCGGCACCGCGAGCGCGAGCGAGAGCACGGACCCGCCGACCGCGGCCGCGACCGAGTTGAGGATCGCCCGGGGGATGTCGGTCGCGATGACGTCGGCCCAGTTCGACCAGTGCGGATCCGCACTCCAGAGCACTCCGGCCACCGTCTCGTCACGCCCCATGAGCGACACCGAGAACAGGTAGGCGAGCGGGACCAGGGTGACGGCGAGCGCCACGAGCAGCACCGTGCCCGCGACCGGCCGCGGCCGTACTCGACGTTCACTCATGACGGGCCTTCCGGGCGAGGGCGGCGACCACCAGGGTGACCGCCGTGACGATGACGGCGAAGACCAGCGTGATGGCGGATGCTCGTCCGATGTCGAACTCCTTCAACGCCACCTGCTGGATGAGGTAGGTGGTGGTCGTCGAGGCCTGCCCCGGCCCGCCCGAGGTCATCACGACCACGAGATCGAACACCTTGAGCGCGATCACGAGGCGGATGAAGAACGCGGCGAGGACCGTCCCCGCGATGGCGGGCCAGGTGATGTGACGGAACAGGCGACCACCGTGCGCACCGTCGAGAGCCGCGGCCTCGCGCACGGCCGGATCCTGCGTCAGGAGCGCCGCGTAGACGAGGATCACGATGAGCGGCGTCCACTGCCACACGTCGGCGAGTCCGATGGCAGGGAGCGCCCACGCCGTGGTCGACAGCGGCGCGAGCGGGATCCCGGGCAGCAGAGTGGCGAGCAGCCCGCCCCCGGGGTTGAAGACGAGCTTCCATAGCGTGCCGACCACCACGGGCGGGGTGATCAGCGGGAGGAGCAGCAGAGTGCGGACCACCGCACCGGAGCGCGTCGCCCGTTCGAGGGCCACCGCGATGGCCACGCCGAGCACCGTGCTGGCGACGGCGACGGCGAGGGCGTAGAGCACCGTGCGGGTGAACGACGCGACGACGTCGCCGTCGGCCAGCACGGTCTCGAGGTTCGCCGTGCCGACCCACTCCTGGAAGGGGCGGCCGAGCGTCGAATCGGTGAAGGCTGCCGCGACGATGAACAGCAGCGGGTAGGCGCCGAGCACCACGATCGACAGGATCGTCGGGGCGGTGAATCCGCGCACAGAGGCGGACGCGCGCCGACCCGCCCGTCGCGGCACGGAGCCGGACGGGCGGGCGGGACGCGTGAGTGCGCGCGCTGCGAGGGTGTCAGCCAAGGATGTCTTCCCACTCGGCCTGCACGCGGTCGAGCGCATCCTGAGCCGTGCCGCCGTCGCCCGCGATGAGCTTGGCCAGCTCGTCGGTGAGGATCTGCGCGGCCCGCGAGGCGTTCTCGCCAGTCGGCCAGGCGAGCGAACCGCTCAGCGTGGTGCGGTTGACGCGCTGCAGGTCGGGGTAGGTCTCTCCGTAGGCCGCGCTCTCGAGCGAGGACTCGCGGTTCGGGTCGATGCCGGTCTGCGGGTCGGCGACGATGAGCTCGGAGTTCACCTCGCTCGACGCGGCGTACTCGATGAACGCCTTCGCCAGATCGGTCTTCTGCGTGTTCGCGGCGATGACCCACGTGAAGCCGGCCACGAGCGAGGCCTTGGGCTCGGTGTTGTCGCCGCCGACCGGGAGGGTGGTGACGCCCCACTTGCCGGCGACCTTGGAGTCGGGGTTCGTCTCGGAGCCGACGCCGAGGTCGGTCCAGTTCTCGATGAAGCCGACCTTGCCGTCATACCAGGCGCCGTTGCCGACACCGAAGTCCGTCTCGGCCGGGGTCGGGAAGGCGTAGGGCACGGCATCCACGAGCGCCTGGGCCGCAGCGACGGCCTCGGGCGAGTTGATCGTGGGCTCGCCGTCCTCGTCGACGAACTCCCCGCCGAAGCCGGCGAGGCGGTTCGCGAAGGCGGCGCCGAGGATGAGCGGCGACTTCTGTCCGAAGATCGCCGAGCCGTAGACGCCCTGGTCACCCTCGTTCTCGGTGATCGTCTTCACGTCCTCGAGGTACTCGTCCCAGGTGGCGGGCGGCTCGGTGATGCCGTTCCGCTCCAGGATCTCGGTGTTGTAGAACAGCACGTGCGTGTCGCCGTCGAAGGGCAGGCCGTAACGTCGGTCGCCCACGAGCGTGTAGGGGTCGTTGATCGACGGGATGAAGTCGTCGGTCTCGAGCGAGGGCGTCTCGTCGATCCAGTCGGTGAGGTCCTGGATCGAGCCGCCCTCCGCGAGGTCGCCGATCGAGACGTACCAGGGTGCGGCGACGTCGAAGCTGTTCGCCCCGGACTGCTGGTCGAGCGCGAGCGTGGAGCCGATCTCGTCGTAGGGGACGATCGTGAGGTTAACCTCGGCGCCGGTCTCCTCCTCGAAGTGCTCCTTGAGCCAGTTGCCGGCTCCCTCGTGCGAGGTGATGAGCAGCGCGTTGAGGGTCTGCCCCGAGAACTCGCCGTCGTCGCCGGTTGCTTCGGACTGCGGGGCTTGCGTCGCGCAGCCGGCGATGGCGATCGTCGCGGCCGTCACGCCGGCGGCGCCGAGCAGGAGGCGGCGTGCGCGGCGGCTCGGAAGAAGGGACATGAGGGCTCCTCAGGAGTCGGGTCGGGAAGCGGATCGGCGCTCACGCTAGGAGTGGGATGCGGTCGACCGCGCGCCGCGCGTAACAGTTCGTCTCACCGCGACAGAGTGCGTCATCGACCCGACGGACGCGGGTCTCGAATCGCTAGGGTCGCCTCTACCCCACCCGCCAGAGGAGCACCGTGCCCAGCCGCATCATCCTGAACGCCTTCGATATGACCTGCGTCACGCACCAGGCTCCCGGCCTCTGGCGTCACCCCGACAATCAGGCCGATCGGTACCACGACCTGGACTACTGGGTCGATCTCGCGAAGACGCTCGAGCGCGGTCGTTTCGACGCGGTCTTCATCGCCGACGTGCTGGGCACCTACGACGTGTACCGTGAGTCGGCGGCTGCCGCGCTGGGTGACGCCGCGCAGGTGCCCCTGGGCGATCCGGTGGTGCAGATCTCCGCGATGGCGCATGCGACCGAGCACCTCGGCTTCGGGGTGACCGTCGCGACCACCTACGAGCAGCCGTACGCGCTGGCGCGACGGTTCTCGACGCTCGACCACTTCACTCGCGGCCGCGTCGGCTGGAACGTCGTCACGAGCTACCTGGACTCCGCCGCCCGCAATCTGGGACTCGACACCCAGATCGGGCACGACGAGCGGTACGAGATCGCCGAGGAGTTCCTCGACGTGACGTACAAGCTGTGGGAGGGGTCGTGGGACGACGACGCCGTGCGGCGCGACCGCGAGTCCGGGGTCTTCACCGATCCGTCGCGCGTGCACCCGATCGGCCACGAGGGGCAGCACTACCGGGTGCCCGGCATCCACCTCGCCGAGCCGAGTCCGCAGCGCACACCCGTCATGTTCCAGGCGGGAGCCTCACCCCGCGGACGCCAGTTCGCCGCGACGCACGGCGAGGCGATCTTCATCAACGGGCTGCGTCCCGAGCTCACGCGCCCGCTGACCGACGACATCCGGGACCGTGCCGAGGCGCTCGGCCGCCCGCGGGACTCGGTCCGGGTCCTCACGCTCGTCACGGTCGTGGTCGCCGCGACCGATGAAGAGGCGCAGTCGAAGCTCGACGACTACCGCCGCTACGTCTCGCTCGAGGGCGCACTGGCACTGTACGGCGGCTGGTCGGGACTCGACCTGTCGCAGTTCGACCCGGACGTGCCGCTCGAATACGTGGACACGGATGCCGCACGCTCCGCGCTGTCGATCTTCACGAAGGCCGACCCGGAGCGCGCGTGGACCCCGCGCGACATCGCCCACTACGTCGGCATCGGCGGCATCGGACCCGTGATCGTCGGAAGCCCGCAGACCGTCGCCGACGAGCTGGAGCGCTGGGTGGAGGTCGGAGGCGTCGACGGTTTCAACATCGCGTACGTCGTGACCCCTGGATCCTTCGAGGACATCGTCGAGCACCTGATCCCGGAGCTGCAGCGCCGCGGGCGCGTGTGGGACGAGTACCCCGAGGGGACCCTGCGGGGACGCCTCACGGGCGACGGCTCCCCCGTCATCGCGGACTGGCACCCCGCACACCGGTATCGCGGACCCTTCGCCGACGGACCGAGCGCCCTCGACGGCACCCTCGGCGGGCCGCTGACCGACGACTCGACCGACATCACGAACGACATCACGAACGACATCACCGAGAAGGAGGGCGCCCGATGAGCGTCGCCGCAGACACCACGACCCGCAGCCGCTGGACCGGCACCGCCGATGCGGCAGAGCGCGCGCACTGGCGCGCCGTCGCGGAACGCGTCGCCGAGGAGCTCGGCCGCGACGCCCTGCAGCGCGACCGCGCGAATCAGGACCCGACGGTCGAGCTCGACCTGCTGCGCGACGCGGGTCTCGTGAACCTGCTGCAGCCGGCGGAGTTCGGCGGGGGCGGCGCGCACTGGGAGACGGCGTTCCTCGTCATCCGCATCCTGTCGCGCGCCGACGCCTCGATCGCGCAGGTGCTCGCGTATCACTACATCAACTCGGGCAACATCGGCTTCGCGGCCGACCCCGCGGTGCAGGACGACTGGCACCGGCGCACGATCGACGGCCGTTGGGTGTGGGGCGACTCCGTGAACCCGACCGATCCCGACCTCGAGCTCACAGCCGACGGCGACGGCTACCGGCTCACCGGGCTCAAGCGATTCTCGACCGGGGCATCGGCGGGCGACGTCGTGCTGGCCGCTGCCGCGGTACGCGGGGGCGACCTCGACGGCACCGCGCAGCTCGTCGTGCTCGACCACGACCGCGACGGCATCCGCTACCTCGGCGACTGGGATGCTCTGGGTCAGCGCCTCTCGGCGAGCGGATCCGTCCGGTTCGAGAACGTGCGGGTCGAGCGCGCCGACGTGCTCGGCGAGCTCGGCGACGAGCCGTTCTCCACGCTCATCACCCCCGGGATCCAGCTCGCGTTCGGCAACCTCTACCTCGGCATCGCGGAAGGCGCTCTCGCGCGCGGTCTCGACATCGTGCGGGCCCGACCGCGCGCCTGGTTCCTCAGCCAGGCCGACTCGTACCGCAACGACCCGTTCGTGCAGCGCGTTGTCGGCGAGTTCGCCTCGCGCATCGCGGCCGTCGAAGCCCTGGCCGACCGCGCCGGGCGCCTCTTCGACGAGGTCGTGGACGAGGGCGGACAACTGACCGCGGAGCGCCGCGGCGAACTGGCGATCGAGATCGCGAAGCTCAAGGTCGTGTCGACCGAAGTGGGCATCGAGGTCGCCGACCGGATCTTCGAGGTCACCGGATCGAGCTCGGCGAAGGCCGACGTCGGCCTGGACCTGTTCTGGCGCAACGTGCGCACGCACTCGCTGCACGACCCGGTCGATTACAAGAAGCTCGAGGTCGGCGCGTGGACCCTGAACGGCGAGCTGCAGCCGATCTCGCTGTACACGTGAGGGGCGGCGACATGACAGACACGCAGAAGGACCGACTGGCCGCAGCGCGCGAGCGCCTGCGCCCGCTGTTCGCCGAGATCGGCGAGGGCACGGTCGCGCGCGAGCAGAGCCGCACACTGCCCTTCGCCGAAGTCGAGGCGCTGCGCACCGCAGGGTTCGGTCGGCTGCGGCTGCCGGCGGAGCACGGCGGCGACGGGCTCGATTGGCCCGCGTTCGCCGAGCTGCTGATCGAGCTCGCCGCCGCGGACTCGAACCTGCCGCAGATCTTTCGCGGGCACATCGCCTACGTCGAGCACGTGCTCGCGTCGCCTCCGGGACCGCGAAGGGATCTCTGGCTCCACAGGCTCGGCGCCGGCGAGCTCGTGGGCAATGGGTGGTCGGAGAACGGAGCGGCCGCCGTCGGGACGAACGCCACCCGCGTCTCTCGCCGGCCCGACGGCACCTGGCGCGTCGACGGTCGCAAGTTCTACACGACCGGCAGCATCTTCGCCGACTGGATCGACGCGACGGTCGATCTCGACGGCACCACCGTGACGGCGCTCATCCGCCGGGATCAGGACGCCGTGGCGGTCTCGGACGACTGGGACGGCTTCGGCCAACCGCTCACCGGCACCGGCACGGCCGTGTTCGACGATGCCTCGGTAGATGAGGACGACGTCGAGCCCTTCACGGCGCGGTTCCCCTTCCAGACCGCGGTGTACCAGCTCACGCTCCTGTCGGTGCTCGCCGGCATCGCCGCGGCGATCAAGCGCGACACCGCGGCCCAGGTGCGCGCCCGCACCCGGGTGTACAGCCACGGCAGCGCCGACCGCGTCGCCGACGACCCGCAGGTGCTGCAGATCGTCGGCGAGCTCACCGCGGTGCGCGCCACCGCACGAGCCCTCGTGCTCGACGTCGCCCGCGAGGTGCAGCAGGCGGCCGACGCCCTCGGAACCGCGCAGGAGCAGGATGCCGTGGTCGCGGCCGAGCTGCGTTCGGCCCATGCCCAGATCGTGCTGACGGAGCTCGTGCCGCGCGCCGCCTCCCGCCTGTTCGACACGCTCGGCGCGTCGGCCGTGCGCTCCGGAACGGCCCTCGACCGGCACTGGCGCAACGCCCGCACCGTGTCCTCGCACAACCCGTGGATCTTCAAGGCCCGCCAGCTCGGAGACCACGCGGTCAACGGCAGAACGCCGGACTTCGTCTGGGCGGTCGGTGCGGCGAAAGCGCAGGAGGGCGCCCCGGCCCCGGTCTGACCCCCGCGACGACGCGCGTTCGCGCTCTCGCGGCACACGACCGGTCTCTGTCATGCTGTCGAGCATGAGGACCGGAACCACTGCGGCGTGGAGCGTCGCCGTCATCGCCGTCATCGCGGCGATCGGCGTCGCAGCCGTGATGATCTCGTCGTCCGTCGCGTCGGATGCGACGTCGTCCGCGGCGACGGGAGCGACACCGACTCCGACGCCCAGCGCGAGCCTGCCCCTGGACGAGGAGGCCGCGATGATGGCGGAGCTCGGCGACGGCTACCAGTACCTGGGCCACGGCACGAGCATCCCGAAGAACGCTCTCCCGGGGTGCCCTGAATCCGGTTACATCTTCCTCGGCAGCGACGGCGACGAGCCCCCGCATGCCGAGCACCTCGGGGCCGACCTCGTCGACCTCGGGTCGCGTGATTACGCCGAGGGCGCGGTCGGGTTCGACGAGCAGGGCCGCATCGCGACGTACACGGTCGCTCCCGGCGACGTGGAGACGGCGATCGGCGAGCGCTTCTGCATCTACAACGCCGGCATGCTGGGGATGCTCAACGGCTACAAGGGCGGCGACGCCTTCCAGCCCGGCGACGTGATCACCCTGAACGCCGACCTCGTCACGGACTGGGTCAGCCCCTACCCCGAGGGCTGAGCGCGCGTCACACGGCAGAACGCCGGACGTCGTCTGGGCGGTCGGTTCGGCGAAAGCACAAGAGGCCCCCGTCGCTTCCTCGTACCGCGGCGAGCGGAGGCGTCTCTAGACATCCCGGATCATGCAGATCAGCTGCTCCCGGTCCTCCCACGACACCGTCTCGGCGAACCCGGCCTTCCGGTAGAGGGCGATCGCGTCTGCGCGCCACTTCCACACCGAGAGCCGGATTCCCAGGGCGCCGACGTGCACGGCGTGGTGGTGCGCTGCGTCCAGCAGCGCGGTCGCGAGGCGTCGCCCGCGGTGCGCGGGATCCGTACTCGATGATTCCACGGGTGCGGTCCTCGCCTCGGCGGTGCTCTCTCGGTCGTCGATGGTCAGGTGGCTGCGCCACTGTCGAGCAGCCAGTGGTAGCGCATCATGAGCGCGCGGTCGGTCGCTCCGAGCGCCGCGGCGAGGCCGATCCCGAGATTCAGCCACCACGGCAGATGGATCGGCGATTCGAAGACTCCGAGGGAGTCGGCGATCACCGGGATGCGCGAGAGCGGTTCGGCGAGCTGCAGCAGGTTCACTCCGAGACCGACGACCAACGCGACGATGGCAGCGGCCGCGAGGGCGCGGCTGGCCGCAGGATGCCGTCGCGACAGGCGCAGGCGTCGCCCCTCCGCGGACGCGGGATCGGGCTGCAGCTGACGTTCCCGGCCATCGAACGCGACGAACGCGCATCGCCGCAGCCCCGCCTCGCTGGTGCGCACTTCGATGACCCCGCCGTCCACCGGGAATCGTGCGGGCACCCTCGACATGGCCGCACGGCGCCCGTCGACGTACAGGCTCGCCATGATCTCGCCGGTCTCGAGGTCTCCCCCGTGTTTGACCTCGATCGCATGGATCACCTCGCGGCCTTCCGACGGGAGAGCGATGGACAGCACCGAGCGCCGGAACATCTGCCACCACCGGAAGGGGCGCAGCGGCCGCCCGTCGCCGGGTGTGATCCGCGTGCTCCATCTGACCATCTGCTGCCTCTTCCCTGAACGACCGAGGTTCTCACGCTAGGTGCGCCTGCTCGGTCGGCACATCGGCCGCCGGCAGAAGGCGCTCATACTTTGGTCGGAGAGCCGGCGACGTCGGCACGAGGTGCGGGCCGGAGTACGACTCGTAGGATCGGGCTCATGGACGTGCCCGCCACCCCGCACGCTCGCGCCCCGCGGAACCATGTCGTCGACGTCGTGCTGATCGTCATCTCCGCCGCGCTCGGGTACATAGCCGCGACGACCCTGCAGCGTCCGTTCGGGTGGCCGGCGTGGGCGGGACCCGTCGAGCTCGTGCTCGGCCTGTGCGCATGCCTCGCCCTGTGGTGGCGGCTGACCCATCCCGTCGTCGTGGCGACCGTGCTCCTCGTCGCGGGGACGTTCCTGTCGTCGGTGTCGGTGGCGCCGCTCTTCGCCCTCTACGCGGTCGCGCTGCTCTGCTCGCTCCGCGTGACCGTCCTGTTCTGCGCGCTTAACCTGATCTCCGTGGCCGGTCCGCTGCTTCTCCGGCCGGAGTTTCACGCCTCTCCGCTGCTACTCCTGAGCGCTCATGTGGTGGGAGTGATCGCCGCGACCGCGTTCGGTCTCGTCGTCCGGAGCCGGCGCGCTCTCGTGCAGTCTCTGCGCGAACGGGCGATCGCCGCAGAGACCGAGGCGGCGCTCCGGGCGTCGCAGGCGGAGCACGAGGCTCGGGAGGAGCTCGCCAGAGAGATGCACGACGTCCTCGGGCATCGCCTGTCGCTCCTCAGCATCCAGGCCGGTGCCCTCGGGTACAACGCCGCGATGTCGTCGGAGGAGACCGCGCGGGTCGTCGAGGAGATTCGACGTAATTCGCGCGCCGCACTGCAGGATCTTCGAGAGGTGCTCCACGTGCTCCGCTCACCGGAGGCGGCTGCGCCCCTTCCCGGCATCGCCGATGTCCCGGCTCTCGTCCGCGAGGCCGGTCCGGTCGGCGCCTCGATCACTCTCGCAGACGACGACGGGCTGACCTCGGCTGACAGCGTGGTGCCCGCCGTCCTCGGCCGCACGCTGTACCGATTCGTGCAGGAGGGACTGACCAACGTCCGCACACACGCAGCGGGGGCGGATGCCGCGGTGACGATCTCCGGTCGGGAAGGGATCGGCATCCACGCGGAGGTCCGGAATGCGGGCACAGGCGCACAGGTGCCGGGTTCGACGACAGGGGCGGGATCCGGCCTGGGCGGTCTCGCCGAACGAGCGGCCCTGGTGGGCGGTGAGGTCGCCCACGGCCCCACCGACGACGGAGGCTGGCGACTGACGATGAGACTACCGTGGCCCTCATGACCGCAGCCCCCGCCATCCGCGTGCTCATCGTCGACGACGACCCCGTCGTGCGGTTCGGTCTGGCGATGATGTTACGCGCGGCCTCCGACCTCGAGGTGGCGGGTGAGGCGGGCAGCGGGCTCGAAGCACTCGACCGCGTCGCCCAGCTCCGCCCCGACGTCGTGCTGATGGACGTGCGGATGCCGGGGATGGACGGCCTGACCGCCACCGAGCACCTGTTGTCGCGACCGGACCCGCCCGGGATCATCGTGCTGACGACCTTCGACGCCGACGACACAGTGCTGCGCGCGCTGCGCGCCGGAGCCGCCGGCTTCCTCTTGAAGGACACCCCGCCGGACGAGCTCGTCGGCGCCGTGCGCGCCGTGGCGTCGGGCAGTCACACGCTCTCGGCCGACGTGACCCGCCGGCTCATCGACCTCGCCGACACCGCGCACGGCAGGCCGCGGCGCGCCGCGGCACGGGAGCGACTCGGCGTGCTCGCCCCGCGCGAACTGGAGGTGGCGAAGGAGGTGGGGGCCGGTCGATCGAACGCGCAGATCGCTTCACGCCACCACATCAGCCTCCCCACCGTGAAGACCCACGTCTCGTCGATCCTGACGAAGCTCGGTGTCGCCAGCAGGGTGCAGATCGCCCTACTGGTCCAGGATGCCGAGCTCGACGCCGAGTAGGTCGCGCGCACACGAAGGGCACCCGTGTGAAACGGGTGCCCTTCGTGCTTTCGGTCGCGGATCTACAGCGCCGGCAGTGCGCAGGTCGTCCCCTCGGCGGGGACTTCGAGGTCGATGAGGTACTTCTCCACGACGTCGTTGACGCAGTCGCTGCGCCCGAGAAGATAGGCCGCGTGCTGATTGCCCTCGACCGTGAGCAGGCTGCCGCCCAGGGCCTCCGCCATCGCGACGCCGCCGGAGTGCGGCGTGGCCGGATCGCCCGTGACCGACACGGTGAGCGTCATCGGGATCTCGCCGTCCGGGATCTCCAACCACGGCTCGGAGCGAGTCGCGGGCTCCGGCCACGAGGCGCACTCGTGGTGGTACTCGATGCCGGCATCGGCGATGTCGAGCAACGGCGCGACCTCCGCGATCCGCTCGGCGAGCGCGGTCTGCTCCTCCGGCGTGCGGGCCGGCGCATCCATGCACCGGATTGCGACGTTCGCGTCGGGATCAGTGCCGTACACGCCGTCGGCACCGCGCTCGAAGTAGCGGTCGCGCAGCAGAGTCAGCGTTTCTCCGCTTCCTGTCTCGACCTCCGCCAGCCCCGCGATCACCAGAGGCCAGTCGGCCTCGGCGTAGAGTCCGGAGGTGACCGCGGCCAGGGCGTCGTACATCCCGAGCTCACGGCCATCCCCGGTCGGCACCGGGTCGTCGGCGAGGGGGCGGATGATCTCGTGCAGCCGGTCGGTCGCCTCGTCAGGGTCGGTGCCGAGCGGGCAGTCGGCTGACTGCGCGCACTGCGCGGCGAGCTTGTCGAAGGTCTCCTGGAACCCGGCGAACTGCGACAGTCGGAAGTCGGAGGATGTGAGTGTCGGATCGACCGCCCCGTCGAGCACGATCGCCCGCACGTTCTCGGGGAAGGTCGTCGCGTACATGGCGGCGATCTCCGACCCGTAGCTGTACCCGAGGAACGAGAGCTTCTCGTCGCCGAACGCCGCGCGCAGGATGTCCATGTCCTGCACGACGTTCGTCGAGCCGACGCTGGTGAGAGCGGCCTCGCCGCCAGATCCGTCGATGCACCGCTGCGCGGCCGCGTCGGCATCCTGCTTCGAGGTCAGCGTGTAGACGGCCCCGCCCACGAATCCTTCGCCCCGGTCGTACTCCTCGTCGGAGAAGCAGTCGATCTTGGGCGTCGACGACCCCACACCCCGCGGGTCGAACCCGACGATGTCGAAGTTCTCGAGCAGGGGGTTGGTCTGCCAGGCCGGCTCCAACCGGGCGATGAAGGTGTTGCCCGAGACCGCCGGCCCTCCGGGGTTCACCAGCAGCGAGCCCGTCCGCTCGCCCTTCGCCGGGACGCGCAGCACGGCGATCTGCGCCGTGGCACCATCGATGTCGCTGTAGTCCAGAGGGACTTCCACGGTCGCGCACTCGACGTTCGGGTTCGCGTAGAGCGCCGCGTTCTCCTCCGTCGTCGCTAACGGATCACAGGCACCCCACTCGAGGTCCTGGTCGTGGAACTCGCTGAGATCGGCAGCAGGCGGATCGTCAGGCGGAGCGGTCGTCGGGGAGCACGCGGTCACGGCGAGGAGGGCGGCCACGAGAGTGAGGCCGCCGAGCATCGTGCCCCGCGATCGGGACTTCTTTGGGAATGACATACCGCCACGCTAGGAAGCGCTCGCGGCCGGCGAATCGGAGCAAAGTCGGGGAGTGCTCGTCGGAAGTATGACTCGGTGCCGTCACCCGACGGATCCATCGACGACCCCGGACCGCGTCGTCATACGGACGCGCGCCCCTCGAGGATCGCCTCCTCGTCGAGTCCCTGCCCGCCGCGGAAGCGGGCGGCCGGGTGCGTGTCGACCACGCGCGGACCGACGCCGTGCACGCGCTCGCGCAGCGTCTCCCCCGGTGTGTAGGCCTCGCGTAGACGGCCGCGGCGGCGCAGCTCGGGCACCGCGTACTCGATGAAGTCGCGAGCCGTGTCCGGCGAGTGGTACTGCACGAGGTTGATGCCGTCGATGTCGTGCTCGTCCAGCCAGGACTCGATCTCGTCGGCGACCTCGGTCGGAGACCCGACGGCCATGAACGGCTTGCGGTGGAACCCGGAGAAGGTCGCGAGGAACTCGGCGATCGTCTGCTCCTGCGGCAGGAACGTCGCCGCGAGGTCGTCGCCGCGCCCCTCCCGGCGCAGGGCATCACCGACCGTGATGTCCCCGGGGTGCGCGGTGGGGTCGAACGGCAGGCTCGCGTGCGCGAGGACGCCGTCGATGCTCGCGTAGCGGTCGTACTCGGCGAGCTTGGCCTCGGCCTCCTCCCGCGTCGCGCCGACGATGACCGTCGCGCCGACCACGAACTTGATGTCGTCGCGCGCCCGGCCCTGGCGCTCGAGCTCATCGCGGATCTTCCCGATCGTTCCGCTCACCTGCTCGAAGGAGCGTCCGCCCGTGAAGATCAGCTCGGCGTGCCGACCGGCGAACTCGATGCCCCGCGCCGACTGCGTCGCCTGGATGAGGAACGGCGTACGCTGCCGCGACGGCGACGACAGGTGCGGGCCCGCCACCGAGTACCGCGGCCCGCGATGGTCGATGTAGCGGATCTTCGAGGGGTCGGCGTACACGCCGCCCTCGCGGTCCTCGACGATCGCGTCGTCGTCCCACGATCCCTCCCACAGCTTGTAGAGGACGTCGAGGTACTCGTCGGCGATCTCGTAGCGGGTGTCGTGGTCGACCTCGCCCTCGAGGCCGAAGTTCCGCGCGGCGTTCGGAAGGTACGAGGTGACGATGTTCCACCCCACACGGCCCTTGGTGAGATGGTCGAGGGTCGACATCCGCCGTGCGAACGAGAACGGCGGCTCGTAGGTGGTGGAGAACGTGATGCCGAAGCCGAGGTGCTGCGTCACGGCGGCCATGGCCGGCACCACGAGCATCGGGTCGTTGCTGGGGATCTGCAGCCCCTCACGGATCGCCGTATCGGGGCCGCCGCGGAACACGTCATAGGTGCCGATCACGTCGGCGAGGAACACGGCATCGAAGCCGCCCGCCTCCAACTGCTGCGCGAGCTCGGTCCAGTACTCGATATCGGTGAACGCGGTGCGGCGGTTGCCGGGGAGTCGCCAGAGTCCGTGCGTGATGTGGCTCACGCAGTTCATCTCGAAGAGGTTGAGGATGAGGCGCTTCGGATCGGTCATGGTCGGGCTCCTTCCGCGGCGCAGGCGCGCCCTCGTCGATACTCGCGCGGGCTCGCCGAGCGACGGCATCCGATGTCGCCGGATGAGTCCGGATGACGTCGTGTGACGTCGCACGGCTCCCCGTGACACGCGGGGTGTGGCCGACCGCTGGCCTCGGAAAGATCGCATCATCCGTCCCGACGAAAGGCACCCGAGCCCCATGAACGCCCCCAGGACCCGCCGCGTGCTGACGGCGACCGCCGTCGCTGCCCTCGCCGCCCTCGCGCTGTCCGCCTGCAGCGGCGGCGCCGTCGCCCAGCCCGCCGCGGATGCCGAGCGCGTCGACGGCGGCACGATCGTGTACGCCCACCAGCAGGAGCCGCAGTGCCTCTTCGGCGGGTGGATCGAGCAGGCCTACATCTCGTACCAGTTCCTCGACAGCCTGTTCTCCCTGACGGAGGACGGCGAAGTCGTGCCGTGGCTCGCCGATGACTGGGCCGTGAGCGACGACGGCCTCACGTACACCCTCACCCTTAAGGACGGCGTCGAGTTCACCGACGGAACGCCGGTGGATGCCGCGGCCGTGGCCTACAACTTCGACTACTGGGTCGCGGGCGGCAACAGCACGGCGGCGGTCTGGCTCGGCGGCTACTACGAGTCCGCCGAGGCCGTCGATGATCTGACCGTCGCGGTGCACCTCTCGCGCCCCTACGCGCGCTTCGTCGAGAACCTCACGCAGGGGTACTTCGGCATCCAGTCGCAGCACGCGCTGGAGACCCGCAGCGAGGAGGAGAACTGCGAGCAGCCGATCGGCTCCGGCGCGTTCGTCGTCGAGAAGTGGAACCGCGGCGAGAACGTGATCCTCACGCGCAACGACGACTACACGTCGTGGCCGGAGAACGCGAAGCACACCGGCCCCGCGTACGTCGAGGAGGTCGATTGGCGCTTCGTCGCCGACGGTGTCACCCGCGTCTCGGCGCTCCGCTCCGGCGAGGCGGACGCGATCTACGACATCCCCGCGATCGAGTGGGACGGGCTCGAGGGCGAGCAGTACGAGCTCCACAAGTACGTGACGCCCGGTCGTCCGCAGCAGGTCTCGTTCAACACGACCCGCGAACCGTTCTCCGACGAGAACCTGCGGAAGGCCTTCGTCTACAGCCTCGACCGCGAGAGCATCGTCGACACGATCGGCCACGGCGTGATCCCGTTCGAGGGCAACGGCGGCGTGAGCAGGGCGACGCCGGGCTACAGCGAGAAGGCCGCCGACTGGTACGCCTACGACGCCGACGAGGCCAACCGCCTGCTCGACGAGGCCGGATGGACCGAGCGCGACGACGACGGCTACCGCGTCAAGGACGGCAAGACGCTCGACGTCGTGTTCCCGTACAACGCGGGCACGATCATCAACGCCGACGGCGCGTCGATCTTCCAGGCGGTGCAGGAGCAGGCCAAGGCCACCGGGTTCAAGGTGGAGCTCATCCCCGTGCCGCCGTCCGAGACCTGGGCGGGGAAGTACGCCGGACGCGACGCGTACGACATCTCGGCGGGGTACTGGACGTCCGTGAACGCCGGCATCCTCTACATCAACTGGCGCCCCAGCACCGAGGACAACCCGAACTTCTCGAACAGCGCCTTCTACGACGACCCGGAGCTCGAGGCCATCATCCTCGCCGCGAACTCGGAGTCGGATCTCGAGAAGCAGAACGCACTGTACGGGCAGGCCCAGGAGTACATCGCCGACCACGCACTCGCGTTCGGCCTGTACGACCGGCTCAGCACGCTGGGAGTGAACCCGCGCCTGCGCGACGTCTGGCAGGAGCACGCACAGGGAGGACCGACGTTCTATGACGCGTATTTCGTCGAGTGAGACGCAGCCGGCCGACCGGATCGACTCCGGCCGGCCGGCGGCCCCTCGCCGCACGCTCCGCCGCCTCCGCCGCGTGGGGTCGAGCATCGTGGGAGCCCTCGTGGTGCTGTGGGGCGCGGCCACGGCCGCCTTCCTCGCCCAGACCGCTCTGCCCGGTGACCGGGCGACCGCGATCCTCAACATCCGCACAGGGCAGGCGCAGGAGCGCACACCCGCGGAACTCGCCCCGATCGTCGACGCCTACGGGCTCGACCATCCGCTCCTCGTGCAGTACCTGCAGTACATCGGCGGGCTGCTGCGGGGCGACCTCGGCACCTCGTACCAGCAGTTCCGACCGGTGTGGGATCTGATCGGCGAGCAGCTCGGATCGACGCTCGTCCTCACCCTCACCGGCATCGCGCTGGCGTGGGTGCTGATGGTCGTCTGGGTCACGCTCACGGCCGGCCGCGGTCCCCGGGTCCGTGCGATCGGCTCGGCCGTCGACACGGTGACGGCCGCGCTTCCGCCGTACTGGCTCGGCATCCTGCTGCTGCTGTTCTTCGCCCTCACGCTGCGCTGGTTCCCCGTCATGGGAGGCAGCGGCGTGAACGGGATCGTCCTGCCCGCGCTCACACTCGCGATCCCGCTCGCGGGCTTCATGGGCCAGTCGGTGCGAGCCGAGTACGAGAGGGCGCTCGATCAGCCGTTCGTGCTCAGTGCGCGGATGCGGGGCATGGGCGATCTGGGCATCCGTCTGCGTCACGTGCTGCGCCACGCGTCGATCCCGGCGGTCACCCTCACCGGGTGGGCGCTCGGGGCGACCGTGTCGGGAGCCGTGATCGTCGAGCAGATCTACTCGCGACCCGGCATCGGCAAGACGCTCGTCGCCGCGGTCGGCGCGCAGGACCTGCCCGTCGTGACGGGCATCGTGGTGCTCGTCGCGGTGCTCTACGTCGTCGCCAACCTCCTGGTCGACGTCGTCTACACGCTCATCGATCCGAGGTTGAGGACGTCATGACCATCTCCCCCGTCACCCCGACTCTCCCCTCCGGTCCGGCGCCGGCGCGCGCGCGTCGTCGTCTGCGGGTGAGCTGGTCGCTGCTCGTCTCGGTCGTGCTGGCTGTGCTCTTCGCGATCGCCGCGTTCGCGCCGGGTGTGCTCGCGACTCACAGCCCCACGGCACAGAGCTTCGCCGACGCCCTGCGGGCGCCGTCCTTCGCCCACTGGTTCGGCACCGACGAAGCGGGTCGCGATCTCTACAGCCGGGTCGTGCACGGCACCCGAGAATCGCTCCTGATCGGCATCGGCGCGGCCGGGATCGCCCTCGTCGCGGCGCTCGTGCTCGGCGCGCTCGCCGCTCTCGGAGACCGCGTCACAGCGGCGATCGTCAACCGCGCGATCGAGGTCGCCTTCGCGTTCCCGAACCTGCTCCTGGCGCTGCTGCTCGTCTCGATCCTCGGGCCCTCGCCCTGGACGCAGGTCGTCGCCGTCGGCGTGAGCAGCGCACCGGGATACGCCCGGATGGTGCGCGGACAGATCCTGTCGGCCAAGAACGCCGGCTATGTCGAGGCCGCGCGGGCGCTCGGTCACGGGTGGTGGCGCATCCTCGGTCGTCATGTGCTGCCGAATGCGATCCGCCCGCTCGTCGCGGTGTTCACGATGGCGATCGGGCAGTCGATCGTCTGGGCCTCCGGGCTCTCGTTCCTCGGCCTCGGCGTCGCGCCGCCCTCCTCCGAGTGGGGAGCGCTGCTGGATGCCGGTCGCACCAACATCCTGCAGGCGCCGTGGCTGACCTTCATCCCCGGCCTCGTCATCCTCGTGCTCGCGCTGACCGCGACCACGATCGGCAAGAGCATCCAGAGCAGTCTCGAGAAGGGCCGTTGACATGAGCGTCGCAGAACTCTCCCTCCCGTCCGCGCAGGCGGCCGCATCCGGCGAGCGCCGCCTGACGGTGCGCGACCTGAACGTCGGCTTCGCGCGCGACGGCGAGACCCTCACTGTCGTGCGCGACGTGTCGTTCACGCTCGCGGCCGGGCGCTGCGTCGCGATCGTGGGCGAATCCGGCTCGGGCAAGAGCGTCACGGCGCGCACGCTGGCTGGCCTGACCGGTCACGGCGCGGTCGTGGACGCCGCGGAGATCTCGCTCGGTGGTGTGGATCTCGGTGACAGCGTCGACCTCACGGCGCAGACCGACCGCTCCTGGCGCCGGATCCGCGGACGGCGCATCGGCTTCATCCAGCAGGATGCGCTCGTGTCGCTCGACCCGCTGCGACCGGTCGGGAAGGAGATCGAGGAGGCGCTGCGCCTGCACGGGTGGCTCGACCGCACCGCGCGACGACGCAAGGCGGTCGAGCTGCTCGCGAGCGTCGACGTGCCCCAGCCCGAGCTGCGCGCGCGGCAGCGTCCGGGCGAGCTGTCTGGCGGCCTGCGCCAGCGCGCTCTCATCGCCTCCGCGATCGCCCTCGACCCCGAGGTGATCATCGCCGATGAGCCCACGACCGCGCTCGACGTCACGGTGCAGGCGCAGGTGCTGTCGCTGCTGGAGGACGCGAAGGTTCGCGGCTCGTCGATCATCCTCATCAGCCACGACCTGTCGGTGGTGGCGCAGCTCGCCGACGACATCCTCGTGATGCGCGGCGGTGAGGTCGTCGAGCAGGGACCGGCGGCGCAGGTGCTCCGCGCGCCTCAGCATCCGTACACGCAGAGCCTGGTCGACGCGGTGCCGAGCGGTCACACCCGCGGCGAGCGCCTCGCTCCGCAGGAGCGCACCGTGCCGAACCTGCACGTGGCACGGACCTCGGCGGGCGAGCGCGGCGAAGCGGTGCTCGCCGCCCGCGACCTCGTGAAGCGCTTCGTCGCACCGGACGGGCGTCACAGCACGGCGGTCGATCATGTGTCGTTCACGCTGCACCGGGGTGAGACAGTGGGGATCGTCGGCGAATCGGGGTCGGGCAAGAGCACGACCGCCCGCATCGCCCTTGCGCTCGAGACCGCCGACGAGGGCGAGGTGCGGCTGCTGGACCGGCCCTGGTCGGGCGCCTCCGAGGCGAAGCGACGTCCGCTGCGTCGCCGCATCGGCGTCGTCTACCAAGACCCGCTGAGCTCGTTCGACCCGCGATGGAACACCGAGCGTATCCTGCTCGACGCGATCCCCGCGGATGCCGGTCTGACCCGGCGCGAGCGGGAGCAGCGGGTCATCGATCTCCTCGCGCAGGTCGCGCTGCCGGCATCCGTGCGCGAGCGCTTCCCGCTGCGCCTCTCGGGAGGTCAGCGGCAGCGCATCGCGATCGCGCGTGCCCTCGCGACCTCGCCCGAGATCCTCGTGCTCGACGAGGCCGTGTCGGCGCTCGACGTGTCGGTGCAGGCGCAGGTGCTCGACCTCCTCGTCGACCTGCAGGACGAGTACGGCCTCAGCTACCTCTTCATCTCGCACGACCTCGGCGTGATCCACCACCTCAGCGACCGCGTGCTCGTCATGAAGGACGGGGTCGTCGTCGAGGAGGGCGATGCGGAGCAGATCTTCCGCGCGCCCGAGCACCCGTACACGCAGGAGCTGCTGCGGTCGCTGCCGACGCTCGACAGCAGCGCGGGAGAGGATGCCGGTGAAACCCGGGAGTGAGATCTGCTAGCCTCCCTCACGACCGTGCAGTGAGACCGAGGAGGTGAGACCCGTGAGCGAATCGACAGGGGTGCTCCTCGCAGGAGTCTCGGTCGGACGATAGGTCGTCCGGGAGCGCCGCGCATCCGCAGCGTCCCGAAAGGCACGACCATGATCTTCACCTCTGGCCCACGTCGCGACGACGGCCTCGTCGAGCGCGACTTCTCGCTCGGCGACATCGACGGAGTCCTCTGGACACCGGCATCCGCCGCCGCACCCTCTCCCGCTCCGCTGATCCTGATGGGGCAACCGGGCGGCTTCCCGATGGAGCGGATGCTGCCGCGCCTCCGCTCGAGAGCGCGCAGCGCCGGCCTGCTCGGACTGGCGTCCGTCGCCATCGAGCCGCCCGGCACCGGGAGCCGTCCGCCGCTCCCCGGGGCGTCCGAAGCGCGCGCCGACCTGCGCCGGGTGCTGGCTGCGGGTGGCACACCCGGGGAGGACATCATCGACCGGCTGATCCTGCCGCTCGTCGAACAGGCGGTGCCCGAATGGCAGCGCACCATGGATGCGGTACTCGGCCTTCCCGAGATCGGCCGGCGGGTCGCGATCTCCGGCGGGGTCATCGCGGTCGGCGCGCGGCTCGCGGCCATCGATCCGCGCATCGTCGCTGCCGGACTCTTCGCCGGGAGCTATGTGCCCCGGGCGACGTTCGACGACGCTCGGCGCGTCACGGTGCCCGTGCACATGCTGCTGCAGTGGGACGACGAGGGCAACGACCGTGGAATGGCGCTCGACCTCTTCGACGCGTTCGGCTCGACCGAGAAGACCCTGCTCGCGAACACGGGCGGTCACACCGGGGTGCCCGAGTGGGCGGGAGAAGACGCCGGACGATTCTTCGCACGGCACCTGCGTGTGCAGGGTTCTGCGACGTCTCCCTCTCGCACCACGTCGGCGTGATCCGCCGTGGGGAAGCCGTCTCGGACGATACGCTTCGGCCATGGCATCCCCGCATCTCGCCCCGGCGTCGGCGGACGAGGCGTTTCCGGTCCCCTCGCCGGACGCTCGCCGAGCGTGGAGCTGGCTCCCGCTCCAGGTATTCGTCACAGGCCTCATCACGTTCGTCGTGGCCGCAGAGTGGATCTCGATCTCCGACCAGTACTCGGAGGGGATGCAGGTGGTCGACCTCGGGCTCTGCCGACCGGATGGCGGATGACAGGAGATGAACGAGCTCTTCGCCTGGACGATGCTGGCCGCCGCGATCGCGCTCGGCGTCGCCGTCACCGTCGGGCTCCGATCTCGACCGAAGCCTGTCGAGAGGTACTGGGGCAGCCTCGCGACGTGGGGGTTTCAGCTGCTGGTCTCGATGGGGGCCGTGTTCTGGGTGGGCTTCCTCGGCATCTCGACGCCCCACTGCTCACCCGATTGCGAGTGGGACCTGCTCGGACTGAACTTCCAGGGGTTCATGATCTCCGTCGCCGGCATCCAACTGGTCAGTCTCGTGCTGACCGTCGTCTTCCGGCGCCGGGATCGGGTCTGGATCGCGCCCGTCGCGGGGATCGTGCTCACCCTCGTCGGCTGCGTGATCTCATCGATCATCGCCTACAAGGCGATGCTGTTCCTCTGACGAGTCACGACCCGAGGACGTCAGCGGGCACGCCGCACAGGGGAGGGCAGGGGTCGAGTGCTCAGAGCTCGACGATGTGACCCGCAGTGCGTAGCGCCCTCTCCGCGCGCTCGACGGACTCCGTGGGAACCAGGACGAGGTCGGCCGACAGGGTCGACGTCACGAAGATCGGGATGCCCGCCGCCGACAGCGGAGCGATCAGGGCGACAGCCATGCCCATGGTCTCGAGATCGTGTGCGGTACCGCCGGTGTACAGGGCGACCCAGTCCCCGTCGGAATCGGCGTCGACGACCGTGCTGTCGCCGTCGACCACCACGCTGACGATCGAACGCCCCTCGCCTGCATCGCCACTCGATGAGGCCCTCACGCTATAGGTGCCGTCGAGCCGTCGGACACGCTGAGGGACGATGGGTACGGAGACCTCCTGCGGCGTCGTAGTCACGGGGACACGGTACCGCTCGGGCGACGACCCGGGCGCCCTCGGCATGAGACAGGTCACGGGCATCGGCACTTTCTGTCCGATTTCATGAAAGATGGCGGAGCGTGGGACAGGTTGTGACCAGAAACCCGCGGAGCATCGGTTGGAACGCCTGAACCGTTTGTCCCGCGAACATTGGCGGAATCTGTGCAAGCACACACGGTGGTGAACTCCGCCATACGGGCCTGCCCTCTCGACGGATCTCGATGACCCTGCGAATCTCGGCAGCGGGCGAACTCCGGGATCGAGTCGAGCGGTGAGACGGCCCATGCGCGAAGAGCCTCCGCCACGAACCGGTGACCATTGTTAGGCTCACCATGAAGCTCCGCGGCAGTTCGATCCTCACCTCGGCGAATGGGGAACCTCATCGTCGAGCCCCCACGGCCACAGTTCAGGCCCGGTTGTACTACTCTGCTGGCGTGGACGATGGTGAGCGCGCGTTCTGGGAAGCTGTAGTCCAGATCATTCCAGTCTTGTTGCTGGCATTAGTCGTGGAGGCGCGTGCGCTGAAGCCCTCGCAGCGCCGATTGAAGAAGCTGCGAAAAAAGCTTCAGTCTCTCGGGCAGCCGCAACTGCGGAGTGTTCTGAGATACGGGATGCGATTCAACCGCATGATGTGGGAGTCCGGTGGCATGTCCCTCTACATGATGCTGCTCGTGGCTATTCTCCTTACGGTCGCTGAACTCGTGGGGCTGATTGCTCTCTACGTGGACTCGCCCCCAAGCATGTTCTGGATGGGAGTCTCCATCGGTGGTCTCGCGATGGGCGTGCTCATGGTCGCGCTCGCGCCTGTCGCTGCTACCTTCGGTCGACTGCTGTGGGCAGCAGCCGAACCTCCGCGCAGCGGTCCCACCAGGGGAAAGTCGGCATCCGCCCACCAAGATTGAGCAGCCGCGGACGCCGGGGACCCGCCCTGGCTTCAACGGACGAAGGATCCGCATGATCCTCCTGGCTACGAAGCCCCTCCCATTAGGGGGCTTCAGTCACACCCAGGTCCAGTTGCCCGCCCGCCTGGATGCTTTCCCGAGTGCGCAGACCGAAGGATTAGGGCTTCACGATCACTTTGATCGCACCCGAGGTTCGCTTGTCATCCGCAACGGCAAATCCCTTGTCTATCTCGTGTAGCGCGAAGCGGTGAGTGATGAGCGGCTCAGCCTTGACGCAACCGTCGGCGACCCAGTCCAGAGGGGCTATCCACGAACACGCCTGGTCGTCGCATCGAGGATTGGCGGCCTCCCCGGACCCATCGACGGACCTACGATTCATCGAGACCTCAGCGAGGTGAGCGAACAGACTCGAAAGTCTCTCGGGCTTGGTCTCACAGGCAAGCTCTGCCTCGACGAGTCTCAGGTCGAAACCATCAACGCCGGACTCGCTCCACATCCTGACGACGTCAGATGGGCGCGACGCTCTCTTTCAGAATTCGCCCGCCGAGGTGGGACGATCCTTGACGGTAGCGACCCACCGCGGCTTGCCCGTGCAGAGAAGCTAGTCCACCTCGCCGACGTCTGTGACATGTCATGACATCGCGAGAGCTGAGGATGCTTCTTCATTCGACGGCCAGTTCCCCTGGCGGTAACGCTCAACGGGGACATCACCACCCACGAACCGGAGGCCGAACCTGACGCCCACACTGAACTCCCGGCGGATACGTCGCACCAAACGCCCCGAGAGTAGATGGTGTGTCGATGCGGTCACGCCATAATCTGACCAAGGCGGTTTCTCGCGGCTGAGGCGAACAGCCAAGCCCCGACTCGACCCGGACGAGGAGAATCTCGATGGCCGATCCGAAGCGAAAGTGGAACGCGCTTCTCACGCTAGCCGGAACCGTGGTCGCGGCATATGTCGCATTCGGCGCCTTCATGATCGGACTCGGAGGCGGATGGTGGGCGGTCGCCCTCGTCCCTCTGTTGGCGATCCTGCTCTGGTTGAACCAGGTGTATCGACCCACGGGAAAGAAACTCCCGCGGAGGTCCTTCCGAGTGGTGCTGATCGGACTTTCGGTACTTCTCGCGCTGTCCTTCCTGGTGCCCTTCCTTGTCGTTCCCCGCTGGATCCCGGCGATCACGCTCGACGGCACGGATCCTCAACGCACGAGCTGTGCGGATATCGGCGACACCGTCGTCTCCGCACAATGGCCCATGGTCGACGCGGATACTGAAGCTCAGCTGGCGACGGCAGTGTTGAAATACTCCACTGCCTGCGACACCACCTGGATCAAACTAGAGAATGTGGCCCTCGGAACCCGCACGCTCACGCAAGTTTCTCGCCCGGCAGGCGACTGGCTTCTACCTTCGACGCCAAGTCCAGAGGACGACACACCCAGCGAAGGCATCGCCTACAGCAAGCAGATCCGCTCGAGCGGATGCACCTTCGTCTCGGTGACCCTCATGAACGGCGGTGGCGACGTGCTCGCCGAACTCGAAGAATCCAACGGATGCAACGGATGAGTATCCCGTCGCTGGATGAGCCAGCTCAAGACGCGCCTCAGGCGGCGGGCGCCGTCATCGCGCTCTGCACCTTCTCGACAGCGGCGGCGTCTCCAACATGCGTCACCCGACACCGAAAGCCAATGTTGCAACCACAGCGGACCATAGGATCAGGGCATGTCTTCCAGCGTTGACCATTCCTATGAGCAAACCACCCACCTGCTCGACGCACTCGTCAAAGATCCGACTGAAGCGATGTCGGAAGAGCTCGTGCGCGCGCAGACTGTCGTCCGGGACCTCGGGAATGAAACGCAAGCTTTCGAACCGGGCGCCTACCTCGGATTGGTGGTGAAGCGTGCGCTGGACAATCGCTAGTAAGGAACACGCGAAGAACGGCCTCCAAGCGATCGAGGAGATTCCTGATCACAAGCTATGCCTCATTGAGGGGCAGAACGGCGTCGGCAAGTCTGTCGCCATCCAGCTGCTGGAACTGATCGCCGGTCACGTGCCTTCCGCTCTCACCGCTGCCCCGACGTGGCGCTCCTTCCGCGGCAATCTCGGCAACACGGCCGTGGAAATCGAGAACATGGCGGGTGGATCCAGTGCGCGCGTCGTCTTCACGCCAGATAACTGGCCGATCGATCCGCCGGAAGTCACCAGCGACCAATTCGGCGTCGTGACTCTCGACGGCAACCCCGCCACGATGTCGGAGTTGGCCGCTCTGATCGAAGTCACAACTGTTCGTGGAGACGAGAGTCTGCAGGACACCGTGCGCAGTCACATCCAACGGATCGAATCAGATCTTGTGCAGACGACCGGCATCGTCCGGACGCGCGCAAACGAACTCGACGAGTTCGTTGCACGATTCTCGTCCGACTGGAAACGCTCCGACCCGGCGGCCGTCGCGGAGCGCGCGACGGAAATCAAAGGTCTCGAAGAAGAACTCGCGCGAGTCAAGAATCTGCTGACGGATGCCGAGCAGACTGCCGCCGACCTGGAGCGAGCGATGGAAATCGGGCGCAAAATGTCTTCCGCAGATGCTGACATCAAAGCGCTCCTGGATCGTCGGGCGAGCGTTAAAGAGGAAGTCGACAAGTTCAATGCGGTGATCCAGAATCTCGAGGATGACGCGAAAGCCGCAGAGGAGGTTTTGGCCGCCCAAGGTGGCAGCGCCGCCGAACTCTCCGCGGCGGAGAAGAAGCTCCGCGGGCGCGAAACCCGGCTGGGAAATCAACAGCGCGACCAGGCGAGGTGGGCGGCGTCACTCGCCTTGCCGCCCGACAAGCCGGTGGTGGCCGCCGAACTCAAATCCGCCACGACGGAGCAACGACGACTGGCGGAAGAGATCGACAAGATTGACCGGAGCCGCCGAACTCAGGACGTTTTGCGCAGAATCGTGCCCGTTCTCGACGGCACCGCTGCCAGCGACTCCGACGAGATCTTCATGGTCATTGACGAGAATCGCTTTTCCGGACGTCAGGTGCGCACTGGTTTCGCCGCACGAAGCGACGAGATCGCGGCCAGCCCGCGTCCGGAGAAGGCACTAGAGACCCTCACGCAGATGGACAAGATCAAGCGTCGCATCGGCGGTCTCAACGCCCTCCGCAGCAGCATGAAGTTGGCGGAACGTGCCGCTGAGCTCGTCGATGAAGCCAAGGACGAGCTCAAGGTCGCCCAAGCAAAATCTGAGGAAGCCACAGCAGCGGCCGCCACGGTGCGAGAAATCTCTGAGCAAATCGCGGCGACACAATCACTCCTCACCGCAGCACATCAGGAGGCAGTCGAGCTCCAAGAGCAGATTGGCCTCAACGGCGTCAGCTCCGCTAAGGAAGCACGCTCAACCCTGTCGACGCTTCTCGCGAAACTCGGACTCGAAGAAGACCAACTCGGCGCCGCCCAAGCTACCGCCGCCGCACAGCTCCGCCATGCGGCTCAGCGTGTCGAAGACGTGCGGAAGTCGATGAGCTCCGCCCAGCAAGCATCCGAAAGTGCGGGCGCCCATATCAAGACGCTTCTCTCGGAAGTGCGAACTGCGCCCGATTACGCGTGGCTTCGCGACGCCCTCACACCGCAACAGCAAGACGACCTCGCAGCCGAGGACCTGTCGACCTTCGCCATCGTCCGAGACGTCGTCCTCTCCGTCACCGACCACGTTTTCAATGCAGCCGATGAGCTGGACTCCCTCACTCGCCTCACCCACCTGCTCGCTTCACCGAAACCGACCAAGAGCGAGGCGGCGCAACTAGAAGCACCCATGCGTGATCCGCTGTCGTTCGCTCTCGGGGAGAGCTTGAGAGCAGACCTCAACACGGAAAGCATCAGACAGCGCGTGTTCGGTGGTCTCACCGTCGAACAGCTCGACCTCCAGTCCCAGGTGATCGTGCTCGCCGGCGACGGACGAACCGAGCAACGCGCGATGAGCGCGTTCTCGACAGGTGAACGCGCATTCGCATTCACGCAGGCTCGGATCAAAGACCTTCCGCCATCCCCAAAACCGAATCGACTGCTCGTCCTCGACGAGTTCGGGGCGTTCATCAGCGCGGACAGGATGCCGGACCTGCGGGACTTTCTTGAGACGCTCGACGACCTCGCCGACCAGATCGTCATCATCCTCCCGCTACAGGTGGACTACCGCGCAGAGATGAACGACACCAAGGGCGACCTCCACAAGAGGTATGCCGAGAAGGTTCGTCAACTCGATGCCCGCCAGTACTCGGCGGTCCCCCTGTGAGCGACGCTAGGCCACTGTTGTTCGGATTCCCGCTGCACGAACTGGCAGAGGATGACTCGCGGATCGTTCGCTACCTCACGCGCGCCTGGACAACGGAACACGGAGCGCCGCCATTCGATCTCGAAGATGACCTCGACAAACTCCGTCCACTCTTTCAATCTCACGTCACGGGCACGCGCGTCCGCGAACATGTGAAGGCGCTGACTCCTGTGCCCATGTCCCGCCCGTTCATTCCTGAGGTCTTCTTCCTCGCGGTCGACGCCGACCGTGGACTAGTCACACCCGAAGGACGGGCGCTCATCGAAGCAGCCCAGGACCCGACTACTGGGCAGGCCGCTGGCCTGGTCAACACGATCGCGCAGTTCTACGGCGAAAGTCTCCGCGCGTGGATGGCGAAATCCGTTGAAACCGGACTCGTGCCTCTCCCATCAGCCGGGTTCGCAATGTTCCTGCTTATCAACGGCTCGATCGGGCAACAGCGAGCAATGGTATTCCCGCGCGAGAAGCATGAGGAGGCCGATCTGGCGACAGTCATCATGGACGTCGCCAGTATCTTCAGCACCACGGTGCACGGCCCCGCCATCAAACCCAAGGAGCGAGCGCAACTGCGCACGAGCTGGGTCGTCAGCCAGGCGGTCCGCCACCTCGGCACCAGCCTGAGCAGAGGCAGCGACCGAAAAACAGGACTTGCGTCCATCTGGATTGAAGAAGACCACACGACCACTCTCCTCAACGACATCTCCGTCGCGATTCGTGCGCGCAGTCGCGCCACCCCCAGCGACATCGAGGCAGCGTTCGACGCGGCCGTTGCCGAATACGAGCGTGGGCGCGTCATCCTCGGCGCCTGGGGAATCTCCCACGAACGGCGACGTCAAACGCAACAGATTCGCGAAGACTTCCTCGAGGCGTTCTACCGGGTGCGACCATGATCACCGACACGTCACTTCCTGCTTTCCTGTCGGCACTCGTGCAAGAGATCGCCGAGCCCACGGATACCCGGGTACCTGCAATCGTGCATGCTGTCCACGACAATTTTGACGAGGATGAGAACAGCATCGAAGCGTTGATCACCCGATACAACGGCACCTACATTCGATGCACACCCGAGAATGAACATCCGCTACCGGCTGCGGGAACGCCTAACGCTTCTCTCTTGACTCCGCTCAAGCTGCTTTGCGATCGTCGCAGCGTGCCTATCGAAGTCCTCCAGCATGAGGATTCATTCACCTTGACGTCCTCTCGGTTCACGAGCTCAACTGGAGCATCGGTGACGATCCTGAGCGTGCTGACGGCGCTTCTGTCTGATCAGCTCAATCAGCCGTTCGTCGTCTTGTCGTACGAACTCTCCTCCCTAGACGAATCAACAGCACAGCTGCTTTGGGACGCGTGCGACCTGTTGCGCACGATCTCACCGCCCGACCTTGTCACCTTCGTTCCGATCGCTTCCGGCTCGCTCAAGGTGGCAACCCACTGCGGACCGACAGATGGCGCCCGACTTATCGTTCGCGATGGGCAGTTCTACCTTCGCGATCACCGCACCGTCAGCGATGACACGCTTGCTGAGATTCTTCGAGACACTGATCAGCCCATTGTGCTCTTTCTCGGCGCAGGGGCCTCGGCGAGTAGCGGCATGCCCGACGGAAACCGAGTCCGGGACTTCGCACTCGGAGTGATCACTGAAGAAACCGCTGATGCAGAGCGAGCCATCGAGAGGTTCCGGGAGCACCTCACCAGACATTCGCGGTGGCTTCCGGGCGAGAAGGACATCCCTCTCGCCACCTGGGCCCGCGATCTCACCCTGGAACGGGTAATGCGGGAGGAATTCCACCGACTGAAGGGCAGCAGTTACGCAGAGTCGAAAACTGTCGTCAAGCTCCGCCGCGACGCCGATGCTGCGCTCGATCACTACCCCGCGGGTCGGGAAGCGATCTGGGACCTCGCCGGTCTTCTCCCGCGCCTGGTGATCGCGACCATCAACTTCGATCAGCTCATCGAAGAGGGCATGAGCGCGGACCACGTTCTTCTAGCGAGCCCGGATGACTTCGCAAAGCATCGCGAGTCCGTCGTCGATCGCCTCAAGGGCAGTGAGCCTCGTGTCCCCATCCTGAAGGTGCATGGCAGCATCGAGCAGCCGGAGACCATCGTGGCAGATATCGAAACCACGGAGGCTGGACTACCACGACCGATCTCCGACACTTTGAGTTCCCTCATCGCGTCGAGTGACTATCTCACGTGGGTTTGGGTGGGGTGTTCCATGCGCGACGCCGACATCGCACTGTGGCTCCACGGCTTGGACGGAGCGAAAGAGATCAAGGAATTCTGGGTTGACCCCTTACCTCCCGCAAGCGTCGGTCGCTACGCCGATAAACGTCGACGCCGGGACTGGGCCCAGCATGGCCTCTCCCTCCGGGATCATCAGATCACGGAGACCAGCGACGTCTTCCTTCCCGCTCTGGCGCGTCGCGCAGCAGCACTGAAGGCGGCTCGATGACCGAGCCCGGCCCTCACCACCTCAAGGACCGGGTCGCGTGAGCACCGGAGCGTCAGTCTTTCCGAAAGCAGATCACTCGCTCCGCGAGCGTCACACCGACCGGTGAGTTCGCACGGCGCCACCGTTGCCCTCGCTCTCGAATCACCGTGTCCGAGATCATCCGGAAGCCATGTGCCTCCGCGATCCGTCCGATGATTCCTGGCGTATCGATGAACACCCCATACGGTGCGCTATCGCCGATCTGCCACACCGCCACAGCTCCATGATCGAACGAAAGATACAGGTTCTCCAGAATCTGGCTCATCGCGAGGAAGTAGGCAGGTACGACCTGGTCGTAGGCTTTCGCTCCTGCCGGGCGTTGACGGCGCTCAGCTTTGAGAGCGGCCGCGAGCTCGGTGACCGTCTCGTGGATTTCGGGCAGGCCCTCCAACGTCTTGAGAGCCGCCTCCTTCTCCAGCACGGACGATTGCTGAGTGCTCGCGGTGATCATGTCGCCCCGGATCGTCGTCGTCAGCTCTTTCCAGCTGCGCACCTCACCCCAAAAATAAGCCTCGAGGCGGGTGGCATCCGCGTAATCGAAATTGTTCAGATACGGCGGCGACGCGATGCTCGCCTGCGCGGTGCCCGGCTTGGGCCAGGAGGATGCTTCACGGGAATCCCCCAACCGCACGATCGCCGACGGGCGATCCTCAGCGAGTTCGGCGACGTCCTCCGCCATCCACTCCACACGCTCAAGAAACCTCTTCCCGACATCCGCGAAGCGTGCCTGTCGGGGTTTCCCGGGCAGCTGGTATGGCCAACCGACCTTGACCGTAGCCACGTCTCTGAGTGTGCCAAGCAGCGCCCACTTCATGTAGATCGACATCTCGTCCGGTTCCCGATCGACGATCGTGTGGCGCAGGGCTACCAGTTGGGTCAGCACCACGGGATCGAAACTTCGGCTTACGAGTTCTGTCTCTTTGGAGAGATCGTTCGCAGTCACGGATGCCTCGCGAGCCTTCGCGGTCCCCGCGATCTCGGCCGCCACCTGTCTCAGCGTGTCAGGTTCGACATCGACCTGGAGCTTCAATGATGCGAGTTCGGCGATCATGGGATGCGCCTCGATTCCGTAGAACCCCAAGCCCACCGCGCGGGCCGCCGTCCCTGTGACGCCGGAGCCTGCGAAGCAGTCGATAACCGTTCCCTCCTCCACACCAAGAACCTTGAGCAAGTACTCGACGTGGTCTGACGCGAAGCCTGCAGGGTAACGGAACCACCGATCGAACGGATGCCGTGAGCTCGTTCCGTGCTTGCGCCCCGTCTTCGCTGGCAAGCGAACGTCGATTGGTTCAAGGGCGGCGGGTGCGGGGGTGGTGACGGCAAGGACATCGGGCATAGACCTATTGCACCACGGCGCTGCTCAAAGCGACATGGTCAAACACCCTTTTTCGCAGATCTGTGTTCACGGATCCGAGCGCCGATCAGGCCTACGACCAGCTTCCTACACTGGGTGACGGCCCGGCCTAGCGATCTGGCCGGCGGTGTTGCCGCTCTCGCCGTGGTGCGCATATTCGCAGCCCCAGCCAGACCATGCTGGCCGGGCGAAGTCGGAGGTTCACGAGCACTTTTCGGCGAAGGCAACCTCAGCCACATCGGCGGCATCAGCCTCTAGAGCAGCACCGCCCAGGCGGTACTCGACACGACAACACCATGCTTCCGACAAGTCCATCTCGGAAGTCGGCACCACTGCATGCTCAGGTCCATAGGAATCCAATCGATGACGACGGATACTTCCTACTCGGCAGACAGCCTGGACTCCTGAGGAGCGGTTCTGACCTATGTCCTGGGCCTTGACATGAACCCCTACCAGGGGTCTACCCAAACGCAGAGTACGACCGCGCCGGAATCCGCCCGCCCGACACGCCGTCACCTCCGCCAAAACGGCGGGACATCGCCAGAAATCTGGGACATCCTGCCAGATTTACGGGACCCCGCCAGATCTCATGGGACACGACATGTCCGATGCCGCGAAACATTCCGTGACCAAACCGTTGCATTCGTTACCTCGCCGTTATAGAGTGATCGCACGGTGAATGTTTGCTGTGGCATCCACCTCATGTGATTGCAGGACAACTCTTGGTGCAAGGGACAAGGGCCGGTCGGGAGCCTCTCCGACCGGCCCTTACTGTTGCCGTACTCTTTTCCCATGACAGATCGCAAGCTCGCCCTCGAGGCCTGGGAGAGCCTCTTCCGCGCGCAGCACGAGCTGTTCACCGAGATGAACGCCGACTTCGACCACTCCGACCTCGGGCAGGCCGAGTACGACGTGCTCCTCACCGTCACCCGCTCCCCGGGCATGTCGGCGCGTCTGCGCGACGTCACCTCGAACATGCTCATCAGCCAGCCGAGCGTCTCGCGCCTCGTCGACCGCATGGTCACGCGCGGCCTCGTATCGAAGTGCCCCGATCCCGACGACGGTCGCGGTGCGCTGATCACGGCGACGGATGCCGGGGCGCGGGCGTTCCGCAGCGTCGCCACCGTGCACGGCCGGTCGATCGCCTCGCGCATGTCGCGCCTCGACGACGAAGAACTCCGCACACTCCGCGACCTCGCGCAGAAGCTCCGCGACCGCTGACGCGCCGCACCGCGCGCGGCTCTTCCACGCCGAACGGCTGCGAAGGAGTTCGCACGTTGCGCAGGAGCATCCATCCGATCCGATCCTGCGGGTCCCGAGTTCTCCTGCGAATCGTGCGGCCCCCGAACGCGCGGATGCTCACTCCCCGAGCCCGAGCCCCGCCCGGGGATTTCTCCCCGCGACGGCATCCGCGGGTTTCTGGCAGGGTGGAACCGAGTCCCGGCATCTCGCGTCGGGAACGCAGACCACCCCCTCGGGGGGAACCAGGGAGGTCAATCCATGGAGATCGCCGGAATCGTCGGCATCCTCGTCATCGTCGGGATCGCGGTCGTCGCCGCCGTCGTCATCCTGCTGATCCTGCTGCTGTTCGCACGCAGCTGGATCAAGGTCGCGCGCGCCGACGAGGCGCTCGTCATCTCGGGCCGCAAGCAGAAGGTGGCGCGTGCCGTCATCGGCGCCGACGGCACGACCCGCGACGAGATGTCGGAATCGCCCGTCACGGTCATCGTGAACGGGAAGTCGCTCGTCAACCCGATCACGCAGCGCCACGAGATCATCTCGCTGCGCTCGCGGCAGGTGTCGCTCAACGCCGAGGCCCAGTCGCTCGACAGCGTCACGCTCAACGTGGACGGCGTCGCGATCGTCAAGATCGGCTCCGACCCGATCCTCGTGCGCCGCGCCGCCGAGCGATTCGCCTCGCAGGACAAGGCCATCGAGCAGTTCACCACCGAGCAGCTCGAAGGTGCCCTACGCGGTATCGTCGCGACACTGTCGGTCGTGGAGCTCATGCGCGAGCGCAAGAAGTTCTCCGACCAGATCGCCGCCGACGTGTCGCAGGAGCTCGCCGAGCAGGGCCTCATCCTCGACTCGTTCCAGATCAAGGGCATCACCGACAAGGTCGGCTACATCGGCTCGCTCGGCGCCCCCGAGATCCAGGCGAAGCGTCAGTCCGCGGAGATCTCGCAGACCAACGCGGACCGTGCGATCAACCAGAAGAACATCGCCAACCAGGAAGCGAACCTGGTCGAGCAGACGGCCCTCGACACCAACACGGCCAACGCGAACGCCGGCATCGGTCGGGCTCGCGCCGAGGCGGAGCAGGCCGAGCAGCTCGCCCGTGCCCAGGCCGAACAGGCCGTTCTGCAGCAGCAGGCCGAGAACAAGCAGGCCCAGCTCGACGCCGACGTCAAGCGCGTCGCCGACGCGCAGCGGTACGAGGCCGAGACCCGCGCGCAGGCGGAGCTCTACACGCGTGAGCGCGCCGCCGAGGCCGCCGCGATCGAGCAGGTCAAGCAGGCCGAGGCCCGCACCCGCATCGCCGAGCAGCAGGCCCAGGCAGACAAGGCCAAGGCCGACGGTGAGGCCGCAGCCGCGATCGCCCGCGCGACCGGTGAGGCCGACGCGCTGCGCGCCCAGGCCGAGGCCGAGTCCGAGGCGCGTCGCCTGCGTGCCAGCGCCGAGGCCGACGCGATCCGCGCCGAGGGTGAGGCGCGAGCTGCAGCCGTCGAGGCCGAGGCGAAGGCCATCGCATCGAACCAGGATGCTTTCCTGTCGCAGCGCGTGCTCGAGACACTCCCGGCGATCATGGCCGAGTTCGCCAAGGGCTACGCCGCGATCGGCAGCGTGTCGATCATCGGCGGGTCCGGCGAGGACGGCGCCTCGAACGTCGTCGGCGCCGACAGCGCGAAGGCGCTCAAGTCGGTGTTCGACAGCGTGAGCTCCGCGACCGGACTCGACCTCGCGTCGATCATCCAGGGCCAGGCCGTCGGCCGCGGCATCGGCGAGGGCGTCGCCGCAGCGTCCGCGCCGGCCGCGAAGCGCGAGCCGAAGCCGACCACGCCTCCGCCGCCCGCCCCGCCGGCAGCTGCGGCGGAGTAAGCACAGAAGAACAGCGGATGCCGCGGCCCCACCGGTCGCGGCATCCGCTGTTCCGTGTTCCCGCCTCTCCCCCGCCCTGCCCCGCCATTTCCTCGCCATGACTCCGGAGATCCGTCCGCATCGGCGCCCCGTACCGGGCCGAGGCGCTCGGCCGGCACCGATTCTCCGGAGTTGTGAAAGCTCAGCGCACTCACCGGGCACACTGGAGGGATGACGTCTGCCGCCTTCGACCTCGCCGCGATCGGCGCGGGGCTGTCGTTCGCGGCGTCCCTCCCCGACGTCGAGGCGGCACTGGACTCGAGCACCTCGCTCGTGGTCAGCGCTCCCCCGGGCACCGGGAAGACGACCCTCGTGCCGCCGCTGCTTGCGTCGCGCTCCACCGGCCGCGTGATCGTCACGCAACCGCGTCGCGTGGCCGCACGTGCCGCCGCTCGGCGCCTCGCACAGCTCGACGGGACCGCACTCGGCGACCGCGTCGGGTTCACGGTCCGCGGCGAGCGCGCCGCCGGCCCCGCGACACGGATCGAGTTCGTGACGGCGGGTGTGCTGCTACGGCGGATGCTCGACGACCCGGGCCTCGACGGCGTGGATGCCGTCATCATCGACGAGGTGCACGAGCGTGCGCTCGAGACCGACCTCCTGATCGGGCTGCTGTCGGAGGTGCGGGAGCTACGCGAGGACCTCGTGCTCGTGGCGATGTCCGCGACGCTCGATGCCTCGCGCCTCTCCGTCGTGATCGGCACCGACGCCGCGCCCGCTCCGATCGTCGACCATGACGTCCCGGCGTTCCCGCTCACCGAGCGCTGGGCTCCGAGCTCCGGCCCCCGACTCGACGAGCGCGGCGTGACGCGGGAGTTCCTCGACCATGTCGCGCGCACCGCGGCTGCCGCCGCCCGCGACCTCGTCCGCGAGGACGCGTCCGGCGACGTGCTTGTCTTCGCGCCGGGCGCCTACGAGGTGAGCGCGATCGCCCGGCGGATCCGCGACGTCGACGGATCGTTCGACGTACGCGAGCTGCACGGCCAGCTCCCCGCCTCCGAACAGGACGCCGTGATCCGCGGGCGTCGCCCCACCGAGTCGCCACGCATCATCGTGACCACGGCGCTCGCCGAGTCGTCGCTGACGGTGCCGGGAGTGCGTCTCGTCGTGGACTCCTGTCTGTCACGGCATCCGCAGCGTGACGCGGCACGCGGGATGACGGGACTCCTGACGACCGCCGCGCCGAGATCCTCGTGCGTGCAGCGGGCGGGTCGTGCGACGCGCCAAGGGCCGGGCACCGTGATCCGCTGCGTCGACGAGCGCACCTATGCGGCGGCACCCGCGCGACCCGCCCCCGAGATCGCGGTGACCGACCTCACGGATGCGGCGCTCCTGCTCGCATGCTGGGGCGCGCCCGGCGGCGGCGGGCTGCGCCTGATCGACCCCCTTCCGTCCGACAGCCTCATCGAGGCCCTCACCGTGCTGCGCGGCCTCGGGGCGATCGACGACGACGGAAGAGCCACCGCCGAGGGACGCGCGCTCGCCCGCATCCCGACCGATCCGCGACTCGCCCGCGCGCTCCGTGAGGGCGGCCCGGTCGTCGGCGCTCGTCTCGCGGCCGAGGTCGTCGCTCTGCTGGGCGGTGACGTGCGCATCGCGGAGGGTGACGTGGCGCAGGCGCTGGTCGCGCTCCGCGGCGGGCGCACGCCCGAGGCACGGCGTTGGCGTGCCGATGCGGACAGACTCGAGCGCCTGGTCGACGCGACGCCCGGCATCCGCTCCGATCTCGACGACACGGGCCTCGTGATCGCGCTGGCCTTCCCGGAGCGGATCGCGCGGCGAGTGGAGCGCACCTCGGACGGCGCGACGTTCCTGCTCGCATCCGGGACACGCGCCGGGATGCGTGGTCCGCTCGCGGCGTCGGAGTGGATCGCCGTCGCCGACGTGGCCCGCGCATCCGGTCGCGTCGCCGCAGGCTCGGGCGCCGTGGTCCGCGCGACCGCCGTCGTCACCGAGGCGCAGATCGAGCGCGCCGCGAGCCATCTGATGACGGATCGCGTCGAGGCGGAGTTCGTCGGAGGTCGCGTGCAGGCCCGCCGCGAGCGCCGCATCGGCGCGATCCTGCGGTCGTCGGCGCCGGTGCGCGCCTCAGCCGAGGACGGACGGGATGCCGTGCGCCGGGCGCTGCGGCGTGAAGGTCTCGACGTGTTCCGGTGGTCGGACTCCGCGGAGGCTCTGCGACGCCGCCTCGCACTGCTGCGGCGGGAGATCGGCGATCCCTGGCCGGACGTGTCGGATGCCGGCCTGCTGGCCTCTCTCGACGCGTGGCTCGCCCCGGAGCTCGACGCCCTCGCCTCCGGCACTCCGGCGGCGAAGCTCGATCTGACCACGGCGCTGCGGCGTCTGCTCCCCTGGCCCGAGGCCACGCGTCTCGACGAACTCGTGCCCGAACGCCTGGAGGTGCCGAGCGGATCGCGCGTGCGCATCGACTACCCCGCCGTCGACGACCCCGCCCGTCCGGTCGTGGCGGTCAAGCTGCAGGAGTGCTTCGGATGGGCCGAGACCCCTCGGCTGGTCGACGGTCGGGTCCCGGTGCTGTTCCACCTGCTGTCGCCCGCCGGACGACCGCTCGCGGTCACCGACGACCTCGCCTCGTTCTGGTCGGGGCCGTACGCGCAGGTGCGCGCCGAGATGCGGGGCCGCTACCCCAAGCATCCTTGGCCGGAGGACCCGTGGACGGCCGCGCCGACCCGGCACACCAAGAACCGGGCCGGGCGCTGAGGAGCGACGTCGTTTCGTCTCGCTGCGCTCGCTCAACGACCGGAGGGGGTGCGCTCGCTCAACGACCGGAGGGGCGCGCTCGCTCAACGACCGGAGGGGGGTGCGCTCAACGACCGGAGGGGCGCGCTCGCTCAACGACCGGAAGGTGCGCCCGTCGACCGATCGGTCAGGACGTGCGTCGCCGCAGTGTGAGGGAGGCGAGCACCACCGCTCCCACCCCGAAAGCGACGACCACGAGCAATGGCCGGTACACGTCCCATCCGTCGTCTCCCGCGGTCACGGCGTTGATGGTGTCGATCGCGTAGCTGAGCGGCAGCCAGTCCGAGATCGCGTGCAGCACATCGGGCATCTGGTCCCGCGGCATGAACAGCCCACCGAGGATGATCTGCGGGAACACCAGCAGCGGCATGAACTGCACCGCCTGGAACTCCGTCTGCGCGAACGCGCTCGCCAGCAGCCCGAGCGCCGTGCCCAGGAGCGCGTCGACCACCGCGACGAGCCCGAGCTGCCACAGCTCGCCGTCGACGGTCAGGCCGCAGACGCCGACCGCGAAGGACACGGTGATCACCGCCTGCAGCAGAGCCATGAGTCCGAACGCGAGCGCATACCCGAGGATGAAGTCGGCCTTGCCGAGCGGAGTCGTCATGAGCCGTTCGAGCGTTCCCGAGCGTCGCTCGCGCAGTGTCGTGATCGATGTGATGAGGAACATCACGATGAACGGGAACAGGGCGAGGATCGCGCCGCCGAACCGGTCGAACACCCCGTCCTGGTCGCTGAACAGCCACGCGAACAGCCCCACGAGCAGGCTGGGTGCCACGAGCATCAGCGCGATCGACCGCGGGTCATGCCGCAGTTGACCGAGCACGCGGCCGGCCGTGGCGAGCATCCGCCGGCCGTTCATCGTCCCGCCTCACGCCGTGAGCGTCGCGTCTCGGATCGCGCCGCCGCATCGTGCTCGCGCGTGTCCTGATCGATGAGCGCCAGGAATGCGGCATCCGGCTCCGTCGTGCCCGTGTCGCGCAGGAGATCGGTCGGGGTGGTGTCGGCGATGATCCTTCCCGCACGCATGAGCAGCAGGCGGTCGCAGCGCAGCGCCTCGTCCATGACGTGGCTCGAGACGATCATGGTCACGCCGCGCTCGGCGAGCCCGCGGAACAGCTCCCACAGTTCGACACGCAGCACCGGGTCGAGGCCCACGGTCGGCTCGTCGAGGACGATGAGCTCCGGGGATCCGACCAGCGCCGCCGCGAGCGAGATGCGCGTCTTCTGCCCGCCGCTCAGGGAGTCGACGAGCTGCCCTGCTTGGCCTCGGAGTCCGACCTCGTCGACGACCCGGTCGACGTCGCCCTTCGGCGCTCCCAGCACCGAGGCGAAGTACGCGAGGTTCTGCCGCACGGTGAGGTCTCCGTACACCGCGGCGCCCTGCGTGCCGTACGCCACGCGATGTCTCAGGCGCGGCGATCCGCCCGCCTCGCCCAGCACGGTCACGGTGCCGCCCGCGATGCGCTGCACCCCGACGATCGACCTCATGAGCGTTGTCTTGCCGCACCCCGAAGGACCGAGCAGTCCCGTGATCTGCCCGCGCGGGATCGTGAGATCGACGCCGTCGAACACCGTCGTCCTGCCTCGCCGCACTCGAAGGCCCGCGATCTCCACCGCCGACGCACTCGTCATGCGATGACTATCCTCCCGGCGCCGCCGTGCGGTCAACAGGACGCGCGGTCAGTCCAGGAGGTGACGGAGGTACCGGGGCGGGTCCTGCAGGAAGGAGCGCCAGTGGTTCACGAGCTCGAGGTCCTGCCATTCCGCCGGACGGATGCCCCAGTCGCCGACCTCGAGGATCCTCGCGCCCGGCAGAGCAGCCAGCACCGGCGAGTGCGTCGCGCACAGCACCTGTCCACCCTCGTCGACGATGCGCTGCAACACGGCGATCAGCGCGAGCGTCGACTGGAACGACAGCGCGGCCTCGGGCTCGTCGAGGCAGTAGAAGCCGGGCTCGTCGAAGCGGCTCTCCAACAGCGCGAGGAACGACTCGCCGTGGCTCATCTCGTGGAACGGCACGTCGGGCCCGCTCATCGAGGGGTTGTCCTCGAGATACGTGTAGAACGAGTGCATGGTCTCGGCGCGGAGGAAGAACCCCCACCGATTAGCGCCGATGCCCCGCTGCAACCGCAGCCATCCCGCCAGTGGGGATTCGGTCGGCCGTGTGCTGTGCATGGCCTGACGCGAGCCGCCCTCGGGAGACAGCCCGTACGCGCCCGCGACCCCCTCGACGATCGTCGACTTGCCGCTGCCGTTCTCGCCCACCAGGAACGTGACGCCCGGCGCGAGATCGATTCCGTCGCGCAGCACCTGGGCGACGGCCGGGATGCTCGTGGGCCAGAGTCGCCCGGGCTCCGGTGCGTCCGCGCCCGCGCGCACCGAGACGATGGGCTGCTCGCGCTTCCGTCTGCTCCCCGGCGTCCAGATCGACTCCATGTCACCTCCTCCGAGGAGGCTATCCCGAACCGCCGACGTCGCCGCTCAGCACTCGATGACGTTGACCGCCAGGCCGCCCTCGCTCGTCTCCTTGTACTTGGTCGACATGTCCAGGCCGGTCTGACGCATGGTCTCGACGACGGCATCCAGCGAGACGTAGTGGCTGCCGTCGCCGCGCAGCGCGAGCCGTGCGGCTGTCACCGCGGTCGACGCGGCGATCGCATTGCGCTCGATGCACGGGATCTGCACGAGGCCGCCGATCGGATCGCAGGTGAGTCCCAGGTGGTGCTCCATCGCGATCTCGGCGGCGTTCTCGATCTGCCGGTTGGTGCCGCCCATCACGGCGGTCAGTCCTCCCGCGGCCATGGCGCACGCCGAGCCCACCTCGGCCTGGCATCCGCCCTCCGCCCCCGAGATCGACGCATTCGCCTTGAACAGCGAGCCCAGCGCGGTGGCCGTGAGAAGGAAGCGCCGGATCCCGCGGCGGCGGTTCGCCTCCGCGACGGCATCGGGGTCGTCGATCGCGCCGACCGCCACCAGCGAGGCTTCCGCTCCGAAGCCGAGCAGCGCGCTGCCGACCAGCTCGCCGTAGGGCGTGACCGCGTTGCCCGCCCCGAGGCCCGAGTCCGCGAGGAAGCGCCACCAGTACATCGCCACGGCGGGGAGGATGCCGGCGGCACCGTTCGTCGGAGCGGTCACGACGCGTCCGCCCGCGGCGTTCTCCTCGTTCACGGCGAGCGCGAAGGCCCCGAGCCATTCGCCGGGGAGCTCGCGGTGCCCGTCGGCCTCGACGTCCTCGAGCTGGCCGCGGATCACGCTCGCGCGCCGCTTGACCTTGAGGATGCCGGGCAGCACGCCGTCGGAGTGCAGGCCCGCGTCGACGCAGCCGGACATCGCGTCCCAGATGGCGTCGAGTCCCGCGGCGACGTCCTCCTCCGACCGCATCGCCGTCTCGTTGAGGCGCGCGAGCTCCGCGATCGAGAGGCCGTGCTCGTCGCACAGCGCGAGCAGCGAGGCGGCATCGGCGTAGGAGTACGGGAGCGCCGCAGTCGCGAGCGTCGCCTCCTCGCCGTCGCGTCGGATGAAGCCCCCGCCGACCGAGTAGTAGGTCTCCTCAGCCACGATCGCGCCCGCGGCATCCGTCGCGGTGATTGTCATGGCGTTGGGGTGCCCGGGCAGTCGGGTGCGCGGCGCGAACACGATGTCGTCCTTCGCGAACGGCACGTCGTGGCTGCCGTCGATCCGCAGCGGCGCCCCCGCGGGGTAGTCGCTCCAGGCCGCGCGCACCTCCGCAGGATCGCAGGTCTCGGGCTCGAGTCCGCGGAGCCCCGCGACCACGGCATCCGGTGTCCCGTGGCCGATGCCGGTCGCGCCGAGCGATCCGTACAGCGTGCAGGTCACGCGGGCCACGTGGTCGAGCACATCCGTGGCGGTGAGGCGTCGCGCGAACTCGAGGGCCGCCCGCATGGGTCCGACCGTGTGGGAGCTCGAGGGCCCCACTCCGATGGAGAAGAGGTCGAAGGCCGAGACGTACGCTGTCACGCATCAAGCGTACGTCGTCGGCGGGATGCGGTCGTCAAGCCCCTTCCCCCGCGGCGCGCCCCGAGCGCATCCTGGGGGCTCGAAGACGAGAGAGGACCATCATGTCGAACGACGCATCCGACCAGCAGCCCGCCCCTGAGGCTGAAGCGCAGACGCCCACGCCGACGCCCTCCTCCGGCGACGCCGGCGAGGTCACCGCGAGCTCCCCCGAGACCGACGACGCCGACGCCTCCGAATCTACTGCCGACACCCCCGAGCAGGCGGAGTCCCCCGAAGACGCCGATCCCTCCGAGGTGCCGGACACCGACGAGCTCGAGGAGCCCAGCACCGAGAAGGCGCCGGGCGAGGAGCCGAAGGCCCCGAAGCGTGACGACCCCGAGCCCGACCATCAGGCGGTCGGGATCGGGGTCATCGACGGTCCGCAGACGGACCAGGGCGACTGAGGCGGCTCCTACCCCACCCCGCCGCCCACGTTCCGGTCGCAGGTCGTGCCGCTCCGAGGGCGCGGCGACGGCACGGAGTGCGACCGGAACGGGTTCGGGTGACTACTCGACGAGCTTGCCGGTCGTGTCGACCTCACGCATGAGCTCGGCGATCTCCTCCGGAACGGGCGGGATCTCCTCACGGGTCACACCGGTGCTCGGGCTCCACACGAGATTCACGCGCAGCGTCGGGTCGGTGTCGGGGTAGTCGCTGCGGTTGTGGCATCCGCGGGTCTCGCGCCGTTCCAGCGCAGCCTCGAGGGTCGCTCGCGTCGCGATGACCGAGGCCTTGAGATCGAACGCGTGGGCGAGGTCCTGGAAGCCGGCGATGTCAGGGTGGATGCCGATGTCCTCCAGCCGCCCCTCGATCATGTCGAGGTCCGCGAGTCCCGCCCGCAGTCCGTCCTCCGAGCGCACCACACCCGCGTGCTCCGTCATGGTGTTGCGGATCGCGCGCTGCAGGGCGCGGACGTTCTCGTGCCCGTCGGCCGCGAGCAGGTCGTCGATCTCGGCGCGGGCCTGCGCCACGGCATCCGCCGACCGGCGCTGCGCGTCGAGCCCCGCTGCATGGGCCATGGCCGCCTGGCCGACGATGCGTCCGTAGACGAGGAGCTCGATGAGCGAGTTGCCGCCCAGCCGGTTCGCTCCGTGGAGCCCGCTCGATGCCTCGCCGATCGCGTAGAGCCCGTCGACGTCGGTCTGGTGGTCGTCGGGACGCACCCACACGCCACCCATCGAGTAGTGCGCGGTGGGCGCGATCTCGATCGGATCGGTCGTGATGTCGAGCATCTGCAGCTCCATCATCGTCTGGTAGACGCGCGGCAGCCGGGTCATGATCGTCTCGCGCGGCAGGTGCGACACGTCCAGCCAGACGCCCCCGTTCTCGGTGCCGCGCCCCTCGGCGATCTCGGTGTACGCGGCGAGCGCGACCCGATCGCGGGTGGAGAGCTCCATGCGCTCGGGGTCGTACTTGTCCATGAACCGCTCACCGAGCGCGTTGCGGAGGATGCCGCCCTCGCCGCGCGCCGCCTCGGAGATGAGGGTGCCCGCCGCGTTCTCGGGCTCGATGATCCCGGAGGGGTGGAACTGCACGAGCTCGGGATCGCGCAGCCGCGCGCCCGCCTCGACCGCGAGCCGGAAGGAATCGCCGGTGTTCTCGTCGCGTCGCGAGGAGGTGCGTCGCCAGATGCGGTTGTGTCCGCCCGCGGCGAGGATCACGGCATCCGCGTGGATCAGGTAGCGCGTGCCGTCTGCCTGGTCGAAGCCGTAGGCGCCGAACACGACGTTGTCGCGCACCAGCAGGCGCGTGATGTAGACGTTGTCGAGGATCGGGACCTCGAGCTGATCGGCCTTCGCGACAAGCGTGCGCTGGATCTCCAGACCCGTGTAGTCGCCGGCGAAGGCCGTGCGGCGGAACGTGTGCGCGCCGAAGAACCGTTGCGAGATACGGCCGTCGTCCTCGCGGGCGAAGTCCATGCCCCAGCGCTCCAGATCGCGGATGCCGCGCTCGGCCCCCTGCGTCACGATCTCGACCGTGTGCGGGTTGGCGAGCAGGTAGCTCTCCTTGATGGTGTCGGCGGCGTGCTGCTGCCAGCTGTCCTCGGCGTCCATGGTGCCGAGTGCGGCGTTGATGCCGCCGGCGGCGAGCGAGGTGTGGGCATCCTGTCGGGGGCGTTTGCCGACGGCGAGGACGTCGATGCCGTGCTCGGCGACCTCGATCGCGGCCCGGAGGCCGGATCCGCCGGTCCCGATGACGAGGACCGTGGTGGAGATCTGACGTTCGCGTGTACTCATGGGATCCACGCTAGTTAGGTCATCCTAATAGCGTCCAATGCATAGTTTCACTGGTTTCGATAGACTGCGGGCATGAACCTGGAGCAGCTCCGCAGCTTCGTCGAGGTCGCCCGACTGGGCCACTTCACGAGGGCGTCCGAGCACCTCCACCTGGCGCAGCCCTCGCTGAGCCGGCAGATCTCCACGCTCGAGCGCGAAGTGGGTGTCGAGTTGTTCCATCGTGCGCGCGGCCACATCGCGCTCACCGCCGCGGGTGAGGCGATGCTTCCCCGCGCGCAGCGGATGCTCGCCGAGGCCGAGGCTATCCGCGAGGAGATGGGCGAGCTCGCGGGGCTCCGTCGCGGACGCGTGCGCCTCGGCGCTCCACCCACACTGTGCACGAGCCTCGTCGCGGAAGCACTGAGCACGTTCCACGCCGCGCATCCGGGCGTCGACCTCCACCTCATCGAGAGCGGATCGCGGCTCCTCGTCGACCAGCTCGGCGTGGGAGCGGTCGACATCGCGCTCATCACCGAGTCCGACGGCCCGCCACCCTCGGGCTTCAGCCTCACGCGCATGCCGCTGCTCACCGAAGAGCTCGTGGTGGTCTCGGCCGCCTCGCGCCCGCCGATCGCCGTGACGCCGTCGATCGGCCTCGCGCACCTCGCCACCCTGCCGCTCATCGCGCTCGACGAGACCTACGAGCTGCGCGCCGCCACGGATGCCGCGTTCCGCGCCGCAGGACTCACCCCGAACCATGTGCTGGAGGGGGCCGAGATGGACGCGCTCCTGCGCTTCGTCGAACGCGGCGTGGGCGTCGCCGTCGTCCCGGCGATGGTGCTGCTCGACCAGCCGGCCCTGCGGTCGGTGCGACTGACCCACCCGACCATGACCCGCGTCGTCAGCCTCGCCCACCGCGCAGACGTCAGCCCCGCCACGGCGGTCGCCGCGATGCGCGACGTCATCGTCGCCACGGCCGCGGAGGTCGCGCGCCGCGACCCCGCGATCACCAGCCTGCTCGGCTGACGGCATCCCCCGCCGGGTGCGGAACGGGCCCGGGCGCGAGCACGGCCGACACCTCAGACCTCGGCGAGCTCCTCGCGCAGCAGTGCCGCCCCCGCGCTGAGCGCGCTCAGCTTGGCGAGGGCGACGTCGCGGGGCAGCGGCGCCATGCCGCAGTTGGTGCTCGGCACGAGCTTGTCGGCGTCCACGAACTCCAGCGCGTCGCGCAGTACGTCGGCCACCTCCTCGGGCGTCTCGACCTTCTCGCTCGCGACGTCGATGGCCCCGAGCATGACCTTCTTGCCCCGGATGAGCTCGATGAGATCGAGCGGCACGTGCGAGTGCGCGCGCTCCAGCGACACCGTGTCGATGATCGACTTCTGCAGCAGCGGGAACGACTCCTCGTACTGACGCCATTCCGGGCCCAGTGTCGCCTTCCAGTCCGTGTTCGCCTTGATGCCGTAGCCGTAGCAGATGTGCACGACGGTCTCGGCGCGGAGTCCCTCGGCCGCCCGCTCGAGCGTCGCGACACCCCAGTCCTTCAGCTCGTCGAAGAACACGTTGAACGCGGGTTCGTCGAACTGGATGACGTCGACGCCCGCGGCCTCGAGCTCCCGCGCCTCCTGGTTGAGGATCGTCGCGAACTCCCAGGCGAGCTTCTCGCGGCTGCGGTAGTGCCGATCGGACAGGGTGTCGATCATGGTCATCGGCCCGGGCAGCGCCCACTTGATCGGCCGATCGGTCTGCTGGCGGAGGAATTTCGCGTCGTCGACGAACACCGGCTTCTCCCGGCTGACCGCTCCGACCACGGTCGGCACGCTCGCGTCGTACCGGTCGCGGATCCGCACGGTCTCGCGCTGATCGAAGTCGACGCCGCTGAGGTGCTCGATGAACGTCGTAACGAAATGCTGGCGGGTCTGCTCGCCGTCGCTGATGACGTCGATGCCGCGACGCGTCTGCTCCAGCACGGCGCTGCGCAGAGCATCCTGCCGCCCCTCGGTCAGCGCGTCACCCTCGAGCTTCCACGGCGACCACAGCGTCTCGGGCTGCGCGAGCCACGAGGGTTTGGGGAGGCTGCCGACGATCGACGTGGGGAGGAGCGTGTTCACGGCCTGCGCCGTCCGGACGCTCACGCGGCCGCAACCGGGGCCGACGCCGAGAGGCGGACCGGATCGCCGGCGACCCATCGAGCCAGCAGGTCCCCGTGCGGCGTGATGAAGTGCTCCTGCGTATGCCTGCCCTGCGCGAGGGCGAGGCGGCTGCGCTCTTCGCGGTCGTAGCCGATGCGGGTCGTCGAGTAGTCGTGCTGGTCGAGTGTGGGACGGTACACGCTCGCCGCCGCGGAGTTGGCGTTGTAGATCTCCGGACGGTAGATCTTCTGGAACGTCTCCATCGTGGCGATCGTTCCGGCCAGCTGCATGTTCGTGTAGTCGTTCAGCAGGTCGCCCTCGAAGTAGAAGGCGAGCGGTGCGACGCTCCCCGGAGGCATGAAGTACCGCACCGTGAGCCCCATCTTCCCGAAGTAGGCGTCGGTCAGGGAGCCGTCGTCGTCCTGGACGTATTCGACGCCGAGGATCGGGTGGTGGTTCTCGGTACGGCGGTACTCCTTGCTCGTCGAGACGCTGATGCAGATGACGGGCGAGGTCGTGAAGCGCTCGCGGTACGCCGCCGAGTCGAGGAAGTGACGGAACAGCTTGCCGTGAAGCGATCCGAAGTCGTCGGGGACGGTGAATCGTCCCGCCGCCTCGGTCGCTGCGGGCAGCAGGATGCTGAAGTCGAAGTCGCGCACGTAGGACGAGAAGTTGTTCCCCACGATGCCGTGGTGGCGACGCCCGGTCGCTCGGTCGACGATCGCGATGTCGAGGACCTCGAGCAGCGGGAAGTGCTCGTCGTCGCTGCCGTCGGCGAACTCGAGGGCGGCCGAGATGATCTCGAGCTCGAGCGCGTACCGGTCGCGGGTCGGGTTGTCCCAGTGCACGAGGTCGTTGAACCGCCGGTCGATCATGGTCAGGGCGTTGCGGAGGTTGTCCTGGCGGTGCTCGCCGCGGGCGAGGTTGGCGAAGTTCGTGGTGATCCGCGAGTCCTCGGACGGCGTGTAGTCCTCGTCGAAGCGCGTGGTGGTGATGTGGAACGTGAAGTCGTTCGCCATGAGCGGGCCCATCTGCTGGAAGTCGGTGTCTCCATCGTGCGCGCCTCGAGGCCATATCAGGTAACTACCCTCGACTATGCGCGGATATAGTCTTAACCTATGGCTCGTTCATCGAGCGGCATCACGCTGCAGCAGCTCCACTACTTCGTCGAGGTCGCGGCGGAGGGATCGATCAGCGCGGCCGCCGACCTGCTCTACGTGTCGCAGCCGACCATGTCCGCCGCAATGAAGGATCTTGAAGCCCGCGCCGGACGCACGCTCCTCCTCCGCTCCGCCCGTGGCGTCACCCTCACGGCCGACGGTGCGGAGTTCCTCGGGTACGCGCGCCAGGTCACCGAACAGGTCGAACTGCTCGAACAGCGCTATCTCGGCCGACCGCCGTCGCGGCGGCTGCTCGGCGTCTCGGCGCAGCACTACTCGTTCGTGATCGACGCGTTCGTGCGGATGGTCAGGTCCAGCGGCGCCGCGGAGTACGAGTTCTCGCTGCGGGAGACCCGTACGTGGGACATCATCGAAGACGTGCGGACGCTGCGCAGCGAGCTCGGCATCCTGTACCGCAACGACTTCAACCGCAGCGTGATCGACAAGCTGCTGCGCGACTCGGGACTCGCGTTCCGCCCGCTGTTCCTCGCGGACCCGCACATCTTCATCTCGCGCAAGAACCCGCTCGCCGCGCGCGACCGCGTCACGCTCGACGACCTCGCCGGCCTCCCCCGCCTCACCTTCGACCAGGGCGCGAACAACTCGTTCTACTTCGCGGAGGAGATCCTCTCCACCCTGTCCAGCGCGCAGGAGATCCGCGTCTCGGATCGCGCGACCATCTTCAACCTCATGATCGGCCTCGACGGCTACACGATCTCGACGGGCATCATCAGCGACGACCTCGACCCCGAGATCGTCGCGATCCCGCTCGACGTCGACGAGCGCATCGAGATCGGATGGATCGGCCAGTCCGCCATCCCGCTGACCGATCAGGCGCAGCGCTACCTCGCCGAGCTGCGCGCCGTCGTGTCCGACTTCGGCGTCACCCTCCTCGGCTGACCCACCCCACCCGCCCGGTCCCCGCCCGCTCGGTCCGCGGCCGCTGAAAGATGGAAAACGCATCGGAAGCGGGGGCTTCCGATGCGTTTCCCATCTTTCGTCCGCGGTAATCCCCCGCCAGGCGTCAGGCGTCGACGGTCTCCTTCTTCGCCTCGGCCTTGGCCTGGGCGCGGGCGACGATGCGTCCGCGGACCGCGAGCAGCAGCACGACGGCGAGCAGCGCGTACAGCGTGATCGAGATAGGCCCCTGCACCAGCACCGAGAAGTCGCCGTTCGCGCTCATCGCGGCATCCCGCAGGCTGGTCTCGGCGAGCGGGCCGAGCACCATGCCGATGATCAGCGGGGCGAGCGGGTAGTCGAGCGCCCGCATCAGGAATCCGAGCAGACCGATGCCGAGCAGCATGAGCAGATCGAACGTCGAGCCGCTCGTCGCATAGATGCCCAGCGCGCAGAAGATCGTGATCCCCGCGTAGAGGTAGGGACGAGGGATGAGCAGCAGCTTCGCCCACAGCATCGCGAACGGGAGGTTCAGGATGAGCAGCACGATCATCGCGATGAAGAAGCTCGCCAGCAGCGCCCACACGAGCTCGGGCGCCCGCTCGAACAGCAGCGGACCGGGCTGCAGCCCGTACTGACGGAAAGCGGCGAGCATGATGGCCGCGGTCGCCGAGATCGGCAGCCCCAGGGCGAGCAGGGCGCCCATCGCCATGCTGGTCGTCGAGTTCCCGGCGGCCTCCGGAGCGGCCAGACCGCGGATCGCGCCGGTGCCGAACTTCGGGCGCGCCCGGCGCGCGTCGAGACGCTTCTCGAGTCCGTACGCGAGGAAGGTCGGGATCTCGGAGCCGCCCGCCGGCACCACGCCGAACGGCAGGCCGATCGCCGTTCCACGGAACCAGGCGGGAGCCGCTTCCTTGAACTCGCCGCGAGTGAGCCAGGGCCGTCCCGACGGCTTGATGAGCGCCTTGTCCTTCATGTGCCGCTCCAGGCACGCGACGTAGATGACCTCGCCGAGCGCGAGGATCGCCACGGTCACGGTGACCAGCGAGACGCCGTCGAAGAGGTTCGGGGAGCCCATGGTGAAGCGCGGAGCTCCCGAGACGCCGTCGACGCCGATCACAGCGATGCCGAGACCCAGGAACAGTGAGGTCAGGCCCTTGATGACGTTGTCGGTGACGACCGACGACGTCGCCACGAACGCGAACACGGCGAGCGCGAAGAACTCCGCCGGTCCGAACCTGCTCGAGAAGTCGGCAAGAGCGGGGGCGAGGAAGACCACGACGATCGAGCCGATGAAACCGCCGATGAACGCGCCGATCGCGGCGGTGGCCAGGGCTTGCGCCGCTCGTCCGTTCCGGGCCATCTTGTGACCCTCGATGGTCGAGGCGATGGCCGACGCCTGTCCAGGGGTGTTCATCAGGATGCCCATGGTCGAGTCGCCGAACAGGCCACCGAAGTAGACGCCCGCGAACATGATGAACGCGGCCGTGGGTTCGAGCGAGAAGGTCACGGGCAGCAGCAGGGCGACCGCCATCGAGGAGCCGAGGCCCGGCATGACGCCGACTGCGGTGCCGAGCAGGCATCCGATCAGAACCCAGACGAGGTTCTGCCAGGTCAGCGCGCCGGCGAAGCCCTCTGCGAGAAGCTGAAGCACATCCATGTCAGAACCCCCAGCCGAGAATGCCCGAGGGCAGCGACATGCCGAGCGCCATGTCGAACGCGATGTACGAGAGCGAGCTCACGGTGAGTCCCACCACGAGGCTGAACAGCCAGCGGGTCGAGCCGAAGCCGCGGGCGATGCACCAGAACAGGAGTCCTGCGGCGATGATCCAGCCGAGGATGTTCAGCACGAGCGCGAAGACGAGGAACGAGCCGACGACCCAGGCGAGCGACCTCACATCGACGCGGACCGTGCGCGGCACGGCCGGCTTCTCGGGTGCGGCTGCGGATGCCGGAGCGGTCGGTGCCGCGGATGCCGCGGATGCCGTCGTCTCGGGCTCTGCGCGGTGCTCGCGCACCGCCCCCACGACGAGCAGCGTCGCGAACAGGTAGAGCCCCGCGGTGATCAGCATCGGGAAGAACTGCGGCCCGGGGAACGCCGATCCCTCCGGCACCTTCATCGTGATGATCCCCACCAGCAGGTAGGTCGCGAACGCGACCAGGACCGCGGGCATCGTCAGGCCCTTGAGCAGGGCCGCCGCGCGACCCGGCCCCGCGCCGAACGCCAGGCGCTGCCCGACGACCGCCGACACCGCCGTCGGATTGTTCGATGACATCACAGTCCCATCTCCTCGTACAGCTGCTCGATGCGGGTGTGCTCGTCCGCGAGGAACGCGTCGAGCTCGTCGCCCATGATGACCCGCTCTGTCCAGCGGTAGCGCTCGATGGCGTCCTTCCACTCGGGGGTCGCGATCGAGTCGGCGATGAGTTCGCGCAGACCGTCGACCTGCTCGTCCTCGAGCCCTGCCGGGGCGGCGAGCATGCGCCAGTTCGTGAGCGAGATGTCGTATCCCTGCTCGGCCGCCGTCGGGATGTCGATGCCGTCGACCGGCTCCTCGGCGACGAGGGCGAGCGCGCGCAGACGGCCGGACTCGATCTGATCGATGTTGTCGGGGTAACCGCCGGCCGCCGCCTGGGCCGTGCCGTTGAGGAGCGCCTGGATCGCCTCGCCTCCGCCGTCGGACGAGATGTACGTCGTGTCGAGCGGGGCGATGCCCGCGCTGAGGGCGAGGTCGGTGACGACGAGCTGGTCGAACGAGCCGCCGCCGGTCCACGGGACGCCCTTCGGGTCGGCCTTCCACGCCTCGACGAGGTCGTCGAGCGTCTCGTAGGGCGAATCGGCGGGGACCACGATGACGTCGTACTCCTCGACGACCACGGCGAGCGGCGTCACATCGTCGAGCGTGGCGGCGGAGCCGAACTGGATCGTCGCGGCCATGAGGCCCGTGCCTCCGACGAGGAGGTTGTTCGGCTGTCCCTCGAGAACGGAGACGTTGCCGAGGGCGATGGTGCCGCCGGCGCCGGGCATGTTCACGACCTGGACGTTGTTGACGAGCCCGTTCGCCTTCTGCGCCTGCTGGAGCTCGCGCGCCACGCCGTCCCATCCGCCGCCGGCCGCGGCCGGAGCGATGATCGTCATCGACGCGTGGATGTCCTGACCTGCCGCGGCGGACGTGATGGACCCGAACGCGGCGATGCCTATCGCCGCGGCGGCGATCGTGCCGCCTATGACGCGGGGAAGAACCCGCGTACCCGATGAACCCGTCGTCATCATTGCCTCCTCATGCGGACACCGTTGTCGCCGCAAGACGGTTATTAGGATGGCAAGGGACCGAGCTCACGTCGCGTGCGCTCGGCTTTGTGCTCATAGATGCTCATGGGAGAGCGGAGCGCGGCGATCCAGCGACGGAGAGGCAGCCGAGATGAGACGCAGCAGTGGCGCCCGCGCCGCGCGCCTCGGGATGCTCGTGCTGCCCAGTCTCATCGTGCTCGCGGCGGTCGGAGCGACGGCGTGGGTCGCGATCTCGGCGCAGGAGCGCAGCATCCGCGCATCCACCGCCGATCGCGTGCACGAGGTGGCCGCGAGTCTCGCGGTGCTCCCCGAGGTGCGACGCACCCTGGAGTCCTCGGTGGACAGCGGTGACGAGGACGATCTGGCGGACGCGGACGACCTCGCCGCCGCGACCGAGGAGCTGCAGCCGCTGGCCGACATCGTCGGGCAGGCCGCGGGGGTGTACTACGTCGTGATCACCGACGACGAGGGAGTGCGGATCACGCATCCGGATGCCGCCGAACGCGGAGTGCGCGTATCGACCACGAACGAGACGGTGCTGGCCGGCGAGGAGTTCCTCGGCACCGAGACCGGCCCCTCGGGCCGCTCGCTGCGCGCCAAGGTCCCGGTGTACGGCGACGGTGAGCGGATCGTCGGCATGGTGGCCGTCGGCGTGCTGGAGTCGAGCCTCGCGGAACGTCGCGACGAGGCTCTCGGCGACATCCTGCCCTGGATCATCGGCGCTCTCGTCGTCGGCACGCTCGCGAGCTCGGCTGTCGGCGCGGCGATCGAACGGCGCTTCCGCCGACTCGACGAGGAAGCGGCGGAGCACGAGCACCTGCGGCGCATCACCTCAGCGCTGCGCGAGCAGTCCCATGAGTTCAGCACGCGCCTGCACGTGATCCACGGGATGGTGTCGCACGGCGACGCGGACGACGCGCTCGCGTACATCGACGGCATCGTGCCGGTGCTCACCTCGCAGCACCCCGCGACCGCAGGGTCCTCCGTGACGAGCGCCGCGATCGAGGCGGTGCAGACGGAGCTCACGGTGCTCGGCGCCCGGCTCGAACTCGAGATGGATCGCGACATCGAGATCGACGAAGGCGTGCTGCTGGTGTTCGCGAACCTCTGCCGCAATGCCGGCGAGGCGGGCGCCCATCGCGTGCGCTGCACACTGGCGGAGCGCGGGCGGACGCTGGTCGGCTCTGTCGAGGACGACGGCCCCGGCATCGACCCCGCCGACGTCGAGCGGGTGTTCGCGCGCGGGTACTCCTCGAAGTCGGATCACGCGGGAGGTGGACGCGGGATCGGGCTCGACCTCGTCCGTCGCACGGTGATGGCGCGCGGCGGCGTGATCGAGGTGGGGCGTTCCGGTCTCGGCGGGGCGCGCTTCGACTTCGAGATGGAGGCGACCCGGTGAGCGGCATCCGCGTTCTCGTGGCCGACGACGATCCCGGCGCCCGTGCTCTGCACGGCCGGTTCATCGCCGAGACGCCCGGCTTCGTCCTGGTCGGCACCGCAGGCACGGGGGCCGCAGCGCTCGCGCAGGTGACGGACGACGTCGATCTGCTCCTGCTCGACATGCGGCTGCCGGACATCAGCGGGGTGGAGGTGCTGCACCGGCTGCGCGCCCGGTCGGCGGAAGGACCAGACGTCCTCGTCATCAGCTCCTCCCGCGACCAGGTCACGGTGCGGCAGGCGCTCGCCGCGCACGTTGTCGGGTACTTGATCAAGCCCTTCACCCAGGAGGTCCTGCAGCAGCGACTGGAGGACTATCAGGCACGACGCCGCATCCGCGACCTCGTCGAGCAGGAACGTCCGCTCGCGCAGGGCGAGGTCGATCGACTGCTGGCCACCGGCAGCATCCGCCTCACCGACCGTGCCGCGAAGGGATCCCCTGCGACGGCGGCGGAGCGGCCGGAGGGGCTGCCGAAGGGGCTCGCCGAGGTCACGATGGCCCGCGTCGTCGCCGCCCTCGATCCGGTCGCCTCGATGTCGGCATCCGAGGTGGCGGCGACCTGTGCGCTCTCGCGCGCGACCGCCCGCCGGTACCTCGACCATCTCGTGGCCACGGGCGTGATCGACCTGGCGCACCGCTACGGCAAACGCGGACGGCCGCAGGTCCTGTACCGCCTCGCCCCGGCACCCGACGCGTAGCGCGACCGCCCACCAGTGCACGATCGGTTGCGGGAACCGACGGGGATGAAGAAATCCCCGCCGCAGATGCGACGGGGATTTCCGGTGATGTGCGCCCGAAGGGACTCGAACCCCTAACCTTCTGGTTGGTAGTCGAGGAGGGCCTCGGACTCGATGACGAGTGGGCGCTCTGGAGCATGGCCGAGGAGGTGACCGCGTGAGCGCGCGCCTGATGCTCGCGCTTCGTCGAGTCGCCGCGTGGATCGATGAGTACGCTGACTCCCGCCACCTGACGACCGATCCGGCGTGCCGCGAGTTCACACCTCCCCGTCCCGGCTCGCGCCTCGACCGCGCCTCACGCGGTCACTCGTGCACCCTCTGCATGGTCGGTCGCGCGTTCGGTCACGACGAGGACTGTCACTGGCCCATTCGTCCGTGCGTTCCGCCGTGCTCGGGCCTGTTCGATGCGTGTCAGGTTGAGCCTGACGCCGAAATCGCGTCCTCCTCGGAGGTGGAGTGATGGGGTCTCGGACGGTCGAAACGTCCTCGTACATCGAGTTCGCGCGTCGGATCATCCGGGGCGCTGGCAAGCGTGTGGCGGCCGCTGATGACTGGGAGTTGGCCGAACTCGTGTCCCTCCGTGATGAGGTCGACGACGCGATCCGCCGGGCCGTGCAGGGCCTCCGGGCGCAGGGACACTCGTGGCAGTACATCGGGGATGCGCTCGGGATCAAGAGGCAGAGCGCGCAGGAACGTTATGGGAAGGATGCGGCATGAACACTTCTCGTCGATCCGGTCGATTTATGCTGGTCGCAATGATGCGGCTGGGGGGCATGTGTCGTACCGAGAGGATCATTGCCGTGCCGTTCAACCTTCCGACTCTGTAACGCGCGTGGCACTCCCACTCTCGGCCTCCTGGACGGAGGCCCTAGACGACTACGCCCTCAAACTTCGCGTGGACAGCCGGACCCCGGCGACCATCCGCGCCCGCCGCGAGCAACTCCAGCACCTCGCCCGTCGCATCGGCGTCGGCCCATGGGAGGTGACGCCCGACGACCTCCTCCGCTTCGTCGGGACTCAGGAGTGGATGCAGGAGACCCGCCGCAACCGCTATGCGTGCTTCCGCGAGTTCTGGAGGTGGGGCAAGCGAACCGGCCGGATCGCGAAGAACCCCGCCAAGGCCCTCCCCACCGTGGGTGCCACAGCGCCGAACCCGGACCCGGTCCCCGAGCATGTCTACACGGACACGATGCGGAAGGCCGATGATCGCACGTCGCTCATCATGCGCCTTGCTCACGACGCTGGCCTCCGACGGGGCGAGATAGCGCTCATCCACTCCGACGACCTCCGGCCCGACCTCCTCGGCTGGTCGCTTCTCGTGCACGGCAAGGGGCGCAAGTTGCGGATCGTGCCGCTCACGCCGCGCCTCGCGCTCGACCTCCGGGCACTCCCCGAGGGGTTCGCGTTCCCCGGTGCGATTGACGGCCACCTGTCCCCGAGGCGTGTCTATGAACTCGTCGACGAGGTCCTCCCCCGGCCGTGGTCACTCCACAACCTCCGCCACTCCTTCGCGACGAACGCGCACGAGGCGTCCAACGGCGACGTCCTCACGCTCCGCGAGATCATGGGACACGCCTCGGCCGACACGACCGGCCGGTACGTCCGCCTGTCCGACGCTCGGAGCCGTAGCGTGGTGTATGCGGCCGCCGGGCTCGCCGCACCTGAGAAGCCCACCGCGCGCCTTGTCGCGGTCTAACCGGAGGAGGACCATGTCCACGCCCAAACCGCTCGCCATGGTGGCCCTGCTCGCCCTTGGCGTCCTCGTGACGGGATGCTCGCAACCGACCGCGATGGACAAGGCGTGGGACAACTGTCTCAGGATCACAGCCAAGTCATTCACTGATGGCGACGTCGAAGCGGCCCGCGCGGATTGCCAGGAGATGAAGGACGCGACGTCCCAGGCGGAGTTTATCGACATGTACGGCGACCTCTACGAATAGCGGGCACGACGAAGCCCCGCCGGTTAGACGTCTACCGGCGGGGCTTCGTTGCGTCAGGCCTTCGGCTCGCCTGTCTCGTCGACGTAGAGGAGGGCCATGATGAGCGGTGCGAGCACGGCGGCCGACGGTGCCGGGAGCCATCCCGCGAAGACGGCGACGCCGACGGCCGCGACGGCGACGCCGTAGGCCCAACGTCGGAATGCGGGCGAAAGGATCTTCTCGGACTTGGCGCGGAGAGCGGCCCTCCGCTCGGCGCGGCTCTTGTAGGAAACCTCCTCGCCGGCGGCCGAGCTCGGAGCGGTTTCGTTGTTGGTTTCGTTCACTGTGTTCCCTTCTGTTGGATGGAATCGACGCGCCGTGTGAGTGCGCTGTGGTCGACTCGGAGGCCGCGTACGTCAGCGCGGAGACCCCCAATGTCGCCTCGGAGTTGCCGGAAGCCGTCGCGGAGTTCGTCGAACCATCCGCGCGTCTCGGCGTGGCGGCTGTCGTTCTCCTCGCGGAAGTTGGTGGTGTGGTGGTTGACCACCTGTTCGCGCGTGGCGGCCGTGTCGCGTCGGACGGCTGTCGTCTCCCGGCGGACGGTCCCGATGCGCTTGGCGAGGAGGCCGAGGACGCCGAGGGTGATCGCCTGCACTCCGGTGATGCAGGCGATCAGGACGGCGTCGCTCACGGGCGCTCCGTGAACTTGGCGATGACGGAGATGGGCTGGAGGCCGTGGATGGGTTCGGCGCGCTTCGTGTTGATGTAGAAGTCTTTCTGGACGTCGTTCGCGACCTTGGAGTAGGTGCGCTCCTCCATGTCTGCGAGGACCCAGTATCCGCCGGGGTCGACCTTGAAGATGAGGGGTAGGGGCTTGCTCATGTCGTCCTCCTCGGACTGTTCAGGGGTGGTGGTGGGTGTGGGCTTGGGGATGGCTCGGACGATGGCGTACTGGCGGACGTTGGGTAGCTCCCAGTGCCAGGGTTCGTAGGAGTAGGGGCGGATGAGTCCGGCGGCCGCGAGGCGTCGTACTCGCTCGGGTGTCGGGTCGATATCACCCGCGACGAATCGGACGTGGGCGAGGGCCTGGCGCTCGTCGTCGGGGTTGTCGGCGGGGTTGAATCCGGGCTTGCGGTTGACCCAGCCGTCGTAGAGGCGTTTCTGTTCGCCGTAGAGGCGTCCGGCGCTGTTGAGCGGAGGTGACCCGGCGGTGGTCCATGCGTCGATGAATGCGCGGCGCGCGTACATGCCGGGGTGGCCGGGGATCGGGATGACGTCGAGGGCGCTCACTGTGCCGCCTCCAACTTGTCGAGGCGCTGTTTGAGCATCTCGATCTGTTCGGCGTCCTCTGTGATCCACTCGTGGAGGAGTGCGGTCTGTGCGATGAGAAGGGCGATGAAGTCGACGGAGTCGGGCGCGCCCTGTTCGTTGTAGACGACGAAGGGCTGGGTGTGCGGGTTCTCCGCGAGGCGCTCTGCGATCCATCCGTACTTCCACGCGCCGGGTTCGCCCTGGCGCATTTGGAAGCGGTAGAGGTCGGGGAAGATGTCACCGAGGGCGGCCGGATCGATCTTGCTGATGAACTTCTTGTAGCGCTCGGACGACGCGCCTCGGGATACACGGCCGTCGCCGTTGATGTAGCAGACGGTGTACCCGCTCACGGCCTGGCTCGCGTTCGGCAGGAAGAGGCTTCCCGTGATGGTGCCGCCGCTGGTCTTGACGGTGTCGCCCATGAGGCCGGGGAGCGTGCCCTCGGTGACGATGGCCTCGTCGAACTGACTCCCGTTGTTGGCGACGCGGATCACGGTTCGGTTCGCGCCGTCGTTACGGTAGATGCCGATGTTGTGGGCGGAGAGTTGGGCGACGCCGTAGAGGAATCCGAGGGCGTTGCGGAGGGCGACGTCGCCGGTCGCGGGTACGCCGAGGTTGGTCCGGGCGGCGGCGGCTGTCTTGGCCCCCGTGCCGCCCTTCTCGATAGCGCGTGGCGTACCGGGGACGTCGGTGCGCTGGGCGATGTAGTCGAGGGCACGGTTGATGTACTCGTCGATATCGGACGCGGGCGCGGTGCCGGGGGTGAGTTGCATCCCGGCGTCGAGGGCGTCGTTACCGGGTGTGGGTGTGAGCGGCATGGCGTCTCCTAGAGGTTGTTGATGGTGCCGGTCAGGGCGTTGATGGTGCCGGTCAGGAGGTCGATTGCCCCTGCCGGTGTGTCGGTGGTCCGGCTGGTGACGGTGACCACATTGGTTCCGAAGTCGTAGGTGACCGTTCCCGCTACGCCCGTCTGGATGGGCGTCGCTTCGAGGAGGATCGCGAGGGCCTGGTCGGTCTGCTCGGTCCATGTCGGGTTCGCGGTGACGGTGACGGTGCGCCCGCGTCCCTGCGCTCGTCTGACGACGTGCTCGGCGCGGCCGGGGCCGGGGAATGGGGTTCCGCGGAGTTCGACCCGGAGCACCTTGCGAGGGCTGGCGGTGAGTGCGAAGGCGTCGATGCGGCGTTGTTCGACTCCGTCGGAGTCCGTCCAGATGTACTCGTACACGGCGGCGTCGTACCACTCGGCCGCGTCGAGCGAGAGGCGTTCACGCGCCCGGATGATGTTGACCCGGTCGCGGTAGTTCTGCATCCCGTCGATTCGGTAACTCGCGTCTCGGGTGCTCCACCGGCGCTTCTCGTCGCAGACCAGGCGGAGGCCGGATGCGAGGAGGAGAGGCCGGAGGAAGGCCATTCCAGAGATCCCAGCGGACCATACGAGGGACTCGGGAACGCGCTCGATGACGGGCTTGCGCGTCGAGGCCGATGCGTTAGCCGTCCCGACCCACGAGTAGGTGTATCCGGGTCCGCCGGTCGAGCCGGTAAACGGTGCGATCGGTTCCCCCGCCTTGTGAAGCATGGGTGCGGTGAGGGCGTAGGTCTGTCCGCCCGCCGTGGCGATGGCGGACGTGTAGACCATGAGTTTGACCGTCCGGGGGTTCTGGACAGTGAAGGTGAGGGCGAGGGGTGTCCAACCGCTGGAGTTGATGTTTGTGGGTGCACTCTCGATGGTGCGGAGGACGGACCCTGCCGCATTGATCTCGTAGGCGCGGAGGCGTCCCACGGCACCGGCTGAGGCGGCGCGGTTCATCCATGCCTGGAGGGTCCAGGTGTCACCGACGCGGGTACTCGGGTCGCCGCCGTTGAACTGGATGAAGGACTGTCCTGCCGCCCCAGATGTCCAGTAGATGTAGCCGGTGTTGGGGATGGGGAGGTCGCTGGCGCCGTACCGGACGATGGTGTGTGCGTTGCCGCCGCCGGTGAAGTTGGCGACGCTGGAGCACGCGGGATCGACGAGGACGTTGGTGGCCTCCCAGTAGGCGGTGACGTCGGCGTCTGGGCCGCCGGGCTGGAGGGTCGCGCCGATCTTGCCGAGGGCGTAGTTGCAGACGGCGCGTAGGGATGCCTGGTGGGTGCGGGGCGTGGGGTCGTCGACGAGTTGGGCGAAGTCGTCGAGGATGGCTTCGTCGGAGGCGAGTTCGAGGGTGACCGTGCTGTCGTCGCGGTTCGGGATTGCGTCGCGGATGCCGAGGTCGAAGGTCCGGGCTTGGGTGTGGTCGGGCCAGGTTCCCTTGGCTTCGACGACGACGCGGCGGCCGTCGCGAGGGTCGAGGTCGTCGAGGAGGGCGAAGTCTTCGACGGCAAGGGTGACCGAGCCCTCGACGTACGGGATGCGCCCACTGTCGAATCCGACATCGCCGGGGTTGTCCTCGTCGAGGGACAGGACCGTGGCACCCACTTTGGCGGTGTAGTCGTGTCGGGCGATGGTGCTCACGCGGTCACCTCGTTGTACGGCACCGTCACGCGCCACAGGCGGACGTTGTCCCTGTCCTGTTCGATGCTGAGTTCGCCCTCCGCGATGACGAATGACATCGCGAGGGAGTGGACGGCGGTGTCGGTGATCGCGAGTTTTTGCGGGACGCCGAGCGCCGCGAAGGCAGCGACGGCGGCCGCCTCTCCGTCGAACACGAGGACGAAGGACCCAGAGCGGAGGCCGAATTCGCGGAGTGTGACGTCGTCGTCGGCTCGGTTGAGGATGCGGTGGACGAGGGTGCGGGCCGGGCGGGATGCTCGGTAGCCCTCCAGGGCGGTCGGGACGACTGTTCCGGTTGCGTGAGTGATGGTCGTGGTCACTTGTCCCACCCCTCTCCCTTGGCGAGTTTGGCTGTGATGGTGACGGTCTTGGATGCCTCGGAGCGCCTCCAGGCCGCGAGATCGCGGGTCGCCTGGGAGGTGTCGAGGACAGCCTCAACGGCCACGGTGCGCCGCTTGGTGAGCGTCTCCAGGCCGTCGCGGACGGCGGCCTCTCCGGTGAGGTTCGCCTTGATGTCGACGTCGCGGTCTTCAGTGACCTCGTCGAGGTCGGCGGCCGCGCCCGAGGTGTCGGCGGTGACCTCGACGTTGGCCTCCGGGTTGAAGGACTCCTCGAATCCGACGGTGGCATCTGCACCGGCGGTCGATCCGCTGTCGCTGAGGGCCTTGCGGATGCGCTCTTTGCCGTCCTCACCGGCGGAGGAGTAGGACGCCGCAATCGAGTTGCGCGCGTCCTCGGGCAGGGCGAGGAAGTTCTCCCACTCGGCCGGGGTGAGTTTCATGCTCGCGAGGTTCGTCTTGTACCCGTCCGCCAGGGCACGGGTTTCCTCGACGTAGGCGAGCCACTTGTCCGTGTCGAAGGCGGCGTCGTCGGCAGTGGCCTTGTCGTACGCGGCGGAGCGCATCGAGTCGTACGCACCGAGGGCGGATTGTTCGACGCTCTCCAGCGCGGACGTGACGGCGTTGGCGGCCTCCTCCTCGGCCTGAGCGCGCTGGAGTGCGGCGTCGACACCGGCGGCGCTCTGCCGCGCGGCTGAGTCGCTAGCCGAGTCACGGAGTTTGATCTCGCTATCAAGCGATTCGAGGAGGTCCTTCGACCCAGCGAGTTCCTCGCGTAGCACCTCCATCCGGTCTCTGTCGGCCTGGGTCGACTCACCCTGCGCGTCCGTGCGCTTGAAGATTTCGTCGATCTCGTCTTGCGTGGCGCGTCGAGACTCCTTGATTGCGTCGCGGTAGTCCTTGACTGCATCGGTCGACGACTTCAGGACGTCACCGATCTCGGATGCGGGACGACCCATCTTGTCGAGTGCGTCGGCCCATTCCTCGAGTTGGCTCGGGTCCTCGTCCCAGAAGAACCGGAAGTCGGTGGACTTGAGTTGTTCGAGTTCACGGATGCGCTCGACGATCTGAGCCGCTCCGGTGAGCCAGGTGTCGGTGGCAACTCCGGCCTCGGTGGCGTCTCCGGCGTACTCGACGGCTTTCTGTCGGAGGTCTTCGGCGGCCTCCTCGGCGGCCTGGAATGCGCTCGTGGCGAGACCGATACCGGCGGCCGCGAGGAGACCGGCCGCGATCCCGCCGGGGCCGAAGCCGACGAGGGCGTTGGCGGCGAGCTCTTGGATCAGGTCGAGGACGTCGGTGACCTCGCTGAAGCTGGCGGCGGTCTCTCGGGCGCTCTGCTTGGCCTCGTCTTTGAGGTTCTCGACGCCCTCCCCGGCATCGTCCATTCCCCGGCGGGCATCGTCTCCGGCGTCGCGTGCGGAGTAGCCAAGTCGGCGGAGCGCGTCACGGGCGTCGTCGAGTTCGTCGTCGAGTTCCTCGGTGGCCTTGGCGGCCTTGTCGATCTGCTTGTCAAGGTCGGCGCTATTCGCGGCCCGTTCGAGGTCGTCGAGGGCGTCGGCGGCATCCTCCAGAGGGTCGACGATGCCGTTGGCTACGCCCCTCTCAAAGCCGCCGGTGTCGATACCGACTCCGATTTCGTACTTGCGTGCCATGGTGGCTAGACCTTCTCTTCGGCTTCGTGGAGAGTGCGGATGGTGGTCTGAATCCAGAGGGATGCAAACCGGGAGATTGAGGCGCGGGAGGCGGGGAAGACGACCTTCCCGCGCCGCTCGCGATCCCCGAATAGGGACCCAGTCGTACGGGTGTAGGCCTTGCCCCGCTTGGAGCGGCTCTTGATCGGTGCGGCAATCGGCCGGCCGAATTCGGCGGCGGACTGGAGCGCGGCATACTTGCCGCCTCCGGCCCGGAGGAAGACGTTGCGGTTGGTGACGCCGACCTTGGCGGTGTCGACGAGGCTTCGCTGTTGGATGCGGGTGGTGGCCCGCTCGGCGGTCTCCGTCTTCCAGATGGGCTGAGCGGCACCCTTCGTCGCCCGGTTGATCTGCTTGCGGGTCTTGGCCGGGACGACGCGGTAGACGATGGCGAGGTCGCGCAGGGGCGAATCAACCAGGAGACTGATTCGCCCCTGCGCCACGGCTCAGCCCGCCGTCGGGGTGGGGACGGGCTTGGTGGACGGGAAGACGAGCGGCGAGAGGCCGACCGTCTTGGCCGTGCCGCCGATCTTCGGCGCGACGAGGTCGATCTCGGCCGTCCAGGTGACGGGTCCGTCGACGACGACGATCTCCACCTTGACGCCGGGCGAGTCGAAGCACTTGCGGGCGAAGCCGGAGGCGGCGAAGTTCTGGAAGACGTTCATCGTGAGCGCCCAGTCGGACTCGTCGGCGGAGAACTTGTGGACCTTGCCGGAGACGTCGGTGACGCTCGTGGTGGTGTTGGTGGGGTCCCAGGAGTAGTCCTGAATCTCCTCGGTGTACTCGGTGTCGTCGACCTTGATGGTCGCGCTGATGAGGCGGAGTGCCATGGGGTTATGCCTCCTCGGGCATGGGGTCCGGCTCGGTGTCCGGCTCGGTGGTGGGCGTGGGCTTGCGGTATCTACTGAGGCTGACGACGGCCAGCCGGTAGGTCGTCTCTCCGGTGTCGAGACGGACCTTCTCGGCGCGGTCCCAGTAGAGGGAGGACATGGCGTCGAGTGCGGGCAGGAGGGACGTGACAGCGCGCGTGACGCGCGCGGTGCCCTTCTCGGGGTCTGCCTCGGGCGCGGCGAGTGTGAGGGTGAACTCGACGCCGAGGTATCCGGACGGCACGGGGCCGCCGTTCACTGTCGTGACGAGGTCGCCCTGTTCGTAGTAGAGGACGATGCCGAGTGACTTGGTGGTCTGTCCCTCGGCGGGGAGGACTCGCCAGTCGGTCGGCACGGCGGCGCGGAGCGCGTCGACGAGTTCGCCCTCGATGAGGTCCAGGAGGGGTGCGTCAGAATCCACCGCCGACCTCCCCGGTGATGGGCCGGATGATGGTCCGGATGGTCTTGTCGAGCGGGCGAGGGATGAACATGAATCCCTCGGAGCCGATCTCGCCGTCCTGGCTTGCACGTCCGGCGGCCCAGAGGTTCTTGACCTGCTGGAGTTGGGCGTAGACGAGGTTGAACGGGACGTCCTCGGGGTCGAGGTCGAGGAGGTCGAGGACCTCCTCCAGCCGGTCGTGCAGACCGAACTGGAGGAGGGTGGCGGCGATGGCCGCCTGGGCCTCCGTGGGCGTCGGCGCGAAGTGAACGACCTGGAGGCGGGCCGTGTCGAGCACGAACCCGAGGACCTCCTCGTTGCTCACGTCGGCGTCGGGCCAAGCCGCGAGGATGCGGCTCTGGTCAGCGGTGGTGTACCAGGCGGCCATGGCTCAGGCGTCCTCGATGCCGATGTGGACGATGGCCTCGGGGCGGACGATGAACGTCTGGAGGTAGCCGTGGACGGCCTTGTCGACGCCGCCGCGCGGGAGGTCGAGAGCGTCGATCTTCAGCGGTCCACCGGCGATCTCGTCGAAGTCGATGGCCTTGCCGGAGCCGACGATGACGGAGGGCGTGTTCTCGACGCCGGTGTCACCCATGACGAGGCGCAGACCGTCCGCGTTTCCCTCGCCGTCGGTCGACGCGGAGAACTTGACGAACTCGGGGACGAGGTCCTTGGGCGTGTAGAGGAGTTCCTCGTAGGCGGCCTCGTTCGCGATGACGAACGTGGGGACGTCCTTGCGGCCGTCGGCCTTCTTCCGCTTGACGGCCATGATGCCCTGGATCATCTGGCCCAGAGCGTCGGGGAAGTCGTGGCCCGCGACGCCGGGGTACTCGGTGGGCGCGATGGGATCACCGGCCACGGTGCGGATGACGTCGAGCGCGAGTTCGTCGGACCAGCGGAGGTGGTCCTCGACGATGAGAGCGATGTACTCCTCGATGACTTCCTCGCCGCCGGGGAGGTCCCAGAACTCGCGGCCGATGTCGTTGCCGAACGCGAAGCGGTCGAGGCTGGAGGCCTTCTTCAGCGTGCGAGCAACGCCCGACTTGATCGCGGCCTTATTGCCAGCCCACGATCCGTCGAACCTGTCGAGCGGGTCGGCGGCGGTGCCACGGTGGATCGTGTATCCGGCCTTACCGCCGAGGGAGATGTCCGTGCCGAGCGTGGCGAGGTCGATGTACTCGCGCTCGTAGGGGATGCCCTGGTAGAGCTTGCCCAGCCAGTTGGGGCGGAGCACGTCGCCGCCGGTCGGCAGGGCGTTTGCGCCGCCGACGGTGATGTCGGAGAACGCGGCGAGGACTTCGAGGGCGTCGGAGTCGTGGCGGTTGCGCTTGATGGCGGCGAGGGCGGCGAAGACGTCGCGGTGGTCGCGCTCGCGCTCGGTGGTGGTGATGGTGGGTGCGCCCTTGCGCTGGGTTGCGGGCACGGCGGATGCGGTCACTTCGGATTCCTCCTGGTCGGTTGCCGCCTCGGCGGCGGGGTCGGTGTATGTCTCGGTGATGGTGGTGGTGGTCTGGGTGCCGGTATCGGTCTCGACGGTCTCGGAGTCGTAGACGCGGGTCCACTTGTTGCCGTCGGCGTCGGTGTAGGTGTCGTCGGTGTGGGACTCGGCTACGGTGTCGCCCGTGGTCTCCTCGGTCTCCTCGTCGTCCTCTACCTCCGGGGTATCGGCGGCCAAGACCATGGCGGAAGGGAACGCGCCTCGGGCGCACTGCGCGGCCGCCGCGAGCACGCCGCCGGTCGCCTTGCCGTTCTTGATACCGGTTCGGAACTCACCGGAGAGCGAGCGGCGTTCCCCCTTGGGGTTCCGAGCGTCCGCGAGAGCCGCGTCACCCTCGGGCGTGGAGGCGTAGGCGAAACTCGCCATGATGCCGACCGCGCTGTCCTCCCAGATGCGGGTGGCCCTGCCGACGGGCTGGAAGCGGTCGTGGTCGAGGTTCAGGGTCACGACGGACGGGTCGGCGGGGATGCGGACGGCACCGGCCTGAACCTCGAAGATTCCGACGTTGGTGCGGCCCTTCTCGCCGTACGGGATCAGGAGACCCGTGACGGTTCGGTCGTCGAGGCTGGCGAGGACCTCGCCGCCTTCGATGTGGATAGGATCGTTCATCTGTTAGTCCTCACTGGTGGGATTGGTGGCGGGGTTCGGCGTGGCGTGCATGTTGCTCTGGTCGCCGCGGATCGAGAGACCGGAGGCAACGACGTCGTCGAGGGACAGGCGGGCCTCGTATGCGAGGAGCATCATGCGGGCGAGGCCGTACTCCCAGAGGTCGGAGCGTTCGCCGCCGTTACCGACGCCCTGGTAGCGCATCTCGGTTCCGCCGCCGGAGCCGCCCTGCCGGACTCCCTCGATGATCGAGGCGGGGACCTTGGTGACGTTGGCGATGTCGAGGCGGTTTCCGTTGCGGCCGGTCTCGTAGAGGTCCGTGGGCATTCCCGCGCCGGGGAAGTCGACGCCCATGGATGCGGGCTTGAGGGCCGTGCTGTTCTTGGAGCGGCCTTCGTTCCACTCGTCGCGGATCGCGGCGCGCTGTTCCTTGGAGTACCCCCAGTAGGTGTTGTCGTCGAGGGTGAGGACGGTGAGCGCGATGGGGTTCTTGAGGCGGTTGTGGTACGCCTTCTCGATGTCCTGTGCCTGGCGGATGACGTCGGCCCCGTTGTGGAGGACGCCGTTCTCGCCGTACCCGAGGGGTATGGCGATGGGGTATGCGGTGTACTCCTCGGGCACGAGATCGGAGGTGATCTGGAGGTAGCCGTACTCGTCGACCTTCCACATGCCGAACGGGATGTGGAGGCAGTCGGTCATGTCGGCGTTGAAGCCGTAGCACGCCCAGCCCTCGAAGAACCAGTCCGACGCCGCGCCAAAATCGCGGTGGTACGGCGCGACGCCCGACACTGAGTTCGTCAACCAGGGGGCCTGATCCGTGGCGTGCGTCTCGCCGTCCATCACGAATTTCGGGATGCTGGCGAACGTCGTGCACGCGATGCCGTGAGCACGAGCGACGCCGGGGACCTTGAGCGCGGCTTCGCGCGTGATCGGCATCCCCTCTGCGGTGAGGTGCTCCTTGAGCCAGGAGTCAGCAACCAGGCTCTGGAGTTCACCAGCGGGCGCCCACGGTGACGCGATGGCGATGGGCGCACGGCCGGAGGGCCGCGTGAGTAATTCGGTGGCCGCGCGCTTGGCGTAGACCTGTTCGATGTTTCGTCCAAAGATTGTGAATGCCACGTTCTAGACCTTCGATCCGGGTTCGTAGGATGCGGGGCGCTTTGCTACAGCGACACGCCGGTATGTCTTGCGGAGGCGGCGCGCTTCTCGGTGGCGCTGGTCGCCGGGGTGCTCGCGCTCCTCGTGGTCGCACGCGGCGTCGAGGGCCTCGTCACGGTGGAATCGGGAGGCCCGGTACCAGTCGTGCTCGGTGCAGTAGATGACGATGAGTGACTTCGACTCGTCGAGTCGGATGGGGCTGGTGGATTCGGGGCCGGGCATGGCGTCTCCTAGAACTCGAATAGGTCGCGAGAGTCGGGCTGGGCCTTGACTTCGTCGAGGAACTGGAGGGCGAGAGTGGCGGCCTCCAGCGGGGTGATATCGGCGTCGGCTTGGTCCTTGGGGCGGCCGAGCCCGAATCCTCCGTAGGTGCCGATGGCTCGCTTGGTGGCGATGGCGGCGGCGGTGTCAAGGCGCTCTTGTCGCCAGTGCGCGAGGGCGTTCTCGTCGAGGAGTTTGAGGATCTTCGTCGCGCCCTGTCGGACGTCAATGGTCTTGGCGGCGACGAGTTCCGGCCGGGGTGTGGCACGGTTGAGGGCCTCGATCTCGACGGCGGCGGCCTGGCTCGCGGCGTCGTAGATGACGGGGACCCTGTTCTCTCGGGCAAGGACCAGGACCCGTTGCCAGAATCCCTTGGTGCCCTGCTGATGGTGCAGGAGTCCGATGGCCGTTCGTGTCTCGCGTTCCTCTCCGGCGAGGTCCTCCGCGACCGCGACGAGGTCGAGCGGTTCGAGGACGTGCCACCATGCGACGGCGACGGACGCCCACAGGCCGTCCGGGTGAATCGCGATGGCGAGGGAGAACTGTTCGGCCTTGGGCGGGAGGTCGCCGGGGATCGTGCTCTTGGCCCAGAGTGCGGGCGCGATGAGGGTGGTGGCGGTGCCTTCGTCTCCGAAGATGCCGAGGTACTCGAAGATGAACTTCGCTCGGGGCTGGAGTCGGAAGTTGCGTTCGACGGCGTCGAGGGTGGTGAGGTTGCCGATGCCGGGGTGGTGCTTCTCGATGAGCGCCCGCACGTTGGCGCGCGGGTTGTCCGGCGTGGGTTCCCAGTCTGCGAGTTCCTCCTCGCTGGTGGAGTCGGGCGCGTTGTAGCGGAGGATGCCCGCGTCGAGTTCGTCGGCCTTGGCGAACAGGACTTCGTAGAGGAGGTTCCCGGTCCTGATTTTGTCGGCGGTCCCGGCGACGATGAACTGTCCGCCGGTGGTATCGAACGTCGGCGGAATCGCGGCGAGGAGGTCCTCGGTCATCTCGGGCTTGGCGCGGCCTGACTCGTCGATGAAGACGGCGTCGTAGGCGGAGGCTCGGAAGTTGTCACCGATGGGCGCGTGGACCGAGAACACGGAGCGGTTGGGGAAGGTGATGGCCTCCGCTCCGGCCTGGCGCGACACGGTCACAGGCCGGTTCTTCTTGTCCGGGTACACGGCCTCGATGACGGCGAGCACCTCTTTGCCGAACTTCTCGCGGGCTTTGAGGCCGGTGGTGGCGAGGGTGAACGCGGAGTTCTGTCGCGGCCGGCACGCGCACCGGCCGATGATGACGGCGAGGATGGTCGTCGTCTTGGTCGAGCGTCGGGGCATGATGACGCCGTTGATGGTCTGTCCGGCGGCAAGCATGTCGACGACGACGAGTTGTTGGGGCACGGGGTCCTGGGGTGCGCCGGAGCGGTCCTGGAGTTGGCCCATGATCTGCATGCCGGTGAGGAACTCGCGGCGGTCTCGCTCGGTCGTGATGACCTTCGTGACCTGGTCGGGTTCGAGCGCGGTCGCGCGGTACGCGACCCACGCGGCTTCGTCCATGAGCCAGTGATCCTCTAGCTCGGGGAAAAACACGCCTGTAGAGCCGTAGGCGGGGGTTGCTTTGTCAGGCATAAAAAGATCCTTTGGTCAGGGGTTTGGTTACCAGTTGAGGGAGCCGGGCGAGGTGACCGGAGCGGGTGCGCGTCGGGCCTTGGCCTCGCGCTGTCGTGTCGCGCCGAGGCGGCCGCCGTCGGCGCGGTTGCCGATGCACCGCGCCGTCTTGTATCGGTGCTCGGGCGCGAGGTTGTCGAGGCCCGGCCCTCCGCTCGGGTCGCGGTGTCCGACGTCGAAGCGCTGTTCGGGATCGATGAGGTGACCGCACCTCCAGCACGTCACGTCGATCCCGCCTCGACGCTTGACCGCGACCTGTTGCCGGATGATGCGGGCGTTCTTCAAGTACTCCGGGTCGCGGTGCTTAGCCCCCATGAACGTCCATCCCCGGCCCGCCGATGAAGGACTCGTGCCGTCGGCGGAGCGTGCCGGTGACGCCGTCGAGGTGCGGGCCTTGGTGCTCGTACGGCCGTGTGCACCATCGCCACTGTTCGCCCTCGGCCCACATGGCCCCGCACCGGCCGCTGTCGCGAAGGTGACGATGCCGGGCGACGGCGAGGCGCACGAGTTCGGCGCGACTTCGACGGTTTCGGATGGCGATGAAGGCAAGCGCAGCGAGGATCAGCACGAGCGTCACGAGCGCGGAGAAGGGTTCGACGTTGTCAACCACGGCGGCGGCTCGCTCGGATGAGGCCGAGGATGCGGATGGCTCCGGCGTGTGCGGCGATGATGTTCCGTCCGGCGTCGACGAATGCGATGGCGGTGTCGAGGTAGTACTCGCCGTCCTCGATGAGTCGGGTTCGTGCGCTGTCGAGGGTGAGGCCGATGTCGGTCAACTTCCGGGCGGTCGCGGTGAGTCCGGCGCGTTGGGCGTCGGCGGCTCGGTCGAGGGCGGTGGTCGTGAGTTCGGTGAGCGCCTCGGCGGTGGTCGTGGTGTTCACTCGTCGCCCTCCTCGTCGGTCGCGTCGGCGTCGTCCTTCTCGACCACTTCGCCGGTGTCGAGGTTGACGCTGTTGAATACGTCGCGAAGTTCGTCCTCTAGGTCGATGGGAAGGGTGACGGCTCCGGTTCGGTGTTCGTAGGCGCGTCGGAGCAGTCGGAGGGCGGCGTCGATGTCGTCCGGGAGGAGTGCCTCGATGGACCGGATACGCATGACGGCTTCGCGGTGGCCGGTGTCGACGTCCTCGTCGATGCGCTTGGGATCGAGGATGACGATGGCGACGAGGGATGACCGGTTCTTGGTGACGGCCGGTTCGAGGGCGGTGAGGCCGTCGCGGTCGCCGGTCGGGATACGTCCCTGAATCTTCATTGCGTGCGTCCTTTGGGTTCGTAGGTCGGGCCGAGGATGGTCCGGATGACGGTGGGGTCGAGCGGTTCGAGCGAGTCGCGTTCGTTGCGTCCGTCGTCTCGGTGATGACCGCAGATGCACCACCCGGATTCGAGGTAGCGATGTTCCATGGCTTCGACCTGCTCGATGGTGAAGGGAAGGTGTGGGTTTGGGAGGTATGGCCCCCCTACTACCGCCGGAGCGGATTCGGAGGGACCTGCTCGACGGAGCCAGGGCGGAGCCTTGGGCCGGTCGGCGTGGCACGAGGGGTAAGCCTCGTCACGGACGGGATATGAGCGTGGGATCGTGTCGGCGGGTGTCGCGCCCGGTCATGCCTTGACCGCGACCCCCTACGCTCTCGGGGTGGCACCCGGACTGGTTACCGGTTCTTGGTGAGCGGTCGCCTACCGCTGTCAGTAGCCGGACTCGATCCGGTACCCACGCGCTCAATGCGCGCCATGTTGTTCAGTTATCGCCGCGCCCGGTTGGGACGCGACGGCATGGTGGGCCTCGTGTCTTCGTCATGTGCACAAGATTGAGGCGCACGTCAGGAACACGGATGCATTGAATGTGGCGTGTCGCAATCTTGGGCGCGCTACTATCGAGCCATGAGCATGACGATGACCTGGACGCTTGGTGAACACATCGCCAAGGCGCGGAAGGATGCTGGCCTCGATCAGACCCAGTTGGCGAAGGCCGTGGGGATCGCTAGGAACTCGCTGTCGAACTACGAGACGGGCCGCTCGGTCCCGCCGTTCGACGTCGCGGTACGGATCGCTACGGCGTGCGGCGTCGGCCTCGACTGGTTCGCATCTGCCGTTAACGCAGAAACGGCCCCCACCGAAGTGGGAGCCGTTTCTGACTCGGTGCGCCCGAAGGGACTCGAACCCCTAACCTTCTGATCCGTAGTCAGATGCTCTATCCATTGAGCTACGGGCGCTCCTGGACCGCTCAGCGGGCCGTGGAACAGCTTATAACAGTCCTCAGGCGATTGCGAATCGACGGGTCAGGACGCCCGCTCCTCGGCCTTCTGCTGCTTCTTCGTGCGCTTCGCCTTGGCGCGCTGCAGCGACGACAGCGCCTGCAGGTCGACGAGACGGAGGGCCTGCATCCTCGCGTCGCGCATCCGGTCGTAGTCGGGATCCTGGTCGGGACGCATGCCCTCCACGCGCAGACGGCGGTCGAGGTTGTGACGCACGTCGGACCACGCTGCCTCGCGGGCCTCCTCGACGATCGTCGTCAACGCCGCGTCGTCCTGCATCATCTCGCGCAGCCGCGTCGCGACGCCGTGCGACTGCTTGGCCCGACGTCGGAGGTTGCGCACGTCGCGGTCGCGGTAGTCGTGCGTGCCCGAAGGATCGGAGTGGCGTCCCCTGGCTCGCTTGCGCAGCGCGGTGAGGTTCTCCTCCGCCTCTTCGGACTCCTCCGCCATGGCTCGCAGCGCCTCGCGCGCGTCGTCCATGTACTTCTGCGTGTCGAAGACCCCGCCCTCGGCGATCGTCCCGATGAGGATGTGGTTCTTGACCGCCAGGCGCGCGGCAGCGGTCGCGATCGCGACGCCTTCCGCGATGGCCTCAGCCGTTCGTCCCAACGCAACCTCCTCCCTTCGAGCGTACCGGTTTCGCCCCCGCGAGCGGTCGGACAGAATGGAGCGGATGCGGGTCGCGACGACCCGCCCGGGGATCGGCGCCGCTCCCGATCAGCGGCGGGAGGAGCAGTCATGAGGCGTCTCGCGCTGACCGGGAGCACGACCGTGATCACGGGTGCGGCGAGCGGGATGGGCGCAGAGATCGCCCGGCTCCTCGCCCCGCGGGGCGTGCACCTCGCGCTGCTCGACCACAACGCGGAGGCGCTGGCCGCCCTCGCGGCCGGACTCGAGGGGACGGTGACCACGCACGTCGTGGATCTGCGCGACGACGAGGCGGTGACCGCCACGGCGCGCGAGGTCGAGGGTTCGCATCCGCGCATCAACGCCCTCATCACGTGCGCGGGATCCTCGATGCTCGGCACGCTCGACCAGCTCACGATGGAGGAGATGCGCTGGCTGACCGACGTGAACCTCTGGGGAACGGTGTCGATCACCAAGGCGCTGCTACCCGCCCTGCGGACCGCACCTGCCGCGCACATCACCCATCTCGCGAGCGTGTACGCGCTGGCCGCGCCGGCCGGACGCATTCCCTATGCGCTCAGCAAGTTCGCGGTGCGCGGTTTCTCCGAGGCGCTCCGGCACGAACTCGAGGGCACCTCCGTGACGGTGGGCGCGGTGTATCCCGCCGGCGTGCGCACCGGCATCATCCTGCACGGACGCTACGCCGCGGCGATCGATCCCGCGGTGGCGGCACGGGCCGCAGCGGCGCAGGCGCGGATGTACCACACGGACCCGACGGATGCCGCGGCGCAGATCGTCCGCGCCACCGCGCGTCGCCGCCCGCGCACCATGGTCGGCCGCGAGGCCCGCCTGATCGACCTGCTCGTGCGGCTGGGTCCCTCGTCGTACTGGCGGGCGATGCGCCGCCCCCTGCGTGAGGCGGTCGACACGACGACGCCGATAGACACGACGACGCCGCTGGGCTGACGGTCGACGGAGCGAGGGTCCAGACGCCTCAGCGCACCGCGCCGACCCAGATGCCGGAGGCCCAGGCCTGCTGCGCGGTGTCGCATCCCACCGACCCGGGGTAGCCGCGGACGACCGCCATGCAGTTCGCGAGGAACTCCGGGTCTCCGCGGAACAGCGACCGGTAGGCGTCCGCCGAGTTCAGCGAGCCCCACACCTGGAACTGGTAGATGTGGGCGAGCTCATGCGCCATCGCCCAGTTCAGTCGCTCGGTGCTCCACCCTGCGATGTCGGCGCGGTACTTGATGTAGCCGTTGCTGTTGGCGCAGGCCGGAGCTGTGCCGCCCGCGCACGAGGCCGATTCGTAGAGTCCGACCCCCGCCCCGCCGACGGTGTCGAGCGCGGCGCGCACGCGGGCGTAGCCCTCCGGCCCGCTGGACGACCACCGTGGACCACCCGGGCCCGCCGACTGCGCCGCCTGCCAGGTGGCGACCTCCTCCCCGACCTTCTCGGTGAGAGCGTGCACGGTCGCGGTCGCGGCGACCACGACGGCGGGATCATCGTGCTCGGCGAGCACGGTCTGCTGGGCGGAGACGGCCGCGGCCCTGTGGGTGGAGGTGTCCACGGCGGCGCCCGCGCCGTTGATCAGTGCGCCGAACGCGGTGATCTCGTCGAGGAAGGCCGGACGCACCTCGAGCACGGCCGCGCGGTCGGCGGTGTCGTGTTCGGCGATCTCGATCATTCCCGTGAGGTGGTCGGCGCGCATCTGCGTGCGGTCGGTCGACTGGATCACGGCCTGGAGCTCGGCGATGACGTCGGCGCGCTCGTTCTCGAGCGCGACCGCCCGCGCGATCAGGCCACCGCTCATCATCACGGCGCCCGCGACGAGGACCGAGAGCACCCGCCGGATCACCATGCGGCTCTCACGGCAGGAATCCGGTCGCGTCGGCGATCTGCGCGTCCTGCTCGGCGATCGTGGAGCGGAGGGCGGTGAGTTGCGCGGCGAGGAGCTCGGTGCGGTCCTGCGCCTCGTCGAGGCGTTCCTGGGCACGGATGACGGCGGCCTTGGCCTCGGCGAGCGCGTCGACGCGCTGCTGGTCGGCGACCACGACGAGGACGGTTCCACCGACCACGAGAAGCCCTCCGGCGATCACCGCGATGACCCGCATATCGCTCCCCAGAACATGAACGTGCGTCCGGAACGATTCCGTAGGGCCAATATATCCACGCGCCGAGGTCGCTACCAGTTCTTACCGTCGGCGGCGCCGAGTCACGCCGAGGGCGCCGCCGTCCGGAACCGCCGCAGACGGAGACTGTTCAGCACCACGAACACGCTGGAGAACGCCATCGCCGCGCCCGCGAGCATCGGGTTGAGAAGCCCGACGGCCGCGAGCGGGATCGCTGCGACGTTGTACGCGAGAGCCCAGAACAGGTTGCCGCGGATGGTCGCGAGCGTGTGACGGGCGAGGCGGATCGCGTCGACCGCTCCCCACAGGTCGCCGCGCACGAGGGTGAGGTCGGACGCCTCGATCGCGGCATCCGGCCCCGACCCCATGGCGATGCCGAGGTCGGACTGCGCCAGCGCGGCAGCGTCGTTGACCCCGTCGCCGACCATCGCGACGACCGCGCCGTCACGCTGCAGGGCGGTGATCTCGGCTGCCTTCTGCTCGGGAAGGACTCCGGCCCGCACGCGGTCGACGCCGACCTCCGCGGCGACCGCCACGGCCGCCCGCTCGTTGTCTCCCGTGAGCAGCACCGGGGTCAATCCCAGATCCCGGAGCGCCGAGATCGCCTCCGGACTGCTCGGCTTGACCCGGTCGGCCACCACGAGGATGCCGCGGACTCGGCCGTCCCATGCGGCTGCCACCGCAGTGCGGGCCTGCGCCTCGGCTGCCGTGAACGCCGCGGCGAGCCGGTCGTCGAGCACGAGCCCCCAGTCGGCGAGGAACGCCGGACGGCCGACGATGACCGCGTGCCCGTCGACGACGCCCGCCACACCCTGCCCCTGCTCGCTGCGGAAGTCGGTGACGGTCAGGATCCCGCCGAACCGCTCGGTCGCGCCGCGCACCACGGCCTGCGCGATCGGATGCTCGGACGCGTCCTCGAGCGCCGCCGCATGGCGGAGCACGGCATCCGCGTCCTCGCCGTCCGCCGGGATCACGTCGACGAGAGTCATCCGCCCCGTCGTGACGGTGCCGGTCTTGTCGAGCACGATCGTGTCGACCCGTCGTGTGGACTCGAGCACCTCGGGTCCCTTGATGAGCACGCCGAGCTGTGCGCCGCGCCCGGTGCCGACCAGGAGCGCCATGGGAGTCGCCAATCCGAGGGCGCAGGGGCAGGCGATGATGAGAACGGCCACCGCGGCCGTGAAGGCCCCCGCAGCTCCTCCGCCGCTCAGCAGCCAGATCGTGAGCGTGAGCGCCGAGATGCCGAAGACGATGGGGACGAACACGGCGGAGAGCCGATCGGCGAGTCGCTGCGCGTCGGCTTTGCCGGACTGCGCCTCCTCCACGAGCTGCGCCATCCGTGCGAGCTGTGTGTCCGCTCCGACGCGGGTGGCGCGGACGAGCAGTCGACCCCCGACGTTGACGGTCGCACCGGTCACCGCGTCGCCGGTTCGCACCTCGACGGGCACCGACTCTCCGGTGAGCATCGAGGCGTCCACGGCGGACACACCGTCGACCACGATGCCGTCGGTCGCGACCTTCTCCCCCGGTCGCACCGAGAACACGTCACCGACCCCGAGGCGGGCGAGCGGCATCCGCTCCTCCACGCCGTCGCGTACGACCGACACGTCCTTGGCTCCGAGCTCCCCCAGGGCGCGCAGCGCCGCGCCGGCTCGACGCTTGGAGCGCTGCTCCAGGAATCGCCCGAGCAGCAGGAACATGGTGACGCCCGCCGCGACCTCCAGGTAGATGCTGCCGAGGCCGTCGCCGCGTTCGATCGTGAAGCGGAACGGATGCGTCATGCCCCACATGCCCGCGGTTCCGAAGAACAGCGCGTACAGCGACCACAAGTAGGCCGCTGTGACTCCGACCGAGATCAACGTGTCCATCGTCACGGAGCGATGCCGCGCATTGATCACGGTCGCACGGTGGAACGGCCAGGCTGCCCACAGGACGACCGGGGTGGCGAGTGCGAGCGACGCCCACTGCCACCCGGGGAACTGCAGGGGCTCGATCATGGCGAGGAGGATGACCGGCACGGCGAGCGCGACCGCCACGAAGAGGCGTCGGCGCAGCATCCGGTAGGCGGGGTCCTGGGCGTCGGACTCGACGGCTCGCGGAAGGGCTGCGGTGTAGCCGCTGCGCACGACCTCGGAGATGAGGTCGTCGGCGGCGATGCCCGGAGAGACCTCGACGTGCGCCTTCTCGGTCGCGTAGTTCACCGAGGCCGAGACGCCGTCCATGCGGTTGAGGCGCTTCTCGATGCGCGCTGCGCAGGACGCGCAGGTCATCCCGCCGATCTCGAGGTCGTAGACCGCTCCGCTCGCCACGATCGGCTCAGGCGCGCGTCGCGCTGTAGCCGGCCTCGTCGACCGCAGCCAGCACGGCCGTGTCGTCGAGGGCGACGTCGGAGGTGACGACGAGCGCGCCGGAGGCGGCGCTCACCTCGATCGCGGTGACGCCGTCGATCTTCGCGACCTCGCTGCGCACCGAGCCCTCGCAGTGCCCGCAGGTCATCCCGGTCACGGTGTAGGCGGTGGTGGTCATGGCAGTTCCTCTCTTCGGCGGACCCCTCAAGCATACCCCCTAGGGGTATGTAGAGGGTCGGACTCAGGAAGAGGCCGGATCCACACCGAGACGACGCGCGGCGGACGCGACGGAGTTCATCGTGTGCTGAGGGATCAGCTCGCGCAGCGCGGCAGCATCCTGCGCCTCGACCGCCTCGAGGATCACGCGGTGTTCCTCGGCCGTCTCGACGAGATCGTCGTGCTGGCCGAACAGCCATCGCAGCCGCGTCGTGAACACGCTGACCATCTCGAAGATGGTGTCGTTCGCGGCGAGGTGCGCCGCGACCTCGTGGAACCGGGTCGCGGCGATCCGCGCCGCCTCCACGTCGCCCGCTTCGGCCGCCGCGAACTCCTGCTCGTAGACGGCGCGCAGCCGGGCGACGCCCTCGGCTGTGCGGCGCTGCGCGGCGAACACGAAGATCATCGTCTCGACGGCCTCGCGCACCTCGCCGAAGTCCTGCAGCTCCTGCCGGGTGAACTCGCGCACCACGGCCCAGGTGCGCGGCCGTGCGACGACGACGCCCTCCGCGACGAGCGTGCGAATGGCCTCGCGCACGGGAAGGCGCGAGACGTCGAGCTCGGCCGCGATGTCGCGCTCGACGAGCCGGGAGCCGGGCATGCGCCGCCCCAGCACGATGTCATCGCGCAGAATGCGCGTCACCCTCACCGACTCGAGTTCGCCGGCAGCCCCCGCCTCCGCCATAACGGGATTGTCTCATCCCGATATGGCGAGCGACAAGTTTGGTATCCCAGTGCTCCGGGATACGAGGTCAGGGCAGGCGGTTCGCGATCGCGAGGTTGGCGCGCAGCTCGTCCGCGTTCTGACGCACGACGTACGCAGGACGATCCCGCTCGACGCGCCACGACTCGCTGAGCGGCCCGACGTTCACGGTGTCGAATCCCGCGGCATCGTAGAAGCGGGTGACGAAGTCGACCGCCTCGGCGTCATCACCCGCGGTCGCGAGCGCACGACGACCCGGAGTGCCCGCGGGAGTCCCGGTGGTCGTGATGTCCGCGGCCCCGATGTGGTTGAAGGCCTTCACGACGCGCGAGGTCGGCAGCGCGCGCTGCAACAGCTCCGAGGTCGTCGTCTCGCCCCGGTCGAGCTCGGGGATGCGCCCGTCGCGCTCGAAGTAGTAGTTGTTCGTGTCGAGCACGATCTTGCCGGCGAGCTCGTCCACAGGCAGGTCGTCGATGCGCCCGAGCGGGATGGTCACGACGGCGACGTCGGCGGCTGCGGCCGCCTCCGCTGCGGTCGCGGCACGCGCGTTCGGCCCGAGATCGGCCACGAGGTCGGCGAGGGTCTCCGGGCCGCGTGAGTTCGCGATCACCACGTAGTATCCGTTCGCTATCGCGACGCGCGCGACCTGGCTGCCGATGTGTCCTGCTCCGATGATTCCGAGAGTGCTCATGACGGTGCCAACACCCGACTCGCGTGGCTATTCCCCTTCGGCGGGCGTCCCGGTCACGCACGGTCACACCGAGCGCAGGAACCTCTGCTCCACGCGTCGGTATCCCAGCCCCTCGTACATCGCGATCGCGCCGGCGTTGAACCCGAACACGTGCAGACCGATCGACTCGGCGCCGATCCGCCGCGCCTCCTGCTCGGCGGCGAGCATGATCTCCCGACCATGACCCCGACGGCGGTGCCCCTCCGCCACCTCGATGTCGAGGACGAAGGCATGCGGTCGCCCGACGCGCGTGCGCTCGCCGAGCCACAGGATGCCGACCTCCTCGCCGTCCGCGTGCGCCGTGAACAGAAGCTGACCGGCCGAGTCGACGCCCTCGGGCAGCTCCAGCGTCATCTGCCGGTGCGACTCGGTCGCGGCCGCCTCCGCCGAATAGCGCCCCGAGGCCACGAGGTCGTCCGCGAACGCCGACTCGGAGTGCGCCGCGAAGCCGACGAACCGCTCGGGCGTCATGCGGCGCAGCTCGATGCGAGGGGCCGCGTCACGGGCGGGCAGCGGCTCGAGCAGCATCTGCATCGAGGCGAGCTCGAACCCCCTCCCCTGCAGGAACGCGTGCCCATCGGCATCCGTCGCATAGAGCGCCACGGACAGACGCTTCACGCCCTGTCGGGTCACCAGTGCCGTCAGCGCCTCGAACAGACCGTCGCGCTGAGTCTCGTCGGGAGTGGTCGTGAACAGGAGGTCGACGACGAACAGGATGCCGTCGTTCGCCGCGAGCCAGACCGTGCCGATCTCCACACCGTCGTCGACGATCGTGAGGATCAGCGAGGTCTCGGTGTCCCACCCCGACGGCAGCAGCTCGGTGAGGAAGGCCTCGGCGTGCGCGACCGCATCGTCTCCGAGCAGCATCCGCGACTCCTGCCGCAGTCGGATGAGGCGCTCCCGCGTCGCGATCAGCCAGGTGTCGAAGCGGTTCTCGTCCAGGGGGATCAACTGCACAGACATGTCTCCATCCTGCACCCCGCACAGCTCAGGACTCGTGCAGCTCAGGACTTGTGCAGCGCGTCCTCCGCCGCGACCCACGCGAGCATCGCGCACTTCACGCGCGCAACGTAGCGCGAGACGCCGCCCAGAGCCGCCGCGTCTCCCAGCAGCTGCTCGTCGGGCTCGATCTTGCCGCGCGAGCGCATCGCCTCGCGGAAGGCCGCGATCCGCACCTCGAGCTCCTCGACCGTGAGCCCCTCGGCGAGCTCGGCGAGCAGCGAGGCGGAGGCCTGCGAGATCGCGCAGCCGTGTCCCTCCCACGCGATCGCCTCGACGCTGCCGTCGTCGGCGCGATGCACCTGCAGGGTGACCTCGTCGCCGCACGTCGGGTTGACCTGGTGCGACTGCGCCGCGATCTCCCCGCGCAATCCGAACCCGTGGGGGGTGCGCGAATGGTCGAGGATGAGCTCCTGGTACAGGTTCTGCAGGTCGCTCATGCGCCCCTCCCGAAGAATCGGATGGCTCCGGCGACGCCGTCGACCACGGCCTCCACCTCGGCCTCGGTCGTGTACAGATACGTGCTCGCCCTGGTCGACGAGGTGATCCCCAGCCGGCGGTGCAGCGGCTGCGCGCAGTGGTGCCCCACGCGCACGGCGATGCCGAGATCGTCGAGATACTGACCGACGTCATGCGAGTGGATGCCGGCGACGTCGAAGCTCGCGAGCCCGACGCGCGGCAGGTCGATGCCGGATCCGAGCACCTGCACGCCCTCGATCGCGCTCAGCCCCTCGACCAGACGTCGCCCGAAGGCGGCCTCGTGCGCCGCGATGCGCGGCATGCCCACAGCGATGAGGTAGTCGATGGCCGCGGCGAGTGCGACGGCCTGCGACACCCGCTGCGTCCCGGCCTCGAAGCGCTGCGGCGGCGGGAGGTACTCGGCCTCCGTCGTCGTCACGGTCGTGATCATGGAGCCGCCGGTGAGGAACGGCGGCATCGCCTCGAGCAGCGCGCGCCGACCGTACAGCGCGCCGATGCCCGAGGGACCGAGCATCTTGTGCCCGGACAGCACCGCGAAGTCGACATCGAGCGCGCGCACGTCGAGCGGCAGATGCGGCGCCGACTGGCACGCGTCGAGCAGCACGAGCGCCCCTGCCGATCTCGCCAGCGCGACGAGCTGGTCCACCGGGTTGACGACGCCCAGCACGTTCGACACATGGGTGAACGCGACGAGTCGGGTGCGCTCGCCGATCATCTCCGCGGCGACGTCGAGGCGCAGCGCGCCGTGGTCGTCGAGCGGGATCACGCGCAGTGTCGCGCCGGTGCGCGCGGCGAGCTCCTGCCACGGGATGAGGTTGGCGTGGTGCTCCATCTCGGTCGTGACGATCTCGTCGCCCGGCCCGATCCGCAGCCCCGCCGCGGCGTCTCCCCCGCGCCCGAGCGACGCGTTCGAGATCGAGTAGGCCACGAGGTTGATCGCCTCGGTCGCGTTCGACGTCCAGACGATCTCGTCCTCGGCGGCGCCGACGAAGCGGGCGACCGTCGCGCGTGCCTCCTCGAACACCTCGGTGGCCTCGGCGGCGAGGGTGTGGGCGCCCCGGTGCACGGCGGCGTTGAGGGTGGTCGCGAACTCGCGCTCGGCGTCGAGTACCGCGAGCGGGCGCTGTGAGGTGGCGCCGGAGTCGAGGTACGACAGCGGATGCCCGTTCACCTCGGTCTGGAGGATCGGGAAGTCCTCGCGGAGACGCCGCACCTCGGCATCCGTCAGCGGGGCATCCGTCAGCGGGTCCATCGCGTCGGCAGGGCGGAGAAGACTCATCCTTCTAGCTTCTCATCTGACGTCGCACGACGGGTCGCGGGTCTAGGCTCGCACCATGATCAGCGGCGATACTCTCGCGACCTTCATCGTCGCGGCGTTCATCATGGTCGTGATCCCCGGCCCGACGGTGCTGTTCACGATCGGACGCGCGATGGCCCTCGGCCGGCTCGGCGGCTTCCTCAGCATTCTCGGCACCGCGCTCGGCTCGCTGGTGCTCGTGGTCGGCGTCGCTCTCGGCGTCGGCACGGTGATCGCCCAGTCCGTCGTGCTGTTCACGATCGTGAAGGTGCTCGGCGCCGGGTACCTCGTGTTCCTCGGCATCCAGGCGATACGTCATCGCAAGGATGCCGCGGCGGTCGCGACCGGGCCACAGCCGCGGCGCTCGGGGGCTCGCCTGCTCGGAGAGGGTGTCGTCGTCGGCGTGACGAACCCGAAGTCGATCGCGTTCTTCCTCGCGATCCTTCCGCAGTTCGTCGACCTGCACGCCGGGTCGGTGCCGATGCAGCTGCTCGTGCTGGGCGGGATCGTGGTGGCGATCGGCGTCTCGTGCGACGCGATCTGGGTGCTGCTCGCGAGTGCGGCACGCCAGTGGTTCGGCCGCTCACCGCGCCGGATCGAGGCCATGGGGGCGACCGGCGGCGGACTCATGATCGCCCTCGGCGCATTCCTGCTCGTGTGGAGCGAGAAGCCCGCGACGACCTGAACTCACATGCGGGCGTAGCGGGCGCGCACGATCGAGAAGACCCCGTAGAACGCGAGCCCCGCTCCGACGAGCCAGAGGATCACCCGGCCGAACGGCAGGTCGGCGAGGCTGCGCAGCGCAGCGTCCAGACCGCCGGATTTGTCAGGGTCGCCCGTCCACGCCGCGATCACGAACAGGATGCCGGTGACCGCCACCGCGATGCCCTTGGCGACGTACCCGACGACCCCGAGGACGACGATCGGCGGACGCCCTGCACCCGAAGGAAGGTCGAGCATCTTGCGGAACCCGGTCGTCACGCCGCTGACGAGGAAGCCGATGCCCACGCCGACGACCGTGAGACCGATCACGATCAGGAGAAACACCCCGCCCGGGGTGGAGAGCAGCGCCGCGCTCAGCGTCTTCGACGATGTCTCCGACTCGGCGTGGCCGCCGAACGCGTAGATCAGCGCGAGACCCGCGATCACGAGGTAGGCGATCGCGATGCCGAGCAGCTTGATGCGCTGCCCCCACTTCTTCACCTCGCCGCCGGACGCGACGAAGGCGCTGACGATGTTCCACACCGCGAGCGCGATGAGCGCGGCCGCGATGACCGCCAGTACGAGACCACCGACGGGCGTGGAGCGGATCTGCTCCATCGCGCCGTCCTGGTCGGCATCGCCACCCGCGCCCGAAGCGATCGAGACGGCGAGGGCGCCGATGATGATGTGCACCAGGCCGACCACCACGAATCCCGCGCGGGCGACCCGGCGGAAGGCATCGGACCCGCGAGCCTCGTGCGCGGCGGACTTCGCTGTCGTCATCCGAGAAGGATATCTCGGGCGGTCCGCATCCGATCAGTCGACCGTGTCCCGATCTGCTGACGAACCGTGGGTACCCGTCAGCGGATCGGGCCCGAATCAGCGGATCGGGTCAGACGCGCTCCACCGGCTGTCGCAGGATCGTGCGCAGCTTCTCGGGCGCTGAGCGACGCGGGTCGCCGAGGTAGATCTCGTGGTGCCGCCCGGTCATCCGCAGGCCGTTGTCGGGGATGAACTTCTCATGCATCTCCGCGAGCACCGGCGCCTCGTCGTCGTACGAGCCGATGTGCAGCGTCTGCACGCACAGCCCCTCATCGAGGGGCTCGAGCCGCACCGAGCGAAGAGCCGCGGGAGGCTGCTCCTTTCTCTTCGCCGACTTCGCCTCGACCGCATCCACGGCATCCGCGAACATCCGCGGCGTGATGTGATCCGGAACGTGGATCATCATGGTCCACAGCCACGCCGACTTGTCGCGCCGTGAGGTGAACGACGCCATGTCCGGCGCATGCCACAGCCCCTCAAGCGGCATCACGACCGTGTCGATGCCGAGCTGCGCGCGCGCCGCGAACTTCAGCGTGTACGCGAGCGGGAACAGCGCCGACACGGCCTCCGCGTACTCGGGCGCGGTGTTCGGATCGCCCGCGCCGTCGACCATGAGGTACTGCAGCGGCGGCACTTCGACGATACGGAACTCGCCGCGCTTCGCCCGGTACGCGTCAAGCGTCTTCTTCGGATCGATCGGCATGGCTGGACCTCACTGCTGGCTGGGATCGTTGCCTCATGGTGCCACGCGGCTCGGGTGCCGGGCGGACGGATGCGCGTCCGCGCCGTCCGGCGATCACGCGACGCAGACGTATTCAGAATCTTGCTGACACGCGGCTTACGGAGGTCGGCACTCCGGCATGCCGAAAACGGTACTTCAGTGTTTCGGCCGTATTCAGGTTTCGGCGGGGGGGGTTTCGGTGGAGTGTCGCGTGTCTGCAGATCAACGACGATCAGGCCGCCGGAAACGATCGTTTTCGGCGGACGCCCTTCTCATCACGGGCCATGCGGCTCTCTACGCGCAGGACAGAGTCGAGTACACCTCGATCACTCGTTCGGTGTCGGGATAGCCGGCGTCGTCGAGAGCCGATCGCACGTCCTCTCGGACGGCCTCGAGGTAGGCGGACCCGTGAAGTCGAATGACAGGCACGGAGTCGAGGTCGGGGTCGTCGTCCAACAAACGGAACCAGCTCGCCCGCTGCGCATCGCTGACCGTGGCCTCGTCGAGCGCCTCGGCTGCGATGCGGCCCGCCTCCGCCGGCGGGTCGTCGACGGCGGGGCTGAGCCACCAGCTGATCTCACACGCGCCACCGGGTACCGACACGATCTCCGAGCGATCTGGCTCGCTCAAAGGCGGCATCGATCGGCATCCCGCCATCAGGACCGATGCCGCCAGCAGTGACGCGATCAGTGCTGCCCGTCTTCTCATCCCGCGATCCTACGTGCCGCATGCTCGCTCCCGCCCGCCATCCGAGATCACGTCGGTTCGACCGCCAGCCACAGCTCACAGGAGGCGCTCGTACCGGTGAACTCGAGGTAGCGGACGATCGACGGCCCCGGCCGCAGCCGCCACGGGTTCGACGGAAACCACTCGGTCGCCGTCGACGCCCAGAGGTTCTGCAGCGTCTCGGGGAACGGGCCGCTCGCGGTGAAGACCGCCCACGCGCCAGCGTCGACGCGCATGACATCCAGGTCGGTCGGCACGTCGGCATCCGCCGGGATGGAGACTCCGTGCAGATAGGTGAGCATCGTTCCTTCCGGCGCGTCTGGCGGTGTGTCGCCCGTGACGGCGAGGATGCCGCCCGGCTCGGCGGCGCTGAGCGCCTTGAGCCGCGCATGCTCCTCGGCGGGGATGCCCGCGATGTGCTGCTGGATGTGCGGGTTGACGCCCTCGTGGATGAGCGGCACCTCGACGGCGTGACCGACAAGGACGAGCTCGGGTGCGGTGGTGATGGTGACGTCCATCGGACTTCTCCCTTCGACGCTCAGGCGGAACCGGAGCATCGCTTGTGTGCGGAGAGGACCCCCGTCTCGGCGTGCCTCCGCCGGTGCGATCCCGTGCACGGCACGGAAAGCGCGACCGAACGCCTCGACGGACCCGTAGCCGTGTCGGACGGCGACGTCGATCAGATTCGCCGCTCCGGCCGCGAGCTCGGCTCCCGCGAGCGTCATACGCCGCCGACGGATGTATTCCGACAGCGGCATGCCCGCGAGTGCCGAGAACATCCGGCGCAGGTGGTACTCGGTCGTACCGTGCGATCGAGCGAAGTCGGCGAGGTCTGATTCCTCGCCGCCCGCCGCCTCGACCTGGTCGACCAGGGCGTTGAGCGTTCCGATCATGAGGTCCTCCTTTCCTCACCATCGTGCGGCTCGAGCGTATCCCCGCGCCCGATCATCCGTGCCCGATTCGATCAGGTCGACGAAGACGACCGCGAGCCCGATGTCGGGATCGACGGTGACTCCGCATCGAGCCGGTCGGCTCCACCCGGTGAGGGCCAGGCGACCAGATCTGCCAGCCGACGGAGCGATGGGACGAGCATCGCCACTCGCAGGAGGAGATAACCCACCACCGTTCCGAGAACGTTCGTGATGAGGTCATCGATGTCCGCAACGCGGCCGGGGCTGATGGTGATGTCGCCGATGAACTGGACGACCTCGATCGTGCCGCTCACCACAAGCCCGACGAGTGCTGTCCGCAGCCAGGTCGATGTGCGCAGGAGAAGTGGCGCAAGGACGCCGAGTGGCACGAAGAGCGCCACGTTGAGAGTCAGTCCGATCGGGTCGTCGACGAGGTCCTGGAACGGCACGATGCTGATCCAGATCCACCACGGCTTCTCATACTCGGACGGACCGAGGCTGAGGGGAAGGAAGGTGAGGGAGACCAGCGCTGCGAAGTAGACGGTCGCGGTGACGCCGCTGAACAGCCGCAACGGGGTGAATCTCCCACCGATGCGGAGTCGCCATGCGGTGAGCGCGATGCCGCCGGATACGAGCGCGGCGATGATGACGAGGTCGACGGGGCTCACCACGCAATCCTTTCATCCGCTCACCACCGGCATGACGATAGGCGACCGCCCCCGCACCGGACGTCGCTGTCGTGATCGGATCAGGATGTCGTCCCGGAAGGCTCGACGATCACCTCGCCGTGGTCGAGGGCGTACGCGCGCGTGCGGTGCAGCTGCACGATCCCGAGCGGCACGCCGACGACCAGGAAGAGGCCGAAGAGCACCACGGCCACGAGGGAGAGGACGGACTGCACCACATCGGACGGACGGGAGAGAAGCACCCCGATCTGGGGTATGCCGACCGCCATGACCACGCAGACGAGCTGCCCCAGGGTGTACGTCTGCAGGACCGACGAGACGGCGGCGAAGTGCGGAGCGACCGCCTCATTCTCCGCCGAGAGCGAGATCTTCTTCCCCCTCGAGATCACTTTGCCGAGCTCCTTCAACCGGTCCGCATCACCATCGACGAGGTCGCGGAGCTGCCTCGACAGTCGCAGCACCACGACAACGCACACGATTCCCACGGACAGCCCCCCGAACATCAGCCCGAAGACCAGCGGTTCCCACGTCGGCTGCTCGCCGTCGTCGAGGAGCACGAACAGCGCGAGAACCGCCGCGGCGCCGACCGCCGATCCGATGACCGCTGCGATGACGATGTGTCGCACGTCTCGCCGCAGGTCGGCCCGGGGATACGCGGCCGCCTCGGAGGCGGTCGCGGAGCGGTCTGACTGCTTCTCCGTGCGTCGCAGAATCGGCCCGAGCCAGACCGCTCCGGCAGTGAGGGCGATCCCGCCGACCACCAAGACCGGAACGACCCACCACGCAGTGCCGGTGAGGGCGACGTAGACGCTCAGTGCGACCGTGGCGAGCACCTGAAAGGTGACTGTCACGATCAGGGTTCGCCGGTACGCCCGTCGCGAGCTGGCCGTCCGCGCCGGATCCCAGAAGGCCAACGAGCTGCCGAGGATGAGCGGGGCGATCGTGTACATGGTCGTCGGAATGGCCGACAGAGCGGACCATTCGCTCGGCCCCCCGGATTGCGTTCCCAACAGGACACCACCGCCGACCGCGAACACCAAGATCACGATGAAGGCGCCGACCACCACGAGCACACGCATACTGTCTCCCCAGATTCAGCCCCTCCGCCGTCAGGCTCCCACACGGCGCTTCGCTGCGCACGTGATTCGTCGGGGGTTGACACCGGGCGGACTTCTGCGCCCGCCGTGAACAGGAGCCCGTCAGCCGCGCGCGCCTGGATCGGCGAGCAGATCGGCGAAAGCGAGCTCGGCGGCGCCGATCAGCAGGCGATCCTGGCCGAGGGCCGCGGGACGGATCTCGAGCCCTTCCGCGCTCTCCGTCATCGCCAGCGCGGCGACGTCATCCACGAGCCTCTCGCCCTGCAGGGCGGAGAGCGTCGCGAGGAATCCTCCCAGCACGACCACCGACGGATTCAGCACGTTCACCGCGTTGGCCAGCGCGCTCGCGAGGACGCGAGCCTGGCGGGCCACCTCGGCTTCCACCGCGACGGACTCGGATGCCGTGAGCGCGGCGTCGAGTGTGTCGTCGTCGGCCTGATCGAGATCGGCGACGTCCAGCAGCATCCGACGGCTCACCTCGGCCTCCAGCGTGCCGTCGCCCGTGCGACGGTCGGCGTCGTCGGAGATGCGCGGACGATTCTGACCGAACTCCCCCGCGTAGCCGCCCGCCCCGGTGACGGGGATGCTGTGGATGATGAGCCCGCCGCCGATACCGGAGGCACCGCCGTTGAGGTACACGACGTCGTCGAAGCCGTGCCCTGCGCCGTAGCGGTGCTCGGCGATGGCACCCAGCGTCGCGTCGTTGTCGACGGAGACAGGGAGTCCGGTCGCCTCGCGCACGAGGTCGGCGAACGGCACATCGCTCCAGTGCAGATGCGGAGCGTTGCGGATGACGCCGTCGCCGGAGCGGACCAGACCCGGCACGGCGATCCCCACGGACTCGATGCGGGCCCCCGCGAGCACGTCGTCCTTCCAGGTGGAGATGCGATCGGCGACGACGGCCGCCACCTCCTCGGGCGTCGGCACCGTCGCGTGCTCGATGCGATCCCGCACGAGGATGCTGCGATCCAAGCCGACCGCAGCGATCTCGGTCGCGTCGATCTCGGGGTTGACCGCGATCGCGACGACCCCGGCCGAGGGCCTCACGACGGGCGAGGGACGGCCGACGCGACCGGCGACGTCGGGGACGCTCTCCTCCACGAGCCCGCGACGCACGAGTTCGGCGACGAGGTCCGCGATGGTGGAGCGGTTCAGCCCGGTCGTCTCGGTGAGCTCCGCCCGTGACTGCGCTCCGAGTTCGTGGACGAGTCTCAGGAGGCGCGCGAGGTTGTGCGGGCGGGTGCCCGTGGCGGGACTCGTCGGGGGCGGCATCCCTTCACTGTAAAGGGTGGACGACGCCGTTGTCATGAGATATGTTGTCACACGCAACTTATTCGATGACCTGCGCAGGAGCGGCCATGACCACCCCCACCCGTGACGACAAGTTCTCCTTCGGTCTCTGGACCATCGGCTACAACGGCGCCGACCCGTTCGGCGGGCCGACCCGACCCGCGCTCGACGTCGTGCACGCGGTGGAGAAGCTCGCCGAGCTCGGCGCCTACGGCCTGACCTTCCACGACGACGACCTGTTCGCGTTCGGCTCTACCGAGACCGAGCGTCAGACGCAGATCGACCGGCTCAAGGGGGCCCTCGCCGACACCGGCATCGTCGTGCCCATGGTCACCACGAACCTCTTCAGCGCCCCGGTCTTCAAGGACGGCGGCTTCACCTCCAACGACCGCGCCGTGCGGCGCTACGCGCTGCGCAAGGTCTTCCGTCAGCTCGACCTCGGCGCCGAGCTGGGAGCGAAGACCTTCGTGATGTGGGGCGGCCGCGAGGGCGCGGAGTACGACTCCGCGAAGGACGTCCGCGCCGCACTCGAGCGCTACCGTGAGGGCGTCAACCTGCTCGGCGACTACGTGACCGACAAGGGCTACGACATCCGCTTCGCGATCGAGCCCAAGCCCAACGAGCCGCGCGGCGACATCCTGCTCCCGACCCTCGGTCACGCGATCGCGTTCATCGACTCGCTCGAGCGGCCCGAGCTGGTGGGCGTCAACCCCGAGGTCGGGCACGAACAGATGGCCGGGCTCAACTTCACCGCCGGCATCGCGCAGGCGCTGTTCCACGGCAAGCTCTTCCATATCGACCTCAACGGCCAGCGCGGCATCAAGTACGACCAGGACCTCGTGTTCGGTCACGGCGACCTGCACAACGCGTTCTCGCTCGTCGACCTGCTCGAGAACGGCGGCCCCGGCGGTGTCCCCGCCTACGACGGCCCCCGCCACTTCGACTACAAGCCCAGCCGCACCGAGGACGAGACCGGCGTGTGGGAGTCGGCCGCGGCCAACATGCGCACCTACCTGCTGCTCAAGGAGCGGGCGGCGGCGTTCCGCGCCGACCCCGAGGTGCAGGAGGCGCTGGCCGCCGCGCGCGTCGACGAGCTCTCCACGCCGACGTTCGGGCCGGGCGAGACCTACGACGACTTCCTCGCCGACCGCTCCGCCTTCGAGGACTTCGACCCGAGCGCCTACTTCGGCGGCAAGGGCTCGGGCTTCGTCCGTCTGCAGCAGCTTGCGACCGAGCACCTCCTCGGGGCACGCTGAGCGTCATGCCCCTGGTTCTCGGGGTCGACTCGTCGACCCAGTCCTGCAAGGCGGTCGTCGTCGACACCGCGACCGGCGCGGTCGTGCGCTCCGGTCGTGGCATGCACCCTGACGGCACCTCGGTCGACCCCGAGGCCTGGTGGCGTGCGCTGGAGACCGCGATCGCCGAGGCAGGATCGCTCGACGACATCGCCGCCTGGGCGATCGGCGGTCAGCAGCACGGCATGGTCGCGCTCGACTCCGCCGGCCGGGTGATCCGCGACGCGCTCCTGTGGAACGACACGCGCTCGGCGGGTGCGGCCTCCGACCTGATCGCGGAGTTCGGCGCGGAGGAGCTGTCGACGCGCACCGGCGTCGTCCCCGTGGCCTCGTTCACGATCACGAAGCTGCGCTGGCTGCGCGACCACGAGCCCGAGCACGCCGCCCGCGTCGCCGCCGTCGCCCTGCCGCACGATTGGCTGACCTGGCGTCTGCGAGGCTTCGGCCCCGAGAACCCCGTCCTCGACGAGCTCGTGACCGACCGGTCGGATGCCTCGGGCACCGGCTACTGGGATCCTGCGACCGGCGAATACGACCGGGAGCTCCTCGTCGCGGCGCTCGGCCATGACGCGGTCCTGCCGCGCGTGCTCGGGCCCGACGAATGGGTGATGGATGCCGCGGGTCGTCGTGTCGGTGCGGGCGCCGGCGACAACGCGGGCGCGGCGCTCGGTCTGGGTGCCGAACCGGGCGACGTCGTCGTGTCGATCGGCACCTCCGGCACGGTGTTCGCCGTGAGCCGGGATGCCGTGCACGACGCCTCCGGCACGGTCGCGGGCTTCGCCGACGCCTCCGGGCACTTCCTGCCGCTCATCGCGACGCTCAACGCCGCGCGCGTCGTCGACATCACGGCAGCACTGCTCGGCGTCACGCACGAGGAGTTCAGCGCACTCGCGCTCACCGCAGAGCCGGGAGCCGCGGGGCTCACGCTGCTGCCCTACTTCGAGGGCGAGCGCACCCCGAACCTCCCTGACGCGACCGCGACGCTCTCCGGCATGACCCTGGCGTCCACGACTCGCGAGAACCTGGCGAGGGCGGCCGTCGAGGGGATGCTGCGCGGACTCGGCGCCGGACTCGACGCCTTCCGCGAGCTGGGGATCCCGCTGGATCGCGCCCTGCTCATCGGCGGCGGTGCGCAGTCAGAGGCGGTGCGGCGCATCGCCCCCGAGGTGCTGGGCCTCCCCGTCGAGGTGCCCGAGCCCGGTGAGTACGTCGCGCTCGGCGCTGCGCGCCAGGCATCCGCGATCCTCGACTGACGTTCTGCGAAGAGTCGGCGCGTTTCGACTCGCTCCGCTCGCTCAACGACCGGGATCCATCCCTCACGGTCGTTGAGCGAGGAGCGCAGCGACGAGACGAAACGCGCCGATCCGCCCGGGGCGTCAAGTTCCGGCATCCGCTCGCTCGACGACCGCGACGCGGACGCCGTCAGCCGGCGAGCACCCGCGCGTCGCGCTGCGCGACGATGCTGAGCTCCGCCGCCATGAAGGCGTGCTCCTGGGTCATGGCGTTCTCGGTGCGGTCGAGGCAGTCGCGGATCAGCTGACCGAAGAACGGGAACCCCGTCTTGCCCCTGGCGTCGAACCGGTACTGGCCCTCCTGATTGACGAGCAGCACCTGTCCGCCGCCGTTGTCGGTGGTGATGTCGATGTACTTGCGCAGCTCGATGTAGCCGTCGGTGCCGAGCAGCACGGTGCGCCCGTCGCCGAAGACGTCGATGCCGGCCGGCGTGAACCAGTCGACGCGCACATAGCCGGTCTTCCCGTTGTCGAGCACGACGTGGGCGTCGCCGAAGTCCTGCAGCCCGGGCGTCTCGGGATGGGCGTAGTTCGCCACGGTCGCGCTCACGATCTCGCCGGAGCGCGCGCCGGCGTAGAACAGCATCTGCTCGAAGTTGTGGCTGCCGATGTCGCACAGGATGCCGCCGTACTGCGCGGGATCCCAGAACCAGTCCGGACGGTTCTCCCCGATGCGGTGCGGGCCGAACGACACGACCTGCAGCACCTCGCCGATCGCGCCCTGTGCCACGAGTTGCCCCGCGAGGATCGCGGCCTCGGAGTGCACGCGCTCGCCGTAGTAGACCGCGAACTTCCGCCCGGTGCGCGCCACTGCATCGCGTGCCGCGGCGAGGTCGTCGAGGGATGTGATGGCGGGTTTGTCGGCGAAGAAGTCCTTGCCGGCCTCCAGCACCCGTACCCCGAGAGGCGCACGGAGGCTGGCGATCGACGCGCTCGCGACCAGACGCACCTCAGAGTCCTCGAGCACCTCGCGCTCGCTCGATGCCGCCCGCGCGCCGGGATGTGTCGCCACGAAGTCCGCGAGCCGCTGCGGATCCTCGTCCCACACGAGGGACAGCGTCGCGCCGGCGGCGATGAGCTGATCGACCATGCCGTGGATGTGGCCGTGGTCGAGCCCGACGGCGGCGAACACGAACTCGCCGGGGCCGACCACGGGCTCGGGCAGCGGGTCGAAGGCGAATCCGGCGCTCATCGGCCGCTCCTCTCGGTCGCGTCGCGATCCGCGACGTCGTAGGCGCGCAGCCGTCCGCACATCCCGAAAGCCCGCTCCCCCGACGACGGCAGGGCTTCGTGCACCCGCGCCTCCGCGAGATGCGCGACCGATCCCCGCGCCACGTCTTCGGTGAGAGCGAGAGACTGTTCCGCCTGGGCCAGCGGGCGCTCGCGCACGAGGTCGCCCCAGGCCCGCGCACGATCGCGCACGAGCACACCCGCTGCCGCGTGGAACGCATCGAGCGGGGCGCGGTCGCCGCGCTGCACGGCATCCCGCAGTGTCTCGAACCCTGCGACCGCGAGGTCGCGACGCCGGGTCGCGCGCGCCGCATGCCCCTCCTCGGCACCGAGCGACGCCGCCTCGGCGTACGCCGCGGGATCGGCGACCACGTCGGCGGGGAAGGTCATCACGGCATCCCCCGCCTCCGGTAGCCCAGCGTTGCTCATGAGCACGACGACCTTGAGGTCGCCGTGGTTCACGGCACGGTGGATCGTGCCGGGGGTGAACCACACGACCGATCCCGCCGACAGAGCAGTCTCGCGGAAGCCTTCGGCGTCGATCGTCTGCAGAGCACCCTCACCGGACACCACGACGTAGGCCTCGGTCGACACCAGATGCATGTGGGGGCTTCCTCCGCAGATGCCGTCGGACGCGGCATCCGCATAGATGTCGAGATGCGAGAGCGAGGTGCCGCCCGGGAACGACGATGCGCTCACGACGCCGCCTCCATCACGGTCGCCGTCTTCTCGAAGAAGTGCGGGGCGTTCGCTACGAGCTGGCCCGCCCGATAGTAAGGATCGGACGCCGGGATCGGCAACGCGACGAACTCGCGTTCGAACCCGGCCTTGTAGATCGCCGTGACGACCTCGACCGCGTTGCGTCCGTCCTGTCCCGTGGACGACGGCTCGCGGCCGTCGCGGACCGCGGCGAGCAAGTCGCCGATCTGGCCCTCATGACCCAGATGCGCGAGCGGAACGCGGTCCTCGACGAGCGCCGTGATGCGCTCGACGAGCTCGGGGTCACCGCCTTCCGCGGGGAAGCCGCTGGGCGCGGATCGCTCGGCGGAGACGCTGAACGGCTGCGACACCCGTGCGTTCGCCCCCTGGATCACGATCGCCTGTTCCTCGCCGTGGTGCACGACCGAGCTGGTCAGCTGCGCGAGACCGCGCTCGTAGCGGAGGATCGCGACCGAGAGATCCTCGACCTCGGCGTTGTCGTGCTGCGCGTTCGCGAGCATCGCGGTGATCTCGCTCGGGCTGCCGAGCAGCCACAGCAGCAGGTCGATGTGATGGATGGCGTGGTTGAGCGTGCAGCCGCCGCCCTCCTTCTCCCACGTCCCGCGCCACCACAGGTCGTAGTAGGGCAGCCCGCGCCACCAGGCGGAGTCGACGCGCACGTGCGAGATCGAGCCGAGGAGCCCGGAGTCGACGATGTCCTTCAGGGTCGCGAGGTCGTCGCGGAAGCGGTTCTGCGCCACGACCGAGAGCATCCGGCCGGACCGCTCCTGCGCCGCGAGCATCGCGTCGCACTCCTCGAGCGAGGGCGCCATGGGCTTCTCGACGAGCACGTGGATGCCGGCATCCAGTGCCGCGATCGCCAGCGGGGCGTGCGTCGAGGGCGGGGTCGCGATGCTGACGATGTCCAGGCCGCCGGCGGCGATCATGGTGAGCGGGTCGTCGAACGCCTGCACCGCGTCGAGCGCGAACGCCTCGGCCTTCTGCGCTGCTTTGGCGGGGATCACGTCCGCGAGGGCGACGATCTCGCAATCCTCGGGGAACGCGAGGTACCCCCGGATGTGCGCGTCGGCGATGCCGCCCGTGCCGATGATTCCGATCCTGAGCATCCCGCTGCCTCCTCGATGAGGGAATTACTACGTATTACTAAGACGTAGTAGCTACTATCGGGGAGAACGCCTCGTGCGTCAACCCCGACCACCGGCCATCGAGAGGATGCCATGGACAAGCGCCCCACGAGCCACGACGTCGCGCACCTCGCCGGGGTGTCGCAGTCGACCGTGTCCTTCGTGCTCACCGGGCGCCCCGGCATCTCGGAGGCCACCCGGGACAGGGTGCTGCAGGCCGCGGCCGAGCTGAACTACCGCCCCAACCTCGCGGCCCGCTCCATGCGCACGCAGCGCAGTGGACGTCTCGCCGTGGTCGTGCCGATCGCGACCATGCATCCGCTCACCCTGCTGTCGGGCGCGATCGCCGCCGCCCGCGACGAGGGGTACGCGGTCGAGGTCGTCAGCCTCCCCGAGGACCCCGCCGAACGCGACGGGCGATTGGCCGAACTCGTCGATGCCGGGGCATTCGAGGGCATCCTATCGTTCAGCCCCCTGCCGCTGGTGTCCGACGACAGGGCGACCGTCGTGCTCGCCGCGGGCGAGATGGACGACGAGATGCACATGAGCGGCGAGTTCGCCGACGCCAGGCCCCTCGTCGACCTGATCGAGCATCTCGCCTCTCGTGGGCGTCGGCGCTTCCTGCACGTCGCAGGGCCGCAGGACTTCCCCTCGGCGCGCGCCCGTCACGCGGCCTATCAGCAGACCGTGGATCGTCTGAAACTCGAGTCCTTGGGCGTCGTCGGCGGCGAATGGAGCGGTGAGGCGGGAGAGGATGCCGTCGCGGCCCTGCCCGACGATGCGCTGCCGCTCGCCGTGATCGCTGCGAACGACGTGATCGCCGCCGGGGTCATCCGCGCCGCGACGCTGCGCGGCTGGCGGATGCCGGAAGACCTCGTCGTGACCGGTTGGGACGACCTGCACCAGAGCGCCTTCCTGGTGCCATCGCTCACGACCGTCTCGCAGGATCGCGAGCGCCTCGGCGCGTACGCGATGCATCGTCTCATCGCAGCGGTGCGCGGCACCGATGCTCCCCCGCGGCCGACCGACCTGTTCACGATCCGCTGGCGCGAGTCGACGGGCTGATCGGAGATCGGCGCGTTTCGTCTCGTCGCTCCGCTCCTCGCTCAACGACCGGTCACAGTGACGAACGCCGCGCTGCCGCGCACTCCCTCGGTCGTTGAGCGAGCGCAGCGAGACGAAACGCCCGCGCCGCATACTCGATACGGTGGGGATCGGAGGCGAAATGAAGATCCTGATCCCCGACACCATCGACCTGTCGCTCTCGAGCGATGCGGACGTGGTCGTCTACGACGTCCGCGCCGAGATCCCCGTGGAGCACCGAGACGCCGAGGTGCTCGTCGTCTGGCACAACTCGGGCGCCCAGCTCGAACAGGCGGCACGCGACCTGCCCGACCTCCGTCTCGTGCAGGCGCTCGCCTCCGGCGCCGACGTCGTGCTGCGCTCGGGCTTCCCCGACGACGTCCGGATCTGCTCGGGACGCTCGCTGCACGACGGCCCGGTCGCCGAGCACGCGCTCGCGCTGATCCTCGCGGCCGTTCGCCGCCTCGACGCGCTGCGCGACGCCCAGGGCGAGCACAGCTGGGACGAGGAGTTCAACGTCGCGCAGAGCGCCTCGGCGACGCGCTCCGACTACACGCTCGCCGGCGCCCGAGTCACGATCTGGGGGTTCGGGTCGATTGCGGCGACGCTCGCACCCGTACTGCAGCTGCTCGGCGCCGAGGTGCAGGGCATCGCCCGGAGCGCCGGCACTCGAGCGGGCTTCCCCGTGCACGCGGATGCCGACGCGACGGCCGTGCTCGCCGAGACCGACGTGCTCGTGTCGCTGCTTCCCGCGACTCCTGAGACGACCGACCTCTTCGACTCCGGCGTGTTCGAGTCCCTGAAGCCCGGTGCCGCGTTCGTCAACGTGGGTCGCGGGGCTACCGTCGACGAGTCGGCGCTGATCGCCGCTCTCCGATCGGGGCGCCTGCGCTCTGCGGCGATCGACGTCGCGAAGGCCGAGCCGCTCCCCTCGGATGATCCGCTGTGGGATGCTCCGAATCTCCTCATCACGCCGCATGTCGCGGGCAACCGTCCGGTCGGCGCGAGCGCGCTGATCGACGACAACGTCGCACGGTTCCTCGCGGGCGATGAGCTCGTCAACCAGGTGCGCCCCTGAGCCCAGGTCGCGGTCGCATCACAGAACCTCCGAACGGAGGTTTTCGACGCGGATCCTCGCTATCATCGGAGCATGACCACTCCCTCCGCCGACGAGCCCCGCAGTCCGGGGCGCTACGCGAAGGGCATCGCCCGCCGTCAGGAGATCCTCGACAAGGCGATCGAGGTCTTCGCGACGCGCGGGTCGAAGCGCACCAGTCTGCGGTCCATCGCGCAGGAGGTCGGAGTCACCCACGCGGCCCTCACGCACTACTTCGGCTCTCTCGAAGAGCTGCTCGTCGCGGTGTACCGCGAGTCCGAGCGTCGCAACGACACCGAGCACCCGGAGCCCTCGGGACTGAGCCCGGCTCGGATGATGCGGGTGTCCGCCGAGGAGAACCGGAACATCCCCGGGCTCGTGCAGCTCTATTCGACGCTCGTCGCCTCAGCGCTCGAGGAAGGGCATTCGGCAGCCCACGAGTTCGCGACGCAGCGCTTCTCGCGCCTCCGTGTGCAGATGGCCGACCGGGTGCGCGAACTCCAGGCCACGGGCGATCTGCGCGCCGACCTCGACGCCGACCTCGTGTCGGCACTCGTCATCGCGGCCTCCGACGGCCTCCAGACCCAGTGGCTCCTCGACCCCTCCGTCGACCACGGCGCCGCGCTCGAGCTCCTCGACGATCTGCTCGCGGGCGGTCGCGACTCCGCCTGAGCGCCCCACCGACGGCATCCGGGGCGTGCGCCCGCCCAGACGGGGCGCACGCAGACCGCGGGCCCGCCGACTCGACGTCGACGGGCCCGCGGACCTGAGAGATGCGCTCGTCAGAGCGTCGCGGCGAAGGGGTCGAACCCCTCGGGCAGCAGCGGCACCGGAGCGACCGTGCTCTCCACGGTCACCGCGGCGCCGGTCGCGGCCGACTCCTGCGCCGAGAGCAGGATGTCGAGCACGTGGAAGCCGAGCTCGCCGGAGGCCACGTGCGGGCGTCCTTCGGCGATCGAGCGCACCATGTCGAGGGCGCCGAGACCACGGCCCACCTCGAGATCGGCGTGCTCGATCTCGATCCACTCCTGCTCGAACGACATGCCGTCGCGGATGACCCCGAGCGGCTTGACGTACGCGATCCGGCCGGCGAACGCGTTCGGGTCGGGCAGGACGATCGTGCCTTCGGTGCCGTGGATCTCGACGATGCCATGGCGCTCGAGCGCGGAGTCGAAGCTCAGCAGGCTCTGCGCCTGCGCGCCGGCCTCGAACGCCGTGACGATCTGGATCGTCGAGGGGACCTCGACCGGGAACGTCGTCCCCGCGTTCGGACCCGTGTGGATCTCCCGTTCCTCACGCGCCTTCGAGCCGACGGCCGCGACGTGGTCGACGGGTCCGAGCAGGCTCACGAGAGCCGAGAAGTAGTACGGGCCCATGTCGAGCAGCGGACCCGCGCCCTCGGCGAAGAGGAACGCCGGGCTCGGGTGCCACAGGTCGGGGCCCTGCGTCTGGAACATGGTCTGCGCGAACAGCGGGCGGCCGATGACGCCGCTCTCGATCGCGCGACGTGCAGCCTGGAAGCCCGGGCCGAGCAGCGTGTCCGGAGCGGATCCGACGCGCAGACCAGCGGCCTCCGCCTCGCGGAGGAGTTCCGCCGCGCCGGCGCGGTCGAGTCCGAGGGGCTTCTCGGTCCACACGTGCTTGCCTGCGGCGATCGCGGCACGGGAGACCTCGATGTGCACGGCCGGGATCGTGAGGTTCACGATCAGGTCGACGCCCGGGTGGGCGAGGACGTCCTCTGCCGAGCCGAACGCGGGAACACCGTACTTCTCGGCCTGAGCCTGGGCGCGGTCGAGCAGCAGGTCGCCCACGATGAGGACCTCGGTGTCGGGGAACGACGAGAGGTTCTGCAGATAGGTGTCACTGATGACGCCGACGCCGATGATTCCGATGCCGACCGCGCTCATCGGGCGAAACCGCCCTCGACGAGGAACGAGTAGCTCGCGGCGATGTCCGCGAAGACGTCGCCGGGAGCGTTGTCGTACTCGATGATGGCGTACTTCAGGGCGGATGCCGCGCGCAGGGCGTCCGCAAGGGGCACGTCGCCCGTGCCGGCGTGACGCTGGTCGAGGCTGTCCGAGCCGAATTCCGGCGCGCCGGGCGCGAACGGGTTGCTCGCGGGGGCGACGCCGTCCTTGACGTGCGCGGCCACGAGGCGGTTGCCGAGGCGCGAGACGAGCGCCGTCACGTCCTGGCCGCCGACCAGAGCCCAGTACAGGTCGAGCTCGACGACGACGCGCTCGTCGGTCAGCGCCACGAAGCGCTCGAACGCGGTCTCGCCGTCGAAGCTCTCGACGAACTCCTGCGCGTGGTTGTGGTAGCCGACCTCGAGGCCGAAGCCCGCTGCGGTCTCGACGAGCGCGTTGAGGCGGTCGGCGATGTCGGTGACGCCCTCGAGCGTGAACCAGCGCTCCGGGGCGACGAACGGGTCGATGACCGTCTTCAGGCCGACCTTCGCGGCGGCCTCGAACACGACCTCGGGGGCGGGGGTGGGGATGGAGCCGTCCGGGGTCCACAGCTCGTCCGACAGCAGGGGCGCGTGGCCCGTGGGCGAGGCGAGACCCGAGGCGTCGAGCGCCGCGCGGATCTCGTCGGGACGGCGGACGAAGTCGAACGCCTCCACGTTGCGCAGGCCGATGGCGGCGAGCTTGTCGAGCGAGCCTCCCATGTCGGCGGAGAACTCCGCCGCGAGCGTGTACAGCTGGACCGATGCTTCTGGCAGGGCCACGGTGACCTTCCTTCGTCTTCCTTCGAGGGGACGGGCAGTGCATTCTGCCCGCGGTCAGACTAGCAGAAACCTCCACGCGGAAGTAATGACTTCCCTGGACTTTCCCGGTGCATTCCCCCGCGCCCTGAGAACGGGTGGACAGCCGAAGGCCACAGGCGCATGCTGAACCCATGACGGCATTCCAGAGCACACACGCATTCAGTGGATTCAGCGTCGACGACATCGATGCGGCCCGGGCCTTCTACGGCGACGTCCTCGGCATGGACGTCACCACCAACGCCATGGGCTTCCTCGACATCCGACTGAACGACGGCGGGTCCATCCTCGTCTACGCCAAGCCGAATCACACGCCCGCGAGCTTCACGATCCTCAACTTCCCCGTCGACGACGTCGAGGCCGCGGTCGACGAGCTCAACGCACGCGGCGTCGTCACGAAGATCTACGACGACCCTCAGCTCGGCACCGACGCCAAAGGCATCTCACACGGCGAGCCGGGTCGGGGGCCGGACATCGCCTGGTTCAGGGACCCTGCGGGCAACGTCCTCGCGGTGCTCGCCGCCGTATAGGCGGCGAGCCCCGCTACGCGGTCAGCCCGTCGAACAGCGCGTTCATCGCGGGATCGACGCGCTGCAGTTCGGGGTGCGTGTCGTGCCAGTCGATGATCTCGCGCGCGGCGGTGTGCAGCCCGACCGTCGGCGCGAAGTCGGGGACGAGTCGGCGGATCTTGGAGTTGTCGAAGACCACCGAGTGCGCCATGTCGCCCGTCAGCTGCCCCGCACGCTCGGGCGCCGCCGCCTCGATCGCCGCGCTCGTGGCGTAGCGGATCCGCGGCTCGGCGCCGGCGGCGCGCCCCAGCATCCCGTAGATCTCGTTCCAGGTGTAGACGAAGTCGCTCGTGATCTGGAACGTGTCGCCGAAGGCCAGCGGATTGCCGAGGAGCCCGACGAACCCGACGGCGAAGTCGCTCGAGTGCGTCAGCGTCCACAGCGAGGTGCCGTCGCCGTGGACGACGATCTCCTCGCCGCGGCGGATGCGGTCGATCGCCGTCCACCCGCCGAAAGCGGGGATGGTCCACTTGTCGTAGGTGTGCGACGGCCTCAGCACGGTCACCGGGAATCCGCGGTCACGGTATGCGGCGGTGAGGAGGTCCTCGCATGCGATCTTGTCGCGCGAGTACTGCCAGAACGGGTTGCGCAGCGGCGTGGACTCCGTGATCGGCAGGTGCGCGACGGGCTTCTGATAGGCCGAGGCCGAACTGATGAACACGTACTGCCCCGTGCGCCCCTCGAACCGGTGCATGTCGCGCTGCACCTGCTCGGGGGTGAAGGCGATCATGTCGACCACGACGTCGAACTCGCGGCCGGCCAGCGCAGCGTCGACCGCGTCCGCATCCGACGCATCCGCCGTGAGCACCTCGATGCCGTCCACGGGCTCACGACGTGAGCGCCCGCGGTTGAGCATCGTCACCTCCATGCCGCGTCGCGCGGCGAGCTCGCTCGCCGCCGAGGAGATGATCCCCGTCCCTCCGATGAACAGAACACTGGTCGCAGACATACTGCGACCCTATCGACGGGCCGCACGTCGGCCGAGTCAGGGGCGGATGTCGAAGTCGTCGATCCCCTCGACATCCCAGTCGATGTCCGACGGTGTGATCCCCGTGGACTCGTCGCGAGGGAACCGCGGGTGCGACCGCATCTTCGCAGCCTGTTCGCTGAAGTCCGGGTCCAGGCTCTCCGAGGCGCTCGGTCCGACCAGCACGTCGTTGCCGAGGCCCACCACCAGCTCGGCCGTGTCTGCCCGGCCGTCGACGACGATGGGGATCTGCAGCGCCTCCGACTCCCCCTCGTTGGCGATCGCCGCAGCGAGCACCACGAGGGCGTCGGCGACATCGTCGGTGGTGACCAGCTGCTGACCTGCGTACGACACGAGCTTCATGAGGCCAGCATCGCATCGCCTCACATGGTGACGGGACGGCCTTGCGCCGACACGGGTCGGTGTGTGAGCGACCTCAGAGCCGCACGTCCGAGGCGCCCACGTGTCAGCGCGGATCGAGCAGCGCGGCCCCCACGGCACCGCCGAGCTCTCCGGCGTCGGAGTAGGCGATCTCGGGCTGCGAGCGGTACGACTCGAGACGACGGAACTCACGGCGCGCGGGCTCCCCGATGAGGTCGGCGAACTGGGATGCACTCCCGCCCACCACGATCGCGTCGACGCGGAACACGGTCTGGAGATCGGCGAGCCCTGCGCCGAGCAGCCGCCCGAACTCCTCGAAGACCGACAGTGCTCGCCCCTCTCCCCCTCGTGCTCTCGCCGCGAGATCGGCGAGCGCCGTCGACGGATCGGAGGCCCCGGGCTGCATCGCCTGGGCCGCGCTCTGCAGCGCCGTGCGCGACACCGCCTGCTCCCAGCACGACGACCGTCCGCAGTAGCACGGTGCGGTCGACGCATCGACGAGCCTATGACCGGCCTCGGGATGCTCCCCGTCGGCGCCCCGGATAGGCCGTCCTCCCGAGAGCGCGGCCACACCCACGCCGGTGCCGAGCGTGACCATCAGCAGCGACTCCTCTCCGGTCCCCGCCCCCACGATCGACTCGTACACCGCGGCCGCGACCGCATCGTTGTCGATCGCCACCGGCACGTCGAACTCCGCCCGCAGCACCGCCCGCAGGTCGACCCCGGTGAAGGCCGGGAGCGTCGCCGGATTGCGGATGATGCCGGCGCGGTCGACCGGCCCGCTCGCGCCGATCCCGATCGACACCGCCCGCCTGGTGCCGATCACGCCGCGGACGGCGTCGATCAGACCGCGCACGGCGAACGCCCGCCCCGTAGCCGTCGCGTAGGACACCCTGTCGACGACGGTCCCGTCCGGTGCCACGAGCGCCACCCTGGTGCCGGTACCGCCGAGATCGATCCCGATCCGGAGATCGTCGGTCATGATCGCCTCACAGTGTCGCCGTGACCTTGCTGCCGTAGGCGAACGCTCCCGGGACGACTCCGTTCTCGCGCGCGATCGCCACCGCGATCCTCTGAGCGACCACGGACTGCTCCAGGAGAGCGGCCAGGGATCCGTCTGCGCGCACGTCGACCGTCGTCGCCCCGTCGAGGCGCAGGTCGCCGACCAGCACGACGGAGGCACCCGAAGCAAGGAGGTCGCTGGCGATGCGGCCGAGCGGGCCGTCGGCGTCGTCGCGGGACGCTCCGAAGAACACGCCGGTGAAGCCGGGGCCGGCCAATTCGTAGGGTCCGTGCCGAAACTCGCCGCCGACGAAGCCCTCGATCGCGACCTTCGACGACTCCTTGCCGATCAGCGCGGCGAAGAGCGCTGTCGCCGCGGCGTCCCCCCACCCGATCGTCGCGAGACGCGGACGATCGACGGCCAGCGCATTCTGCGCGATCCGCATCAGGTCGAGATCGATCAGTGTCTCGATCCGGTCGGCGGAGGTCGGAATCTGCTCTTCGACGGCGGCACTGTCGATCGCGCCGAACGCGGCGGCGATCCGGTGGTGCACGACCAACGAATTGAGGTAGCTCTTGGTGCTCACCGTGGCCTCGTCACCGCTGCGCAGCGGCAGGTAGAGGTCGGCGGACCGGGCGAGCGGACTCTCGTCGTTCGCGGCGACGCCGATGAGCGCACCGGCACGGATTCCGCGATCGAGCAGCTCGACGATCTCCGCGCTCGCCCCGGACTGCGATGTCGCGATCACGAGCGTGTCCGGGGTGACGAGCTCCGGTGTGTCGAGGAGCTGTCCGGCGTCGACGTTCCAGGTGGCCCGCCCGTGTCGCGCGAGCGCCCGCCACGCGGGAAGCCCGACCGTGTGCGAGCTGCCCATGCCGGTGAAGACGATCCGCTCCCACGAGCGTACGCCGAGCTCGGCGAGACGCTCGTCGGACCTGTCGTCCGCGAGGCGGCGCAGAGCGTCGGGCTGCTCGCTGATGTTCCTCTCGAACGGTGAGGTGCTGGTCATCGGTTCGTGTCCTCTCGAAGCAGGAGTCGGGCGACGTTCGCGCCGATCATCGCGGTCGGCAGATTGATGTTCCCGCGCGTGATCGACGGCATGATCGAGGCGTCGGCGACGTAGAGTCCGTCGATGTCGCGCACCTTCCCGGTGCTGTCGACGACGGCGAGCGGGTCGGAGTGCGGGCCCATCTTGCAGGTGCCCGCCGGGTGGCAGTAGTTCACGATGTCGTCGAGCGGATCGGAATCGCCGACGCGCGGGCCGAGCACCTCGGCGAGCACGGGCTGCTGGACCATGCGCTCGAGCAGAGCGAGCGCCTCACCGAGAACCGTGCGATCGTGTCCGTCGGGATCGCTGCCGTAGCGGTGATCGATCACGGGGTTCACGACATCGAGATCCGGCGCCAGAGTGACCGTGCCTTCCGACCGGGCGCGCATGGCGCCTCCGTAAAGGGAGATCGGCGGCAGGCCCGGGTGTCCGCTGTTCGCTCCGGCGACCATGAACACGTGGATGTCGTAGGGTCCGCCGTCGCACACACTGGATCGGGCACGGCCGATGGTCTGCTCGTCGGGGCTCCACCCGCGAGCGGCGAGTTCATCGACGAGACCAGGGCGGCCCGCGAAGTCCAGCTGCACGCATTCGTGGTCGAGGAGGTGTTTGCCGACGCCCGGCACGTCGGCGACCACGTCGATGCCGAGGGCGGTGAGCTCGTCGGCAGGTCCGATGCCCGACCGCAGCAGGATCGCCGGCGAGTGATACGCCCCGGCGGCGACGACGACGCGTGCCGCGCGGACGGTCACGACCTGTCCGTCGACCTCGATCTCGGCGCCCTGCACCCGACGCCCCTCGAACAGGAGCCGGCGAGCGCGCGCGCCTCCGCGGACGGTCAGGTTCCCGCGACCGCGTACCTCGTCGAGGAAGGCGAACGCACTGTTCCATCTCACCCCGTCGACGACGTTCACCGGCATCGGGCCGATGCCCTCAGCCGCCTCGATGTCATCGAGGTCGTCGGCGAACGGCAACCCTGCGGCGAGTCCCGCCTCGACGAAGGCGCGCTGCGGCGGAGTCAGCTCCTCCATCGTGTAGCGACGCACCCGGAAAGCATCCCGGACCTCATCGAGCAGCGGTTCGACCTCGCGGGCCGCCCACCCCGGGTTACCCTCAGCCGCCCACTCGTCGTAGTCGTAACGGGCGCTCACGGATGCCGTGCACCCGTTGTGCGCGGAGCAGCCGCCGACGATCGCCGCGCGGGGGAGGTCGAGAGTGCCGGCGCCGGAGGTTCGGGTGGTGCGCAGGTCGTAATCGTGCGACAGAGGGATGGTGCGCGCATCGAGCATGTCGGCCGGCCACCTGCCCTCGTCGAACGGACCGTAATCCGGCCCTGCGTCGATGAGGAGGATCGTTTCGTCCGTGGCGGCGGCGAGCGCAGCGGTGAAGGCTGACCCGCCGGGTCCGGCCCCGATCACGAGGGTGCCGACGGATGTGGGAAGAACGGAAGAAGCGTGAGAAGTGTCCATGTCGTTCCTGCGGGGCTAGGCGATGAGCAGCTCGGCCCCCGCGGCCGAGAGCTCGTTCTTGTGAGTGGTGGCGATGGAAGAGTCCGTGACGACGAGGTCGATCTCGTCGAGACCGCAGATCAGGGCGAACGCCTCGCGGCCGAACTTGGAGGAGTCCACTGCCACGAGGGTGCGGCGCGAGACCTCCTTCGCTGCGCGTTTGACTGCGGCATCCTCGACGTTCCATTCGGTCAGTCCCGCACCGACATCGACCGCGGACGCCGTCATGACGTACGTGTCGAAGCGATAGCGCCGCAGCGACGCCTCCGCGTCCGAGCCGATCACACTCGACTCGCCGGTGCGCACCATGCCGCCGGGGATCATCAGCCGCGTGGCGTGGTCGACCGACAGGATGTCCGCCACGCGGATGTTCAGCGCGCAGACCGTGAGGTTTCGTCCGACGAGGGCCTCCGCGATGGCGACTCCCGTCGACCCGCCGTCGAGCACGATGGTCTGGCCGTCGATGACCTCGCGGGCGACGGCCTGCCCGATCAGCCGCTTCGCATCCGCATTGGTCCGGCTGCGCAGTGCGAACAGCGGCTCGAAGCTGCGGCTCGCCGCCGAGACCGCTCCGCCGTGCGTTCGGACCAGCAGACCCGCGGCGGCGAGCTGGATGATGTCGCGGCGCGCCGTCATCTCCGAGACGCCGAAGCGCGCACTGAGGTCTGCGACGTTCACTTCGCCCTGGTCCGCGAGCTGGGCCAGGATCTCCTGTTGTCTCTGCTCGGCGTTCATGTCGATGGTCCTCTCGATGGTCGGTGACACTTCTCGAGATCAGTCAACATCAGGCAGCTCGCCCGCCTGCGCCATCCACGCCCGCTTCCCAGGTCGGAGATTGCGTCCGAAGAGCACGGCGAGCCCGATCACGACGTACAGGAGCGCGATGAATGGGGCGAGCACGATCGGGAAGGCGGGCAGCGGCACCAGGCTGTAGAAGGCGATCAGCCCGAGCGCTGCCGTGGACACGATGGGGGCGACGATATAGGCCCAGGGGCTGAACTCCTCGGGCCGCGTGCGACGGAAGTAGCGGTACGCCGCGATGTTCATGAGGACGAAGATCGGGATGTACACGAACGTCCCCGTGGTGCCGAACACGTTGAAGAGGTTGTACGGACCGATCGGGATGCCGATCGCGAGGCAGACGAGGAGGGCGAGCGCCGACTGCACATAGACCGCGACGACCGGTGTGCGGTGCCTCGGCTGCACCGTGGCGAGCACGGTCGGGAGCGCGCCGGTCCTGGCCATCCCGTACACGGTGCGGGTCGCGCTGGTGGTGCACGCGATGCACACCCCCAGGCCGGAGTTCACGAGCGCGATGAGCACGATCAGGGACCCGCCGTCGATGACGCGGTCGGCGAGCACGAAGGCCGGGGCCGTCGGCGACCCGGCGAGGGCCTCGAGGTCGTCCACTCCCCAGCCGATCTGCAGCCCCCACGCCGTCACGACGTAGAAGACGCCGATGAGGATGAGCGAGCCGATGATCGCCTTGGGGATGATCCTCTTGGGGTCGCGGGACTCCTCTCCGACCGCGGCAGCGCTCTCGAATCCCGTGAAGGCGAAGATGGACAGCACGACGGCGAGGAAGAAGCCGGAGCCGTTCTCGATGCCTGCCGGGTTGAATCCCTCGAAGCTCACCCCGCCCGGCCCCGGGTTCACGACGCCCCACGCGGCGAGCGCGAGTCCTACGAGCATCTCGAAGATCGTCATGACGACGAGGAACTTGATGGAGATCACGATGCCGCGGTAGGCGCAGGCGAAGCAGACAGCCAGGATGACGACCGCATAGACCCACCAGGGGACGCCGATGCCGTACTTCGCGCTGAGAGCATCCTGCAGGATGGCCCCGGTGAACGAGGCGAGAGCTGCCGGGACGATCGTGACCATGACCGCGTAGAGCCATCCCGTCATGAAGCCGGCCCGCGGCCCGATGCCGTTGGAGACGTAGGTGTAGAACCCACCGGCAGAGGGCAGATGACGCGCGAGACCGCGGAGAGGGATCGCGAGCATCAGGCACAGCGCGAATGCGGCGAGGTAGGTGAGCGGAGCGCTGCCGCCGGCTTGCGAGGTCGTGAAGGCGATCGTGTAGAAGATGCCGAGGGTGGGCGAGATCTGCGCGATCGACTGCATCAAAGTTCCGCCGAGACCGATCGATCCGGTCCGCAGCGTGGACGTCATCGGCGATGCGGCTCGTGCGGTCGCGTCGGCGTGGAGGTCGGACATCGGGTTCTCCTTCGAACTGCCTGGATGGGTGCGAACAGGTGACGTTCGTTAACGTACACACAATATGTTCGTACGCACAAGCAAAATGTTCACTACGAACACGGGATGGACGGCACACCCGCGCGCCTGCATGACGGATTGAACGAAGGTGCAGTCAGCGCATAGACCTTTGGTTAGTAGACTTGGACACAAGTCATCACGTTGACGCGCTCGGAACTTGGCGACCGGATACAAAGTCTCGGCAACCACATGCGAACGCATGCGAAGGTGAGACGTCTCCAACGACGGAGCGAATGCTTCCGGCCGCTCTGGGGATCGGCGATGCGGGATGGGGATCCGGCATCAGGACAGCGTCCGCTCGCCCCCCATACAGTGAAGCGAGATATCGCATCCCCCTCACGGCCCGAACCGTGAGGGGGATCGCTGCGTCCAGAGCCGAAGACGCAGAAAGCCCCCGCCTAGGCGGGGGCTTTCGCTGCGGAGACGAGGGGATTTGAACCCCTGGTCCCCGTGAGGGGACTCCACCTTAGCAGGGTGGTGCACTCGGCCGGACTATGCGACGTCTCCAGGCATCTGACCTCGAGGATCGGATGCACCTAGCCATCGTAACGGATTCCACGCGGACGCACGAACCGGGGTCATGCCCCCTGCGTCGAGGTGCGTGGGCTCGTCGCGGAGTCTCACGCGCCGGTGCGCTTCGACCCGCGCTGCCTCTCTCGACCACTCGGGCTGGTAAGCGCTTACCCGATATGCTGGATCCATGATCCATGACGCGCTGCTCGTCGGAGCCCGCGGGTACGGCGCGGTGCATCTGCGAAACCTCGAGCGGCTCCGCGCTCGCGTCCGCCTCGTCGGCCTGGTCGACCCCTCCGGCGGCCCGCTCGACGGTTACGGTGCGAACGTCCCCGTGTTCCAGGATCTCGTCGGCGCGCTCTCCTCCGGCCTCCGCCCCGACGTCGTGGTGATCGCCACTCCCACAGGGACGCATCTGGATCTCGCGCTGCGCGCGCTGGAAGTCGGAGCCGACGTCTACCTCGAGAAGCCGCCGGTCGCGTCCATGGCGCAGTTCACGACACTGCTCGACGCGCAGGCGAGCACCGGCCGTGCGATCCAGGTCGGCTTCCAGAGCCTCGGCTCGCACGCACTCGCCGAGATCTCCGCGCTGGGCGCGGTGGAGTCCGTCGCCGCCTGGGGCGCCTGGCGCAGGGATGCCGCCTACTGGCACCGATCTCCCTGGGCCGGCCGTCGCACGCTCGACGGCGTCCCGGTGGTGGACGGCGTGCTCACCAACGCCCTGTCGCACGCGGTCGCGACGGCGCTGCGCATCGCGGGGGCACGGCGCGCGGACGATGTGGCACGCATCGAGCTCGAGCTGCACCGGGCGAACGACATCGAGGCCGATGACACCTCAGTCGCGCGGATCACGCTCTGGGACGGACGCCGTGTCACCGCGGCCCTCACGCTCGCCGCGGACCGCGACCACGATCCGCTGATCGAGGTGCGCACGGATGCCGGTGCCGTCGTGCTCTCGTACACCCGTGACGAGCTGGAGCATCCGGACGGCACGACCGTCACGACGGGGCGCATCGACCTGTTCGAGGAACTGCTCGATCACCGCGAAGGCGGAATCCCGCTCTCGTCCCCGCTGGTCGACTCCGGCGCGTTCATGACGGTGCTCGAGGCGGTGCGCACCGCTCAGGCGCCGACGCCGATCCCGGCATCCCGCCTTCTGCGCGTCGACGGCGAGCACGCCGTGGTGTCCGTCACGGACATCGCGGACACGGTCGAGCGCACCGCGCGCGCGGGAGCACTCTTCAGCGAACTCGACGCCGCTCCGGCGGCAGGACACGTCTGAACTCCGGCGACGGCGACGACGGCGACGGACCCTCAGGCCCCCGCGTTCGCGCCGGCGAGCAGCTGCTCGATCTGCTCATGAGTCACGTCGACCCCGGGGAAGCCGATCAGGCGTCCGATGGGGAACGACGCCATCATCTTCTGCATCGCCTCGTCGTTCGGCATCATCGATGCGGCCGAGGAATCGGCCTCGGTGAGCCCGCCCATCAGATCGCCGAGCGCCTGCATGACGATCGGACCGGCGATCGGGTGCGCGACGACATCGCCGATCGACGACGCGAGTGTGAGCGGGAGCGCGACCGTGTCGCCCTCGACCTCGGCCACGACCGAGGAGCGGATGTCGCGGCTCGACGCGGCGACATCGATCGTGTACTCGCCGCCCTCGACGATCCAGCGGTCGACCCGCACGTCCCAGTACGCGAGATCCTCGCGTCGGACCACGAGCTTGACCGTGCGGGTCTCCCCCGCGTCGAGCGCGACGGACGCGAAGGCCTTGAGCTCCCGCGGCGCTCGCTGCACCGCGGACCGCACCGGCGCCGCATACACCTGCACGATCTCGCGTCCGTCACGGTCGCCGATGTTGGTCACGTCCACGCGCACGCCCAGGTCGCCGTCCTCACGGACGGTCACCTCCGCGTCGCCGTACGAGAACGACGTGTACGACAGACCGTGCCCGAACGGGAAGGTCACGTCGAGGCCTTTCGCGTCGTACCAGCGGTATCCGACGAGGATGCCCTCGCCGTAGCGCACGTGCCCGAACTCCCCGGGGAAGTTGCCGAACGAGGGGTTGTCCTCGAGGCGCACCGGGACGGTCTCCGTGAGCTTGCCCGAGGGATTCACGGCGCCGAAGAGCACGTCGGCCACGGCCCCGCCGCCGGCCTGACCGAGCAGCCACGTCTCGACGATCGCGGGCACGCGGTCGGCGAACGGCAGCGCCACCACGCCCCCGTTCGAGAGCACGACGACGGTCCTCGGGTTCGCGGCGACGACGGCGTCCAGGAGCTCGAGCTGCACAGCGGGGAGGTCGATGTGATCGCGGTCGAAGCCTTCGGACTCCTCCGCGGCGGGCAGGCCCAGGAAGACGACGGCGATCTCGGCCGCGGACGCGGCGTCGACGGCCTCGGCACGGAGGTCGTCGGCGGAACGCCCGGATGCCGCGACGGCGCCGCCTTCCACGGCGAAGCCCGCGGCATACGTCACGTTGTCGCCGCCGATCTCCGTGAGGGCGTCGAGTGCGGCGTCGACGCGGGTGGGGTTGATGAGCGACGACCCCGCACCCTGGAAGCGCGGCTCGGTCGCGAAGGCGCCGATCACTGCGATCCTCTGCTCCCGGGCGAGAGGGAGGATGGCGTCCTCGTTCTTCAGCAGCACGATCGACCGACTGGCGGCTTCGCGGGCGAGGGCGTGGTGCGCGTCGACGTCGAGAGGACCCTCGACCGCGGGACGTTCTCCCGCCTTGCGCGCCAGATCGATCACCCGTGCGGCGGCCGTATCGAGGACGCTCTCGGCGAGGTCGCCGGCCTGCACCGCTGCGACGAGCTGAGCATCCGTTCGCCCACCCGACGACGGCATCTCGAGATCGAGGCCCGCGGCGACGCCCGCCACGCGGTCGTTCACGGCGCCCCAGTCCGAGACGACGAGTCCTTCGAAGCCCCAGTCGTCGCGGAGCACCTGCGTGAGCAGCCACGGGTCCTCCGAGGCGTACACGCCATTGATGCGGTTGTACGAGCACATGACCGTCCACGGCTGCGCGTCGGTCACGACCCGTTCGAATCCGCGGAGGTAGATCTCGTGCAGCGGGCGCGGATCGACGTCGGAGCTCGCGCGCATGCGATCGAACTCCTGGTTGTTCGCGGCGAAGTGCTTGAGAGAGGTGCCGACGCCCTGTGACTGCACTCCGCGGACCGCGGCAGCGCCGAGCACCCCGGAGACGAGCGGGTCCTCGGAGAAGTACTCGAAGTTGCGGCCGCACAAGGGTGAGCGCTTGATGTTGATGCCGGGGCCGAGCACGACCGCGACGTCCTCGATCGCGGCCTCGACGCCGATCGCCGCTCCGACACGTTCGAGCAGATCAGGGTCGAAGGACGAGCCGATGCCAACCGCGGGCGGGAAGCAGGTGGCCGGCACACTGCTGGCGAGGCCGAGGTGGTCGGTGCCTCCGGCCTGCTTGCGGAGCCCGTGCGGGCCGTCGGTCATCATGATCGACGGGAGGCCCACCCGATCGATGGCCTTGGTGGTCCAGAAGTCCGCGCCGCTCGTCAGAGAGGCCTTCTCCTCGAGGGTGAGGTCGGATGCCGAGATCTCGGTCATGGTGGTCCTTTCGCAGTCGACGGCGGCGTCGTTGCGAAAACTATATGTCAGTCAGTATTGGAATTCAAACAGTGTTCAGGTTTAGGGTCGAGGGCATGGCACGACGAGGTTCATACGCGAAAGGGGTCGCCCGACGCGAGGAGATCCTCCAGAGCGCGCTCGACGTCATCGGCCGATCCGGCTACCGGAACGCCTCCCTCAAGCAGATCGCCGAGGGCGTGGGCGTCACGCCGGCCGCCCTCCTCCACTACTTCGGCTCGAAGGAGGAGCTGTTCACGGCCGTGCTCCGCGCGCGCGACGAGCGCGATCAGCTGAGCCCCCGACTCGTCGATCCGCTCCAGGCCAAAGCGGCCTTCCTCGACGTCGTCCGCCACAATGCCGAGGTGCCGGGCGTCGTGGAGCTCTTCTCACGCCTGTCCGTCGATGCCGGCGATCCCGACCACCCCGCGCACGAGTACTTCCTGGAGCGCAGCGAGCGCCTGCGCGGCACGATCGCGGAGGCATTCGACGCCGACGTGGAGCGTCGCGCCACCCTCGACCCCGACACAATGGGCCGTGTGATCCAGGCCGTCGCCGACGGGCTCCAGCTGCAGTGGATGATCGACCCGAGCGTCGACATGCCGGGTGTCCTCGCGGCACTCCTCGACGTGCTCTACCCGAGCGCGTCCGACTCCTGACGTTCAGCGCCGACCCAGGGTCCTGAGGCTCTCGCCCGCGCCCCGGGCCACGGCGTCAGCGGACGTTGCCGTTGGAGCAGGTCTGCTGAGCCGCGGAGTTGCCCTTGATCGAGTCGGGAAGGGCCACGACGTTGGTCGGCTCCTCGGTGGCCGGCGGTGTCGCCCCGGCATCCGGAACCGTGCCGTCGGCGGGAGTCTCGGGCACCGGGTCGGTGACGACCACACCGTCGTTCGAGGTGTTCTCGTGCGTGACCTGCAGCTGGGCGTTCTGATTGATCGCGTCCCACATCGCCTGAGCCGCGGCCTTGTTCGGCACCACCTTGTTGGGGTTGTCCGAATCCGTGCCCGTCGGGTATTGCAGGAAGACGATGTCCTCGAAGGGGACCGACTTGACCGCCAGAGCGATCTGCACGATCTTCATCGGGTCCGCGAGCGAGGTGCTGGCCTCGAGGTTGCTCAGCCCCGTGTTGGCGAGCTTGAGCATCACCGGCACGTTGCCGAGAGTGTCGCTGCTGATGAGCTTGCGCACCAGGCTAGACATGTACTGCTGCTGGTTGCCGATGCGTCCGAGGTCGCTGCCGTCGCCGACGCCATGGCGGGTCCGGAGGAACTGCAGCGCTTCCAGGCCCTGGACGGTGTGCGTGCCCGCGGTCATGTCCAAACCTGTGTACCGGTCCTTAATCGGGTTCGCCAGGCAGACGTCGACGCCGCCGATCGCGTTCGTGATCTCGATCACGCCGCCGAACGTCACCGACGCGGCGAACTGGATCTCCTGGCCGGTGAGCTTCGTGACCGTCTTCGCCACGCAGTTGAGCCCGCCATCCGTGTACGCGGTGTTGAGCGGCTGCTTGCTCATGGCCGAGTGGACGTTGCCTTCGGCATCCTCGCACTCCGGGATCGGGATCATCAGGTCGCGGGGGAAGCTGACGACCGTGATGCGACGCGGCTCCTCGGACACGTGGACGAGCAGGTTGACGTCGTTGAGCGTCCCTTCCGCATCCGCGCCGGAGCACCGCTCACCGAAGTAATGCGCGTATGCCTCTTCGCACGTGTCGACGCCGGTGAGGAGGAGGTTGAACCCGCCCTTGTACTCGCCGATGTCCGGCGGCAGCTCCTCGGTACCCTCGAGCTCGACCGCGTTCGCCGTGACCGTGCTGGACAGGTCGTACACGACATACGCGGCGACCCCGATACCGCTCACCAGCACGACCGCGAGGCCGATGGCGATGAACTTGAGGAGCTGGCTGACGGCACCCGGGGTGCGCTGCTGACCGTGGCGTGCGATGGTACGACGGCGTCGGGTGCTGGGACTCACTCGGGGCCTTTCGGTTCAGCGTCTCGGTGCGGGGGCACCGTGCTCGGAAGCGGAGGGTGTGGGATTCGAACCCACGAGACATCTCTGCCCACTGGTTTTCAAGACCAGCTCCATCGGCCGCTCGGACAACCCTCCCGACGGATGCATCCGCCGACAAGCCGTGAGTCTAGCCGAGTTCTATTCTCCCGCGCTGACCTGGGCGGCTGCTGGAAGCGTGTTCAGCGCGTCGGCGAGCCCGCCGTCCTCCACGTCTCCTGTGATCTCGCCGGCGACAGCCCTGACCTCGACCGGCGCCTGCCCCATTGCGACCGCACGTCCGCCCAGCTTTCCGGCCCACTCGAACATCCCGATGTCATTGCGCCCATCACCCGCCACCAGGATCTGCGGTCCCTCGAAGCCGAGTTCGGTGCGCACCCGCTCGAGAGCCGTGCCCTTGTCGACGCCCTGCGGGGCGATGTCGAGCCACGCGGTCCAGCCGATCGCGTACGAGACCTCGTTGAGACCTGCGTCGGCGACGAGACGGTGGAAGTCCTCTTCGTCGTGACCGGGCGACACGACGACCACGCGCGAGACGGGCTCGGCGACGAGCTCCTCGAAGCCGACCTGACGTCCGCCATCGAGCGTCCAGTCGTCGAGATGCTCGGTGTAGAGGCGCTGGCCGGATGCGAGCTCGACCATGTACCGCGCCTCGGGCAGGCGAGCGTGCAGCAGCGCCAGCACGGGAGCCGCGTCGAAGGTCTCGATGTGCCAGCGCTCCCATCCGTCGTCCGTGCGGCGCATCGTGACAGCGCCGTTGGAGCACACCACATACCGCGGAGTCAGTTCAAGCAGTTCCACGTACCGCTGCGTAGCCGACCAGCTGCGACCCGTCGCGATGGTCACCTCATGACCCGCATCCCGCAGCCGCGCGACAGCCTCGGGCACGCCAGGGCTCATCGTCTCGTCCTGCAGGAGGATCGTGCCGTCGACGTCGAGGCCGATGAGCCACGCGGTCACGCTGTGGGCTCCAGCACCTCGAGGCCACCCAGATAGGGACGAAGCACCTCCGGCACGCGCACCGAGCCGTCGGCCTGCTGGTGGGTCTCGAGCAGCGCCACGATCCATCGGGTCGTCGCGAGGGTGCCGTTGAGCGTGGCGACGGGCTGCGTCTTGGCTGACTGGCCCTCCAGAGCCTCGGGCCGGTGCCGGACGTCGAGGCGCCGAGCCTGGTAGGTCGTGCAGTTGGAGGTCGAGGTGAGCTCGCGGAACGCGCCCTGCGTCGGCACCCAGGCCTCGATGTCGTACTTGCGGGCCGCGCTCGAGCCGAGGTCTCCGGCCGCCACATCGATCACGCGATACGACAGTCCGAGCGAGGTCAGCATCTCCTCCTGCAGCGCCACGAGGCGCAGGTGCTCAGCCTCCGCGTCCTCCGGCGTCGTGTACACGAACATCTCGAGCTTGTTGAACTGGTGCACGCGGATGATGCCGCGGGTGTCCTTGCCGTGCGAACCGGCCTCACGGCGGTAGCACGTCGACCACCCGGCGTAGCGCAGAGCGCCCTTTCCAAGGTCGACGATCTCGTCCTTGTGATACCCGGCGAGCGCGACCTCGCTCGTGCCGACGAGGTAGAGGTCGTCCTCCTTATCGAGGTGATAGACCTCGTCGGCATGCTCGCCGAGGAAGCCCGTACCCTGCATGATCTCGGGCCGCACCAGCGTGGGGGTGATGAGCGGCACGAAGCCGTTCTGCAGCGCCTTGTCGAGAGCGAGGTTCATGAGTGCGATCTCGAGCCGCGCACCGATGCCGCGGAGGAAGTAGAACCGGGCGCCCGACACCTTCGCACCGCGCTCCATGTCGATCGCGCCGAGGATCTCGCCGATCTCCAGGTGGTCGCGCGGCTCGAAGTCGAATGCGGGCACCTCGCCCACGCGGCGAAGCTCGACGAAGTCGGCCTCGCCGCCGGCAGGGACCCCGTCGATCACGACGTTCTCGATCCGGGCCAGCGCATCCGCCGCCCTCTCAGACGCCTCGTTCGAGACCTGCTGCGCCTGCTTGACCCGGTCGGCGAGATCCTTGGCCTGCGCCACGAGCGCGGCCTTCTCGTCCTTGGGCGCCTTCGCGACCAGCTTGCCGAACGCATTCTGCTCGGCCCGCAGCTCCTCGAACGCGGCGAGGGCCGCTCGGCGCGATCGGTCCGCCTCGATCGCGGCGTCGACGGTGCCCTGGTCGTTACCACGGGCAGCCTGCGAACGGCGGACGATCTCCGGATTGTCGCGGAGGAGTGCGAGGTCGATCATCCACCAAGTCTATGCGTCGCCCCCTCCCGTCCTGCGCGCTGATCGGCCGGGTGCCGCACGACGGATCGCCCCCGCGGTCGGGGCTAGAGTAGCGCCATGACGAAGAGCGCCCCCGCCCGACGCCAGGCGGCGCTCGTCTACAACCCCATCAAGGTCGACGAGAAGGATCTGCGCGCGCGAGTGCGATCGCTCTCAAAGGAGGCCGGCTGGGAGCATCCGGCCTTCTACACGACCACCCTGGAGGATGCCGGACAGCGGGCGACCGCGCAGGCGCTCGAGCGAGGTGTCGACGTCGTGCTCGTCGCGGGCGGCGACGGAACGGTGCGCGCGGTCTCTGAGGCGATAGCGAACACGGGCGTGCCGCTCGCGATCCTGCCCAGCGGCACGGGCAACCTCCTCGCCCGCAACCTCGGTCTGCCCCTCGCCGGACCCGACGCCATGATCCGCGCGGCTCTGGGGGACTTCCGCCATGCGATCGACATCGGCTGGGCACATCTCACCCGGGAGGACGGCGACGACGAGGAGGAGCATGCCTTCGTGGTGCTCGCGGGCATCGGACTCGACGCGGACATGATCGCGAACACCCGCCCCGATCTCAAGCGCTCGGTGGGCTGGATCGCCTACGTCGACGGTGCGGCCCGGTCGCTCGTGACGGCCGAGCCGTTCCGTGCGGTGTTCCAGATCGACGACGGCCGCCTGCACACGACCAAGGTGCACAGCATCCTGTTCGCGAACTGCGGGACGCTGCCCGCGGGCATCGCCCTGATCCCCGACGCGTCGATCACGGATGCCACGCTCGACGTCGCGGTGATCCAGCCGACAGGTGTGCTCGGCTGGCTCGGCGTGTGGCGCAAGATCTGGTGGGACAACTCCGTGCTCCGGCGTTTCCGCGCCGGCCGACGCGTGCTCGACAGGCGAGGCAAGGACGCCTCGGTCCACTACTTCCGCGGGACGGCCGCCGAGGCCGCGGCGACCAAGCCGATCCCGATCGAGCTCGACGGAGACGAGTTCGGCACGGCCGTGCGCATCACCTGCCGTGTCGACCCCTCGGCCCTGGTGCTGGCTCTGCCTGCGGGGCACCCCGTGTCGTCGCTCTGATCAGCCCCGGATCGCGACCGTGCCGTCGAGGCCACCCCCGACGAGCGTGAGCGTGGCGTCGTCGCCCGGCGCATCGTCTCCGAAGGCCAGGAGCGTCGCCCGCGGAGCCATGTCCATGGTGCACATCCGGGTGTCGTCCGTCGTGAACGTGGCCGTGAGGGTTGCGGCGTCCACGCTCTCCACGATCGGCGGGCAGCTCGAGGAGCCCCAGGTGAGGAGGACCAGCGAACCGTCGCCGACCCAGCCCGCCGACGGCAGGAACTCGCTCATCGATCCGGGCATGCCCGTCGCCGCGGCGTCGCCGTCGAGATCCACGTCGTCCGAGACGTCGCCGTAGGTGACCTGGAGCGTGATGTCCTGCGTCGGATCGACGCCTTCGGGCAGCGCGCCGACGCTCGCGCGCTGCTGCATGTCCATCGTGCAGGCGGCATCCGGGTCCGCGTCGACGAGCGTCACCGTGACCGTCTGGCCGTCCGCCGTCACCTCGTCGACCTGCGGGATGCACGTCGACGAACCCCACGTCACGACCGCGAACATGCGACCTTCGTCGAGCAGCGCTCCCTCCATGTCGTCGAAGTCGTCGGAGCCGTCCGTGGTGCCGGCCGACGACCCGGGCGCGCTCGTCGCCGCTGTGCTGCCCGGACCCGCAGCGCATCCGGCGAACAGGAGGGCGGCGGCGAGGACCGAGAGGGCGCCGACGGCGCGAGACGTGGAGGTCATGACCTCAGGGTACCGGTGGCGATATCACGGCGGGAGGGCGTTCGCGGGGAGTCGCCTACTGCAGCGCGGACGTCAATCGGGCGAGATTGTCGAGCACGGTCGAGCGCAGCGGCTGCTGCATCCACTCCTCGAGCGTGAGCTCGCGGCTGAGGGAACGGTACTGGTCCTCCACGACGCGCATCTCGCCCACGAACTCCTCGCCGCGCACGAGCATCGACACCTCGAGGTTGAGACCGAAGGAGCGCATGTCCATGTTGCTCGATCCGATCACCGCGACCTGGTCGTCGATCGTGAGGCTCTTGGTGTGCAGGATGTACGGCTTGCGGTACATCCAGATGCGCACCCCCGCCTTGAGCAGCACCTCGTAGTAGCTGCGCTGGGCGTGGTAGACCATGGCCTGGTCGCCCTCCTCCGAGACGAACAGCTCGACCTGGACGCCGCGGTCCACGGCCGCCGTGACGGCGAGCAGCAGGGCCTCGTCCGGCACGAAGTACGGACTCACGATCATGATCTTGTGCTTGGCCGCATAGAGCAGGCCGAGGAACAGCCGGAGGTTGTTCTCGACCTCGAAACCCGGCCCGGACGGCACCACTTGGCAGTCGAGGTCTCCGGATCCGGCCTCGGCGTGCGAGATGTCGATCTCCTGCAGGACCTCGTCGGTCTCGCTGTACCAGTCGCTCAGGAAGATCGCGTTGACGCTGAGCACGACCGGTCCGTCGACGCGGACCATGAGGTCGACCCAGTGCAGGCCGCGCTTGATGTTCTTCGGGAGGTTGTACGTCGAGTCCGTGACGTTCTGCGAGCCGACGAACGCGACGACGCCGTCGACCACGAGCAGCTTGCGGTGGTTGCGAAGATCCGGACGCTGCATGCGTCCCTTGAGCGGCTGCACCGGGAGCATGAGGTGCCAGTCGGCGTCCATGCGATTGAGTCGTGAGACGGTCGCGCGATATCGCGGCTTCCACCGGTTGGCCCAGTGGTCGAGGAGCACCCGGACGTGAACGCCTCGGGCGGCCACCTCTTCCAGCGCACGGAAGAAGTTGTCGGTCGACGAGTCCGACTGCAGGATGTAGAACTCCACGTGCACGTAGTCCTGCGCGGTGCGGATGGCCTCGGCCATCTCGTCGAGCGATTCCTGGTACCCGCTGATCAGGTGCGCCCCGTTGTCGCCCGAGATCGGCAGCGCACCGAGACGGTGGTTCATCTCGACCAGGGGCGGGAACCAGCTCGGCGCGTCCGGCCGCAGGGTGCCGAAGTGCAGGTGCTCGCTCGTCTCCGCGATGTACTCGTTGATCTGGTCCTGCTTGCGTCGCCGGGCGCGCGGCAGGCGCGGGTTCCCGATCAGCAGGAACAGGAACACCCCCACGAAGGGGATGAAGAACACCGCGAGCAGCCATGCCATCGCAGCGGTGGGCTTGCGATTCCGTGGGATCACGATGATGGCCGTGATGCGGATCGAGAGGTCGAGCACCACGAGGAACCCGGTGATCCACCAGCCCCAGGTCTCCGTCGTCATCGCGTCCCTCTCCGCCGGCAACGGCGATCGCCGGGAGTCGGCGTCCGCCCCGGCAGCTTGGCTACACAGTAGCCGATGGCACCGACGTCGCTCAGGAACGGGGCGGCAGGCCGCGCGCTGCGCGCTCTTCGGCCTCGATACGGGCGTGGACCTTGCGCTCCGTGCGGTCGAATCGCAGGATGCTGCGGATCACGAAGAAGAACACCACGCTCACGCCGATGGTCGGCAGGATCGACCAGGCGACGGCGAGCCAGAAGTTCTCCATGCTTCCATGGTACGCGAGCGACTCCCCCTCCACATTCGCCCGTTCCCAGGGATTCCGGCGTCTGCCTGTGGAAACGCGACGACGGGGCGACCGACACGACGACACTCGCGGGATGACTACCGTTCTCCGTGCCTCCGGCTCCGCCGAGTTCCTCGGCATCGTCCCGTCCCTCGTGGGCTTCACGCCCGTCGAGAGCCTCGTGCTGCTGCCCTTCCACGCCTCGCGCACCACCGGCGCCATGCGCCTCGACCTCCCGCGCGACGAAGTCGAACTGGACGAGTACGCCGACACCGCGATCGCGCTCGTCGCCAGAGTGGATCGGACGGATGCCGTCGCCGTGGTCGTCTACACCGACGACGAGCCGGTCCGTACGCCCGACGGCATCGTGCTCCCGTTCGCCGTCGAGGTGGAGGCGGTGCTCGGGTGCGCGATCGACGCCGGACTCCGCATCGTCGACGCCCTGTGCGTGACACCGTCCGGCTGGGCGGGCTACCTCGACGAGGAGCCGGAGCTCGGCGATCTCGACGACCTCGACGGCGTCGCGATGCCGGACATGGGCGACTTCTCCGGCGATCAGGTCTCGGGCGTCGGGTTGCCGACGGTCGATCTCGCCCGCAGCGAGAGGGTGGGCAGGACCCTGCGCGACATCACCGCCATGATCGACGGGGCAGGCGGCCCGGAGCTCCGCGACGCCGACCCGCAGACGATCGGGGCAGTCCTGCTGTTGAAGGACGTCCCGGCCCTCTTCGAGTCCGTCCTCGCGGCCCCCGAGGATCTCCCTGCCCATGCCGTCGCGGCGCTGCTGTGGTGCCTCGACAGGCCGCTTTTCCGCGACGTCGCCCTGACCCAGTGGGGTTCCGACCTGGCCGGCGGGCTCCGCACGCTGGACGCCCAGCTCGCGTTCGCGGCCTCTGGTGCCCGCATCCCCGACGACATCGGCGACGTGTTCCTGGGGCGGGGCCCGCAGCCCGACACCGAGCGGCTGCGGCGAGCGCTCCTGGTCGCACGCTCGGCGGCGGCCGCGGCCCCGCGGGCATCCCGTCCGGCACCGCTCACGGCCGCCGCGTGGCTGTCGTGGGCGCTGGGCCGCTCCAGTCACGCCGCGTGCTACCTCGAACTCGTCCGGGACATCGATCCGCGTTACGGACTCGCCGAGCTCCTCGACTCCATGATGAGCGTCGCCGTGCTCCCCGAATGGGCGTTCCGCCGTGCGACTACTTGACCAGCGGGAAGAGGATCGTCTCGCGGATGCCGAGTCCCGTGATCGCCATGAGCAGGCGGTCGATCCCCATCCCCATGCCTCCGGACGGCGGCATGCCGTGCTCGAGAGCACGCAGGAACTCCTCGTCGACGGGCATCGCCTCGACGTCTCCGCGCGCAGCGAGCTTCGCCTGCTCGACGAAGCGCTCGCGCTGGATGACGGGGTCGACGAGCTCGGAGTATCCGGTCGCGAGCTCGAAACCGCGGATGTACAGGTCCCACTTCTCCACGACGCCCGCGATCGAGCGGTGCTCGCGTACGAGCGGCGAGGTGTCGACGGGGAAGTCCATCACGAACGTCGGGCGCACGAGGCCGGGCTTGACGAAGTGCTCCCACAGCTCCTCGACGAGTTTGCCGTGCGTGGCCTGCGCCGGCAGGTCGACGTCGTTCTCCTCCGCGAACGCGATGAGGTCCTCGACCGAGTCCTCCGGCGTGACCGCGCGACCGGAGGCCGCGGACAGGGAGTCGTACATCGAGATGCGATCCCACTCGCCGCCCAGGTCGTACTCCGTGCCGTCGGCCCACGTGACCGTCGTCGACCCGGCGACCGCGATCGCGGCCTGCTGCACGAGCTCCTGGGTCAGCTGCGCCATCTGTTGGTAGTCGCCGTAGGCCTGGTACGCCTCGAGCATCGCGAACTCGGGGCTGTGCGTCGAGTCGGCTCCCTCGTTGCGGAAGTTGCGGTTGATCTCGAACACGCGCTCGATCCCGCCCACGACCGCGCGCTTGAGGTAGAGCTCCGGTGCGATCCGCAGGTAGAGCTCCGTGTCGAAGGCGTTGGAGTGCGTCACGAACGGCCGCGCCGATGCGCCACCGTGCTGCACCTGCAGCATCGGGGTCTCGACCTCGAGGTAGTCGTGGGCGCCGAACGTCGCGCGGAGGCTCGCGTTCACCGCGGCGCGGGCGCGCACGGTCGTGCGGGCCTGCTCACGCACGATGAGGTCGAGGTAGCGGCTGCGCACTCGTCCCTCCTCGCTGAGCTCCGAGTAGGCGTTCGGGAGCGGCAGGATGGCCTTCGCCGCGATGGCCCAGTCATCGGCCATGATCGACAGCTCGCCGCGGCGACTCGAGATGACCTCGCCGTGCACGAAGACGTGGTCTCCGAGGTCGACGTACTCCTTCCAGTCGGCCAGCGAGCCCTCGCCGACGTTCGCGAGGGAGATCATCGCCTGGATGCGGGAGCCGTCGCCCGCCTGCAGCGTCGCGAAGCACAGCTTGCCGGTGTTGCGGCTGAACACCACGCGGCCGGCCACGCCGACGACGACACCCGTCTCGGCCCCCGCCTCAAGTTCTCCGTACTCCGCGCGCACGGCAGGGATGCCGTGGGTCACCGGCACAGCGACGGGGAACGCCCCGCCGCCGGCATCCGTCCGCTTGGCGATCAGCCGCTCGCGCTTGGCGAGGCGCACGGCCTTCTGCTCGTGGACGTCCTCTTCGGCGGCGTCGGTGGGCTGCTCGGGCGCGGCGGACGCGTCAGTCATTCGGGGCTCCTTGGAAAGTCGCCTCCAGTCTACCGAGCGCGCGGGAGCCGCCCTGCGGGTCCCGATCGAGACTCCCCGCCCTGGACTCTCGCCGCGGGAAGGCGACTCTGTAGCCTCGAAGCATGGCAGCCCTCCGACTCGCCCCTGCACTCGCATCGATCGGCATCGCGCTCGCCGCCGTCACTCCGGCGATCGGCGGCGTTCCGGAATCGGCGAGCGCCGTCGCGGCGGACGCCGATTCCGACGCGAACGACTTCTCCTATGCATCCTGGGACGCGCGCTATGACATCGGCCTCGACGACGAGGGTCGCGCGCTCATGCGGGTGACCGAGACGCTGACCGCGCGCTTCCCGGAGACAGATCAGAATCGCGGGATCGTGCGCGGGGTTCCGACGAGTTACGAGAACGCCTGGGTCGACGCTCGGATCCTGTCGGTCACCGATCAGGAGGGCGCCTCCGTACCCTTCGAGACCGATGAGGACGACGGAGTCCTCTACGTGCTCACCGGCGACGACGACTATGTGCACGGGCTCACCACGTACGTGATCGAGTATGAGATGCGCGACGTCATGCTCGCCGCCGACACCGGTGTGGACGAGTTCTACTGGGACCTCCTACCGCTCGACAGCACCCAGCCGATCGAGCAGTTCCGCGCCGACGTCGTGTTCGACGAGCAGTTGACGAAGCGCCTGACCGGAGACTCCCGCTGCTACATCGGCGTCTCGGGATCGACGGACGAGTGCACACTGTCGAACTCGGCCGACGGCACCACCTTCACGGTCGAAGAGAGCGACCTCTCCCCCGGCGAAGGCGTCACGGTCGCGGTCGGCTTCGCCGGCGGCACCGCGACGCAGCCCACCTCGCGTCAGCCAGACCCCGTGACCGATACGGTGCCGGCCATCGCCGCGGTCGGGGCTGCGGCACTGTCGGTCAGCAGCTGGTTCGGCGTCGGCGCGTTCCGCAGGTCGCGGCGTCGATCGAGCGGGATCGTCGTCGCGCAGTACGACGTGCCCGACTCGATGCCTCCCCTCCTCGCCGCAGCGATCATCCCAGGCGCGCGCACCCCGGTCCCCTCCGAGATCGTGCACCTCGCCGTGCGCGGAACCCTGCGCATCGAAGAGGTCGCAGATGACGAGCAGCCGCGGCTGCGACGGCTTCCGGGCGCGAGGGTGCCCGATCAGCTCGACGCCGAGGCGCTCGATGCCCTGTTCGCGGATGCGGATGCCGAGGGCGTGGTCGAGCTGCCCGCGGACAGCGAGACGTTCGCCGCGCGCATGTCCGCGCTGAGCGCGAGCGGAGTCGCCGCGGCCACGACGCGCGGTCTCACGACCAAGGCGCGGAGCGGAGTGGCTATCGCCCTGCAGTGGTGCGCCATCGCGGTCGCGCTCGCCGGATTCGGCATCGGACTGTTCGGTATCATCTCCGGGCGGGTCACGGCGATCCCCGCGTTCGTCGCGATCGCCTTCGGCCTCTTCCTCGTGCTGCTGTCGAGCTTCTACGGTTTCTCGAAGCACACGGTGCTCACGGCCGACGGTGCGCGGGAGCTCGAATACCTCCTCGGCGTGAAGGAGTTCATCCGCGTCGCCGAGGCCGACCGACTGCGCATGCTGCAGTCGTACACGGGCGCGGAGCGCCGCCAGGACGGCAGCGCGAACGTGATCGTCGTCTACGAGCGGCTGCTCCCCTACGCGATGCTCTTCGGCATGGAGAACGAGTGGGGCGCCGTGCTCGAACGCGCCTACGCGACCGAGCAGCGCGGTGCCACCTGGATCGGCGACCCCGCTTCGCCGTTCGTCTACGGCCACCTCGCCGCGTTGGCGGCCACCTCGAACCAGTCCGCCACGTACACGGCGCCGAGCGCGAGCACCTCCTCGAGCACCGGAGGGTCGTTCGGTGGAGGTTTCTCGGGCGGCGGAGGCGGCGGCGGGTTCTCCGGCGGTCGCTGACCCATGGCATCCCCTCCACCCGCCGGCGGATGAGGTCGTCAGAGCAGCGGCGGCGGGGCCGAGGCCTCGCGCAGCGCGCGCTCCACCGTGGACTGCACGAGGGCGGAGAGGAACCCGCCGGCATTCTCGACGCCGATCTCCGACAGCCGAGCCGTGGACTGCGCGATGATCGAGCGTGAGAACTCGGTCGCGGTCTGGATCGCGTCCGCGTAGGCTGCGCGATCCGCCTCCGCGATGACCACCGGCTCGCAGCCCATCTCGACGGCGAGCGCCTGCGCGATCGGCAGCACGGCTGCCGGGGCGGTCACGGCGGCGTAGCCCGCCTGAAGCTGTCGCAGATCGATCGACGTCCCCGTGAACGTGATCGCGGGATGCACCGCCAACGGGATCGCCCCGCGCTCCGCGGCCGAGCGCAGCACCTCGATCCCGTACGCCGGGTCGGTGTGCAGCACCAGCTGACCGATCTGCCAGCCGCCGACCTCGGCGATGCCCGCTACGAGTCCGGGCAGCTGGTCGTGCGGCACGGCCAGCACGACCAGCTCGCTGCGGCGCACGACGTCGAGAGGTTCGAGGACCGGGACGTCCGGGAGCACCGCCGACGCACGGTCGTCATCCGAGCCGGTCGTGATGCCGGTCACGGCATGCCCGGCGCCCGCCAGCGCGGCCCCGATCACGGGCCCGACACGTCCGGCGCCGATGATGCCGACGCCGAGACGCCCATCACGCGTGGTCGGGTCAGTCACGAGGCGGAGCAGGAGGAACGGACGGAGGAGCCGCAGTCGGCGCGGACGGCGGAGCCGCAGGCGGTGATGGCGGAGCTGGCGGCGCAGACGGCATGGAGGAGGGAGGCGGCGGCGCAGAGTCCTCCGACCACGCAGGCGGCGCGAGCGGCGCGGGCGGAGCGGGCAGCCCCGCATCCGCTTCCCCGGCATCCGGTGTCACACTCGCCGCGTACTGCCCCCAACGATGCGAGTGATCGACCTCAGCCGCAGCGGCAGCCGCAGCCGTCACACCGTCGATCAGGAAGCGCGCGTCCGGCAACTCGAGTCCGGCCAGGTAACCGGTGATGGCCCCCTGCACGGAGTGGATCTGCGCCCCCGAGACGCGCTGCGCGCGGTCGATGGGCCCCTGCGAGAGCGAGACGCCCTGCAGGCGGGCGAGCGGGAAGATCGCGAGCTTGCGCCATACGATCCCGCGCCGCAGCAGCAGGCCGAAATCGGTCAGGTAATACCCCTGCCGCTTCCACGACAACGGGCGCCGCCACCACGCGCGGCGCGGCATCCGCACATAGGGATCGCCGTCGATCGGGCCGAGGATCCCGTGGTCCCAGACGACGGGGAGATCGGCGGCCGGGGCGTCGGGCAGGATCAGCCCCAGCACGCGCTCGACATCGGCGCGCTTGCCCACCGGAAGCACGACGTTGAACTGCTGAGCGGAACCGGACTGCTGCTGCGCCGCGCTCTTGCCGCTCATGCGGTTGATGCGGACCGTCCACCATCCGAACGGACGCCACAGCAGCGACTGCGTCACCTCGACCGCGAAGATGCGCCCGGGAGGCAGGGTCTCGGTCACGGTGGTGAGCAGGCCGTATGTGATGCGCACACCGTCCGGAGTCGGCGCGATCGAATAGCGCAGCGACTTCGAGATCTGCGCCCAGGTGATACCGATCACGGCGATCACGAGCGGGATGCCCATGCCGAGCCCGAGGCCGAGGCCGATCACGCTGCCCAGCGGCTCGCCATCGAGCAGCGACCCGATGAGGATCCCGCCGATCGCGACGAGGAAGATCAGCCCGAAGAACACGATCCACAGGACGCTCGAGATGAGCTGCGACCCCACCAGGCGACCGGTGGGGATCTTGACGACGCTCTCGGGTTCGACGTCGGCGAGGTCGACTCCGGAGATCAGGTCGTTGACCCCGTCGTTCATGGTGCCGACGAGCTGTGCACGAGCCGAACCGGGGGCGGCGGGACCCGCGGCCCCGGGGGCCACCGCCCCGGCATCGACGGACGATGCACCCCCGCGCGCCCCCCCGGTCGCGGACTGCCGTGCTGCACGAGCGCCCGAGGCGAGGCGCAGGATGTCGGCACGCACCGACTCGGCTCGCGGCGTCGCCAGATACTCGAGCTCGACGTTCGAGTCGTTCCCGGCGCCGACGACCTCGAGCTTCGCGAGACCGATGATGCGCGCGGGGAACGGGCGTGTGAGGTTCACACCCTGCACGCGATCGAGCGGCGCGCGACGATGCGAGCGGAAGATGATGCCCTTGCGCACCTCGACATGGTCGCCCGTGATGCGGAACTGCTGGAAGCGCCAGACGAACCAGAAGATCCCGACGAGCACCACGGCGAGCGCGAGCACGCCCAGCAGCACCACGAGGATCAGGTTGTTCGCGAGCACCCACTCGACGGGGTCACCGCCGTACTGGTCGTAGTGTGCCTCCTCGGGAGTGAAGAGGTCGACGAACCAGGCGATGAGACGATCCCGCAGGTTCGCGATCGCGATACCGGCGACGATGATGAGCGCCAGCCCGCCCTTGAAGAGCGGGGTGAGCGGATGCATCCGATGCCAGTCGCCGTCGGCGAGAGTCGACGACTCCCCCGAAGGACGCGGCGACGTGGCCACAGTGGGCGGCGGCAGCTGCGGCTCGCTCACAGGCCGGTCCGGCGGGTCTCGGCGACCTCGATCAGGGTGTCCCGGAGCGTCTCGGCCGCGCCCTGCGTGAGACCGGGGATCTGCACACCGGTCGTGGCTGCGGCCGTGACCATCTTGAGCTGGGTGACGCCGAACGCGCGGTCGAGCGGTCCCTGCGTGATGTCGACGAGCTGCATGCGACCGTAGGGCACGGCAATCATGCGCTGCCACAGGATGCCCTTGCGGAACACGATGTCGTCGTCGCGCAGCATGTATCCGATCGCACGCGCCTGCCGCGGGAGGATCACGAGCGTGATGAGCACCACCACGGCGATCGCGCCCGCCGGGATCCACGCCCAGGTCTGATGCAGCACCATCGCGAGGACCACGGCGACCGCGGCGACGAACACGAGGAAGAGAAGGTTCTGGACGATCTGCGACACCACGTAGCGCGGCGAGATCTGGTGCCAGGTGCCGTCGAGTTCCAGACGCGCATCGCTGCGCACGGTGCGGAGCTGCGCGTACGTGCCCTGGTCGAGGGCGCCGAGGTCAGTGACCTCCGCCGAGTTCAGCGGGGCCGGGGTCGTCGGCTCGGTCTCTGGGTTCTGAGTCATCAGGATCCTTCGGCAGGGTGCAGAACTGTTCGGCGATGAGCGCGGCGACCACGAGCACGATCGCGCTCCCGATCAGCGCCAGCATCGCCACAGTCGACCCTACCGGGGGATCGATGGGGCGGGACAGGAGGAACACCAGGAGACCCGCGCCGACGCCCGCCATGATCGCGCCCAGGAGGCTGGAGGCGCGGGCGAGCGTCACCGCGCGCGTGGCGCGGAAGGGATCGATGCGGATGCCGGAGCGCACGCTCGCACGCACCGGCCACGCCACCGCGAACGACGCGGCGCCGATCAACAGCAGCAGGAGCGGCAGCAGCAGCGAGGGCGTGAAAGTGACGCGGCCGGTCGCCGTCAGCACATGGTCGAGCAGATAGCCCGCTCCGCCCCCGAGCAGCGCCAGCACGACCAGGAGGCCGATCGAGGTGCGGCGCATCAGTCGCCCCGACCGTCCCGGTCGTTCGTGTCGCGCAGGGCCGCCGCGAGGTCGGCGACGCGGCCATGTCCCGGGAGCACGGCGTCGCGATCGAGGTCGAGCCACGGGTCGAGCACGAACAGTCTCTCTGCCGCGCGGGGATGCGGGAGCAGCATCCGCTCGTCGTCGGAGGTCTCGTCGCCGTAGGCGATCAGGTCGAGATCGAGTGTTCGATCGCCCCAGCGCACGCGGCGCTCGCGGCCGTGCTCCTGCTCGATCGCGTGCAGCATGCCCAGAAGCACCGACGGCGCGAGGCGGGTCGTCACGATCGCGACGGCGTTGACGTACCCGGGCGCATCCGGCTCGGGGCCGTCGAGCGTGAGGGCCACGGTCTCGTGCAGCGGAGACAGGCGCACCTCCGACACGAGGGGCAGCCGGGCGATGCGGGCGGCAGCCTCGCGGATCGTCTCCTCGCGGTCCCCGAGGTTCGCTCCGAAGGCGACGACCGCCTGGGTGTCCTCTCGGCCGGGATGAGGTCCGGGCAGCTGCGGAGGCTGGGCGAGGTTGCGGCTCATGAGGAGAACTCCACGGCGGTGTAGGGCTGCGCGCGGTGCACGGTGACTGCGACGTCCGAGAACGTGAGGGCGATCGGAGCGTGCGGCTTGTGCACCGTCACGGTGACGGAGTGCACGCGCTGGTCGTCGAGGGCGACATCGGCGATGCGCTGCGCCAGGGTCTCGATGAGGTTCACCGGCTCCCCCGCCACCACGGCCGCCACCTTCTCGGCGAGCTCCCCGTAGTGCACGGTGTCGACCACGTCGTCGGATGCCGCGGCATCGCGCAACGGCATCCGCAGGGTCAGATCGATCGTGAACTCCTGCCCGTTCGCGCGCTCGTGATCGTAGACGCCGTGGCGACCGAACACCGTGAGTCCGGTGAGCACGATCTCGTCGAGGAAGTCCATTGTCTAACCCTCCCAGGCATGGGCGATCACGATGGCGTCGCGCGTCGCCGCGACGTCGTGCACGCGCACGGCCCACACCCCGGCCCGCACGGCCAGGGCGCTGGTGACCGCGGTCGCGAGGTCGCGGCGCTTCTCGGTGACGGTGGCGGGATCGGCGTCGAGCGTCTCGGCGAGGAACCGCTTGCGAGAGGTTCCGATCAGCACGCGGGGCCCGAGCGCGACGATCTCGTCGAGGCCCGAGAGCACTCCCCAGTTCTGGCCGCCCCGCTTGGAGAATCCGATGCCGGGATCGACGATCAGCCGCGACGGCGCGATGCCGGCTGCCGCGGCCTCGCCCATCCGTGCCTTCAGCTCGCCCGCGACCTCGCGCGCGGCGCGCCGGTACTGGGCGTGCGCGTACATGTCGTCGGAGAAATCGCGCCAGTGGCCGATCGCGTAGTCCGCGCCCGACGCCGCGACGGCAGCGCGCATCTCGGGGTCGGCGAGGCCGCCGGAGACGTCGTTGACGATGCGCGCGCCCGCGCGCACTGCGGCGTCGGCCGTCGCGGCGTTGAGGGTGTCGATGCTGACGGGAGCACCGGCCGCGACGAGCTGTTCGATCACGGGGAGCACGCGCTGCTGCTCGATCTTGGGTCCCACCCGCTCCGCCCCCGGTCGGGTGGACTCTCCGCCGACGTCGAGCACCGTGGCGCCCTCCTCGCGCAGGCGCAGCCCGTGGGCGACCGCCCGATCGACGTCCAGATAGCGTCCGCCGTCGCTGAACGAGTCCGGCGTCACGTTGACGATGCCCCAGATCGCGGTCATGCGTGCAGGCCTCCCGGCGATGCACCGATCAGCGCGATGAGCTCGGCCCTCGCAGCGGTGTCGGTGTACTCCCCGCGCGCGGCGATCGTGAGCGTCGACGCCTCGGGCTGGCGCCCGCCGCGCATCGTGACGCATCCGTGGCTCGCGTCGAGCACGACGAGCACCCCGCGGGTGTCGAGGCTCTCGGCGATCGTGTCGGCGATCTGCTCGCCCAAGCGCTCCTGCACCTGCGGTCTGGTCGCGAGGGTCTCCACGACGCGGACGAGCGCACCGAGGCCGACGACCTGCTCTCCCGGGAGGTAGGCGATGTGTGCGCGTCCGGCGAAGGGCAGCAGGTGGTGTTCGCACACCGATCGGAAGCGGATGTCGCGCAGCAGCACCGCGCCGGAGGGAAGGGTGTCCGGGGCAGGGCCGCGAGAGACGCTGATCGTGTGCGCGAGGGGTGCCGCGGCATCCTCGCCCACTCCGGCGAAGAACTCGGAGTACAGCTCCGCCATGCGCGACGGCGTCTGGCGCAGACCCGGCCGGTCCGGGTCCTCCCCGATCGCCTCGAGGAGCTCACGGGTGAGCCGCTCGACGCGCGCGCGGTCGACCGCCACGATCAGGCCGTCGCGGGTCGGGCCTGACCGGCTCCCGCCGCTCCGGGCTGCGTGCGCGGGGCGACCTGCGGCTCCTCGACGGAGGCCGCGACCGGGATGACCTTCTTGGGGACCTCGATCGGCGGCTGCTCTGAGACGGGGCGCTCGTCGCTGGAGAGCCAGAGGGGGCGCTCGGGCAGCTTCTTGACCTCGGAGAAGATCTCGGCGATCTGGTTGTGGTCGAGGGTCTCCTCCTCGAGCAGGGCGAGAGCGAGCCGATCGAGGATCTCGCGGTTGTCGCTGATGACCTCGTACGCCTCGTTGTGAGCCTGCTCGATCAGCGCGCGCACCTCCGTGTCGACACGCTCGGCGATCGTCTCGGAGTACTCGCGGCCACGACCCATGTCCCGACCGGCGAACGGCTCGCCGCCCTCGGAGCCCAGCTTGACGGGGCCGAGCTCGGTCGTCATGCCGTACTCGAGCACCATCTTGCGGGCGATCGAGGTCGCCTTCTCGATGTCGTTCGACGCACCGGTCGTCGGGTCGTGGAACACGATCTCCTCGGCCACGCGGCCGCCCATGGCGTAGGCGAGCTGGTCCTGCAGCTCGTTGCGGGTGACGGAGTACTTGTCGTCGAGCGGCAGCACCATCGTGTAGCCGAGCGCCTTGCCTCGCGGCAGGATCGTGATCTTGGTCACGGGATCGGTGTAGTTCATGGCCGCCGCGGCGAGCGCGTGCCCGCCCTCGTGGTAGGCGGTGATGAGCTTCTCGCGGTCCTTCATGACGCGCGTGCGCCGCTGGGGACCTGCGATGACCCGGTCGATCGCCTCGTCGAGCGCACGGTTGTCGACGAGCTGGGCGTTCGAGCGTGCCGTGAGCAGGGCGGCCTCGTTGAGCACGTTCGCGAGGTCGGCGCCGGTGAAGCCGGGGGTCTTGCGCGCGACGACCTCGAGGTCGACGCTCTTCGACAGGGGCTTGCCCTTGCTGTGCACCTCGAGGATCTTCTGACGGCCCTTGAGGTCGGGCGCGTCGACGCCGATCTGCCGATCGAAGCGACCGGGGCGCAGGAGGGCGGGGTCCAGGATGTCGGGACGGTTCGTCGCCGCGATCACGATGACGTTCGCGTTGGGGTCGAAGCCGTCCATCTCGACGAGCATCTGGTTGAGGGTCTGCTCGCGCTCGTCGTTGCCGCCGCCCATGCCGGCGCCGCGGTGACGTCCGACGGCGTCGATCTCGTCGATGAAGATGATCGCCGGGGCGTTCTCCTTGGCCTGCGTGAACAGGTCGCGCACGCGGGAGGCGCCGACACCGACGAACATCTCGACGAAGTCCGAGCCGGAGATCGAGTAGAAGGGTGCTCCGGCCTCGCCGGCGACGGCGCGGGCGAGCAGCGTCTTGCCGGTTCCGGGAGGGCCGTACAGCAGCACGCCCTTCGGGATGCGCGCGCCGATGGCCTGGAACTTCGCCGGATCCTGCAGGAACTCCTTGATCTCGTGGAGCTCCTCGATCGCCTCGTCGGCACCCGCGACGTCCGCGAAGGTGACGGTCGGCGTCTCCTTGCTGACGAGCTTGGCCTTGGACTTGCCGAACTGCATGACCTTGCCGCCGCCGCCCTGCATCGACGAGAGCAGCCACCAGAACAGCAGTCCGAGCAGCACGAGCGGGAGGAGGAGCGAGAGGATGCCGTCGAACCAGGATGCACGCGGCACGCTGTCGTTGAAGCCGTCCTTGGGATCGGCGGCATTGATCGCCGTCACGACCTCGTCGGCGCGGGCCTCGACGTAGTAGAACTGGACGTTCTCGGAGCCCTCGAACGGCTTGGAGAGCGTCATGTCCACGCGCTGGTCGCCGTCGGTGGTCACGACCTCGGTCACGGTCTCGCCCTTGAGGAGCTCGAGCCCCTCCTGGGTCGTGATCTGCTTCGGCGCGCCGAGGTTCGAGATCAGCAGGAATCCGCCGAACAGCAGCAGACCGATCAGGGCGACGTAGATCAGCGGGTTCCGCGTGAGCTTCTTGACATCCATGGTCGGATCAGCGTATCGCGCACGGGCTAGGGGACCGCTGTGCGTTCACCCACGGCGTACCCGTCCCCGGCCCGCTCCCCACCCCGTCTATTTCTGCCGTTTGACGCAAAGCGGCGTCCGGTTTGCGCCAAACGGCAGAAATAGACGGGTTTGAGGGTCAGGATCAGGAGTACACGTGCGGGGCGAGCACCGCCACGTCGCGCAGGTTGCGGTAGCGCTCGGCGTAGTCGAGCCCGTAGCCGACGACGAACTCGACGGGGATGTCGAACCCGACGTACTTGCAGTCGATCTCGACCTTCGCCGCCTCGGGCTTGCGCAGCAGCGCGAGCACCTCGATCGACTCGGCGCCTCGCGACTCGAAGTTCTCGAGCAGCCAGCTGAGGGTCAGACCCGAGTCGATGATGTCCTCGACGATCAGCACGTGCTTGCCGTGCAGGTCGGTGTCGAGGTCCTTGCGGATCTGCACGACGCCGCTGGACTTCGTGCTGGCTCCGTAGCTCGACACCGCCATCCAGTCCATCGGCGCGTGGAACGGCAGGGCTCGGGCGAAGTCGGCCATCACCATGACCGCGCCCTTGAGCACGCCGACGAGGACGAGGTCCTTGCCCGCGTAGTCCTCCGCCACCCGGGCGGCGAGCTCGTCGAGCTTCGCGACGATCTCCTCCTCGGTGACGAGGATCTGTGCAAGGTCGTCCTGGATCTCCGCGGCGCGCATGGATCGATTTTAGGCGACGCGATCGGATGCTCTCGCCTCCGGAACCCAGGATCGCTCCCCGCCGCGCGGGACCGCGCACTACTGTGAGCGGTGAGAGGGGCGGTCGCGCCCACCGACGGAAGGAATCCCATGGCTCTCGACGACATCCTGAAGCAGGTCCCGATCGACGACATCGCCGCAAAGCTGGGTGTCTCGACCGACGAGGCGAAGGCCGCGGTCGAGCAGGGCGGCGCGGTGCTTCTCGGCGGGCTCGCGAAGAACGCCTCGACCTCCGAGGGGTCGTCGGCGATCGAGAACGCGCTGAAACGACACGAGGGCACGGGCGGCGCGGCGAAGGTCGACGACATCGACCAGGCCGACGGCGGCAAGATCGTCTCGCACATCCTCGGCTCCGATGAGAAGGAGGTCACCCAGAAGCTCACGGAGTCGAAGGCGACCGCGGGCATCGACTTCGGCAAGCTGCTCCCGATCCTCGCCCCGATCGTCATGGGGCTCATCGCGAACGCGAACAAGGGCAAGCAGTCGGATGCCGGTCAGGCGCAGTCCGGCGGCGGCATCGGCGACGTGATCGGCGGCCTTCTGGGCGGTGGGGACTCGAAGTCGGGCGGCGGCATCGGCGACCTGCTCGGCGGAGTCCTCGGCGGCGGTTCGAACTCCGGCGGCGGCATCGGCGACCTGCTCGGCGGCCTGTTCGGCGGAAAGAAGTAGCACGGACGGAGCGCGTTTCGTCTCGCTCGCTGCGCTCCCTCGCTCAACGACCGAGAAACACCCGTTCGTCGAGCTAGCGAAGCGAGACGAAACGCGCCACGACCGAGAAGAACCCGTTCGTTGAGCGAGCGAAGCGAGACGAAACGCGCCACGACCCGCGGGGTCCCGAGAGTCGGCACGTGCCGACGCCCGCAGGGCCTCAGCGCGCCGTGAAGACGATGCGTCCGCCGAGTCGGGCGGCGGAGCATCCGGGCAGGTCGATCGGGCCCTGACCCGCCCACTCGGTCGCCAGCCGCGCGACCTCGAGCGTCTGCACCCGTGTCAGACTCGCACCGAACTCGCTGTCGACCACGAGGCGGATGATGCGGTTGCGCAGAGCGGCCGGATTCGCGGCGAGGGCCGCCGCGCTGACCGAGATGCCCGCCTCGGCGTGCTCGACGATGTCCTCGATCGTCTCGTGGATCATCTCGTCGAACGCCTCGGCATCCTCGCGCAGCTGCTCGGCCGTCCGCGCGAGCGCCTCGGCGACGCCGGGCCCCATCTCGGCCTCGAGCACCGGCAGCACCCGCTCTCGGACGCGCACCCGGGCGAAGCGGTCGTCGAGGTTGTGCGGGTCGTCCCACACCGCGAGATCGGATGCCGCGCAGAAGGCCCGCGTGGTCGCGCGACGCACTCCCAGCAGCGGCCGGACCCACCGCAGACCGTCGTCGTCCTCGCGCGAGGGTGCCATCCCCTGCAGGCTCGTCGCTCCGGCGCCGCGCGCGAGTCCGAGCAGCACGGTCTCGGCCTGGTCGTCGAGCGTGTGCCCGAGGAGCACGGCAGCCGCGCCGTCCGCGGCTCGTCGCAGGGCGTCATAGCGTGCCGCACGCGCCGCAGCCTCGGGGCCGTCGGCGCCGCGTCCGACCTCCACCGTGGCGACACGTGCGTTCAGGCCGAGGCCTGCGGCGATCTGCGCGGCGCGCTGCGCCACGGCATCCGATCCCTCCTGCAGTCCGTGGTCGACGGTCAGGGTCTCGACCCGCAGGCCGATCTTCGGCGCCTCGAAGGCGGTCGCCGCGGCGACCGCAAGCGAGTCGGCGCCCCCGGAGAGCGCGACGACGACGGTCGACTCGGCGGGCAGGTCGGCGAGCGCGGTGCGCACGGCCAGACGGATCTCGGCGATGGCGGGAGGGAGCGAGGGCACGCCTCCACGCTAGATCACGGCACCCGCCTCTCGCGCAGTGGCGTCGATGCGTCCTAGTCTGGCGCCGTGGCAGAAGACTCCTCCCGGTTCCGACCCGAGCGATTCAAGGCATTCGTCGACGCAGTCGTCGCGATCGCGATGACGCTCCTGATCCTGCCCCTCATGGAGGCCGTCACGGAGGCGGCGAAAGGCACACTGACGACGGCAGAGTTCTTCTCCGAGCATTCGGGACAGCTGCTGAGCTTCGTGCTCAGCTTCGTGCTGATCGCGACCTTCTGGATCGGCCACCACAACCAGTACCGCGACGTCGAGTGGATGACCGGGCCGCTGCTGTGGATCAACATCGCCTGGATGCTGACGATCGTGTGGCTGCCCGTGCCCACGGCGATGATCGGCCAGATGGACACGGATGCGCTGCAGACCGTCGTGTACATCGGCACCCTGATCCTCACGCAGGTCACGACCCTGGCCGCGTGGCTGTATCTGCAGCGCAACCCGGAGCTCACCGCAGCGACGCCGTCGACCCTGCGGGCGGGGGTGATCGGCGACCTGTCGGCCATCGTCCTGTTCGCGCTCGCCCTCGCGATCGCGTTGCTGCTCCCCGACCACAGCTACGCCGGCCTGTTCCTGCTGCTCGCCACGGGGCTGGTCACCCGGGTGCTGAACCGGGTCGCGGCACGGCGCGAAGCGCACGGGTAGGCTGGTCGGCGGCATCCACCCGTCATTTCTGAGGAGCACACGCATGGGCGCACACGACGCCGTCATCGAGATCCCGCGCGGCAGCCGCGTGAAGTACGAGGTCGACCACGAGACCGGGCGAGTGCACCTCGACCGCGTGCTCTACACGACCTTCGGCTACCCCGCCGACTACGGCTACTTCGACAACACGCTCGGCGAGGACGGCGACCCGCTCGACGTGCTCGTGCTGCTCGACCACGCCATCTACCCGGGCGTCGTCGTCGAGGTGCGCCCCGTCGCCGTGCTCAAGATGAGCGACGAGGCCGGCGGCGACGACAAGCTCGTGGCCGTGCTGTCGAAGGATCCGCGCTGGGCGCACATCCAGGACATCGACGACATCGCCGAGTACACGAAGAAGGAGATCGCGCACTTCTTCGAGCACTACAAGGACCTCGAGCCCAACAAGTGGGTCAAGGTCGACGAGTGGGGGAACGCCGCCGAGGCGCAGCGCATCCTCGACGAGGCGATCGTCCGTTTCGGCGAGCAGGGTCACTGACCTCACGCCGTCGGCATCGACGCAGAAGACCCCCGGATCCGCTCAGCGGCCGGGGGTCTTGTGCGTGTTCGTCGGGCGATCAGACCGAGATGCCTCGTGCGGCAAGGAACTCGATCGGGTTCGTGTACGCCCCGTTGAGGTAGACCTCGAAGTGCAGGTGACATCCGACGGATGCTCCGGTGTTGCCGGCGTAGGCGATGACCTGTCCCGAGCTCACGGACTGCCCGCGGCGCACCGCGAAGCCGCCGTCGCGAATGTGCGCGTACCCGCTGGCGACACCGCCGCCGTGCTGGATGCGGATGTAGTTGCCGTAGTTGCCGTTGGGGCCCGCGTAGTCGACGGTGCCCGACTGAGCCGCGTAGATCGCCGCGCCGCACCCGTTGGCGAGGTCGACTCCGTAGTGCCACCCCGAGCATGCGGCGCAGGGCTTGGGCCGGGGGCCGTAGCCCGCGCTCCGATGCCCGCCGTGCGGACGCACCCAGCCGCCCGTACCGGCGCTCCCGCCGGTGCCTCCGCCACCGCCACCGCCGCCGTTGTTGGCTGCGGCGGCTGCGGCTGCCGCCTCCGCGGCTTCGCGCTGCCGGCGCTGCTCCTCGGCGACGCGCACGCCCTCCTGGTACCCGGCGACCGTGGTGGCGGTCTGGTCCTTGAGCGCGGCGAGCTGAGCCTGCATGGTCGCGAGGTTGGTCGTCTGCTCGTCCAACGCAGCCTGCGCCGCGTCGGCGGCCTGTTGCGCGGCGACCATCTTCTGTTCGGCGACCTGCTGCAGACGGTCGCGCTCGGTCCTCGCGACGACGGCCTGGTCGCTCAGCGACTGGGCGGAGTTGCGCGCGGCCACCGCCTTGTCGTACATCGTCTGGTTGTACTGGTAGACCTTGTCCATCGAGCCGAGGCGCGAGAGCAGGTCGTCTGCGTTGTCGGCCGACCCCGAGAAGAAGAGTTCGAGGGCGGTGTCGTCGCCACCATTGCGGTACAGCTGCGCGGCGAGCTGCGCCGCCTTCTTCGTGGCCTCGTCGGCCACGACCGCCTGCGCGTCGGCCTGCGCCTGCAGGGCGTCCGCTGTCGCGATCGCGTCGAAGTAGGCCTGCTGCGCCTCGAAGTACTCCTGGCCCGCGGCCTCCGCCGCGGCCTGCGTCTCAGCGACCTTCTGCGTGAGGGAGTTGATGAGACCCTCGATGCGCGTGATCTCGGCGGCCTTCGCGGCCTCATTGCCCTTGGCGCGCTGCACGTCGTCCCAGCTTGGGTACGTGGCGGCGTACGCGGCGGAGGTCGAGGCGCCGATGCCGAAGGCACTGAGCGCGACGACGCCGAGGGCGCCCATGCCGAGCCCGAGCGCACCGCGGCGACTGAGCGGACCACGGGGCCACAGAGCGCGACTCTCGGCCGGCGTCGGAGCGCAGCCGCAGTCGTCGGATGCCGCGAGGGCAGCATCCTTCGTGGGGAGATTGTCGTTCACTCGGCCCCTTCCGCCGGTTTCACACTTGTCACAGTAACAACAACTTTCACATCCGCAACAGGGGTGAAGGCAGCGTTCTCGCGCTCGACCCTCCCCATCCTGACCCTGAACACGCCCGGGAGTCGGGCAGGCGCGCCCTCGATTCGCAATTTCGCCGACGCATCCCTTATGCTTGAGCGTCGGCAAGGAAGTCCCCCGGGACGAACCTTCGGCCCCATCGTTTAGCGGCCTAGGACGCCGCCCTTTCACGGCGGTAGCACGGGTTCGAATCCCGTTGGGGTCACTCCATCCGATACAATTGAAAACAAGTATGGCCCTGTAGCGCAGTTGGTTAGCGTGCCGCCCTGTCACGGCGGAGGTCGCGGGTTCAAGTCCCGTCAGGGTCGCTCTGAGCGATGGGTCCTTTTTTCGGAGAGGGCCTTTCGTCTAGATGCGACAGGTTCGCCGGTCGCACGGCTCTGTAGCTCAGTTGGTAGAGCGCACGACTGAAAATCGTGAGGTCACGGGATCGACGCCCGTCGGAGCCACACGGACCATCATTACAATGGCCCCAGAAACCCTCGCCTAGCTTCTACATGGCGGGGGTTTTGCTTTGCCCTGGGGCCTCAGCCCGCGTCGAGGACCTCGCGCAGTCGCGCGGCGAACGCCTCCGGCTGCCCCGCGTAGCCGAACTCGCCGCCCATGAAACCGCCGTGGTGGCTGGGGAAGACCGTCGCCTCCTGACCGAGCCTCTCCGCGAGCGCGAGCGAGGTGCGTCCCGTGTACACCTGCAGGGACTCCTCCCCCACCGCGACGACGATGCGCGTCGGCGCTGCTGTCAGCGCCTCGATGTCGGGGGAATAGAGCGGCACGGCCCAGGACCGCTCCGACAGCAGCGGGTCGTCGCGGCTCCCGTCGTCCTCCGACGGCATGCCGAACGCCGCGGGGTCGGGCAGCGGCCGGGCCAGGAACTCGTCCGTGATCTCGCCTTCCCACGACGTCATGGCGACGAACGCCGCCATCCCGGAGCCCCAGCCCCGCTCCTGATACGCGCGGGTGTACGCGATGCGCGCCTGATGCACGAGCTCGGCATCCGGAAGCACCGCGTCGATCGGCGGCTCGTGGGCGACCAGCGTCGCCACGTCTCGCGGGTGGGCGGTCATGAGCGCGAGCGCGGTGACAGCACCGCCACTGCTGGCGAGCATGTCGACCGGCCCGGAGCCGAGCTCCTCGATGAGCGCGTGCACGTCCGCCGCCTGCGTGACGGGATCGTTCTCGACCTCGCCGTCGGTGCGGATGCTGCGCCCGAGCCCGCGCGGATCGTAGGTCACGACGGTGCGGTCGGGGAACAGCGCGACCTGCGCCTGGAACCCGCTTGCATCCATGGGCTGGCCGATCATGAGCAGCGGCGGCCGTCCGTCGGCCGTCGGCAGCGGTCCGTGGACGTCGTAGACGAGGGCCACCCCGGGCAAGTCGAGGGTGTTCGTGGTCATGCCGGCCTCCTCCGTCGCGGGCGCCCCCGTGGATCGTACGTCGAAGTCCCGACGCTCCACCAGTGCCGGGACGGGGCGACGCGCGCGTTGATGTCGGGCGCTGGCGGTGCGTCCGCGAACGGCGTCAGCTGCGGTCGCTCGCCTTCACCGCATCGAGCCCTGCGATCAACGCGCTCACGATGCGCCTCCCTCGCTCGCCTGCCTCGTCCAGTCGATCGATTCCCGCTTCCAACACGAATCGGGGGATGTCCGAGGCCCGGAAGCGCGAGGCGAGATCATCAGCATCCGCTTCAGCGAGCATGCTCCGCATGTCCTGCCCGAGAAGATGGGCGGAAACGAGGTCGGGGTCCCCGTCATAGCGATCGGACAGTTCGCTGTCCGGATCCCAGACGCGATCGCCGACGGATTCGGAGTGCGCGTACCAGGAGAGCACGACGCCCATGTCCTTCGCGTCCTTCCATACGCCGCGACTCGATCGATCGGTCCACGCGCGGAGCTTCAGGATCGCGTAGCCGACAGGAGTCGCGATACGCATCCGGATGCCGCGTTCGACCAGCATGATCTCTGCCGACTCCTCGAAGACCCTGTCGAAACCGAAGACGACGAGGTCGCCGTTCACCGCGCGCGGGCGAGTGACTCCCCGAGGGTCCTCGACGGCCTCCCCGAAGGGCATCACATCGACGGGTATCCCCGCGATCATGTAGCGGATCCCGTTCCCGCCCGTCGCGGTGAAGGCGCCCTCTACGCGTTCGAAGGCCCGCCAGTCGGAGAGAACGAGTCCGAGATCCACATCGTGTGTATCCGTCACGCCGGGCAGCTCGGTGAACCCGAGCGCCTGATGGAGAACGTTCCGACAGTGCGCGCCGACGAGCATGATCTGCCGGGGACCGATCGCTGCCTTCTCTTCGAGCTCCTGCACGACGAGGCCCACGTCGTCGAGGAGATGCGGATCAACGTTCTCGAAGTTCAGTGTTCTCTCCCCTGAGCTCCGCAGCGGCCTCGCGCTGACGCGCATCACCCGACGCCAGGAGGTCGGCGTACACGAGCAGCGGCGGTGCCTTCTGAAGACGACCGCCGTCCGCCGCGGACGACTCCGCCGGTCGCTTCCAGAAGACGTCCCGGAGGAACACGTTCGGCTCGGTCGACCGCGCCGTCCATCGCCCCGCCGCGGCTGCCTCACGCGGGACCTCGTCGCAATACAGCGTCCAGGTGGCGTGATGCCTGATCCACGGCGCGGCTGCTTCTCCGCTCACGTACACGGCGGGCCCCTCTGCGGCGAGCGCATCCGGATCGAACGTCCCGCGGAAGGCGCGCGTCCCCTCGGGCGAGCCGAGTCCGCCTGGAAAGGATGCCGTCCATCCGTCGATGAGACCTGCCGTGTCCGCCAGACGACGCCCCGTGCGTCCGCGGTCGAGGCGGTGCAGGTAGTTCGCGGCCTCGAAGTCGGCCAGGGTCTTCTGCGCGAAGCCGACCGACACGCGAGCAGCATCAGCGATCTCACGCAGCTTCGCGGTGACGAGGTGCGGCCAGCTGATCAACGCGAAAGCCACCTGCGCCCGCTTCGGGCTGAAGAGATTGGACGTTGCTACTCGTTCACGATGGTAAGCAGCGACAGGATCCCCGCTCCGGCCTCGAACATCTACGAGCACATCGCCGAATGCGATGAAGGCGTTGCCGTTCGCATCGAGGTAGTTGATGCCGAGGTCGCGCATGCGATCGGCGTTGCGGGGTGTGATCCTCGCGCCCAGGACGAGCAGCGGATGACCTGCCCATCGCTCGTTCGCGAAGTCGGGAAGGCTCATGTGCGGGCTCATCAGGGCCAGGTAGCTGCCAGACTGACTCCCGCGTCGCAGCGTGGCGAGGGTCTTCTCCTCACCCTCTGCGAGTGGGCGAAGACCGTGCACCCGCAGTCCGACATCCGACAGACGATCGCCGAGCGCATCGATGAGGTCTCCCTGCATGTCCCTCCTCGGAATTATCCTCGCTGCGAAATTACTCTCTGAGAATAATTGTTGCGCGAGGAAAAAACCAGCGCCGGTTCGCAGCGCCGTCGTCCACGCCTCGATACGCTCGATGCATGATCGAGACGCTCACCGGATTCGCCGTGGTGGGAGTCGCGATCGCACTGGGGTGGGTCATCGGCCGCATCGACCTCCTCGGGCCGCACGCGCGCCACGTGCTCGGGCGCCTGATCTTCTTCGTGCTCTCCCCGTTCCTCCTCTTCACGGTGCTCGCCCAGGCGGACGCGAAGATGCTGTTCTCCTCGCTGCTCCCGGTCTCGGCGATCGCGGCGGTCGCCGTGATCGCCCTGTACGCGCTGGTCGCGAAGCTGTGGTGGAAACGCCCGGCGGGCGAGACGGTGATCGGCGCTCTCGCGGCAGGCCAGGTGAACTCCAACAACATCGGCATCCCCCTGTCGCTCTACCTTCTCGGCAGCGCCGCCTACCCCGCACCCGTCGTGCTGATGCAGCTGCTGGTCTTCACACCGATCTCACTGTCGATCCTGGATGCCGTCACGAGCGACTCCGTCTCGATCGCGCGCACGCTGCGACGCACCGCGACGAATCCGGTCATCATCGGCTCGCTGCTCGGCACCCTCGTGTCGGTCTTCGACATCACCCTTCCTCCGATCGTGATGGACCCCGCGCAGCTCATCGCGGATGCCGCGGTGCCGGTGCTCCTCATCAGCTACGGCATCTCCCTGCACGGCCAGCGTGTGCTCGGCGCACCGGGGCACCGCCGCGACGTCGTGCTCGCGACCACTCTCAAGCTGGTCGCCATGCCCGTGATCGCCTGGGCCGTCGCCGAGTTCGCGTTCGGCCTCAGCTCCTCCGAGGTGCTGATCGTCGTGATCCTCGCGGCGCTCCCCACCGCGCAGAACGTCTTCAACTACTCGCAGCGCTATGACGTGGGCGAGTCGATCTCGCGCGACACCGTGTTCCTCACGACACTCGGCTGTCTTCCCGTGCTGGTGCTGATCATGGTGCTGCTCGGCTGAACCCGACGGTCACGTAGGTTGGTGCACGTGGACAACCCGCTCGTGATCGGCGCCGTGATCGTGATCATCATCGTGGTGGCGATGCTCGCACCGCGCTGGATCCGCCGATCCGCAGGCTCCCGCGGACGACGCGCGGGTCGGCGCTTCGAAGAGGACCGCGTGCTCGAGATCCTCGAGGACCTCGGTGCGACCGTCGTCCTGCACGCGACGCCCGACTCGGCGCGATCGATCGTCGACGACGCGGTGCGCCGCGATCCTCGGCGGTTCACCGTGCTCGACGACGGCTCCTACGGCATCCGCTTCCTCGAACCCGACGACGCGGTCGCACGCCTCGTCGGCACGCCGGACGGGATGCGCCTCCAGGTCGAGCGTTTCGGGGAGCACCTGGGTCGCCCCAACACCAGCGCCTTCTGGAACGTCCTCCGCGCAGCCGTGCTCCGGGAAGCGGCCGCGCGCGGCATCGGGACGACGGTGCCGGATGCCCCGCAGCTGTTCGACCGTGTCGCCGGGGACTCCCCGATATGGGTGCTCGTCGACCCCACGTCCTGAGGTCGGCGTCACGAAGAGTCCGCCCTCCACATGGGGTGGGCGGATCACAGCCGACGCAACTAGGCTGTGCTGTGTCGTCGATGCGCCGTTCGGGCGCCCTCGACATCACGGCACCACGCCTCATCACAGTTCTCCCTCCCTGTGACACGCGCCGGAAAGGCTGACCATGAGTGAAACTCCCGACAACGACCGCACGCCGGACTTCTTCGACAAGCTGATCGAAGACGTTCCGCAGCAGCAGCAGCAGCAGTCGCCGCAGCAGGGCGGCTTCACCGCCTCGTTCCGCGGCTACGACAAGGCCGAGGTCGATGCGGCCCTCAGCGCTCTGCGCAACCAGCTGCAGCAGGCCAAGGCCGACCTCGCCGACGCCGAGGCCCGACACGAGGACGCCGTCGAATCGGTGCGCGACGAGGAGCGCAGCGCGCGCGAGGCCCTCGAGGCCGAGCTGACGGCGGCCAAGGCCCAGGCGGACGCCGCCGAGCAGCAGGTCACGACGCTCACGAACGAGCTCGTCGACGCCCCGCGCGCCGAGGGCAAGGACGCCCCCTCGCGCGAGCAGTTCGAGACGATCCTGCGCGTTGCCGAGGAGCAGGCCAACGTCCTGATCCAGAACGCCGCGGTCCAGGCCGACCGTCTCATGGCCGCCGCGCGCGAAGAGGTCACCGCGCAGCGCGCCGAGGCCGACGCCGACGTCGCGCGCATCATCGCGCAGGCCCAGCACGACGCGGACCAGGTGCGCCTCAAGATCGACACCGAGTACACGGCGCACGAGGCCACCCTCGAGCGCGAGGCCGCGCACGCCGCCGAGAAGGTTCACCAGGCGTCGCAGGAGGCCACGGCGATCCGCACCGAGGCCGAGAAGGGCGCCGCGGCGCTCCGCTCGCTCGTGACGCGCGAGACCACGCAGCTGCGCGCCGACGCCGAGCGCGAGGTGCGCGAGATGAACGCCCGCGTGCTCGAGTTCGAGGAGACGCTCACGCGCCGTCAGGATGACGCGCAGCAGGAGTTCCTCGTGCTGCACAACCAGGCCGTCGCGCACGCCGAGCGCATCACCACCGACGCGAACGAGCAGGTCGCGGCGTCGCTCGACCACGCGCAGCGCATCTCGGCCAAGGCCGACGACTACGAGCGGCTTATGCGCTCGCAGGCCCAGACGATCGAGGCGGACGCGCAGGTGCGCGCTCGGGACGCACTCGACCGCGCCCGCGTCAAGTCGCAGAAGATCGTCGACTCCGTCACCCAGCACACCTCGACCGTGCTGCGCGACGCCGAGGACCACGCGCGTCAGCTCCGCTGGCAGCAGCAGCAGCTCGCCAGCTTCATGGCCGAGGTTCGCGAACTGATCCGCCCCGACGGCATCTTCAGCGACGACCCCTCGGCGATCGCCGTCCCGAGCACCGACGACGAGGACGCCTCCCACGAGGCGGTCGAGGCCGAGCTCCTCGACGAGGCCTCCGAGACCCCCGAGCCGCGGGGCGACGAGGAGTTCCTCGGCGACGAGGCACTGGAGGACGAGGACACCGAGACGATCGACGGCAAGATCACGATCGAGGTCGTCGAGGCCGACGAGAAGGCCTCGCGCTGAGCAGCATCCTGCTCCGATGAGAGGGGCGCGAGCGGATCCACCGCTCGCGCCCCTCTCCGTCTGCATGGCATCCCCCGATCGGTGGATGCCGGTGTCCGCCGCTCCATGGCTACCGCGAGAGCCGCCGCACGGGCACGCTGGAGTCATGACAGACAGCAGCGTGATCGAGGTCCGTGATCTCCGCAAGTCGTACGGCGGGTTCACCGCGGTCGACGGCATCACCTTCGACATCCGCCGTGGCGAGACCTTCGCCCTGCTCGGTCCGAACGGCGCCGGCAAGTCCACGACGATCGAGATCCTCGAGGGGTACCGCCACCGCACCTCCGGAGAGGTCCGGGTGCTGGGCGTCGACCCGCAGCACGGAGGACTCGAGTGGAAGGCGCGGCTCGGCATCGTGCTGCAGTCCGCCGGCGAGGCCGGAAGCTTCACGGTGCGCGAGCTCCTCACCGAGTTCGCGGGCTACTACCCGCACCCCCGCGACGTCGACGAGGTGATCGCCGCCGTCGGTCTGGAGCAGAAGCAGCGCACTCGGGCCGGTCGGCTCTCCGGCGGCCAGCAGCGCCGCCTCGACGTCGCGCTCGGCATCATCGGGCGGCCCGAACTGCTCTTCCTCGACGAGCCGACCACGGGCTTCGACCCCGAGGCGCGACGACAGTTCTGGGAGCTCATCCGCTCCCTGAAAGCCGAGGGCACGAGCATACTGCTCACGACCCACTATCTCGACGAGGCCGCACAGCTCGGTGACCGCGCCGCGGTGATCGTGGGCGGTCGGCTCGCGGCGATCGGCGCCGTCGACGAGATCGGCGGCGCCGATGCGCGCACGCCGATGGTGCGCTGGAGGGACGCCGCCGGCGCCGTGCACGAGGAGCGCACGTCCGCGCCGGGGACGCTCGTCGCCGAGCTCCATCGCATCGACGGCGAGCCCCGTGATCTCGAGATCGTCCGCCCCACCCTCGAGGACGTCTACCTCGACCTGATCCGCGAGCACGGAGCCGCCGACGAGCGGGCACTCGCCGAGGCGAAGGAGCAGTCATGACCGCCGCGACCCCTCAGACCTCGACCTTCGACCCCGCGCGCACCGTGCGCCTCGGCATCCGTCGCATCGGCTTCGAGCTGCGCCAGTACTTCCGTGCGGGCGACCAGGTGTTCTTCACCTTCCTCTTCCCGACGGTGATGTACCTGATCTTCGCGACGATCTTCACGGGCAACATCGGACAGGGACCGGATGCCGTCAGCATGGCCACCTACTACCTGCCCGGCCTCGTCGCGGGCGGCATCCTGCTCTCCGGCGTGCAGGGGCTGTCGATCGAGATCGCGGTCGAGAAGAGCGACGGAACGCTCAAGCGCCTCGGCAGCACGCCGATCTCTCCCGTCACGTACTTCCTCGGCAAGATCGGGCAGGTGTTCGTGACGGCGATCCTGCAGATCGGGCTGCTCATGGCGGTCGCCGTCGTCCTGTACCGGGTGGATCTGCCGACCGACGCCGAGGCGTGGGGGCGGTTCGCGTGGGTGTTCGTGCTGGGCCTGCTGTGCTGCAGCCTGCTGGGCATCGCCCTGTCGGCCGTCCCCCGCTCGGGCAAGACCGCATCGGCCGTGGTGATCCCGGTGGTGCTGCTGCTGCAGTTCGTGTCGGGCGTCTACATCGCGTTCTCGACTCTCCCGGAGTGGCTGCAGAACGTCTCGGCCGCGTTCCCCCTGAAATGGATCGCGCAGGGTATGCGCGCAGCGCTCCTGCCGGACTCGTTCCGGGCTGCGGAACAGGGCGGCGAATGGCAGCTCGGTCTCGTGGCGCTCGCGATCGCGGCGTGGCTGATCATCGGGGCCGTGCTCAGTCGGGCCACGTTCCGATGGATCCGTCGCGACGGATGAGCGAGCGGCGTCGGCAGGCGGGACCCGTGGAAGAGTGGGACCTATGAGTCGCGGCATCCGCAGAGAGCGCCTCGGGTGGGACATCGCCGCGAGCGCCTTGCTCATGGCGGTGTCGGCTCTGACGTTCGCGCTGCCGGAGCGGTTTCCCGGCGCACGGTGGGTGCTGATCGGGATCGCGGTCGCGGTGTTCCTCGTCTACGCGCTCGGCGCCCGTCCGTACGTCGGCATCAACGAGGGCGTCCAGGACCCGTCGCCGATGACGTCCGCGCTGCTGCAGGTGTCGCTCGTCGCGCTGCTGGCCCTCGGCGTCCTCCTCGAGCCGAACATGCTGATCCTGCAGACCCTCGTTCTGCCTCTCCTGTGGATGACGTCGTGCACCACGCGACAGTCGATCCTCGTGACGATCGGCAACGGGATCGTACTCACGCTCGCGTACTCCGCGTGGGGCGGGTTCCGGACGGACGCGATCGTCGCCGGAGCGCTGACCTGCGGTCTGTCCACGGCGTTCAGCCTCGCGCTGGGCTTGTGGATCACCCGCATCGCCGAATGGGGCGTGCAGCGCCAGCGCCTTCTGGCCGAGCTCACCGCCGCTCAGGCCGGGCTCGAGACGGCGAGTCGCGAGGCCGGGGCGATGGCCGAGCGGGCGCGGTTGGCCCGCGACGTGCACGACACGATCGCGCAGAGTCTCACCAGCATCGTGATGCTCGCCGAGCGCGCGCGGGTCGACGGCTCGCCCGCGGCCCTCGGGCTGATCGAGGATGCTGCGCGCGACGCGCTGCTGGAGGCCCGGGCGCTCGTCGCGGAGACCTCGCCTGCGCCAGCGGCCGATTCGCTGTCGGAGGCGCTGCGCCGTCTGGCCGAGCGCCTCACGCGGGAGACCGGGGTGCGGGTCACTGTGAGAGCGTCGGATGCCGCGCTGTCGCGGGATGTCCAGGTGGTCCTGCTCCGCTGCGCGCAGGAGGGACTCGCCAACGTGCGCAAGCACTCCGGTGCCGCCTCGGCCACGATCGATCTCACGGTCGACGATCAGGCCCGTCTCCGTCTGCGGGACGACGGCCGCGGGCTCGGCGGCGTCTCGATTGACGACGACCTCGGGTTCGGACTGGCCGGCATGCGCGACCGCGTCGCCCTGGTCGGAGGCACGCTCGCCGTGGCCGACGGCGCTGACGGCGGTACCGCTCTGACCGTCGACGTGCCCCTGGCCCCCGTCGCTCCCGCCGCTCCAGCCCTCTCCCAGGAGGTGTCATGATCCGCGTGATCGTCGCCGACGACCATCCGATCGTCCGCTCCGGCATCGTCGGGCTGCTCGACCTCGACCCGGGGCTGGAGGTCATCGCAGAAGCCGGCGACGGCGCCGAAGCCGTCGCGCTGGCCGCGAAGCTGCGACCGGACGTCGTGCTCATGGACCTTCGCATGCCGGGCGTCTCGGGCATCGAGGCGACGGCGCGACTGACCGCGCAGCTCCCGAGCGTGCGCGTGCTCGTCCTGACGACGTACGAGACCGACGACGACATCCTCGGCGCGATCGAGGCCGGGGCGAGCGGCTACCTGCTCAAGGCCTCGCCCCACGAGGAGATCGTGGCGGGCATCCGCTCGGTCGCCCAGGGCAACACCGTGCTCGCCCCCGCGATCGCCTCCACTCTGGTGACGCGAATGCGCGCGGAGCGCGACGATCGCCCGCAGCTCACCCCGCGCGAACTCGAGGTGCTGCGACTCGTCGCCGCAGGGCGCAGTAATCCCGAGATCGCCCGCGACCTGTTCATCGGCGAGGCCACGGTCAAGACGCACCTGATCCACGTGTTCGAGAAGCTCGGCGTCTCGGATCGTACCCGTGCGGTGACGCTGGCGCTGGAACTCGGGCTGCTCTGACGACGAGCGGCTAGGCGCGGCCGAACTGCGCGGACGCCGGGCAGTCGAACGGGTCTCGGGCGGCGAGACCCACCCGGTTCAGGTACGCGATCACGATCGCGTACGACTGGCCGAGGCTCGTCTCGGTGTACGGGACGCTGTTCGCGGCGCAGTAGTCGCGGACGATCTCGCGGGCCTTCGAGAGGTGGGGACGCGGCATGTTCGGGAACAGATGGTGCTCCACCTGATAGTTGAGGCCTCCCATGAGCCACGTCGCCCACCAGCCGCCGCGGATGTTGCGGGAGGTGCGCACCTGCTTCGAGAAGAAGTCGAGGCGGGCGCTCGGGTCGATGATCGGCATCCCCTTGTGGTTCGGGGCGAACGACGCCCCCATGTACACGCCGAAGACCGCCAGCTGCACTCCCACGAAGGCGAACGCCATGCCGAGCGGCAGGAGCAGGAACACCGGCACCAGCACGATCGCGAAGCGCACGGCGATGAGCGCCAGCTCGGTCCAGCGCCCCTTGACCCGCGCCCCCGTGGCGAGGTGCTTGACGCCGAGGTAGTGCAGGTTGAGTCCCTCGAGTGTGAGGAGGGGGAAGAACAGCCAGCCCTGACGGCGAGTGATCATGCGGATGAGGCCCCGCGACTTCGCGGCATCCGTGTCGAGGAACGAGATCGTGTCGACCTGGATGTCCGGGTCCTTGCCCACCTGGTTGGGGTTGCCGTGGTGCTTGGTGTGCTTGGAGTCCCACCAGGCGTAGCTGATGCCGACGACGCCGGCGGCGAGGATGCGCGCCAGGCGGAAGTTCGCGGGACCCGAGGCGAGGATCTGGCGGTGCGCCGCCTCGTGCGCGAGGAACGCCACCTGGGTGAGGATGACCCCGAGAGCTGCGGCCATCAGGAGCTGGAACCAGCTGTCGCCGAGCAGGATGAAACCCGTGACGACGCCCCCGAGGGCGACGGCCAGGGCGGCGCCGACGAGCACGTAGAACCAGCGCGCCCGCTGCAGGAGGCCGGTCTCGCGCACGACCTGCGACACCTGCTTGTAGGCGTGCGCCATGGGCGGGAAGTCTGCGGTTCCGGAGTAGGTCTGGCGGATCGGTCCGAGGGTGGCGGTCGTGTCGACCTGTGCGAGGGAGATGATGCTCTCCTGACGATCGGGAGCCCGTGAGCTGTGGAAAGCCCAAGGCAGATCGCCCAACGCTTACCTCACGCTAACCCGTCCGCCATGCGTCCCAGGGAATACTTCGGCATCTTGCTGGCCACTCCCAGGAAGCCCCGTCCGCGGTCAGGCGCGGGCGCGACGAGGACGCCGCCGCAGCACGCGCGGCAAGGTGAAGGAGAAGGTGAGGGGACGACGTGCGGGCTCGTGCGCGCCCTCGAGGGCACGGCGCGCGTCGTCGAGGGTCTCGAAGACGCCGAGCTCGACACCGCGATGATCGTGCGCGAGATGCGCGGTGCCGTCGAACTCGACGAAACCGGCGAACTCGCCGGCGCGCGTCGCGACGTGCACGTCGATGTCGGCCTGCTTCCAGGTCAGCGGGTCGGAGGGCGGAAGGGTGGTCATGGTCATGCTGGTACTCATTGCTGTGTGGCGGGCGCGCTTCCGTGGCCCGCGAGTCGTGAGATCGGGGCGGATGCCGCGCGCGTCGATGTGCGTGGTCCGGAATGGCCCTGATCAGTGGCACTGTGGCGGTCCAGAGGGGGACACGGCTGCACGGTGCGTCGCTCAGTCTAGCAGATCCGCGCCGGGCGTCGCGGATCGTCGACGCCCGGCCCCCTCCTCGACGCGGAGGGCCGCGTCTCTGGTCGACTCGTCGCGCAGACGACGAGTCGACCAGGCGGGCCCCCGATCGGTCAGCGTGCAGGCGACTCTCCCCCGCCACCCGGTCCTCCCGAACCGCCCGACGGGGCCGATCCGGCGGTGGGCGCGGTGGTCGTGTCGATCCCGACGACGAGGCTCGCGATGTATCCGTTCGCGGTGTCGCCCGAGACCGTGGCGAGTTGGAGCGCCGCCGCGTCGTCGCCGAACACGTTGTCGCTCGCGAGGCTCGTCTTCGCGAGGTTCTGCGCGGAGCCGTCGTAGCGCGAGTCCGCGTACACCGCCGAGCAGACGTCCTCGGGCAAGGCCAGCTGCGAGGTGGCGATCGCGTTCGACGAGTCCGTGATCGAGTCGACGTCGGGATACACCTCGAAGTGGATGTGCGGCCAGCGTCCGGAGTAGCACCCGGGGAAGATCGAGGTGAACGAGACGCGCCCATCGGCATCCGCCACCTGCACTCCACGCAGGTAGGTGACGCCCTCGAGGCCGGAGGAGTACATCGAGTACTCGCCCTGCGCCGTGCAGTGCCAGGCGTAGACCGCGACGCCCTCGAACGGCACGCTGCCGTTCGCCATGTCGAGGACCTGGAACTCGAAGGTCAACGGGATGCCCTCGGCGGTGGCGCCCCCGTCGATCGAGGTCGTGATGTCCTGACGCACGATGCCGGTCTCCTCCAGGACGTCGGGGCCGTTCGATCCGTCGCCCGGATAGGGTCCGGCGGTCTCGTCGGGGATCTCCCCGGCAGCCGTCGCCGTCGATCCGTTCGCGCTCTCGGGCGTCGCGGTCGAGGTGCCGGCGGAGCCCATGCCGCTCGAGCCGGAGGCGGTCGGGGCGCAGGCCGCGAGGACGACGGCGCCGACCCCGAGGCCGGCGAGACCGAGCACGCCTCGCCGCGAGACGAGGGTGCGGATGTCGAAGGCCGCGCCCTGGTCGACCACCTCCTCGTCGGCGCGGTCGAGGAGGCGGCCCTCGTAGGCGGGGCCCTCAGGGGTCTGGACGGGTTCGGGGATGCGGCTCATGATCGTGCTCCTCTCGGGGACGGGGTGTCGATGACCCCATCGTCACGGAGCGGACGATCAGCGGCCTATGTCACCGCTATGTGAAACCTATGCACCCTGGTTCGTCGATTCTCGCGTGACCGGCGGACGGAGAACGAGCACCACGACGATCACGACCATCACGAGCGCGGTGATCGCGACGGGGATCGGGAGCACCGGGTCGAGCAGAACGAGCCCCGCCCCCACCGGGACGACCGTGTTGACAACGGCATCCGCGTTCTCTCGGATCGCGATCCACCAGACGCCCAGCAGGAAAAGCGCGATCGGGATCGTCACCGTGAACGACGCGACGACGCTCGACAAGTGGCTCTTGCCCGTCAGCACATCGAGCTCGACCTCGATGCCGGCCGAGAACGCGGCCGCAGCGGCGAACACGAAGTAGTGGATGTAGCCGTAGCGCAACGACCGCGCGAACGTCGTGATCGCGCGGTGGTGCGGAGGCCAGAAGTAGACCCACCACAGGGACGCCGTGACCACGAGCGTGAGCACCGAGATCGAGATGAGCGGTGCGAAGGACTCCAGCTCGTGGCTCGCGTCGATGATCGCGTTCGCGGACGCCAGCAGGCTCTCGCCCAGCACGATCAGGGTGAACAGGCCGTAGCGCTCGGTGATGTGATGCGGATGCCACGGCGTCTGCCGTCGGTGCTCCGCGAAGACCGGGACGCCGACCTCGATCAGCGCGCACACGATGAAAGCGGCGATCTGCGCGGGACCGGCGGGGATGAGCAGGAACAGCACCCAGAGCACCTGCACGCCCGCGATGCCGAACGCGTACCGCCGGGTCGCCGTGCGCAGCTCCCCGGCCCCGCGCGTGGCCCGGAGCCACTGCGCGATCATCGCGACGCGCATCACGATGTAGCCGAGCACGGGGACCGTGAAGTCTCCGTGCTCGAACGCCGCGGGCAGTCCTGCGGCGAGCACGAGCACACCGCCCATCTGCACGATCGTGGTGACGCGATACAGCCAGTCGTCCGTGTCGAAGGACGTCGCGAACCAGGTGAAGTTCATCCACGCCCACCAGATGGCGAAGAACACCATGGCGTACGAGGTGATCCCGTGCAGGAAGTCGGCGTGCGAGAGCGCATGGTGCAGCTGCGCGGAGGCGATGCTCACCGAGACGACGAAGACCAGGTCGAAGAAGAGCTCGAGCGAACTGGCCGCCCGGTGCGGCTGCGAGGGATCGCGCGGACGCATCCGGCTCAGGTGGAATCGGGGCGTCGCGGATGTCGTCACGCGGACAGACTACCCATGCGCATCCGCCGCAGGACGGGCGATGGGGAATTCGTTTCGTCCACACGGCGGAATTACCTTCCACTGAACGGCCGCATCCGCTAGAGTGAACGAAAGTCTGCAGTACCTGCTGCATGCACGCACCGTGTGGGACGGTGCGAGCGCCCGTGATGTGGGATCACGGATCACGGCAGGTCCCGAGGGGTCGGGTTGCAGACGTTTCCGGGGACGTGGGGTCCCCGGTTTCTGGGGAACACTGGGGAAACACATGTCGCATCGGGGATTTCTGCGCACATACACGGCTCACGAGGCCTCGGCATGACTTCCGTCGAGGATGCTCTGAGCATCACTCGCACGGGTTCGGTCTTCGCGCCGGTCGCCGCACCGCGAGCCACCAAGTCGGTCACGCGCACGGTGGTCACGCCGCGCGCGTCCGCAACGTTGGAGCGACGCCGTCAGTGGGAACGGCGTTATCGGATGCGACTTCGGATCTCGGATGCTGGGGTCATCCTGTCCGCCGTCGCGATCACAGCAGCGATCCAGCTGATGACCGGTGTCACAGGGGAAGAGGCCCTGAGGAACGGCATCCCGCTGGCTGCGCTCTGGTATCTGATGCTCAGCGCCCTGCATACCCGTGATGCAGCGCTGTTCCGCGCCAGCGCAACCGAGTATCGCGGAGTGGTGCACGCCACCGGACTGGCGTTTGGGATCATCGCCATGCTGGCTGTCGTGCTCGGCTGGCAGACGATGCAGCTGGTGCTGCTCGTCTGCCTGCCGCTCGGCGGTCTCACACTGCTCATCACCCGCTGGGTGTGGCGGAACTGGCTGGCGGCGCAGCGTGCGCGGGGACTGTTCGTCTCGCGCACGCTCGTCGTCGGCGACAGGGACGACGTCGAGTACGTCGTCCGCACCCTCCACCCGATCGGCGCATCGGGCTATCAGGTCGTCGGGACCACGCTGCTCGACGGCAATGCGAGGGACGTCGAGGTCGGGGGCGCGAAGTTCCCCGTCATCGGCAACGTGAACACGGTGTCGGCGGTCGCCGCCGAGCTCGGCGCGGACACGATCATCGTCGCGAGCCGCCCCGACGGCGAGCCCGACTTCGTCAAGAAGCTCAGCTGGCAGCTCGAGGGCACGGCTGCGGAGCTCGTCCTGTCCAGTCGTCTCACCGACGTCGCGGGCCCCCGCATCTCCTTCGCCCCCGTCGAGGGGCTCCCCCTCATCCAGGTGCAGATCCCCTCCTACGAGGGCGGTCAGCACCTCCTCAAGCGCGCACTCGACATCGCCGTCGCCACCGTCGCACTCATCCCGATCGCGCTGATCACGCCGATCCTCGCGCTGCTCGTGAAGCTCGACTCGCCGGGTCCGCTGTTCTTCTTCCAGGAGCGGGTCGGTCGCGACGGTCGGACGTTCCGCATCGTGAAGTTCCGCTCCATGAAGACGGATGCCGAGCAGCAGCTCGCCGCCCTCAAGGAGCAGAATGAGGGCGCCGGCCTGCTCTTCAAGATGAAGGACGACCCGCGCGTGACCCGCGTCGGGCGTGTGCTGCGCAAGCTGTCGCTCGACGAGCTGCCGCAGTTCTGGAACGTGCTGGTGGGCGACATGAGCGTCGTCGGCCCCCGCCCGCCGCTGCCCAGCGAGGTCACCGCCTACGACGGCACCGTGTACCGCCGCCTCTACATCAAGCCGGGCATCACCGGCCTGTGGCAGGTGTCCGGGCGCAGCGACCTCTCGTGGGACGAGAGCGTGCGCCTCGACCTGCGCTACGTCGAGAACTGGTCGGTCATGAATGACCTGCAGATCATGTGGCGTACCGCCCGCGTCATGGTGCAGCCGAGCGGGGCATACTGAATCCATGAGCAAGGGAGACGCCCTCACCATCGCGATGGTGGGGACGCGGGGAGTGCCCGCGGCCTACGGAGGTTTCGAGACCGCGATCGAAGAGGTCGGACGGCGTCTCGCCGAACGGGGGCACGAGGTCGTCGTGTACACGCGCGGGTCGGAGAGCCGCGACAAGGAGTACCTCGGCATGCGGGTCGTCCACCTGCCCGCGATCCCGGTCAAGCAGATCGAGACGCTCAGCCACACCGGACTCTCGACCCTGCATCTGATGTTCCGACGTCGACCCGACGCGACCTTCGTGTTCAACGCGGCCAATTCGCCGTTTCTCCCGCTCCTGCGTCTGCGTCGCGCACCCACCGCCCTGCACATGGACGGCTTGGAGTGGCGTAGGTCGAAGTGGGGCCCGCGCGGCAAGGCGTACTACCGCTGGGCGGAGCAGTTCGGGGTGCGCACGGCCGACGCGCTGATCGCCGACGCCCCCGGGATCGCCGACTACTACGCGCATCAGTTTCAGGTCCCCACCGAGATGATCCGCTACGGTGCCCCCATCCTCGAGTCCGTCCCGCAGGGGCGCATCGAGGAGCTCGGCCTCACGACACAGGGCTATCACCTCGTCGTCGCGCGCTTCGAACCCGAGAACCACGTGCTCGAGATCGTGGAGGGGTATCGACGCAGCGCAGCTGTCCTCCCCCTCGTCGTGGTCGGCTCGGCGCCCTACAGCAGCGAGTACACCCAGCGCGTCCAGGAGGCGGCCGCCGGCGACGACCGCATCCGTCTCGTCGGCGGCGTCTTCGATCAGGAGCTGCTCGACGCCCTCTACTTCCACGCGCTCACCTACGGCCACGGGCATTCCGTCGGCGGGACGAACCCCTCCCTGCTGCGCGCCATGGGCGCCGGCACCGCCGTCATCGCCTCCGACGTCTCGTTCAACCGCGAGGTGCTCGACGGCGAGGGATGGTTCTTCACAGCCCCGGATGCCGCGGCGAGCGCCTTCGAAGAGGCGGAGGCCGATGCGGATCGCACCCGCGAGCTCGGCGCGAGCGCCCAGCGGCGTGCCCGCGAGGCCTTCCGCTGGGAGGACGTCGCGGACGCGTACGAGGACCTCGCTCGTCGACTCGCCTCGGGGCACAGCGTGCACCGCGTCGCACGGGGGGCGCGCCGCCGCGCGGAGGAGTGGTGAGTCGCCCGACCTGGGCTCAGGGCGTCGGCGCGAGATCGCGTCGCAGGCGGGAGGCGAGCAACCGCGTGTCGGCGGCGGCCTTCTCGAGGCCCTTGCGGTGCGCGCGGGTGCCGAGCTGGTGCACGTCGATCACGTCCAGCGGGTCGTCGGCGCGCCGCCACGGCAGCGCCGACGGCCGGGGCAGGTCGAGCGTCCCCCGGCGCGAATCCAGCGCCGCGGCGTACTCCTCGAGCGAGGATGCGGTGATGCGCCGCTCGCCCAGCAGCAGCGCCTCACGGAGCGTGAAGGTGCGCGAGCGGGACTGCGGCCGCATCCGAGCGATCAGCGAACGCTCCTCGAGCGACGCCGCGATCACGAGGTCGGCGACGTCGAGGTCCTCGGCCTCCAGCCGCACCGAGCGGTGCTCCGCGGCGGCAGGCACGATGTCGACCGACACACGGCACGCGTCGCGCCCCTCGGACGCCACGGTGCCGACCGACTCGACAGCCCAGTCCGAGCCTCCCAAGCCGAGCTCGCCCTCTGCACGCAGCGCCTCCTGGAAGGCAGCGGCCATCAGCGGCGAGCGGCAGATGTTCTGTGCACACACGAACAAGACGCTCTCAGTCATCCCGGTTCCCCTCACCAGTGCTCGTCTTCGGGACCCCAGATCCCGACGGCCCACCCACGACCGCATGGACACGGTAAGAATGATCTCACACACCGCCGGTATCGAACCGGACGGCCCGGAGCAGGAGGGGAGGGTGGTCGCCGGTGCTGGTTCTCATCGCCCACCCCGGGGCTGAGCTCTACGGCGCGGACCGGGTCACTCTCGAGTCCGCGGCCGGACTCGCCGCTGCCGGGCATGACGTGATCGCTGCCCTCCCGGAAGACGGTCCGCTGGTCGCCGCGCTGGAGGAGCACGGCGTGCGCGTGATCGTGACCCGCATGTTCGTGCTGCGCAAACAGCTGCTGCGCCCGCGACACTGGCTCACGCTGATCGCCTCCGCCGTCGGCGGATTCGTCGACTCGTGGCGGCTCCTCAGCCGTCATCGTCCGGACGCCGCCTACGTGAGCACCGTGACCCTCCCCCACTGGCCGCTGCTGCTCCGCCTGCGCCGTGTGCCGACCGTGACGCACGTGCACGAGGCCGAGTCCGGCTCGCCGTGGGCGCTGCGCGCGTTCCTCTACCTCCCGCAGCTGTGGTCGCACGTCGTGGTCGCGAACAGTCGGTTCACAGCCGATCTGCTGCGACGCTCGCTGCCGGCCCTGCGTCGCCGGATCCGTGTCGTCCTCAATCCGATCCCCGGACCCGCGCAGCCCCCGCCGCTCCGTGAGCGCCTCGACGACATCCGCATCGGGTACGTCGGCCGTCTCTCGCCGCGCAAGGCGCCGGACGTCGTGGTCGCCGCGGTCGCGGCACTGCGGGAACGCGGGCACGACGCGCGGCTCGATATCGTCGGCGACGTCTTCCGCGGCTACGAGTGGTACTCGGCGGAGCTCACGCAGCAGATCGCCGCCGAGTCGCTGACGGAGGTCGTGACGATGCACGGCTACGACGCCGACGTCTGGCCCCACCTCGCGGAGTGCGACGTCATGGTCGTGCCGTCGCGCACCGACGAATCGTTCGGCAACACCGCGGTCGAGGCGGTCCTCGCGGGTCGTCCCGTGATCGTGAGCGATCTCGCGGGTCTGCGCGAGGCCGTGGACGGGTACCCGACAGCACGCGCCGTCGCCCCGGGCGACATCGCCGCGGTGGCGGACGCCGTGGAGGAACTCGTCGGCCGGTGGTCCGAGGTCACGGCCGAGGCGCAGGTCGCCGCGGCAGCTGCAGCGACCCGGCATTCCACGGCGGAGTACCACCGGCGGATCACGGCGACGATCGAGAGCGTCGCCGGAATGCAGGACTCAGGGGAGAATAGCCACGGTCGAGTCTCTTCGTGAGAAGACGACGCGCTCGGGCAGGGGGAGAGGGAGCATCATGACACTGCAGGACTACATCGACGCACTGCGTCGGCAGTGGATCGTCATCGTCGCGCTGACCGTCATCGGCGCCGGTGCCGCCTTCGGCTACTCGCGCACGCTCCCCCCGGAGTACAGCTCGACCGCCGCGGTGATGGTCATCCCCCAGCGCGGCGACAGCACCAACGAGCTGGTCCAGGGGTCCAGCTACGTGCAGAGCCTCGTGCAGACGTACGCCGTGCTCGCTTCGTCCCCGCTCGTCCTCACCCCGGTGATCGACGACCTCGAGCTCGATGAGACGGCGACGCAGCTTGCGAAGCGCGTCTCGGTCGTGAACACCCTCAACACCGTCGTGATCGAGATCTCAGTCACCGACACCGACAAGGAGCGCGCGCAGGAGACCGCCGCCGCCATCACCGACTCGCTCATCGGTGCCGTCGCCGAGGTCTCGCCCAGCGACGCCGAGGGCGCACCCGCCGTGCGACTCGAGACCATCGCGCCCGCACGCGAGCCGCAGGCGCCCATCGGACCCAACACACGTCTGTTCGCGGTCATCGGCGCCGCGATCGGATTCGGACTCAGCGTCGCCTACGCGCTGTTCCGCCGTGTGCTGGGCACCCGCATCAGCGAACGCTCCGACATCGCCGCGGTCACCGACGCCCCGGTGATCGGCGAGATCGTCGCCTGGCGGCGCACCTACACGATCCTGTCGACCATGCTGCGCAGCCGCGACAGCCGCTCGGCCGAGTCCTTCCGTGCCCTGGCCGCCAACCTCAAGTACGTGGCCGTGGATCGTGACCTGCAGGTCGTCATGATGACGTCGTCCGCACCCCACGAGGGCAAGTCCTCGGTGAGCATCGGCCTCGCCGCGGCCCTCGCCGAGTCGAACCACGACGTGCTGCTGATCGACGCCGACCTGCGGCGCTCCTCCGTCGCCACGGCTCTGCAGCTGGAGGGCGCGGTCGGGGTCACCTCGATCCTCGTGGGAGACGTCACCTTCGACGAGGCCGTGCAGCACTCCGAGGCCATGAACATCGACATCATCGCCGGGGGCGCGACCGCTCCGAACCCGGGGCAGCTGATCACCTCGCACCGCCTGCGCGAGCTCGTCGCCGAGGCGCGCGAGCGCTACGAGTACGTGATCGTCGACAGCGCGCCCGCCCTCGTCGTCTCGGATGCGCTGTGGCTCGCCGATCTGTCCGACGGCGTGCTCGTCGTCGCCCGATCCGGCCGCACGCGGCGCAAGCAGATCAGCGCCGTGCTCAGCACGCTCAAGTCGACCAAGAAGGACGTCGTCGGCATCGTGCTCAACGCGGTCAAGCGGAACGAGAGCAGTCCGTACTACGTGCCCGAGGCCCCCTCTCGCACCTGGTCGCGCTCACCCAAGCGCAAGAAGGCCGCGCTGACAGCGGGAGAGACCGACCGCGACGCCGCCGACGCATGAGCGTACTGCTCGCCCTCGGAGCGAGGGCCCTGTCGATGGCGATCTCGCTCGTGTGCGGCGTGCTCACGGTCAGGCTCATCCTGGGCGGCCCTGGCGTCGAGTACTACGCGCTCTACACGCTCGTGGCGTCGCTGCCCGGACTCATCTCGTTCTCGGATCTCGGCTCGGGCGCCGTGCTGGTCAACAGCATCGCGGTGAGCGACGACCCCCGGGGCGACAGGGTGATCCGGGCGCAGCTGACCACGGTCGGTCGCATCATGGTCGGCTTCGCCGGCGTGGGCATGGTCGTGAACGCGATCCTCTACCTGAGCGGCGCGTGGACTGCGATCCTGGGCGATGCGGGCAGCATCCCCGGTGCCGATCTCGCGGCCTTCACATCGCTCATGATCTTCTGCCTCGGCATCCCCCTCGGGATCTGGCAGCGTGTTCTCCTCGGCCTGCACAAGAACCACTGGATCATCCTCATCCAGGCCGCCCAGGGACCCCTGAACCTGCTCCTCGTCTGGCTTCTCGTGTCGTTCGCGCCGCCCTCGGCCGGCACCTTCCTCGCGCTGTCGTCGATGATCTCCGGGTTCCTCATCGCCGCGACGGGGTTCCTCTTCGCGGTCACTGCGCTGTCGCCGATGCTCGGACGCGCGCTGCGGGACGTCCCCCGCGTGCGTCGAGTGCCCGGCGTGCGGGTCATGCACGTGGGCTGGCCGATGCTCGTGCAGCTCGTCTCGGCACCTCTCTCCGTCGCCCTGCTGCGCTATGTGCTGGCGCAGTCCGGCACGACGCATGACGTCGCCGAGTACGGCGCGGTCGGACAGGTGTTCTTCGCGATCAACGGCGTGGTCGCCGCGGGCGGGCTCGCGCTGTGGCCGCTGTTCACACGCGCGCGATCGCGCGGCACGCTCGCACGCGGACCGTACCTGATCGCGGCGCTGTTCGCCGGAGGAGCCGCAGTCATCTGCGCGATCGTGTGGGCCGTGTCCCCTTGGCTGTTCGCGTTCATCACCGACGGGACCCTCGACGTCGCGGGGACCACCGTGCTCGCCTTCGGGCTCATGGTCGTGTGCCAGGCCGCGCTCTACCCGCTGGGCATGTTCCTGATGGACGAGGCCGGCATCCGGTTCCAGATGATCCCCGTCGCGCTCATGACGATCTCGACCATCACCCTGGCCCTGCTCATCACGCCGCCGCTCGGCGCCGCCGGACCCGTGCTCGCGAACGCGTTCTCGGTGCTCGTGTTCCAGATCGTCCCGTTCGCCGTGTACATCTCCCGCCACCGCGAGCGCCTCATGGGCACTCCCCCGTCGACCGGTGAGGAAGAGCCGACGTGAAGATCGTCGCCGCCCTCGCCTGCGTCATCATCGCCGCCCGCGTCACTCTGCTCCAGGGAGTGACCGCGGGCATCGTGTTGAGTCTCCTGCTGCTCCCGGTGTGGATCGTGGCGATGTGGAGGATGCGCGGCGGTTCCACGATCGTCAGCCTCGGCGGCCTCGCGATGATCAGCGGCCTCGTGCTCACCGATTTCTTCGCGGGCGACCACCCCACGAGCGACTCGATGATGCAGCAGAACACGTTCTCACTGCTCGGGTTGATCTGCGGGATCGGCGTCGTGGTCTGGGCGCGCACGATCCTCGGCACGGCCCCGACAGCCCTCTGGTACGGCTTCGGCCTGACTGCGGGCGTCGTTCTGCACGGTGTCAATACCGACAACATCTGGAAGTTCGACCTGTCGGTGCCCGCGACCGTCGTCGTCCTCGCGCTCTGCATGCTCAGCCGCAGGCTGTGGCTCGAAGTCCTCGCCCTACTGCTGCTCGGCGTCGTCTCCGCCCTCAACGACTCCCGTTCGGCCGGCTCCATGCTCCTCGTCGCCGCGGCGCTCGTGATGTGGCAGGCGCTCAGCGCCCGGCTGTCGAAGAGCTCCTCGACCGTGCGGACCCTCGCCGTCTTCGGATTCGTCGCCGTGATCGGCTACTTCGCACTGCAGTCGTTCATCCTCGAGGGGTGGTTCGGCCGGGCGGCCGCCGTACGGTCGGAGGAGCAGATCGCGCAGTCGGGCTCGCTCATCCTCGGTGGTCGTCCCGAGCTGGGCGCCTCGAGTGAGCTCATCGCCGCGAACCCGTTCGGCGTCGGCTCCGGCACGCTCGCGAACGGCATCGATCTGATGATCGCCAAGGCCGGCATGGCTCGGCTCAACTACGACCCGAACAACGGCTACGTCGAGAGGTACATGTTCGGCAACGGCTTCGAGGTGCACTCGATGCTCGGCGACCTGTGGATCCGCTTCGGGCTGTTCGGGGCCGCGCTGCTGATCGTCCTCCTCGTCGTGGTGGGCCTCGGGACCGCCGCCCAGGTCGCGCAGCGCCAGGCGAGCGGCCTGACGATCTTCCTCACCATCCAGATCTTCTGGGATTCGCTGTTCGCACCGTTCTTCTCGACCTCGATCGCCACGCTGATCCTCGGCGTCGCTCTGGTCATGGTCCCGCGTCCGCAGCGGTCTCCGGCGGGAGCGACCGACCGGGACTTCGTCAGCTTCGAACGCTGACCGCATCCGCCACTCCCCCTGGGCGCCCCGCCTCGGACGCCGGCGCGTGGCGGTCGGGCGCGGCAGGGACCACTGCCTGTAGACGGCACCGGGGCCCTGCGATCTCTCGCGGAGCCCCGGTGTCGTGGGTGGTGTGTGCTGTGTGCGGGTGACCTGGCTTACTGCTTGGTGATGGTGAGGTTGTCCCAGGTGAACACGGTGGCGGGGAGGGTGGATGCTCCCGAGACGGTGTTCATGAGTCCGACGGTGCCGGCGGTCT